>NZ_VOWJ01000019.1 GCF_008011665.1 Campylobacter volucris
AAAATATCACCTTTTTTAATGCCTAAATTTTCAAAAGCTTTTATTAAATCAAAATTTGAGTATTTTTTATTATTGTGCTCTAAAAAGTATTTCATATTATAAGTCCATTTTCTTTTAATTTTTCTATTAATTCTTTTATTTCATAAGCTTGTAAATTTAATTTATCAGCTATATCTAAAACATCATTTTTTCCATCACAATAAGCTAAAAAATTACAAGATAATGGTATATCATTTGTAGAATTAGTGTTTATGGTATGATACAACCCTCTTTTTCCTAAATTGGGTTCGCAAATTGTTGTATTTTTATAAGTTGCGTTTATTTCTAAATTCATTATGATTTCTTGCATAGCTTTTAAACCGCCTTGTAAGCCTTTTTCGCTTATGAAATTTAAATCATCTTTACTAGTGTGATATTCTTTATAATCACCAAATCTAGTTCTACATATGCAAACTACTGGTAAATTTACCAAAGGTGAGCAATATTGTCTTTCATCTGATCCTCTATCTACAAAGGAAAAGCTTTTAAAATTTTCTTTATTTTTTAAAGTATAAAGTGCTACTTTATCAGCTAGAGTATTTTCGCTTGGAGAGTGGATCAAAGAATAAGCATTATCATCACCTATGCAAGATAATACAAATCCAGCTTTAATATATTTTTGCAAATGATTTAAATTTTTATTTATATATACTATGGAGCCTATGGTTTCAGGAATTATCACAAAACGATAATTATATTTTCTTTCTTTTTGTTTTAAAAGCCATTTTGCTAAAAATGTAGCTACTATAGGTCCGCTTAATTCATTATTTGCCATTGAAGGATGACAAAGATAAGTAGAGATTAAAATTTCTTCTTTATTATTTTGTGTGCTAGGTATTATAAAATCAGCATAATTTAAAATTCCATCAAAATGTTTTGCATCTATAAAAACTTTGTATTTTCCGTTTTTGAGTTTTGCTCTTTTTTCATGTTCTATGCAAAACCCCCATCTTTTTTTATAATAGCTTGTTGCATAAGGTATAGCATCTGGATAATCTTCTATAGAGTATAAATACTCTTGTAACTCATCTAGTGAAATTTCATCATTTATACCTTCGCTATAATTTAATACATATAAATTATTTTTTTTAAAATCGCAAATTTTTTCTCCATCTGGAGTTATGATGTAAGCATCATTTATTTGCCATTCTTGTGGCACTACCCAATCATATACTTTAGTTCCGCTTTTTATGGAGTGAATTTTTAAAATACCCCCCCCATAGCATCATCAAGTATTTTTAAACTAGCTCTAAAACCAACTCCTGTGATACTTCTACAAATTGGAAAAAGTTTTTTAGCTAGTTCGTACATGCCACACCCCAATTTTTACTAAATTTCATCATTTTAACAATCCTTTTTAGAATCTTCTAAAATTTTAAATAAATTTTCTTTTATAAAATTTGCATCTTGTAAGCTCATTTCTTGATGGCATGGTATGCTAAGTTCAGCTTTATAAAAATTATCAGCATTTTTTAAAAAGATATTTTTGTATAAATTTTTATAAAAACTAAATTCATAAGTAGGTTTATAATGCACTTGCACACCTATACCCAAATCTAATAATTTTTGAAAAATTATTTCTTTTTGGCAATAAAACTCAGGATAAAGTAATATAGGATATAAATGTCTTGAACTTTTTTTGTAATCTTTAATTTTTATAGTAGAAAAATATGGATTTTTTGCAAATTCTTTATCGTAAAAATTTGCTATTTGCTCTCTTTTTTCTAGAATTTGATCGAGTTTTTTGAGTTGATTTATACCTAAAGCACAAGCTACATCGCTTAAACGATAGTTATATCCTAACTCGCACATATCACTATCCCATAGTCTTTTTTTATAAATTCCATGAGATCTTAGTAATTTTATTTTTTCTATCAAATTTTTATTATTACTAACTACAGCACCACCTTCAAAAGTAGTGATGGGTTTTACAGGATGAAAAGAAAAAATGCTTAAATCAGCCTTGCTTCCTACTTTTTCATTTTTATAAATACTTCCTAAAGCATGGCTTGCATCATCTATTAAAGCCATGTTGTATTTTTGACAAAGACTTAAAATTTCATCCATTTCTACGCTGTTGCCAGCATAATCAACAACGCAAATTGCACCTATATTTTTACTATCTTGTTTTAATCTTTGTTCTAATTTTTTTTCATCTATATTTCCATCGCTTTTTACATCTATAAATTCTATTTTTGCACCAGCCATTAAAGCAGCATTTGCAGTAGCAGCAAAAGTTATAGGAGTGGTTAAAACAATTTTTTCTTTAACATCTAAACTTAAATATGCAAGATGTAAAGCTGAAGTGGCTGAATTTAAAACACAAGCGTATTTTACTCCCACATATTCACAAAGTGCTTGTTCGAATTCTTCTGTCTTTTTTCCACCTGTTAAAATTTCATCTTTTAAAGCATTTATAACAGCTTCTATATCGCTTTGATCTATGTTTTGATGAGAGTAGGTTATCATTTTTCAAGCTCTGTGTGATTGATTATATCTAAAAGTTTTTCTTTGCTAACCCATTTTGTGTTATTATCAGAGCTATATGAAAAACCATCTTGGACTTTTTGACCTTTTTCATTTTTTGCATTCATACTAAAATCAATATCTATAGAATTAAATTGAATACTTGGACTAATTGCATAATAATCTTTAAATTCATAAGTTAAATGACTATCATCACTTGAAATCATTATTTCGTGAAGTTTTTCACCTGCTCTTATGCCTATAATTTTATGTTTTAAATTTGGAGCCATAGTTTTAGCTAAATCAACAATTTTCATAGATGGGATTTTAGGCACAAAAACTTCTCCTCCATGCATAATTTCAAAATTATTTAATACAAAATTCACCCCATCTTCTAAAGATATCCAAAATCTAGTCATTCTTTCATCTGTTATAGGAAGCTCTTTTACTCCATTTTCTATCAGCTTTTTAAAAAATGGCACCACTGAACCCCTTGAGCCTACTACATTTCCATATCTTGCTACGCTAAATTTAGTATGAGATGATCCTGTTAAATTATTTGCTGCAACAAATAATTTATCACTTGCTAATTTTGTAGCTCCATACAAATTTATAGGATTGCATGCTTTATCAGTTGAAAGAGCGATACATTTTTGGACATTATTTTCTAAACATGTATCGATTACATTTTGAGCACCATTTATATTGGTTTTTATACATTCCATGGGATTATATTCAGCTATAGGAACATGTTTCATGGCTGCTGCGTGGATTACAAAATCCACATCTTTCATAGCTACACTTAATCTTTCTTTATCTCTAACATCACCTATAAAATAACGCATACAAGAATCGCTATACTCTCTAGCCATTTCAAATTGTTTTAACTCATCTCTTGAATAAATGATGATTTTCTTAGGTTTGTATTTTTTAAGAAGTGTTTTTGTATAAGTTTTTCCAAAACTTCCAGTTCCACCTGTGATTAAAATACTTTTTCCATTAAACATATTTAAAATCCTACATTATTAATTTAATTTATATCGTCAAAAAACATTTATTTTAAAATTCTTGGTAAGGTTATACCTGTTTGATTTTGATATTTTCCTTTTTTGTCAGCATAAGTGATATCGCAAGATTCATCGCCTTGTAAAAATAAAACTTGAGCTATACCTTCATTTGCATAAATTTTTGCAGGAAGTGGAGTGGTGTTTGAAATTTCTATAGTAATATGTCCTTCAAAACCTGGCTCAAAAGGAGTTACATTGACTATAATACCACATCTTGCATAAGTGCTTTTTCCAAGACAAATAGCTAAAACATCTTTTGGCATTTTAAAATACTCTATGGTTCTTGCTAGGGCAAAAGAATTTGCAGGAACTATACAGACATCACCTTCAAAATCCACTACATTTTCTTCTACGAAATTTTTAGGATCTATCACGGTTGAATTTACATTGGTAAAAATTTTAAATTCTCTTCCTACTCTTATATCATAACCATAGCTTGAAAGCCCATAACTAACCATACCTTTACCTATATTTGCTTCGCAAAATGGTTCTATCATTTTGTGTTCTAATGCCATTTTTTTGATCCAATTATCTGCTTTTAAGCCCATGTTTTTCCTTTGAAAAAATTAAAGTAAATTTTTAAATTATATCTTAAAAATATGGTTAAAAATAAATAATTGAAGTTATTTTTAATATTTTTTTATATAATTATAAATTAAGTCTTATAAATCAAGGAGAATATATGACCAAAGAAGAGATAAAAGAGCTTATGGAGCTTTTTGCAAAAGCAAATGTAAGTAAAATTAAAATAAAAGAACAAGATGGATTTGAAATAGAACTTGAAAAAGATTTGTGCTGTGAATTACCAGCTCCAGCCCCAGTAGTTCCAGCACCACAACCAATTAATGTAAATGTTGTAAATGAAACAAAAACTGCTCCATCATCTAATAAACCTACTATAAATAGCCCTATGGTAGGAACATTTTATCAAGCGCCAAGTCCAGGTGCAGCTCCTTTTGCTAAAGTGGGACAAACTATTAAAAAAGGAAGCACTATAGCTATTATTGAAGCAATGAAAATTATGAATGAAATTGAAGCTGAATATGATTGTAGGATAGTTGAAGTGTTAGTAGCTGATGGACAACCTGTAGAATTTGGTATGCCATTGTTTGTGGTGGAGAAATTATAAAATGGAAATTAAAAAAATTTTAATTGCAAATCGTGGAGAGATTGCATTAAGAGCCTTAAGAACCGTCAAAGAGATGGGAAAAAAGGCAATTTGTGTGTATTCAACTGCAGATAAAGATGCCTTGTATTTAAAATATGCTGATGCTAGTATTTGCATAGGAAGCGCAAGAAGCTCAGAAAGTTATTTAAATATACCAGCTATTATAAGCGCGGCGGAGATAAGTGAGGCTGATGCGATTTTTCCAGGGTATGGATTTTTAAGTGAAAATCAAAATTTTGTAGAAATTTGTGCTAAGCATAATATCAAATTTATAGGTCCTTCTGTGGCTGCTATGGCTCTAATGAGCGATAAAAGTAAAGCAAAGCAAGTTATGCAAAGAGCAGGTGTGCCTGTGATACCAGGAAGTGATGGAGCTTTAAATGGAGTTGAAGGAGCTAAAAAACTAGCTAAAGAAATAGGCTATCCTGTGATTTTAAAAGCTGCAGCAGGGGGTGGTGGCCGTGGTATGCGTGTAGTAGAAAAAGAAAGCGATCTTGAAAAAGCATATTGGTCAGCTGAAAGTGAAGCTATGAGTGCATTTGGAGATGGAACTATGTATATGGAAAAATATATACAAAATCCACGTCATATAGAAGTGCAAGTCATAGGAGATAGCTTTGGTAATGTGATTCATATTGGAGAAAGAGATTGCTCTATGCAAAGAAGACATCAAAAACTTATAGAAGAATCTCCTGCAATTTTATTAGATGAAAAAACAAGAACAAGACTTCATGAAACTGCAGTGAAAGCTGCTAAGGCGATTGGCTATGAAGGTGCGGGTACTTTTGAATTTTTAGTAGATAAAAATTTAGATTTTTATTTTATAGAAATGAATACGCGTTTGCAAGTTGAGCATTGTGTAAGTGAAATGGTAAGTGGTATAGATATAATTGAGCTTATGATTAAAGTAGCTGAGGGTTATCCTTTGCCAAAACAAGAAGAGATTAAACTTAAAGGTCATTCTATAGAATGCAGAATTACTGCAGAAGATTCTAAAACTTTTCTACCATGCCCAGGCAAAATTACAAAATATGTAGCCCCAGCAGGAGCTAATGTAAGAATGGAAAGTCATTGTTATCAAGATTATAGTGTGCCTCCTTATTATGATTCTATGATAGGAAAATTAGTTGTATGGGGTAAAGATAGAAATGCAGCAATTGCAAAAATGAAAATAGCCTTACACGAACTTATAGTAGGTGGAATTAAAACTACTAAAGATTTTCATTTAGCGATGATGGATAATGCAGATTTTATAAATAATAACTATGATACAAATTATCTTTCAAGACATTAATTATGCTAAGATAGTTTGTCTATCTTAGCTCTTCTATATGGGCATTAGCTCTAATTTTATCAAGATGATTTTTTAAGGCCTGTTCTTTTTGATGTATAGTGTATGCATTTGTGATTTGATCTTTGATTAAATCAAATTCTATAGGATTTTTACCATATTTTTCTTTGATAAAATAAATAATATAAGTATTTTCTCCATTTAATATAGGAGTGAAATTTCCAACCTTAGTGTTGTTGAGTAAAGCGAGTAATCTTGGATCAATATTAGATGCATTTAAACTGATAGCTTTAGATTTAATTTGTGAGTTTTTATACATTGGATTGTTTAAAAGTTTTTGTAAAAGCTCAGGATTAGTAGAATTATAAACCACTAAATCAACATTAGAAAAAGTACTAAATTTATCAATATTGGTTTCATAAAAATGTTTTAATGTTTCCTCGTCGGTGTTGATTTTTGCATTTTGCATAATGTTTTGGTAAAGTTTTTCTTTTTGAAGATCTTTTCTAACTTGTTTTTTAAAATTTTCAAAATCGAACCCATCTTTTTCTATTTTTACTTGTAAGCCATTTATGTCAGTGTTGTTACTTCTTGCTATTTGATCTAGTTTTTTCTTAAGTTCAAAATTACTCACTTGAATTCCAAATTTTTTTGCTTCACTTGTTTGAATTCTATCATCTACTAAAAAAGTTATAGCTTTTTGTTTATCTTTGGTATTGAGTTGTTTCATAGCTTGATTTATGTCATATATTGTAATAGGTTCATTTTCTACTATCATAGCTATTCCGCCTATATTTTGAGCATATAAAATACTTACAGCGAAAGAGCATGATATTAAAAATTTTTTCATTTTAAAACCTTTATTTAAGTGTAAATATAGCATTATAACAATAAAAATTTAAAAAAGGTAAAAATATGCAAGAAATTTCTACGCGTTTTGCTCCTTCTCCTACTGGATATTTGCACATTGGAGGATTAAGAACAGCTTTGTATAATTATCTTTATGCAAGAAAAAATAATGGTAAATTTTTATTACGCATTGAAGATACTGATTTAAAAAGAAATTCACAAGAAGCAACGCAAGCTATCATAGAAGCATTTAAATGGTGCGGGCTTGATTATGATGGCAAGATAGAATACCAATCTCAAAGATTTGAGATTTATAAAAAATATATTCAAAAATTATTAGATGAGGGTAAGGCTTATTATTGTTATATGAGCAAAGAAGAACTTAATGAATTAAGAGCTAAGCAAGAAGCAAATAAGCAAAGACCAAAATATGATGGAAGATATAGAGATTTTAAAGGAATACCACCAAGTGGTATAGAGCCAGTGGTTCGTATAAAAGCTCCTCAAAGCGGAGAAATCAAATTTATAGATGGCATTAAAGGAGAAGTGAGTTTTCAGGCTGAAGATATTTTGGATGATTTTGTAATTGCAAGAAGTGATGGAAGTCCAATTTATAATTTAACAGTTGTAATTGATGATGCATTAATGGGAGTTAGTGATGTCATAAGAGGTGATGATCATTTATCTAATACTCCAAAACAAATTGTACTTTATGAAGCACTTGGTTTTAAAATTCCAAAATTTTATCATGTTGCTATGATACATGGTGAAGATGGTAAAAAACTTTCTAAGCGTCATGGAGCAACGGATGTGATGGAATATAAAAATATGGGTATTTTACCTCAAGCTTTGTTAAATTTTTTGGTAAGACTTGGTTGGAGTCATGGGGATGATGAAATTTTTGATCTTGAGCAAATGAAAGAATTTTTTGATCCAAACCATATCAATAAAAGTGCATCTTGCTATAATTTTAAAAAGTTAGAATGGCTTAATGCTCATTATATTAAAACTTTATCTTTTGAAGAAATGAATCAACAACTAAAAGATTTAAATTTTGATTTAAGTCAATATGAAAAAGCAGGATTTTTACTTGATATGTTAAGAGAAAGGGCTAAAACTTTACATGATGTTATTAATGGGGCTAAAGTGTTACTAAATGACCCAAAAGAATACGATCAAAAAGCCATAGATAAATTTCTTAATGAAACAAATTTAACTTATTTGGAAAAATACGCTAATGTTTTGGAAAATCAAAAAAAAGCTCATGAATTTGAAGAATTTACCAATAAATTTTTAGAAGAAAATGGGTTGAAATTAAAAGATTTGGCTCAAGCTATACGCATTGCATTAACTGGAAGTTCTGTAAGTCCTAGTATATTTGAAGTATTAGAATTTTTAGGAGTGCAAAAATGTAAGTTTAGGGTTGAAAATTTATTACGATATATGAAGGAAAAACGATGAATTTAAAAGAAGAAGCCTTAAAATACCACATAGGTGGTAAAATTGATGTAATAGCTCGCAAACCTATGGATAGTGCTCATGATTTATCATTAGCTTATTCTCCAGGGGTTGCGCAACCATGCTTAGAGATAGCAAAAGACAAAGAATTGGTTTATCAATATACCAATAAAGCAAACTTGGTAGCTGTGGTAAGTGATGGAAGTGCGGTTTTAGGTCTTGGCGATATAGGTGCAAGTGCTAGTAAGCCTGTCATGGAAGGAAAGGCGTGTTTATTTAAAAAATTTGCTAATGTAAATGCTTATGATTTAGAAATAGATGCACACAGCGTAGATGAAATTGTTACTTTTTGTAAAGCTATAGCTCCTACTTTTGGGGGGATAAATTTAGAAGATATTTCAGCACCAAAATGTTTTGAAATAGAAGCAGCTTTGCAAGATCTTGGAATTCCTGTGATGCACGATGATCAACATGGAACTGCTATTATTTCTACAGCAGGGCTTATAAATGCTATGGAAATTAGTGGTAAAAAATTTGAAGATATTAAGGTTGTAGTTAGTGGAGCAGGTGCAGCAGGTATTGCAAGCGCTAGAATGTATAGAAATTTAGGCGTAAAAAATATTATTCTAGTAGATAGTAAAGGTGTTGTTAATACCCAAAGAGATGATTTAAATAAATATAAATTAGAATTTATTAGTGATACTAAAGTGATGACTTTGAAAGAAGCATTAAAAGATGCAGATGTATTTTTAGGGCTTAGTGCTCCAAAAATTTTAAATGATGAGATGATTTTATCTATGGCAAAAGATCCTGTGATTTTTGCACTAGCTAATCCTATCCCTGAAGTTATGCCTGAAGATGTAAAAAGAGTAAGAGGTGATGCTATAGTAGGAACTGGTAGGAGTGATTATCCAAATCAAATCAACAATGTTTTAGGCTTTCCTTTTATTTTTAGAGGGGCTTTGGATGTTAGAGCTACAAAAATTACAGAAAATATGAAAGTAGCAGCTGCAAAAGCTTTGGCAGATTTGGCTAAGCTTGAAGTTACTGATGAGGTAAAACAAGCTTATAATGTAGAAGAATTAAAATTTGGTAGAGATTATGTTATACCAAAACCTTTTGATACAAGAGTAAAAGCCTTAGTTAGCACAGCGGTTGCTGCTGCTGCATTTAAAGATGGTGTTACAAAAATAAAAGAATTTGATGAGAAAAAGTATTTTGAAAGTTTAAAAAATGAATAATATAAATTTAGTTTCACATCCTTTAATAGAGCATAAATTAGCTATATTAAGGGATAAAAATACTAAACCTTTTCATTTTAGAATGTTAATAGATGAGATAACTTCTTATTTGTTGTATGAATCTACAAAGGATTTAACTTTAAAAGAAGTTAATATCAACACTCCTATAGTTAAAACCAAAGCAAGAAAAATAAATCAAAAAATAATGATTTGTCCTATATTAAGAGCAGCTTTAGGAATGCTTGATAGTGTATTTAAACTTATACCTGATGCTAGTGTAGGTTTTTTAGGTTTTGCTAGAGATGAACAAACTTTAGAAAGTAAGCTTTATTTTCAAAAATTACCAAAAAATGCTAGTTCAAGAGTCGCTATAATCATAGATCCTATGTTTGCAACAGGCTCTACAGCTATAAATGCTTGTGATCTTTTGAAAAAATATGGAGTTAAAGATATAAAATTTATAAGCTTAGTAGCCTCTCCAATAGGACTTGAAAATTTTAATAAGTTTCATAAAGATGTCAAAATTTATGTAGCTAGCATAGATGAGTGTTTAAATGAAAATGGATACATAGTTCCAGGTCTTGGTGATGCTGGTGATAGGGTATTTAATACTTTATGATTTTTGGGAAGATTGATTACTTAAATTTACTTCCTTTGCATATTTATCTTAAAAGAATGCCTTTGCCTACTTATGTAAAAAAAACTACAGAATATAAAAAAGGCGTTCCTGCTAAACTTAATAAATGTTTATATTATAGACACATTGACGCTGCAATTATCTCAAGTATTGAAAGTCGTTTAAAAAAATATAAAACTTTAAATATAGGAATTTGTGCAAATAAAAAGGTTGAAAGTGTTTTGGTAAAAAAAAATACTCAACATAAAGATGATGCAAGTTCAGCCACTTCTAATGCTCTAGCAAAAGTTTTAAGACAAAATGGTGAAGTGATTATCGGAGATAGGGCTTTAAGGCTTTTTTTGCAAAATCCAAATGATTATATTGATTTGTGTAAATTATGGCATGAAAAAACAAATTTACCTTTTGTATTTGCTAGATTTTCTTGTGTGAAAAATTTTTCAAGTTATAAAAAAATAATGAATCAATTTGTTAAAAGTAAAATTTTTATACCCCAATATATTTTGATTCATTATTCTCACTCAAGAAAGCTTTCTCAAAGCGATATTAAGGATTATTTGCGGTTAATTTATTATAAAATTGATACTAAAGAGCAATTAGCGTTGAAGAAATTTTTATTTAGTGTTAAAAATAAAAAAAGCTTATAATTTGCTCGATAATTTTATCTTCTAAGGCTTGTTTAACATCGTTTAAATTTCCAAGATGGGTAGTTCTGGCTAAAAGTGAAGTTTTTTGAGATAAATTATGTGAATTAATTTGTAAATTTACTTGCATAATATAGTAGTTTTCTACTTCCATTTCAAACACATCATCAATTCTATCAAAATTATTAAAAAAGAATTTAGTATTAGAAGAACGCAATCTTTGAGCATAAGAATATTTTTTAAAATCAACTATATTGATAAAAATATCATAATCAGCATTTTTATCTTTTAAATTAAAATTTAAATCTTTGAATTTCTCAATTAGTTTATTTTCCAAATTAGTAGGAATTTTTGAGGGATTGTGAATGTGTAAATTGATACTTTGATTTTTCTTTGCTTGTATAAAAATACCCTCATTATTAGTTTGAATGAGGGCTTTAGTTTTAAATGAACAAGCGTTTAAAAAAAGCGCAAAAAATATGATAAATATACTATTTTTGAGCATCAATTATAGTAGGAACTGCACGAAGACCAAGTTTAGAGTATTTTTCAAAATTATCTCTTACAGCTTTTACTTCAGCTTGACTTGGTTTTGTATAATCTTTAATGTCTTTATCGTAGTATTTTCTCATTATGGCGATTTTTTGTGCATCATCTTTAGCATCTTTGCTTTCTTTATAAATTAAAGCTGATTTTTCAAATGCGCTAGTATCGTGGATTGGAGTAAGTATAAATTTCACTTGATGGGTTTTTAAAGTATCTTCGATTTTAGCTAAATGAATTCTACAATATGGGCACTCTGGATCGCTAAATATATAAAGTAAAGGTTTGTTTTTATCGCCTATCGAGACAAACATATTTTCTTTTTTTAGCTCCACTAAAGCTTTTTTTGAAAATTCAGCTTGTTGTTTTTCCATAAGTTTTGCTTGAAACACTTGAGAATAAAATTCCCCTTTTTTAATATCTACCAATTCAGTGGTAATAAAATTTCCTTGAGTAAAGACTATTTCTTGAAGATTTTTACCTGCAATCTCAAAATTTACAATTACTGCTTCAAAATCACTATTTTGAATTTTTTCTCTTTCTACTATGGTTATTTTTGCATCATTTAAATTTGGATTTTTCTTAAAAAAATTAATTATTTCATCGTTATTTGCTGCAAACAAAGAGCTAGTTA
This sequence comes from Campylobacter volucris, assembly GCF_008011665.1. Taxonomy (GTDB): domain Bacteria; phylum Campylobacterota; class Campylobacteria; order Campylobacterales; family Campylobacteraceae; genus Campylobacter_D; species Campylobacter_D volucris_A. The sequence goes on from NZ_VOWJ01000019.1 coordinate 12,038, forward strand.
ATGCTAATAAAGCTAAAGATTTTTTCATTATTTTCCTTTATTTAAATTTTTATAATTATAAAGAGTTAAATTTAATGTTTAAGCATTCTTTTTTCATCTATTTTTGTTACTTGTTTGAAATTTTTATCTAAATATTCTAAATAAGCAATGGCATATTTTCTTGAAATGTTAAAATGATTTTTTACAAAATTAACATCTAAATTTTGTGTTTTTAAAAGCACTAAAAATTCATCCATTAAAGAATCTAAAGATTCTTTTTCTATGAAGATATTATGAGCTAATCTGATGATTTTATTTTCTTTGCTGAGTTTTTTAAATATCAAATCTCCACTCTTTCTATCTAAACCCAATCTTTCATAAAGATTATAAGGAGCCGTAGGTCTAATGCCTTCTGTTTTTATAATCTCATAAATTTCACAATAATTTGTTTCTTTTAATTTTTCAAAATTTTGCCCTTTTAAAAAATACACTCCTTCTTTAAAATCTAAAATTTCATCCATCTGTTTTAAGATAAATGCGCAAAAATTTTCACTTGCCCAAGTTAATCTTAAAGATATAGAATGAGCTGATATTAAAGCATTGGGATTTTTAGAAAATATAAATTGTATAAATTGTTTGATTTCTTGCTTAGAGTTTAGATTATAAACATTTAAAGCTTGCTCATCTACAAAAACATCACTCAAATTTTTAGCTAATTTTAAAGCTTGTTGGTGAGATACTTTAAAGCGTTGATAGCTTGATAATAAGCCAAAGCCAAATTTGTGAATATCTTTTAAAAATTCAAATACTTGTATGATTTTTTGCTGTTCTAAAAGATGTAAAAATTTAATCTTCATTTCTTTTTTTAAAGGTTCGCTTACAGGATTTAACACTACTCCGCCACTTTTTACACGCCCATTTTGAAGTAAAATAAATTTGTCATTAAAACACAAAGCCAAAGCTTTTTCAAATTCCAAACTAGCATAAATTTTATCTTCAAATTCTTTAATGATATAAATCTTAGCATTGATCTTTTTACTTCCTGTGCAAAATTCTAATTCGCTTTTGTGTTTGATTGATTTAGAAAAAATTACCACATCAATATTTGTAAAACTTTTAAAAAATCCTTTTTTGGTTAAAATATAACCTTTTTTTAATTCATGATGGTTTAAATTTAAACTCAAAGCCACGCGGTTATAAGCACTAATTTCATCTACACTTTCATCATGAATTTGTATGTTTTTGACTATGATGTCTTTTTGCGTTTCAAGACAATGTATTTTTTCGTTTTTGCTAATTTTACCTTCATTTAAGCTGCCAGTTACTATAGTGCCTATACCTTTTAAAGAAAAAATTCTATCGATAAAATATCTAAAGATACAATCTTCATCACTTTTTTTAGGAGTTAAGTTTAAAAGATAAGTTTTTAAAGTATCAATACTTGCTTGTTTATAAATGCTAGTTGAAAAAATTTTTAAAATATTGATTTTGTATTTTTTTAACTCATCTAGGAGTATTTGTTGGTTTTGATTGATATTTTCACATAAATCAATTTTAGTTAAAACAAGTATAAGATCTTTTACTCCTAAAAATTCTAAAATTTTTAAATGCTCTATGCTTTGAGCTTTTAAGCCTTCATTGATATCGACTACAAACATGCATATTCTAAAACCAAAAGCACCGCTAATCATAGTTTTAATCAAATTTTCATGACCAGGAACATCTATAAAAGAAATATTTATGTTATTATTTTTTAAATTTGAAAAACTAAGATTAATTGTTATCTTTTTTTCTTGTTCTTCTTTTAAATTATCTCCATCAAAACCATTTAAAGCTTTAATGAGCGAGGTTTTACCATGATCAATATGTCCAGCAGTTCCTACGATGATACTATGCATGAAAAACCTTTTTTATAATATCAATTAGTTTGTTTAAATCCTTATCTAAAATAGTTCGAAAATCTAAAACAAATTCATCTTTTTCGATGCGTCCAATCACGCCATTTTTTCTAAAATTTTCTTGCAAATTTAAAGCTTTTCCTTTGAAGCTTAAAACCATGCTTTCTAAAGTCTTATCAGGCATAGATCCGCCACCTACTAAGCTTTTTGATTTTTTAAGTTCGCAAGGTATGTGGATATTTTCTTTTACAAATAATGCTTTTTTTTCTATGGTTTTTATATCATCATTTAAAAGTTTTAAGGTAGGAATTTTTTCATATTCTTTTTGCAAATAAGCTTTTGTAGTTTGATTTAACAAAGCTAGGGTAATTTTATCAACTCTTAGCATTCTTAAAAGTTGGTTTTTTTTGAGTTTTTGTATGTATTTTTTCTTTCCAAGGATGATACCAGCTTGGGTTGATCCAAAAAGTTTATCACCGCTAAAACTTAAAATATCACAATGTTTTAGTAAATCTTTCACACAAGGCTCATTTTTAACTAAAGTTTTGTTTAAATTTTCACACCAACCAGAGCCTAAATCATAATAAGAGACTATCTTTTTCTTTTTTGCTAATGTATAAATTTGTTCTAAGCAAACTTCTTCAAAAAAGCCTTTAAAGGCAAAATTAGAACGATGTGTCTTTAAGATGATTTTAGTATTGGTTGAAATAGCATTTTCATAATCTTTCAAGTGGGTTTTATTTGTAGTGCCAACTTCTTTGAGTAAAACTCCTGCTGCATTGATTACTTCAGGTATTCTAAAACTTCCTCCAATCTCTACTAATTCACTTCTTGAAGTGATCACTTCATAATCTTTTGCTAGGGTATTTAAAATCAAAAATACCGCTGAAGCATTATTATTTACCACTAAGCAATCTTCACAAGAAAATAGTATTTTTAAATTTGCACTAATTGCATCATATCTTGAACCTCTTTTTCCATTTTTAAGATTAAATTCTAAATTAGAATAAGAACAAATGATGTTTTTTATCTCATCAAAAGCACTTTCATCTATAATACTGCGTCCTAAATTTGTATGTATGATTACCCCTGTTGCATTGATTAGACCTTTTGGTTGAGAAATCAAAAATTCATCTATTGTTTCTTTAATCTTTAAAATAAGAGTTTCAAAAGAAATTTCTAAATCAGGATCTTTTAATAATTGCTTTTTACAATTTGAAACAACTAATTTGGCAAAATAATTTTTTAAATATAAAGGATATGAATTTAAGTTTTTATCATTAATCAAAGCATTAATTGGAGGGAAATTTATAAATTTGTGCATCTTAAACCTTAAGAAAAAATTGTAAAATTATAACTTTTTTATAATGAGATTTATATAATTATTGAAAAATTTATAGAAAGAAAGTTTGATGAAAGATTTTGTATTTTTAGAAAATGAAGATTTAATTCCTTTAAGTGATTGTATTAGTATAGTTGATGAGTCTTTTCAAGAAGAAGTTTTTATAGGGAATTCTTTGCTTTTAAAACCACAAATTTATGCACCAGAAATTAATTTTTATTTAAAAAATTCTAAAGATAGTGTCTTGCAAAAGGCTAAAACCATAGAAGCTTTATACAAAATACGATCTAAAGTCTATGATATGGGACTTGATTTAGAATACTCTAAAGAAGTGGGTAAAAATGTCATTATTGTTAGTGATGATAATGAAAATAGTTTGATAGAAAATTTAAAAGAAAATGAATATAAAGTTTTAAAACTTTCTAATGATCAGTGTGTAGCGGTATTAGGATCTATAGGTGAGCTTTGTGTAATAGCTTTAAAAGATCAAGAGCAAGTAGAAATAGAGTGCGATTTTTTCTTATACAAAGTAAAAAAAGATAGTTTTGATAAGCAAAGTGGGTGCTATGATATTTCTAATTTTAATTCCAAAGATATTTTAGAGCTTTTAAATTCTAATTCTCCAAAACATAAATTTAAAAATTATATTAGCTATGATGATAGCATTTGTCAATATCATCACAGAAGAAGTCTTCATTGTGGAAAATGTGATGAGATATGTCCAAGCGTTGCGATTTTAAAAGATGATGAAATAAAACAATTAGAATTTTCTCATGTTGATTGTGTTGATTGTGGGGAGTGTGTGAATATTTGTCCAAGTGGAGCGCTTGATTATGCTCCTATGCCTAAAAATTGTTTTTATGAAATTTTAAAATTTTATGAAGATAAAATTATTTTAGTTATTTCAGAAAATGTCAAAATAGAAAATTTAGACATACAACTTAATGAAAACATCATGCCTTTTATGGTAAAAACTAGCCATTTTTTAGACCAAAGACATCTTTTAGCTATGCTTGAAACTAGTGGCGCTAGTATGATTATTTATGACGAAAAATCCAATAATAAAGAAGTTATTGATCTTATCAATGAAATTTTTGAGAGAAAATTTAAACAGCAAGGAGTGTTTTTAACTCATTCTAAAAAAGATCTTGAGCAAGCTTTAAATCAAGTTAGTTTCATACCTAATTTAAAATTTATGGTTGATAATTCTTCTTTATTAAAAAGAGAAGATTTTGCAGTGAGATTAAGAGAATTAATTAAGGATGAAAATTTAGGAAATATTCCAAGCAAAGAATGGATACGCTATGGAAAAATTTCTATTAATACAGATACTTGCACTTTGTGCTTAGCTTGTGTGGGCTCTTGTAATGTGGGAGCGTTGGTGGCTGATACTAAGGATAATTCTTTAAAATTTAATGCAAGTTTGTGCACAACCTGTGGGTATTGTGAAGTAAGCTGTGCCGAAAAAGATACTTTAGTACTTCAAAGGAGTGGCATTGATTTAGAAAAAGATTATTTTTCTTTTGTAATTTTAGCTCAAGATGAGCTTTTTGCCTGTATAGAGTGTGGCAAGGAATTTGCCACTAAAAAAGCTATTGAAAAAATAGCTAGCATTATGAAGCCAAAATTTTTAGGTGATGATGCTAAGATAAAAACTTTATATTGCTGTGCTGAATGTAAAGCTAAAGTGATGATGCAAAGTATGAATGTGCTTTAAGCTAAAGATTTTAAGGTTTTTTATGTTTTGATTAAATTTAACCCGAAAGCTTTTTGACTTATAATTACTTCATCATTTTCTTTTAAATTTTGAGTTTCTAATGGACTAAGAGCAACTTGAGTGATTTGACTTCCTATGCTAAGTGTAGCAACTATAATGCTATCTTGTGATTGGAGTTTTAAAACTCTTGCTTTGATTGCAAATTTTTGCGAGCCTTGAGTTTGTAAAAAAACTTCATTTGGGCTTCCTTGCTTGATGATTTGACCTTGATCTAAAATAATCACTTTATTAGCTAGTTTATACGCTTCACTTACATCGTGGGTAATTAAAATAGTAGTGATATTATAAGTTTTATGAATATTTAAAAGATAATCATGCAAATTAAGCTTAATCTCATTATCTAAAGCGCTAAAAGGTTCATCTAAAAGCAAAAGTTTTGGTTTTCTCATCAAAGCTCTTGCTAGCGCTACGCGTTGTTTTTGACCTCCACTTAGTTCTAAAATATGATTTTTTTTATGAGAGCTTAGATTTAAAAGTTCTAAAAGCTCGTTAGCAAATTTTTGATCGTTTTTTGCAAAAAGTAAATTTTGCTCTACATTCATATTTTCAAATAAGGCATAATCTTGAAATAAAAACCCTATATTTCTTTTTTGTATGCTTAAAAATTGTTTTTGATTGAAAAAAATTTCATTATTAAACTTACAAATTCCTAAAGCCTTTTCAAAACCTGCTATGACCTTTAAAAGTGTGGTTTTTCCACTCCCACTTTTCCCAAAAACAGCTAAAAATTCTCCTTGCTTGATCTCAAATTTAACTTGGAGTTTAAAATCATTATGTTTGTTTGTAAAAATTTTACAAATATCTACTTTTAACATAGGTATTCTTTTATAAATAATGAACTTGGGTTAATATATACATAAATACACTCGTTTGTTGTTAAATTTAAATTATTAAAAGCTTTGGTGCTAATTTGTGCCTCAAAGATGCAAAATTCATTTTTTACTCTTACAATAGTGATAATTTTACCTTGAAAAATAGCTTCTATTTTGACATAAAACTCATTGATAAAAGAAGTATTTAATCGTTCTTTATGGATTAAACATTCTGTGCTTTTAAAAGATAAATTTACCTTTTGGTGAATTTTTATATTCTCATCAAGCTCTAAAGAGAGCATATAAAATTTTTGTATTTCATTTGTAAATTCAATTAAATTTATGCCCTCATGAGAGTTAATAAAGCTAATTTTTGCTTCTATCACAGAACGCTATATCCATAAGCTTTAAATATAGCTTTACCTTTTTCGCTTAAGATAAAATCATAAAATTTTTTAGCTTCCTTGTTATCTTTTGCGCGTTTAGTTATAACTATACCTTGATCAATTGGTGTATAAAGTGAAGGATCGACTAAAATATAATTCACCCCTTCTTTTAAATTGTATTTTTTAAGTCCTTCTTCATATAATGCGCTAGCAGCTATAAAACCTACATCGGTTGCTTTTAGAGTTTGTGTTAATGCTTCCCCTATAGATTTTGCTTCTATGATTTTATTTTTGATGCTTGGATAAATTTGAGCTTTATTTAAAGCTTCTATGCTAGCTTGTCCATAAGGGGCTGTTTTTGGATTTGCAATAGCTATGAGTTTGACTTTATCATCTTTTAATGCATCCAAGCCTTTACTTAAATCAACTACATTGGTTCTTAAAGTTAGTAAAGCAAGGGCTCCTTGGGCATAAACTACAGGTTTTGCAATAGCAAGATTTTCATCGTAAAGATTTTGAGCAAATTTCATATTTGCAGCCATGAAAATATCAAAAGGAGCTCCATTTTTGATTTGAGCCAAAAGATTTCCACTTGCACCTAAAGTAACATTAATAGTTGTATTTGGATTTTCTTTTTTAAATTCACTTTCTAAAGCCTTAAAAGCATAAGTTACATTCGCAGCAGCAGCTATATTGATATCTGCACTATATCCAAATACACATACGAATAATAAAAATAGAATTTTTTTCATTATTTACTCCTAAAAATTGATTATTTGAGTAAAAATTATAACTTAAATTTAAAATTAATTTTAAAAATGATTTTTTTTGCATATTTTATATGACTTATATAATAGAGTTTTAAAAATTTTTATTTATTTTTGTAACATATTAAAAATAATCAAATTTTAATTGATTGTTTCATATAATTTTTGCTTATTTTTTAAAGGATTTAAATTGTTAAAATATTTTATTAGTTTGCTTTTATTGTTTAACACAATACTTCTTGCACAAAGTTTTGAAGAATTTGATCAAGAATACCAAAAACAAGAAATTCAAGATGATTTTTACACTTATAATAAAATGATGTCTCAATTTAATTATAATTTGTATCATTATTTGTTAAGACCTATGACACTTTCATATAAAACTATTATGCCACAAGTAGCAAGAACAGGGATTAAAAATGTATTTGAAACTACAAGATCGCCTTTGAAAATTGTCAATCATCTTTTGACTTTAGAATTTAAAAAAGCAGGGGAGGAATTTGGAAGATTTTGTATCAATGTGCTTTTTGGATTTGGTTTATTAGATAGTGCTAGTAAAACTTCTTTAAAAAGCTATGAAACTGATTTTGGTATTACATTAGGCAAATGGGGTATAAAAAGTGGTCCGCATATTGTTTTGCCACTTATAGGTCCATCTAATGTAAGAGATGCTCTAAGTTTGCCGCTAGATTGGTTTTTAACCCCTGAAGCTTATATAGATAATTTTTGGCTTGGTGTAAGTGTAAATGCTACTTTAAGACTTAATGAGCTTAGTTTTTTACAAGAACAAATTGATGATATTTACCAAAATAGTGTAGATTATTACATTTTCTTTCGTGATGCGTATGAGCAAAGACGCAAAGAATTGATCCAATAGGAGATTTTATGCGTAAGATTATCAGTTTGTTATTTAGTATTTCTTTTATTTTTGCTTTGCAAATAGAAGAAATCTCTAAAATAATGCAAAATAATATTGATCAAAGTATTAAAATTTTAGAGCAAAATAAAAATAATCACACCAAAGCAGCTGAACAAATTTTTGCTTTATTTGATCATATTTTTGATTATCAATTTATGGCTAAATTAAGCTTATCGACTAGATATGAGCAATTAAGCGATGAAGAAAAAAAACAATATAATCAAGCTTTTGAAGCTAATTTAAAAAGAAGTTTCACAGAAAAACTCGCTTTATATGATTCACAAAAATTAAAAGTTGTCAATTTAGAAGAGAAAAATAAAAGAGTATTTTTAAAAACTTCTATGATGGTAGATGGTAAAGAAAATTTTGTGATATTTAAATTTTATAATAAAAATGAAAACTGGTTGATTTATGATGTAGATATTTTTGGAGTAAGTATTATACAAACTTATCGTTCGCAATTTAAAGATGTGCTACAAAATGCTGATTTTGCTACTTTGCTTAGTAAGCTTTCTAATGTTAATTTTAAATAATGCTAAGCAAAACTATCCAATTTTTTTTAAAATTTCCAAAAATTACTTTAAGTTTTAGCTTAGCTTTTTGTTTATTTTTTACTTTTTTTTCAAAAAATTTAAGCGTAGATGCTAGTGCTCAAAGTTTGCTTTTAGAGCATGATGAGGATTTAAAATTTTATAGAGAAATTTCAAGTCGTTATAGTGGTGATGATTTTTTAATGCTTGCTTTTACTCCAAAAGATGCAGATTTATTTTCACAAAAAAATTTAAATTTTATTAAAAATATTAGCAAAGAAATTGCTCAAATTAAAGGTGTAAAACAAGTTTTTTCTATAGCCAATGCTCCTTTACTTCAAAGTTTTAATGATAAAGATTTAAAAGAAATTGTAAAAAATATTCCTAATATTTTTAGTCAAGATATTAATATAACTTTAGCTAAAAAAGAAATTTTAAATCATCCTTTTTATAAAAATAATCTTATTTCTAAAGATGGTAAAACTGCTGGAATTTTGATCTATCTTGAGCCTGATGAAACTTATAATGCTTTGATTCAATCAAGAGATGAAGCAAAAAATGAAAAAGAAAAAGAACATTTTAGAGTTTTGATTAAAGATCATCAAGAGCTTATGAGAGAATTTAGCAAAGCAAGATTGGATAAAATCAATAATATAGTTGATAAATACAGCAAAAATGATGATTTTTTACACCTTGGTGGTGTAGAGATGATTGCTAATGATATGATCTCTTATGTAAAATCTGATCTTGTAGTTTATGGTTTAAGCTTAATAGGGCTTTTATTTATAGTGCTATGGTGGTTTTTTGGTTCTTTGTATTGGGTGTTTTTGGCTTTGGGTATTTGCATTATTTCACTTTTTACTTCTAGCGGAATTTTTGCACTTTTGGGTTTTGATATAACCATTGTTTCGTCTAATTATGTTGCTCTTGTTTTAATCATCACTGTTTCTGTAGTGATACATTTAATCGTTCATTTTATAGAAAATTTACAAAAACATCCAAAATCTAGTGTTTATAAAATATTATTATCGACTTTACTTGCTAAGGCAAATCCTAGTTTTTATGCGATTTTAACAACGATTGTGGGATTTTTAAGTTTTATTTTTTCTGATATTGAGCCTATTATTAAGCTTGGTATTATGATGAGTCTTGGAATTGCACTAAGTTTGATTTTAGCTTATGTATTTTTTGCAAGCGTTGTGGTGCTTTTACCAAGAATGAAAACTAAAAAACTTGATCAAAATTCGCTAAAATTTCTACAATTTTGCGCAAATGCTAGTTTAAATCATAGAAAAATTATTTATTTTATAAGTGCAGTTTGTGTGGTGTTTGCTCTTTTTGGAATTTCCAAAATTCGAGTAGAAAATAGCTTTGTTAATTATTTTAAAGATAGTTCTAGGATTAAACAAGGTTTATTAGTCATTGATAAAGAGCTAGGTGGGACTATGCCTTTGGATGTGATTGTTAAATTTAAAAATACTCAAAATAGCACTACACAAGATGAATTTGAAAAAGAATTTGAAGATTTGGCTCAAGATGATAGGTATTTTTTTAGTAGCGATAAAACAAGAATAGCAGCAAAAGTACATAATTTTTTAGCTTCGCAAAATTTTGTAGGATCAGTTCTTAGTTTGCAAAGTTTATTAGAGCTTGGAAAAAATATCAATGATGGTAAGCCTTTAGATGATTTTGCCTTAGCATTTTTATATGAAAATTTGGAAACTTCTTTTAAAAATCAAATTCTAACTCCATATGTGAGTATTAAAAATGATGAGTTAAGATTTAGTATAAGGGTGTTAGATAGTGATTCTAATTTAAGACGCGATGAATTTATCAAAAAACTTCAGCATGATTTACAAATACTTTTGCAAAATGATAATGTTGAAGTTAAAATCAGCGGTATTATGCTTTTATATAATAATTTACTTCAAAGTCTTTTTGCATCACAATTTGATACTTTGGCTTTTGTTATTTTTGTTATTTTTGCTTTATTTGTGCTAATTTTTAGAAGCTTTTTTTATGCTTTTGTGGCGATTTTGGCAAATATCATTCCTTTGGCTTTAGTATTTGGTTTAATGGGATGGCTTGGAATTTCTTTAGATATTATGAGTATTACTATAGCTGCTATTTGTATAGGAATAGGTGTTGATGATATGATCCATTATATTCATAGATTAAAAGAAGAATTAAAACACAAAAATTTAAAAGAAGCTATAATTGCCTCACATTTGGGTATAGGTAGTGCGATTTATTATACTAGTTTTGCGATTATTTTAGGATTTTTAGTGATGGTAGGTAGTAATTTTATCCCTACTATTTATTTTGGATTACTTACGGTTTTGGCCATGAGTTTGCTTTTATTTAGCTCTTTGTTTTTATTACCTAGTTTAATCATCACTTTTTCTAAAAAAAATAAATCTTAATTTAATTTTTCCAAAAGTCTTAATATATAATTTGCTAACTCCAAAGCTTTTGTGCGATGAGAAATTTGAAGTTTGATTTGTTCATCAAGTTCGCCTAAAGTTTGAGTAAAATTTTTCGGTATAAATAAAGGATCATATCCAAATCCATTGCTTCCTTTTGGAGTATCGATAACTAAGCCGTGCATGTAGCCGTGAGTGCAAAAATTTCCATATTTGTAGCTTATGGCAATTGCTGCTGTGTAAAAAGCTTTGCTTTGAGTGAGGTTTTTTTCGTGTAATTTGCGTATAAGTTTTTGATTATTAGCTATATCATTTGCTTTTTTAGAATATCTTGCTGAAAAAATTCCAGGAGCATTATCTAAAGCTTCTACGCTTATACCACTATCATCGCTTAAAATTATAAAATCATCTTTTTTTAAGGCATTAAAAATAGTGGTTGATTTAATGAGTGCATTTTCTTTAAAACTTTTTCCATCTTCAATGATTTCAAAAGGCTTTATAACTTCATCAAGGGCATAAATTTCATAAGTATTATTTAGAATTTTTTTAATTTCTGCTATTTTATGTAAATTAGAACTAGCAACAACAATTTTTAATTTATTTTTCAAAGATTAGCCTTTTTGTAAATCGCTTTTAAAAAAAGTTTATCAAAATCATAGTAAAATTATCCTTTATTAAGGAGAGTATATGTTAAAAACGGTTTTGCCATTGTCTTTTATAGTTGGAACTAGATTTTTTGGATTATTTATAGTTTTACCGGTGCTAAGTTTATATGCTTTAAAACTTCAAGGTGCTAATGAATTCTTAGTAGGTTTGTTAATTGGTGTTTATGCTTTAATGCAAATGGCCTTGCAAGTTCCTTTTGGGATAATCTCAGATAAAATAGGGCGTAAAAAAACTATGTTAATAGGGCTTATTGTTTTTATAATAGGTTCTTTGATTTGTTCTTATGCTGATGATATTTATACTATGATTTTTGGAAGATTATTACAAGGAGCTGGGGCTATAGGAGCTGTAGCAACAGCTATGATAAGTGATTTTATCAATGAGGAAAATCGTGGTAAAGCTATGGCTATAATGGGTGCATTTATAGGACTTTCATTTGCAGCTTCTTTGGTTCTTTCTCCTTTGTTGAGTGCAAAATTTGGTTTATCGAGTTTATTTGATCTTAGTGCTATTTTGAGTTTTATTTGTATAGTATTGCTTTTTAGTGTTGTGCCAAAAGAACAAGCTATTCATCATGAAAATACAAAAACTCCTTTAAAAATACTTTTAAAAGAAAAAAATTTAGCACTTATGAATTTAACTAATTGTATGCAAAAAATGCTTATGAGCATAGCATTTTTAAGCATTCCTTTGGTTTTGGTGCATGAGTTTAATTATCCAAGTGAGAATTTATGGCATGTTTATGTTAGCTCTATGATATTTGGGTTTTTAGCTATGGGTTTATCAGGATCTTTAGGAGAAAGAAAAGGACTTAGTAAGGAAATTTTACTTTTGGGCGTGGTGTTTTTTATTATAGCTTATGTGATTTTTGCTTTTTCTAGTAATGCTTTGTTTTTTATGGTAGGGGTGGTAATCTTTTTTGTAGGATTTAATTTACATGAGCCTATTATGCAAAGTTGTGCAAGCAAATTTGCTAAAGTAAATGAAAAAGGTGCAGCTTTGGGGGTATTTAATGCTTTTGGTTATTTTGGAAGTTTTTTAGGTGGTATTATTGGAGGATACTTTCTGCATCATTTTAGTTTAACAATGCTTGCTAGTGTGTTGATAGTTTTATCAGTTGTTTGGTTTGTATTATTGCTATTTTTACAAAGTCCTTCTGAATTTAAAAATGTATATTTACCTTTAGATACTCAAAAAGATTTAAGTGCTATTAAAGATTTTAAAGGAGTTTTAGATGTGTATAAAAACTCTAAATTTTTAGTAATAAAATATAATAAAAAACTTACCAGCGAAGAAGAAATTTTAGCGATTATTTAAAATAATCGCTTTATACAAAATGTCTTTCGTTTAAAATCACATACAATTTTAAGGTAGAAATGAAAAAAGTTAATATGGCGGGTCCTAGTATAATTCCCCAAAATCCAAAGCTTGAAATTCCAGCTATCATTGCAAAAAATATTAAAAGTTCATTAATTTGCGTTGGGATTTCTACGAGTTTGTTGTTGATCCATTTGATGATATAAGGTTTTACTAAAGTATCTGCAACAAAAGAAATCATAATCACGCTATATAAAAATATCACTAAGGCTGCATTTAAATTGCCATTTGCAAATTCATAAAGTGATATTGGCACATAAACTAATGCCCCGCCAACTACAGGTATCAAAGAACTAAAGCAAAATAAAATTCCCATTAAAATTGCATCATAGCCATAAAATTTTGTGATGGTTCCAAAAAGTATTCCTTGTAAAATCGCATTTAACACCATAGAGTAAAATACCACAGACATTACATTACTTACTTCGCTTAAAATTCCTTGTGTTTCTTCTTTTTGCATAGGAACTATAGTTTTAATATAGCTAATCAAACTAGCTCCATATAAATTTGCAAAAAAGTAAAAAACACAGATTAAAACCATATCTGTTAAAAATTTTGTTCCAAATTTAGTTATGCTAGAAATATATCCTAAGATATTTTTTGAAATAGAATTAAAATCGATACTTGCTAAAGTTTCTTGTATTTTTGGTTCTATAAAACTTAAAGATTCTGGTAATTCTAAATGGTAGCTTTTAAAATATTGTATGGTATTGTAAATATAATTGATATCAAAATTTTTAGCTGCTTTGGCAAGTTCTATGATAGCATATACAAAAGGTATGAAAAATAAAGCTAGCATAAACAAAGTAGTTGCAAGAGCTGCTACAACTTTTTTGTCTTTAAAAATAGTTAGAAATTTTACATTGACATTGGAAGTAGAAACAGCCATCAAACTAGCTATGGCAATATTCATCAAAAAAGGTTGAAATAAATATAACACCCAAAATAAAACAATTAAAATAAAACTAATTAGAAAAAATTTACTATTTTTCATCAAATAAACCTTTATTATATTTTAGTTTTAAAATATCAAAGCTTTTTAAACTTGCTATGCGTCCTTTAGCAGTTCTTTCTATATAACCATTTGCAAGCAAATAAGGCTCTATGACATCTTCAATAGTGTTTTCATCTTCACTTAATGCTGCAGCTATGCTAGAAAGCCCTATAGGTTTTCTCTTAGCATCTGTTAAAAGTTCAAGATATCTTAAATCCATAGCATCAAAACCAAGTTCATTTACCCCTAGAGAATCAAGTGCTTCTTTAGCTCTTTTTTCACTAATGATATTTTCATCATTTACATCAGCAAAATCTCTTACTCTTTTTAAAAGTCTTAATGCTATTCTTGGGGTAGAACGACTGCGTTTGGCTATTTCTAAAGAAGCTTTTGCCTCACAAGTTTTATTAAGTTTTATAGCAGCTTTTTCTAAAATGATAGCAAGTTCTTCATCTTTATAAAATTCAAGGCGAAATTGCATTCCAAAACGATCTCTTAAAGGATTACTTAGCATACCCGCTCTTGTGGTAGCTCCTATGAGTGTAAATTTTGGCAAATCAATTTTTATAGTTTGAGCAGCAGGCCCACTACCTATGATGATATCAAGTCTAAAATCCTCCATAGCAGGATAAAGCACTTCTTCTATAGCAGGACTTAAACGATGAATTTCATCAATAAATAAAATATCCCCTTCTTGAAGATTTGTCAAAATAGCTGCTAAATCACCGCTTTTTTCTATCATGGGTGCGGCTGTAGTTTTAATATTTGCACTCATTTCATAAGAAATGATATTAGCTAAAGTAGTTTTACCAAGTCCTGCAGGACCGCTAAAAAGTATATGATCTAAACACTCATTGCGTTTTTTCGCTGCTTTTATAAAGATTTGTAAATTTTTTTTGATATTTTCTTGACCTATGTAGCCATCAAAATTTGAAGGTCTTAAGCTTGTTTCATAAGTTTCATCTGGGGAAAATTTTTCAATTTCTACTATTCTATCCATTTTTTTCCAAAAATTAATTTTTGCTATGAAATTTTAATTTTATCTAAAATTTGCTAAAATAAACATTTAAACTTTAAATAATAGAAGTTTTTATGGGGATTTTAGAGCAATTAGAGATAGATTATGAGCTTGAAGAAATCGAGCGTTTTTTGTATTTTTTTAGAAGTCTTTGTGATATTTTAGAACCTTTGATTGTGAAATTAAGCAGTGATAGTGAAAAATACAAAGAAGCTTTAAAAGATTTAGAGCAAAATATCCATAATGTTGTATGGGCAGCTAAGAGATTAAATTTAGATGAGCTTGTAAATTTTTGCACTTTTTGTGAAGAGATTGTAAATGAAGCTTTGAAATTTGATGGTCCAGCCAGTGATGAATTTGTCGATTGGATGTTTTTAGTAGCTGAACAACTTGAAAAATATTGTGCTGATTATGAAAAAAATGCTTCGTTTTTAAGCGTGTTTAATCCTCAAATTGCAAATGTACCTGATAAAATTTCTAAATAATGGGGACGACTTGGCTTCGACAGGAGTAGAGTGGCCTTGGTGGCATGTCGCTTTGAGCAAAGCGTAAAAAGCTCAAATTAAAATTAAACGCAAACAACGTTAAATTCGCTCCTGCTTACGCTAAAGCTGCGTAAGTTCAGTTGAGCCTGAATTTTAAGCGATACTATCTAGCTTAGAATTTGGTCATTTTTGATAGTGTAGATTAGAATTTGACAAATTTTAATTGAAATTAAAGTCTTAGTCTAGCTTGAAATTTTGGAAGGTGAGTTTGGCTAGATGAATTTTTCACCTTTGCTAAACATGTAGATGCCGTGGTTGTTTTATTTTTGGACAGGGGTTCAATTCCCCTCGTCTCCACCAAATTCAATGTTTTAATAATAAAATTTTATCAAAGGTTCCTTGCTATTGAAAGATTTCAAGGAAGACTTCTTTTAGATTAGGTAGTAAAGTCTTTATCAATTCCAATTTAAATTACAATATAAGGCCCAATAAGCATTTTCTTAGCATTTTAAAAAGTTCTTTTTGTTATTATTTTGAAAAAATACTAAGGTATTCTATGAATTTTTATGAAGAAATTAAAAAATATTTAAATAATAATCTTTTCACAAATTATACTTTAGAAGTAGATTTTCCTAGTATCTATAAATTTATAGAAAATGAAAAGATTTATGAAGAAGTTTTAGACAAGATTATTAATTTATATGATATAGAAAAATTTAAAAAACAAAACGAACATCAATTTGAAGATGATTTTATATCAAAAGTATTAGAAATTTTAGGGTGGAAATTTGTAAGACAAGATATAAAAATCATACAAGGTAAAGAAGAAAAACCTGACTTTTTATTATTTTGTGATGAAAATACAAAAGCAAAATACGAAAATTTAAATAAAGATGTAAAAAAATCAAGTAATGACTTTACTATCATAGTGGAGTCAAAAGCTTATGAAGTAGAAATAGACAATAAAAAAGTAAAAGAAAATCCCCATTTTCAAATTTTAAGATATCTTAGTAATTTAAAGAAAAATTATGGCTTTTTAACAAATGGAAGATCTTGGCGTTTTTATGATAATTCTATACTTAGTTCAAATAAAGTATTTTATGAGATAAATTTAGAGCAAATTATAAAAGATAAAAATTACCAAGCTTTTGCGTATTTTTATAGTGTTTTTAGTCTTATAAATTACACTCAAGAAAATCATATAGAAAAATCTTTACAAGTTAATAAAGAATCTAAAATCAAAATAGAAGATGATTTAAAATCTATCATCTATGGAACAAATGGCAATGAATCTTTATTTGAATTTATAGGTTCTAAAATTTATAACAAAACCAAAGCTGATTTAAAGCTAATCTATGAAAATTCTTTATATTTTGTATTTAGGCTTTTATTTATTGCTTATTTTGAAGATAAATTTGAAAATATCTTAGAAAAGCATAAATATTTTAAAAGTAAAATTAGCATAAAAACTTTATTGCAAAATTTAAGCGATGATGAAAGCTCAAGTGCTGGCTTTGGTGATTTAGAAACTATTTTTCAAATTTATAATGAAGGCAAAGGCAATTTTGACATGCCTGTTTTCAATGGCGGGTTGTTTGATGAGAGCAAAACCACTCTTTTAAGCACACCAAAGATTTTCAGCGATAAAGATTTAAAGAAAATTTTAGAAAAATTATTATACTACAAAGATAAAAATTTAACTTTTAAAAGAGATTATAAAACCTTAAGCATAGAGCATTTAGGCACGATTTATGAAGGCTTGCTTTCTTACTTTTTTGAAGTAGCAAATGAAGATATTTACTATGTAAGCTATAAAGAAAAGTCAAAAGAAATAGAGTGTTATTTTGACAATTATGATTTTAAAATTTTAGAAAAATCAAAAAAAGTAGAAAAATGCACCTTTTATGAAAAAGGACAAATTTATCTAAAAAATACTAGTAACTCAAGAAAAGCAAGCGCAAGCTTTTACACACCTCAATCCATAGCTAATTTTTTAATCCAAAGTGCCTTAAAAGACAAACTAAACAATGAAAATATTTTGAAATTTAAAATACTAGACAATGCTTGCGGTAGCGGACATTTTTTAGTCGGAGTTTTAAATGCTATTACGCATATTGTTTTAAATGATTTTGAGCATTTTACAAATCTAAAACAACTCCATGAACAAGAAAAAGAAAATATCACAAATCATATAAAAGATTTCGCGCAAGATTATGAGTTAGATGAAAGTGATGTTTTAAAACGACTTTTGCTAAAACGCATTATTTATGGAGTGGATTTAAATCCTTTTAGTATAGAGCTTACAAAACTTAGTCTTTGGATAGATAGTTTTATCTTTGGAACTCCACTTTCTTTTATAGAACATCACATAAAATGCGGCAATGCTTTGCTAGGCTCAAGTATAAGGGATTTTGAAAATTTAATAAAGCAAAATAAAGAAAATATTTTCACAAATTCCATTACTCAAGAATTTGAAATTTTACAAGAAGTATTTGAAAAGCTTGATAATCTACAAGATACCAACGAAGAACAAATCAAACAATCCAAACAAATTTATCAAAATGAAATCACACCAAAGCTTGATAAGTTAAATTTATATCTAAACTATATCAACACGCTATATTTTGCTAACAAAGAAGAATTGCAAACTCTAAAAGCCCTAAGTCAAGATGATATGCAAAATTTAAGCCAAAATAAACAAGCAAAAACTATCATTAGCAAATATCAAAAAGAATTTAACTTCTTTAACTACGAGTTAGAATTTCCTGAAATCATAGAAAATCAAAATTTTAAAGGTTTTGATGTTATCGTAGGCAATCCGCCTTGGGATAAAACTAAATTTAGTGATGATGATTTTTTTCCACAATATAAAAGCGATTATAGAAGCTTAATTGCTAGTAAGAAAAAAGAAATTCAAAACAATTTACTAGCTAAAGATTATATAAAACAAAATTATGAAAAACAAAAAGCATATATAAATGATTTAAGCGAGTATTATCAAAAAACTTATCCTTTAAACAAAGGTAGTGGAGATGGAAATTTATTTCGTCTTTTTGTGGAAAAAAATCTTTCTCTTTTAAAACAAGAAGGAAATTTAGCTTATGTTTTGCCTAGTGCTTTGATGTTTGAAGATGGAAGTTTAACTTTAAGAAAAGAAATTTTAGAAAATAAAACTTTAGAATATTTTTATAGTTTTGAAAACAGACAAGCTATATTTGCTGATGTAGATTCAAGATATAAATTTGCCCTTATGCTTATAAAAAATACACAAGCAAATAATACTCATAAAATCAAAACGATGTTTTATAAAACAGATATGAACTCACTAAAAAACAAAGATGAAATTTTAACTTTAAATTTAAAAGATATTAAAAAGCTAAGCCCAACTCACCTAGCCTTAATGGAGTTAAAAGACAAGCAATCTTTAGAAATTCTAAGAAAATCTTATAAAGCTTTTTTAACCTTATCTTTTGATTATATAGATTTTAGAAATGAACTTCATATGACAAATGATAAAGATTTGTTTATAGAAGAGTTTAAGGAAGGACTTTTGCCTTTATATGAAGGTAAGATGATACACCAATTTGACCCAAATTTTAGCCAAGCTACTTATTTTTTAGAAAAGACTAAATTTGATGAGCGTTTAAAAAGCAAAGAACTTTTAAGAGCTAAAAAGGCCACCGGCAAAGAACTAAAGCCTGAATTGATAAAATATGATAGAGAATTTTTCAGACTTGCTTATAGAGCTGTTGCAAGGGACACAGATGAAAGGACTTTGATAGCTTCCTTGCTACCAAAAAATTGTGGATGCGGAAATAGTGTTTATTCTAGTATTCCAAAACAATATATTTTAAAAGATGATGAAATTTGTATCAATGCTATGTCTCATAAAAGAATTTTATTTGTTTTAGCTTTGTTTAATTCTTTAGTGGTTGATTTTATCATAAGAAATATGGTGCAAATCAATGCAAATAAAACTTACCTAGAAAGAATTCCTCTACCTCAACCAAGTGATGAAGAATTACAAAATAATGAAATTTATAAAGCTCTAGCTAAAAATGCTTTGCTTTTAGAACTTTATAATGATAAAAATCATTATTTTGATGAACTAAAACAAGAATTTAACATAAAAGATGAAGAAATTCCAAAAACTAAAAAAGCTTATGATATCTTAAGAGCAAAAAATGATTTATTAGTTAAAAAACTTTATGGTTTAAGTGATGATGAATTTTCTTACATCATAAGCACTTTCAAAGTCTTAAATCAAAAACAAAGTGAATATATAGCGTTGTTAAGGAGTTAGGGTGGAAGAATATATTTATTATTTACCTGATGAAAATGGAGATAAAAAAGAATTTAAAACAAATGCAAATTCTATCATAATCGTAGGTGCTAATGGCTCAGGTAAAAGTAGGCTTGGGGCTTGGATGGAAAAAGAATGCGGAAATTTATATAGAATTCCAGCTCAAAGAGACACGACTATATCAAAACACATAACAAGATATAGCTATAAAGAGGCTAAAAATGATTTGTTTTATGGAAATATTAATCCATATAATGATATATGGCAATTAAAATTTAATGGATTTGAAAATGCAACAATAAAACTTCATAGCGATTATGATAAGCTTTTAAGCTATGTCTTAGTTTATGAACACGAGCAATTAAGACAAGAGCATAAAAGTGGCATAAAAACTGAAAATATCATAGATAAAGCTAAAAACATTTGGAAAGAAATTTTTACTCACAGAGAAATAGAACTTAAAGAAGATGAATTTTTATGCGTTATGAATAATCAGCACGAATATGAAGCAAGAATGATGAGTGATGGAGAAAGAGCTGTATTATACTTGATAATGTATGTTTTGTGTATTGAGAAAAAAATTATCTTAATTGATGAGCCAGAATTACACTTGCATCCATCTTTAACTAATAAACTTTGGAGTGTTTTAGAAAGACATAGGCAAGATTGTTTATTTATATACATAACGCATGATTTAAATTTTGCCGCAAATCATATAGAAGCGGATAAATTTTGGATTAAATTTTACAATGGACAAAAATGGGAAATAGAAAAAATAGAAGAAAATGATATACCGCAAGAATTATTTTTAAAACTTTTAGGTGCTAGAAGAAATATTTTATTTGTAGAAGGAAAAAGTGAAAGTTTAGACACTAAAATTTATAGCATACTATACCCACAATATCAAATCATACCATGTGATGGTTGTGAAAATGTTTTAAGCTATACAAAAACTTTCAACGAACAAAATGCCTTGCATGGTTTTAATGCTTATGGAATTATAGATAGAGATTTTAGAACACAAGAGGAAATAGATAGTGCAAATAAAAATAAAGTGAAAGTTTTAGAGGTAGCTGAAGTAGAAAATTTGTTTTTGCTAGAATGTGTTATTTTGGCTATTTTAGAACAATCAGACGAAAAAGAAAAATTTGAAGAAGTAAAAAATTATATTTTTGAAACAAAATATAAAAATGTTCTACAAAATCAAATTTCAGAAAAATTAGAAAAAGAAGTAAAATATAAATTAAAATCTATATTTAAAGAATCAAAAACACCCGAGCAAATACAAGAAAAGATTAGTTCTTTGGAGCAGCTAATAGGTTTTGAAAACTTACATAAAGATATTGAAAATAAATTTAATTCTGTATATGAAAGTAAAGACTATGATGAATTATTAAAAATATTTAATCAAAAAGGAATTTTTGAAGATGGTGGGTTTTTAAATAGAGTTGGTAAAACAAAGCAAACTTATATAAAATCGGTTTTAAAATTATTAAGAGAAGATGAAGAGCTTAGAAAAAAAGTCTTAAAATATATTCCAAACTTTACAGAATAATTCTTTGCAAGGATTACCTTACAAAGAATTTATACAAATAAAGAATTCACGCTTTCATTGTGATAAACTCTGCGTATTACCTCACCAAAAATTGGTGCTACGCTTAAGACTTTGATTTTATCCATTTGTTGTTTTAAAGGTATAGTATCAGTTACTACTAGCTCATCTAATGCATCTTTGGCTATTCTTTCATAAGCTATGCCACTAAGCACAGGGTGAGTACAGCAAGCTATAACAGATTTTGCACCTTTGTTTTTAAACACTTCAGCTGCTTTGACTATGGTTCCTGCTGTATCGATAATGTCATCTACTAAAATAACTTCTCTATCCTTTACATCACCGATGACATTCATCACTTCACTTTCATTGGCTTTTTCGCGTCTTTTATCAACTATAACTATATCAAGTCCCAAAGCTTTTGCTACGCTTCTAGCTCTTGCTATACCACCTATATCAGGACTTGCGATAATAGGATTTTTATAATTTTTATTTTTAATATAATCATTAAAAATAATACTTCCATAAAGATTATCTACAGGTATATCAAAAAATCCTTGAATTTGTCCAGCATGTAAGTCTATAGTGGCTACTCTATCAACGCCAGCTGATTCTATGAGATTTGCTACTAATTTTGCAGTGATTGGTACTCTAGGACTTGCTTTTCTATCTTGTCTTGCATAGCCAAAATAAGGTATGATAGCAGTAATAGAGCTTGCACTTGATCGACGCAAAGCATCAGTCATGATTAAAAGTTCCATTAAATTATCATTGGTTGGTACGCAAGTACTTTGTATGATAAAAACATCTTTTCCGCGCACACTTTCGTCTATTTGGATGCTAATTTCACCATCACTAAAGCGTTTGATGCCAGCATCGCTTAAAGGCAAAGAAAGATACTTAGAAATTTTTTTTGCAAATTCTTCATTTGCAGAGCCAGAAAATATTTTATATCCACGCATATATAGCCTTAGAAGTTTTTTTGTGATGATATAGAAAGTTTTTTAAAAATACAATAAAATTTATTCTAAAAGCCGTGTATTCTTTTTAAATCAGCATCAATTGGCAATTTATCCCCATTTTTATCAACACTAACATAAGTAGCAGTGGCAGAATTAGTATGTATGCAATATACATTGCCATTTTCATTGGCTCTTTGAGCAACTACTTTGATTTTTACGGTTATTGAAGTATTTCCGGCTTTTATGATTTTTGCATAGCAAGACACTAAATCTCCTACAAATATAGGTTCTTTAAAGCTAACTTCATCCATAGCAATAGTTACTACTCTTTGAGGAGATAATTCTCTAGCTGCAATGCCACCAGCTAAATCCATTTGGGATAAAATCCATCCACCAAATATATTACCTGCAGGATTTGTATCGCTTGGCATAGCTATCATTTTTAATTTTGCTTCACCCATATCTTTCATACAATTTCTCCTTGTATTTTCAAAAAAATATTATAATTAAGAATGAAAAAAAAAGAAAGGTTAATATGAATGATTTTAAACAAATTGCACAAATTGTAAAAAATAGAAAACAAAATATCAATTATCTTTATAAAATTTTACAAAACAATCAAATTCATCCTTTGATCGATAGGGCTTTAGAATTGGCTGAACTTGATAATGAAAAAAGTAATGTTTTGGCTATTTTGCGTCGTTTGGTGGATTTAAAAGAAGAAAATTTAATTCAAGAGCTTGAAAAAAAAGGATTAAGTGAAGAAGAAATTTCACAGATTAAATACAAAGTCCATTCTTTAGTAAGGGCTTTTTATGAAGTAGAACATCAAGATTTAATCGATGAAATTAAAACTAAAAATTTACTTGATGAATTTTATCTAGCTTTGATTCAAGGTGTGCATAATATAGGCGTTGTAATGAATTCTTTTGATATTGTTTGGAGTAAGCAAATTTTAGATACTAATAATAAAATTTTAAAAGAACAATTTCCAAATTTAAGCGATGCATTAGAATTTTTAAAACAAAATAAATTGTATCAGTTAAATCAAGATGGACAAATTTGTGAAAGAAGTTATGGGGCTTTAGTAAAGATAGGAACCATTTGGAGGTTTTTACCTTATGCTAAGGCGTTTGAAAATGAAGTTTTAAAGCTTGAGTATGAATTTGACAAACTTTTGGAAAAATTAAAAAAATATGATTTAGATGATGGTAAAAAAGCTTATATAAACTATCTAGAAAAATTAAAATTTGCATTTTGTGAAAAAAATAACGATGAGGTAATTAAAAAATGGCAAGAAGCTGAACTTGCATGGATGGAAGTAAAATCTCCTTTGCAAATAGGCCATCCATTAGAATATTACGAAGACTCTTATACGCATGCAGTTGCTTTAGAATGGGATATACGCTTAGAAGATGTGAGCGATTTTAACACTGATATTTTCAAGCAAAATATTAAAGAAAGTTTTTCTATGATTTATGAAAATTTAGAAGAAAAAGATGAAAAACTTTTTGAAGAAGTAAATTTTAATCTAAATAAAACTCAACTTTATATTTGTATGCCTATGATTTTTTATGGAGCAGAACTTAAAGGACTTTTTTCCGCTCAAGTAGTGCCAAATGATGAATATGTAAGTAATATTGCTGGTAAAAAGATTTTTGCATTTTTAAATTATGTGTATGAAAATGCTAAAACAAAACCTTTTATGAAACTTCCATCTATGGTTTTTGAAAAAGAATTTTTAGATTATGGGCGACAAATTTTATTTTTTAATGAAAAACTTTGGAAAAAAATATATGAAGTTTCCACTATAGGTCATGAATTTGGACATATTTTCTTTGTGGCAAATGATAGTGAAAAGAAAATGAATGAAAGTGGGGTGTTTAAAAATATTGAAGAATTTAAAGCTACTGCAGGCGGGCTTGTGAATTTCTTTTTACATGAAGAAGAGGAGCTAAAATTACCTGTATTTTATGAGCTTATAAAAAGGGCTGTAGGTCTTATAGCTTGGCAAAAAGTTGAAGAGGTAAAACCTTATTATACTGAAGGTTTGATACATCTATCATTACTTTTTAAAGCTGAAGTTTTAAAATTTGAAGATGAAAAATTAAATATAGATTTTAGCATTGAAGCGTATGAAAGATTTAAAAAAGTATTCTTAGAAAATTATTATGAGCTTGCAAGACATTATGTATTAAAAGAAGATGCAAAAAAATATTTAGATAAATTTTGTACCTTAGAAGATGAGATATTTTTACCACTTGATGAAGAGTGCAAGGAATTTGTAAAATATTATTATGAACTTTATCAATTATATGGAAATGATATTGATGAAAGTGGGGAATTTGAAAAATACATAAACGCTATTGAAAGTGGCGGACAGAGAGGGATTTGAACCCTCGAGACCCGTTAAGATCTGCACCCTTAGCAGGGGTGTGGTTTCAACCACTCACCCATCTGTCCTTAAAAATCATAAGTATATCTTACATTTTATAAGATATACCTTAAATATTATACGCTAAAATAAGCAATTGTTAGTGTAACAATAAAGCCTAAAATCAATACTCCAATTTGTTTTCCTCTGTCTTTACGGATAGCAACTAAAGTTATTAAAAGTCCAGAAAAATAAAGAATAATCATAGCCAAAGCAAAGGCTAAACCTAGTATGGAAAAATACCACATACCTTTATCTTTATGCAATAAAATCATATCTCCAAGCAAACTTCTAGTTTTTGTGCTAATTTTATATTCATTTTCATTGATTTTTTCTATACTTGCGCTATAGTGTAATTTTCCAATTTCAATTATATTGTGATTTTTTTTGTTAAATTTTGATTCTAAAGAAGATGGCAGGGCAAGATTGTTTTGCTTTAAAAAATCTATTAAAAATTCTGCTTCAGCACCTTTTTGTATCACAGCTTGAACTTTGTATTCTTGAATTTTAGATCCAATATCTCCATCAAGACCAGCAAGAAAAGAAAAGCCTGTGATAGCATATAAAAAAGCTAATGGCAAAAAAAACAAACTAATATAAATATGAATTTGTCTAAAAATTTTATTTTTATTCAAATTTTACTCCTTGTTTTGAAATCTTAATTAAGTTAGTACTCTAAAATGAAGTAAAAATGAATTTAATCTTTTTTAAAAGTTTTTGTTAGAGTATATACACTTCTGAATAAGCCATATAAAACATAAGAACTAGCAAGTATTAAAGTACTTTCTAAAAAATATAAATAAAGCATGGAAAATAAAACAACCAAAGCGATTAAAACTTTTAATACATTGGCTCTTTTAAGATCAATTTTTTTAAAACTTGGGTATCTAATATTGCTTACCATTAAAAACGCAAGTAAAATTTGAATACCTAAAACCAATAAAGAATAATCTTTGAAAATATCATAATACAAGTAAGCACTTACCCATAAAGCACTTACTACAGCAGCAGTTGGTATAGGCAAACCTATAAATACAGATGGCTCATAAGTACCAGTGGTAACATTAAACCTTGCTAAGCGTATGGCACCAAAAACCACAAATAAACCCGCAACAAAAGAGCCAAATTTACCATACTCATATCCTATGCTCATGTAAAATAAGATTGCAGGTGCAACACCAAAAGCAATTAAATCAGCTAAAGAATCAAATTCTATACCGAATTTAGATGTTGAATTTGTAGCTCTTGCAACGCGTCCATCTAGTCCATCGCAAATTAAAGAAAGCATGATATAAATAAGCGCTTTATCAAAATGCTGATTAATAGAGGCTATAATGGAAATAATCCCTAAAAAAATTGAAGCTGCTGTAAAAAGATTTGGTAAGATATAAATTAATTTAAAATTCATGAATTTACATATCCTATTAATCCACCAATACGAACTCTATCATTTTCATTGACGCAGATTTTACTATCTTTTGGTAAAAATAAACTCACGCTTCCATCCAACATAAAACCTATTTCTTGTCCGTGATTTAAGTAATGGCCAAATTCATAAATGCAAGTTTTTCTATTTAATGCGCCAAATATAATTTTCATTGCTAGATTTTTGTTTTTAGATTTTGCTAAAAATAAAATTCTCTCTCCTAGCAAAATAGAGCTTTTCATAAAAGGACACAAAAAAAGACCATGTTTGATTTTTGTTTCTTTTATTTCCAT
This sequence comes from Campylobacter volucris, assembly GCF_008011665.1. Classification (GTDB taxonomy): domain Bacteria; phylum Campylobacterota; class Campylobacteria; order Campylobacterales; family Campylobacteraceae; genus Campylobacter_D; species Campylobacter_D volucris_A. The sequence continues at coordinate 38,381 of NZ_VOWJ01000019.1, forward strand.
AGCAAGTGGCGCGATAATATTTCCTTGAGAAAAAATTGAGTTTATAATTTGAATTTCAACACATTCTCCAAATTCTGCATAAGTGGTAGATTGAATTTTTTTTACTTTTCCTTCTACAGGAGAAATAATAGTGTTTACATCAGCAACATTTTCAATTTTGCTTGCCCTAAAAATAAATACAAAAAAAGCAAAAATTAAACACAATATCCAAGAAAATCCCCAAACAATTTGAATTATTGCAAAAATTATGGCAAGAGATATCAAAAACCCCCAGCCAGATTTTGCAATAAAATTAGTTTTCATTTATTTTTCCTTGGTAGCTTCTTGGTCTTTTTCTTCTAAGCGTGTAGGAAGATTATTCTCTTCTTCGTAGTTTTTAATAATCTCTCTAACTTTTGCACCATCTATAGTTTCTTCTTCATATAAAGCTTGAACCATAATTTCTATAGCTCCACTATAAGTTTTAAGTATTTCTTTTACTCCACTATAGCGTTCATCTAAAGTTTTTTTGACATACTCGTCTAAATCTTGTGCCATTTTATCAGAATAATCTTTTATAGTTTGACCACCGCTTAAAAAGGTGTTTCTTTGTTTTTCAAGAACCATAAGCCCAGCTATCTCACTCATTCCATACATAGAAATCATAGCTTTAATGATATCAGTAGCTCTTTCAAGATCATTACTTGCTCCGGTTGAAATTTCTTTTATGAAAATTTCTTCAGCTGCTCTTCCTCCAAGCAATACATCTACTTCAGCTAAAAGTTCATGTTTTTGCATTAAAAATTTGTTTTCTTCAGGTGTATTTAGTGTATATCCTAAAGCGGCTAAACCTCTTGGTATGACAGAAACTTTACTAACTTTTTTAGCACCTTTTGTAGTTTCAGCTATTAAAGCATGACCGCATTCATGATAAGTAACAATTTTTTTCTCTTTATCATTGATTCTACGAGATTTTTTCTCAAGTCCTGCTATGGCTCTTTCAACAGCTTCTACTAAATCTTTTTGTTCCACGTGTTTTTTAGAATCTCTACCTGCTAGCAAAGCTGCCTCATTTATAATATTTGCCAAATCAGCACCGGCAAGTCCAGCGGTAAGTCTTGCTATATCTTCTACTTTAACTTCAGGCGAAATTTTAACATCTTTCATATGAACTTTTAAAATATCACATCTTCCTTTAAAATCAGGCTTATCTACTAAAACTTGTCTGTCAAAACGACCTGGTCTAAGTAAGGCTGCATCTAAAATTTCTGGACGATTTGTAGCTGCTAAAACTATAACAGGAGAACTTTCTGTTCCAAAGCCATCCATCTCAGCTAAAAGTTGATTTAAGGTTTGTTCTCTTTCGTCATTTCCACCCATCATTCCACTAGCTGCACGAGACTTACCTATAGCATCAATCTCATCTATGAAAACTATAGCTGGAGCTTCTTTTTTAGCATTTTCAAATAAATCTCTTACTCTAGAGGCGCCAACTCCTACAAACATTTCTATAAAAGATGATCCAGATACGCTAAAAAAAGGTACATCAGCTTCACCTGCTACTGCTTTTGCAAGTAAGGTCTTTCCAGTTCCTGGAGGACCAACAAGTAAGAGTCCTTTTGGAATTTTTGCCCCTAAACTGATATATCTTTCAGGATATTTTAAAAAATCAACTATTTCTTTTACTTCTTCTTTGGCTTCTTCAACACCTGCTACATCGTTGAATTTGACTTTTGGTTTTTCTGAATTTACAAGTTTTTTAGAGCTGCCAATGCCAAGTATTGATCCGCCCATATTTTTTTGCATACGAGATGCCAAAAACATCCAAATTCCAAAGAAAATAAATACGGGTAATACCCAAGAAAGTAAAATATCTATAAACCAATTGCTTTCATTGAAAGCACCATATGCAACACCTTTGGAATCAAGTAAAGGAACAAAAGTAGTATCATTTGTTACTTTTTTAGCAATATAAATCATATTTCCAGCTTTAGAAGTAGCTTTTATGGTGGTTTGGCCTATATTTACTTGAGCTATTTGGTTATTTTCTATAAGAGTTTTAAGTTCAGAATATGTAATTTTTTTAGTATTTTCACCACCTGTGATTCCCATACTAGGATCATCTGAAAATCCTTTAAATAAGAAAATCATCACTATAGCAAAAACAGCAAAAATAAAAATAGGATTTTTGTTAAAAAAATTATTATTATTTTGATTGTCTTTTGGGTTATTTGTCTTTTTGTCCATTCTTTTCCTTTTTATAAACTAAACTCAACCAATCTCCCTTATTTTTAGATTCTAATAAGGTAAGATCTTTGAATTTTTCTTTAATTTTATGTTCATATTTATTTAAAATTCCAGATAATATTAAAATTCCATTATCTTTAATCTTTTCTTTTAAATCTTTTTCTAATATCATTATCACATCTGCAATGATATTAGCTACAACTATATCATATTTTTGTAAGCTTTTATTAACTGAACCAACCCATATATCATCAAACATAACATTGTTTAACTTAGCATTTTCTTTACTTGCTATGATTGCTAATTCATCAGTATCACACGCTTGTACTTTAGCATCTAATTTGGCCATAATGATGCTTAAAATTCCACTTCCACACCCTACATCAAGGCAAAATTTTTCTTTATTGGTGTATTTTTGTATAAATTCTATACAAGTATAAGTACTTTCATGATGACCAGAGCCAAAGGCTAAAGCAGGATCGATAACAATATTAATTTTATCTTCTACAGGATTTTGCCAAGTTGTATGGATATGGATATTTTCTATCGTTAAGGCTTGTATGCCTTTTTTATACTCTTCTATCCAATTTTTGTTTTCTTTTTTTTCTAAACTAGAATGAAATAAAATTTGTAAATTAAATTTTTTACAAAGTTTTTGATGAAAATTCGTTAAAGCTAAATGGATAAGTTCCAAATTTTCTTCAGATCTTATATATATACCATTGTTTTTTTCTTCAATTGCGTCTATATCAAAAGAAAAAATCAGATCAAGGAAGAAATTCAAATACTCCTTGTCTGTTTGAAAAAAAAGTTCATAATAGTATTTTTGCATAGAAAGAGTAGATTAGCCTTCGTTGGTTCCTAAGACATCTTCAAGTTTTTCTTTTAAAACTTGAGGGGTAAAAGGTTTTACTATGTAGTTATTAACTCCAGCTTTTAAAGCTGTGATAACTTCAGCCTTACCTCCTTCTGTTGTGACCATAATGATAGGCATGTCAGCGTATTTTTCTTCAGCTCTTACTTTTTTGACTAATTCTAATCCATTCATTTCAGGCATATTCCAATCAGTGATTAAAACTTTAATATCATCATTTTGTGAAAGCAAATCCCAAGCTTCAACTCCATGCTCAGCCTCTAAAACATCTTTATGTCCTAATCTTACAAGAGTATTTTTAATTATCCTTCTCATTGTAGAACTATCATCAACAACCAATAATTTCACTTTTTTTCCTTTATTTGATGTCAATTACATTTTAAAAATGCAATTTTATCGTTTTTATTTATATTAATCAAGTAAAATCAAATTATATTATTTAAAACAAAATAATACTTTAATCATTCTCCATTTTTATTGTGATTAAATTCTGGCACTATTTCTTTTAAAATTTGCACAGGATTTTGAGCACAAATTAATCTTTGAATATCTTGATTTAATTCATCTAAATTTTTAATTTCACTAGTGGTTACAAAAATACTTTCATATTGAGTTTTTAAATCATTTTCATGAATTAAAAGTTCTTCGTATAATTTTTCACCTTTTCTAAGTCCTGTGATTTTAATTTCTAACTTTTTATTGGATAGTAATAACATTTTTTTTGCTAAATCCATGATTTTAACAGGTTTGCCCATGTCTAGTACAAATAATTCTCCACCTTTTGCAATAGCTGCTGCTTGCAATACAAGTTGCACTGCTTCATCTACTAGCATGAAATAACGCACTATATCAGGATGAGTTAAAGTTAAAGGCTCATTAGCGGCAATTTGAGCTTTAAATTTAGGTATAACACTACCACTTGATCCTAAAACATTACCAAAACGAACACAAGCTACTTCAAAATTATCTTTACTTGAGCTTAGAGCATAAAGCTCACAAATTCTTTTTGTACATCCCATGATATTTGTAGGACGAACAGCTTTATCGGTGCTTATCATAACAAATTTATTTACTTTATATTTTTTAGCAAGATCGATTAAATTTTTAGTTCCTATAATGTTGTTTAAAATTGCTGAGTGAGGATTTTGCTCACATAAAGGGACATGCTTATAAGCTGCAGCGTGTAAAATAAGATCTATTTTTTTAATGCTTAGTAATTTTTCAAGAGCTTCTTTATCTAAAATACTTGTCATAATAGCTTCTATTTTTTCTTTATGAGCGCTTAAGTCTTCACTGATTTTATAAAGATTGTATTCACTATGATCAAGCATTATAAGATGTTTAGCGCCAAATTTTATACATTGTTTGCAAAGCTCACTTCCTATGGTTCCACCAGCCCCACTTACTAAGATGGTTTTGTCTTTGATAAAATCAATGACACAAGCATTGTCTAAATCTTTAGGTTTTCTAGCAAGTAAATCTTCTATGCTAATATCTCTTGCTTCATTTTGAGTAAAAGAAAAAAGTTTAATATCATTTATACCATAAGAAATAAGTTCATCAAATAAAGCTTTTAACTCATCTTGTTCTAATTTTAAAGCAATAATAGCTGTGTGAATGCCTTCTTGAGTGTATTTTTTGATTGCTTCTTTGTTTTCGACTATAAATTTATCACAATAAGCGCCTATTAAATTTTTACGCTCATCAACTACAGCCACAGGGAATAATCCAAGACTACCTTCTTTGGCTCCTTTTAATAAATGCAAGGCTTTAGAAGTTGCTCCAACTACTATACAAGGATGTTCTTCATTGTATTTTGGTTTTCTAAAATCTACAACCATTCTTTTGCTAATTCTTAAACTTCCAACAAGCATACAAGAAAGTACAAAGTCTATACCAATTACGCTTCTTGGAAAAGGATTAAAAAAATCATCATATAAAAAATAAATTCCTAAAAATGCAAGTTCGGCTAAAGCTAGTGCTAATACTAATTTTCTTGCTTCATTAAGAGAAAAAAACCTCCAAGCAACCTGATAAATTCTAAATAAAGCTAAAAATATAATCTTTAAAAAGATTAAAACTACAGCACTTTTAAACATTCCTTCATAAAATTCATTAGGTATATCTGCACTAAAACGCAAAGAAAAAGACAAAAATATGCTAATAACAAATAATAAAATATCAGTACCTAAGAAAAATCCTAGGCGTTTGCTTTTATAATCCATTTTAATCCTTTAAAGTTTTTAAAATAAGCATAGAAACTTCTTCTATATCATTTTTTTCCATGGTTGTTGCACTTGGAAGACAAATACCATTGCTAAAGAAAAATTCGCTATTGCCGTTTAAATATGCATCATAACCTTTGTATAATGGCTGTAAATGCATAGGCTTCCAAAGAGGACGACTTTCTATTTGATTGTCTTTTAAAATCTGGATTATTTTTAAAATTTTATTTTGAATTGATACATTTTCATTAGCACATATATGGTGTTTTTCATAAGTATTAAGTTTATCAAAGCTAAAATCAAGTAAAGCAGTGCTAAGCCAACGATTTGATTTAGAATTTTCTAACTCATCTAAAAAAGTAAAAGTTTGCCCTAAAAATTCTTTATACCAATTATAAATTTGGCGTTTTTTTTCTACTCTTTGATCTAAAACTTCCATTTGGGCTGTACCAATTGCACCTAAGATATTGCTCATTCTATAATTATAGCCATATTCTTTATGCTCATAGTGCAAGCAATCTTCTCTTGCTTGAGTGCTATAAAATCTTGCTTTTTCAAGATTGGCTTTATTTTCACTTACTAGCATACCACCGCCACCTGTGGTGATGATTTTATTACCATTAAAAGAATATACTCCAAAATCTCCAAATGTTCCTAAAGCTTTGTTTTTATAAAAACTTCCTAAAGCTTCTGCAGCATCTTCGATTAGATAAATTTCATTTTCTTTGCAAATTTGGACTATTTCATCCATTTTAGAAGCATTTCCATAAAGATGAGTAAGAATGAGAGCTTTTGGCTTTTTAGGGCTTTCTTTAATAGCTTTTTTTAATAAATTTACATCTAAATTATAAGTTTCATCACAATCAATAAACACAGCACGCGCACCCATATAAGAAATAGGAGCAACTGAAGCTATAAAAGTAAAACTTGAAGCAAGAACTATGTCATCTTGTTTGATTCCTAAAACTCTAAGAGCTAAATGTATCGCTGCTGTGGCGGCATTTAAAGCTAATGCATTAGAACTTTTTGTGTAATCTTTTATGCTTTGCTCTAAAGCATTTACAAATTCTCCCAAAGGCGCTATATAGTTGCTTTCAAAAGCTTTGTGTATGTACTCTAATTCTTTTTTGCTCATATGAGGTGCTGATAGAAAAAATCTCATTTTTAATCCTTTATGCAAATGATGTTAATTATATTCTATCTAAAATAGATTATCATTTGATATTTTTTACAATTTTATTATAGATATTGTGATATCAAAAAAATAGTAGAAAATGGATTATTTTTGAAGCTTTTTAGCAGGAATTCCTATATAAATTCCTTTGCAATTTATATTTTTTACAATTACTCCACCAGCTCCTAAAGTGATATCATCACTTAAATTAATACAAGGTATAATGCTTGAATTTACTCCTAAAAAACAACGCTTTCCTATTTTTACATTTCCTGCTATTTTAGCTCCTATACTTATATGGGAAAATTCATCCACAAAACATTCATGCTCTACAACACTAGCTGTATTTAAAATTACTCCTTTTTTTATGCTAGCGTTAGCATTTACTACCACATTTGGCATGATTAAAATTCCCTCATCATCTAAAGATGCACTAGGACTAATGATGGCACTTTTGTGGATTAAATTTACTATTTTAAAGCCATCTTGCTTGACTTGATTAAAAACTTTTTCTCTAATAGCATTGGCACCTATGGCTATAAATATATCATGTTTTTCTAATTTGGATGAGTATTTTAAGCCTTTATTATCATCTAAAAAAATGATATTAGTATAACCCACATTTATAGCCACATCAGCACAAACTAAACCATGTCCGCTAGCTCCATATATATAAATACTTTTAGTTGTGTCCATTGAATTTATCCGTTGTGGTATTGCCTTGTTTATTTACTCCGCTTCTTTTGATGACTTTAATAATTGTCATAAAAAATATTTTTAGATCAAACAAAAAAGAACATTTTTGCACATATTCTACATCAAATTTAAATTTTTGCTCCCAAGATATAGCATTTCTTCCATTAATTTGAGCCCATCCTGTGATGCCAGGTCTTACATTATGGCGTTTTTTTTGCTCTTGATTATATAATGGTAAATATTCTACAAGCAAAGGTCTTGGACCAATAAAACTCATATCGCCTTTAAGCACATTAAAAAGTTGAGGTAATTCATCTAAACTTAGGCTTCTTATCAATTTACCAAAAGGTTTTAAACGCAATTCATCGCTTAATAAATTGCCATTTTCATCTTTCTCATCACTCATAGTTTTAAATTTATAAATATAAAAAACTTTTTCATTGAGCCCTGGTCTTGCTTGTTTAAAAATAGCACTTCCTTGAACTAATTTTAAAATCAAAGCAATTAGTAAAATAAATGGTAAAAAAATACAAATTAAAATCAAAGCAAGAAAAAAATCAAATATTCTTTTTAAACCATTTTTATACATCAACAAATCCTTTATAAAATTCAATATATTCTAAAGCGATATGATTTTCATCATAATTTTGAGCTTTGATAAATGCATTTTTAGCTAAAGTATTTTTAAATTTTTCATCTTCTAATAAAATTTGAATTTTTTCTGCTAAGTCTTTAGCGTCTTTACTTTTGCAAATTAAACCATCAATAGCATTTTCCACTGCTTCAATACAACCTTCGCAATCACTTACCACGCAAGCTTTTTTACATGCCATAGCTTCTAAAACCGTTCTAGGATAACCTTCTTTATAGCTTGGCAATACAAAAACATCACATAAATTTAATAATCTTGCGATATCTTTTCTAGCTCCTAAATAAAAAACATTACCTGAATTTAAAAATTCAATTGGCGCACAAGATTTATTATCATCTCTTCCACCTACTAAAACAAAATTTGCTTGATCTTTTAAAAGGTTTGCAGCTTCGTAAAATTCTTTTATGCCTTTGTGCCAAAGGGCTCTAGCTATCATTAAAACTATAGGTTTATCAGGCATATTAAATTCTTGCAAAAAACATTCTTTTTCTTCTTTAGAAATTTGAAGTGGTAAAAATTGTTTTAAATTCACACCTACTGATTTGATGATTTTAATTTTTTCATCTTTTAAGCCTAAATTTTTCATAAATAAAGCATTGCTTTCATTGACAAAAATAAAACCATTAGCAAGTTTAAAAACGATTTTGTATAAAAAATTAATACTAGTTTTTACTAGTTTGCTTTTAAAATCTTCATCTATATAAAAACTTCCCAAGCCCTCAACTAAACCAAAAGTATATTTTATACCAGCTAATTTTGCTGCTATGATGCCAGTTGTATTGCTTTTGTGTGCGCTAGTTTGCAAAAGGTCTAAATTTAAATTTTTTAGTGTATTTTTTAAGCTTAAAAGATTTTTTAAAACCACTAAAGGATTTACACTAGCTCTTGAAAGCTCATAATGACAAACATTAAAACCTTGTTTAGCTAGTTCTAAGGAAAATTTATCCTTTGGAGTGATGATGATAACTTCGTGATTATTTTTTATTAAAGCCTTAATAAGTGCTAATCTAAAATAATAAGCACTCATAGCACTATGGGTTAAAATTCCTATTCTCATTTTTTTAACCTATAAATTTTAACTCTAATGTCATTGGTAACTTGCTCATATAAATCTGTGTTGTATTGATTGAGCAAAAACATCTGTATATAAGCGCTATTGTAAAGATTTTCATCTAAGATAATAAAACTTTTATATTCTCGTAAAAATAATAAATAAATTTGAGATTTTGGATCAATTTCATTGTAATAATATTTACCATTGACAATGGATTCAACATCAATAAAAGCTTTTAAAGGCAAGGTCGATCCTTCAAGTTTTAAAGCTCTAAAATCATTTACAATTTCAACTCCATTATCAAGTATCACTGATCTTGTTGTAGGATCTTGAGCTATAGCATTTGCTTGGGAGAAAAATAAACTTTTTTCTTGAGCTCCTGTGTCTGGGCTTGTGTTTGCAAATTGAGCCACGACAGGCATAATGCGTAGCATTCTATAAGGCATATAAATATAAACATCTCTAGTTTTATTAGCATCTAGTATGAAATTTTTATCGCTTAATAAATTTAAAAAATCTTTAGCATTGCTTGCATTATAGTCTTTTACCATTGCTTTTAAAATATCTGGATAATTTTCTTTAAAAGATTTTTCAGTATATTCTACGCTAAGTCTTGCCATATTTGCAGCAGAAATAAGATCTTTACTTAAGATAAAAGAAGAGAAAAAATTATCTTTTCCTAGATGCTTACCACCATCAATTAAAGTTTTTACATCACTAAAATAGCGGATAGGATAACCATAATCCCACCAAGCAACCACATAATCTTCTCTTTGAGTTTTATTTTTCAAATCATCTAAAATATTAGCTTCATAAGAAGTAAAAACCGTAGATGACTTATAATAATATATATGCAAAATAGCAGGTGTTAAAGCTAAAATAGTGGCAAAAAATAAGAAAATATTGATATTTTTAAGCGAAGTAAGTATTTTTTTTCTTTGTAAGAAATTGATTAAAATATATAAAAAATATCCAAACCCCAAAGCCATTACAGGAATAGCATAAATGGTAAATCTAAGCCCAGCAATTAAAGCTACAAAACCCAAAGCTAACATCGGTAAAGCTAAAAGCATACTTTTATGATCTTTACATAAAAAAATTAAACCTACAAAAGAACAAATAAAAACGAGCACACTTGAGCTAATTCTTTGCATAAATACTTCAAGATTGATAGTATTTACTTCCATAATAGTTTCATTAACATTAAAATACAAAAATGCGGCTTCTTTTAAATTTTGCACATCATCAGCTTTAAAAACATAAAATTTAAGTTGATATAACACAGGATCTAATCCGCCACTTAAAAATAAAACTAAAATGCTTCCAAAAACTAAAGCCCAAATGGTGTAAAAATTAATTTTTTCTTCTTTTAATGCAAAAACAGCAAATAATAAAACAATTAATGCTAATTTTACATACCATGCTAACACACTTAAAGCTAAGATCATAACGATTATAGCAAGATAAAAAATCTTTTCTTTTTTATGAAAAGCTAAAGTATAAAGTGCAAAAAGTCCTATCATAGCAAAATTTAAAGAATAGCTTGATGGATACCACCATAAATAAATCATTATAAAAATAGGACTTAAAAGTAGGGTAAAGACATCTTTGGTTATGGTTAATCGTATAAAAGAAAGTAAAATCATCATAGGTAAAACAAGCACTAGCATATCAGTATCATAATACCCGCTCATAGTGCGATTATAATAACTATTTGCAATTGAAGCAATTAATGCAGCTATAAATCCATAAGTTGTAAGTTTATATTCTCTCGCTATTAAAATAAGTGGTATCACAATCAATGATGAAAAAAAAGTACTCATATATACCATAATACTTTCAAGGCTAAAGGGTAAAAAATGATATAGCCAATAAGTTAGGGTAGAAAGTGAGCTACCAAAATAAGACAAATCATTTGCTTGGTGAAAACCAGCTATCATATCTCTAGCACCTTCTGCAAAAGCATAGCCATCATTAGTTGTAATCATAAGTTGATCATTAAAGAAAAATTCATGAAATTCGCTTGCCCAAACAACCCAATAAAGCCTGCAAATCACGCTAAAACTAAAGGCAATTAAAATTAAAATACAAGTATAAATAATAGAATTATTCTCAATATAATTTTGTTTTAATTTCATCCATGAGCCTTATTAAAAAATTCAAAAAGTTTTTTAGCGATTTGAACTTTATCAAATTCTTGTGCTCTTGTAAAAGCTTTTTGTCTGTATTGTTGTTTTAAATTTTCATTAAAGCACATTTTCTCTAAACCCTTTTGCATAGCATCTTGATCATCTACTTTTACTAAAAGTCCAAATTCATCATCTAAAAATAATTCTCTTGCTCCGCTTTTATGATCAGTACAAAGCACAGCACAATTACAAGCCAAGCATTCAATCAAAACATTAGAAAAGCCTTCAAAACTAGAAGCAAAAGCAAAAAAATCACATTTGCTCATGTATTTATAAGGATTATTATCAAATCCAAGTAAGAAAACCTTATCTTTTAAATTTAGTTCTTCAATTAAATTTAAAAGCTCATTTTTTAAGATACCTTCGCCTAAAATGACAAGTTTTAAATTAGTTTGCACTTTTGCATAAGCTCTAATGAGCATGGTATGATTTTTCCCATTATCTAATCTACCTACACTTAATATAAAAGGATCTTTAAAAGGTATTGGCTCTTTTGATTTTTCGCTAATGCTTTCTAAGTCTATAGCATTATACAAGATATCGCATTTATCAGCTTGGATGTTAAAATTTTGCAAAAGATCTTCTTTGTTTCCTAAAGAATTTGCCAAAATTAAATCTGCTTTATTGTATAAATTTTTAATCAAAAATTTATTGATAAAAGAGTTAAGATTATTATGTTTATATATCACGCTAGGAGTGGTGCATTCGTTGATTATCAAAGTAGATTTTAAACCAAGCATTTTAGCCATCAAGGCTATGTAGTTTGGTCTATTTAATAAAACAAATTGCAAATTGATGTCTAAATTTTCACATAATTTTTTATATTTTAAAGCAAGTAGGGGAAGTTTTAAAAATTTAGCCAAATTGCTTTCGTTTGGTGATGATTTTTCAAGATAGTGTATGGAAACTTGTGGTATATCATAAGAAATTTTATCATTCATTAAAATCAAATGCACTTCATATTTTAAATTTAACATAGGAAGTAAAGTAGAAACAACTCTTTCAGCTCCACCACTACCTAAAGAGTATATAAAAATTGCAAGTTTTTTCATGATTTAGCCTTTACTTCGTTGATTAATTTTATCCATTTATTTACTACATTGCTTACTTCATAGTCTTGACATCTTTGTAAAGCATTTAGGGTAATTTGCTTTCTTAATTTTTCATCTTGCATTAGTAAAGTTAGTTTTTCACTTAAAGCTTTATCATCATTAGTATCAATTAAAATTCCATCTTTTTCATTGTTTATTAAATCTTTATAACCACTTGTGTATTTAGTACTAATGCGAGCAACTTGAAAGTATAAACTTTCTAATAAAACAGTAGGTAAACCTTCAATATAAGAACAAAGACAAATGATTTTTGCTTTTTCGTATAAATCTTGCATATTAGAAACTTTTCCTAAAAATTCAACCTTTATAGCTGAATCATTTGCTTGATTGATTAAAGTTTGTTTTAATTCTCCATCTCCTGCGATTAAAAATTTGTATTGGTTTTGTAAATTTTTATCTAGTCTTGCTATGGCTTTTAAAAACATTGAAGGATTTTTATTATGATCTAATCTTCCAACAAATAAAACAATATTTTCTTTTTCTAAATTGCCAGTATTTGGAGTAAAATGACAAGGGTTTGGCATATTGATGACTTTTTTTACAAATTTTTCATAATAGCTTTTATCATCATTGCTAAGCACGGTTAATGCATCAGCATAAGGAAAACTAAAATCACGCAAAAATTTCCAAATTTTTGATTTTAAATAAGCATGTGAGCTATGCTCACTAATAATCAAAGGAGTATTTAGTCCTTTTTTTGCCCAAATACAAGCAATATTAGTCGTATCTAAAAAAGATATAAAAACATCACAGTTGTGTTCTTTTAAGGCTTGTTTTAAAGCTTTAAATTTTTTAATGCGTGAGGCGATTTTATTATAAAGAGTAGAAAAGTCAAATTGCTCTAAAGTAAAAAGTTTTATTTTAGGATTTAGTTTATAAAAAGATTCTTCTTTGTGAAATTTGATGATATTAACTTCATGATTTTTACAAAGTTCATTTGCTAAAGTTACTAAAACTCTTTCAGCTCCACCTGAATTTAAAGTAGCGATGATAAAAGTTATTTTCATCTTTTTTCCTTTAAAATACCCCGTTCGACTTCAAACACTCTATCGCATCCTTGTATGGTAGAGAGTCTATGAGCAATGATAATTAAAGTTTTATTTTTTGAAATTTTATAAATTTCTTCCATGATTTTTGCTTCACTTTCTTGATCAAGAGCACTGGTAGCTTCATCTAAAACTAAAATTTCAGGTTTTTGATAAAGCGCTCTTGCTATAGCAATTCTTTGTCTTTGACCTCCGCTTAAAAATGAGCCTGAATCTCCTACCTTAGTATGCACTCCATGTTTTAAAGATTTTACAAAACTTTCAAGATTAGCTTGTTTGATTACTTGGTTTAAAAGCTCTTCATCGATATCTTCGCCAAAGCTGATATTTTTTGCAATAGAATCATTAAAAAGGTAAATTTGTTGAGGTATATAGCCAATTTTACTTCTAAAACTTTTGATATTACTCTCATCTAATTTGACTCCATCTATAAAAATAGCTCCATCATTGGGTTTTAAAAGTCCTATTATAAGATCAACTAAAGTGCTTTTTCCACTACCACTTTTACCTATAAAAGCAATTTTTTCATTTTTTTTGAGTGTGAAATTCAAGCCTTTGAATAAATTTCTTTTGCTTTGATAAGCAAAAAAGAGTTTTTTTAATTCTATTTTATCTTGAAAAGTTATTTTTTCATCGCCTAATTTTTCTTCTTTTTCATTTAGGATGTTATAGATGATATCTAAAGAATTTTTATAATAGATTATTTCATTATAGCTAGTGATGATACGGTTTGCACTAGGCATTAAACGATAAAGTGCCACAACAAATATAGTAATCGTTGCTAAAATAGAAGAAATATCGCTTTCATATTTTAACACTAAATAAACTATGATCAAACAAAGCATGCAAAAACCTATACCTTCAAGGTAAATTCTAGGTATGCTTGACATGCTTTCGTTGCTAATATTTGCTTTGGCAAAAAGTTTGCTTTGGGCTTCATATAATTTTTGAGTACTTTGCTCTTTTGTTTTTAGTTTGATAATTTTAAAGTTATTTAAATTTGTATTTAAAATTTCAAAATAATTTTTCATCGCTTCTTCTCTAGCAATGGAAGCTTTTTTTACTAAAGGAGAAAGAATTTTAATCAAAATAAATGCATTTAAAAGCAAAAAAACACTCAAAGCTAAAGTAATTTTATAATTTATGACTAATAAAAGTGTATAAAGTAAAAATACTACAAAACTTTCACTTAGCATTAGCAAAAATGCACTAATTAGCGTGCTTAAATGAAAAACTTCTTGAGTGATGGTTTTTAAAAGTTCAGATTGGTTTTTATTAGTAAAATTTTCATACTCAAGGTGTAAATATTTGTTAAAAATTCTACAAGCAAAAGTATGGTATCGTCCTTTAGAAAACCTTGCTAAAAGGTGAAAATAAAAAGCATTTAAAAAAGCTCTAAATATATAAAAAACCATTAAAATACAGCCAAAATAGGCTATAAGTTTGTATGATGGTAAATTTAAATACTCATAAATTGGTTTAAAATATGAGCTTTTTTCTAAAAGCTCGAAGTTACTTGCCACTGAGACAAAAGGCATGATTAACGATATGGCAAAACTTTCGATAAATCCTATAAAAATAGAAAATATTAGTAAGCCAAATAAAAATCTTTTATCTTGAGTATTGAGGATAAAAAACAGCTTTTTTAACACTGCTTTTCCCACTCATAAGCACTTTTACAAATTAATTTTAAATCATCATATTTTGGTTTCCATGAAGTTAAAGTTTTAATTTTATTCGCATTAGATATTAACACCGATGGATCCCCAGCTCTTTTTGGAGCAACTTCAACTTCAAAATCAACCCCGCTAACTTCTTTCATAGTTTGTACTACTTCTTTTACGCTAAATCCATGCCCATATCCAACATTAAAAGTATTGCTTGGATTATTTTGTAAATAATCAAGTGCAACCAAATGAGCATTAGATAAATCATCTACATGGATATAATCTCTAATGCAAGTGCCATCTTTGGTGTTATAATCTGTTCCAAAAATGTATAATTTATCTCTTTTTCCGCAAGCTACTTCAGCAGCTACTTTAATAAGTAATGTAGCTTTTGGATAGCGTTGCCCTATAGGATAATCCATACAAGCTCCAGCTACATTAAAATACCTTAATATGCAGTATTTAAATTCAGGATTAGCCATATTAGCATCATGCAAAACTTGCTCACTCATTAATTTACTATTGCCATAAGGATTGATAGGATTTAGAGGGCTTTGCTCATCTACTATAGGGGTTTGTGGCTCTCCATAAGTAGCAGCTGTTGAAGAAAAGATGAATTTATTTACACCATTTTCAAGACAAGTTTGGATCAAATTGCTTGTGTTTGCGGTATTATTCATATAATATTTCAAAGGGTTTTGCATACTTTCAGGCACTTCAATACTAGCTGCAAAATGTACTACCGCATCAAATTTTTCTTCTTGAAAAAGCTTTTTTATACTAGCAAAATCGCTTAAATCTTGATGAAAAAATTTAAAATCTCTTATTTTTTTAAGCTCATCAAGACTTATCTTACTTCCTTTAGAAAGATTATCCAAAACACAAATTTTATGATTGGTTTGTAAAAATTGTCTTAAAGTGTGAGAGCCTATATAGCCAGCACCGCCAGTGATTAATATCTTCATGCTTTTCCTTTTTGTAAAAATTTAGAGATTATTGTAATATACATTTATTAATTAATTCAAAATTATCGCTTTTTCTTTTTCTATGGCCTGTATAAATGGCATTTGATAGCTCTTTTGTGAATGTTTTTGCACCAATTCTTCTTTGAAATGCTCTAAAATGTTTATATAATCTTCTTTGGTGATATTTGCTTTGATTAGTTCGTATTTTAAAAAAAGCATATAAGTATTTAAGGTATCGCTTTCGCAGTATTCGTGAATTTTATTTAGTTGATTATTATAAAAAAGTTCTAAAACTTGATTCCCGCTTACATCGTATTTGCCGGGTAAATTTGCCATAGAGCAAAGTATATCTAGTTTTAATCCTTTTTGTCCAAAACTGCCTAAAGATTCTAACAAATCGCAATGTTTATTTTCTGCGTATTTGCTTTTGTAATTATTCCATTTATCAGTGGTATCTAAATATGCACTTGCATTGACATTGTATTTTAAAGCTCTAATTACAAGTAATGGCATATCATAGTTTTTGCCATTAAAGCTTATTAGGCGTGGTTGGTATTTTTCTATAAAATTAAAAAATTCTTCTAGCATTTGCTTTTCATTTTCGCCTTGTATTTTATTAACTTTTATGAAATTTCCAAATTTATCTGCAATCACTGCGCAAATGCTAACTATTTGATGAAAAGGCAAAGGCAAAAATTCACTCCCGATTTCTTCTTTTTGCTGATTTAAAGCTTGCTTGCTGATACTTAAATCATCTCCATCAAATTTATAAATTTGTCTTATTAATTCTACATCAGGAATGCTTTCACAATCAAAAACACAAATATATTCTTGCATTATCAACCTTTTTTTAAATAATATTTGATAAAATCATAACAAAAATAGATTAGGTTTGTTTAAATAATGAAGAAAATAGCCATAGTAAGATTATCTGCTTTAGGTGATATTATTCAATCTGCTATTGTATTGCAATTTATAAAAAATATTAAAAAAAATATAGAAATTCATTGGTTTGTTGATAGAAGATTTGCAGGATTGTTGCAAGATCATCCATTGATTGATGAGCTTTATGTACTTCCATTGAAAGAAAAAAAAATCAAAGAATGTTTTTCTATACTTTTAGAAGCTCGGCAAAATAAATACGATGCTGTAATTGATTTACAAGGATTGATTAAATCAGCTTTGGTAAGTAGAATTTTATCTTCTAATACTTTTGGTTTTGATAAAAGTGGTTTAAGAGAAACTTTTGCAAGCAATTTTTATAATCAAAAATTAGATATAAGTTATAATGAAAATGTTTATATTCGCTATTTGTCATTGATATATTTTGTATTTAACGAAGAATTTAATTATAAAGAAATTTATCATAAACAGCCAGTTTTTATAGTCGATGAAGAAATAAAAGAAGAATTAAGTCAAAGAATAGACATAGATATTACTAAGAAGAATGTATTAATCCATATAGGTTCTGCTGAAAATAATAAAATTTATTCTATAACAAAAATGGCCTTGCTTTGTAAGATGTTGATTGATTTTTTTGAAGATGTGCGAATTTATCTTTGTTGGGGAAATTATAAGGAATATCATTTATGTGAAGAGCTTATTCAACTAGGTGAATTTAAAAAGCAAATTTTTAAACTTCCAAAATTATCCTTGCAAGAATTAATTTGTATGACTAAGATAGTAAATTTAGTTATAGGAAATGATAGTGGTCCTACTCATCTTGCTTTTGCATTAAATAAACCTTCAATCACCATTTTCGGTGCTACTTGGGATACTAGAGTGTGTATAGAAACTTTAGTAAATAAAACTATAAGTGCAGGAAAGAAATTTGATACAAAAATAAAATTTAAATTTGATCGTAGTGATTTTTGCATACAAAATATCGATGAAAAAGATGTTTTTAATTTAGCTTGTAAGCTTTTAGAAAAAAAATGAATTATATTTATCTAACTGCTTTTTATATTTTGAATTTTTTAGTAAAAATTTTACCTAAAAATATACTTTATGCATTTGCAAATTTGATAGCTTATATAAGCTATAAATTAAACACAAAACATAGAAAAATCATCGATATAAATTTGCAAATTTGCTTTCCTGATAAAGATAAAATTTGGCGTAATCAAACTAGTCTTAATATCTATAAGAACTATGCTAAATTTGGCATAGATTTTATTAAAAATCAAAATGCAAATAAAGAAGCAATCATTAATAAAATTTATTTTGATGATGAGGAAAAAATAACTACTATTTTAAAAAACAAAACCCCTTTGATAGTCACCACAGCTCATTATGGAAATTGGGAACTTTTAGCACTTTGGTTTGGGGCCAAATTTGAAGGGATTTCTATAGTGGGAAGAGCTTTAGATAGCAAGATTATGGATAAAATTTTAAGTAAAAATCGCACTCAATTTAATATAGAGCTTATAGAAAAAAAAGGCGGTGTTAAAAAAATGCTAAGGGCTTTAAAAGAAGGAAGAATTTTGGGGATATTAACCGATCAATATGCAAGCGATAATGAAAGTATAAAAATCACATATTTTAATCAAGAAGTAAATTTTATTTTAGGAGCTAGCGTGCTTGCAAAAAAAGTAAAAGGGGTGATTTTGCCTTGTTTTGTGTATCAAAAAGATGATAAATTTTTTATCAAAACTTTTGAGCCTATGGACGCAAATAAACACTCTATAGAAGAACTCACAAAATATCAAGCAAAAACTTGCGAAGAAATGATAAAATTCAAACCTGATGAGTATTTTTTCTTTCATAAAAGGTTTAAACAATTAAATGTATATTAAGGTATAAAATGGATATAAAAAAAATAAGTGTGGTGATAATAGTCAAAAATGCTCAAAATACTATATTAAAATGCTTAAATTCCATAAAAGATTTTGGCGAGATAATATTGCTTGATAATAAAAGCACAGATGATACTTTAAAAATTGCTAAAAAATTTCAAGAAAATCATACTAATTTAAAAATTTATGAAAGCGAATTTATAGGTTTTGGTCCTTTAAAAAATCTAGCAATTTCTTATGCTAGCAATGATTTGATTTTCAACATAGACTCTGATGAAATTTTAGAAAAAGAAGCCTTAGAAGAATTAAAAACTATAAAAATCAATCAAAATAACATTTTAAGTTTTCCTAGAAAAAATTTATATAATGATACTTGGATCAAAGCTTGTGGATGGTGGCCTGATAGAGTTTTTAGAATTTTTAATAAAAATCATACTTTATTTAATGAAAATTTAGTTCATGAAAGTTTGATAATAAAAGATGATACAAAAAAAATTAGCCTAAATAATGCTATTTTACATTATGCATTTAAGGATATTTCTTCTTTATTAGATAAACTTCAAAGATATTCTAGTCTTTGGGCTGAGCAAAATTTACAAAAAGAAAGTGGAATTTTTAAAGCTATTTTAAGAGGATTTTGGACTTTTTTTAGAAATTATTTTTTAAAAAAAGGGATTTTTTATGGTTATAAAGGTTTTATTATTAGTACTTGTAATGGACTTGGAGCATTTTTTAAATATATGAAATTATATGAATTAAAATTACAAAAGCCTAAAACTTCTTCTTTAATCATAACAACTTATAATCAAAAAGAAAGATTAGCCTTAGTTTTAGATAGTGTAAAAAATTTAAATCCTTTACCCAATGAAGTTTTAATAGCAGATGATGGAAGCAAAGAAGATACAATAAAACTTATACAAAAATACCAAAAAGATTTTCCTTGCAATTTAAAACATATCTGGCAAGAAGATGATGGCTTTAGACTTAGCAAAATAAGAAATAAAGCTATAAAACAAGCTTTTGGCGAATATATAATTATAGTAGATGGAGATATGATTTTAGATACAAATTTCATAAAAGATCATTTGAATTTCTCTTGTAGAAAAGTTTTTTTACAAGGTTCTAGAATAATCTTAAACAAACAAGAAAGTAAAGAAATTTTAGATACTAAAAACATATTCTTAGCTTTTTCTAATAAAAATTTTAAAAATCATAGACTAACTCTATTAGCAAAATTAATCTATAAAAATTCAAAAGTAACAAATGTTTTTTATAAAAAGAAAAATCTAATCAAAGGCATTAGAGGATGCAATATGAGCTTTTATAAAAGCGACTTTGAAACTATAAATGGTTTTAATGAAAATTTCATAGGATGGGGAAGAGAAGATAGCGAATTTGTAGCTAGGTTTTTATTTAATAATGGAATTTTTAAAAGATTAAAATTCAATGCCTTAGCCTATCATATTTACCACGAAGAAAATTCTAAAAATATGCTAGAAATCAATCATCAAATTTATCTAAATACTATAAAAAATAAAAATATAAATTGGGATATAAAATGAAATCAGTCGGCGTAGTTATACCAATATACAATGTCCAAAAATATTTAAAAGAATGTTTAGATAGTGTAATTAACCAAACTTATAAAAATTTACAAGTTATATTAGTAAATGATGGAAGTACTGATGAGAATTCATTAAAAATAGCTAAAGAATATACCTTAAAAGATGAAAGATTTATATTATTTGATAAAGAAAATGGTGGTTTATCTTCTGCTAGAAATGTAGGTATAGAATATTTTAGCGGAGAATATAAACTTAAAAATATAACTACACCAATTAAAGAAAATTCTTTAATTGAATTTGAACTAGATGGTAATAATCCTTATAATATACATAAAGTATATAAAAGCTATAAAGCTTTTAATAATGAACAAGATTTAATTAACTTTACTTATCCAATTATTGATTACATTATCTTTTTAGATAGTGATGACTATTGGGAATTAAACTGCATAGAAGAATGTGTCCCTAGAATGGATGGAGTAGAGATAGTTTGGTTTGATGAGACAAATTACTATGAATTGCCATATAATAAAAAGAAACAAAATAATAGATTTAAAGATATTAATATAAAAAAAGAAAAAAAGATTACATCTTGTGAATGGGCTAAGTATATTTTGAACAGTAAAATGAAAGATTTTTCTTTTGCTTGGAATGGAATGATTTCTTTTCCATATATTTTTAAAAAGCAAATAAAATTTGAAAATAAATTATTTGCAGAAGACCATTTATTTGGTATACTACTTTTTTCGCAATCTAGTAATATATATATACTACCCAATTCTTTGTATTTTTATAGAATAAGAGTAAATTCTCTTACAAATCAATATGATAAAATAACAGAAGAAAATATAATTCCACATCTCAAACAGGTGTACAATTCTTTTAACAAAAATCCTATTTTAACAATGGAATATTTTAAAATATCAAGTTGGGTTCAGATATGCTTAAAATTAATTAATTTTTTTAATGCGAATCGAGATAATAAAATTATATGCATTTTGCAAAAATCTATTCTATATTTTTATATAAATAATGCACTTAAAATCAAAAATTTTGATAAAGATCCTCTAAATATGAAACAAAAATTAATTTTTATAGAACCTTATAAAACAACAAAAATTAAATATAAATTTTATAGATATATATTGAAAATAAAAATTAAAATGGCTAAGTATTTAAAAATATGACTGTAAATAGGCTATCTTGAATATTTTTTAAAATTATAAATTATTTTTATAGCTTTTAAATATACACTTATGGTATTCTTCTTATGTTTTCTAGCATATAAAATGCTTTCGCCAAACATACAACAAAGTCCAAAAATTTCATCTTTGATAAAATTGGCATTTTTTATACATAGCTTATCTTTTGATTTGTCTTTAATAAGATAATAAATTTTATATAAATTTAAAGGTAAAGCAGTCAAAAGTTCATATCCTAAACCGGCATATAATAAATAATCTTTTATAGTTTCTTTTTCATTTAATAATTCTTCATTAAATATAGGAGTTTTAGCAGCCATATTCCACCAATAATCATTGATATTTTTACCATAATAATCAAAATAAGATTTTAAAAATTTCCAAGGCTTTTCCCCATAATGAAATATTTTTGGATTTTTTACACTTTCATTAAATTCTGCTCTAGTATAGTTTAGTCTATTTTTATTTTCATCTTTGCAAATTACATAAAAAAGCGTGATGATATTAAAATTATAAGCAAAATCTAATTTTACTCTTTTTTCAATTTTTATAGTGGCATTTAGCAAATCCTGATCTGCTGCTTTTATGTAAAAACATTTACTAGCTAAATCTTCACACTTTTGTTCTATATTTTGTTGTTTATATTCTTTTAAATTTATAAGTAGAAAACCTGCGTTAAAATAATTTTCATCAAATTTTAAAGTATTTTTTTTACCATTTTCTATGTATTTTATTCTTGCTTTTTTGGAACCAGGATCACCCACTACCCCAGCTACTTTGCCTTCTAAATTTGTTGCAAAAATTTCTCGTATATCACACACACAGAGCATATCAGAATCTAAATATAAACATTTTTGTATATCATTATCAAAAATACTTCCTAATTTTAATCTATAATAAGAAAGAAAATTACTATGAGCAGCGCCAGAAGATGGAAAATTTTTAAAGTCATCATCATTTTTTATATGTATTTTAATTTCACAAGGAAAGTGTTTACTTAAAGCTTTTTGTAATTTTATAAGCTTTTCTTGAGTTTTTTTGCTTATAAAATTACTTAATATATGAAAAATATATTTTTCATTTCCTAGATTTGAATTTTTATTAAAATCTTTTAATTTTTTATTTTTATCTGTATTAAAAACTATGCTAGTTATTAATACGGCAGTATATTTTATATAATTTTCATCAGCGCTAAAAACTATATTATACATTACAACTCCTTTTTTAAGAACCAATTTTATTATTTTAAAATTTCAATTGCCAAACTTTACTATAAATATTTTAATTTTGTACAATAAATCTTAAATTTAAATATAATTTTTATTTATAATTTTATTTATTTTATAGTAAGCAAGAATTCTTTTTATGCTTTAACATATTAAATTTTATTATTTTTATTAATTAATTTATAAATTATACTTAATTTGTTATTGTCAATATCATTATTTTTTAAAAAAGATTCAAGTGTATTAATTACTTTAGATTCATCATTAATATATTTTAATATGTGTCTAAATATCGAGAATTTGTAAAGCCATCATTATTGTAACAATTGTAATAATATATATGCAACGAACTAGTTGCAATTTTTTTACAATTTAAAAGCATAAAAAAATACAATAAAGCATCTTCAGCCATGGTGATTTTATCGTTTATATTTAAATTCAATGAATTGAAAGTTTGCAGGTAAAGTTCTTTTTTAAATATTTTTGAGCATAAATTCCATTTAATATGATTTATTGAAACTATATGAGAACAATATCTATCTATGTTATATATATCATCTTTAAGTTTAGTATCTTTTGTCGCAAGATTATTTTCATTTATATAAATAAAATCAAAACATATCAAATCCACATTATTGTTTTCATTTAATATTTTTACACACTCTTCACAAGCATTAAGCTCTAAATAATCATCAGGATCTAAAAACATTATATAAGGAGAATTTGCTACTTTTACCCCTTCATATCTTGCTTTTAATAATTTTAAATTTTCTTTATTGTGTATGATTTTAATTCTTTCATCTTTACTAGCATATTCTTTAGCTATATCTATACTTTTATCGTTTCCACAATCATCTACTACTATTATTTCTATATCTTTATAAGTTTGATTTATACAACTATCTAATGCTTTAGCTATATATTTTTCTACATTATAAGTTGGAAGTATTATGGAAACTTGTGACACAATAAACCTTGTTTTAATTTATTATAATAAAATTATATTGTATTTTTTAGTTTTTTTGGAGATAAATATTGAAAATATTGATTATGGATATTGATATTACTTTAAAAGGTGGCGTTGCTAGGGTTGTCGCTAATCTAGCAAATTCTTTATCAAAAATACACCAAGTTGATATACTAAGCATATATAAAAAGAATGAATTATTTTTTGAAATTAATAAAGAAATTAATGTATATTTTTTATATAACAAGGAATATAAGTATATAAGCAAAGATATGTATAAAAAATACAAATACAATATTTTGATGTATGTGCTATTGAAACTAAAATTTAAATATATGTATTTTTGTGAAGCAATAAAAATATATTTTAGAAATAAAAAAGTAAAAAGATTTGCTTTAAATTATGATGTAATAATCAATAATAATTATTTTTCATTTAGCAAAGAAATTTTTGAAACTTCAAAATCTATCCAAATTATGCATGGAAATTTTATATACTATCCAAAAGATTTATTAAAAAAATTAGCTCACTTTGACTCCTTAATAATACTCTCTAATAAACAAATAAATAAATGGAAAAAATATCATAAAAACATATATGTTATACCAAATTTTATACCTTTTATATCTGAAAAAATAAGCGATTATAAACAAAAAAATGTTTTAAGTATAGGAAGAATGGTATCTAATGATGAAAAAGGTTTTTTAAGACTTATAGAAATTTGGAATTTAGTGCAAAAAGATAAAAAATACAAAGATTGGACTTTAACTATAGTTGGAGAAGGTGAATTAAAAGATACTATAAAAGAAAAAATCAAAGAAAATAATTTAGAAAATTCAATTATCTTAAAACCTTTCACCAAAGAAATAGAAAAAGAATATTTAAACGCAAGTATTTATCTCATGACTAGTAAATGGGAAGGATTTCCTATGGTATTAATAGAAGCTAGTTCCTATGCTTTACCTAGCATAGCTTTTGATATAAATACAGGACCAAGTGATATTATAGAAAATGAAAAAAGTGGATTTTTAATAGATGATGGAAATTTAGATGATTTTGCAAATAAACTTTGTATATTAATGGATGATGAGAATTTAAGAAAAATTATGGGTTTAAACGCTAAAGAAAAAGTTAAAAATGAATTTGGCAAAGAAGTTGTTATGAGAAAATGGAAAGCGATTATAAATTTATAATCGATTTGATATTTTTTATCGGATAAAATTAGATATGTAAAAAATTTTTTTAGGATGTCTTAAGAGTTTTTTTATGCCGCTTGAAAATAATTTATATTTATCTAATTTCATATTCTTATATATAGTAAGAATATTTAATGGATCTTTTTTTAAAGAAATTTTAAATAAATTACAATATTCATATATCATGTTTTGTAAAAAGCTATCGTTTTTGTATTTATCATATATTGTAAAATTATAAATTTGCAAAGCAACGACACTAAAAGAATAAACCTTATAATAGAGTCTCAAGGATTTATATGTTTTAAAGTGATGTTTTATTGAGGTTAAAAATTTTGGCATTTTTTTAGGAAAATGAGATTTTTTTTGTGATGACATTGTTGAGTTTAGGTTTAGTTTATAAATGTATCCATAATTATGCCTATCATAAAACATCTTCTTAGCCAAACAAAATAAAATAGTTCCAAAATCATGATCTTCATGATAAATTCCATGGGTAAAACGAAGATTGTATTGGTTTAAAATATTAGCCTTAAAGACTCCTTGCCAAGCAAAATAAAAATTATATTTTTTATTCAATTTTAATAAATCTAGAGGATTGTAAAATTCACCCTCAAAAGTTTTTTCAAAAAAATCTTTTTTAATAAATTCTTTATTTTTGTATTCTTGTAGCCCATGAGCACAAATATCTAAATCTTTTTCAATCATCTCTTTTACACAAAGCTCTATACAATCTTGTAATAAATAATCATCACTATCTAAAAAATGTATAATAGTGTTTGGTAACTCTTGAATTATAAAATCATTGATATTTTCTAAATTAGTTTTTATATATCTTTTTTGAATTTGCATAAAATTTGATTTTATATCTTCTTTTTTTAATATCTTTGTATTTTTTTCAAAAGTATGAGTTGAAGTAAAAGAAGTTATATCTTCTTCATTGTTGTTTTCAAAAAAAGTTCTAAGTTTAGTTCCTTTTATAAATTCTAATCCTGTGTTTCTAGCTGAAGATTGACCTCCATTTTCCTTAGAAATTAAAAATATTCTTTCATCTTTGTTTAAATACTTTAAAGCTATATTTAAACTCTCATCTGTGCTTCCATCATCTACTAAGATAATATCTAAATTTTTATAAGTTTGATTGATTACACTATCTAAGCATTCTTCCAAATAAGATGCTACATTATAAATTGGTATGATAATGGTAATTAAAGGATTATTCATGTGTATTCCTTAGAATTATTTTATAATCAAGTTGAGCAATTTTTTAGGATGTCTTATGTAATTTCTAATTTTTATATAAATATTGTATTGTTTTAAATTTTTTATAAAAAAATTAATTTCTTTTTTTAAGTTTAAAGGATCATTGTTAATTCTTAAATCAAAATAGCGTATATAGTATCTTTTAATACTTTTTTTAAGGAAATGATTATTTAAGTTTTGATTGAATAAAAATATATTTTTAGCGATGATAAGATCGCAATAAAGTTTAAAATATTTTCTAAGCTCTATATAATCATTAAAATATTCTCTTAAAGATTCTAAATACTTGGGTAATTTTTGAGGCATAGTGCCACTTTTGATATTAGTTATAGATCCTTGTCTAATTCTATAAATTATTAAAGATTTTTTTATATAAAACATCTTCTTAGCCAAACAAAATAAAATAGTTCCAAAATCATGATCTTCATGATAAATTCCATGGGTAAAACGAAGATTGTATTGGTTTAAAATATTAGCCTTAAAGACTCCTTGCCAAGCAAAATAAAAATTATATTTTTTATTCAATTTTAATAAATCTAGAGGATTGTAAAATTCACCCTCAAAAGTTTTTTCAAAAAAATCTTTTTTAATAAATTCTTTATTTTTGTATTCTTGTAGCCCATGAGCACAAATATCTAAATCTTTTTCAATCATCTCTTTTACACAAAGCTCTATACAATCTTGTAATAAATAATCATCACTATCTAAAAAATGTATAATAGTGTTTGGTAACTCTTGAATTATAAAATCATTGATATTTTCTAAATTAGTTTTTATATATCTTTTTTGAATTTGCATAAAATTTGATTTTATATCTTCTTTTTTTAATATCTTTGTATTTTTTTCAAAAGTATGAGTTGAAGTAAAAGAAGTTATATCTTCTTCATTGTTGTTTTCAAAAAAAGTTCTAAGTTTAGTTCCTTTTATAAATTCTAATCCTGTGTTTCTAGCTGAAGATTGACCTCCATTTTCCTTAGAAATTAAAAATATTCTTTCATCTTTGTTTAAATACTTTAAAGCTATATTTAAACTCTCATCTGTGCTTCCATCATCTACTAAGATAATATCTAAATTTTTATAAGTTTGATTGATTACACTATCTAAGCATTCTTCCAAATAAGATGCTACATTATAAATTGGTATGATAATGGTAATTAAAGGATTATTCATTGTATTTTCTTAAAATTATAAAATTAACAAATTTATAATATTTTTGTAGAATTTTGTTTATCATTTTTCTATATTTATATATAATATAACAATATCTTAATTTGTTGTACTTTATTTCTCTATTTAAATTATTGATTTTTAGTTGTATGATCATGGTTTTTAAAAATATAAATATATTTTTATTTATATTTTTATTGGGTTTTAAAAATGAGGTTAAAATTTTTATAACTTTTTTTTCATCATTTAAATTGTTTTGAATTTCTATTATATTATTTGTGTTTACAGAGCTTTCGTGGCTTTGAAAATAATAATATATATGCAACGAACTAGTTGCAATTTTTTTACAATTTAAAAGCATAAAAAAATACAATAAAGCATCAAA
>NZ_VOWJ01000030.1 GCF_008011665.1 Campylobacter volucris
AACGCTCAAAGCTCCGCCAAAAACTTCTATATAAGTTTTATGCTCTGGCATTAAAGCAATGATTTCTTTAGCTAAATAGTTTTTACCACCCACCCAAGCAAATGCAGCTTTTAATTTAGTTTGTGTAGGTTTAATTTGTGTGCTAGTTTTTAGAAATTTGTTTATAGTATTCATAACAAATTCCTTTTAAAATAAAATTTAATTAGCTAGCTTCTAAAAAGAAGGTTATAATGCTTTTGCTAGTTTTTAGAAAGGAGAGCTTATGGCTTTCCTATTTTAGTTTTTGCTAATTTTTTTAATAAAATCTTTGGTATCTTCATAAATTGTTTCTCTTACGCTTTTATGTAAAACATTGTTATTGTCTATTGGTAAAAAAGCTCTTGCAGGTATATATTTGCTACCATATTGATGAGTAAGTCCATATTTAAAGCCTTTCTTACTTTGTATATTGTTAAAAACTTCTACACTATTTTTGTTTACTTTGCTTTGCCAATTCGTTTCTTTGCTTAATTCATTATCTCTTTTTAAAATACCATTGTTTTTTCCTTCTTTAATTTTTTGTTTTATTGTTTCTGGTTTTAAACCTTGCCATTTTTGTCCAAAAATACTACGCTCATTTTTAAAAGAATCTATGATAGCATTTCTCATACTTTCTCCAGCACCTGCTAAAATACTTTGTCCATGTTTATCCATATCTATTAATTTATCACAAGCTTTGAAAAAGTTTTCAAGTCCTTTAATCTCTATATAATCGCTCATAAATTACCCATAAATTGTAGTATTGATTTTATTTTGCTCTTGTTTTCTTAAAGCATCAAATATGCTTTTTTGTATAGCAGTAGCAAATTCTTGCATATTAAAATTACCATCTTTTGTGGATATATTAAAAGTACCATTGACTGTTACATTGATATTGCCATTATTAAAGCTTGGAGTAGAATTAATTGGTATTTGTTTGATACTTTTTGTTTCTAAAATTTCATTTGTTTGCGGTAATTCATCCCTATAAGCATTAATAATCTTTTCTTCACTTTGTTTATTGGTACTTACTTTAACTTCATCATCATTTAAACCAAAAAATCCTAAAACATCATTTATGAAATTTCCTACAGAAGCTATTGCTTTACTAATCCAAGAAAGTTTATCTCCAAACCATTCAAACATGCTGCCAAAAATACCATAAAAGAAGTCGCTTATTCCTTGCCAAATAGAATTAAAAATATTTACTATTGGGTTAAATATCGGCTTTAACCATTCTATAAAAGAAGCAAACCAAATTTTAACTTTGTCCCAGTTAGCTATAATAACTCCTGCAATAATACCAATTGCAGCCAATACAATACCAAGTGGGTTAGTAAGCATTGTTATGGTTAAAATTTTAATACATCTTGCTACATATATAAAAGCTTTAGAAAGATTTGCTAGTACAAGATTTAATCCTATAACAGCTTTTTTATAAATAATTGCTGCAATCACACTAGTCATTAGTCTAATTCTTACTAGTTTTAATGCAATAGCTTTACCAATAAGTGATATTTTTGAAATATTACAAGAATTGGCAAAAGCTAAAAGATGAATTCTTACTGCTATTAAGGCATTCTTAAATAAAAGAGTGGAATCTTTAACATAGTTTTTAGCAAATGCATAAGCTAATATTATTGGTTTTGCAAGTAAAAAAGTTGCTATAAGCCCTCCTAAAATTCCATTAAGCCAAGGAATAAGTCCTGTGATATAAGTAATACCATTAACAAGATAAGAAATTCCAGCACTTACTCCTGATATAGCAGGCAAAAAAACCGAACCCAAATTAATAGCTAAAGAATTAAAAGCATTTTTCATCAAAGTAATAGAATTTTCTGTAGTTTTTGCTCTTGTATCAAATTCTCTTTGCAAAGAATCTTTTTTCGCTTCATCGCTTGCATTTTTTAAAGCTTTTTTATACACATCAAGTCCTCCAACAAGAGTAACCATATCATCTGCAAATTCACGACCAAAAATATCAACTAATACACCCATTTGTTCTTTTTGATCTAGTTTTGAAATCCTTTCTAAAAACATATTCAAACCTTTTTGAGGATCATCCATAGCTTGTTTTAAAAAGGCTCCGCTTATACCAAGTCTTGTAAAAGCAGCTTCAGCTTTTGAACCCATATTATCAGCCGTAGATAAAACACGATATAAGCTATTAATAGCAGTTCCTGCTACTTCAGGTCCTTTTCCTAATGATATAAAAGACGAGCTAAGTGCTGCAATTTGTTCTTTAGTAAATCCTACTTGTTTTCCGGCTGCTGCGGTTCGTTTCATAACTTCAATAATTTCTTTAGCTTTAGAAGCACTATTATCAGATAGATGATTAATACTATCACCCAAATCTTGCATATCTTTAAGCGAAATGCCTAAGATATTTTTTATTTTAGCTACACTTTCGCCTACATCTTCAGCACTCATATCAAATGCTACTTTCATTTTAGTTACAAGAGTTGTGAATTCTCTTACATCCTTTGAGCCAAGTCCAATCTGACCACCAGCGGCTGCTATAGCTGCTAATTCTTTTGCGGTAACTGGTAAAGTTTGAGACATTTTAAGTATATCATTGCTCATTTTTTTAATGTTGTCGTTTTCATCAAAATTTACAACCTTTTTAACATCAGCCATGGCAGATTCAAAACTTATAGCTTCTCCTAAACCTTTACCAATAATTCCACCTCTAATGATATTGCTTAAACTTAAAATTTCATCTTGCAACCCTTTTCTTTGAGCTTTTAATTCTTCTCTTAAATTGTTATTTAATTTAAGGGTATCTAGTTGTTTTTGTAAGCCATTAATACCGAGTTTGGTTTTTGCTGCTATTTTTTCTAAATTATTGAAATCTTTAACTATTTTACCAACAGCACTTGCATTTTTAGTCACTAAACCTAAAACAACACCAATTCCAATACTTCCAGCATTTTCCACATTCAACCCTTTTTAAGTGTTTGTATTTTAAAATCTTTACCATGAAAGTTTTAAAATTTATTAACGATGATACAATTTCGCACATTGCTTTATTGCTAACAACACTTATACCTGCTTTTTTAATAAGTTATCAAAGTGCAAATGATGGTTTTTTTAATACAATAGCTATTTTTATCTTTTCTTATTTTATAGGCATTATCACAACCGCTATTTTAATGATGATTATGCCACCTATTGCACTTTTAATTGTTTTGCCAACTTGGTGTTTAATTGCAGTTTTGGACTTTGTTTTATATGTAGCTTTAAAATTTTGTTCTTTTAAGAATAAAACAATCAAAAACTCTTAGTTTTTAACAACTCTTTTGCTATTTCTAAAGCTTTTTCAAATTCTTCCAAATCTAAATCTAACACCTCATTTAAACCCCAATTTAAACTATGGCTTATAAGAGCTATAGCTTCTAAGCTATAACTCCTGCTTCTTGCAAAAAATCTTTAAGAGCGTTTTGCAAGGCTATAAAATCTTTAAGATTTAATTCTTCTATGTCACTTTCTTGTTTATTTGTAAGCGTAGCTATCATATAAATAGTCTGATCCATTTCTTTATCACTTTTATTGGTAGCATTTTTTAAAACACGAACATTAGGTGCTTTCATTTTTAACTCTTCGCCGCTTTCAAGTTTAATTACTTTCTCTTTCATTTTTTACTCCTTATTTTTTAATTTAATTGTTAGTTAATTAGAGATTAAATGGTTAATTTACTTCTCACATCACTCATAAAATCCACGCCATTTATCATTAAAATGGTGTTTTTGTGATCATAAATGATAATTGGTATATTATTTCTTCTTTGCATATAAAAATGAACAGCCATTTTTACTTCAACTTCAACTTCTTTTCCGCTTTCATGATCACTTTCATTTAAACTTATAAATTCACCCATGATTTCAGCACTAATTCCATGATTATCACCTCCTTGATGCACACTTTCCCTGAAAAGAATGGGTGCTTTAATAGTGCTGTATGTTGTATGAAAAAATGCGGCATAAAGCACTGGATCGACCACAGAAAGCTTAAAGGAAATTTCTAATGGTTTTAACACGCCACTACCATAATTTGCACTTAAAACACCTTTTGTTTCTATCATTTCTTGCTCAATATCAGGAAGTTTTAGATTTCTAACTACTCCTAAATAACCTTGACCATCTATATAGACATTGCATTCTTGTATAACTTCCCCGATTCTTCTTTTCACTTTTATTCTCCTTGCATAATTTTAATCAAATCATCACTCCACTCATCTGAGTATTTGAAGTTAATGGTTAGTTGTTTTACAATTGGGTTATTCATGATTTTTACTTTTAAGTAAAATTTACCAGCACTAACATTGCTTGGAGTGTTTTGCTCCTCATCCCACTCTACATCATAGCCAATTAAAACCTTAGCACCTTTTAAATTTCTTAGCATTTCTTCAACACTAATCTTCACAAAATAAAGCTCACTAGCTTTTTTATCTATAGCTTTAAAAGAAGCCTTTTGAGCTGCTATGGCTATACGATCAAAAGTTCTTACTCTTGCTAAATCTTGCCATATGGTATCTTCATCACTACTTTCCCCGCCCCAAGTTCTAAAGCCCTCATAAAGAATGCAAGTTGAAATATGAGCATTCCTTAATCTCTCTGCATCACAATCTGAACCATTGATAAACTCTATAAAATGCTCACTCCCAGTTACTCCATTCATAACTCTATTTGAATAAGAATCACTAAAGCCATATTCTTTATCTCCATCAGTATGTGCTATCATCGCTGCTATGATTGGACTTTGAGGAACATAGGTGTATTTTCCTTGGGTATTTAAAATTTGCACCCAAGGCCAAGTGGCAACTAATCTTTTTGAGCTAAAACTTTCCATAGCATTAATAGCTTCTCCAGCATTGTTTGCATATAAATCTACTATAGCTGTAATATTCATAGCCTCTGCCACGCTTTGAAGTTTAGCTTTTATACCTGCTTCATGAGAATAATAAGGAGCGATGATTAAATCAGGAGCAAAGCCTGTGCGATGCTTTGCTTTTTTAAACATTTCTATTGCTTCACTTGCATTTGCTAAAGTGTTTTCATCCTCTGTATCTTTTTCAAAAAAACTAATGATAATCACATTAGAAACATTTTGCAAATTAATGCATTCTAAAGTATCTAAGAGTCTAAAATCTTGCAAATTATGCTCTTTAATCAAATCACTTACAAACTCTTTTGCCTTGCTTATATTAGAAAAAGCAAAAATTGGCATAGCTTCAGCACTTTCATATCCAGCCTTAGTATAAATCATATCTTTACTTGCACCCTCAATCACTCCAGCTATACCTATAGGTGTATCACTTTGTATGGTTATAGGACTAGCTGCACCATTTTCTATAGTAAAATTAACTCCATAATTAGCTGCCATTATTTAACTCCTTTTTTTGTGTTTTTGATTATCTTTTTGTTTTTTTGATTTGTTGGTGTAATTAAAAATAAATTGGCAAACTGACCATAATTACTAAATAAATTATTTTGCTCATCATTGCTATGAGTATTACTTTGATAATAAGCTTTATAATAATCATCAAAGATATATCCAGCATGGTTTTGGTTCTCTTTGGCAGTTCCAAAATGTGGTAAAACCTGAACTTCATAAGGGATAATCTCTTTAATCACATCAGCTTTTGCGATAATCTTTTCTACGCTTAAACTATGTATATAAACTTGTCCATAATACCCAGTGCCTCTTGCAAAAAATTTATTAGGAACTTCATCATTAAAAAGTATGATTTGCACCTCATACTCTCCATTTGAATTCCATAAACAGCAAGTTGTCCAATCAGCCCCTACTGCACTAGTATTGTCAAAATTAAAATAACGCATTAAAGATTGATGAATATTATGAGTAGATCTATAAATACCATTTGTTTTAATTTTTCCTAAAACTTCATCTTTAGCTAATACTTGAGAAAGACAATCTATTCTTTGTGGTTGTGCGGCATTAGAAGTTCCACCTAAACCACTTTTTTGTATAATAAAATTACCTTCATCATAATTTGTGCTTAAACTCTCATCAAGCTTTACAGTATGAGCAAAGCCGTTAGAAAAAGCAAACAATACATCACTCAAACAGCCACCATATTGCCCTGATAAGGTTCGGACTTTAAATTTTATTTTTGTATATTCTTCATTAGCTAACTTTTTCTTAGAAAACAAATCAAGCCATACTGAACCTTTTCCTTGATTTCTTATACATAAATAAATAGTAGAAGCTTCCTCATTAACATAATTTATCAGTGTTCCAACTTCAGCTTTTATATCAGGGTTTGGCAACTCATAAGAAGTGATAAAACCTGCTTCTTTTTGTGGTAAATTACTTACAATTTCTTCCACCATAGGTTGTAATTCTTCTTTAGAAACACCTTCACCTTTCAAAGAAGCTAAAAATTCATCTTCACTTTTTCCTGCATTACCTTCTTTACTAAGCCAAAGCTCATAAGCACTTTGTCCATCTTCTCCCTTGGCTCCAGTGTCTCCTTTTTCGCCTTTAATACCTTTAATTCCTTCTAGTTTATTATCTATAAGACCTTCTATAAATTCTTTATCGATTACTTCTGGTTTTTGAATTGGAGGTTTTATTAAATTACCTTGTCCATCTTCTGGTATATAAGAAATGCCATAATCCATTGTAAACTCCTTTTTAAATACCTTTTAAAAAACATTTAACCATATGAAAACCATTACATGCATGGTAAAAAACAAAAGTTTTAAATTTTGAACATCCCAACTCTTGCATAGCTTCATAAAGGGCTAAATCTGCTAATTTATAATCATTTTTTGTATTAGCTTTTTCGCATAAATAATCATGCACAACAACTGCGCTTAAATATTCGGGTGAGTTTGGTGGAAAAATACTCCAAAAAATTCTAGGAATATTTGCTCCATTACTTGTAAAATTAGCAGGGATTTTTCCTTTAAAACTTTTTAAATTAAACTCATAATCTTGCACAAGTATAAATCTATCTTTGCTAAAAGGCTTTAAAATTACTTTTTTCATCATTCCTCCCAAATAAATTCAAGTCTTAAAAAAGGTAAGTTAATAGCTTGTATGTGATAAAAAGCATTCTTTGCGTGTTTTTCATAGTGATATTCACGCATAGCTTTTGTGGTAAAAAAGATAAAATTTCTTTCATCTTTTTTGTAATTTTTTACATTAGCTCTTAGAAAATAAGAAATATCATAGATGAAATATCCTTCTAATTCTTTAGCTTCATGTGTTAACTTATTCCAATAAACATATTCAGTAGCAATGTGTGGTATTTTTAATCTTTGTTCTTCACCATATCTTTGTTTATCTCCGCCAATTAAAGCCATCCATACAAAATTATCAATTGCTTCTTTAGAATTAATAAAAAATGCATCTTTTTTGATGAAAAGTTTGATTTCATCATTTTTATTAAGTTTTTTTAAAGAGCAAATATCATCAAGTTCTAAATCAAGTTCAAGTAATTTATCATTAATGCTTAGATAAAAATTACTTTTATTATAAACTTGTTTTAAAATTTCATCTCTTTCTATGATATTTTCTAAAGAATTTTTTCTTTCATATATTTCAGAGCTTAATGTTGGAAGTCTTTTATTAAGATGTTTATAGATTTGATTAACTCTTAAAAAAGTATCTATTTCAGTTTTAGCTTTTTGTTTATCAGCTTTAAAAAAATCAGGATTGTTTTTGTAAATTTCTTTTTGCAAAGCACAAGTGTAGGATTTTTTAAGTCCTGTGTCTTTTCTTTCTATCACGCAACTTGCTTTACAATAATGAAAATAATCGCATTCTAAACAATCTTTACTAAGTTCTAAAGAATTTTCTAATAATTGAATATTTTTATAAGCATTAAATTCTATTTCTTTAAAACTTTGATTTAAGATATTTCCACTTTTTAATTCTTTCAAAGCTTGCGATCTATGACAAATGAAACTATCGCCATTTTTTTGAATTAAAAGATGATTAGAGCAGTTTATACTATTGTTGCAATATCCACCCAAAAACTCTTTAAACCAAAAATGCTCTAGCGCAAAAGCATATTTAGTATCTTTTAGCTTTTCTCTTAAGCCTTTATAAAAATTTAACATAGCTTCATCACTAGCCATAGCAAATTCTTTATTTGAATTAGCACTTTGATAAGCAAACATAATATAAAAATCATTTGCCATATCAAAACCTAAGCCCTCAAGCATATAAATATCTTTTATAAACTCATCTACATTTAAATGCTCACTAGTCATAGTCGCTGAAATTTGCTTAAAATATGGATATGTACTTAAAAGCTCTATCATTTTTAAGGTTTTTTCTAAAGTGCTTTTTCCATTTTTTAATACTCTATATTTTTCATGCATTCTTAAAGGTAAATCCACGCTAGCACTAATGCCAACTTGATATTTTTTAAAAAGCTCATAGAATTTATCTAGATTGTAAAGATTAGTTTTTAAATGCACTAAATGATTGATTGTTTTTTCTTTTTCAAAAAGTTTAATATAATGCTTATTTTCTTTAAAATAATCATCAATCACGCTTAATAAATCTTCACTATCTTTTAATGAGCAAGTACTAAATTCAGCCCCATGTAAAAACACTTCTGTGATAATCACTCCATCATCTTTTAATTTTTTAGCTATTTTTTTAAATTGTTCTGCCATATCACTTGTTTTTTCTTTTTGCTCTGTTAATTTTCCAAGATAACAATAACTACATGCAAAATTACAATATGAATTTGGCACAAAAGTTAAACTTTTTCCTATCATTAAAAACCCTTTGCTTTCTTAAAAAGTTCATCTACTTCATCATCACTTAATTTTGCTTGTTGTTGAAAAAACAAAATAAGCTCGTTATTTCTTTCAAATTCTGTTGCATACTCCCAGCTTATTTGAGTTGCCTTAGGAGCACTTTGCATCATAGTTTCTATTGTCTCTAAAAGCCCTATCTCTAAAAGTGCTAACTTAGCTTGTCTTATACTTATCTTTCTTGGCACTCCTTTTTCATCATAATCACTCATTCTTTGTTGCATTAAAGGATGGTTGTTAATGAGTGCATCAACTTCTTCTTTTAAAATATTTTGTGCTATTTCTTTTAAGCTAGGGATATTAACTTGTTCTTTATCTACCTTTGTGTAGCAAGGTAAGATTTCATCTTCATTCATTTCTTCTATGGGTTTATGCCCCCAAGTTAAAGTATAAATTTGATGTAAGAAAAAATCATATTTATCATCATCTTTTTTTTCTAAGCATTTTTGCAATGAAGCCTTACTCTCATTTAAATGTTTAGCTTTGTTGATACTTTTTTGATCACTAGTACCATCTAGTGCTAAAAGCTTTTGTTCTATTCTAGCTATAGTAGTTTCAAGTTCTAAAAAATCATTAGTGTTTAGATTGTAAAACATAGTATTTCCTTTAAAAGTTATTACCAGTGCTAGATGTCGAAGAAAACAACATTGATTGATTTAACTTTCCGTTCATATAAAAATCCCAATATGTATGTGACCATTTGTGTCTTCCACTAGAGCCACGCTCAGTTCTACTTTTAACACTTATTTTTGGTTCAATTTCTTTAATTTTATTATTAAGCTCAGTTCTTAAAGCATCTACAAGAGCTTTTGCTACGCCTATATTTTCTTTTTTATTAATAAGGGCTATTAGTTCACCCCTTAATCTGGCATCTAAATTAGCTGCTACGCCTTTATCTTCTTTTGTATTAATTAAAGCTTTTAATTCTTCTTCTAAAGCTTCAATTTTAAGCTCAAGTTCTATTTTAATAGTATCTACATAATCACGACTTGCCATAATCACACTAGGATCAAGTTTTAAGATGACCTCTTGTGCATTTGAAAGCTCCATTACCACTTTAATCATAAGCTCTTTAGCGCTTCCTTGCTCTAATAATGGTTTATAAGTTCTTGGAGTATTGCCAACAGCCAATAAATCTCCTTCTTCATCATAAATACCTATGGCATTTACTTCAAACCCACCTATATTACTTGGAACATGACACATTAAATTAACATAATTAGGATTTTTCTCGTCAATGCTTTTTGAGTTAATATTAGCTTCATAAACAATATCTTCTAAGCTTTGCATTTCTTCATTTGGTAGGATAACTCTTGAGCTTAGTTTAAAGCTTTTTAAATTAACTCCATTTCCACTAGCGCGAGCAGCTATAAATTTAGCAATACCAATTTTTGTTAAGATAGTATAATATTCACTTTTTGACATTAATACACCCCTTTAAAATTAACATTTGATTTTGATATTTCACACATAAAAACACCCATTGCGTTAAAGCTTGATTTTTGTTTGCTTGAAATTTGTGTAGTTTGAAAAGGTAAAATCTCTAAAGTTTCCCCGCTAATTTCTGCACTAGCATTAAAGCTATCATTTTTGCTTTCTATTTCTATTTCAATTGCTTCTAAAACACTTCTAACATTTTTAAAATCATAAATTAATCTTTCTAAAGTATTAAGCGTTCTTTCATCAAAGCTAACACTAGTTGTGCTTACTTTAACTTTAAAAAAATAAGCTTTTCCGCTATACTCAAACCACTCTTTAACTACTGCTGTTGGAAACACGGCTTTTAAAGCTTCTTTTATAGCCCAAGCAGTGCCGTTGTATCTATCTAAAAGCAAGGCTTTAGATATAAGCGCTCTTGCTTCTTTTTGGCTTAAACCATCAATACTTACATCATAAGCATTTGCTAAAATTGGCAATAATCTTTCATCACAATGCTGTGCTAAATTTGTGATACTAGCTAAATTTAAATCTTCAAATCTTGCTTTTGCACTTAAATCAATAGCTTTGCTTTGTTTTGGGTGGTGGTTTAAAACTAAGTTACTCATAATATAGCCTTTTCATAGCTAAGTTCAAAACTAATTTTTGCAAACTCATCATCAGCTATTATTATGTTTGCTAAAGGTAAGTCTTTTAACTCTTGCTCTTCTTCATTTGTAATTTTTTCTTTAATGCTTAAAATCTCACTCTTATAAACCCCATCTTGATGTAAGCATTTATAAATAAATCCCAGTGCTAAATCTACACTTAAATCAAAATCACTTTGTAAAGCATTTATTTTTTCACTAATTTCATTAGCACGACTTAATTCTAAAAGCAAAAGTTTAGCTTCTATAATAAACTCTCTTTTCTTAGCTAACTCGACGCTTACTTCATCAGTTAAAGGTCTTCTTTCATCTGCACTTAAATACTCTTTGACCACATCAACACTTGCTTCATCTTCACTTTTAATAATAACTCTTACTTTTCCTGCTCCATTATTTAAAGCTTTAATTGAAGCTACTTTGGCACTTGCACTTAAAGCATGATAGATATATCCTTTTTCACTTCCTGCGGTTGAAAAACGATGCACACTCATTACAGCTCTTTCTCTTAAGGCTTCATCGCTTTCTTCACTGGCTCCACCGCTAAAATATTCTAATTGTTTAATCTTGGCTACAAAAGGCAGTGGGGTTTGTAAAAACTCAGTTTTATTTTCTTTGCTTTGTATATATTCATCAAGCTCTAGAATACCTTGTGCTTTGCTTTGTCCTTTTTTGATTATCACTTCTTCTTTTAAAATTGCGATGTCTGCTTTTTCATTTGAAAAAATGGCACCTTTTGGGATGATAACATCGTAAGTTAAAATAGCGTTTAATTCAAACTCTACTTTAGCCGTAGGTTTAACACCTTTTAACCTTTCAATTAAATATCCATTAGCCACCACATTATCCAAATCACTTCCGCTAGCATAATGAAGATAAGTAGCCTTTATTGCTTCATTAATTCTTGCTCTAATTATCATTTCTCTATAAGCAAGAGCTTCCAATATAGCTTTAAAAGGATCTGATTCTAAAAGTTCTACATTTTCATTTAAAAAGCTTTTAAAAAGCTCCTCAAGATCTTTTAAAATCTTTTCAAAATCAAGTTCTTCTATGATTTGTGGATAGGGAATATCTTTTAAAAAGCTTTGTTTAAAGTATGTATTATTAGCGTTTGAAATTTCACTCATTTATCAAGCTCCACTTTTAAATCCTGATAGTTTTCAAAAAGTAAGGTAATGTTTAATTTATTATCTTTACATTTATTTAAACGCACACCTTTTAGCTTTACTCTTTTTTCCCACCTTGAAATAGCCTCTGCTGTATATCTAGTAAGTTTGATTTTAAAATCATCATCAATTTTTCTATCTATTAATGTATAAAGCAAAGAACCATACTCAGGTCTCATTACTCTTGAACCCAAAGGAGTGATTAAAATGTCTTTAACACTTTCTTCAATACTAGTTAAATATTTCATCTACTTACCGCCGTAGCACCATCTGTGCAAGAATGAGTATGATTTGTTAAATCACCTTTTCCATCACTTATATTTCCGCTAACTTTTAAATCACCAATTAAATTTAAATTTCCTTTTATACTAAAAGTTCCACTTGCTCCACCTTCGCCACTTGTAGAAATTGCTCCTGCAATTTGAGTATTACCATTTAAATTAATGCTTGGAGCATTAAGCGTTATGGTGTTAGCGTTTGTGGTATGACTTTGAGTGTTTAAGGTGTCGTTTTGATTATTGATGGTTTTATCTACACAAGTAATATTTATATCTTTAGTTACATCAAGCCTTAAAGCGCTTGTCTTAGAGTTGTATTCTAAGTGTGTTCCATCTTCAAAGTCTATGTTAAAAGTATTAGCATCTGTGTTTTTTGCTTTGTATTTTTCTTGATAAAGTCCGCGTAAAATTACACCTGAATTTAAGTCTCCACGCACAGGCATTACTAAAACTTGCTCTCCTATTCTTAAAGGTGAAAAGCTCACTGCGTAAGAATTCGAAATTGTTTGAAAAACACTTAAAAAATCAGTTACCATTTCTCCAATAGCAACTTTTGCTTTATTGTCTTTAATGTCGCAAATGATGCCAAGTTCATTCATAGTTTTTCTACTTTCTTGCTTATGATTTTTTCTACAAGCTGTTCTATTTTAAGCAATGCATCAGTTCCCATATAAGCTGCAAATCCACCTATAGCAACGCTTAATTTGACACCAAAATTTAAATAACTTACAATCTCAAAAACCAAGTATGCTACAAACATAGATCCAAGCATACCTTTTAAAAAGAGTGCGAACTTGCCTTTTAGATTAAGCTCTTTACTTAGTTTGTTTTTAGTTACTATTCCTACAAGTCCTGCTATAAAGCTTACTATCATTAAAACAATATATACAAAAATATCCTCTAATTTCATATGCTAGTTCCTTGTAAGAATTTCAATCAAATAAAATAATGCTAAAGAAAAACTAGAAAACAAAGAAGCAATTGTAAGTTCAATAACTAGTTTCATTTTTATCCTCTCCTGTGCAAATTTTTGCGATCTCTTCTATTTGCAAATAATACTTGCTAAGCTCTTTTGCACTAGCTAAATCACCCTTGTTTAAAGGTTTTAAAGGAAGCTTTAAAGGACATTTAACAGGTATTTTAACCTCGCTAAATTCAGTTTTAATCAAAATATCCTTGCTAGCACAAGCACTTAAAACAAAAGGAATGATTAATAGTTTTATATAAAGAATTCTCATTGCTTGCTACCTAAGATATTAAAAAGCTCCTTATAAGCATTAAGCTCACTTTGACAGCTTTTATCCTTGATAAAAACTTTATCAACCTTTAAAACTTCTTTTAAAACCTCTTTGGGTTTTAACTCTATTTTTAATTTTTCAATAGCTTTGTTTTGCTCTTTTAACTTATCTTTAAATACATTTATTTCACTATTTAAATGCAAAGACTTGAGTTTTAAATTTTCATTTTCTAAAGTTAGAGTATGGTTTTTAAAAAACAAAAAAGAACTTAAAACAACTAATGCAAAAATGGCTATTTTTTCAAAACCAAATAATTTAGATATATCAAGCATTTTAAACCTTTAAGCATAAGTCCATCTTGCTTTTTTGCCACGCGTATCAATATGCACAAAACCTGCATAAGAATTATCAAAATTATGTTTTATAGCAATCCCTAAACCTCTCTCGCCAAAACTATCTAAAACATATTGATGAACTTCCTCTGTTTTAACACCCTTAACTACAAAATCTACTGCACTGCCAATAGTATGTTGAGATTTTGGAGCACCACCCACTTTAGCATTATATTCAGGGCAACGATATGGACTATTTATAATTAAAGGTGAGTTAAAATGCTCCCTTATTTGACAAAGAATATCCACAAGCTCATCACTTGGTACACCTTTTGGCAGTTGGCACTTTCCACATCTACATTTAAACTCATCAAGTTTAAAATAAGGGTTTGCTTTCATTTTCTTCTCCTTTGAATTGCTGCAAGTTTAATAAAAAAGGATCTTTAAAAAATAGAAAAAAATTGTGCTAAAACATTTGTGCAAAAATCATTATTTGAAAGTAAAAAACTCTCATTCTAAAATGCCATCAATTTTTTATAAGGAAACAAATGCTTAAAGAATTTGAAGTTGAGCTTTTAAAATTACTTGAAGATTTTAATATCAGAGCATATTTAGGGGAATTTGAAAACACTCAAAATATAGCAACTTGCATCAATGGCTTAGAAGCTTCGCTTTTGCTTGATTTTGAAGGAGAAAGCTATAAAGATTTAGAAAATAAAATAGGCACTTGGAAACTTTATATTTTAACTCACACTAAATCAAAAACATCCAAACATAGAATAGATGCAAAACATAAATTATTTGACACTATAGAAAGCGTTGATAAGGTGCTTTTAAATGCAGAACTTAATAATGGCTTTAGAGTAGAGTTAAAAGATCTTAAAAAGATTTATGAAGGAGTTAGTGATCATGGTTATTTAAGTATTTATGCAAGAACTTTGCAAAGTTGTTTTTTGCCAAAAAATGATTTTTTAAGGATTTAAAGTGCTTTTTATAAATAAAGAAAATTTAGTTGAAGTAAACAGTGATAAGCCTATAAAAGTAGCAATCAAGGGTGAGTGGAAAGGACATAATAATGGTAGATTTAAGGTGGATGATAAAGATTTAGAATCTATGATTGATAATTTTAAGCAAAAAAAGATTGATTTGGTTATTGATTATGAGCACCAAAGTTTGAAAAATAAAAAAGCTCCAGCTGCAGGTTGGATTAAAGAGCTTTACTTGGAAAATGATGCCTTAATGGCTAAGGCTGAATTTAACGAAGAAGCTAAAAAATATATAGCAAATAAGCAATACCGCTATTTATCCCCTGTGTTTGAATTTAATGCAAAAGACAATAAAAGTGGAGAACTAGTAAGAGCTAAGCTTCACTCAGTCGCACTAACAAATACGCCATTTATTGATGAGCTAGGCGAACTCATTGCGAACAAAAACAATATTCATCAAAACAAAGGAGAGAGAATGGATGAAAAAATCAAAGAGCTAGAATCTCAGATTATAGCTTTAAAAAATGAAAACAGCTCTTTAACCGAGCAAAATGAAGCTTTAAAAAAGCAAAACGAAGAAAGCGTTAAAAACTTGGCGAGTTCTTTAGTTGATAATGCTTTAAGCACTGGCAAAATTGCGAATTGTCAAAAAGAATGGGCATTAACTTATGCTTGTAAAGATTTAGAGGGCTTTAAAAGTTTTTTAAATACTAATAATACCCAAGCTAACGCACAAATTCCAAAAAATAATCTTTTTGCAAACAAAAACACAGCAAAAACTAGTGAGCTTGATGTTGTAAAAATGATGTTAGGAGATTAAAAATGGCTAGAGCTAAAAAAGAAACTGAAAAGTTAGAAAATGAAGACTTGCCTGAAACTTTGTCTTTAGAAGATGAGAGTTCAAGCAGTGAAGAGGCTGTGAGTGAAAATGAAACCGCTAAGGAGCTGATAAACGAAAAAGGAGAAGAAATGCCATCAAAGGTCACACCAAAAAGTTTAAGTAATGATCCTTTAATTGCTATGCCAAAAAGCCTTGAAAGTTTTATCAATAAAGATTTACTTTCAATCAATGCAAAAGTTGAACTTGAAACTAATGAAAGCTTGGCTCTTGGAACGCTTTTAATCAGCGAAGATTTTGGAGAAAGCTTTAAGAAATGTCCAGATGAAGATATTAGTGCAAAAGAAAATATTAAATTAGCAATGCTTAAAGATCACGCTCTAAGCTCTGGAGTTTATGGGGTTTTATTAGCAGGAGAAATCAATTTAAAAGGTGTTCATGCAAGTGCACTTAAAAAAGCTTTTATGCAAAATTTAATTATCAATAATAAGGAGTAAAAATGGATTTAGAGCAACTTTTGGAACTTTTTTCAAGCACAAAAGTAACTGAAGTTATCAATCAAACTAAAGCTTCACCTCGCTTTGTAAGCGATACTTTTTTTAAGGATAAAATACCAAGCCTTGAGAGCACCGTAAGAGTTGAAATTATAAAAGGTGCTGGAATTGTGTTAAATAGCATTTCAGATAATGGGGAACATTCTTTAGAAAATACCAAAGATGCTTTTATTTTAAATATACCTTTACCACGCTTTGCATTAGCAAAAAGAATCAGTGCAAGTGAGATTAATTCTTTAAGGTCTTTGGCTTTGCAAGAAGCTCAGGCTAAAAGCTTAAGTGGGGCTCTTGGGGTTTTGGTTAAAGAAATGAAAGAAAGCTTTAACACTACACTTGAATATATGGCAAACGGTGCTTTATTTGGCAAGATTTTAGATGGCAAAGGAAATGTGCTTTTTGACTTTGGCAGCACAAGCAAGAAAGTTGTTAGCGTTAAAAAAGACGGGAGTGTGACTTTAGGCAGTGTTTGTGATGCAATTGATACGGCAATTATTGATGAATTTGGAACAAGTGCTGATTATGAAGTGCTTTGTGGAAATGAACTTTTTGCGGCTATTTCTAATTTAGCCTTAAGCGAAGATCTTTATAAAAATCATCTTGCAATTAGGGATGATAAAGATAAGTCCTTAATTTTATATGGGGCTAAATATCGCCGCTATAGTGCAAAATATAAAAATACAAATGGAAAAAGCGTTGAATTTTTAAAAGGCACTGAGGGTATGGTTGTACCAAAGGATAATTCTAATCGTATTTATTATACAAGAGCAAACCATACTGATGCTTTAGGAAAAGCACCAAGTTTAATGTTTGTTTCAAAACCTGAAATTTTACCTCGCGGTGCTGGAATTGAAATCGTAGGCGAAATGAGAGCTATGCCAGTTTGCACTAGACCAAATGGGCTTATTAAGCTTGTTTTAG
Source organism: Campylobacter volucris (assembly GCF_008011665.1). GTDB lineage: Bacteria > Campylobacterota > Campylobacteria > Campylobacterales > Campylobacteraceae > Campylobacter_D > Campylobacter_D volucris_A. Next base: position 17,208 of record NZ_VOWJ01000030.1, read on the forward strand.
AATAAAACGCACAATTTTAGCTTTAAAAGCAAAAAATGCTTTTAAAGCTAAAAAGATATTAGAAAAAGATTTTAAATGATTTTAACCATATTTTAACCATATTAAAAAAAGGTTTTTAAAATGAATTATCAAGACACTTTAAAAGAAGAACTTATCACAGAAACTAAAATGCATCTTTCTATAATAGATGAAAAAGATTTGATAAAAGAGTTAAGCATTCATGCCATAGCAGAACTTAGCGATTTAAACGCTGATGGAGTTTGTGATAAAGAAGTGATTGATGATGCTATTAATGATGCACAAAGTTATATTGCAAGTTTTATAAAGATACCTAAAAACCCAACTCCACTTTTAAAAGATATTTGTGTAAAGCTTACAATCATGGAATTAAAACGCCGCAATGATTTTCCAAAGGAAAGTTTGAATGAAATTATAGAATGGGCTAATGATTTGCTTTTAAAAATGGCTAATAAAAAAATTCCAACTGAAATTGATGAAGATGAATTTATTCCACAAAACAAAGCTAGGGCGTTTAAACACAAAAGAAGAAGAATGGATTTAAGGAGTATAAATGGCTAGCAATGAGATCAAAGAGCTTGCAAAAGAACTATATATTGCAGGTTTTGATATTTTTAAAATTGCAAAAATTTTAAACCGTAATGAAAAAACTATAAGAAATTACAAAGCAAAAGATGGAGATTGGGATAAGGTTAAAACTAGTCTTTTAACTTCAAAAATTAAAGATAAGGAAAGTGCATCTTTATATGAAAGCTTTACAGATCAAATGTTTCGTGCGATTGAAAATATCAATTCTGATGAAAAAATGAATGCTGAGAAAAAAACTGAAGCTATCGCAAGAATAGGCGATAGTTTTTCAAAAATGAGAAAAGTAGCAAGACTTGAAGATCCAAGTACTTATCGTTTAAATGTCGCTAAAAAGGTAGTTGAAATCATAATAAGCCATTTGAAAAACGATAAAGATTGTGTGAGCAAATTAGTATTGCTTTTAGAAAGTGGCGTGATAGAAAAAGAAATCTTAGCAATGGATGAGTAATGCTTTTTACCAAAGAAGAATTGGATGAGTTTTTAATCTCAAATGAGCTAAAACACGAGAATACTCCAAATGAGCTAAAAGGTGCCATGCAAAGAAAAGACTTTTTAGAATGGATGGATACTCTTAAAAATGAATTAAAAACTCAATTTTTACATGAGAGCCATTTAAACCCTAATCTAAAAGAAGAGAGAATTAAAAAAGCAAGTGTGGATTTTGATTATTTTGCAAGAACTTACTTTCCACATTATTTTACCATCAAAGGTGAATGTGCTTTACATTTGCATTTAAATAAAATTTTTGAAAAATTGGCTCTTAAAAAAGAGAGCAAAGGAGAAAAACATGCTATAGCCGCCCCAAGAGCACATGGTAAATCAACTTATACCTCACAGCTTTTTCCCTTGTGGTGTTTAGTTTTTAACTATAAAAGCTTTATAGTAGAAATCTCAGATGCAGTAGAGCTTATGGAAGGAATGCTTGAAGCTATAAAAGCAGAACTTGAAGATAATCCACATTTAAAACTTGATTTTCCTGAAGTAGTAGGAATTGGTAAGACTTGGCGTGTTGGAGAATTTGTTAGTAATAACGGTGTTAAGGTTAAAGCCTTTGGTAGTGGAAAAAGATTGCGTGGTGTTAGATATGGGGTTAAAAGACCTGATTTGGTTATTTTGGATGATTTAGAAAATGACACCAATGTTAGAAGTAAAGATCAAAGAGATAAATTAGAAGATTGGGTAGATGAGGCTGTTTTAAACTTAGGAAGTGCTGATGGAAAGCTTGATGTGCTTTATATTGGTACAATTTTGCATAATGATAGCGTTCTAGCAAGAAAATTAAAACTTGGTTTTTGGAATCCAAAAGTATTTCGTTCTATTGAAGAATTTCCACAAAGACTTGATTTATGGGATGAGTATGCTACGCTTTATAGAAATAGTGATTTTAAAAGTGCTCATAATTTTTACCTAAAAAATAAAACCTTAATGGATAAAGGCGCTAAAGTTCTTTGGAGTGAGGCTAAAAGCTTAGAAGATTTAATGAAATTAAGAGCTGAAAACCTAAAAGCTTTCAATAAAGAACAGCTTAATAATCCAAGAAGCGAAAACCAAATATTTAATCTTGAAACAATTAATTTTTACAATCACTTGCCACCTATTAGCCAATATTACATGTATATTGATCCAGCAGGAGAGAAAGCAAAAAGTGATTATACAGCAATTACTGTTATTGGTAAAGCTGCAAATGGTTTTTATGTAATAGAAAGTATTGTTAAAATTTTAAAAGCACAAAGTATTATAAAAACTATTTTTAACCTCCAAAAAAATTATAAGTGCCGTTTAATTGAAATTGAAACTAATGGCGGTCAATTTTTCTTAAAAAAATGGATACAAGAAAAAAGTTTAGAGAGTGGAGTGTTCTTACCATTAAGAGGTAAAAATAACAGCACTAGTAAGTTTGAGCGTATTGAAAGTTTAAGCCTTGCCTTTGAAAATGAAGAACTTTTTTTACATAAAAGCCAAAGTATGCTTATAAATCAACTTTTAGAATTTCCAGAGGGTAAAAACGATGATGCACCTGATAGTTTAGCAGGAGCATTTTTATTAGCAAGAACAAAAAGTAGTATTAAAAGAAGAAAACATCATTTTAGCTCTGTTCCAAGAATAAGGCGTTTTTAAAGGAAAAATATGAAAAAAGAAATCAAATCTAAAAGAGAAGTTGTTTTAAAAAACAATAGTCTTATCAACACTCTTATAAACTCAAACTATTTAAATGCGCTTAAAATCAGCGAAAACGATCAAAGAATGATTTTTAAAGATCTAAGTTTTACTCAAGCTCATCAATCACGCAGAAGCGTGATTTTAGCTAAAGAGCTTCAAATCGTTTGCGAAAATGAAAAAATAAAAGAAAGTTTTGAGTATCTTTTCAATCCTGATTTAATAGGTCAAATCTTAGAAACCTATCTTTATGGGCTTAATATCTTTGAAGTCAATTACAAGTTAAAAGATGGTTTTTACTTTCCAATTTTAAAACAAAGAGATTTTAGAAATTTTAGCTTTAATGAAAATGATGAATTAATTTATAATGGTAATGGATATGATGAAATTATCGAAGATAAAAAAGCAATTTATGGGCTTTTTGGATCTAATTTCTTATTTAAAAATGGAGATGCTTTGCTAACTAAACTTTATTTTCCAGTAAAACTTAAAAATGCAAGTTTAAAGTTTTGGATAGAATTTTTAGAAAGGTTTGGCTCTCCTTGGGCTGTTGCAAAGACAGATAGTGATCCTGATGTCTTAGCTAGTGAAATCCATCAAATGCTAAATGGCGATAGTGCCGTTATTGATAAAGAAGAAGAACTTGATTTAATTCAACCAACGGATAAGGCAAATTATAATGAAATTATTGATTATCTTGATAATCAAATAAGAAGTGTAGTTTTAGGAGCTAATTTAAGCTCTCAAGTAAGTGGTGGCTCTTTAGCAGCTGCAGAGTCTCATAATCAAATAAGAAAAGACTTAGCTGCTCAAGATGGACAAATCGTTCTTTTTATTTTAAATCGTGCCATTAAGTTTTTCAAAGAAATCAATAATTTTAAAGATGAGCTTTTTGTGCAATTTTTTAATGAAGCAGAGCCAAAAAATGAGCTTTGCGAAAGGGATTTAAAACTTTTTAATATGGGTTTTTGTTTTGATGAAGAATATATTAAAAGAACCTATAATGTAGATGGAAAGCTTGTTAAAGAAATTTTAACAACTAATGATAAGGATAAAGAAATTTTTGAAAACAAAGCAACTTTAAAAGAAGATTTTGAAGAAGATTTTATAGATAAAGCTTTAGAGCAAAAAGAATATTTACAAGTTGATGAGGCTATGGCAAAATTTTTCAAAGAACAATTTGAAAAAACTATTAAAGAGAGCAAAAATTATGATGAAGTATTTGAAAAACTTCAAGGGAGTTTTTCTAGTCTAAAGCAAGCTGATTTTGAAAAATATCTTTATATGTCTTTAGTTAATTCTAATATCCTGGGATATTTGGAGGATTAAAATGCCAAACGCTAAAATAGGTTTTTTCCAAGAACCAAGTGAAGCTGTTTTATTTTTAAAAAATAAAAAGCCACAAGTTAGCTTTGATTATGATGAGCTTTCACATTCTTCTCATAAAAAAGTTTTTACTATTGCCAAGCTTATAGATGAAAGCTTGTTAAAAGATATACAAGATTCTTTAATAAATGCTATAAAAAATGGAGATAAATTTAGTACTTGGAATAAGATTGCTGAAGAAAAATTAAAAGCTAAGGGTTGGTGGGGTTCAAAAGAAATTATAAATAGAAAAACAGGTGAAATTAAAAAAACCAATTTTAATAGTGCAAGATTAAAAAAGATTTTTGAAGAAAACTCAAGAAAAGCTAAAGCCAAAGCTATCTATGAAAATCAAATGAAAAGCATCAAGCCTTATCTTAAATATTGCACAAAACAAGATTCGCATGTTAGAGATAAGCATAGAGCATTTGATGGCATAGTTTTACATAAAGATGACCCTTTTTGGGATACGCACTATCCACATGTAAACATGCATGATTATGGTTGTAGATGTAAAGTTATAAATCTAGGAGAAAGTGAAGTTAAAGGCTTAAAAACACCACCATCAAGTACTAAAGAAAGTAATTTTAATGGTTTAAATGAAGAAGAGCTTTTAGATGAGCTTTATAAGCAAAAAAACACCGAAGTAATTCAAAATTTCATAAAACTTAACATGCTAAGTATTGCAGCCAAAAAAACAAAAGAAGCTAAGAGTTTTACTCATGAAAAAGAACTCTATACTTGGCAAAAAAGTTTAGATGAAATGATAGATGAAATTATTGTTAATGACAACCAAAAATATCCTATTAATTTCATTCAAGTGGGTAAAATGGATAAAAGCACTAAGGAATTTTTAGAAAAGCTTAACAAAAAAGACTTAGAGGATTTATACTTTACACTTAGCAAAAACAATCTTTTACACGCAAATCCTAAAAGAAAAGCAAACTATAATCAAGCCTTAAGTGTGGATGAAATCAAGCAAATTGTTAAGGTTTTAGATGAAGCAAAAGAGGTTTATTGGGACAAGAAAGAAGAAAGTTTAGTTTATTTTTTTGATGATATAAAAAATAGTAAAAAAGTGAATAAAATCATTATAAGACCTGATTACAAACTAAAAAAATTTGGAAAAACTAATGCGGTTATTACACTTGGGAAAGTGGATAAAGATAGAAAAGGTCTTAAGCACTTAGAAAAAATTAGATAGAGCGGTGGGACTTGCACCCACAATACGATGTGTTCTCGGACTGGTTACCGCACATCCTCAACTACTACATTGCAACCATCAACCCTATCTAACTAAGATAATTTTAGCTTTGCAAAACTAAAAAGGAGTTTAAATGGTTTTAGCTTTAGGAGAATTTGAGTTTAAAGCTTTAAATTTTGATAATTTAGAAAGAAGCTTAGAATACAACATACAAAGTCAAAATAGACTTAATAATCATAATGCTTTATTTGCAAGTTCTAAAGAAAGTGAAAAGATTAAAATACAAGGCAAAACCTTGCCTTTAAAAGGGGATAGAAACACTTACTTAGATAAACTTGAGAATATGGCAAAAGAACAAAAATCTTATATTTTAACAGGGGCTAATGGAAAGTATTATGGTAAGTTTGTGATTTTGGCTTTAAATGAAAATAGAAGTGCATTTGTAGATGGAAGTGGCTTTGTAGCACAAAGCTTTAGTATGGATTTAGAAAGGGACTTTGATGAATAAGATTTATATAGCTAAAAACAATGAAAGGCTTGATAGTATAGTTGATAAACATTATAAAAATTTACGATGTTTTGAGCAGGTATTAATAGCTAATCCAAAATTAGAACCTATTTTAAAAGCAGGAGATAAGATTATTCTACCGCAACTTGAAATCAAAGAGGATAAGGAAAAAGCCTTATGGTAAGAAAACCAAGATTTAAACTTGTTGCAAAAGGAAAAGATGTTACACAAAAGCTTTCTAAAAATATTATCAGTATTTCTTATGAAGATAAAGAAGGTAATGAAAGCGATGAGATTAGCTTAAGCTTTTTTGGGCTTTACTCTAAACCATTGTTTGGGGATAGTTTAGAACTTTGGCTTGGTTTTGAAAAGCTTTTTAAATGTGGAACTTTTAATGTAAATGTTGTGAGCAAAAATTACACTTTAAATACTACAGAAGTAAGGGCTAGTGCTGTTAATTTTAGTGGAAAAAATGACACAAACATAAAAGATAAAAAAACAAGAAGCTTTGAAAATACTACACTTTTTACTATAGCAAATAAATTAGCGAGTGAAAATAGTTTAAAGATAAAAACAAGCGGAGAAGATCAAAATATTGTAAGCATATTACAAAACAATCAAAACAACTTAGAATTTTTATATAAGATTTGTTTTGAATATGGATTTATTTGCATGATTAAAGAAAATACCTTAATCATAACACCAAAAGATGGAAAAATAGGAGATAATGCTGCAAACATTACAAGTAAAAATGAAAAATTACCTTGCTTTGAGATAGCCTTATGTGAATGTAGCTCGTTAGAAATTTCAGAAAGTGGTAGAAATGAATACTCTGCTGTGATAGTAGAGTGGCAAGATATAGATGAAGCAAAGATAAAAAGTATAAAAGTAGGAAGTGGGGAAAATATTTATAAAATGCATATATCACAACCAAAAAGTGATAATGAAGCTTTTAAAAAAGCACAAAGTAAGTTAAATGAGCTTCAAAAAGGTGGGCTAAATGGAAGATGCGAGCTTATAGGAAGAGAAATAAGAGCTGGTGGCAAACTTAAGATTAAAGATATTAATATGGATAATTATGAATTTAGTATTAAAAGCGTGAGTCATAGTTTTAATGACTCAGCTTATATAGTTAGCGTTGAATTTGAAAGCTAAAAAACTATTTTGTGTAAGCCAAATTTGTCTTTTCAATATTGGATATTGACTCTTGGATATTAAATATCGAAAAATTGATTTTTCTAAACATATTAGATATAGAAATAAGTATAAAGATAATTACATAATTATACCAATAGGCTGTTGCATTAATTTTTAAATAGCTAGTCGTTAAAATTTTAATAGCTTCTTCTTCTTCTTTGGTAAGTTTAATATGCTTCTTATTATTTATATTTTTATATTTTTTAAACATAAAGCAATAAATACTAAAAAAAGATAAAGAATCTTTAATCATTTTTTCTGTTAGCATTACTATGGCTTCGTTCTTAGAATTTAAGAGCCTTTCAAATTCTGGTTTGAATTTTTGAAATTCTTCACTTGCTGCTATCAAAGAAAGCGAAAATAAACCAAAAGCTATTGTTAAGATAAGAGCTAAGATAATCATGATTTCTCCTTTCTTTTTTTATGAGAATTACGCTTTACGCTTTTGTTGTTTTTTGTTTTAAAAATTTTAACAAGAGTAAAACAGAATATTGCAATTATAATTATTATAAATATAATACAAGCATGATTTTGTATAACCTGACCTAATGCATTATCAGTTTGATTAAAATCACCACCATCAAGTTTTACTATATTATATTCTGTCATTATTCTTAATCCAAATTAATATATTAAAATATATACATATATATTCTAATATATTTTTGCAAAATTTACAATAAATATTATAAGTTTAATTGATTTTTATTATCAAAATAGTCTAAGTTAAAACAAGCTTGGTTCTAAATTTTCTCTTAATTCTTTAGTGATTAAATACACAGCATTTAAGCTTAAATCATATTTTTTGGCACATTCTACACTTGCATTTTTGGTGGTTAAACCTTGTTTTATAAGTGTTTTAAAATCTTGTTTTAATTCTTCATCTCTCATTAAAGTCTTGTAGCTTGGGATATAAATATTTCCACCACCAAATTCTTTTAAAATCTCACGCTTGTCATTATTTTTCACAAAATCAATAAAATAATCAAAATATTCATTATTAGAGAGCACATTAAGCCTTAAATAAAGATTTTTAAAATTTTATCTAAAAAAATAAAATTTGGTAAATTGAGATTATAATTACATTTTTATATAAAGGAAAAACAATGAAAAAACTCTTATTTATTTTATTATTCTCATCTTTATCTTTATTAGCTAGTGATAATTTTAATCAAAGTAAGAAAGAATTGGTTGAACTATATGAGAGCTTAGGTAGTGCTTATCAATATGATTTTTATTGTAATACCCCATTTAAAGCAAATAAAAAAGGAAAATACACTAAGTTTGAAGTAGTTAAAAGTGATTTATACACTCCACGCAATGAATATACTAAAAAAGGTAAAATAAATCAAAGAGCAAAACGCATAGAATGGGAACATATTATGCCTGCACAAAACTTTGGCAAACATTTACCTTGTTGGAGAGAAGGCGGTAGAAAAGCTTGTCAAAATGATCCAACTTTTGCAAAAATGGAAGCTGATAAGCAAAACCTAGTTCCTGCCATAGGTGAGATTAATGGTGATAGAAGTAATTTTAGATATGCTGAGGCTCCTTTGAATTTAAAATATACTCAATATGGAAATTGCAAAGTATATACAGACTTTAAAGCAAAAAGATTTTACCCTGCTAATTATTCTAAAGGCTATATTGCAAGAAGTTATTTATATATGAGTAAAACATATAATATTAAATTATCAGATCAAGAAAGAAAACTTATGGAAGCTTGGGATAAACAATATCCTATGAGTGAAAAGGAAAAAAGAATTAGATCTTTACTCTAATTCTTTGCAAGTATTTTCTATAAGCTCATCTATATCAATAACTAAGCTTTTGTCGTTTTCTTCTAAGCTCTCATCAATCCTTTCTCTTATAATACAAATTACATTGAGCAAAATACCAAATTCTTTATCGGTTTTAATTTGATGAGTAGTTCCATTATGTATTATTTCAATACTTGTTCTTTTGGCAGCAAAGGTAATTTGCGAATGTTTTTCTATGCCTAATGTTAAAAAAAGCTCTTTATCATAAGAATGTATTTCTAAAATCATTTTAATCTCCTTTTGTTTTGATGAGACAACATTAGCTTCGCTTAGCTGAATGTGTGCTGTTGTTTTCTAAATTTTTAAGCCCTAAAATGACTTTATTAGCATCTTTTATACTTAAATACCAAAGATGTAAAGGTCGCTTTTTAATAATATTATTAATAAACTCTCTTAAAGCCCATTGTGTAGGATTTTTAGCATTTTTACTCCAAATAGCTTGTATCATATTAAGCTGTTTTTTTGTAGCCCTTCCATTTTTGGTATTTTCATTTTTAAAATACCTTGTTTTTTTAGTGTTTTTTAAGAACTTTTCATCATACCCCAAAGCTATAGCAAAATCTCTAAGTTCCTCAATGCTTAAATCTTTGGATGAGCTTTTACCATACCTTTTATTTAATATCCAGCGATAGCTTTCATCATCACTTAAATGAGCATCTTTTCTTAGAGTATGAATTATTTTTATAAGTTGTTTTTTAAGATTTTGCATTCAAATCCTTTTTAATATTGTTTTTTATAACAACTTGAAGTTCTAAAAATTTTTCTTTTAAAATATTATCGTGAATATGAAAGTTTCCTGTGCTTTTTTCAATAAAGATTTCTTTTTTAAAAACTTCTTTTTCTTGCATGTTTTTTAAAATTATAAGCTCTGCTTTTATATCCTTAAAAATAAGCATATAATTCTTATAAAAAAGTTCAAAATTTTGTTTGTAAATAATTCTTAATTGGGCTTTTATCAATTCTTTTTTTGCGTTAAATTCCATTAAAGCAGTGGTATTTGTAAAATAAAAAACCAAAATTTTATTTTTTATCACAGCCTGTTTAAAGAATTTTTGTATTAAAAATTTTTCTAAACTTTGTCTAGACATATTTTGTAAGGCTTGATAAGCTCTTAATTTTATAAAAAACACACTTTCATCATTAAAAGACTTTGAAGTAAGAAATTTCACAAACCATCCTTTAAAAACTCAATCAAGCCCATTGATTTAATGGGCTTTGTTAAATTCTTATATTTTGATTTTTACTAAATTATCCTTGTATATATCTATAAGAAGTTTTAATTCTTGTTGTTGAATTTCTAATCGCTTAATGCTTTCTTCTTGTAGTTGTAAATTTAATTCTAATGCTTGTAAGTTTAACATCAAAAGCTCTTTTTGTTTTTTACTATAGTGATAATTTAAAACCAAAGCTATTATAAAAAGAACTATAAACAAAATATACCACTCATTAAAAACAATACCTTTTATATCCATTTTACCCTCCTATATTAATCTTCATTTATATTTTTAACTATTTCTTGCCATTCTTTATCGCTTTTGAAAATGCTAATTAACTCGTTTAAAAGCTCTATAGCTTCGTTATTATTTAGTATTTTGAATAAAGTTTTTATTCTTTTTTTGGTGCTAATTCTGCCAACTTTTCTAAAGAACTCTTCTTGCTGGTCATTATCTAAATTATTAAAAAGTTCTATGATTTCATAAAGAGAGACAAGCTCCAAATCATCCACACTAATCTTTGCATTTACATACATTCTCATCCTTTTGTTTTAATTTAAGCTTTAAAAACTTAATCAAGCCCATTAAATCAATGGACTTTGTTAAATTTTAAAAATCTAATAACACCGCTTGGATCAATATCTTTATCTTTAATAGTAAAATTTTCTAATTCACTCTGATATAAAACCCAAGCAACAATATTGCTAAGTTTCATTTTTCAATCTCCAAACTTTCAATACGAGGTTCTATTCTAAAATTATCTTTTACCATTCTTTTAAGACCAAGTTTTACTAAAGTGCTATCTTCAAGTCCTACAATAGCATCTTTATTAAGCTCTTCTTTGTAGCTAATACATTCATTAAGCCCATAACTTTTAAAAGCTTTTACAAGAGCTTCTAGCTTTTCTTTTACTCTTGGTAAAGGCACACTCTCGCTTATACGATAGCCAATTTTTCCAAAGGTAAATTCTTTAGATCTTTTTTCAGCAAATTCATGCTTGTTGTTTTCACAAAAGGTGCTAATACATTGTTCCATATATTTAAGCTCATCGTTTAAAACTTTAATTTTACCCGCATGAGCTTCTTTGATTTCATTGCAAGCTAAAGTTACATCACCATTAATCTTTTCTATCTTTACACTTAATTCAGCTATTTTTTTAAGCGCTAAATTGACATCTTCAAAACTTTTTATTTCCATTTATTCTCCTTTAAATTGTATTTTCTAATTTGGTAATCCCAAAGAACCACGCCATACCTTAAAAGTATCGCGTGTTTAATTCTTTTTCTAACTACTCTCAAGCCCTTTTTATAAGGGCAAATCCAATGTTAATTCTTTAATACCAAGCTTTTTAGCTAGTGCTAATTCTTCTTGCATACCTTGTGAATACTTAGCATCTTCATGAGTACTCATATAAATATAATCACTTGCTTTTAAAAGCTCTAATCCCATTTTTAAAGCTATTTCTCTGTGCTTTTCTTCATCTAAATAGCTAAATTGTAAAATAGGTGAAACAGGTGTAAAGCCTTCACATTCACGCATGATTTTTAAGCATTCTTGCGTTGCTATGCTAATAGCTTGTGCTTTTCTTTGACTTTCTCTTACAGCTAAAGCTTTATAAGGGGAAGCTATATAAACTATTGCCATGAATTTTCCTTTCTAATAAATTTAAGTTTTAAAAAACTTAATCAAGGTGCTTTAATTAAGCACCTTTGTTAAGCTTTTTGCTCTTTTCATGATTAATTATTTTTAAGGCAATATGATCAGGATAGATTCCTTTTAAAATATCCACAAATGCGCCATTTTCTTTGTAAATAATACTCGCGCCTTTTACCTCATATAAAGAAGCGCTATAATCAGCTCTTTCGCCTCTAATCATTCTTCTCATTTTCTTTCTCCTTGCATTAAATTTTCTTTTTTTACTCTTTGCTCTTCTAAAGCTTCTAAGGTACCCATAATCTCTCTCCATTTTTCTTTGTTTTTTGGATGAGCTAGCTTTTTTAAGGCAGATTTATATATTTGTCCAACTCTAACTCTTGAGATATTTAATTCCCTAGCTATTTCTTCAAAATTCATTCTTAACCTAATAGTAAATATCCAGCTGCAGCTTCAATATGCTTTATTTCTATACTTTTACCATCAGCAAAATCACTAGCTCTTTTTAAAAGCTTTTCGCTTTTTCTAAAATTACCTCTAGCTAGATTAAAAACCAAATCTATTGCTTTTTTATCTACTAAGGAAAAATAATCACAAAGTGCTTTTAAATCATCATTTTTTAAGCCCTCTTTGTTTTGATAGCAAAGTCCTTTTAATTCCCATTTTGCACCAATTCTAGAGCTAAGCTGTCCATATTCGTTATAATCATTTCTACCAACACCTGTAAGATTGTTTTTAAGCTTTTTAGTTCCTACTAAAATTAAAGCGGTGTTTGAAAAATCATATATGCGTCTTAAGCACTCAAGTGCTCTAAAAGGTAAGTGTTCGCTCTCATCTATAATTAAAACTTTTGAAGTTCTTGCTAACTCACTAGCAATGCCTCTAATCTTATCATCAAGTGAGCCTTTAAAACACACATTAAGTTTGTTTTCAAGACCGCTTAAAAGCATTCTTTTGCTAGTTTCAGTAGTAGCTTCAAACAAAACTACTCTTGTGCCATTTTTATTAGCATATTCTTTAATGGCTCTACTTTTGCCAGTTCCTGCTTCGCCTATGATAACCCCCATTTCACGATTACACATAGCATTTTCTATAGTTACATTAATTGCTTTTACATCTTTTGTAACTATAAAAGGTGTTTGTAGTTCTTTAATGCTCTTTTCTTCTACGAAGCTTTTTATATACTTTTCAAGCAATGGTTCTACTTTAGTAGCATATTTATAAGCACTACCTTCTTTCATGTATCCAACCATATAGCTTTTATTAATACCTAAACGATCAGCTAAGTTGTTTTGAGAGATGTTTTGTGTATTTAAAAATCTCTTTGTTTGTTCAACTAAATCCATTTTTCATCCTTTTGTTTTTTGCTAAGTTTTTAGATTTTAAAAACTCTTTAAAACTTGAATTAATCAAGCTTTAAACAATTTTTAACCAGCAAAATATTTTCTATCCATAAAAGCTTCCATGTCAAATTCGCTTTCATTATTTGTAGTTTCTTTTTTAGAGTTTAAAATAAGCTCATCAGCACTGGTATCATTTTTAATTTTTTCAAGTTTTCTTTGTGTTGCTAAATTTTCTTTAGCAAGTGATTTTTGTTGCACTTCTTTAGCTTTTATAAGTGAGTTTTCAAAAGCAACTTGTAGATCTTGTAAGTCTTGTTTAATATTAAGTTTAGTAAAAGCTGCAATTTCATCTTTTTTAAGTACTTCTTTGATAGCTTTAACTTCGCTTTCATAGCCTTTTTTAAGTATTTTAAAGCTTTCTTTGCTAAGTTTAGCAATACTTTCATCAAGCGCTAAGCAAATAAATTTTCCCATCATATCATAGATGAAAAGCTCTTTGATGTTATCGATATTTTGTACACATTTAACCTTTGTTCCAACACTTGGCATTAAGGCACTTTTATAAACTCTACCTTCAAAGTTAATACCTTTTTTGCCAACAACCCTAAGCTCTTTATTTCCTGCATTAAATAAAAATTCTTCATAAGATATTTTTACTATAGCTCTATCACATGAGTTCCAAAGTTCAAGTGGTGTTTTAACGCCTTTTTTGCGACGCACTTTAGACATATTCCATTTAATTACTTCAGCTTCTAAAAATTCACAAGCCTCATTAAAGGTATGAAGTAATTTTTGATTAGTCTTTTTAGCAAAACCATACTCATCTTTAGCATGTCGTTCTTTTTTAGGAGTTTTTTGCTCAATTGCTTCTCTTTTAGCTAAATTTGATCCTATTGCTCCATGAAATAAAGAAATACCAGCATGTTGAAGTGTTCCAAATCTTCTTTCAACTAAAGCCTTTTGTTCTCCTGCATAAGCAATAGCTGCATCATAAGTTATATTAAGACCATCAAGTAAGCTTTGAAAATCTTTTGAAAGATAATCTTTACCATTATCCCCTTTAATCATATCAGGCTTACCAAACTTATCTATAGCTTTCCATAAAAGGCGTATTAAGCTTAAAGAATTAGATTTTTTTACTAAAGTAGCTACTCCTATACCACTAAAGACATCAACGACACTTAAAATGTGAGGGCGAAAAGGTTCTAGTGTTCCATCATCTCTTACTATAAAATCAGCTGGAGAGCTATCGATTTGCCAACACATATTTTTCATATCACAAAGCTCTCTTTGATTGCCAAGTGCAGGTAGAAATTTAGATTTTGCACGATCTAAGCCTTGAGTGATAATACAATGTTCTAATGGTTTATCTTTATAGTAGTTTTTGATGAAATTTTGCAAAGTTTTTACACTAAAAAGTGGTTTTACCTCTCCTAAATCAAAACCTATAAAATCATAGTTTTCTTTTTGTGCCGCCTCTTTGTGAATTTTCCACCAAAGTTCAGTAAAATAAAACCCCCCCGCCGCAAAGGAGCGATACTCTCTTAAAGCATACTCTTGTATCCAAGTGCTAAGTTTTGTTTTATCTTTGCGGTGAAGTCCGCGAGTGTCGATAAGACCTAGAATGCCATTTTCTTTATACGCTTTACGCATTCTAAAAAATTCTATTTTAGAAATATGTGATATCTCTAAAGCTCTTTTTTGCTTTAATCCACCTTCAATATATTTTTCTACTTGTTTAAGTAATTTTACTTTATTTCTTGCATTTTCTTTGATTTCATCACTTAAATTTTCAAACTTTATATTTAAAACAGCCAAATCACTATTTTTTGGCTCTGTTAAACATAAACTATTTTCTTTAATAATGTTGTTTTCAGTATTATTACTTATAACATTATTTAAGTCTACCTTTTGCATTTTTTCATTAAAAATCAAAATATCATTAGTGATTAATTCTTGATTAAAAGCGGTTAAAAGCTGTTCTTTGCTTATTTTAAATAGTAGTTTTTTGCCACCTCTGCCACCATTAGCATTATTTACTTTTAACCATTCGTATTTATTTGATTTTCTAGCTACTGCAAGTCTTAAGGCACCTTCGCTTACATTAAAAACTTGTGAAGCTTCTTTGGTTTCTAAGAAATAATTCACGCACAAGCCTTAGGTAGCTTATTAATGATTTTAAGTTCTAAAAGTTTTTTATAAACTGCTTTCGTGTTGGCTTTTGCTTTATATTTTTCAGAGTAAAGTCCATTAACCACACGAAATAAGCTCATATAATCTAGATTGTGTTTTTGTGCGAACTTTTTAAGATTAATACCATTGTCTTCAAAATATTGTTTTAACAAAACACATCCTTTAATTTGTAATTTTTATTTCAAATTGATATTTTTTAAGATACAATTTGTAAATAATTTTTCAAATTATAAGTAATTTTACTTAAAAAGTCAAGTATTTTTACATAAACACTTTTAAGGTTTAAAAATGGAAAAAAAAGAGCAATTACTGCAAGAAATGATAGATTTTTACAATGTTAAAGATAAATTTGAGTTAGCTAAACATTTAAAACTATCTAAAGAATCTGCGCATAATTGGCCTAGTAGATTAAGCAAAAAACATATTTTAATTTATGAAAAAGACAAAGAAATTAAAAAATCAAGTAAAAATACTGAAGAAAAAAATATAATAAATGATGATATTGTTTTAATTCCGTTTTATAAAGATAGTTCTGCTTCGGCTGGTTTTGGTTCTATCAATTATGAGAATTCTGTGCAACATATTCCATTCAATAAGCAAGATTTAAGACTTATGTTCAATATTCAGGGATTTTTAAAAATAGGTATTATTCCTGTAATAGGAGATAGTATGCATCCTACAATTAAAGAAGGCGAAATGATAGTTTTTCAAGATGATGGTTCTATGATTGAAGGTGGAATTTATGTAATAGAGCATCAAAATGAAGTTTTTGTAAAAAGATTAAGAAAGAGACCCTTATCTTTAATTAGTGATAATGAAAATTATCCACCTATTACTATAGAAGAGAATGAGGAAATTAAAATTATAGGTAGAGTGGTTGGAACTTATGATTTAAATTATAGAAGATTATAAGATTATATTTAAGTTTAAGCTTTATAGAAAAATAAAATGTAACCAAAAAGTATCATTTTATTTTTCTATGGTTGCATTTTATTTTTCCGCCGACAAAAAACACTATGGTATAAAATATACTTTGGTTTTGGGTATGAACTTTGTATTTTTAAGTGTTCTTTATTTAATGGTTCCCTTATAATTTTTCTAGCATTGGAAAAATAATTTTTTGAAAATTTATTACTTGTCCAATAAGTTTTATCACTAACATATAAAAATATATTTTTAAACAAAATATCGATATATGTTCCATGATATCTAGTAAAATCAATTTCTTTGCCAAAACCTATAAGTCTAAAAATATTTCCAAAAAAATTAACAAAAGAAGAATTATCTAACACAAAATCGATACTCCAAGGGGCTATTTTTGCACATAAATTTGCCAGATATCCTCCATATGAATTTCCAAACAAAATTGTTCTAATACCCCCCCCCCATTATTTTAAAAGGAAGATTAGCTTTTATATATAAAATAGCATTAATTATATCCATTGCTTGCATAATGCCAAAATTTTGATATTCATTTTTAGATGGTAAAAAACTTACATGTGTTTTGAGTTTATAGTTTTGATCTAATTTTTTATCTATTTTTAATTTTTCTATTTCTTGATCTATACCTATAAAAGTATTGTTTAATTCTTCGTAAGAATGTATACCAAAAGCATTTATATGGTTTAAATTTATAGCCTTTAAACTAGCATCTAAAATCAATTTATCTATATCATCTAAATAAAAACTAGAGCCTAAATGTGGTCTATTTCCAACACAATGATAATTTATATTTATAATAGCTACTTCATAATTTCTAGCTAAATAATCATCAACATAAATATAATCATTCATATCTTCAGCACCACCTGGTATGATGCATATTATAGCTTTTATAGTTTTTGTATCATCATAGCTTAATTTAAATTCTAGTAAAGATTCTCTTTTTATATTTAATTCTACATCATCACAAGAATTGATTTCATAAGTTTTATTGATTATCATTGTTAGTCTTTTGAATGTCTAATAATATTTTATCATCCTCTTCTTTAAAAGTATAAGTTAAATCATCACATTTATATGAAATTTCTTTTTTACACGATTTATCTTGTAAAGGTTCTTTTAAAATTTCATTTAAATGCTTTTTTATTAAAGTTTTAATTGACATACCCATACCATGTTCTAAATTCTTTATAAATTTTCCATCTATATCTTTTTCACTTATTATCTTGATAAGATCAACATCAAAACTTAATTTTTTTAAAATACTAAACAATTCTTCTTTATCTTCAAAAGGGGCAATTTCTATATCAAATTTAGAATGATAAAAAATATATTTTGGTTTTGGATAAAAACTTTGAGTTTTTAAGTGTTCTTCTACTAATATATCTCTAATCATTCTTCTAGCATTGGAAAAATAATAAGGAGATTGTTTGTTTGTAGTCCAATGGGTTTTATCAAAACAGCAAAGCTTAATATTATTAAAAAAATGAAAAGTTGCAAAACAAGGATATTTAATATAGTCAATCTCTTTGCCAAATCCTATAACTCTCCATATCTTCTTAAAACATACATAAGAAGAATTATCTACAATATAGTCAATATTCCAAGGAGCTATTTTAGCACATAAATTAGCTAAATATCCTCCATGAGAAGAACCTACCAAAATAGTCTTTATATCCCAACTCATAATTTTAAAAGGAAGATTAGCTTTTATATATAAAATAGCATTAATTATATCCATTGCTTGCATAATGCCAAAATTTTGATATTCATTTTTAGTGGGTTGAATGGTTGTACTTAAATCCAAATAATAATCTTTATCAAATTCTAAATTATTTTTCATATCAGTAATTTTTTTATTAAGATAATCCATAGCAGGATAAAATTCTTCAAAAGTATTTAGTTTTTG
>NZ_VOWJ01000036.1 GCF_008011665.1 Campylobacter volucris
TACCTTTTGCATATATTCATCATCCAATAATTTTTTATTTTTCATTATCTCTCCTTATAATTTGTTTTAGCTAAAGTTAATTTTTATCACTCTACTCGTTCTCCTTAGCCTTTTTTATGGCATCGTTTAAAAGCTTGGAGCATTCATCACGATATTTACCCAATAAATCAAAGTCAGTTTTTCCATTAATTTCACAATGAGAAGAATCATATGCTGGTAAATTATATTTTTTTCTAATTTGCTCTGAAGTCATTGCTCCTGCATCTTTTAAAAGTTTTTTATTTCTAGATCCTTTTGCATCATCTAAAGGAGTTCTTGGGGTAGCAAAATTCACATTAGCTCCTAGTTCGATTAAAAGCTGTGTAACCTTATAAGTTTCAGGTTCTTTTACAGCTTCAAATAAAAGGGTTTCATTATATTTGCTTTTTGGATCAAGCAAGGTTTGCATATCCACATTAGCTCCTCCTTTAATAGCTAGTTCTAATAATTCATAATTATTTTGCATAACCCAAAAATGCATAGGAGTCCAACCAAAGTCATCTTTATGCACTTCAAATTTAGCTCCACGATTGACTAGATATTGTATGATTTGAGAATTTGGGTTTTTAGTGAGTATATATGCGTAGATTAGAGCTTTTTGATAAATAATGCTATTTCCTTCTACTTTTTTCATTAAGATGTATTTTTCATTAGCTTCTTTGATATATTTCATATCAGGAAAAGCAAAATTATATTTAGGATCTTTTAAACTTAAACCATACTCATCAAATAAATAATCTAAAATAGAAAAATCATTATTATTTTCTTCACAAGCAAATGCGGCCCTTAATAAGCTTGCTGCTGGATCAAATAAAGATAGCTCATAATCTTCATTATTATGATGGTATGTAAAATGCGCCTCATAAAAGCTTTCTTTTATGGGATAATCTTTTAAAAGATTTTTAACATTTTCCAAGTCATTATTACTAATAAAATCAAATAACTGTTTTTGAATTTGCATTTTTTCTTCAAAACTCATAGCTTTGATATCTTCTAATGTTTTCATTGTTTTTCCTTTAGTTTTTTTGTATTTGTTTGTTTTTGTTTAATTCTTCTTCTATATGAACAGGGTCATTTAAATTTAATCTTTTTATCATGATTTTATTAGGTGCTGCTCCTTTTATGTGATGTAGATACATTTCTTTAAATATTGTCTTTATGCTTCTGTGAGCATGTCTGTGGTAGATAAAACCACTTCTTGATCCTTTATGGTTTTTATTGTCTTTATTAAATATCTTTAGATTAGTTATATTATCTATTAATTTTGTGTAATGATTGCATAAAAATAAATAATCAAGCTCATATTCTCTAGCAAGTTTTAACTCAAAGCTTATTTGTTCTGTTAAAGCTTGATCTTGAACATTTTTAACCTCTACTAAAGTAGGGTAATCATTTAGCGTTATTAAAAAATCAGGTATGGTGTGATTAAAACCTTTAGTGTTAAAATTCGCATCTAGTTTTCTTCTATTAGATAAATACCTAGTTGATCTTTTAGTAAAAAGCATAGAAGCAGCATATTCTCCTGCATCTCCTATGAGCTCAGGTGAAATTTTTTTCTTATTATTTTCCAATTTTTTGCATTTTTCAACTTCTTTTCTTTGCTTTTTCTCTAAAGCTTCCTTAGTTTTTTTAGAAATTCCATCTGCTTTTTTAATGGTTTCAAGCTTATGTTGTGCGCTTTTTAAAAGATCTTTTATTTGTTTTTCTTTACCACCATAAGAAGTAAAGCTTTGTTCATTTTCAAGCATACTTTTAAAAACCTTAGGGCTTTGTAAAGCAAAATGATTTGGATGTTCCACATTGGCTATTTTTCTTTGAAAAGTAAGAGTTTTTTGCTTAATATTGCTTAATTCTGAAATGACAAAGCTGCTATTTAAAATAGGCACAGGATCAAAACTAGATTCTCCTTCATTGCGGATTAGTCTGGGTATAAGACACCATTTATAACCAGATTCATTCTTGAAAGATTTTTCATAAAATTCTTTCAAGAAATCCTTTGTTGCTGTTGCCACGCCATTATCTATTGAAAATGATCTTATATGATTTTTTATATTATCATTACTTGTATAAATATCATAAAATACATCGTATTCATAATCTTTTCTTTTATATCCTTTAGCAGGCAAAGCATCATCTTTTAATTTATCAAATTCTTTATTGATTTTTTCATTGGTTTGAAGTTTAAGTTTTTCAATTTCTTTTTCTTTTTCTTCATTGATTGCTTGTATATATTCTAAAGATTTGCTTTTATGGATGCGATATTCATCTTTTTTTGTTTTGTTTCTCTTCTTGTTTTCTTCTCCTATTATATGCTCTTCTTTAGGCAAATAAAAGGCAAGAGAATAACCACTGATGATATCCACACTTTCAAATTCTTTGATTTTAAATTTCACATCATTAAATTTCAATGAAAAATCCTTTTTTTGTTCTTTACCTTAATTAATCTTATTTTTTATCCTTTCTTCTTTCTTCATACATTTTAATTTGTTCTGGTTCTTCTAAGCTTGTATCTATATCATATTCTTCAACCAATTCCTCCCAAGTCTTAGCTCCTGCTTTTTTTAAGATTTTTATGTTTTTATTTATATCGTAAGTATTAGCTCTATCTAATGGAGTAGCAGGAACATAATATTCAATTTTTCCATCTTCAATATCACTTATACAACAATTAGCCGCATTCACATCAGCCCCATATTTGATTAACACTTCCACACAAGCTCCTATAGGTTTCTCATCAGATTCTGCAGCTCTATGCAAAAAGGGTTTCTCCTGCATTAGTAAAGCTAAATTCACTTTCTGTTTTAATGGCTCTCATATTAGGATTTGCTCCTAGTTTTAAAGCTTCTTCTAAATACTTCACTTCTTCGCCGCATAATATCCATTCATGTAAAGGAGTGCTGCCGCCTTCTTCATTATAAGTTTCAAATGTGCATCCTTTTTTAAAAAAATACTCTATCACTTCTTTATTTTTTCCATCTCTATCAATATACCTATTGAGTGCATTATATCCAAAGCACACTTCATCAGCTTTAAGTCCTAAATTTTCAAAATACTCCATCATTTCAAAACTTTTACTTTTATCATAAGCAAGTCCTGCACAAGCTAAAGCGATAACAGGATCGATAATAGCTCTTTTGTTTTCACTATCCCAATAAGGTGTATAGCATTTTTCAAAAAATATTTCAGGCACAGGATAATCTTTTAAAAATTCTTTAACTTCTTCAAGTTTGTTAGCCTCTACAAGATCATAAAATTCTAAACATAAGTTTTTTACATATTTATCTACATCTTCTTCCAAAGATAATATTTCTTCTAATGTTTTCATTGTTTTTCCTTTCTTTGTAAAATGAGTTTTAATCTTTAACAAGTGATTTTAGTATTTTATAAATCTCACTTAAATCATCATGACAAAGCACATTTTTAATAAACCAATCCTTAAATTCATCCTCATCTGCTTCATCATAAGGTATACCAGTATCTTCTTCAAAAGCAACTTCGTAGTTTTCTGGATCTAAATTATTATATGCACCTTCCATAAAATCATCTATATGATTTTCTACTGCCTTTAAAAGTTCTTTGTTGGGTTTTGTATCTAAAAATGCTTTAAAATTATCTAAGTTTTCTAAAATATCTGTGTTAAAATCCATTGTTTTTTCTTGTGTTGTTGATTTTTAATTTTTTAGTGTTTTCATTTTTTCCTTTCTTTATTTAATTCAAGTGTTATTAATCAAAACTATTTCATCAATTTGTTCAGCATAAGTAGCAAATCGTAATTTAAAATTCCTAGGATTGTTTTTATTGAAAAATTTCTTAAAGAGTGGATTTGTTTCTATAAAGTCAAAGATTTTTTCACATCTTATTTGTTGCTCTTTATAATTGATTTCTAGATCTTCCACATCATCTACTTCTTTTAAATTTGCATATTTAATAAATTCTCCATTGTTATCATTGCTTGAGTAAGATTTATTTTGCTTAAGATACTCATCATATGATAAACTAAAAGTTATCGTTAAAACCCATCTGTTTAGATTTTCATCTTTAAAAAAAGTGTAAAAATCTTTCTCAAATTTGAAACAAATATAATATTCACCTATAAATGGTCTATTGTGTGAAGTATCAATATTTATAAAAAAATCTACATAATCTTTATCCGTATTTTCTAAAAATTTCACTGGTGTTAGGCAAATTTTTTTAAATTCATTATAAATTTTTAGAGCATTTAAACTATCAAAAGGTTTTAATGTATCATAAAATTCTTTAGCCATTTTGATGTTTTGCAATGAAATAAAATTTTCATTTGTTTGTTTAATGTTTTGTAATTTTTCTAGTTGTATTTGTTCTTGTATATAAAATGTTTCTAGTCTAAATTTTTCATAAGGACTTTGTGAATAAAATTTAACTTCCTTTACACTTAGTGGAAAATGTTTATTTATAAAAGAGCTCATGCATGTAAAATTATCTTCTAAATTTGATTGATACATATCTATACAAAACATAATATAAAGTATATTGTTTTTTTCATATATAAAAAGATTATTGTAAGAATTTTTACAAGAATAAACATAGTCAAAGAATTTTTTATCAAAATTGGATTTAAATTCTACATTTTCATCAATGTTAAAATCCTCTTCTTTACTTCTATCTATATAGGCTATAATGATCTTTTTTAAATCATTTTTAAAATATTTTAAAAAATAATTACATTGAAAAAAATCAAAACTACCTATGTATTTATCAACTTTAGTATAGTTGTCTTCCAAATAGCAACAACCTTGATAAAAAATAGAATTTAAAGCTATTCCTCCATTGCCATTTTGTCTAAAATTTAAATCAAAAAGTAAAGGAAGAGAGTTTTGATTGAACTGCTCTTTTACTATAAAATCTAAAATATATTCTTCCTCTATGGTATCTCCAAACATAATAGCTGATTTTAAATTTTTATTCTCTTCATTTTCTAGTATGAAAATTTGCAAATTATTATCTAAATCTAATTTAAAATCAAAATTTGCTTTTAAATTTAATATTTTCAAAGCTTTGCTTAAGGAGTTAAAGCACTCATCGTCATTTTGGATAAATATAATATTTTTAATTTCTTCTGTTTTTAGATAATTTGCTAATTCTTTTAAATTTATCATTCGTCTGTAAGTTAATCCATAGGTTATATTAGCTTTTAAGGCATAGCAATATTCTTTATGTTTAATGATATTTAAGAAATTTAATATATTATCTAAATCAAAAAGAGATTCTCCTAGCATTAAATAATCAAATATTTCTTCTGCTTGACTTTCTATGCTATTGTTTGGTTTAATTTGTGTAAAACCTAGTAAGCGTATTTTTGGTTCTTGAAATTCTTTATTTGCTTTTAAAAAACCTATGGAGTTTTCATTAATGTATTGTCTATCATATACAAAAATTTCACCATCAGTATGCTGCCAATCTTTAAAATCATAATTTTGTAAAAATTCTTCTTTTTCATACGAAGATAAATCTTTTATTTGACTTAAAATATCTAAAATTTGATTTAAAGCTATAAAATTTGTATTTTTATTTAAAAATTCTTGAAAATTTGTGATTTTATTTAAATTTTTTAATTGAATTTTGATATGGTCTTTTGTGTAGTATATTTGATTTTCGTAATAATTTAAATTTTGATTAAAATTTTCAAGATTTAATTTATGCATTAAGGTATAAAATTCTTTCAGGGTTTGTAGCTTTTTTAGGTGTTTTTGAGTGATACTTACTCCACATTTTAATAAAGTTTTGAAAAGATTTTGATCTATTTTTAAGGCAAAATTTTGTTTTTACTCATTTTCTAAATTATAATAAAAATCGTATTCTTTGGTGCTAAAAATAGGTTCAAAAACACAAATATTTATATTTTTCAAAGTTTTTTTACTAACACTTTTTTGCATTAAAATTTCGATAAAATCATTGTGAATTAAATCGTGTATTTTGCTTTGTTCTAAAACATCATCTAATGCTAAAAAATTACCACAAAGTTTTTGGATAATTTTATTAAATAAAGAATTGATAGTATTTATGTGAAAATTTGTAATATTTACATTTTCATCTAAATTTAAAATTTCTTTTATGTATTTTTCTTCAATAGAATTTAAATTTATAGTATATTCATGTTTTTGTGAATAAATTAACTCTTCTTCTAAGATCTGTTTAGAAAAATCATTTCTTTTTTTAATTTTGTAAGCCTTTATGGCATTAAAATTAAATTTTTTCGCTCTTATGAGTTCTTGTTC
Organism: Campylobacter volucris; assembly: GCF_008011665.1. Lineage (GTDB taxonomy): Bacteria > Campylobacterota > Campylobacteria > Campylobacterales > Campylobacteraceae > Campylobacter_D > Campylobacter_D volucris_A. Next base: position 6,294 of record NZ_VOWJ01000036.1, read on the forward strand.
TTTATTTTTTATCTCTTCATCATTTAAGTTTGCATCAATTATTTCATAAGCTAAAAGTTTTGGAGGACTATAGGTATAATCTAATATAAAAAGTTCTATACATTCTTCTTTTTGCCACTCATCATATAAACATTCAATATCATCAAGTTGGTTAATACGCTCTTTTCCTTGTGTTGCTTGAGATATTTGCAAAGCTATGTTTATTTTGTTAAAAATTATATAGTTAGGTAAAGATTCTATAAATTTATTTATTTCTTCGTCTTCTAATTTGTAATTTTGATTATTTTGATTATAAATTTCGCAAAGCTGTGCTTGCAAAGAATAATAAAAATTTTGTATTGTCATACTTTTTTGAGCTTGTTTGAATGTCACTTTTGCACCAGCTTTTATTAAATTGAAAAAATATTCTTTAGAATTGATGTTATTAAAAGATTTAGATTGTATAAAACCTATTTGATTTTTTGTTTCTTCTTCAAGTAAAGGTTTAATTATACATGTGAAAATATCATCATCTAATTTATGATTGATAAATATATCAGTATATTTTAAAAGTTCAATCTCCAAAGCATCATCGATAAAAATACTATTTTTCATTATTTTTAAAAAGTATCAAAAAAGTTTTGATTTTTTAAATTTAATTCATAATAAAATATTTTATCTTTTTTTGTCAATGTATAATTCAATACAAACCTTTTATAGAAATTTTAATTATTTGCGCATAATTGATTTTGAAAATAAAAAGAAACAATGAAAGAAGATTATAACACATCTTAATATTGTAGAAATTTATTTTTTGTTTTTTGTAAATGGTATATTTTAGTTAGCATAAGTTTAAAACTAAAACAAATGGTGCCCAAGGTCGGACTCGAACCGACACAAGGTTGCCCTTACCAGATTTTGAGTCTGGCGCGTCTACCAGTTTCACCACTTGGGCTTTGAATTTTGAAAAATGTATTATAATATATATTTTTTAAAATAATATAAACTAAAAAAATATCTTTAATATATTAAGAAAAATTTTATTTTGGAACTTTTTTTGCTTGTAAAATTTAAAAATTATTTGCGGAGCAATAAATGAGAATTAGCAACCAATACACTTTTTACACCTCTATACAAAATTATACAGATGGGCAGTCTTTGCTAAATAAATACAATCTTCAACTTCAAACTGGGCAACTTATTCAGCATTCTTTTGAAAATGCGAATATTTATATAAATGGTTCAAGATTAGAGTATGAAATAGCAAATATCAATCAAGTCATACAAGGGACACAATCAGCACAAGAAATGTCTAAAAATACCGATACTGCTTTAAAAAATATCACCGAGCTTTTAGAGAAATTTAAAGTTCTTTTAACAAAGGCGGCTAGTGATGGAAATTCTCAAACTTCAAGAGAGGCAATAGCTAAAGAATTAAAACTTATAAAAGAATCTATTGTAAATATTGCTAATACTAGCATAAATGGACAATATCTTTTTGCAGGTTCAAACACAGGAGTTAAACCTTTTGATAAATATGGTAATTACACAGGAAACAAAGATAACATTTTTGTTGTGAGTGGCTCTGGAACTGAAATCCCTTATAATATACCTGGTTGGGATTTGATTTTTAAACCTGATACTAATGAAAATAAAGTTATATCTACAAATGTTTCTTTTGTGGATAATCGTTATGGTAAAGATGAAAATGATAAAAGAAAATTTTTAGATGAAAATTCTCAATTTTCTCATCTTATAGGGCAAAATTATATTCAAAATGGAAAACTTGATCCAGATAAAAATTTTAATAAAGATTACGATGAGAAACTTCCTTTTCCATCAACTGCGATGTATATCCAAGGTGTAAGACCAGATGGAACTAGTTTTAAAGCAACAATTAATGTTGGTCCTGAGGATAAAATAGGTGATGTTTTAAATAATATAGGTAAACTATATGGCAATACTGAAAGCAATAAAGTAGTAGATGTCACTATAAATGATAGTGGGCAGATTGAAATAAAAAATTTAAAAGATGGTAGTAGTTCTTTAGATTTTCATGCTGTTGGTATGACTCCTCAAATGAGAGATGAAGAGCAAATTAAAGCATTAAAACAAGCTGCTGATGACGAAGGCATAACTATGGATGAAGTGACCAATCGTATTATGCAAGCAGCTCATGGCGGAAATTTAAATAATACTAGAAGCCCTGTTACTATTGAAATAAATGGACAAAATTTCACAGTAGATATTTACAAAACAGATTTTGTTAAAAGTAATATTAATGGTCAAAAAACTAACGGAGCTGAGTATGATGTAGCTTTTGAAAAAGATGGAAATAAAGTTTTTGGAAATGTTTCTCAAGTTATCAAAGGCACTAGTGATTATGCTACAGAAAGCACAAAATTAAGTCAAGTCATAGCAAATTCAAATGGAAGCATGGACGATCAAAGACTACAAATGGAGATTACTTCTAAAAGTGGTCAGACTTATAATGTAACTGTAAATTTAGAAGCTTCTATGGTAAATTTTAGGAGGCCTGATGGAACTTTAATTCAAATTCCTTTTATGAATACTGATCCAAATAACCCAAATAATATAAGTGTAACCAATCCTGAAGATATCACTTATGGACAATTAAATGACATTATAGGGATGATAGCTTCTGATAATATACCACAGGCAACTCTTGCTCCGGCAAATGCTAATAATTTTAGAGAATATCAAAGGTTGGTTTCTAATTCTAGAGATAGTGTTGAAGTAAATATGGATTATAAAGGTCGTATCACTGTTACAGATAAATTTTCTACCAATACAAATATAGGTATCACTATAAAAGATACCAATTCAAATGCAGGTTTTCCACCAGCAGGGCAAGTTACTTCAGGATCAAATTTTGTATTTAGTGCAAATAATTCTTTAACTATAGATGAACCAAATGTAGATTTAATCAAAGATTTAGATAAAATGATAGATGCGGTATTAAGTGGAAATATGAGAGCTGATTCTGAAGGAAGTGATCCTAGAAATACAGGTTTGCAAGGTGCTTTAGAAAGAATTGATCATTTACAAGATCATGTAAGAAAACTTCAAACCACAATAGGTTCTTATACCAATTCCATAGAAGAAACCAATAAAAGAATGACATTTTTAAATTTAAATGTTTCCAGTATAAAAAGCACTGTTACAGATGCTGATTATGGACAAACTTATATGCAATTTATGCAAACCATGATTTCATATCAAGCAATGCTTTCAGCTACTTCTAAAATTTCTCAAATGAGTTTGTTAAACTACATGTAATTTTTGATATAATAGCTTTTTTCTTTATAAAGGATATATTATAAAAAAAGAAGCTATTTTTGTCATTTTTAATCTCATAATTTTTTATATTTGTCTTAGTGCTTTGATACCTGAGCGTTCTTTGGTGAGTATTATAGGGTATTTTTTAGCCGAGTTAAGTTATGCTTTATTTGGATCTTTAACTAAAGCTTATCCTTTTACATTTTTTTGGTTTAATTATTTATTATATAAGAATGATTATAAATTTGATTTTGTAGAAAGAAGATATATAGTAGCACTTGTTTGTTGTGTATTAGCGGCATTGATTTTTAGTGCAATGTTCTTAGAAGATAAAGGTTATATAGCTTCTGCGATGTTTTTGATACTAAATGGGCTTTTTGGACAAGTTGGGAGCTCTATTTTAATTATACTACTTATAGCTTTTGCTTTTAGTATTACTTTTCCAAATTTTATGAAAGAATTTTTTAAAATAGAAATAGATTTTGATTTTTATATCAAGCTCGAAACTTTGATTAAAAATAAAATTTTTGGCTTTTTTGGTGGAGATAAATATCAAAGTGAAACCAAAGAAGAGCAAGAAAAACTTAAACAAGAGCTTTTGATAAAAGAAAATAAACATCAAGAAGAAATCAAACAAGAACAAGAGTTAGTTGAAGAGAAAAAATTTACCTTAGAAGAGTTAAAAAATCAAAATTTAGAAGAAATAATCATAAATGAAGATGAAAAAAAACTAGGAGCTAGTTTTATCCATGAACTTTCAGAGCCAGTTGCAAATTTTGCACAAAAAGCGAGTAAAATAAATACAAAGGAAGATGAAGTGACGCCTGAAGAATATTTGTCAAAATATAAAAATAACAGCGAAGATATATATACACAAACTTTAAAAAGTAAAAATTTAGATGAGCCAAGTTACAAAAGACGCAATATAGATGTAGATGATGATAAAGAAATTCAAGAGGATTCTTTTTTTGCTAAAGAATTAAAACAAAGAGAAGAAATGCTTAAAAAGGCTAGATTACTTGAAGAATATAAGGCTTTACAAAAAGAAAAAATTTTAGAAGAGTTAAACGAAGATTTTAAAAAAATCGAAGAATTAAATGCTATTGAGGCTCAAAAAGAGGCTGAATTTAAAAAATTTCAAGATAAAACCAGCTTTTTAGGGGCGAATTTAGCAAAAGAATTAAAAGATGAGGATTTTTTACCACAAGATGAAGTTAAAGAACTTGATTTTAATGAAGAAGCTTTTGCAAAACCTGTAAGTATTAATGAGCTAAGAGCTAAAAAAAATGAAGAAGTTTCTTGTGTGGTAGAAGAAAAAATATTTGAGCAAAAAGAATTTATTATTGAAGAAATCACTCAAATACCGCAAGAAAATCAATACCATCATTCTATCACGGATGAAATTAGTGAAAATAAAGCCTTGCTTAAAGAGCTTGAATTTGGTGATTTTGAAAAACCAAAAGATTTTGTTTTGCCACCATTGGATTTTTTATCTATGCCAAAAGAAGGTAAAAATGAAATCAACGAAGAAGAAATTGATAGAAAAATATATGATTTATTGGAAAAATTAAGACGATTTAAAATCGGTGGAGATGTCGTTAGAACCTATACAGGACCTGTGGTAACTACATTTGAATTTAGACCAGCAGCAGATGTTAAAGTGAGTAAAATTTTATCTTTGCAAGATGATTTAGCTATGGCCTTAAAAGCTCAAACTATAAGAATTCAAGCTCCAATTCCTGGAAAAGATGTGGTAGGTATCGAGGTTCCAAATGAAAAAATCGATACAATCTATCTAAGAGAAATTTTAGAAAGTAAAGTGTTTAAAAATTCAAGTTCGCCATTAACCATAGCTTTGGGTAAGGATATAGTTGGTGATCCTTTTGTAACTGATCTTAAAAAACTTCCTCATCTTTTAATAGCAGGAACTACAGGAAGTGGTAAAAGCGTGGGTATAAATTCTATGCTTTTATCTTTGCTTTATAGAAATTCACCAAAAACTTTAAGATTGATGATGATAGATCCAAAAATGCTTGAATTTAGTATATATAATGATATACCTCATTTATTGACCCCTGTCATTACTGATCCTAAAAAGGCGGTTAATGCTTTATCAAATATGGTAGCAGAAATGGAAAGAAGATACCGCTTGATGGCTGAAGCAAAGACTAAAAATATAGAAAATTATAATGAAAAAATCAAAGAACAAGGTGGAGAAATTTTACCTTTTATAGTTGTGATTATTGATGAGTTAGCTGATTTGATGATGACTGCTGGAAAAGATGTGGAATTTTACATAGGCCGCTTGGCTCAAATGGCAAGAGCAAGCGGTATACATTTGATAGTTGCTACACAAAGGCCATCGGTGGATGTTGTAACAGGAGTTGTAAAAGCAAATTTACCAAGTAGGATTTCTTACAAAGTAGGGCAAAAAATAGATTCTAAAGTGATTTTAGATGCTATGGGGGCTGAGAGTTTATTAGGAAGAGGCGATTGCTTATTTACTCCTCCTGGTATGAGCTCTTTGGTGCGTTTGCATGCTCCATTTGCAAGTGAAAATGAAATAGAAAATATAGTGGAATTTTTAAAAGTACAGCAAGTTGTAGAGTATGATGAGAGTTTTTTAAAAGATGATAATTCTGATTTAAATTTTAGAAAAAATGATTTTGATGATGGTGATTTAGATGAGTTGTATGAAGAAGCTAAGGCTATTGTTTTAGAAGATAGAAAAACAAGTATTTCTTATATACAAAGACGCTTGAAAATTGGTTATAACCGTGCAGCAAATATCATAGAGCAATTAACCCAAATGGGGATTTTGAGTGAGCCTGATACTAAAGGGCAAAGAGAAATTTTGTAATTAATTTCTTAATGCTTTATTGTGATCGTTAAAGTTTGTAGAAAAGATGTGTTTGTTTGTTTTTTTATCTCTTACAAAATATAAATAATTTGTTTTTGCAGGAAAAATAGCAGCTTTGATAGCATCAAAAGAAACATTACACACGGCTTCTTCTGGAATTCCATTAAATTTGTAAGTATTATAAGAGCTATTATCTTGTCTGATTCTTTGCGGAGTTATTTTTTCATGAGAGTATTTTCCATAATTCAGTGTTCCATCCATTTGTAATTTCATTCCTTTTTTGAGGCGATTTCTAATAACAGATGAGATTATAGGCATTTCTTCATTATTTGCAGCTTCTTTTTGGATAATTGAAGCAATGATAACAAATTCATGCCATTTTTTTTCGTTGTATTCTCTAAAAATTTTATAAGAAATTTTCTTAAATTCATTAGTGGAGTATCTTAATAAGTAATTTATTAGAAGTTCTTCTGTGATACCTTTTGGAATTTTATAAGTTTCTGGAAAAAGCATACCTTCTTTGAAAGGACTTTGTTTTAAAAATTCTTGCATTAAAATTTTTGGATTAAGATTTAATTTAGTAGCTAATTGCTCAAAGAAAATTTCAGTGGTCTCACCAGGTATTAAAGTAATGCTTTCAAGAGCTGCTTTAGCTATGGTTAGTTTATGTAAAAATTCAATTCTATTTAGTGGTTTTAAACCAATATTGATCCATCCAGATTGAGGATGTCCAAGAAAATATAAAGTATATTTGTCAATACTACTCATTTTATAGCTATTTTTATCTAATTGCGTTATAATTTTATTAACAGAACCTTGTGGTATGAAAACTACAGAATTTGTTTTAATGGGTAAAAGTAGATAATAAAAAATGGAAAAAAGAAAAATTAAAATCAAATCACAACTAATCAAAAAGATTCTCAAATTTTTAACTTTGCCTGTTATACTTTTCATCGTTTTGTTTATCTGCCTTAAAAATGGAATTTATATAGAAAAATTAGAATTTTCTTCTTTTAATTTGGAAAAATTATATATTAAATTAGATAAAAAACTTATTTTAAATGCTAAAAAAGTAATTATAAATTCTCAAAAACAAAATTCTGATGAAGAAAAAAGCTTAACCAAAGCAGTAAATTTAATCAAGAAAATAAAATATCTTTATTGGTTTTTTGAAGAAATAGATATAGCAGAAATTTATGCTAATAATTATCCTGTAAAATTTTTATATAAAGATAATTTATTTTTTGTAGATGGAAAAAGCTTACGGATTGAAATCAGTTTGAAAATTAGTGATAACAATATCCAAGCAAATTTAAATGACTTTTTGTTAAAAGATTACAATGTAAGTTTTGATGGTATTTTGTTAATTAATCCTAGTACTAAATTTTATAATTTTAAAGGCAAACTTGATAGTGATTTTTTACAAAGTAATGTAAATTTGTCAGCCAAGAGAGAAGAATTTTCTTATGAGTTAAGTCAAGTTCGTTCTAGCAATATATCAAAAGTTTTCAATGTATTAAAAGAAAATAGCATAGTTTTACCTGAAAATTTAGATATTTGGGTAGGTGGTAAGGTTAGAGCAAGTGAATATTATATTGAAAATTTAAATGGATTTGTTGATTTTGGAAAACATAGATATTATCTTGATGAGATTAAAGCTAAGGGATATGTGAAAGATCTTCGTATAGTTTTAGATACTAATATAGATCCAATCACTAGCCCTTTTGTTGAACTTGAATTTAACAAACAAAGGCTTGATTTTAAATTTAATGAATTAAAATTTAATAACTATAATTTATCTAAAAGTCAAGTTTATATTTATGATATGTTAAATCAAAAAGCAGGAATTTATATTAAAATTAAAAGTGATGATGCTAGATTAGATTATAGAGTAAATAAAATTTTGCGTTTATATGATATACATATGCCTTTTTTGCAAAATACCGGTAAAACAAAAACCAATTTAGTACTGCAATTTCCTTTTGAATATCCTGAAAAAATTTTTTATGAAGGGCGTTTTGATATAGTAAATTCTAATATTGATATACAAGATTTTAAAATAACCAAGGCAAAAGTTGATTTAAAAAAAGATAAAATTGAAATCAAAGAAGCAAATATAGAAAGTAACTACACAAATAGTGATTTAAATGCTAGTTTGAATTTAAAACAAAAAAAAGGAGATATTGATATATACGCTTCTTTTATTGACTTGCCTAGTCAAAGCTTAAAAATGATAGATAAAAATTTAAAATTAGAATTAAAATTTGATCAAAATACTACTTTAATCAATAAAGAATTTGGCATTTTGGTTGATTTAGATCAAGGTTTAAGACTTTATATCGCAAAATTATCTAAACTAAGATCTTATTCTAAATTGATGCAAGAAAATAATATTTATGATGGCGAGTTGAATATTAATACTAATGATTTTATAAATTATCAAGTAGATTTAAATAACACAACTTTTGATTCTTTTTTAATACATAAAGATCGCAATCCATACGAATACGATAATTTTTATGCAGATATTAAAGGAGATGATTTTAATCTAACTAGTAAAAGTGGGGTTATCTTTGCCCAAGGTAAAAAGCATGATGTAAATATTACATTGAATAATGTAGATTTGCTAATCTCTCAATACAATACCCAAAGTGTTTTACAAGATAATGATGAATACAATATATATGCTAAAAATGTAGATATTCTTTTAAAAGATTATAATAAAACTTTAAGTTTTGATGATTTTAAAGCAAGACTTAAAAAAGATTATTTAAAAATAGATGCAAATAAAAGCAAAGCTAATTTTGATCTTTTATTAGATAAAAATAATTTTAAAATCCAAGCTTTAAAAATGGATGATGATTTTTTAAATATTTTTATGAGAAAAAATATTTTTGAGAATGGGGAATTTAATCTTTATATCGATGGCAATAGCACAGATTTTTTTAAAGGAAAGTTTTTGTTTAAAAATACTTATTTGAAAGATTTGAAATTTCATCAACAATTTTTAAGCTTTATAGATAGCATTCCTAGTTTATTACTCTTTAAGGCTCCAAGTTTTAATGAAAAAGGTTTTAGCGTTGAAAATGCTGGTGTAAGTTTTCATAGACAAAAAGATTTATTTGATATTGAAGCTTTAAATTTTAATGGTAGCAGTGCAGACATTTTAGGGCAAGTTAAAATCAATTTGAGAAATTTACAAATTGATGGATTATTGGAATTGAGAACTTTAAAATCTGCCACTTCTGTTATTTCAGTAGTTCCAATTATCAATCAAATTATTTTAGGTAAAGATAGGCAAATTAGCACTCTTATAAAACTTGAAGGAACGGTTGATAATCCTGAATTTAAAACACAGCTATTATCACAAGGTTTTGGTTTGCCTTATCATTTAATCAAAAATATTTTTGAATTGCCAACTAATTTAGTTAAATAGCTTGTTGTGAAAGATAAGTTATAAATTTTTTAATATTTTTACAAATATAAATTTCTTCTTAAAAATTACTACAATGATGAAAGTTTCTAAAATATTTAAATACTTGAAATTTATATATTAATAATCGTTAATTTAAATGAAGTGATTTAAATTTTAAATTTAAAAAGAAAAATAATTGAAAAATTCTTTCTAAAATATAAACATATGTAACTTTTTGAAAAAAAAATGATAAATGTGGTTTTATATTGTTAAAGATTTCTACTTTTTTCTTATATTTTAAATATTATTTTATCGGTATCTAATTTAGGTATAATAAAAAGTTTAATTAAAATTTCATAAGTAAATTAAGTTTTATATTGAAAGGAAGACAAATGGTTGCTCCAAAAGATACACCAGTTTGGGTAGATGAAACAAGATGCAAAGCCTGTAATATTTGTGTAAGTTATTGTCCTGCTGGCGTTTTAGCTATGAGAGATGAAGTTACTTCTGTTTTAGGACAAATGATAGAAGTAGTGCATCCTCAATCTTGTATTGGTTGTAGTGAATGTGAGAGTCATTGCCCTGATTTTGCAATTTTTGTGGCTAAAAGAGATGAATTTAAATTTGCCAAATTAACTCCAGAAGCCAAAGAACGAGCAAAAGCGGTAAAAGAAAATAACTACAAAAAACTAAATGCTTAGGAAAAATGATGAGAGAGATAATATCAACAGGTAATAATTTAGTAGCAAAGGCGGCTATTGATTGTGGATGTAAATTTTTTGGTGGTTATCCTATCACTCCAAGTTCTGAAATAGCACATGAGTTAAGTCATATGCTACCAAAAAATGATGGTACATTTATCCAAATGGAGGATGAAATTTCAGGTATTAGTGTAGCCCTTGGAGCTTCTATGAGCGGGGTTAAATCAATGACAGCTAGTAGCGGTCCTGGAATTTCTTTAAAAGCTGAACAAATTGGCTTGGGATTTATTGCTGAAATTCCACTTGTTATAGTAAATGTTATGAGAGGAGGGCCTTCAACTGGGCTTCCAACTAGGGTTGCACAAGGTGATTTGTTTCAAGCTAAAGCTCCAACACATGGTGATTATGCAAGTATAGCTTTAGCTCCTGCTTCTTTGGAAGAAGCTTATACTGAAACAATTAGAGCTTTTAATTTAGCTGAAAAATATATGACTCCCGTGTTTTTACTTTTAGATGAAACGGTAGGGCATATGAATGGTAAAGCATTTTTGCCTGAGTTAAACGAATTAGAAATTATTAATCGTAAAAAATTTGAAGGTGATAAAAAAGATTACAAGCCTTATGCAGCAGGTGAAAATGAAGCTGCTATTTTAAATCCATTTTTTCAAGGATATCGTTACCATATAACCGGACTTCATCATGGAGATATAGGTTTTCCTACTGAAGATGGGGCTATAGTAGATAAAAATATAAAAAGACTCATAGGTAAAATTAAAAACAATGTTGATGATATATGTAAATGGGAAGAATTTATGCTTGATGATGCACAGTTTTTAATCATAGCTTATGGGAGTGTTGCAAGATCGGCTAAAGAGGCTATATTAAGACTTAGAGAAGAAGGCTTTAAAGTGGGGCTTTTTAGACCTATTACTTTATATCCTGTAGCCGAGAAAAAAATAGCTCAAGTTGTTTCTAAATTTGATAAAGTTATGGTTAGTGAGCTTAATATGGGTCAATATTTAGAAGAAATTCAAAGATCAAGTAAAAGAGATGACTTTATAAGCTTGCATCGTGCAAATGGACGTCCTATAACACCTAGTGAAATTATTGCTAAAGTAAAGGAGAATATGTAATGGCTTTTAATTATGATGAGTATTTAAGGGTAGATAAGCTTCCTACTCAATGGTGCTGGGGTTGTGGTGATGGAGTAGTTTTAAAAGCTATTATCCGAGCTATACAAAAATTAGAATGGAATATGGATGATGTTTGTTTGGTTTCTGGTATAGGTTGTAGTGGTAGAATGAGTTCTTATGTAAATTGCAACACTGTTCATACAACTCATGGTAGAGCTATAGCTTATGCAACTGGTATAAAGTTAGCAAATCCTAAAAAACATGTGATAGTAGTAAGTGGCGATGGCGATACCTTAGCAATTGGCGGAAACCACACAATTCATGGCTGTAGAAGAAACATAGATTTAACTCATATTTTAATCAATAATTTTATATATGGTCTTACAAATTCTCAAACTTCACCTACAACACCACAAGGATTTTACACAGTAACTGCTCAAGCTGGAAATATTGACCCAAATTTTGACGCATGTGAGCTTACAAAAGCTGCTGGAGCTTCATTTGTAGCAAGAACAAATGTGATAGAAGCAAATAAATTAGAAAATATTATTTATAAAGCTTTAGCACATAAAGGATATAGTTTTGTAGATGTTTTTTCAAATTGCCATATTAATTTAGGTAGAAAAAATAAAATGGGTGAAGCCGTAACAATGCTTGATTGGATAAAGGATCGTTGTGTGGAAAGGAATAAATTTGAACAACTTGATGAAGATCAAAAACAAGATAAATTTCCTACAGGAATTTTACATCAAGATGAAAATAAAACAGAATATTGTGATGCTTATGAAGAGGTAAGAAAGGCTTTAAAAGAAAAAAGAATGATTGACCTAGGGGTTTTAAAATGAAATTTCAATTAAGATTTTGTGGAGAAGGTGGTCAAGGGGTAATTACTGCTGGTGAAATTTTAGCTAAGGCTGCTATAAAAGAAGGTCGCAATGCTTTTAAAGCTTCTACTTATACTTCTCAAGTTAGAGGTGGGCCAACCAAGGTTGATATTATTATTGATGAAAAAGAAATTTTCTTTCCTTATGCAGTAGAAGGTGAAGTTGGTTTTATGCTTTCAACTGCTGATAAAGGATATCAAGGTTTTAAGGATGGGGTAGAAAAAAATGGCATTATGGTGATAGAACCAAATTTAGTCCATCCAAGTAAAGAAGATTATGATAAATGGAAAATTTTCGAAATTCCTATCATCACTATAGCTAAAGAAGAAGTTGGAAATGTTGCCACTCAGTCAGTTGTAGCACTAGCTATTGCTGCTTATATGAGTAAATGTATTGATGCTCAAGCTTTAAAAAATATCATGCTAGAAATGGTACCTGCCAAAACCAAAGATGCTAATTCAAAAGCTTTTGATTTGGGTATACAATATGCAAGTAAAGCTCAAGCAAATTCTTAAATTTAAGAATTTGCTTAAAATTTATTATTTGTAAAATTATCATTATAATATTTCTTATTTTGATTAAAGGTAAAAATGAGCGAGCTAGGTGACTTGTAAATTATTTGCGAAGCATTAAAAGAAGAAGATATTAAAGTAGTGTTTGACTATTTTAGATGGACTACTTTAAATATTTATGATGAAATTTATAAGTAAACTTATTTAAACATAATATTGGTAAGATGCGAATAAGCTGCATTGCATAGTGCAGATGCTTATGCTAGAATGAGCATAGAGGTTGGAGTAGCGATAGTAAAGTTTTACTAATATGGTCACAGAATTGACTACTGCTTGCATCGTTGCTCCACTAATATTGATTTTGGTTTAAGTTATAAATTCATTAATTAGTATTGATATTATAGGTATTTTAAGATCATGTGTAAAGCATAATTATTTGATAAAAAGTATATAAAAATTACTAAAAATTTTTAAAAGAAGCGAGCAAGTCTTTGTTTTACCTTAGTTACGGATGTATAGCATCTAATGCTAGTGAATTTGCTAAACATATAAAAATAGTTTATATTGATATAGACTAAGTTCTATTTCTAAAATTACCTTTCTATAGCGGGTGATGAAAAAGTGTAGATTAAGATATTTTAGAAAAATTAAAACAAGAAAATATTGATTATATAAAATACTAAGAATTAACTTTATTCTTCAAGTTATGAAGATAGTAATGAAATTATGCAAAGCTAGCTCCTGATGCTAGAATAATCACTGATATTGATCAGTATTAAGCACATTTATCCTTTTAGCTACCAAAGACAATTAGCTACTAGCGGTAAGAAAGAAACTATCGATCATTCTTTACACTCGCTACTTTATGGGTAAAATTGGTTGTTAATTTTATTGGTTATTGTTTATTTTGATGAATATCCAAGAATTAATGACAGTAAATTCATATGGTATTAAAGTGATTAATATTATTTTCAATAATTTTCTCTTATGTATGGTTTATATAATGATAAAGTATGTTTTATAAAGAAAGATTTTCTAATACAAATTTAATCAATAGTATAGCTAAATGATTTGATTATGAGGTCTATAGTGTATCAGCAAAAGATGAATTAAAATGTTTTTGTTGGTGCTTTAAAATCTTCAAAAACCTCTATATTAAAATAAATATTTTATTGATAGTGCTAGCGAGTGAAGTTATATATAATTATGATATTTCTTAGTTATGAAAACAAGGATAAAAAATGAAAAAAAGGTTATATTTGTTATTGTTTAATGAATATATGGTTTTATCTAATGTTATTGGATTGTTTTCTGGTAGAGGTTATAATATAGTAGCACAATTAGAAGATAAAGAATTTTTTAGAATAAACATAGTTACTTTAAGTAATGAGAGGGTATTTGAGCAAATTATTAAACAGCTTTATAGAAAAAGAAACATCTTTAGTATAAAAAAATTGCATTAAATGAAAATTTTACAGGATTTGATGTAATTTAAAAGCTTATATATGGTAAAGTTATATATAACGATAGTCAAATCATTATAGCTGTATATACTGATGATGTATTAAGTATAGATAATTTTATAAAAACTATGAAAAATATAATCCAGTCAGTATAGCAAGAAGTGGTTTTATTTTAATGGAGGCAAAATGAAAATTAGCGAAATAGCAAAATTTTTAGGTATAGAATATAGCGGAGAAGATATAGAAATAACTGCCTTAAATTCTTTAAATAATGCAAGTTTTACTGAGCTTAGTTATTGTGATGGAGAAAAAAATTCAAAAAAAATTTCAAATACTGATGCAGGCGCAATACTAGTCTCTAAAGAATTTGAAAATTTAGTTCCAAAAGATAGCATTAAGCTTGTGGTGGATAATCCACATTTATCTTTTGCATTATTAAGCAAACTTTTTGCAAAATCCTTAGTTTCTTCAAATGTAGAAAAAAAATCAAAAATAGCAAAAAGCGCAAAAATCATGCCTAATGTTTATATAGGAGATAATGTCCAAATCGGAGAAAATGTTATCATTATGGCTGGAGCCTATATAGGAGATAATGTCAGCATAGGAGAATACACTATCATCCATCCTAATGTGGTAATTTATAATGATACTAAAATAGGGAAAAAATGTCATTTGCTTGCAAATTGTGTTATAGGAAGCGATGGTTTTGGTTATGCGCATACTAAAAATGGAGAGCATTATAAAATATATCATAATGGAAATGTGATTTTAGAAGATTTTGTGGAAATTGGAGCTTGCACTACGATTGATAGGGCTGTTTTTGAAAGTACTATTATAAAACAAGGAACTAAGATAGATAATTTAGTTCAAGTAGGGCATAATTGTGAAATCGGAGAAAATTGTCTTATCGTAGCTCAAAGTGGAATTTCAGGCTCTAGTGTTTTAGGTAAAAATGTTACCATGGGTGGTCAAAGCGCTACTAGTGGGCATTTACAAATTGGAGATTTTGCAACTATTGCGGCAAGAGGTGGTGTGACTAAAAATTTAGAAGGTGCTAGAGTATATGGTGGTTTTCCTATCATGCTTCAAAAAGATTGGTTAAAATTTCAGGCAAAAATGATTGCAAATTTTAAGGATAAACATGAGTAAAAAAGTATTAAAAACTATTGAACTACATGGGAGTAAAAGTGGAGAAATAAGCATTTGTAATATTTCTAATCCTTATGGAGTAGGTAGCGAGGATGTTTTAAGTATAGCAATTGCTCTAAAAAAAGAAAGTGGAGTAGATTGGAAAATTCATATCCCTTATGAAAATCTAAAAGAATTAATTTTAGCCTTACAAGAAATAGAAAAAACTAAAGCCTAACTTTTTTAAAGGTTAGGTAAAAATTTATTTTAAAATTTTAAAGTAATATTTATAATAACTAAAATACATAAAAGATATGTTTATAGAAATTTTGACATTAAGAGTATAATCAAATAATATCAATTTTTATCTCAAATTTGATATGAAATATTTTAAATATTTTTTATATAAATTTAAAATATATTTAATAAATTTTATTATCTTTGTAAAATTGTAGTAATTCTTTTGCAAGCTGTGCTTCATTTAAATTTTGATATTGTGGCTTATTTAAAAAATCCATTGTTATGCCCAATTTTTTAGCACTAATAAAACCAGCATAATTTAGTAAAGTCTTGCTTTTTGAGTTTAAAATCACTATAGTAGGTGTTGCATTGATATTGTATAAACTTGCTAATTCTGAAGTGCTTAAATCACTTGTGTGATTTTTGGTAAAGGTGTGAATTTTATCATAATCTATATTTATATAATAAGAAGAATAATCATCTTTAATCTGTTTTTGCAAAGTTGTATCTTTTAAAATTTCTTCTTTTAATCTGTCACAATATATGCAATTGTTTGCACTAAATATAAGCAAAATATTTTTTTTATCACTTTTGATATTTGTATTATCTTTAAACAAATGGGCTATCTCTTTGTAAGATTTTTCATCTAAATTTGTCTTTTTGGCGTTATCTTGGGAATAATTTGTGTTATTAGAGAATAAGTTAAAATCAATTTTATCATTTGAGCAGGCCATAAAAAATACACTGATAATACTTAATTTTAAAATTTTTTTAAACATTTTAAACCCTTTAATATTGTTTATCATTATAGCAAATAAGGTTATTTAAAGATTATAAATATACAAAATGTCTAAATTTACATTCTGCTTATGGTTCCTACTACTTTACCCACTATTAAAAAATCTCCATTTTGATAATGCACATCAGCATAGCTTAGATTAAAAGAATGTAGATAAACACCTTTATTGCTTTTAAAAATTTGTTTTATAAATAAACCATCTCGTGTATTTACCGCAAAAACCCCACCATCTTTAAAGCTTTTATTTTTATCTATCAAACATAAAGATTCGTCTTTTATTTCAGGCTCCATACTATCACCTATACAAGGGATGATATCACAATCTTTTGAGCCAAAAAAATCACTTAATTTTTCATCTATTATCACTTCGGAAAAACTCACATTATCATTTAAAGCACCACCGCCCATGGAAGCATTTACATCATAATATTTTAAAATTTTATAGTTAGTGGAATTTTCAATCAAATCATCATAAAAAAATGCGTTAATATTGATATTTTTTTCGTGTAAAAATTGAAGTATTTGTTTATAGGGAATAGAATTTCTAAATTTCATACTATAAAAAGTATCAGGATTGATTTTTAAAGCTTTAGCTACATCTGAATCTTTAGCATTATTTAAGCCATCTTTTTGGAGTAAAAATTTTATTTTATCTACAATTTGAGTCATTTGCATACAACTTCCTTATAAATAAGAAAATTGTAACAAAAATACTTTTATTTTGCAAGATATCTTTTAAAATAAAAGATATCTCCAAGAAGTTATTTTTTAATTAAAGTTTTTATATATTGATCGATCATATATAAACCATTTCCATTATCACTAATAAGCTTGATTTTATCTACTATACCTCTAAATAGTGCTTCTTCTTCGTGCTGTTCGCTTACATACCATTGTAGGAAATTAAAAGTTGAATAGTCTTTGCTTGAAAGCATAAAATCAACAAGATTATTTATAGAAGCTGTGATGCTTTTTTCATGCTCGAAAGTTTTTTCAAACACATCAAGTAATGATTTAAAATCACTATCAGGTTTTTTCACTTCTTTTAATTCTACTTTAGAATCAGTTTCATTTAAATAAGTGATAAGTTTTCTTGCATGATCGCTTTCTTCTCTAGCATGTTCAAACAAAAACGCCCCAGCACCATCAAAGCTATGCTCATAGCACCAAGAGCTCATACTTAAATATAAATTTGCTGCATACATTTCTTTGTTGATTTGCTCATTTAGTAAAGCTATTACTTCTTTTGAAAGCATATTTTCTCCTTTTGATTAATAACTTTATAATGATATATTTTTTTGTTTAATTTATACTAAATTTGTATTTTCTATATAATTACACTAAAAAATAAAGAGTAAAAAATGAAAAGCAAAACATTTAAAGTTGATAAAGCCATAACAAGCAAAAATAAAGATTTATTTGGTAGAAAAAAGATTGCTATGACATTAGCAAGAACTATAAAATATTATAAAGATGAAGATAGTATTTCTATAGGTATTATAGGAGATTGGGGAAGTGGAAAAACTTCGTTTATAAATATGGTTTTAGAAGATTTTAAAGATGATAAAAATTTCATTATAATAAATTTCAATCCTTGGAACATCTCTACTAGAAAACAGCTTATTAGTGATTTTTTTACAAAACTTTCTGCTGAAATCGGAAGGACAGATTCTTCTGAGCAGTATCAAAAATTAAGCAATGATTTAAAAGCTTTATCTTATACATTTAAACCACTGAAATTTATACCTGGACTAGATGTTTTTGCTAGTATTGCCTCTGAAGTAAGTGGTAATATTGGCGATGCTCTTCAAAAAACAGTCGAGATGACAGAAAAAAATTTAGATACCACCAAAGAAGAAATCAATAATGAAATTAAAAAAATAAATAAAAAAATAATCATAGTCATTGATGATCTTGATAGATTAGCAGATGCGGATATACAAGAAATTTTTCAACTTGTTAGATCTATAGCAGATTTTAAAAATACTATGTATATTCTTGCTTATGATAATGAAATAGTCACTAAAGCCTTAGATAAAATCCAAAAAGATAAAGGCGAAAGATATATAGAAAAAATAGTGCAAGTTCCTATAGTGCTACCTAAATTAAATAAAGCTAATTTAATAGCGATTTTTATGCAAAAAATTGAACAATTTGGCTTTGTTTATGAAAAAATCGATAAAAATGAATTTATAGAGAACTTAAATACAAATAATTTTGCAGGTGCTTTTGAAAATATAAGAGATATTAATAGATACTTAAATGTTTTAAAATTTGAAATGAGTGCTATAAAACAAGAGTTATATTTGTATGATTTTGCTGTGATTACTTTGTTTAAGGTTTTTGAGCCAAAATTTTATGAGTTTATTTATAACTATTCTGAATTTTTCAAAAGAACTGCTTTAGATTCTGATGAAAAAACAAAAGAACATCAAAAATCTACATACACTAATTTTATTAATGAGCAAATAAAATGTTTAAATAAGTTAAATAAAGAAGTTGTTAAAAATTTGTTAATTTCTATATTTCCTAGGATATATGATTTATATAATAGAGATTTTTCTGAAATAATAAAAGATAGAAGAGTATTATGGATATAAACATAGGATTGCTTCTTCAGAATATTTTCAAGATTATTTTGTGTTAAATTTCACAGAAGAGCTTATCAAAAAAGAAACAATAGATAAAATTATAAAAGCAAAATCGCAAAAAGAGTATGATGATATTTTTAATGAGTATGATTTAAAAGAACTTAAAAAATTTAAACAATTAGCTTTTAAAATGAATGTTTATGCTAAAGACTTTAAAAGCAGTGAATTTATTTATTATCTTTGGAGTGTTTTTGATGAAATTTGTAAAGAGGAAGATTTTTCTTATGATGATAGATGTGAGTGCTTTTTTGAATTGATTTCAAATATGACAGGTAAAGGAGATATAAATAGCAAAGAATTACTTAATGAAAAATATCCACTAGATGCAAGAATGCTATTTATATATAGTTGCAATCATTCTATGAGAGAAAAAGGGTATTTTTATGAGAAAGAATTAAAAATATTATTAGAAAAGTTGCTTCAAGAAGATGATGAAAAAGTAAAAGAGATGATGGAAGCACATATTTACGCCCTTAGAATAAATAATTTTCATTATTTAAAAAATACTTTAAAAATTTTTGCACAAAATTCAAAAATATTTTTCTTGATTTTAAAAATTTTTATACAAAAAGATGAAGATGGTCAAAAACATATTAATCAAAACTTATTAAATCATATCAAGCCTTATGAGCTAAAAACTATGATCGAAGAAACTTTTAAAAATCCTAGTGATGATCAAAAAGAGATAGTTGATTTCTACAAAGACAAGTTGAGTCATTATAAATCATTAGTTCAAAAATAATTGAAAAATAATTTTATTTTATTTAAAATTGCAAGTTTATTTACTATCAAAGGTTAAAAATGCAAGATTTATTAAAACTAAGCGAAGAAGATTTAAAAAATAAAATACGAGAGCTTTATTTTCAAAATTTTTCAGTTACAGGTTCTAAGATAGATTTTATCATCACACAAAAACATAAAGACTTAGGTGAGATAAATTTACTTTGGGCTGAAGCTAAGCAAGGCATAAGTGATATTAAAAAATCATTTGTTCAGCTCATTATGACTATAAAAAATGGAAGTTTTCATACCATGCAAACACCTGCTTTAATAGCTGCATTTGATGCTGAAAAAATCGCATTTTTGCCTTATTATAAAATTCAAGAAGTTTTTTATCAAAATGATAAGGTTTGGGGTGTAGCAGCTAGCAAACACACAAGCGAGCAGTTTTTAAAACTCTTAAAAGAATTAGATGAAATTTTAAATGACGCTTTGGTTTTTTACTATAAAAAAGATGATGAGGAATTAAAAAATTTCATAAAAGAAAATTTAACAAACGAAAACATAAGCAAATTTAAAATCGACAAAAACAACTTTGTAAGCATATATCACAAATGGAGCAAAAGTGTTAAAGATAGTATAAGTATAGATTGGGATTTAGCAAAGAAAAATGGCATTATCGATGCAGACTTTTACCTAGCTGATTTACTTTCAAATGAAAATCAAACCATAGTTGAAAAGCTTTTTGCTATTTTGAAAAAAGACTATTATGAATTTAATGCCAAAAAGACAGATCTAGGTTCTATCGCTGCTGAAAAAACAGGCTTTAGAGATAATCAAAAAGCACATAATGAATTTTGGGCTATTTATGAGCGTCCGCCAAGGCAAGAATTTTGGGATTATATTATAAAGCGTAGGGATTTGCTAGTCGATCAAGATATTAGAGAAAGAAAAGGTGCGTTTTTTACTCCAAGAATTTGGGTAGATAAAGCTTGTGAGTATCTATCAAAGACTTTGGGGAAAGATTATGAAGATGAGTATTATATATGGGATCTTGCAGGTGGGACAGGAAATTTACTAGCAAATTTTACCAATACAAAAAATATTTTTTGCTCTACTATCGATAAAGCAGACATTAAAGTCATTCACGAGCGTATAAAAAATGGTGCAAATTTATTTGAAAATCATGTATTTGAATTTGACTTTTTAAATGATGAATTTTTTGATAAGTGTGATGATAAAGGCAATATCATTTGCAAATCAAAACTACCTTCAAATTTACAAGAAATTTTAAAAGATGAAAACAAACGCAAAAAACTCATCATTTTTATAAATCCGCCTTACGCGGAAGCTGGAAATTCAAAAACAGCTAGCGGAACCGGAAAACACAAAGCCGGTGTTAGTCTTGATAATTTTGTTTATGAAAAATATAAAGATATTTTAGGTAGTGCTAGAAATGAGCTTTTTGCTCAATTTTTTATAAGAATATATTGTGAGATAGATGGGGCTATATTAGCTAGTTTTTCTACTTTAAAATATATCAATTCTACAAATTTTATAAAATTTAGAGGAACTTTTAAGGCTAAATTTTTAAAAGGTTTTATAACACCTGCTTATACTTTTGACAATGTAAAGGGAAATTTTCCTATAGGATTTTTGATATGGGATATGAGCAAAAAAGAAGAGCTTAAAAAAATAAAACTTGATGTTTTTAATGAAAATGGAAATTTTTTAGGTAAGAAAAATTTTTATAATGACAAAAAAGAAAGCATAAACAAATGGCTTAGAAAATTTAATATAAAAGATAAAATTGAAAATATAGGGGTATTAATGGCTGATGCACCTGATTTTCAGCAAAGTAACCATATTGCAATTTTAAACAAACAAAGAACCGCTCATTTGATTTTTCAAAATATAAATCAATTAAATATTATCAATACGGGCTTATATTTTTCAGTGCGTCACGCAATAGAACATACTTATATAAATCATAACGATCAGTTTTTATATCCAAATGATTTATATAAAAATGATGATGAATTTAAAAGCGATTGTTTAGCTTTTATGCTTTTTCATGGCAAAAATCGCATAAGTGCAAAAGAAGGTATTAATCATTTTATACCTTTTAGCGAAAAAGAGCTAGGCATCACCCAAGAAGCATTTGAGAGTGATTTTATGTATAAATTTATAAATGGCAAGATAAAAAATGACGAAGTTTTATTTGCAGAAGGAACGCAAAAAATTGAATTTTCTAGCGAAGCTAAAGAGCTTTTAAAAGCAGGCAAAGAGCTTTTTAAGTATTATCACGCGCATAAAGAAAAAGAGGGATATTTAGTAAATGCTTCTTTGTATGATATAAAAGAATTTTTTCAAGGTAGAGATGAAAAAGGCAAGATGAATACGCCTAGCAAGGCAAAAGATGAGCATTATAAAATTTTACTTAGTGATTTAAATACAAATTTAAAAATTCTAGCTAGTAAAATCGAGCCAAAAATTTATGAATATGGGTTTTTAAAAGAGTGATTTTTAATTTAATTTAAAAGAAAAAATACTTCCTTTTTGTGGGGTTGATTGGATTTGCAAAGAGCTTGAGTGTAGAGTAAGTATTTTTTTTACTAAAAATAACCCAAGGCCAAAAGAATTGCTTTGTTTGGGGTTTATTTTATAAAATTTTTTTGTGATGAGTTTTAGGTGTTTTTCTTCTATGCCTATACCTTCGTCTTTGATGCTAAAATTTTGATTTTTTATATGAATGAAAATATCTTTTAGGCTGTATTTTAAGGCATTGTTGATTAAATTTATAATCACATGCTCGATTAAAAATTTATCCGCATAAACTATGCTTTTTTCTCCTTGAAGATGAATTCTTTTTTCATTATAAGAATGGACAATCTCTTCACTAAGTGCGTATAAATCAAATTTTTCTTGATGGATAGAGTTAAGATTAAAAGCAAAATTGAGCTTATGGGTGAGCTGGTTGATTTTAAAGCTTTGTTTTTGAATTTTTTCCATTAAAAAAAATTGAGTTGCTTGATCGTTAGAAGTTTTTAGAGATTGCAAGCTTAAATTTATAACACTAATTGGATTTTTAAGCTCGTGTGAGATGACGCTGATTAGGTTTGAAAGCTGGGAATTTTTGGTTTTGATTTTTTTGGCTTGTTTTTTGTTTTTTAGATCTTGTTTGTGTATGTGTTCTTTGATTTTTAACAAATAAGCGTTTAATAAATTTAAATCTTTAAAAAAAGTATCTTTAAAATCAAAATGAGTGTAGGTGCGAATGGTTTTGATAAATTGTAATAATTCTTGAAAATATTCTTTAAAAATTTTATAGGTAAAAAAGAAAATGGTGCTTAAGATGATCAAAAATACAAAGAAAATAAAGGCATTTTGTATCCAAAATTCTATTTTGACATTTTTAGGATAGACAATGATGATGTATTTTAGATTTTCATACGCATAAGCTTTGTAGTATATATTTTTACCATTAAAGAAAGTATTTGTAAAATTATTTTCAAATTTATCTATAAAAAAAGAAAAATCTTTTAAAGAGGATATGTAATTATTTTCATTTTTGATGATAAAATCAGCTCTAGTTTTTAGGGCGAATTCTTTGATATTTGTTGTGTTTAAATTTGTGATTAAGCCAAAATTTAAAGTATCATTTAGGGTTTTTAGCTTTTGCTCGTAAGTGCTTTGAGTGATGTTTTCTATGTATTCTTCATTAAAAATATAAAATAAAATCATAAAAAATACACAAAAAAAGCAAAATAAAATAAGCAAAAAAGTTTTAATTTTTAACAAAATTTATATCCTACAGAGCGAACTGCTATGATTTTTTCTTTGATTTGAGGAATTTTTTGTTTTAATCTTACTATGGCTGTGTTTATGGTTTTATCGCTTGTGGTGTCATTTTTCCAAACTTGCTCGCTTAAAAATTGTCTGCTTAGAAGTTGGTTTTTATAAGTAAAAAAACATTTTAAAAGCTCTATATCAAGAGTGCTTAAATTTTGTATGATTTGATTTTTATAGCTTAATCTTCGCTCCTCAAAATGCAAAATAAAATCACCACAAATTATCTCTTCTTTTTGAATTTTATTTCTTTTTGTAACCGCTTTGATTCTAAATAATAACTCATTAAAATCAAAAGGTTTGCAAATATAATCATCACAGCCTTGTTCAAAGCCATCTAAAATATCACTTTGTAAAGTCTTTGCACTTAGAAAAATCACACTTTCATCATAGCCTTTTTTTCGAATTTGTTTGATGAGCTCGACGCTATCCCCGCTTGGTAAATTTCTATCCATAATGATTAAATCAATATCATTTTCATCTAAAAAATTTTCCAAATCAAAAAAATCAAAAAAGCTAAAAACATTGATATTTTCTTGTTTTAGTCTAAAACTTATGAGCTCATTTAAGTCTTTGTCATCTTCTATCAAAACTAAATTTAACATTTTGTGATTATAGCAAATTTGTATGTATCCAAAATGTATCCATTGTTTTTTAAATTTACATTGTATTTTTTAATTTTTAAGGAGAAAAAATGAAAAAAATATTAGCTTTAGCTGCTTTTGCTAGTATGGTAAGTGGGGCTGAATTTAAAATAGCTGGATCTTCAACCGTGTATCCTTTTACTTCTTTTGTCGCTGAAGAGTATTCTTTGATTAAAAAAACTAAAACTCCTATAGTAGAAAGCTTAGGAACTGGCGGGGGTTTTAAGGTTTTTTGTGAGGGTATTACTGACATTTCAAATGCTTCACGAGCTATAAAACCAAGTGAATTTGAAGTATGTCAAAAATCAGGTGTTACAGATATTATCGGTGTGATGATAGGTTATGATGGAATTGTATTAGCACAAAATAAAATCAATGCTCCATTAAACATCACTATGCAAGAATTATTTTTAGCTTTAGCTAAAGAAGTGCCTCAAAATGGAAAATTAGTTCTAAATCCTTATCAAAATTGGAATCAAATTAATCCAAATTTACCAAATAGAAAAATCACTATTTACGGACCACCTTCAAGCTCAGGCACTAGAGATACTATCGAAGAATTAATCATGGTAGAAAATTCTAAAAAATTTCCTGAATATAAAGATAAATACAAAACTATAAGACAAGATGGAGCTTTTATACCAAGCGGGGAAAATGATAATTTAATCGTGTCTAAGCTTAGCGTAGATAAAGAAGCTTTTGGGCTTTTTGGGTATGGATTTTTAACAAGTAATGAAGATAAAATCAATGCTGTTAGTATAGATGGCATACAAGCAAATAATGAAAATATTTCTAATGGAACTTATAAATTAGCGCGTTCTTTATTTATATACATCAATGCTAAAAAACCACAAGCTATAGAATTTGCAAAAATTTATATGAGTGATGATTTAGCTAAAAGTGGAGCTGAATTAGAAAAACTAGGTCTTGTTCCTTTGGATGATGAGTTGTTAAAACAAACTCAAAAACATTTAGAAGATAAAACTTTACTAAACACAGAACTTGTAAAAGCTGGAAAAGTTTTTTAGTGCAAGGAAGAAGCATTGTTAAAAGAAAAAATAGCAAAATCTATACTCTTTCTTTGTGCTTTTGTTAGTGTAGTGGTAAGTTTTGCCATTATGCTAACTATTTTAGTTGAAGCGTTGAAATTTTTTCAAAAAGAAAGCGTATTTACTTTTTTATTTTCAAGTGAGTGGGCTGCTGATGCTGCGTTTGTAGGAGCTGATGGAGCAAGTAAGCAAGGTGTTTTTGGTGCTTTGTCTTTATTTTGGGGAACTTTTTATATCTCTTTAATCGCTATGCTAACAGCATTACCTTTAGGTATAATGTGTGCTCTTTATTTGGGCGTATTTGCAGGTAAAAAATCTAAAAATTATTTAAAACCTATTTTAGAAATCATTTCTGGAATTCCAACTGTGGTTTTTGGATTTTTTGCAGCTATTGTTGTAGCTCCTTTTATAGTATGGTTTTTTGGTCTTTTTGGAATAAATGCTAGTTTTCAAAGTGCTTTAGGGGCTGGATTTATCATGGGTATTATGATAGTGCCTATTGTTGCTTCTTTATCTCAAGATTGTATAGAAACTGTAAGTCAAAAAAGAATCAATGGTGCTTATGCTTTAGGTATGACAAAAAAAGAAGTTGTGTTTGCTGTGATTTTACCTGAAGCTTTACCTGGTATAGTAGCAGCTTGCTTACTAGGACTTTCAAGGGCATTAGGTGAGACTATGATAGTAGTAATGGCAGCGAGTTTAAGACCAAATTTAAGCATGAATTTCTTAGAAGATATGACTACAGTTACGGTTAAAATTGTCGAAGCTTTAAGCGGAGATCAAGCTTTTGATAGTTCTTTAGCTTTAAGTGCATTTTCATTAGGACTTGTTTTGTTTATTATTACTTTAATTATTAATATTTTTAGCGTTTATTTGATCAATCGCTTTCATAAAAGGAAAAATTTGTGAAAAAATTATTTAGAAAAAGAAAAAAAGACTCAAAAAATTTTAAAAGATTTTGCAAAATGGGGCTTTATATCAATCTCATTTTTCTTGGGATATTTTTATCGAGCATTTTTTATCTTGGCTTGGGTGCGTTTAAGCAAACATATATTTACACTAAAGCAGATAGAAATAGCATAGCTTATGAATTATTATCTCGTAGTGAGCAAAGACAAATTAGAGCTAATCAAGCACAAGGAGAAGGCTGGTTTTTAGCTAATGCTGAAGTAGATCAGTATGTTAAAAATAATTATCATAAATTAAACGAGTCTCAAATACAGCTTGTAAATGAGTTGATGCAAAAAGATCAAATACAATTAAAATTTAATACCAATTTTTTCTTAAACGGAGATTCTAAATCACCTGAAAATTCAGGGATATTTTCTTCGGTTGTTGGAACCTTGCTTGTGATGGTAGTTTGTATGGTAGTAAGTATACCTATAGGAGTGGGTGCTGCTATTTACTTAGAAGAATTTGCACCACAAAATTTATTTACTCATTTTATAGAAGTTTGCATAAACAATCTTGCAAGTATTCCTAGTATATTGTTTGGACTTTTAGGGCTTGGTGTGTTTATCAATTTATTTGGTATGCCAAGATCTTCAGCTCTTGTGGGTGGGCTTACTTTAGCTATTATGAGTTTACCTATTATAATAGTTTCTACAAAAGCAGCTTTAAAAAGTGTGGATATTAATATGAAAAACGCGGCTTATGCTTTAGGTATGACTAAATATCAAATGATAAAAGGCATAATGCTACCTTTAGCTATGCCTATGATACTTACAGGTTCTATTTTAACTTTAGCAGGGGCCATAGGGGAAACTGCACCGCTAATGATTATAGGTATGATAGCTTTTATACCTGATGTTGCAACGAGTATATTTTCACCAACTAGCGTTTTACCAGCTCAAATTTTTTCATGGTCAGCTATGCCCGAGCGTGCATTTTTAGAAAGAACTGCAGCTGGAATTTTAGTGTTGTTAGGGCTTTTGGTTATTTTAAATTTAAGTGCAATATTACTTAGAAAATATTTTCAAGGAAAAAATTTATGATTATCGCAAAAACGGTTGATTTAAAATTATTTTATGGAAAAAAACAAGCTTTATTTGATATAAATATGCAAATACAAGAAAACAAAATCACTGCTTTAATAGGTGCTTCAGGTTGTGGAAAATCCACATTTTTAAGATGTTTTAATCGTATGAATGACAAGATTGCAAAGATAGATGGACTTGTAGAAGTTAATAAAAAAGATGTTAAAAATCAAGATGTAGTGGTGCTTAGAAAAAATGTAGGTATGGTTTTTCAACAACCTAATGTTTTTGTAAAAAGTATATATGAAAATATAGCCTATGCTCCAAGACTTCATGGTATGATAAAAGATAAAACTCAAGAAGAAGATCTTGTGCTTGATTGTTTGGAAAAAGTAGGGCTTTTAAGCGAAGTAAAAGATAAGCTTCATCAAAGTGCTTTAGCACTTTCAGGTGGACAACAACAAAGACTTTGTATAGCAAGAGCTTTGGCTATAAAACCAAAACTATTACTTTTAGATGAACCAACTTCAGCACTTGATCCTATATCTTCTGGAGTTATAGAAGAACTTATTAAAGAACTAAGCCATAATTTATCTATGATAATGGTAACACATAATATGCAACAAGGCAAACGCGTGGCTGATTATACTGCGTTTTTTCATCTAGGAGAGCTTATAGAATTTGGAGAGAGTAAGGAATTTTTTGAAAATCCAAAAGAAGAAAAAACTAAAGCTTATTTAAGCGGAGCTTTTGGATAATTTATAGTTTTAAAGAAATTTTGACGATATAATATTGTTAAAATTTCAAAAGGCTTAAAATGCTTATTAATAAAACATATTTTATTACTTCTTGTGATGATGTAGAATTAAATATAAAAAGAGAATATAAATTAGAATACAGAATCACTTATGATGATAGTAAAGAAATCAAAGCTATAGTTTTTGTTATAGGTGGATATGGTACAAATGCTCACATGGCTTTTGTTGATTTTAATAGAAAATTTATAGCTAAAAAATTTGATGTAGCGGCTGTAAGTGTTTTATATCATTGTTTTTGTCAAAGAAGATCGGATGTAGATAGATATAGTGCGCAAACTGCTTTTATGGAGGATGATTTAGTACATTTAAAGAAAGTTTTAGCAAATTTTAATATTCCTTCTTATAAATTAGAGTTTTCAACTGCGCAAGCTTATTATAAATACTTAGACCAAACTATTTCTAATTTAAAAGAACAAAATCTATTAGATCAAAATTATCAAGCACATTTTACTTGCACTTTCATCCCACCCAACAATGAATATCAAAATTTTGGCATAATGGCTGCAATTGATCATATCAATGCTTTA
>NZ_VOWJ01000012.1 GCF_008011665.1 Campylobacter volucris
TATCTAAACATTCTTTTAAATATTTTTCTACATTATATATGGGGATTACTACGCCGACTGTTTTAGTTTGATTCATTTTAACTATCCTTTTTTAATCATCACTTTCAAAAATATCTGTGGTGAAAATTTTATCTTTATATTTGTATATATTATAATCAATTCTATTAGCAACTATAAGTTCTGATTTTTGTAAGAAACTGTTTATATCATTATCTACAACACAATCTTTAAACATATTATCTGTTATTAAAGGTTCATATATAATAACTTCTATATCTTTTTTAATCATATCAATCAAATCTAACATAATAGAATTTCTAAAATTATCTGCATTTTTCTTCATCAATAATCTATATATTCCTATATTTTTAGTACTTTTTGATAATATAAATTTTACTATGTTATTTTTTCTTATTTCATTAGTCTTTACTATAGCTCCAATTAAAGAATTTGAAATACCTCTAAAATTAGCCAACAATTGCTTTGTGTCTTTTGGCAAACAATATCCACCATATCCAAAACTTGGATTATTATAGTAATTTCCTATTCTTAAATCAGCACTAACACCATCAATAATATCTCTTGTATTTAGATTATTAAATATAGCATAAGTATCTAATTCATTAAAAAAACCTATTCGCATAGCCAAATAAGCATTGGAAAAAAGTTTTACACATTCTGCTTCACTAGAATTCATAAAAAATACAGGAACATCTATTTTCAAAGAAGCTTTAACAAACATATTAGCTATATATCTAGCTCTATCACTTTTTTCACCAATAATAATTCTACTTGGATATAAATTATCATATAGAGCCTTTCCTTCTCTTAAAAATTCTGGTGAAAAAATTATATTATGGGTACTAAATTTATTCTTTAATTTTTCTGTATATCCAATAGGAATTGTACTTTTTATTATTATTATTGCTTTATTATTATATATCAATATATCATGAATAACAGTTTCTATACTAGAAGTGTCAAAAAAATTTGTATCTTCATTATAATTTGTGGGAGTAGCAATTATTATATAATCGGAGTTTTTAAATGCATATTCTTTATCTAATGTTGCCTCTAATTTTAAATCAAATTCATGCATATACTTACTAATTAAATTATCCTCGATAGGAGACTTTTTCATATTAATATCATTTACTTTATTTTCATCTATATCCAAAAGAATAACATTATTATATCTTGATAACAATACAGCATTTGATAAACCTACATACCCTATACCAACAACAGTTATATTCATCTGCAACTCTTTTTGCTATATTTTAAAATTCTTTTCTATTATATAAAAACTTCTTTAACAATCTATAAAACCTCATATGTGAAATTTTTGTTTTAACAAAATCAGGTATTAAAATATCAAATAATTTTATAAAAATATTTTTATTGTAAATTTCGTAAATATATGGTTTATATATCAAAGATCTTAACGAAAAATATTTTTTTTCCATATTATTAACATTTAAATAATTTTTATTATCTATATTTATTCTATAAAATTCTATTTTCATTACTTTATTATAAAATCTTCCATTTTTTAAACTTTTTTTATAATAAGATTTTCCATAACTATAAAAATTGTTTTTTAAAAAATATATAAATTTTAAAACTTTTTTTTCATCTATATATAAATTCGAATTTAGTAATTCCAACAATTCTCTCTGATTATTAGCCTTATAATTAATATCTTTAAAATTATAAAAAGCATTTGCACAATTTATACAAGGCTTATTCATCATCATAGCATACAAACCAACGCCAGAATTTAAAGTCAATACAACATCGCACAAATCAAGCAAATCTATAATATTTGTATTATCATTTTCAAAAATCAAATTACTATATTTTTTTTTATCAATTTTTAAAGACAATGGATGTTTTTTTGCTATAAATAAATGCGTATTTTTTAATTTTAAAGCTAAATCGTTTATTATTTTTAAAAAACCAAAATAATCAAAAGGTTTATAAGTAAAATATTTTATAACGCTATCACTTTCAACTTGCAAAGGTATAAAAACCACTTTTTTATTTTCATAATTTAAATTATTCTTTAATTTTTCTAAATTTCTTTTTCCTTGTTTTTCTAAAAAGTTATTATTATTTAAAATGCTATTTATATACTCTTTACACTCTAAAATTTGTTTTTCATTTAAATTTTTATTCCAATTTTCTTCATTATAAGAATTTGAATCATAATTAAATCCATTAACATCAAAAAACCAACTATCTGGCAAAGCACCTCTGTCAAAACATAAAAAAGGAATATTTTTTAATCTTACAAACTCATATATTTCTAATCTTTTTTCATTTCCGTAAGGATTTGGAAATAGAATTTTATTTATATTATTTTGTTTTAAAAAATTAATAAATTGATTTTGATCAAAATTATTATTATTAAAAAAATAATTTTCATCTTTACTAATTACATTACCAATATATACAAGAGCATTATGTAAAGAATTTAATACTAATTTTTCTTTCGCACAAAGCAATAAAACATTATTTTTTAAAGCATTTTCATCAAGCAATGGTTTAATTTTATAATTTTTTAAATTTGCTAAATTTTTATAGAATTTTTTGTGATTTTTTCTGCGATTTGACATATAATTGTTTTGATTTGGTTCTTCATGAAAAAAATGATACATATAAATTCCATGAAAACTCATTTCATATCCAAGCAAAGAAAACCAAGCTCTAAAACCCTTAAATTTTCTTATATTCCAAGTTCCTTCATCATAACATAATGCTTTAGGTGTTTTTTCAAAATATGTAGTATTAAACAACAATCTTGCAAAAAAATCATGATCTTCGTAACTATGTCCTATATATTCATCATTATTTCCACCAAGCTCTAAAAATTTATATTTATTTACTACAATAGAACTAGATATTAATGAAAAATATTTTATAAATTTATTTCTTCCACTTATCAAATCATCTTTTATTATATCATCCCATAAGATTTGTTCTTGATTGTATATATAATCACTTCCATTTTTACCAAGATAAACAACCGGCAATACCAAAATTTCATTTATATTTTGAGCTATATTTTTAATTTGTATAAGATTTAAAATTCTTTCTAATGAAAAATTTGAAATATAACAATCAGCATCCAAAAACATTAAAACTTTAGAATTTGCAAAAACAGCACCTAAATTTCTACATTTTCCTTGAGAAAAATACTCTTTTTGCGATTCATCTTTTATATAAATATGTCCATTATCTTCTATGATTTGTTTTAAATTATTTTCTAAAGATGAATATCCTTCTACAAAAATATAATCTATTTTTTCATTGCTTTTAAATTCTTTAGCTTTTTGTATTATTCTATCTTGTATATAAACTCTTTCCTTACTTAAACCAAAAGGTATGATTATAGAAAGAATTTTCACACATTTCCTATCGCATAAAGCTGTATAATGCCTACTATCTTGTCATTTTCACTTACTACTATTTCTTTTATTTTATGTTTTAGCATGAGTTCTTCTGCCTCACTTGCCATAGCTTTTGCATCTATTACTTTAGGATTGGCACTCATTATTTCGCTTGCTTTAAAATCAAATCTTGGTTTGTTATTAGATTTTAAAGCCCTTCTTAAATCTCCATCAGTAATGATACCTACTAATTTTTCATTTTCTAAAACTATACAAAGACCTAATTTTCCACTAGTCATCACATCTATCAAATCACTAAAATTAGTATTTAAATTTACTATTGGTAAATTTTCTTTTACCATTAAATCTTCAACTTTAGTTAAAAGCTTTTTACCCAAACTTCCACCAGGATGAAATAAAGCAAAATCATCGGGTTTAAAATTTCTAGCTTTCATTAAAGCAGCAGCCAATGCATCTCCCATGACTAAAGTAGCAGTAGTTGAAGACATTGGAGCAAGTTGCAATGGACAAGCTTCTTTTTCAACACTTATATCTAAAAATACATCAGCTTGTTTAGCTAAAGTAGAATTTTTCTTACCACTCATAACTATTAAAGGAACATTTCTTCTCTTTATAATAGGAATTAATTTCAAAAGCTCTTCACTTTCTCCTGAATTAGAAATTGCTAAAAGTACATCTTCGCTGGTTAGCATACCAAGATCTCCATGTAAAGCTTCTCCTGGATGCATAAAAAAACTAGGAGTTCCAGTGCTTGCTAAAGTAGCAGCTATTTTAGCACCTATATGACCTGATTTACCCATGCCGCTTACAACACATCTTCCTTTAATAGAAAATATCAATTTTATACTTTTACTAAAATCTTCATTTAAATTATGAATTAAATCCAAAATGGCTTTTGATTCTATCTCAAACACTTCTTTGGCTATTTTAATACTATCTATTTTACTCATAATTTACCTTATATATTCAATATAACATTGGTTGCTATTGCTATTTGATATAAAATTTGTGTTAACATGCTAAAAATTTGTAAATTTTGACTATCTACTTTTGGTAGAACTAATATAGAATCTCCTGCTTTAATATCAGCTGAACTTTTACCGCTATATTTAGTTGCCTTACCATTAGCACTAATAACTAAAATTCTTGAAGTATCAGCTCTATCGCTATATCCACCAGCTAAATTAATATAGTATTTCAAATTTTCTTTATTCATATGCACAAAAGCTCCAGGTATGGAAACTTCACCTTGAACTAAAACAATATTGTTTTTACTTGGTACATTTACTACATCGCCATCTTCTAAAACTACAGCTTTATAAGCTTTTGGGCTATCTATAACGATTTGTCCCTTTGGTTGTACTTGTTTAGCACGCTCTATAAATTCTAAAATAGTCTTAGCTTGAGTGGCTCTTATACTAGCTTGTTCAGCATTTACCGAAGAACTTGTTAAAGCTAGTGTTTCAAGTTCTTTAAGTTGAGCATTAATAAGCTGCTTTTGCGTAGCTGCAACACTTTTTCTAAAAATTTGCAATGCTTGCATATTTGATTGTGGATTTGCAACAATCAGTTGCACTATATCTTCTAAAGTGGTACCTTTTTTAACTACTATAAAATGCAAGCCATTATGCTCACCTTCTATTTGTATATTGATATTTTGTGCTGTATAATCAGGTCTAAATTCTATCTCATCTCCAGCATGTAGCATTACATCTAAAAATTCTTTTTTAGTATATGCATCTACTTTTAAATGGTGATTTGCTCTATAACTTTTAACTACTGCATTAGTTACTATAGGCTTAGCACCCGAAATATTTGCTATATCCAATAAAGTTTTTATATCATCACTTAATTCAAATCTAAAAGGTTTTTGCACATCACCTTTAACAAAAACATAAGCTTTCACGCTACCAACTAAAATCACATCACCCATTCTAAAAGGAAAAAGCTCCAATTCACCTTTAAGCAAAAAATCATATAAATCAACTTTTTTTATGACTTTGTTATCTCTTAAAATTTCGATATCTCTAAAACTTCCATATTCTAAATTTATACCCTTAGCTTTATC
This sequence comes from Campylobacter volucris, assembly GCF_008011665.1. Lineage (GTDB taxonomy): Bacteria > Campylobacterota > Campylobacteria > Campylobacterales > Campylobacteraceae > Campylobacter_D > Campylobacter_D volucris_A. Next base: position 5,482 of record NZ_VOWJ01000012.1, read on the forward strand.
AAGGTATTGGATGATAGAATCAGAGCTAAGTCCTTGATATAATCCTGGTTGATTAACATTTCCTGTTACAAATACTGAAACATTTTGATAAATATCCATATCTGCATAAACATAAACATTGCTTTTATAAATTTTACCAATAGCTTTTGAAATCACGCTTACTAAGGCACTATTTTTAACCCCTAAAAGATTGATCGCTCCAACCTTTGGTATGAAAATATTTCCTTGAGAATCCACAGTTAAAGTTTGTATAAATTCTACAGCTCCCCAAATTTTAATATTAATTCTATCTCCAACTGTCAATCTATAATCAGGATTATAAACATGCTGAGTAAATTTGGTAAAATTGCCATTAAATAAATGTGAACCAAAAACTTTTATCATAGGAGCAAAACTTTGAGTTTGATTAAAATCGCTTTGATTATAATCATATTTTGCAATCTGTGTATCCATAGCAGGCATAAATGGTTCATTTTGAATTCTTGCTATTTGAGAAACATCTACTGCGCCAAAGATTAGTAATGGTAAAATTAATAATAAAAATATTTTTTTCATTAGTATTTATGCTCCTCAATAATCATTTTAATAAATTTAATAATTCCATATATCACAGATAAAATCATAAAAGCTGTAAGTATGTTATATAAAATTTCAGGATATTTTGCGCTTTGAGGCAAACTTGGACTTTGTATAACAACTACTTGTTTTATCTTTCTTAAAGCTTCAATCCTAGCACTCTCATAAGCTTTTAAAGCTGCAGTATAAGCACTCTCTGTAAAACCTACTTCTATAGTAAGATCTTGAAATTTAGCAGCTAGATCATTAAGCTTTTGAGAAGATTTTGATGAAGTAATTTTAACTTTTTCTCTTTGAAGTTGTTTTTTTAAAGCATTAATTTCTGATTTTATAGTTATGACTTGTGGAGCATTATCATTAATATAGCTTTGCATCATTAAAAGCTCAGCTTCTTTTGCTGCTACTTTTGCTTCAAGCTCCCCTACAAGTTTTAAGATGCCCTCTGATTGTTTTAGCGGATCAAATACACCGTATTTGTTTTGAAAAACTAACAAATCATCCTTTGCTTTTTGAAATCTTTGTTTAAATTGCAAAAGTTCATTTTCAGCAAAAGCCATTTGCTCTCTTGCTGCTTTATGAGAAATTTCATTAATAAATCTTTCACTTTCTTTTACTATAGTAGTAGCAATCAAATAAGCATCTTCAGCACTAAAACCTTCCACTTCTACTCTTAAAATACCATTATATGAATTTTCTTGAATAATCTTGACACGCTTTTGATAATATTTTAAAAATGATTCCTGACTCGCAGAATCAGAAATACTATAAAAAATATCTAATTTTTGTTTTTGATAAAGCTCACGAATTTTGATTTTTTCTTCTAAAATATTTAACATATCTAAAGAATAAATGTAAGATTTTAAATAGCTTATATCATCACTTGAAAAAGAATTATTTGTAAGCAAAGACGCAAGTCCTGTTATAGCAGCATTATTGCCAGTAGTAGATCTTATGCTTAAAATACTCTCGCTTACATAACGATTTGCTGCTATAAAAATATAATAAAATACTACAAATGCTGTCAAAATTAATACTATTTTGAAAGAATTTAAAAATTTTAATTTTTTAATTTTTTTAAGTATTTTATTTTGCATTGATTTTTCCTTGATATACAGCTATACCTTCATCTACATCATCGTATATAGTAGCTTTTCCATCTTGCATAAATATAATTTTATCACACCATTGTTTAATTTCAGCTACATCATGCGAAACCATAATAACTTTCGATTGACTCAATTTTTCTTTATATAATTTTACACTTTTTTCTCTAAAATTTGGATCTCCAACAGCTCCTGCTTCATCTATTAGGTAATAATCAAAATCAAAAGCCATACTCAAACCAAAACCTATTCTAGCACTCATACCAGATGAATAAGTATTCATCGGTTCATTAAAAAATTTACCAAGTTCTGCAAAATCTTCTACAAATTTTATTTTGTTTTCCAATTCTTCACCTTTATAGCCATATACTCTAGCCACAAATTTTACATTATCTCTAGCTGATAATCGATGTTGAAAAGCTCCAGCTAAACCCAAAGGCCAAGAGAGTTTTTTATTGGTTATTATTTTTCCACGATCTGGTAATTCTGAACCACTTAATAATCTCATCAAAGTAGATTTTCCAGCACCATTTCTACCCATTAGACCTATACTGCAATTTTCTGGAAATTCAAAAGTTAAATTTTTAAAAACATAATGTCTTCCATTGGTTAATGGATATGATTTTGTTAAATTTACAAGTTTAATCATGTTTTTCTTACTGCAATAAGAGCTTGTCTATTATAATAATACATAAATAAAGCTATAAACAAAACTACACAAATACACAATATAGGATATATATAATTATAATCATCCATTAAAGGATAATCATCAAAAAAATTGTATTTTAAAAGTTCAAATATATGTAAAAGTGGATTATAATAAAGTAAATCTAAAATATTCCTAGGAGTTAAAAAAGTAGGGAAAATAACTCCTGAAGTCCAATAAAATACTATACTAAAATAAGTTAAAAATATTTTTAAAGGTTCTACAAAATGTCCAGCTATGGCAAAACATATGCCCAAAGAAAACCCAGATAACAATAATAAAAAAAACAAAAACAAAACTTCTAAAATATGCTTTGGTAATACATCTAGATGCAAAAACCATCCTGCTATAAACATTACAACTATAAAAATAGTAAAATAGATACAAAATTCAAGCAATGCTCTAGCAATAAAAACATGAATAGGTCTTACAGGTTTATAAGCAAATAATGTTAAATTTGAACTTATACCTGTAATAATTTGATTAATCATACTCCTAAACATAAAAAATGGAATGATTCCTACTGCTAAAAACATAAAAATAGATATATTAGCTGGCATGATTTGATGGTGAAACTCTCTAATAGCTGTTACTATAAAAAGTATTACTAATAATATCAACAAAGGTTCACCAACAACCCAAAAATAACCTAAATGTTTATTAATACCAAATCTAGTCTTTAGCTCTCTAAAAAAAAGAGCATGAATGACATCGATCATATTTTATTGCCTTTGATAAATTTTCAAAATTTTTATATTATACTTTTTATTCTTATATAACATTTAATAGGGCAAAAAATGAAAATAAATTTTTTCACAACTTTAGAAGAAATTTTATATGAAAAAAATACTCAAATAAAAATTGACAAATTTAAAAATTTCTATGAAAATTTTAAACTCAACTCGTGTGAATTTAATCACGAACATCAAGCAATCATTAGAAAAAATTCTCAAGTAAATATAATTCATCCTACTAGAATAAGAAGACCTAAACAAGCAAATAACCTAGTCGCACTAGCAAAAATACTTCATTCTGTTGCTCATATAGAATATAGTGCTATAAATTTAGCCTTAGATGCTAGCTATCGTTTTAAAAATTTACCTTTCAAATTTTATCAAGATTGGCTTGAAGTTGCAGATGAGGAAATAAAACATTTTATGCTATTAGACAATATTTTAAATGAATTAGGTTTTAAATATGGAGATTTTGATGCTCATGATAATCTTGAACAAGCTTTATTTTTAACCAAAGACAATTTAGCTCATAGAATGGGCATAGTACATAGAGGATTAGAAGCAAAAGGACTTGATGCAAATCCTTTTGTATTAAAAAAATTAAACTCAACCAATCATCCTATAAAAACTCTATTTAATAAAATATTTAAGATAATTCTTGATGATGAAATAAAACATGTAAGCAAAGGCAATATTTGGTGGAACTATGCAAAAGAAAAAAATGAAAAATACATCAATTTATGCAAAAACTTTAAAGAATCCAATCTTTTAGGAAAAAAATACAACAAAGAAGCTAGAATCAAAGCTGGATTTCAACAAGAAGAATTAGACGAAATGGAAAAATTCTATAATGGTGGTTAGAGGCAGAATCGAACTGCCGACACGCAGATTTTCAGTCTGCTGCTCTACCGACTGAGCTATCCAACCAAAAATTGAAGTTATAATTATACAACTTTTTTTTTAAAAAAAGTTGAAATTTAAGATTATTCTGAAAAAGCACCTAATTTGAAAATCTTTTGCATTCTTAGTGCAGCTAGTTCTCTTTTGTCAAATTTTTCTAATTCTTCAATACTTTTTAAGATATAATCACTCAAATTTTTAATAGCACTTTCTTTATCTCTATGAGCTCCGCTTATAGGTTCTTCTATAACATCGTCAATTAAACCTTGATTTTTTAAATCATCTGCAGTTACCTTCATAGCCTTTGTAGCAGCTTCTATTTTCAATGGATCATTCCATAAAATAGCAGCACAACCTTCCGGAGAAATCACAGAAAAAACTGAATTTTTCATCATAGCAAGTTTATCAGCAACTCCTATAGCCAAAGCTCCACCGCTTCCACCTTCTCCAATAACAATAGCTATGCTAATGGTTTTTAGATTGCTAAGTTCATATAAATTTCTAGCAATGGCTTCGCTTTGTCCTCTTTCTTCAGCACCAACACCTGGATAAGCACCTGGAGTATCTACCAAAAAAACTACTGGAATTTCAAATTTTTCAGCCATTTTAGCTACTCTTAAAGCTTTTCTATAGCCTTCAGGATGAGGCATACCAAAATTTCTATGAAGTTTTTCTTTTGTGCCTCTTCCTTTTTGCTCGCCTATAACTATAACTTTTTTTTCACCCAAATACCCTGCAAAACAAACAATAGCTGGATCATCTCTAAAAGCTCTATCACCATGAATTTCATAAGCATCGGTTAAAATAGCTTGTATATAATCAAGCGCATAAGGACGATCAGGATGCCTTGCAAGCTGTAAGCGCTGATAATCGCTTAAATTTTTATAAATTTTTTGCGTTTCTTTCTCAAGATTTTTTTCTAAAATTTTAACTGCTTCAACATCACCTTTTATTTTAGCATTAACTAAATCTTCATCAATTTGCTGTATATGTTTTTCAAAATCTAAATATGATGACATATCAATCTACTTTTTTAAAAATCACACAGCCATTGGTTCCACCAAAGCCAAAAGAATTACTCATTACCACTTCAAGCTTACATTCTCTAGAAACATTAGGAACATAATCAAGATCACAATTTTCATCAGAGGTTATTTGATTGATAGTTGGAGGAACAACGCCTTGATCAAGCGCCATTAGCGAAATAACTGCTTCTATAGCTCCAGCCGCACCTAAACAATGACCTGTTTGACCTTTTGTAGAACTCACAAGAGGAATTTGATCTTTAAAAAGTTCTTTGATAGCTGCTGTTTCATTTTTATCATTAACAGGAGTTGAAGTTCCATGTGCATTAATATAATCTACTTTCAAATTTCCAGCCATTTTTAAAGCTTTTTTCATAGCGCGCAATGGACCTTCTAAAGTTGGAGAGGTTATATGATGTGCATCAGCACTTTCACCAAAACCAACTAATTCAGCATAAATTTTAGCTCCGCGTTTTTTGGCTGCTTCATACTCTTCAAAAACCAAAGCTCCAGCACCCTCGCCCATAACAAAACCATCTCTTTCTTTATCAAATGGTCTTGAAGCTTTTGATGGATCATCATTTCTAGTAGAAAGTGCTTTCATCGCAGCAAACCCACCTATACCCACAGCACAAATTGCAGCTTCTGCTCCTACAACAAGCATTTTATCTGCATTACCTAAAGCAATGCTTTTATAAGCTTCGCCTATGGCATGCGTTCCAGCAGCACAAGCTGTAACACAAGAAATATTTGGACCTTGCAATCCATGCTCAATAGATACTAACCCACCAAGCATATTAACTAAAGCTGAAGGTATAAAAAAAGGAGAAATTTTACGAGGACCGCGCTCAGCACAAATAACAGAATTTTTTTCAATGTTTGGTAATCCACCTATACCAGCAGCTGAAACTACTCCAAATTCTTCTTTATTTAAATCTGCATCAAATTTGGCATCTTCCATAGCTTCTCTTGCAGCTTTAATACCAAGTTGTATAAAACGATCAATTTTTTTCACTTCTTTTGCATCACTTACGCTTAAAGGATCAAAATTTTTAACTTCAGCTGCAATTTGTACCGGAAAATCAGAAACATCAAAAAGGGTAATTTTATCAACGCCGCTTTTACCTTCACAAATAGCTTTAAATGAGCTATCTTTATCTAAACCAAGAGCGTTAATCATACCTATACCTGTTACTACAACGCGTTTCAACATATTCTCCTTAAAAAATTTATAAAAAAATATTATTTTTGAAGATTATCAATATAATTTACAACATCCTCTATTTTTACAAGTTTTTCTGCATCGCTATCTGGAATTTCTACATCAAATTTTTCTTCTAAAGCCATTACTAATTCAACAACATCTAAAGAATCAGCACCTAAATCTTCAATAATTTTTGATTCCATTTTAACTGTATCTTCATCAACACTTAATTGCTCTACTACAACTGCTTTAACATCATCAAAAGTTGCCATTTTTATCTCCTAAAATTTAAAAATAAAGCGTATTTTACAATAAAAAATCTAAATTTTTTGTTTAAAAATTAAATTTTTCACAAAAACATTTAATTTTTTAATTAATCTTAATTTATTAATTTTATGATATTTATGCCTATTAACAAGATATTAAAGAATCACTCAAGCATATAAATACAACAAAATAAAAAGCGATTTATCTATATTTTAAAAAACTATAGCTACTACAAAGCAAGGGTTTTATAAATGTATTTAGTGTGATATTTCTATAAAAATGTGTTAAAAGTACTCCTTAGTATTATTTTAATTATAAATAAATGTTCTATAATTTTTAATTTTAATGAAAACTTACAACAAATCCTAAAGATTGTAGATAATTGATTAAATTTTTCATATGAATAATTGCTAATACACAAAAATTACAATAGTTTGATTTAAACAGCTACTAAAATATTAACTATATAAAAGCATATTAATAATTTTACTACTTATATAGTTTTTTAATACTTCAAACAAATATAATTTACATCAATAGATATATATATGCTAAGATAATAATCTTTTATATCTCAAAATAAGTCTAAATTCTACCAAAACTGGCAAAATAACCACTTAAAGCAATGCCTATATGACATTGCTTTTTATCCTTTATGTGCAATAACTTCTATTTCAACCTTAGCTCCTTTTGGAAGATCTTTTACTGCAAAAGCACTTCTTGCTGGATATGGAGCTGCAAAAAATTCAGAATAAATTTCATTAAAAGCTAGAAAATCATTAATATCTGCTAAAAAACAAGTGGTCTTTATAACATTATTAAAATATAAATTATTTTCCTCTAAAATCGCTTTTATGTTAAGTAAAGATTGTCTAGTTTGTTCTTTTATATTTTCACTTTCTATATTGCCACTTTCTGGATTTATAGGAAGTTGCCCTGAAATAAATAATAAACCATTTGCTTCTCTATAAGCTGAATATGGTCCTATAGCCTTTGGATAGTTTGCCATGTTATCTCCTTTGTTGATATTTTGACAATAATATTATCATTAAGAAAATAATATATCAATATTTTTATTGTTATAAAAACTAATCCATTTTTTGTAAAAAAACTATATAAAATACAATAAATATTAATATATAAATTCAAAAATGTAATTTCACTAAGCTCTTAAAAAACTAAAATATAGTTGAAAAAATTTATGTATAAATCACAATGTAAAATATAATTAAATTCTCTAACATTTAGTGAAAAATAAAATTATCAAAATTACACTCTAAAAATCAAAAAATATTTATAATAACTAAACATATCAAAACATAAAAAACTTACAAAATAACTACTTATGTTAGTTGAATTTGCTTCTGTCAAAAACACACAAGATACTAAAAAATACAACATCCACAAAAAATAACTACAAAAAGCCAATTTACTACTAACTTATAAAAAATACTCTTAATTTTTTTTACAAATTTTTCTTACATAAATTTAAAATTTTTTGAGCTTGTTTGATTTGCTCTAACACAGCCTTTGTCCCTGTGCCACCATATGAATTTCTAGCATCTACACAAGTTTGCAAAGCAATAGCCTTATAAATATCTTCTTCAATACTAGGCTCAAATTCACGCATTTGCTCTAAAGTAAGCTCTTCAATCATTTTTTGATGTTTAATGCAGTAATTTACCACTCCACCCACGATCTCATGAGCTTTTCTAAATGGGATATTTTTTCTAACTAAATAATCAGCCATATCAGTAGCATTTGAAAATCCATTTCCTGCAGCTTTATACATATTATCAGCACGAATTTGCATTTTGGCTATCATTGGAGTTAAGATATTTAAACTGCTCATAAGAGTATCCATAGAATCATAAACTTGAGCTTTATCCTCACTCATATCAGTATTATAAGCTAATGGAATTGCTTTCATAATGGTAAGCATAGCCATGACATTCCCATACATTCTGCCTGTTTTACCACGCATTTTTTCAGCTACATCTGGATTTTTCTTTTGAGGCATTATGCTTGAACCTGTGCAAAAATCGTCACTTAATTCTATAAATTTAAAATCTTGACTTGAAAAAATCACCAATTCTTCACAAAAACGACTAAGATGCATAAAACACATCGCAGCAATAGCTGTAAATTCCACCATATGATCTCTATCGCTTACACTATCAATGCTATTTTCAGTTGGTTTGCTAAATCCTAGCTCTAAAGCTGTAAAATGCCTATCTATATTAAAAGTAGTTCCACCAAGCGCAGCTGCTCCTAAAGGACATTCATCCATTCTTTTATAAAGATCTTCAAAACGAGAAAAATCTCTATTTAGCATCCAAAAATATGCCATAATCCAATGAGAAAATAAAATAGGTTGAGCAGTTTGTAAATGAGTATAACCTGGCATAATAGCTTTGATGTTTTTTTGAGCTTGATTGGTGATTTCTTCTTGTAAAGTCAAAATTTGAGCTAAAATACTCTTAATCACTGCACGCATATGCATTTTAGAATCAAGTGTAGTTTGATCATTTCTACTTCTTGCAGTATGAAGCTTACCTCCAACGCTTCCTACAATTTGAGTCATTCTTTTTTCAATTGCCATATGAATATCCTCATCGGCAATATCAAAAATAAATTCATTATTTTCTATTTCTTTTTTTACCTGATTTAAACCTTTTATAATGGTATTTGCATCATCTTTACTTATGATATTTTCTCTAGCAAGCATAGTAGCATGAATAATACTTCCTTGTATATCAAAAGGAGCAAGTCTAGGCTCAACCAGCAAAGAAGCTGTATATTCTTCAACAAGTTTATTTGTAGGTAAATCAAACCTACCACCCCATAATTTTTCTTTATGTGTTGGCATAAAATATCCTTAAAATAATCTAAACAAGGATATTTTATATTTTTTATAGTATTAATTACTTTAAATTTTTATTTCTTTTAAAAATTTTTAAAAGAAATAAAGAAATTTTTTTCAAAAAACTCTTTTTAGATTTTTGCGTTAAAAGCTCTACTATGTCTGTGCGTCCAAACATCATAGCAAAAGTAAATGGAGTCATACCCAAACCATTATTTTCATCAATATTTGCTCCATATTCAACCAAAAGCTTACACATAGGTAAATACCCTTTAAAACACACCCCTGCTAAAGGAGTTTGTCCTCTATCATTTTTTTCATCTACATTGGCTCCATTTTCTAGTAAAAATTTAGCACAATCATAAGAATTATGATAACTTGCAAGCATTAAAAGACTATCGCCTTTATGATTTTTTAAATTCACACTCAAGCCAGCTTCTATCATAATCTTTAAATTTTGCAAATCATTTTTTCTTGCATAATCAAAAGCCATAGCTGCAAGCTCTTGAATTCTTTGTTCTTCTTCATAAGTAAACATATTTTTCCTTTTATAATCTTTAGTTTGCCACTTTAAAAGTGGCAAGTAAAAACTACTTTTTCAAAGCTTTTTTAACACCATTTGCATACTCAATTGAAATTTTTTCAAAATGATCTAATGCTCTTTGAATGATTTTTTCTTCTACTTTATCCATAGAAGCAGCGATATTATTAAATAATTGCTCTTTTTGTTTTTCACTCATTATATTAAATAAAGCTCTAGGTTGAGTATAAAAATCATCATCTAAAGGTGCATATCTTTGTGCAATATTATCAATTGCCAAATCAGGCTCTAAATAGCTTTTATCTTCTTTTGGACTATCATTATAACTATTTGGTTCATAATAAGCAAGGCCATTTTTATAAGTATCAAAATTCATAGCTCCAGCAACATTATAAGTATTTACTTCACTTTTAGCACGATTTATAGGAAGTAAATGATAATTAGTTCCTATGCGATATCTATGTGCATCAGGGTATGAAAAAATTCTAGCTTGAAGCATTTTATCAGGACTAAAACCTATACCTGGTACTATATTGCTTGGACTAAATGCAGCTTGTTCTACTTCATTAAAATAATTTTGCACATTTTTATTTAGCACTAATTCTCCCACATCAATCAAAGGAACAATGCTATGAGGCCAAACTTTAGTTAAATCAAAAGGATTAAAACCTAGCTTTTCTACCTCATCTTCTTTTAAAACTTGAATTTGAAAAGTCCATTTTGGAAAGTCTCCTTTTTCTATAGCTTCATATAAATCTCTTTGATGACTTTCTCTATCATTAGCTATAATTTTGGCTGATTCTTCATTGGTTAAATTTTTAATTCCTTGTTGAGTTTTAAAATGAAATTTTACCCAAACTCTTTCATTTTTATCATTAATCAAACTATAAGTGTGACTACCAAAACCATGCATATGACGATAACTTGCAGGAATTCCTCTATCACTCATTAAGATAGTTACTTGATGTAAGCTTTCAGGACAGAGTGTCCAAAAATCCCAAGCAGCGTTGTTGCTTCTTAAATTACTTCTTGGATCTCTTTTTTGAGTATGTATAAAATCAGGGAATTTGTAAGCATCTCTTATAAAAAATGTAGGAGTGTTATTACCCACTAAATCCCAATTTCCTTCTTTAGTATAAAATTTAACCGCAAAACCACGCACATCGCGTTCTGCATCAGCTGCACCCATTTCACCTGCAACGGTTGAAAATCTTATAAATAAAGGTGTAATCTCACCAAGTTGTAATACTTTTGCCTTGGTATATTTAGAAATATCTGCTGTGATTTTAAGCTCACCATAAGCACCACTTCCTTTTGCATGAACCGTTCTTTCAGGAATTCTTTCTCTATTTTGATGAGCAAGTTTTTCAAGCAAAATATAATCTTGCATTAAAAGTGGTCCTTTAGCACCTGCACTTAGTGAATTTTGATTATCAGCTATGATATTACCAAAATCATTAGTCAATTTTCTCATTTTATCTCCTTTAAATAATAATTTTTATTATTTGATAAATTATATGCTTATAAAATTAAAATAATATTAATTGATAAATATTATTATTTATTATGTTACACACTTACAAAATTTAAAGAAACTTAATTTTTTATAAAAGAATTTTTTTAAGTATAAATTTTTTATTTTGTATTAAAATTATTATTAAATTTACTACAACATAACAAAGGAAAAACTATGGATAAACACACTAAAGCTCACTACATAAAACTAGTCAAATTTTTAGCAGATACTTTAGGAAGAAATTATGAAATAGTTTTGCATGATGTAAGCGAAGATGGTGCTAATATAGCAGAAATCGCAAACAATCACATCAGCAAAAGAACTATCAATTCTCCACTAACTGGTTTTGCAATGGAAATGATTAAAAATAAAATCTATCTTGAGCGTGATTACATCACTCATTATAAAACCTTAGATAAAAATTCAAAATCGATGAGCGGTTCAACTTTTTTTATCAAAAAAGATGAAAAATTAGAAGGTTTGCTTTGTATCAATCACGACACTTCAGCTTTTAAAAAGATCTCTGATGAAATTTTAAATTTAGCCTATATTTATGATAATCCTCATGGACAAGAAGAAAACAAAGAATATATAAAAATAAACCTAGAAGAACTTATAAAAGATATCACAGGAATGCACATAGATAGTTTTAAAGCTAAAAGTTTAAAACCAAAAGAAAAACAAAAAATCATCGCAAGTTTTTATGAAAAAGGTGTATTTAATGTCAAAGGGGTTATACCTAAAGTAGCTGAAATTTTAAATATTTCTGAACCTAGTGTTTATAGATATTTGCAAAAAATGAAATAAGAATATTTTAAAAAATTATATTTTTTGATACAATAACACTCTTAATTAAATATTAAAGAAGGAAAAATATGGCAGATGATGTGATGGATGAACAAGATCAAGCCAAAAAAAAAGGCGGAAATGCCTTAGTTATTATTATCGTTGTATTTTTGCTAGTTATTATGGGAGCTATAGCTTATTTGATGTTTAGTGGAAATTCAGAAGAAAATCCTGCACCACAAGCTGAAGAACAAGCCCATCAGTCAGCTCAAGTAGCTAAAAAAGCAAATGCAGTAGCTCCAAGAGGTAGCGATTATTCAAATATAGGGGTGATGTATCCTTTGGCACCTTTTACTTTAAATTTACTAAGTGATGGTGGCGCAAGATATGTAAAATGCACTATACAGCTTGAACAAAATGTCGAAACACTTACCCCTGAACTTGATAAAAAAGTTGCTATTATAAGAGATATAATTATCAAAACCTTAACTTCAAAAACTTTTGAAGAAGTTAGCACTACAAAAGGTAAAGAAAGATTAAAAGATGAATTAACTGGTAAAATCAATGAGGTTTTAACCGATGGTTTTATCAAAAATATTTATTTTACTGACTTTGTTGTTTCTTAATGATTGGGTGTGACATAGTCGTATGCTCTCGCATAGAAGCTATTTACAATAGACATAAAACTCTTTTCTTGGATAAATTTTTATCCAAACAAGAGCAAACTTACATTAAAAATACCAACACTTTGGCAGGATTTTGGGCTATAAAAGAAGCAGCTTCTAAAGCTTTAGGAGTAGGAATTTCGAAAGAATGTTCATTTTTTGACATCATTATTTTTAAAGATAAAAAAAATGCTCCGCATATTCAATTTTCTACAAAAGTTATAAAAGAATTTAATATAAAATCAGCAAGCGTAAGTATAGCTCATGATGGTGGATTTGCTATAGCTGTAGTTGCTATAGAAAAAAATTAAGCAAGGATTAACCTTGCTTTTTACATATAAAGACCACCATTTACTTTTAAAATTTCACCAGTAATATAAGAAGAATGATCGCTCAATAAAAACGCCACAGCTTGTGCTACTTCACTAGCATCTGCAAAGCGTTTTAATGGGATATTGTTAATATAATTTTGTTTAATCTCATCACTTAAAACTTCAGTCATATCGCTTTTTATAAAGCCTGGAGTAATACAATTATATCTTATATTTCTAGCAGCGCCTTCTTTTGCAAAAGATTTTGTTAAGGCTATCATACCACCTTTACTAGCACTATAATTTGTCTGACCTGCATTACCCATTTCTCCAACTATAGAAGCGATATTTACAATCGCTCCAAAACGCTTTTTACTCATAGTTTTTAAAGCTTCCCTGCATCCTAAGAAACTTGAATTTAAATTGGCATTGATTACATTTGAAAAATCTTGCATACTCATTCTAAGCGCTAGTTTATCATTTGTAATACCTGCATTATTAACCAAATAACTAAGCTCACCATCACTTTCAACAATAGTAGCTATCGCATTTACAAATTCTTCTTCAATGCTAGCATCAAATTTAATCACCGCTGCAGTGCCACCATTTTTTTCTATTTCTTCTTTTAAAGCATCAGCAAGTTCAGGTTTGCTTCTATAATTAATCCAAACTTTCAAATCATTACTTGCTAATTCTTTAGCTATTGCAGCACCTATACCTTTACTTGCACCTGTAATTAATACATTTTTTCCACTAAATTTCATTTATATTCCTTTCGATTAAAATAAAGCCTCATCCATTTGCTCTGGAATAGGTAAATTTAAAATTTTAAGCACACTAGGAGCTATATTGCTAAGTCCCATATTTTCTTTTAATTTTGTTACATTTTTTGCCTCAACAAAGGCAAAAACATCAAAAGTAGTATGGTTAGTTAGCATATTAAGTTCTTTATCTTTCATCTGCTCACAATTTCCATGATCAGAAGTAATGATAAAAGCATAATCATTTTCTCTTGCTACCTTAATCACTTCCCCTAAGCATTCATCTACACTTTCTACTGCCCTAATAGCAGCTTCAAAATCACCAGTATGCCCTACCATATCACCATTTGCAAAATTTACAACGATAAAATCCATACCACTTTTTATACCCTTAATCACCTCATTAGTAACTTCTTTAGCACTCATTTGAGGCTTTTGATCATAGGTTTTAACTTTTGGACTTGGAATTAAAACGCGTGTTTCATTAGCTTCTAATTCTTCTTTTCCTCCATTAAAGAAAAAAGTCACATGGGCGTATTTTTCAGTTTCTGCTACATGAAGTTGAGTTAAATTTGCCTTTGCAAGCACACTAGATAAAGTATTTTGTAATATTTCTTTTTCAAACATTACAGGCAGTTTAAATTTTTCATCATACAAGCTCATAGTTATAGCATTTTTGAAAACAACTTCTCTTTGAAATTCATTAAAATCATCTTGAATTAAAGCTTGAACTAATTGACGCATTCTATCGTTTCTAAAATTGATAAAAATCAAACCATCTTCTTCTTTTAAACCATCAAATTTTTCACTAATAATAGGCATTAAAAATTCATCAGTGATATTTTGATCATATTTTTCTTGTATGTATTTTATAAAATCATTACAAATTGGAGCATTTGCTAATAATGCATCATAGTATAATTTTATCCTTTCATAGCGTTTGTCTCTATCCATAGCATAAAATCTACCCGATAAAGAAGCTAAACAAATTTGATGATTTTTACAAAATTCATCAAGTTCTTTTATAAAATTTAAACCCGAATTTGGCGAGCAATCTCTTCCATCAGTGATAGCATGAGCAAAAACTTGTTTGTTTGCATTTTTACAAATTTTTAAAAGTGCATTAAAATGTGAGTGCATAGAATGAACCCCACCATCACTATAAAGACCTATGATGTGAATTCTTTTACATTTTTGCAAAAGCTCTTGTAAGGCTTGATTATTTTTTAACTCATCATTTTCTATGGCCTTGTTTATCTTTACTAAATTTTGATAAATAATACGCCCACTACCTATACACATATGACCCACTTCGCTATTTCCCATTTGACCTTCTGGCAAACCAACAGCTAAACCACTAGTTTTAATCAAGACATGAGGAGTATTTTTAAAAAGTTCATCATAAGTTGGCTTTTTAGCATGAAAAAACGCATTGTAATTACTATCTTGGTTATAACCTATACCATCTGTTATTATCAAAATACATTTTTGACTCATTTTCACTCTTTTTTATATTTTATTTATGTGATTTTACTAAAATTATGCTTTTAAAAAACAAATATAAGGTTAAAAATTTGCTTTATCTTACAAACTACACTGATTATATGTTTTTTTCTTATATAAGCGTAAGAGCTGGGAGTGCTTTTTTCATCGCTTTATTTTTAAGCTTATACATAATGCCTAAATTTATAAAATGGGCTCAAAATAAAAAAGCTAACCAACCCATCTATAAACACGCTCCACAATCACATAAAGCCAAATCTCACACCCCAACTATGGGTGGCCTTATTTTTATCTTTGCTACTATTATTGCAAGTATTTTATGTGCAGATTTAAATAATTTTTATGTTATTGTAGGTTTATTATGTTTAATACTATTTTGCACCATAGGTTTAGTAGATGATTTAGGTAAAATTCTTAAAAAAGACAACCACGCAGGGCTTAGCCCTAAAATGAAACTATTAAGTCAATTTGGTGCAGCTTTTGTTTGCATTATCTTACTTTATGTAATGGGTGTTAATACTGAATTTTATTTGCCATTTTATAAATATGCTTTATTTGATGGTGGAATTTTTATGCTTGCTTTGTGGATTTTAGTCATCATTTCAAGCTCTAATGCTGTAAATTTAACCGATGGACTTGATGGACTTGCCACGGTTCCTTCTATTTTTTCACTTTTAAGCTTAGGAATATTTTTATATTTATGTGGTAATGCTATTTATAGTTCTTATTTGTTTTTACCAAAAATTCAAGGCTTAGGAGAACTTGTAGTAGTTAGCGCAGCACTAATTGGAGCTTTGATGGGATTTTTGTGGTATAACTGCTATCCAGCACAAGTATTTATGGGAGATAGTGGGAGTTTGAGTATTGGGGCATTTTTAGGTTATCTTGGCATAGTGAGTAAAAATGAAATTTTACTTATATTGATAGGATTTGTTTTTGTTTTAGAAACAATTTCAGTGATTTTACAAGTAGGAAGTTTTAAAATTTTTAACAAGAGAGTTTTTAAAATGGCACCTATTCATCATCATTTTGAAAAAGTAGGCTGGGTAGAAAATAAAATCATCGTTCGCTTTTGGATGATAGCTTTGCTTGCAAATATCATAGCATTAATCAGTATAAAGTTAAGATAATGAAAATTTCACTCTTTGGATATGGCAAAACTACTAAGGCTTTTGCACAGCGTTTTGGTAATTGTGATATTTATGATGATCATTTTACAAGCATTAGTAAAGATGAATTTGGAAATACTCTCTTACCACCACAAGAATTTAATCCTTTAAAAAGTGATTTAGAAATTCCAAGTCCTGGATTTCCCAATGATCATTTCCTAGTAAAAAATGCAAAAAATTTAAGTAGTGAATATGACTTTTTTTATGATGCGATGCCAAAAAGTGTTTGGATAAGTGGAACTAATGGAAAAACCACTACCACTCAAATGGCATATCATCTTTTAAAACATATCAACGCTCAAATGGGAGCTAATGTAGGAATTCCACTTGCGACAATGGATGCAAATGCAAATTTATGGATACTTGAAAGCTCATCTTTTTCACTTTTTTACACTAAGCTAGCTAAGCCTGAAATTTATGCACTTTTACCCATCACACCCGATCATCTTTCATGGCATAAAGATTTTAAGTCCTATGAAAATGCAAAATTAAGCGTTTTAGATAGAATGAATGAAAATGATGTAGCAATTTTGCCTAAAAAATATGAAAACTATCCAACTAGTGCATATGTTATAAGCTATGAAGATGAATACGAGCTTGCTAAAAAAATGGAAATTGACATAAAAAAAGTTCATTTTAAGACTCCTTTTTTACTAGATGCTATCATAGCTTTAAGCATAGAAAAAATCATTCTCGATAGATGCTCGTATGAATTTTTAAATGAATTTGAAATTGAAAAAAACAAACTTGAAAAAATTTATGATTATCAAAATAGACTTTGGGTTAATGATACCAAAGCTACCAATATAGATGCGAGCTTAGCAGCACTCAAGCGCTATAAAGATAAAAAAATTCATCTTATCTTAGGAGGAGATGATAAAGGAGTTGATCTTAGCTCTTTGTTTGAATTTATGAAAACTTTAAATATCACAATTTATGCCATAGGATCTAATACAAATAAAATCATCAATCTTGCACAAAATGCAAATTTACAAGCATATTCTTGTGAATTTTTATACATTGGAGTTGAAAAAATTCATGAAAGATTAAAAATAGATGAAGTAGCGCTTTTAAGCCCAGCTTGTGCTAGCTTAGATCAATTTTCTTCCTACCAAGAGCGTGGAGATGAATTTAAAAAATGTATAGCTAAATTACACTAAAGTTCTTTTTGGATTTGTTGTATTAAAAAATTACAAAAATTTACAAATTTTTCATTTAGTTCTTTATTTTTATGATAAATCAAAAAAAGCTCCCTTGAAATCTTAAAATTTTTTAACCTTACTTGAAATAATTTTTGACTTTCAAGTTCTTCTTTAACACTAAATTTAGGCAAAACCGCTAAAAAATTTCCTTTTTTTACCAATTCTTTAATCATAGCTGTAGAATTTAACTCATAAACTAAATTCAATTTTACATTTTTAGGTAAAGCATTTAAAAAAACTTCTTTTGCTCCAGAGCCTTTTTCCCTACTAAGCCACTTGTAATTTTGTAACTCATCGATAAAAAATTCTTTATCTAATTTTTCTTTACTTACTACTATAAGCTCATCATCACAAATTTTTATTTTTTTTAAATCTTTATCTTTACATATACCTTCAACAATCCCAAGATCAATTTCGTTTTCTAAAACATCTGCGATAATACTTTTACTATTAGCTATCATAAGATCTAATTTTATACGCTCTTCTTTATTGTTTAGCATACCACAAAGTAAATATATGCCAACATTTTGGCTCACTTTCATTTTTAATTCATAATGCGTTTGATCTTGCATTTGTCTTTGGATACGCTCAAAGTCCAAAACTAAAGGTGAAATTTGTTTTAAAAAAAATTTACCCTTTTCATTAAGAGTTAAAAACTTAGCATTTCTATCAAATAATTTGACATTTAAACTTTTTTCAAGCTCAAAAATAGCCAAAGAAAGCGCAGCTTGGGTTATGTTTAATTCTTTAGCACAAGCTCTTAAGTTTAAATTTTTACTAAGAGCTTGAAAATATTTGAGTTGTTTAAATGTCATTTTTACCTTTTTTGATAAATATTTTTTATCATTATATCAAATAAAATTAATTTTTCTAATCAATCAAAACCAGCTACAATTGCACAAAAAATTTAAAGGAAATTTATGCATAATAAAAGAAAAAATCTTTATAAAGGTAGGAAATTTGAAAGCATTATGCTTTTAGTTGTTTTAGCGTTTTGTTCCTATGCCGTATCTGAACTTGCTATTTTTAAAAGTTTTGGAATTTCTGCTTTGATTATCGCTGTATCTCTTGGAGCTATGATAGGTAATTTTGCTCATCAAAACACTACTTTGCTTAAAAAAACAGGGGTATTGAACATAGCTACAAAACAAATTTTAAGATTAGGAATTATCCTTTATGGTTTTAGAATTACTTTTCATAACATAGAAAAAGTTGGACTAAATGGAATAAGTGTAGCTTTGATTATAGTATTTTCAACATTTTTCATAGGACTTTTGCTTGGAAAGCTTTTTAAACTTGATCTTAAAGAAAGTATGCTAATAAGCAGTGGCTCTAGTATATGTGGTGCAGCTGCGGTTATGGCTAGTGAAAGTATAGTAAAAGGCGGACCTGATAGAGTTGGGGTAGCAATTTGTACTGTGGTTGTTTTTGGGACTTTGGGAATGTTTTTATTTCCAATTGCTTGGAATTTAGGATGGTTTAATTTCTTTAATATTAATCAAATGGGATATTTTATGGGAGCTACCTTACACGAAGTTGCTCATGCAGTAGCAGCAGGTGAAGCTATAAAGGCTGGAGATGGTGCTGTGATTGAAAAAATGATTAGAGTTTTAATGCTAGTGCCATTTTTGATTTTCCTAGCCATATTTTCATTGAAATTTTTAAACAAAAATGGAGAAAAAGTAACTATTAAAGATAATATCCCATATTTTGCACTATGGTTTTTAATGGCAAGCGGAGTTAGCTCTTTAGATATTTTAAATACTGAATTTGCATTAACTTATGTAAAACCAAGCATAGCATTTATCGATACACTTTTACTTTCTATAGCTATGGTAGCCTTAGGTGTAAATATCCACAGAAGCGTGATTTTAAAAGCAGGTCTTAAACCATTTGCTATAGCTTTAATTTTATTTGTATGGTTAATTGCTTCAGGGATAATTCTTGTTAAATTTTTGATATAATTTCCTAGTTTTAAAACTAGGAATTGAATTATTTTTTCTTAAATTCTTTTTTTAACTTATGAATTTCAAATAGCAACTTGATATACCCCCCCCCCATACCAAGTTTTATTAGCTTTTATTAAAGCTTGTCCTAATTTATAAGAAAGATGATTTTTAAGTTTAATAGCTTCTTTATAATCAGGATAAGATTCTAATGGAGGTAATTTTAAAGATGGATCTTTTTTTATTTTTGCTTTATATATTTTTTGTTCTTGATTATGATTTATTATAGTTGATATTATATATATTGGCATACATAGTATGCCAAATATACTTTTTGAATTTATTATTAAAGTTTGACCTAGTTTATAGGAGAGTTGGTTTTGAATTCTAGATTTAGCTGTGCCGTGTTTGGTTTGGAAAGAAAGCAAATATTTGGTTTGATTCAGATTGTTGTTGGTATTTTGAAAATCTTTTTGCAAAAATTCTATTTGGTTTTGTTTGAATATCATTAGACAATTAAAAAATTCTTTGGTTTTATTATTTAAAATTTTAAAATCAAACTTATTCTTTTTAATTGTAAAAAAATTATTATAAACATCTAAAATTTTATCTTTACTTAACATATCAATATCTATATATTCTTTAAAATTTTCATAATGATTTTCTAAAAAATTTTCTAAACTAATTAAATTGAGATTGGTATTTTTTATATCTATTTCTCTCCATTTTTTTACATAAGGAAAATGATAATTATTTAATTTAGTTTTTATAATATTTTTATTAGGAAGTCTTAATATTTCTATTAAATCGTTATCTGGGTTGATATATTCTGTCCATTTAATATCATTTGTTTTTTTAAGCAACCAATGATCAACGACATCTCTCAATATTCCAGTATTCTGACATTTAACAATAAAAACATTATCTTCATGTATAACAAAATTTATCCTTGATATACTAACTACATCATTATCTTTTTTTGGTATATAAAAACTCTTATATAATTTTTTAGCATCATAATAATGATCTACATCAATTTTTATAAACCATTCATCTTGTGGTATAAAACTAGCTACATAATTATAATAACTATATAGTTTATTTTCTTCAGATTTTGGATTTTGGATTTGAACTTCGTATGGATATTTTATAGGTATAAAAGATGGATATTGCTTGCAAAATTCTAAGATAATTTCTTCGCTTCCATCTGTGCAATCATTATATCCTATAACTCCTCTTTGTATAGCTGGTAATATACTTTCAAGAGAGGCTCTTAAAGTAATAGCTTCATTTTTTACTCTTATAAAAGCCCAAGGATTTAAGGGAGATTTTATATCTTTTGAATTAGGATCAAAATCAAAATAGCCGTTATGTTTTTCTCCATATATTTTTTTATTTAATTCTTGGAAATAATCATTTAAATTACATTTTAATATATTTACTTTATTTAAATCATCTAATATTTCTTTTACTTTATATTTTCTTAATAGTTTACCATAAATTCCACTAGAATTTAAATTTTCTTTATCCATGTTATATTTTTTCCACATTTGCGAAAATAAATGTAAAAATGGCTGTGTTTCATCTACATAAATATTATCTGATAAAAAATTTCTACTATCTTGCCATAAGACTTGACATGTTTTTTTATAATCTAAAACACAAATATCTAAATTTAAGTTTTTTACCCATTTTGATAAAAATCTAGGACCTATACACCCCCATTCTACTAATTTATTGTCTTTAATTATGTTTTTTGCTTCTATTAATAAAATTTCTCCAAGTTTTGAACCTTTAGGAAATTTCAATAAAGAAGTTGTTATCCTTTGATTTTTTAAATTAATTTCAGATTCTGAATTAAATATGTAATCATATTTATTAAAATCAAAATAATTTAAACAAACCATATCAAGATCCACCCATACACCACCCTTTAAATATAATAACTTGAATCTAAAATAATCACTAAAAGCTGATATGCCAACTCCTAAATTGTCATAAAAAAAATTTTTAAAATCTATAATTTCATTTGCATCTTTTAGCTCAAAATCATCAAATAATTTCTCAAGTTTGTTGAAAATTTTATCGTCTAAATTATAAGTATAAAGTTGAAATTTATATCCATTGTCTAAAAAAGATTTTATAGATAAAAGCTCCATTAAACCTACACCTTTATATCCTTTAGGTGTATACCAAAAACTGCATATATCTTGTTTTTTTAGCACAATCAACTCCTATAATAAAACAAAAATCAATTTTTCTTTCATTTAAATTCTCTCTTTAACTTCCCAATCTCAAACCACAATTTAACATATCCACCTTTATACCAAGTTTTATTAGCTTTTATTAAAGCTTGTCCTAATTTATAAGAAAGATGATTTTTAAGTTTAATAGCTTCTTTATAATCAGGATAAGATTCTAATGGAGGTAATTTTAAAGATGGATCTTTTTTTATTTTTGCTTTATATATTTTTTGTTCTTGATTATGATTTATTATAGTTGATATTATATATATTGGCATACATAGTATGCCAAATATACTTTTTGAATTTATTATTAAAGTTTGACCTAGTTTATAGGAGAGTTGGTTTTGAATTCTAGATTTAGCTGTGCCGTGTTTGGTTTGGAAAGAAAGCAAATATTTGGTTTGATTCAGATTGTTGTTGGTATTTTGAAAATCTTTTTGCAAAAATTCTATTTGGTTTTGTTTTTCTTGTAAAGTTTGATTAAATTGATTTAATTTATGAACTATGTTATACAGATTTATATTTATTATTTCTTTAGTGTATATATAATCATTATATTCAGGTATTAACACATCATTTATACAATCTTTATCCTTATCAATCAAAATAAAATTATTATTAGCATTTGGTGCTA
>NZ_VOWJ01000010.1 GCF_008011665.1 Campylobacter volucris
GTGATGATTATTGGGAATTAAACTGCATAGAAGAATGTGTCCCTAGAATGGATGGGGTAGAGATAGTTTGGTTTGATAATAAAGTATTTGAAGATATGGTAGAAACCGTATATCCATTTAGTAAAACCTTTTTAGAAAATTTTAGCGATTCAATTAAAGATACAAAAATTACTTATAATATATGGTTAATGGAATGCATTAGAAAAAATATATATTCAATCTGGATAGCTGTTATGGAAATGATTGATTTTGAATATTTAAAATCGATTAAGTTAAAATTTTTAGATGGTGTTTTATATGAAGATAATTTATTTGGAACTCTATTATTCTTACAATCTAGCAATATTTATGTTTTAAACAAAAAATTATATAATAATAGAATAAGATCTAATAGTACAATGAATCATGATAATAAAATTACCCATGATAATATTACTCCTTATTTTAGAGAATTATTTAATTATTTTGATTCACCTAGTGAAGTTAAAAGATATATTCAGTTTTATAGTTGGGTGAGTATGAACTTAGAATTATTATTATATTTTTTAAAACAAAACATAAAAATTTTTCATATTGAAACAGTGCAATCTTTTGTGAAGTGTTATTATAATGTTTCTTTTAGTTGTTTACAAAGTTCTTTTTTAAATACAGATCCTTGGAAGGCACATGATAAATTAAAAATTTTAAATTTTTACATAAATCAAGAAAATTTTACAAATTGCGATCAATCAAAAGACAATTTTATATTTAAACACGGCACAGCTAAATCTAGAATTCAAAACCAACTCTCCTATAAACTAGGTCAAACTTTAATAATAAATTCAAAAAGTATATTTGGCATACTATGTATGCCAATATATATAATATCAACTATAATAAATCATAATCAAGAACAAAAAATATATAAAGCAAAAATAAAAAAAGATCCATCTTTAAAATTACCTCCATTAGAATCTTATCCTGATTATAAAGAAGCTATTAAACTTAAAAATCATCTTTCTTATAAATTAGGACAAGCTTTAATAAAAGCTAATAAAACTTGGTATAAAGGTGGATATGTTAAATTGTGGTTTGAGATTGGGAGATCAAGAAAAAAGTTAAAAAACAGTATGCACGATAGTAGAGAGATTGATAATACAACAGATGAAGATTTTTTTATGGATAGACACAAGGTTATTTTTGATTATACACCAAATTTTAAAAATCCTGAAACTTTTAATGAAAAATTAGTATATAGAATGTTATATGATAGAAGCCCATTTTATGGGTTTTTAGCCGATAAATTAAAAGCAAGAATATATATATCATCTATTTTATCAAAATATTCTAGCAAACATTTGCTTTCAAAGGAATCTATATTGTTTAAAGATATAGATCAATTAAAAAAAGAATTATTCGCTACAAATTCTTGCCCATATTTACCTAAACTATATGCTATATATGATAATGTATATGATATAAATTTTCAAGAACTACCTGATTCTTTTGTGTTTAAAACGAATCATGATTGTGGTGGATATGTCATAGTGGAAGATAAAAAATCTTTTTTAAGAAATTCAAAGTTGCTATCTGATAGTATAGATAAATTGAAACATCATTTATCTAATAATTACTATTATTTATCTAGAGAATGGCATTATAAAAATATTAAACCAAAAATATTTGTAGAAGAGTTGTTGCTTGGGGAAAATAAAAAACCAGCAGATACTTACAAATTTCACATATTTGATCATGAACAATTAAATAATAACTATATTCAATTTACGATGGATAGATTTGATAACTATAAAAGATTGATGTTTGATACTAATTGGAATTTGGCGCCTTTTAATTTCATGTATGAAAATTTATGTGATAAATTACCATGTAGACCAAAGAATCTTGAAGAAATGTTAAAAATTTCTTTGAAGTTATCTAAAGAATTTGATTATGTTAGAGTTGATTTATATTCTGTAAATAATTTGATTTATATAGGCGAATTGACTTTTACTCATGGCGCTGCAAGTGAAAGAGTTATTCCAGATGAATGGGATAATAAACTTGGACATTTATGGAAATTAAGGAGATTGCAAGATGTTGCCAAATGAAAATATTAAACATCTTTCCCCATATGTTTCCATACCTCATGAAGTATGGAATATAAAAGAACAAAATGATATATTAAAATTAGATTGGAATGAGGCTAGTGTGCAGCCTTCTCCAAAAGTTTATGAAAGTATTGGTGATTTTCTTAAAAAAGGTTGTTTGAATTGGTATCCCAATACACATAATGTGGCACTTTTAGATAAAATAGCTAAATATGCAGAGCAAGATGATTATTCATATGTTCAATTATTTGCAAGCTCTGATGCAGCACATGAAAACATAATAGATGTGTTTTTAAATAAAACTTCACGTGTTTGTTTAATATCTCCAACTTATGATAATTTTAGGGCAAGAGCTAATGGTGTAGGAGTGGATACAATTAAATTTTATTTAGATGATAATTTTTTATTGGATTTTGATCAACTTGATTTTTTTATAATAGACAAATGTATAGATTTTGTATATTTGTGTAATCCTAACAACCCGACAGGTTTATGTTATAATGCTGAAAAGTTGGAAAATATTATATTAAAACATACTCATACTATGTTTTTAATAGATGAGGCTTATTATGAGTTTTGTGGTGTTTCAGTTGCACATTTAGTAAAAAAATGTAAAAATTTAATTATTACTAGAACTTTTTCTAAGGCTTTCGCATTGGCTAGTTTTAGGATAGGGTATATAATTTCTCATCGTGAAAATATTGAATATATAGATAAGTTGAGAAATTCTAAAAGCATTTCAATGATTTCTCAAATAGCTGCTATGGCTGCTTTAAGTGATTTAGATTATACTATGAAATATGTTTATGAGGTTAATTTAGCAAAAAAGGAATTCGTGAATAAATTGTTAAATATAAGTCTTTATGTGTATAAAAATTCTTTTGCTAATTTTGTATTGATAAAATCCAAAGATGCCAATGCTATGGTTGAATATTTAAAAAAAAATAATATCTTTATAAGAAATTATTGTCATCTTATTCCTGATCATTATAGAATTACAATAGGTACAAGAGAACAGATGAATTTTTTATATGATAAAATGGAGCGGTTCTATGCAAAGTGAGATTTATGCTTTTTTTGACTTTTGTGAAACAATAACCAATTTTCAAACTTTGGAAGCTTTTTTACCTATTATTAAAAATTGCAATCCTAATTATAGTGAAGAAAATAATTTTAAGCGAAGAAAAGAGTATAGTGAGTTAGATTTACAATATCCAACTTATGAAGTTTTAATTGATTGTCCTATACACAAAGTAAAACATAAAGCTAAAGAATTTATTTATGATAGAGTTTTGAAAAATATAAATAATAATATCTTAAATAAACTTTTTTGGCATCAAGATCAAGGTCATATAGTAGCAATAGTGTCTGGTGGATTATCAATTTATATTGATGAATTTGCTAATCTTTATGATATAAAACATGTTGTAGCTGTTGATTTGGAATGTCAAGCAGGGGTGTTTACTGGTAATATTGATGGTATTCATACAATGCAAGAGAGAAAATTATATAAATTATCTCAAATATTTGATATAAGAAATATAGATCTCGAAAATTCTTATGCCTATAGTGATTGTGTTAGTGATATTCCATTGTTATCATTTGTGGGAAATCCTTATGTTGTAGAATGTGGAAAAGATGTAAGATGGGCAAAGCTACTTAATTTTAATATAATTAAAGGCAATTAATGAATCAAACTAAAACAGTCGGCGTAGTAATCCCCATATATAATGTAGAAAAATATTTAAAAGAATGTTTAGATAGCGTAATTAATCAAACTTATAAAAATTTACAAGTTATACTAGTCAATGATGGAAGCACTGATGAGAATTCACTAAAAATAGCTAAAGAATACACCTTAAAAGATGAAAGATTTATATTATTTGATAAAGAAAATGGAGGACAAAGTACTGCTAGAAATGTAGGTATAGAATATTTTAGCGGAGAATACAAACTTAAAAATATAACAACACAAATTAAAGAAAATTCTTTAATTGAATTTGAACTAGATGGTAATAATCCTTACAATATATATAAAGTATATAAAAGTTATAAAGCTTTTAATAATGAACAAGATTTAATTAACTTTACTTATCCAATTATCGATTATATTATCTTTTTAGATAGTGATGATTATTGGGAATTAAACTGCATAGAAGAATGTGTCCCTAGAATGGATGGGGTAGAGATAGTTTGGTTTGATTCATTTATGAGATTAGAGGATAATTTAACTAAACAATGGGCAAGTACCATAGTTAATTATGGATATAATATTGAAAATAAAATAACTTCTTATTCTTGGTTAGAGAGAAGTAGACAATTGGGATTAAATTCTTTTTATTTTACTTGGCAAGGAATGATTGATTTTATTTTTTTAAAAAAAATAAAACTTAAATTTATAAATTATATAATTCATCAAGATCATTATTTTGGTATGATTTTATTTTATAAATCAGTGTATATATATACTTTGCCAATAAAACTTCATAATTATAGAATTAGACATAATAGCACAATTCATTTTAATACCGCAGATAAATTGGAAATTCCTACATATTTACTTGAATTGTATGATAGCTTTGAACAAAATGTTATTTTATTTAAGAGATATCATTCTAGTGCTAGTTTGTGTTTCACTTTGTTTTGTTTAATAGTATTTTTACATGAAAATAATGAAGATGACCATGAATTATTTTTAAATGTTTTTCTTGAAAAAACTATTGATATGTCTAGTAATATAATTTATTTTGAAAACGATCCTTGGAAAGTAAAAGATAAATTTATATTAGTTTCTAAACTATTTACAGTATTAAATCAAAAAAATATTATTAGTAATACTGGAAATAATTTTATATTTAAACACGGCACAGCTAAATCTAGAATTCAAAACCAACTCTCCTATAAACTAGGTCAAACTTTAATAATAAATTCAAAAAGTATATTTGGCATACTATGTATGCCAATATATATAATATCAACTATAATAAATCATAATCAAGAACAAAAAATATATAAAGCAAAAATAAAAAAAGATCCATCTTTAAAATTACCTCCATTAGAATCTTATCCTGATTATAAAGAAGCTATTAAACTTAAAAATCATCTTTCTTATAAATTAGGACAAGCTTTAATAAAAGCTAATAAAACTTGGTATAAAGGTGGATATGTTAAATTGTGGTTTGAGATTGGGAAGATACATAGATGGTATAAAAATAAATGATATTTTTACATAGACAAAATGATATACAAGAAAATATTGAAAATTTTGGAGTTGAAATTGATTTGAGATATGATAAAGAATTAGTTTTAAATCATGATGTGTTAAATAAAAATCAACAATATCCTTTATTGAAAAATAAAAAACAATTTATAAAAAATATTCCTATTATATGCAATATAAAAGAATCAGGTTTAGAAGAAAAAGTGATTGATTTATTAAGTGGTTATGATTATTATTTTTTAGATTCTCAAATACCAGATATTTTAAGATTATCTAAAAATGGGCATCAAGGTAAATTTATTATAAGAATTTCAGATGTTGAATCATATAATCAAAAACTTATAGATATTAGTAAACCAAAATATATTTGGTTAGATTATTCTCAATTTGATAATTTTGATATAAAAGATTATCAAAAATTTATTTTAGATATAAATTCTATTTTAAAAGATAGTATTATTCCTATTTTGGTATCTCCAGAGTTGTATAATTTGTCATATGTAAATCTTATAAATGATATACAAAATATTTTACCTACAAAAAAAATTTCTATTTGTACAAAAAGACCTGATTTGTGGAGTTTATATGTTTAATTTTAAATATTTAGCAGATAAATACAAGCTTATTATGGTTGATATCGATAATACTTTATTTAATTATACTTTTGCTCATAAAAAAGCTTTAGAAAAAGTTATGAAGAAATTTAATTTTTCTTTAAGAGAATATGAAGATGCAAAAATGATAATTAATGCAAGAAATTTATCAGCTAATCATCATAAAAAGGAATTATATTTTAAAATTATTTGCGAAAATAAAAATATACACTTTTCTAAAGCTAAGGAAATGTTTGAATTTTATAATAAAAATTTTATTTTAAATCTAAAAGTAGATAGAACAATGTTTAAGTTTTTATCATATATAAAAACTATTGATAAAACTGTTATAGCTATTACAAATTTTTATTTTATTGAACAAATTAATAAATTAGAGCATGCTAATTTGATAAATTTTATAGACTATCTTGTTTGTTCAGAAGAATTTGAATTAGAAAAACCAAATAAAGCATTAATTAATAGAGCTTTAAAATTATATAAAAAAAATATTGCAGAAGAAGATATTGTAATGATAGGAGATTCTGTTGCTGATGATTTCTTAGGGGGGGGGGTATAGGATAAATTATTATCCTTATAATTGTTCAAAGTTGTTGATTTCTATTTCTGGAAAAAGTGGAAGCGGAAAGACTACTTTGAGTAATCTTTTCAATGATGTATATGAAAGTTTTATAATTAGCACTGATGGTTATCATAAATATGAAAGAAATTCTAAAATGTGGGAAAGAATAACTCATTATAATCCAGAAGCTAATAATCTTATTCAATTAGCAATGGATATAAAACATATTTATCAAGATATTGGAAATCTTTATATTCCTCTTTATGATCACAAAGATGGTGTTATAAATAAATCTGACAAAATAGAAGTAAGAGATTTAGATGTTGTTATTATTGAAGGTTTGCACACCTTGTATGAAGAAGTTATAGGAGATTTTGTAAAGATAAAAATATATATTGATTCTGACGAGGCTGATAATCAAAAAATTAATAGAGATAGTATAGAAAGAAATTATGAGTATTCTAAAATCATAGAAACTATTAAAAAAAGAGAAGATGATTATAAAAAATATTTAGAAAAGCAAAAAGATAATGCAAATTTTTTAATTACCATTAGGGATGGTAATTTTATTATAGAGTTAAAAGAAATTTTAATAAATGATTATTTGCAAAATAAATATTT
Organism: Campylobacter volucris; assembly: GCF_008011665.1. GTDB lineage: Bacteria > Campylobacterota > Campylobacteria > Campylobacterales > Campylobacteraceae > Campylobacter_D > Campylobacter_D volucris_A. The sequence continues at coordinate 7,102 of NZ_VOWJ01000010.1, forward strand.
TGGAAAGTATGATGATTTGTTAAATGCAATTAAAAATATTTTTGAAAAAATTTTACAAAATCGTTGGATATTAAATAATGATACATGATATAAAAAAATTATATAAACATATTAGAGATTATAAAAATTTATGCGAAATTTTTGGAAATATTTTAGATGCGCCTTCAAAAGGTGGTAATATATCTATAAAAGAAGATAAATATTTGATTATTAAATCTTCTGGGGAGGATTTAAAAAAAGAACATAATGTTTCTATATTGATAAATGGAGTAAATGCATATTCTTATTGTGATGGACAAATAATAAAAAATATTATAAAACCATCGATGGAGATTGGAATGCACACGGTTTTTAAAAATAAATATGTTGTGCATTATCATCCTATATATGTGTTGCCATATCTTTGTAGTGATAATTATAATTTTAATAAAGCTATAGATTGCGATATTGTTGATTTTATTTTACCAGGCGGTGAATTATTTAAGTATTTACAATCTGTTTATATATATAAAGAAAGTGGCGTGGTTATGTTAAAAAATCATGGTGTAATTTTATATTCAGAAGAAATAAGCGATTTATTTAAGCTTTATAAAACAATTAAGGATACATTTTTTATAAAAAATAATAATTTTTATACGCCAGATGATGCTGTTGATAGTAATAATTGTGAATTATGGTTATTTAGAAATGTTATAGAAAATATAGCGCATAAATATAATTTAAATTTAAAATTATTAAATCAACATGAAGTTAATAAATTATTATCATTACCGGATGAAATATATAGACAAATAAAAATGAAAGATAAGGATTAAAAATGAATATTATAATACCAGCAACTGGTATAGGAAAACGTTTTAAAGAAGCTGGATATAAAGATTTAAAACCTTTTATATTTGTAAATGAAAAAAAGATTATTTTGGATTATGTTATAGAGTGTTTTGATGTCAAAAATGATAAATTTTATTTTATTATACAAGAACAAGAGCAAGATAAATTTAAACAATTTGTTAAAAGTAGAAATATCAATGCAAAAATTATTATTTATTATGGAGAAAAATTAGGACCATCTGGAAGTTTATATGGAGTTAAAGAAGAATTCGAAGATATTTTAGATGAAGAAGTTATTGTTAGTTATTGTGATTTTGGTCAAAAGTGGGGCTATAATGATTTTTTAAATTTTACAAAAAAATATAATGATGCTCAAAGTATTATCCCTTGCTATACAGGATATCACCCACATTTAATTCCTTTAGAAAATGTATATGCTGCTTGTAAAACTTATGATAATAGTTATAAAGTTTATAAAGTCTTAGAAAAATATAATTCTAAAGATAAATTTAATGAATATTATTCTTCTGGTATATATTATTTTAGAAGTTTAAAATTAGCTTTTGAAGCTATAAAAAAACAAATAGATAATAAGGATATACTTAACGGAGAATATTATATTTCCGTAGCTTGTAATTATTTGAATAATGTATTATGTTATCCTTTTGTAGAAAAATTTTATCAATTTGGAACACCTAGTGATTTCGAATACGCAAAGAATAGGTTAAATTCTAATGATATTATTAATGATGATATTAATATAGATAATGTTGTTGTTTTATCAGCTGGTAGAGGAGAGAGATTTTTAAAATTAAATTTTAATCAACCTAAGCCATTTTTGCCATTAGGAGATTCATTTTTAGTAAAAGAAATTATTAAAACATTAAAAAATATTAAAGGTAAAATTATATGTGTTGGAGCAAAAGATCATGAAAAATATTGGGATAATATCAATGAAGAAGTTAGATATGTTAAGTCAAATAAAATAGGTGCGGCATATTCTTATAAAGAATCTTGTGAAGATTTGTCAGGTGATGTTTTAATTCTCCCTTGTGATTTGATTGCTAAGCATATAAACGATCAATTTAAAAAAGTATATTTAAATAGTGATATTATTATTTTTGTAACAAAAGCATCAAAATATAATTATGATAATCCAGATTATTTTACTTGGATAAATGGAAATAATGATACTGTAGAAAAGATATCTGTTAAGCACAGGCTAGATAATAGTGATTTGATTATGATAGGTAGTTTTTATTTTAAGCAAAATTTTGTATTGATTAAAGCTATAAATGATATATTTGAAAATAATATACAAACAAATGGGGAATTTTTCATAGATAATGTTTTTGAATTACTTATAAAAGATCATAAAATATCTTATGTTGAGGTTGATGAATATTTTTCTTTTGGAACTCCTGAGGAGTATAAAGAAAATATATATTGGTTTAAAAATATAGTTGAAGGATATGTATGAAAAAATTAGCCATACATTTATGTGGTCACATGAGAACATTTGAAAAAACATATAGTTTGTTTTATCAGAATATTTACAAAGCCAATGAAAATAAATATGAAATAGATATATTTATACATACTTGGGATGAGTTAGAACAAGGTAAGAATAGTTCTTGGCATAAAAATTTAGAGTTTTATCCGACTTTATCTGGTTTAAAAATTAATAAATATTATTATAATAAAATTGTGAATTTATACAATCCAAAAGAAATATTGGTGGAAAATTTAAAACCAGGTAAACATGGCTGGTATGATACAAAATATCAAGTTAGATATATAAGAAAAAATTATGAAAAGGATAATTTATTTAAATATGATGTGTATTTGTATACTAGACCAGATTTATTATTTTTAACACCATTAATTATAGATGACTATTTATCTTTTTCAAAAAGTTTTAATTTTGATATACCAGAAATGTTTTTAGCTCATTCATCTTTTTCTAGAATGCCTATAGCTCATCCTTTTCATATAACTGAAGGCGATTTATTGTATTTTACTACAGATTCAGATTTATTCATACCTAATCCTAATATATATTATGGAACAATTTCTAATATTTTATCTATTCCTATAAATTATTTATTATATAGAGATTTTCTTATTTGGAGAGAAACAAGCGTCAAGGTTAATAATTCTTTTTTGTCTGTATATAACAGCAAAGAAAAAATATTGAACGATTTTATTTTTTTAGAAGAAAAACACAATCAAATAGAAATTTTTCAAAAAGATCTTCAAAACACCAACAACAATCTTAATCAAACTAATTCATTACTTTCTTTCCAAATCAAGCATGGTACAGCAAAATCTAGAATTCAAAACCAACTTTCCTATAAACTAGGTCAAGCTTTAATAATAAATTCTAAATCTTTGTTTGGTTATATAAAAATGCCTTTTGTATTATCTTATATTAAAGATAAACATAATCAAGAACAAAAAATATATAAAGAAAAAATAAAAAAAGATCCATCTTTAAAATTACCTCCATTAGAATCTTATCCTGATTATAAAGAAGCTTTAAAAGAAAAAGAATGTTTAACTTATAAATTAGGTCAAGCACTTATAAAAGCTAATAAAACTTGGTATAAGGGTGGATATATTAAACTATGGTTTGAGGTTAGGAAGTTGAAGAGGGAATTTGTATTAAAAAATTAGATAAAATTTACAAATAATTAAATATCCAATAGATATTTTAAAGTTTGTTTTAATGAGGATGGTATAATAATAATTTTAAATTTAAAGAAAGTAATATTATGAATCAAACTAAAACAGTCGGCGTAGTAATCCCCATATATAATGTAGAAAAATATTTAAAAGAATGTTTAGATTT
>NZ_VOWJ01000009.1 GCF_008011665.1 Campylobacter volucris
TAAAGCATTGATATGATCAATTGCAGCCATTATGCCAAAATTTTGATATTCATTGTTGGGTGGGATGAAAGTGCAAGAAAAATTTACTTTATAGTTTTTATCTAATAGATTTTGTTCTTTTAGTTGCACCATTTTTTCTTCTAGTAATTTATAATATTTTTCTAATTTTTCAGTGCTATCTAAAGTATCTACTTTTATATCAAATTCATCAAAAGCTTTTTGAAACATTCTTAAATCATCTAGTAAAAATGTCATTTCAGCACTATACCTATCCACATCAGATCTTCTTTGACAAAAACAATGATATAAAACACTTACAGCTATTACATCAAATTTTTTAGCTATAAATTTTCTATAACTTTCTAAAAAATGCATATTAGCATTTGCACCATATCCACCTATGACAAACACTATGGCTTTCATATCTTTACTATCATCATAAGTAATTCTATATTCAAGTTTAGATTCTCTTTTTATATTTAATTCTACATCATCACAAGAGTCTATAAAATATGTTTTATTAATGAGCATTTTAAGCCTTTTGAAATTGATATTAAATTATACTTGAATTTTAAAAAATATAAAGAAGTAAAAAATGAAAAAAAATCTCTGCATTATTCCTGCTCGTGGTGGTTCAAAAAGAATTCCAAAAAAAAATATCATTGATTTTTTAGGAAAACCTTTAATCTCTTATAGCATAGAAAGTGCTTTAAAAAGTGAAATTTTTGATGAAGTAATTGTTTCAAGTGATAATGATGAAATCATTAATATAGCTTTAAATTTTGGAGCAAAGGTTCCTTTTATACGCAAAAAAGACTTAAGCGATGATTATACAAGTTCTACTGATGTGATCAAAGATGCCATTAAAACTTTAGAAAAACAAGATCAATTTTACGAAAATATTTGCTGTCTTTATGCTACTGCTCCTTTAATAAACGAAGATGTTTTAAAAAAAGCTTATTATGAATTTATAAAAGAAGATTGCAAATTTTTATTTTCAGCATGCGAATTTGAATATCCCATCCAAAGAGGATTTTATCTTGATGAACAAAATCAAACTCATATGTTTGATGAAAAATATTATCACACTAGAAGCCAAGATTTAACAAAAGCTTATCATGATGGTGGGGCGTTTTATTTTGGAAAAAAAAAAGCTTGGCTTAGTGAAGATTTTATGTTTAAGCCTCATTCTAAAGCATTTTTACTTCCAAGAAATCAAGTTTGTGATATAGACACTCCTCAAGACTTAGAATTTGCTAAAATGCTTTACCAATTTAACAAAGGTAAATTATGTTTATAAACAAAATCAAAGGTTTTAAATATCCTGATATGGAGCTTGTAAGATGGTTTTTTAAAAACAAATTAGATACCTTAGCTAATGCTAAAGTCTTAGAATTTGCTTCACACAATGGAAATAATTTATCTTTATTTGCAAATTACAACTATGAATGCATAGGAGTTGAGCTTAATAAAGAAAATCACAAAAATGCTCTTTATAATTTTAACAATATCATGCATTATAAAAAAGCTACATTTTTTAATGAAAATATGCTTCAGCTAAATTTGCACAAATCATAGAACTTAACAAGGAAGAAAATGAAAGTTCTTTTTAGAAGTGATAGTTCAAACGATATAGGGCATGGGCATATCAAAAGAGATTTAGTCTTAGCAAAGCAATATGAAGATGTTAGCTTTGCATGTTTAGCACTAGAAGGCTCTCTTATAGATGAAATTACCTATCCTGTATATGAGCTTACAAGTGCAAGTATTTATGAACTTATCAATTTAATCAAAAAAGAAAAATTTGATCTTTTAATCATCGATCATTATGATATAAACTATGAAGATGAAAAACTAATCAAACTTGAAACAGGAGTGAAAATCCTAAGCTTTGATGATGAGATTAAAGAACATTTTTGCGATATTTTACTAAATGTCAATGCATATGCAAAAGCAAGTGATTATGCGGGGTTAGTTCCTCAATACTGCGAGCTTAGATGTGGATTTTCTTATGCTTTAATCAGAGATGAATTCTATAAAGAAAGTAAGATAAATAGAGAAAAAATTTATGATTTTTTAATCTGCATAGGTGGAGTTGATAGTAAGAATTTATCTATCAATATAGCTTTGTCTTTACCTAAAAATAAACAAATTCTTGTTATTACCACCAAGGCAAATAAACATTTAAAAAAATTAAAAAAATTAAGCGATAAAAATCCACATATAACGCTCATAGTTGATGCTTTAAATTTAGCACAACTAATGAATGAGAGCAAAAAGCTTATAATTAGCGCTAGTTCTTTAGTCAATGAAGCTTTGGTTTTAAAAGCAAATTTTAAAGCCATTGCCTATGCTAAAAATCAAGAAAAATTAGCTCTTTGGCTAGCTCAAAAAGGATATGAAGTTGAATTTAATGCTTAAAAACTTCACTAATTTAAATGATTTTGAAAAAGAATTTATCTTACAACATAGAAACAATCCAAACATAGCTAAATTTATGAAAAATCCCTATATAAGCCATGAAGAGCATTTAAATTTTATACAAAATTTAAAAAATGATTATACTAAAAGATATTTTTTAGTTTATGAAAACGATCAAGCAATAGGCGTGATTGATTTTATAAATATCACTATAAATTCTTGCGAATTTGGACTTTATGGCATTAAAAAAGGTGTTGGGAATTTATTGATGGAAGAGATTAAAAATTATGCTTTTAATGTTTTAAAAGTAAAAATTTTAAAAGCTTGTGTTTTTAAAAAAAATACCAAAGCTTTGAATTTATATTTAAAGCATGATTTTACTATATATAATGAAAATGATAAATTTTTATTTGTTAGTTTAAACAATGGGGGGGGGTATAGCCTAAATTTAACTTCTTTAAAGGTTGCAATATGAATGTAATCATTGCAACACACAAAGAACATGATATACAGAATTTATACTTATTAAAACAAAATTTCCAAAATATAACATTCCATTTAATCACACAAAAATCACAATTAAATATTGATTTTATTGAAAAAATTAATCCTAAATATATATTTTTTTCTCATTGGTCATTTTTTATACCAAAAAATATTTACAATAATTATGAATGTATAGTTTTCCATCTTGGTAATTTACCATTTGGAAGAGGAGGTTCTCCTTTGCAAAATTTAATCATACGCGGTATATACGAAAGTAAAATTTGTGCATTAAAAGTCAATGAGATTTTAGATGGCGGAGATATTTACTTGCGTTATAAAGTTAAATTTAGTAAATTAAAAGCTCAAGCAATATATGAAAAAATTTCAAAAATTATATATACAAAAATGATCCCAATTATTCTAACTTCCAATATCTGTCCTAAAAAGCAAAAAGGCAAAGTTGTTATTTTTAAAAGAAGAACTCCTCAAGAAAGCGATATAAATACTTTAAAAAATATAGATATTACCAAAATATATGATTTTATAAGAATGCTTGATGCTAAAGATTATCCAAAAGCTTTTTTGCAAATTCAAAATATAAAAATTGAATTTTCAAACGCAAAATTAAAAAACAATACAATACAAGCAAAGGTAGAAATTTATGAAAAATAAAATATTAATTATAGCAGCTCATCCAGACGATGAAGTATTAGGATGCTTTGGTGCTGTTAGCAAGATGATAAAACAAGGATATGAAGCCTATACTCTCATTCTTGGAGAAGGAAAAACAAGTAGAAATGAAGAAAATATTGAAAATCAAAAAAGTATTCTTGAAAACGAACTTATTTTGGCAAATAATATTATAGGTGTTAAAAAAGTTTTTAGAGAATATTTTCCTGATAATAGTTTTGATAAAGTTGCTTTACTTGAAATAGTTAAAGCCATTGAAAATACAAAAAATGAAATTAAACCTGACATTATTTTTACTCATTATGAAAATGATTTAAATATAGATCATCAAATAACCTATCAAGCGACAATTACCGCAACAAGATCTTTGCCAGATGAAAGTGTTAAAGAAATTTATAGTTTTGAGGTTCTTTCTAGTACAGAATGGAAATATCCGCTAAGTTTTAGTCCTGATGTTTTTTATGATATAAGCGATACATTAAATTTAAAATTAAAGGCTATGTCTTGTTATAAATCTGAACTTAAAGATTTTCCACATCCAAGAAGTTTAGAAGGTATAGAGCTTAATGCAAAATATAATGGAATGAGAGTTGGGCTAAAATATGCCGAAGCATTTAAAAGTATAAAAGTTATAAGATGATTGTTTATAAAGATTTTGCAAATTTAGACATTGATGAAAATAAAGAAATTTTAAAGATTAGAAATAGTGAAAATGTATCTAAATTTATGAAAAATCCTTATATAAGCTACGAAGGGCATTTAAATTTTATACAAAAATTAAAAAATACTACTACTAAAAAATATTTTTTAATATACAAAGAAAATGAAAAACTTGGAGTGATATACTTTACAGATATTAGTAACAATTCTTGTGAATTTGGACTATATAGCATTAAAAAAGGAGTTGGGAATTTATTGATGGAAGAAATTAAAAATTATGCTTTTAATGTTTTAAAAGTAAAAATTTTAAAAGCTTGTGTTTTTAAAGAAAATACTAAAGCTTTGAATTTATACTTAAAACATAATTTTACTATATATAATGAAAATGATAAATTTTTATTTGTTAGTTTAAACAATCCTAACAGGGATATTATTAGCTAAAAGTTCATTTTTAATATCATTTGGAGTGTATTGACTAAAATGAAATATATAAGCTCCAGCTAAAGCATTTGCTCCTTTTTTTATAGCTTCTACCCCATCACTTGGCTTACTAAGCCCTCCATTAATAATAAGAGGAATTTTTAATTTATCACAAAACATATCTAAAAGTTCTAAATCATACCCGCTATTGCTTCCTTCTTTATCAATGCTAGTTAAAAGTATCTCCCCTGCTCCTAAGTCTTGGTATTTTAAAGCAAGCTCTAAAGGATTAATATCAAATACTTTTTCATTAAAAACCTTAAATTCACCATTGACTTTTTTTACATCAATAGAACAAACCACACACGAACTTCCAAAAGTATTTGCGGCATCTTTGATAAAATTTGCATCTGCAAGAGCTGCTGAATTGATACTAATTTTATCAGCACCTATATTTAAAACTTTTCTAATATCATCTAATGTTTTTATACCACCTCCTATAGTAAGAGGCATAAAACACTCATTAGCTATATCTTCCAAACTCTCAAGATCCATTTTTTTATCTATATCCAAAACTATAAGCTCATCTACATTTCTAGCATTATAAATTTTAGCACTTGTTTTAATATGCCCTATGGTTCTAAATGAAGTAAAATTTATACTTTTAACTAGCTGATTATCTTTTAATAACACACAAGGGATAATTCTAGTTTTCAACATACTACAACCTATAAATTTACAAAATTTTCCAAAAGCTTTAAGCCTACCTTTTGACTTTTTTCAGGATGAAATTGCACAGCATATATATTTTCTTTTTCAAAAGAAGAACAAAATGAAATTTCATAATCACAAAAAGAAGTTTCTATTTTATCACTACATTTTACATAATATGAATGCACAAAGTAAAAATCACTATTTTCTTTTATATCTTTAAAAATTTTGCTTTCATTTTTATAATAAATATTATCCCATCCACTATGAAGTATCTTTTCTTTTTTTAAATCAAACTGCAAAACTTCACCATCAATAAAACCTAATCCTTGATTACCACCACCTTCATAGCCATATTTACAAAAAAGTTGCATACCAAGACAAATCCCTAAAATAGGCTTATTTTTATTTAGAACTTCATCTTTTAAAATTTCATCAAAATGTAAATTTTTTAAATTTTGCATTCCTTGATAAAAAGAGCCAACCCCAGGCAATACAAGCTTAGAAGATTTTTTAACATCACCTTCGTTTTTTACTATAAAAACCTTTTGATTAATCGCTTCAAAAGCTTTAACAATAGATCTTAAATTTCCTAAATTATAATCAATTACACCAATCATCTTAAAATGTATTCTTCATTTTTTATTAAAGATCCATCACAATCTCTTAAAAATTTACCATTTTCATCGCGTTTAAAAATTTTTTTATTTGTGAAACTATCTACTATTTTTTCAAATTCTTCTTTACTAAAACCACTAAATTTTAAGTATTTTTTTATAGCTTTTTTTGGAGGTTTTCCATCGTATTTTTGCACCAAACGCACACCTTCTTCGCGGTTTATATAGCCAAGTCTTATATCTAAGCATGCATTATCAGTAGCTCTTCCAAAGCCGTATTTGCAGTATTTTAAATAATCATGCAAATGATTAGAATAACAATCTAAATTTTCAAAATTTTCATAAGTAGTTTCAACTGGTTTTATGCTTGTTTTAAAGCCATTTTCTTTTGAAATTTTAAGATTATTTTTATAATCCCATTTAAAATAATATCCCAAAAATAAGCCGGTTACTCCTACTTTTTGCAATTCCTCATCACTTGGGTAAGTGTAAAAATACACATCTTTTTGGCTTATGCCATTAACTCCTATCATATCAGAGATTCTATTGCCCAATAACCCTCCAAATTCTTCAAGCCATTTTCTACCAAGTGTATTTTCTGTTTTTGAACTAGCAGGGCCGCCGTATTCTATTTGAGGGCTTTCTCCCCATATGATTAATGGTACATTAAAATTTACAGCTATTCTTGGAACACTTGTAAAAATACCTAAATGGTTTTGCCATTCGTTATCGCCAGTTCTTTCAAAAGCTTCTCTTGCAAGAATTTTATAAATTTTTGGATTTGGTTTAATGTGTATAAGATCTACCCCTAGTTTATTTAAATTTTTTAGATTTTTACGACCTATTTTTGTAGGAATACTTGGTTCAAAGCAAACACAAAGCGGATTAAGTCCTAATTCTAAACATTTTACAACTTGAAAAGTAGAATCTTTCCCGCCACTAACTCCTATAACACAATCATAAACAGGATGAGTTTTATATTTTTTAACAAGTTCTAAAAATTCTTTTTCTCGCTCTTGCCAATTTATATTTTTATCTTTATCAACTTGTGAATTGCAAGCATCACAAATTCCATTTTCATCAAAATGTAAATCAGGTTTGGTATCTGGCATAACGCATTTTTTACAAAATTTCATTTATTCTCCAAAAAATATAATATAAATTCAAATCGACTATGATTATATTTTCTAAAGCTAAATAAATTTTATTTTGTTACAATATTTTTATATAAAGGCTTGAAATGGATTTATTTTTTTTACCTTATTTAATCATAGGAATTTTTTCTGGAATGGCTTCTGGAATTTTTGGCATAGGTGGTGGAATGATCATAGTGCCATTTATGCTCTCACTTGGACTTAGCTCCCATCATGCAATAGCAATTTCAGTAGTTCAAATGATTTTTGCGTCTGTATTTGGATCTTATTTAAATTATAAAAAGAAAAATTTAATCCTAAAAGATGGCTTGTTGATAGGACTTGGTGGTTTTATAGGAGCTATGTTTAGCGGGGTTTTGCTAACTTATTTTTCAGATATTACCCTAACAAGTATTTTTTTATGCGTAAGTATTATCTTTTTTTTAAAATTTGCATTCAATCAAAAAAGCAATATTAAAGATGTAAATCATTCTAAAATTTTAAAAAATTTGATCTTAGTTATATGTGGCATTTTTACAGGAATCTTTGCTATATCATTAGGTATTGGCGGTGGATTGCTAATTACTCCGATATTGGCTTATTTTTTAGGTTATGATACTAAAAAAGTAGTTCCATTAAGCTTGTTTTTTGTGATTTTTGCTTCTATTTCTGGAATTAGCTCTTTTGTTTATAATGACATTATCGATAAAGAAATATTACAAATTGGAATTTTAGTAGGCATTAGCTCTATGTTTGGAGTATTTTTAGGTATTAAAATCATGGAAAAAATTAATCTTAAATACCATCGCATTGCACTTTTGAGCATTTATCTGCTTTCTATAAGCATGACTATGATTAGTTTGTTAAAAAAGCTCAATTTATTTTAATCTATCTGCAAATTTTTGTCTATTGGAAGTATAAACAAAACTCAACACTTCAGCTACAGCTTTAAAAAGCTCAGGTGGTATGAGATCATTTACTTCACAAGATTTATAAAGCTCTCTTGCTAAAGGTGGGTTTTCATAAATCATAACATTATACTCATAAGCCATATCTTTAATACGCAACGCTAAAAAATCCACTCCTTTAGCTAAAACTTTTGGTGCTGATTCTTTAGAACTATCATAACGCAAAGCTACAGCATAATGAGTAGGGTTAGTAATAACCACATCAGCACTTGCGACATCTTGCACCATTCTTCTTCTAGCTGCTTCCATTTGCAAACGACGAATTCTACCTTTAATTAAAGGATCGCCTTCAGTTTGTTTATATTCATCTTTTATTTCTTGCTTACTCATACGCAAATTTTTAAAATACTGATATCTAACAAGCAATACATCTAAAAAACCTATTATCAAAAATGCAATGATCACAACAGTAGCTAAAATAATAGCTTTATCTCTAAGCCATAAAAGTTGCGGATAAATTGTATAAAGCTCCACTCTAGGCAATTCTTGCATAAATTGAAGTAAAAAAACAAAAGCTATACCAAATACCACACCTACTTTTACTATAATTTTTATAGCATCTACAATTTTTTTTAAAGAAAATAAATTTTTAAGACCGTTGATAGGATTAATTTTATTAAAATTTGGAGTTATAGGCTTGGTGGTAAAGACAAAACCAAATTGCATTAAATTTCCAAGCACACCAGCTACCATAATGATTAAAGTTATAGGCATAATCATAATAAACATTTCTATCATGGTTTTAATGATAATTTTTTGCAAAATTTTTAAATCTAACTCAATACCTATAAAACTTTGATAAAACAAATATAAACCACTTATACGCTCACCCATAAATGGCATGGTAAATAAAACAACAACTACTGCTATAATCAGCACAGCTACAGCTGAAGCATCTTGACTTTTTGGAACGTTTCCTTCTTGACGCGCATCTTCAATTTTCTTGGACGTGGGTTCTTCTGTTTTTTCTTGATCATCAGCTGCCATAAATTACCTTTATGATATTAGCACTATATTCATAAACTACCAAATTTAATCCCATCATACCAAAACTAGCTATTACTCTAATAACTACAATTAAAAAACTTATGACAGAATATAATTTTATAAGTTTTCTTTT
>NZ_VOWJ01000034.1 GCF_008011665.1 Campylobacter volucris
TCCATATAGATATTTTAAAAATTTTAGTGGAATTTTAATAGATGAAAGCGGAAAACAAAATAATAAAAATATAACTTTTTATGTAAGAAAATTAGAAGAAAATTCTGATATGAACATCTCAAAACATATAAATATTTTAAAAAAACAAAATAATTTTAAAAAAATATATTTTTCTAATTCTCCCATTATCGCTATTGAAAGTAAAAAATATTTTGACGATATGCTTTCTCTCTTACAAAAAAATAAATATTGTTTTTTATAATAAAGGTAACCCAAATGAAATTTGAAAAAACATATGTGATAGGAAGAGGTAAAATTGCATTACATTGCCAAGAAGTCGCTAAAAAAATTTTAAAAAGTGATGCGTTCTTAGTACAAGAAAATAATCATGAAAAATTAGATATTTTTTTTCTTGGTATAAAAAATTCATTAATTATAAGTGCTAATAATTCATATATTTTCAAAAAAAGATGTGTAGAAAATAACTATATTGTAAATTTTCACAATTCTTTACTTCCACTTCATAAAGGACAAAATGCACATATATGGACAATATGGCAAAACGATAAAAAAACTGGTATAACATGGCATAAAGTAGACAATAACATCGATACTGGAGATATCATAATACAAAAAGAAATCAAATTAAATTCAAATATAAATTCATTAAGTCTATTAAAAAAACAACACGAATTAGCTATGGAAAGTTTTTCAGAGTGTTTAAATAATTTAGAAAATTTACAAAAGTATGGCGATTCTAAAAGTTCTTTTCATTTAAAAAAAGATTTACCTAACAATGGCTTTTTAGATTTATCTTGGAAAATAGAAAAAATAGATAGATTTTTCAGATCTATGGCTGCATTAAAAGGAATAATAAATCCAAAAATTAATTTATTGAACTCAAACTATGAAATTTTATTTTACGATTTAGATGTAAATATAAAACTATATCTATCAAATAATAAGATTTTAGAAATTAGAAAGGAAAATTAATGGAAGATTTAAAACAAATTTTTAAAAATATTAATAAAGAATATATCAACGAAAACATGGATAATTTAATTGATAATGGAGATTTAGATAGTATGGATATTATGATTCTTATAGCTGAAATAGAAAAATTTTACAAAAAACCTTTAAAATCAGATTTTATTAAAATGGAAAATTTTAAGAATTTTCAAAGCATTAAGAAAATGATTAAAGAGGGTATCAATTAAAACAAAGGAACAATTTTATATTACATAAATTCAGCTAGTTGATATTTAAAAATTTACAATGAGAAAAATTAATAAAATTAAAGTTTTTAAGTAAATTAACTTTTTATCTAGTTTTGTGTAAGATAAATATCAATGGATAACATTCTTAGAAAGAAAATAAGATGGAAAACAAATTTTATGAAATTTTAGAAAATATTTTAGAAACTAAAGTAGATAAAAATTCAAATTTAAGTATGGATAATTGTAAAAATTGGACTTCTTTAGCTCATATAGATATAATCATGAGCTTAGAAGAAGAATTTGAAATAAAATTTAATAAAGAAGAATTAACAAAATTAAAATCTCAAAATGATTTATTAAATGTTATAAAGGAAAAACTATGCTAGAAAATACTAAAAAATTATTTAATTTGATAAAAGAAAAAAATCCTTTACATGAAAAATGCCTAGATGGATTAAAACTTTCAAAACAAGAATATAATGATTTAGAAAAATTAATTATATATTATAAAAATGATTTAAAAATAAATTTAGAAGAACAAGCACAAAGTTATATAGTTGTTTTAAATGACACTTTAGAAGAAACAAGATATTTCATAGAATTTGGCAAATACAGATATAGCACCTTAGCTGAAGTCGAAGATAAAGTTTATTTAAATAAAGATTATATGAAAAAATATATGGTAGGTTTAGCCATATCATCATTTATATGGAATGCACATATAGAAGTTAGAAGATATTTTGCAAATTTTATAGATGAAAAAAAAGATATTAAAAATACTTATTTAGAAATAGGTCCAGGGCATGGAGAATTTTTTACAAAAGCTTTAAGAAGTGCTAAATTTGAAGAATACTATGGCATAGATATATCTCCTATTAGTTGTCAAATGAGTAAAGATATGGTAGAAAATCAAGTTGGGAAAACTGATGCTGAATATGAGTTTATATGCAAAGATTTTACAAAATGCGATTTTAATAACAAAGCTGATTTAGTTGTGATGGGCGAAGTCTTGGAACATGTGGAAAAACCTTTAGAATTTATGCAAAATGTAAAAAATTTATTAAATGATAATGGAGAAATTTTTGCAACTATACCTATAAATGCTCCTGCTATTGATCATATATATTTATTTTCTCATCCTGATGAAGTAAAAGATTTGTTAAACAAAGCAGGATTAAAAATAAAAGAAAGTAAATATTTTATGGCAAATAATTATTCTTTAGAAAAAGCTTTAAAGACTAAAAATGCCATAGTTATGGCTGTGGTATTACAAAAGGCTTAATATGAATTATATAAAAGATTTATTTGATCTAATATCCATTAAAAACCCAATGCATGCAAAATATTTAAATAAAATTACATTTTCAAAAGAAGATGAAATAGAATTTAATAATTTAATAACATATTATCTAAAAAACAATATAAGCTTAAAAGAACAATGCGAGTGTTATTTGACCATATTAAATGATACCTTAGAAGAAACAAAATATTTTATAGAACATGGCAAATATAGATATGAAAGTTTTGAACAAATCAAAGATAAGGTATATTTTAATAAAGCTTATATGAAAAAATATATGATAGGCTTAGCTCTTTCATCTTATATATGGATAGCTCATATAAAGGTTAGAAAATATTTTGAAGATTATATAAAATCAATAAATAAAAAAGAACTTTATTTTGAAATAGGTCCAGGACATGGGGAATTTTTCACCAAGGCTGTAAAAAGTTTAAAATTTGAAAATTATATAGGCTTAGACTTATCTCCAACTAGCTGTGAGCTTACAAAAAATATGGTCGAATATCAAGTGAAAACTCTTATAAATAAATGCAAATTTTTATGTGAGGATTTTTTTAATTTTAATTTTGACAAAAAAGCCGACTTAATAGTAATGGGAGAAGTTTTAGAGCATGTAGAAAAACCTTTAGAATTTTTAAAAAGAGCTAAAGATTTACTAAGTGATGATGGAGAAATTTTTGCAACTATACCTATAAATGCTCCTGCTATTGATCATATATACTTATTTTCTCATCCTGATGAAATTTTTAATATGGCAAAAAAAGCTAATTTAAAAATAAAAAATTACGAATGCTTTATGGCTAATGATTATTCTTTAGAAAAAGCTTTGAAATTTAAAAATGCCATAACTATGGCCATGGTATTTAAAAAATGAATCTAAACTTACCAATACATCATATAGGCGTAGCTTGTAAAAATTTAGAAAAAGAAAGAGAAATTTTTTATAAACTAGGTTTTATCAAAGAAGCAGATTTTATAGATGAAAGACAAGGAGTTAAAGGGGAATTTATAATACCAAAAGATAATAATTTTCCACAATATCGTTTTGAACTTTTATCAAATTTAAATGAAAAAGGTGTTTTAGATAATTATTTAAAAAATAAAATCAAAATGTATCATATAGCTTATGAAAGCAAAAACATACAAAAAGATTTAGATATACTATCCACGGGGGGGGGATTTTGGTAGTAGATATAATGGAAGCTAGTTATTTTGCTAAGCTTTGTTTTATTATGATGAATAATAATTTATTAATAGAATTAGTGGAATTAAAATGAACCTTTTTTCACCAAATTTAAAAAGAAATGATTTAATAAAACTTAGCAAAGAAAATAATTTTCAAAGTATAAAAATAAATGTTTTTAGAAATCATTCCTTTGAAGTTATATCAAGCATTATAAATGCATTTTTAGCTTTTAGTGAACTTAAAGCTGAATTTAATATAAGCTCTTATGATGATAGCTTAAATTTTGATAATTATAAAGACGCAAAAATCAATATCATATTTTTAGATTTAAACAATTACAAAAACAATATAGATAATTTTATAAAAGAAAAAATACAAGAATTATCAAATCTTAGTAAAGTGCCTATAATAACACTTTTATTAGGCAAAACTTCTTTAAAAGAATATGATATTTATGAAATTTTAAAGCCTTTTATTGATAAAAATTTAATTATAGATGAAAGTAATTTTGAAATAAATGCAAGCAGATTAAGCAATAAAGCTTGTATAAGCTTAGCACAAATTTTAGGCCTTAACATAATACCTTCTATTTTAAAACCAAAACTAAAAGCCATAATAACAGATCTTGATAATACCTTATATGATGGAATTTTAGGCGAAGATGGAATAAGTAATTTAAAATTAAATCAAAATCACAAAAATTTACAAAATGAACTTTTAAATTTAAAAAATCAAGGAATTTTACTAGCCATATGCTCTAAAAACGATGAAAAAGATGTAAAGAATTTATTTGAAAAAAGAAAAGATTTTCCTTTAAAAATAGATGATTTTGCATTTATAAAAGCAAATTGGCAAGGCAAAGATGAAAATATAAAAGAAATTATAAAATTTTTTAACATAGGCTTTAATAGTGTTTTATTTATAGATGATAATATAGCAGAAATTGAAAATGTAAGATATTTAGGTATAAAAACTTTATTGGCAAATGAAGAAAGTTATTTTGCATTAAAACTTTTTCCTGGACTTTTAAAAACAAAATTAAGCAAAGAAGATGAACTAAGAAATGCTGACATAAAAGCAAATTTACAAAGACAAGAATTAAACAAACTAAGCCAAAAAGATTATTTTGAAAATTTACAAATTCATTTAAAATTTGAAATAAATAATAAACAAAACTTAGAAAGAATAAGCCAACTTTTAAATAAAACAAATCAATTTATATCAAATTATTCTCGTATGAGTTTAAAAGAATGTGAAGATTTTATGCAAGAAAATGCTATTTTAACTATAGCTATGAGTGATAAATTAAGCGATAGTGGCATAATAGCCATTTTTATAGCTTGTAAAAATAATGATGATTTAATAATAAAAGATCTTTGTATAAGTTGTAGAGCCCTAGGGAGAAAATTAGAAAAGATTATGTTTTTTAAGGCTTTAGAATTATTAAAAAAATATTTTGACACTAAAAACATAAAGCTTTATTTTCAAAAAGGACAAAAAAATACTCCTTTTTTAGAGTTTTTATATTCTTTAAAAAATGATATTAAAGATGATTATGCACTTATATATGAAGAAAAAATATCTTATGAAGGACTTGTAATTGAAAGCTAAATTCCAAAATGGAACTATATCTGGTATAAGTGTATGTGTGCCACCAAAATGCATAGATATAGATGATTGTTTAGAAGATGTATTTAAAAATGATGAAAAATTGTTAAAACGAATGAAAAAAATTTCAGGCTTACAAAAAAGATTTATAGCTGATGATGATATTAGCACTACGGATTTAGCTTATGAAGCAAGTATAAATTTATTTAATATGCTTGATTTTGATAAAAATGAACTTGATATGGTGATTTTTGTTACTCAAACTCCTGATTTTTTTATGCCATCTTGTGCAAATTACCTACATAAAAGATTAAATTTAAATCAAAAAACCATAGCCTTTGATATAAATCAAGCTTGTGCTGGATATTTATATGGACTTTTTACTTGTTTTTCTTTTATGAAAAATGAAAATATAAAAAATATTTTATTGCTTTGTGGGGATACTTTAAGCAAAAGCATAAATCCTTTAAATGTAAATTTAGCACCTATTTTTGGAGATGGAGTAAGTGCTAGCTTGATACAAAATAAAAAGAATTTAAGCTTTTTTGAGCTTTATTCTGATGGCAATGGTTTTGATAGACTTATCATTGCAAATGGTGCTTTTTCAAAACTTAAAAAAAGCACAAATGAAGATATTTTTAAAATAGATGAATATAGATCTTTAAATAATCTTTATATGGATGGAGCTGAAATTTTTAACAAAGCTTTAGAATTAGAAAGCCAAGGTGTTAAAAATATGCTTGAATTTTGTGGTAAAGATAAAGATGAGATTGATTATTTTTTATTCCATCAATCAAATAAATTCTTGGTAGATAATTTAATAAACGATTTAAATTTAGACAAAGAAAAAACTCCAAATTATTTAATGGAAAAATATGCAAATTTAAGCGCTTGTTCTATACCTGCCCTACTTTGTCAAATGCAAAAAAATGATTTTGATGCGATTTTAAGTGCTTTTGGGGCTGGATATGCTTATGGAAGTGCTTATATAAATTTTGACAAAAATTTCAAAACCGATACAATTTCAATTTACAAAGGAGAAAAAAATGACTAAAGAAGAACTATTAAAACAAATCGCAGATGCCATGCATATGGATGAGCCATTAAAAGAAGAGATGATTTTAGATGACATAGATGAGTGGGATAGTCTTGCATTTGTATCTATAATGGTGCTTTTTAAAAATGTTTTAAATATGCAAATAAATGGCGATGATCTTAAAAAGTGTGAAAAAGTAAGCGACCTTTTAGCTTTGGCTAAAATTTAAATTTTTAGAGATTATTGTTTAATCTCTAATTTTATTTGATTATCCTCTTCTTTAAAAGTATATATCAAATCATCACATTTATATGAAATTTCTTTTTTACAAGATTTATCTTGCAAAAGTTCTTTTAAAATTTGTGGCAAATGTAATTTAAAAAATAATTTTGTAGATAAGCCAAGTCCATGATTTAAATTTTTTATATATTTTCCATCTATTTGCGATATGTCATAAAAATCAACTTTAAAATTTAAGCTTTTTAAAAGCTCTACAAAAATTTTTTTATTTTTAAAAGGAGATCTTTCATCAAAAATGTAAGGGGTATTTTAAAAAGAATATGTAACTATCTATAAATAATTTTAGCAAAACTCCCAAATAATAGGCTTTTAAAACATATAAAAACGACTTTTTATTTTTCCAAGTCCAAAGCGTAAAATATCCTAAATATCCCAAAATATCCATTTTATCCCAAGAAAGCGATTAAATGCTGTTTAAAAGGCAGATAAAGGCGAAGTTTAGTTTTACATTTTAAATCCTAAAAATGTTTTACTCTCCAAAGATAGTTACATTTTTACTTAAAATAAACTTATGTTTTATTTTTAATGTAACTATCTTTATAAAACGCTATACAACCATAGTTTAACCACTTTTTATATAAAAATAACATGTAGCTATCTATAGTTTTAAGATTTGGAGGATAGTTACATAGAAAACTTAAACTTTCCAACTATTTTTTATTCAAATATTCAGCTAATTTTTCTAAATTATCATCACAACAAAAATTAAAATCACATTTGTCTTCACCAAAAATTTCATTATATCTTTTCTTTTTATCATCAATATTACTCTTAGTATTGATAACATATATTTTGTAATCTTGTGTATTTTGTAGAGCACTTTTAAAAAGATAGACAACAGATAAATCTGTTACAGGAAAAGAAAAACCGTAAATGTAAATATTTTTAGCCTTTTGTATAGCCTTAAAAGCTTTCTTCCATAGAGACTGTATTTCAATATGATTATAATTACTTGTTTTATCAAGTATAGGAGGGATAATAAGTTGTCGCAAACTTTCTTTTCCTATATTTTCCTGATATTCTTCAAATTGACTAGATGTATTATGACTATAAAAATATATTGGACTATTTTGATAAATTTGATCACAATACCAATTAATTGATCCGTGTAGTTTAATAATTTCAGTTGAGTTTTTTTTACCGTTATCAAGATTGCTATTATAAAAATTAAAGCCTTCTTGTACCGATTCCGTTCTCTCATCGATATATTTTATAGGCATTTTGTAAAATATATTATAAACATTATCTTTAGATACTTCTTTATTTAGTGTTAAAAACAACATTTCTTCAAGCAATAAGTCATAATTTAATGTTATGCAAGTACATTTGTTTTTATTTATAAATTGCGATAAGCTTTTTATGTTTTCGTTTGAACTAGTAATATTTTTATTTTTCAAATTTAAAAAATATTTTCCAATCTTATCTATTTTTTCAATATAAGAAGCTTCATCTCTTAAGATATCTTTTTTTGTTTTAAAAGGCAAAGGTGTTATAAGATAAGTTAAAAGTTGTTCTAAATTATCTTTGTAGATTTTTTCATTTTTGTATATAAAATTATTATCCAAAAAATATTTTGATAGCTCGGCAAGAGTTGGATAAGAATTATTTAGAGATTTTGAAAAACCTGCACCGAAAAAGAAAATATCACTACCATTCATAAAAATCCTTTTTGAAAAATTATACATTATTTTTAACCTTTCAAAATAAAATCTTTTCATTGCTTTTTGCAATTTTTTGTTAAATTCTTTTAAATTAAAATAAAAGGATTGATCATGCAAATGCAAGAAGTAATTGAGAAATTAAAA
>NZ_VOWJ01000005.1 GCF_008011665.1 Campylobacter volucris
TTCTCTTTTCTTCCACCTAATAAAACTTTAAGCTTATATAGATATAATTTCATTTCCTTTTTTTTGAAAAAAGGTAGTAAAAATTAAGATATTTATGTAATCTATAATTTTAAATTGTTCTTTAAATTATTAATATTGTTAATCAAATCTTATAGTCAATCTTTGAAATCTAAATAAGTGATCGATTGAGCCAGAGATTTCATTATTTATTAATGTAAATCTATAAATAAATAATTATTAAAGATTATCAATCATTTGTTAATCTTTAAAATACTTTTTCTTTGAAGAAAAAGATTAAACTATCTATAATTTTTATGGAGAGTTTGATCCTGGCTCAGAGTGAACGCTGGCGGCGTGCCTAATACATGCAAGTCGAACGATGAAGCAACTAGCTTGCTAGTTGTGGATTAGTGGCGCACGGGTGAGTAAGGTATAGTTAATCTGCCCTACACAAGAGGACAACAGTTGGAAACGACTGCTAATACTCTATACTCCTATTTAACATAAGTTGAATAGGGAAAGTTTTTCGGTGTAGGATGAGACTATATAGTATCAGCTAGTTGGTGAGGTAATGGCTCACCAAGGCTATGACGCTTAACTGGTCTGAGAGGATGATCAGTCACACTGGAACTGAGACACGGTCCAGACTCCTACGGGAGGCAGCAGTAGGGAATATTGCGCAATGGGGGAAACCCTGACGCAGCAACGCCGCGTGGAGGATGACACTTTTCGGAGCGTAAACTCCTTTTCTTAGGGAAGAATTCTGACGGTACCTAAGGAATAAGCACCGGCTAACTCCGTGCCAGCAGCCGCGGTAATACGGAGGGTGCAAGCGTTACTCGGAATCACTGGGCGTAAAGGGCGCGTAGGCGGATTATCAAGTCTCTTGTGAAATCCAACGGCTTAACCGTTGAACTGCTTGGGAAACTGGTAATCTAGAGTGGGGGAGAGGCAGATGGAATTGGTGGTGTAGGGGTAAAATCCGTAGATATCACCAAGAATACCCATTGCGAAGGCGATCTGCTGGAACTTAACTGACGCTAAGGCGCGAAAGCGTGGGGAGCAAACAGGATTAGATACCCTGGTAGTCCACGCCCTAAACGATGTATGCTAGTTGTTGGGGTGCTAGTCATCTCAGTAATGCAGCTAACGCATTAAGCATACCGCCTGGGGAGTACGGTCGCAAGATTAAAACTCAAAGGAATAGACGGGGACCCGCACAAGCGGTGGAGCATGTGGTTTAATTCGAAGATACGCGAAGAACCTTACCTGGGCTTGATATCCTAAGAACCTTATAGAGATATGAGGGTGCTAGCTTGCTAGAACTTAGAGACAGGTGCTGCACGGCTGTCGTCAGCTCGTGTCGTGAGATGTTGGGTTAAGTCCCGCAACGAGCGCAACCCACGTATTTAGTTGCTAACGGTTTGGCCGAGCACTCTAAATAGACTGCCTTCGTAAGGAGGAGGAAGGTGTGGACGACGTCAAGTCATCATGGCCCTTATGCCCAGGGCGACACACGTGCTACAATGGCATATACAATGAGACGCAATACCGCGAGGTGGAGCAAATCTATAAAATATGTCCCAGTTCGGATTGTTCTCTGCAACTCGAGAGCATGAAGCCGGAATCGCTAGTAATCGTAGATCAGCCATGCTACGGTGAATACGTTCCCGGGTCTTGTACTCACCGCCCGTCACACCATGGGAGTTGATTTCACTCGAAGCCGGAATACTAAACTAGTTACCGTCCACAGTGGAATCAGCGACTGGGGTGAAGTCGTAACAAGGTAACCGTAGGAGAACCTGCGGTTGGATCACCTCCTTTCTAGAGTACAAACTGATAAGTCTCACAACTATCAGTTCATATAAACTCAATCATCCTTGTTTAGATTTCAAAGATTGATGAAAAGCTAATTTTGGGGAATTAGCTCAGCTGGGAGAGCGCCTGCTTTGCACGCAGGAGGTCAGCGGTTCGATCCCGCTATTCTCCACCATTTATTAAGGGCCTATAGCTCAGCTGGTTAGAGTGCACCCCTGATAAGGGTGAGGTCACAAGTTCAAGTCTTGTTAGGCCCACCATAAAAAAGATTTGTTTATCAATTAATTAAAAGTTTTAAAACTTAAAGTAAGTATATGAGTAATTATATTTACTTTAGGTTTTAAGACCTAAGCTAAATAAAATATTTGAGTAAAATACTTTTATTTAATGTTATTTGAATTATCATTGTTAAGAGTCACAAGCAAGTTTTAAAAAACAATTTTACAGGACTTGTTAAAGGATAAAACCTAACTATCTTTTCTTTAGCTTTTAGTTAAAGACAAGTTTTAAACTCACGACTTATTAATATAAGTGTTTAAATGCTTTCCGTCTTAAGATAGTAAAGTCTTATCATAAAAACTTTAGCAAGGAAGTGATGCGTTTTAGAATAATTTAAAAGGTAAGCTATTAAGAGCGAATGGTGGATGCCTTGGCTGGTAAAGGCGATGAAGGACGTACTAGACTGCGATAAGCTACGGGGAGCTGTCAAGAAGCTTTGATCCGTAGATTTCCGAATGGGGCAACCCAGTATATAGAGATATATACTACCATAATGGAGCGAACGTAGGGAATTGAAACATCTTAGTACCTACAGGAAAAGAAATCAATAGAGATTGCGTCAGTAGCGGCGAGCGAAAGCGCAAGAGGGCAAACCCAGTGCTTGCACTGGGGGTTGTAGGACTGCAATGTGCAATAGGTGAGGTTAGTAGAACACTCTGGAAAGTGTAACCATAGAGGGTGATAGTCCCGTATACGAAAACCAAACCTTAGCTAGCAGTATCCTGAGTAGGGCGGGACACGAGGAATCCTGTCTGAAGCTGGGTCGACCACGATCCAACCCTAAATACTAATACCAGACCGATAGTGCACAAGTACCGTGAGGGAAAGGTGAAAAGAACTGAGGTGATCAGAGTGAAATAGAACCTGAAACCATTTGCTTACAATCATTCAGAGCACTATGTAGCAATACAGTGTGATGGACTGCCTTTTGCATAATGAGCCTGCGAGTTGTGGTGTCTGGCAAGGTTAAGCACACGCGAAGCCGTAGCGAAAGCGAGTCTGAATAGGGCGATTAAGTCAGATGCTGCAGACCCGAAACGAAGTGATCTATCCATGAGCAAGTTGAAGCTAGTGTAAGAACTAGTGGAGGACTGAACCGATAGGCGTTGAAAAGCCCCCGGATGACTTGTGGATAGGGGTGAAAGGCCAATCAAACTTCGTGATAGCTGGTTCTCTCCGAAATATATTTAGGTATAGCGTTGTGTCGTAACTAAAGGGGGTAGAGCACTGAATGGGCTAGGGCATACACCAATGTACCAAACCCTATCAAACTCCGAATACCTTTAGTGTAATCACAGCAGTCAGGCGGCGAGTGATAAAATCCGTCGTCAAGAGGGAAACAACCCAGACTACCAGCTAAGGTCCCTAAATCTTACTTAAGTGGAAAACGATGTGAAGTTACTTAAACAACCAGGAGGTTGGCTTAGAAGCAGCCATCCTTTAAAGAAAGCGTAATAGCTCACTGGTCTAGTGATTTTGCGCGGAAAATATAACGGGGCTAAAGTAAGTACCGAAGCTGTAGACTTGACTTTGTCAAGTGGTAGGAGAGCGTTCTATTTGCGTCGAAGGTATACCGGTAAGGAGTGCTGGAGCGAATAGAAGTGAGCATGCAGGCATGAGTAGCGATAATTAATGTGAGAATCATTAACGCCGTAAACCCAAGGTTTCCTACGCGATGCTCGTCATCGTAGGGTTAGTCGGGTCCTAAGCCGAGTCCGAAAGGGGTAGGCGATGGCAAATTGGTTAATATTCCAATACCAACATTAGTGTGCGATGGAAGGACGCTTAGGGCTAAGCATTGCTAGCGGATGGAAGTGCTAGTTGAAAGTTGTAGGAGCTTATATAGGCAAATCCGTATAAGAATACTCCGAGAACCTATAAGCTTTTTGAAATCTTCGGATAGATAAGAGTAATGCTGATGCCGTCGAGCCAAGAAAAGTTTCTAAGTTTAGCTAATGTTGCCCGTACCGTAAACCGACACAGGTGGGTGGGATGAGTATTCTAAGGCGCGTGGAAGAACTCTCTTTAAGGAACTCTGCAAAATAGCACCGTATCTTCGGTATAAGGTGTGGTTCGCTTTGTATTAGGATTTACTCCGAAAGCAAAGAAACTTACAACAAAGAGTCCCTCCCGACTGTTTACCAAAAACACAGCACTCTGCTAACTCGTAAGAGGATGTATAGGGTGTGACGCCTGCCCGGTGCTCGAAGGTTAATTGATGGGGTTAGCATTAGCGAAGCTCTTGATCGAAGCCCGAGTAAACGGCGGCCGTAACTATAACGGTCCTAAGGTAGCGAAATTCCTTGTCGGTTAAATACCGACCTGCATGAATGGCGTAACGAGATGGGAGCTGTCTCAAAGAGAGATCCAGTGAAATTGTAGTGGAGGTGAAAATTCCTCCTACCCGCGGCAAGACGGAAAGACCCCGTGGACCTTTACTACAGCTTGACACTGCTATTTGGATAAGAATGTGCAGGATAGGTGGGAGGCTTTGAGTATATGACGCCAGTTGTATATGAGCCGTTGTTGAGATACCACTCTTTCTTATTTGGGTAGCTAACCAGCTTGAGTTATCCTCAAGTGGGACAATGTCTGGTGGGTAGTTTGACTGGGGCGGTCGCCTCCCAAATAATAACGGAGGCTTACAAAGGTTGGCTCAGAACGGTTGGAAATCGTTCGTAGAGTATAAAGGTATAAGCCAGCTTAACTGCAAGACATACAAGTCAAGCAGGGACGAAAGTCGGTCTTAGTGATCCGGTGGTTCTGTGTGGAAGGGCCATCGCTCAAAGGATAAAAGGTACCCCGGGGATAACAGGCTGATCTCCCCCAAGAGCTCACATCGACGGGGAGGTTTGGCACCTCGATGTCGGCTCATCGCATCCTGGGGCTGGAGCAGGTCCCAAGGGTATGGCTGTTCGCCATTTAAAGCGGTACGCGAGCTGGGTTCAGAACGTCGTGAGACAGTTCGGTCCCTATCTGCCGTGGGCGTAAGAAGATTGAAGAGATTTGACCCTAGTACGAGAGGACCGGGTTGAACAAACCACTGGTGTAGCTGTTGTTCTGCCAAGAGCATCGCAGCGTAGCTAAGTTTGGAACGGATAAACGCTGAAAGCATCTAAGCGTGAAGCCAACTCTAAGATGAATCTTCTCTAAGCTCTCTAGAAGACTACTAGTTTGATAGGCTGGGTGTGTAATAGATGAAAGTCTTTTAGCTGACCAGTACTAATAGAGCGTTTGGCTTATCTTATTTAAGCATCACTTCCTTGTTAAGGTTTTTATAATAAATCTTAATAAAGAGTTTTTGTAAAACTTGCTCTTAACATTGTTTTTTAAGTATTCTTAAAAAGAATATTTAAATAACAATGTCCGTGATTATACAGATGTGGAGACGCCTTGATCCATCCCGAACCAAGAAGCTAAGCACATCGTGGGTGATGATACTACGCCTTACTGGCATGGGGAAAGTAACTCATTGCGGACTTGTTAATTTCTTTACTATTCTTATTACTTGTATTAATTCTGATTGGTTATATTTTTACTCTTATTTATTATTGATGATTTTATTTTTTCATTTTTAGTGTTTTTAGTTTTTTAATTGTTAGTTTTTACTTAGGTTAAATTATTGATTAAGATTAGTTTGTGTTAATTATATTTAGTTTGTTTGTATTTATTGATTGTAGTTTGGATTTTAGTTTATTTATTGGATTAGGATTTGTTTTTAATATATAAATTTATTAATATATTTATTTATGAATTGATTTTAGTTTTTAATCCTTTAAATGTTTTTATGGGTTTATAATTAAATTAGTTATTAAGTTAGTTTGAATTAGTTTGAATTAGTTTG
>NZ_VOWJ01000008.1 GCF_008011665.1 Campylobacter volucris
ACTTTAGCTAAAACAAATTATAAGGAGAGATAATGAAAAATAAAAAATTATTGGATGATGAATATATACAAAAGGTATTTGAATACTATCTTACAAATGATAGTTATTTAGAAGGTGCTTTATATGGTTTAAAAAAATACGAACGAAGATCTTTTATAAGTTGCATCTTAAGTTATGAATATAAAAATTTAGTAGAAAATAACAACTTAAAAATTGATGAAAAATATAATGCTATTTTACCGTCTAATCTAATCACTATTTTAGAATATGATAAAAAGAATTTTAATGGGACGATTCTTCGAAATTTTATAAATGATTTGGAATTTGAATTAGAGCATATAGAAATGGAACTTTATGATAATCCTGCTGATTTTGAAGGAGGAGATTATTATAATGAAGATAGCGAATGTGATGAAGATTATACGGTAGAAGATTGGGTAGAAGACCAAGTAAAAGATATCAAAGATTTTTTGTATGCTTTAAAAGATTTTTAAAATGCTATTTAGCGCTAATCAAGTAAGCTTTAATTTTGTAAATTTTATAGATTATAAATATAATAGTGATAAATATCGTCTCTTATTAAATGAAGTAATAAAAAGGCTAAAGGCAATAGAGAAACAATCAACTTCAATATTAGAAGCTAAAGGATATAAATGCTAAATAACATAACAATCAAAGGCTATAAATCTATAAAAGATTTATCCGAATTTGAACTTAAAAATTTAAATATCTTAATCGGTGCAAATGGTGCAGGTAAAAGTAATTTTATCTCGGTATTTAAAATGCTTAATGTCTTGTTTAATAAAAACTTGCAATTTTACACACAAGATAAAGGACCTGATAGTTTTTTGTATTTTGGTAGAAAAGAAACCGAAAAATTACATTTTGACTTTGTTTTTAGCCCAAATAGATATAAAGTAGATATCGTAGCCACGCAAGAAAACAAAATGCTTATACAAAAAGAAAGAATTTATTTTGGTCCTCACGAATACATTATAGGAGAGAATGTATACGAAAGTAATATTTCTGAAGCAAAAGAATATTCTAGATCCAAAGCAGTTGCTGATTATACTATAAGCGAAATTAAAAAATGGAAGCTTTATCATTTTCATGATACTGGAGATACATCTAAAATGAAAAGTATATGTGATGTGAATGATAATCTTATTTTCAAAGAAGATGCGCAAAATATAGCAGCTTATCTTAAAATGCTCCATGATAACTACAACAAACATTATAAACAAATTTTAACTACTATACAAGATATTGCTCCTTTTTTTGGGGGATTTATTTTTAGAAATAGTGATAATATACAATTAGAATGGCATCATAAAAACGATCCTGATACTCCTTTTAAAGCACATATGCTTTCTGATGGAACTTTAAGGTTTATATGCTTAGCTACTTTATTGCTTCAGCCTTTTGAGCTAATGTCAGGAACAATTATTATCGATGAGCCTGAATTAGGACTACATCCTTATGCGTTAAAAATTTTAAGCGAGATCATTAAAAGAGTAGCTCAAGAAAAACAACTCATTATTTCCTCTCAATCTGTAGAACTGATAAATCATTTTGAAGCACAAGATATTATAGTTGTAGATAAAGAAGGTGATCAATCTATTTTTACAAGAATGGACAATGAAAAACTACAAACTTGGCTTGAAGAATACACACTTGGAGAAATTTGGGCTAGTAATCTTATAGGTGGGAGGCCAAAATGATGTCAGATATTACAAGATGCTATGTGATTTGCGAAGGGCAAAGTGAAGAAAAATTTATCAATGAAACTTTAAGTCCGTATTTTCACAATGTCAAAATTTATCTCACTCCACTTACAATACCTACATCTAAAGGACACAAAGGCGGTGCGCTTTCATATGAGAGAGTGGTTGATTTTATCGTTAAAAAATTAAAACAAGATACACAAGCTTTTATGACAACTATGTTTGATTATTATGGATTAGATGATGAATTTTTAAAAGAAAATAAAGCTGATACTGATATATATGAATATATTGAAAAAATACAAAAAGATTTTGATGAAGCAATTAAACAAAAATGCAATACAAATAAATTTTTTAGCTATATACAACCACATGAATTTGAAAGTTTGCTTTTTAGTGATATTACAAAAATCATTGAAGCAGACGCTGAATGGGATGAAAAACTCATTTGCGAATTAGAATGTATTATCGAAAAATACAATAATCCAGAATTAATCAACAATAGCAAGGAAACAAGTCCGTCACACAGACTAAAAAATATTTTTTCTTCTCCTAGCTATAAAAAAGTTTTGCATGGTAGCAAAATTGCCAAAGAAATTGGTATAGACAACATAAGATTAAAATGTCAACACTTTAACAAATGGTGTGAAAAAATTGATGCTTTGAAAGCTTTTAAATGAAACAAACATTAAGTGCCAATCAGGTTAGCTTTCATCTTTTTTCTACTAAAACTTTTAGTGATGAAAAATACCTTAACGCTTGGAGTTTAAAAGGTAATCGCCTTAATTTACAAGAATGGTTTGAATTTAAAAAAGCTAATGAAAATAATTTCTATAATAAACATTTAGAAAATACCTTAAAAGCTATGCAAGAGTTTAAAACCTTTTTTAGTATTGATCAATTTGAGGGTATAAATCTACACAGTGAGGATGAATGGTTAAATTTTTTACCTTCAAATTATACTCAAATTTATAATCGTTTATGTAGGGATAAAAGCAAATACATTTTACATAGATATTATAAAAAAGATGAATTAAGTGAAATAGGAACTCTTAAAAACCACTCTCCTAATTTACCTTTTTGGGATGAAAAAGGAGAAAATTTTTCTCAAAATCAAATTGATACTTTTATAGAAAAAGATAATCTAGCACCCTACTTTAATAAATATGATATTTATTTCAACTCATCACTATACCTTACTTTTAATCTTAATGATGAAAATTTAAATTATCTAGTAAAAAATTATGAAGATAAACTTAATTACGGTTTTATCCCAAAAACCCAAGAACAACTTCAAAAAGAGTTAAATTTAAGTAAAGATGGAAAAATCATCTTAGAACTTGAAAATATTTTTTTAAGCCTTTGTAAGGGCATAAGTGCTGATTATGCTTTTATGGATTTTTCTTATTTTTTTTGCAGGATATGATTATATATTAAATTCTAAAAATAATACTTTAAAATCTTACCCTATTAGTTATGATGAGTTAATTTATAAAAGAAGCTTTAAAGAGCATATAGAAGAATATGCAAATAATTATTTTTTAAATTATTATTCTAAAGAACTTTTAAATGAACTTGAAAATCAAAACTTAAATAACAATAGAATAAATCATTATCTTAAAAACTATAATAAAATTCCAAAAAACACAGAAGAAGAAAACATACAAGGTATGCTTTCTAAGCAAAAAAATGTAAATATCAACTTTGTAAATTTTATAGATTATAAAG
The DNA here is from genome assembly GCF_008011665.1 of Campylobacter volucris. Classification (GTDB taxonomy): domain Bacteria; phylum Campylobacterota; class Campylobacteria; order Campylobacterales; family Campylobacteraceae; genus Campylobacter_D; species Campylobacter_D volucris_A. The sequence continues at coordinate 3,453 of NZ_VOWJ01000008.1, forward strand.
ACTATGTTTATAATAACAAAGATGATTTTTGGAATTTCTCATTAGAAAAAAACTCTATACTTTGGCAAAAATTTCTAAGCAAGGATACCATAAAACCTTTTCCTTCAAATTTTGATTGTTCTTTAGAAGAAAAACTTCTTTATGCTAAAGATGAGCAATTAAAAAGCATACTTCAAACCCACAAAGCTTTTCATGGCTAAAAAAAGAAAAATCACTCTTCCTAGAATAGATCCTATTAATATAAGTCCTGATACTTCTTGTATGCATCCTATATTAGAAGATAATACTTTATTATGCATACATGGAGGTAAAGTTAATTTAAAAGCAAAGAATGCTAAAAGAATAAAATCAGATAATATTCCTATTATGCTTAATAACGAAATACAAGGAGCTAGTATAAGTGGATGTGTAAATCCACCTATACTAGGAGGACCTTGTACTAAAGTAGCTTTAGTATTTGCTTATACTTATTCAAATCATAAAGTAAATCATAAACATTCTGTATTACAAATGGGTTTAATAGGAGTAAGTAATAAAGGTTATCCTATACTAGCTATACCTAAGAAAAATAAGATTAAATTTGCTTTAGCTAAAATACAAGCTAATCCTCTTGCTAAGATTAAATGGGACAAGATAAGATGGGAAGGGATAGGAGATAAAAGAAGTAAGAAAAATAAAAATGATAGAGCAAAGCAAATACAAGCATTAAAAAATAATCAGCAAAGGCAAAAAGGTATAAATAAAGAAAATTTAGATATTATAAAAGATACAACAAAAGGGAAGTTTAATTTATTAGAAAGCACTAATCAAACTAATAATATTCAAAATAAACTCAACCACATATTTAATAAAAAAGAACATGATTTAGATGATTTTTTAAAGTCTTTTGGTAATTCGAAAGAAAAAGCTTATGAGGCAGTTGTAAAAAGAATAGAAAAAGATTATGCAAGCGGTAAAGTTTCTGAAAATTTTACACAAGGGCATATTATAAACATTAATGGATTTAATATCGAAGTAAGAGGAGTTATAAAAAATGGAAAAGCAAAAATTGGAACAATGTTTATACCTAGAACATTTAATTAATATTCAAGAATTGGAGAAAAAAATTATTGAATATTTTTCCAAAGAACAAAAATTACTCTTAGATCATTTTAGACATGCTAATATTGTTTCTAGAAAAGCTGATGAGTGTGGATATTTTGCTAATATAAAAACTGATCCCACAAGACCAAAAATTCAAGTCAATGGTTTTACCAATTCTTTAAATCTATTTTTAAATGGTGTTGCGATAGGTGGAGCTATGATTTATATTGAAAATGGTTTATTATCAATGATTGAGTCTTACTCTTGGGATGATAATGATATTTTTATTAAGTTATTATCAGACACTAATAAAAAAGTGTATTCGTAAAAAATTTTCAAAAAATTTAAGATTACCTTCAAACCCACAAAGCTTTTCATGGCTAAAAAAAGAAAAATAACTCTTCCTAAAATAGAAGCTATTAATATAAGTCCTGATACTTCTTGTATGCATCCTATATTAGAAGATAATACTTTATTATGCATACATGGAGGTAAAGTTAATTTAAAAGCAAAGAATGCTAAAAGAATAAAATCAGATAATATTCCTATTATGCTTAATAACGAAATACAAGGAGCTAGTATAAGTGGATGTGTAAATCCACCTATACTAGGAGGACCTTGTACTAAAGTAGCTTTAGTATTTGCTTATACTTATTCAAATCATAAAGTAAATCATAAACATTCTGTTTTACAAATAGGTTTAATAGGAGTAAGTAATAAAGGTTATCCTATACTAGCTATACCTAAGAAAAATAAGATTAAATTTGCTTTAGCTAAAATACAAGCTAATCCTCTTGCTAAGATTAAATGGGATAAGATAAGATGGGAAGGGATAGGAGATATAACAAACAATCACCAATTCAAACCCATCATATTGCTACTGATAAGAATAAAAGATTTACTAAAGAATTTCAAAAAATAACAAAAAAATATGGCTTGGAATTAGATGGAGATTGGAACAAAGTTAAAATGCCACATCGCGGAAGACATCCTAATGAATATCATGAATATATTCTTGAAAAAATGAGTAAAATTGATAAAATAGCAAGAGGAGATAAGAATAAATTCTTAAAAGAATTTGAAAAACTAAAAGAAGAAATAAAAAATAATCCTGCTTTACTTAATAAAGAATACTATAAGGAGAGAAAATAATGAGATATTATAAAATGATGTATAA
>NZ_VOWJ01000024.1 GCF_008011665.1 Campylobacter volucris
TAAAAGATAAAACCTTTAGTATGAAAGAAGATAGTATAAGTTATCCTTGTAAAAACAAAGTTTTTACTTTTAAGGATGATAAAAATCAATTTAAACTTGAAATTATATGATTTTGATAAAATTTGTCTCTTATGAAAATCTAAAAAAGGAAATCAATGATAGCTTATGTTAGTATCGGAACGACTAATAGTGGAAATCAAGAAAGACAAGGCTTTTTGATGCAAAATGAAGATTTGCTTTTGCAAAAAGGTTATATATATCCAAAATCTTTAAGAATGGCAAATAGACATTGGGTTTTGGTAGATATAGTTTTAGAGCTTTTTAAGAAGGAAAAATTAAGTGAAAATCCATTAAATGATCTAACAAATGAGCGTTTGATTAAAGCTGTTGAAAATTTTAAAGCAGAAGCTTCATTACATAAAGATAAAAAATTTATTTTTTCAGCTGAAGGGATAGTTTGGGATTTTTCTACTAAAAAGCATATAGAAATTTTAAAAAGTGTTTTAAATGCGTTAGGTTTTGATGAAATTTATGAAATAGTTTATTTTAGAGATACACTTGGATATTTAAATTCTCATTGTTCTCAAGATATAAAAAATAATATGGGTTTTTATAGTGCTGATTTTAAACCTAATGAGCATCCTAGAAAGTATATTTTTGATTATAAATGGATTTGTCAAAGTCATATCGAAGTATTTGGAGAAGAAAGTTTAATAGTAAGACTTTTAAAGGAAGAGTATGTTGGTGGAACTTTGCTTAAAGATTTTGTCCATCATTTGGGTTTAGAATGGGATGATAATTTTTCTTTAAAACAAAACAAAAATGAAAGTTTTAATCTTTTGGGTATGGAGCTTCAAGGGCGATTGATTAAAAAAGATTTACATGGACAAAATATCAATTCTTTGCTTTATATTGCAAGGAAAATTTTTGAAGGAGCTGATGAAGATAGGCTTAAATTTAGAGTGCAAAAAGATATAGCAAAAGCTTATGTTGATTATTACACACCTTCACTTGAATGGGTAAGAGAAAAGTATTTTCCACACAGGCAGTATTTGTTTGAACCAATAAATTGGGATGATTATAAAGAAAATCCAACTTTGACTCAAACCAAAGAAAGTGATTGGGATAAAGTAGCTGAATTTATAACACAAATCATTATATCTAAAAATAAGATTATTCAATCTTTAAAAGACTAATACAATGCCTGTGCATTGTATTACTTGTAAGCTTTAAGAAGCATATTTTTAATACTTTCAAAATCTTCAAAATTTTCAGGACTTATAAATTCAGCATTTAATGTTTTACCATAGTATTTTTCTATTTCAGCAACTAAAGCCATTATATCTATACTATCTATAATATCTTCACTAACCAAATCTTGCATAGTTTCATCAATATCTGTTCTTTCGATGTTGATAAAGAATTTTTGAATTGTTGTATTTGTTAAATCCATTGTCATTCCTTTATAAATTTTTTAAAATTATATCATTATCTAAAGTTATTTCAATATAATTTTTATTATTCAAGTTATTTTGATTTTTTGTAAAATTTTTTAAACTATATTTTGTATTATTTAAATTCTTCTTAGCTTTTAATAATAATCTTATTAAGTATCAAATTTTTAAAGCCGATCAATAACAAAACTCACCCAAAACCTTTCTATCTATCTTACCATTTTGATTTAATTTAAAATTATCTATTTTTATAAATTTTTTAGGGACCATATAAGAAGGTAATTTATCTTTTAAGAATTCTTTGAAATTTATCTCATCTTCGCTTTCATAAAAACAAATAATATCATCTTTAAACACACAAGCGCAATTTTTGATTTTTTCATGAGAATTTATTATAGTTTCTATTTCTCCAAGTTCTATACGATGACCCATGTATTTGATTTGATTATCTATTCTTCCATAGCATAAAAGCTCGCCAAATTCATTATAAGCTACCACATCTCCTGTTTTGTATAAAAGATCTAAATAATTATCATGCAAAGGATTTTGCACAAAGGCTTTATTAGTTTTTTCTTTATCATTGTAATAACCCAGCGAAAGACAAGTTCCTCTTACATAAAGCTCACCTTTAATTCCTATTTGATTTGAGGTGATTAAATTTAAATTTTCATCAAATACTAAAAGCTCTGTATTTTTACAAGCATTGCCTATAGGTAAAAGTTCATTATCGCTAAATTCTCTATCTATTATGAAATAAGAACAAACATCAGTTATTTCAGTTGGCCCATATAAATTTGCAAATAAAGCATTTGGAAGGTATTTTCTCCATATATTTAATTGTTTATTTGGCATTATTTCACCACAAAATAATATTTTATTTAGTTTAAGATCGATGTCTTTTATAGCATCTGTATTTGCAAAATATATTAAAACAGAAGGCACCCAAAATATTGTATTTACCTCATTTTTTACTAAATAATCTGTGATTTTATTTGGAAAAGCAAATAAATGATTTGGAAGTAAATGTAAAGTCCCGCCAGCTTTTATAGTAGAAAAAATATCTAAAATGCTATTGTCAAAATAAAGTGGAGCTTGATTTGCTAAGATGTGATTTTCATCAAATTTAAAGGTTTTGCAAACCCAAAAAGTATAATCAATAACACTTTTATGAGCTATACTTACTCCTTTTGGCACTCCTGTGCTTCCACTTGTAAAAAATACATATAATAAATTTGTATCTATATGTTTTTCTTTTATATCTTCTAAGGCTGTTTTATCTATAGTGAAATTTTCAAATTCTTGCGTATAAATGGTAGGTAGGTTTAAATTTATATTTAATTCTTTGGAGGTTATAAATAATTTTGGTTTTAGAGTTTGTATTATTTTTTCTATTCTTTCTTTTGGAGTTTTTTCATCAAGTATGGTATAAAAATTTCCACTTTTTATTGAACCAAAAAAAGATATTAAAGCATTTATACTTTTTGGTAATATTATTAAAATAGGTGATTGATAAATTTTTTCTTGTATTATTTTACTTGCAAGTTTGTCTGTAATGATGTCAAATTCTTTGTAGCTTATATACTTTCCATCAAATTCAACAAATAATTTTTTATCTGGATATTTATTTACACTTTTTTGCAAAAAGTCATTTATATTGGTTATCATTTTTATCCTTTAATAGACTATATGGATTATTTTTTAAATATTTTAGTGTATCTAAAAAATAATCTTTGCTTTCTATACTAACTATACAAGATCCTGCGAAATTAATTATATTAAAATTATTATTTTCTTTTAATAAATTAATTTGCTTTTGTTCGCATATCAACGAATTTTCTTCTAATTTTCTTACATAATAAGTTATATTTTTATTATTTTGTTTTCCGCTTTCATCTATTAAAATTCCACTAAAATTTTTAAAATATCTATATGGA
>NZ_VOWJ01000031.1 GCF_008011665.1 Campylobacter volucris
TTTTTTATTAGTTGGTATTGTAATTGGAGAGCTTTCTAGGATCTAACAGCACACATTCAGCATTACCAAGCTATTGTAGTCTTATCAAAACAAAAGGATAAAAAATGTCAAGAATACAAAACAATATAAAACAAGGTTATACAAGAGATTTTATAAGAGCAATTTGCAATGGTGATAATGATGCTGTATTAGAGTATCTTCAAAATGGTATGAGTGCCACAAAAGAAGCTATGGGAACACTACCAATCATTTATGCAATTAATCATAATAATTTTGGAGCTATTTTGCTTTTAATTAAATACGGAGCTATTTTAGAGAAAGATTATTTAGAGTATGAAGTAAAATCCAACAAAGAAGCTTTAGAATTTTTAACTATTTTACTTAAATAATAAATTGTTTAGAGAATATAAATATTCTCTCAAATAATTAAAAGTTCATTATTAAAACCTCCTTGCTCTCTTTTCTTTTTAAAACATTGTTATTTAAAGAATATCTTATCTTTAATTCTTTGATATGAAATCCTTTATAAAGCTCTCTTACAAGCTCACAATCATTATAAGAAAGCATAAATTTACCTTAATAACTCATTTAATAGTTTATGCTCTTTTATTCCAAAACCATTAGTGTTTTTATAATAATTTTCAGTCCCTACATAAGGTGGATCTAAATAAAACAAAGCTTCATTGTAATCATATTCTTTTAAAATATATTCAAAGCTTTTATTTTCAATACTAGCATTTTTAAGCCTTTGTGTGTGTAAGCTAAAATCTCTAAGTAATCTTTTTGGCGCTCTTTGTTTGCTCATAGCAAATTGCCCCATGCTTGATCCAAAAGAAGTGCTGATAAGATAAAAATAAAAAGCAGCTCTTTCTATATCATTCCTTGGCTTTAATTCTTTATTTTTTATCATTGCAAATATTTTTCTACTTACGAATAAAGAATTTAATACATTATTTAAACTTTGGGGTTTGTTTCTTATGCAAAGGTGTAAATTGATAAGCTCGTTATTTATATCATTAATAACTTCTATTTTTGATGGGCTTTTTTTGATAAAAAACGCTCAAAGCTCCGCCAAAAACTTCTATATAAGTTTTATGCTCTGGCATTAAAGCAATGATTTCTTTAGCTAAATTATTACAAAGATATATTTTTAGCTTCTATGGGTGCGCGTTATGATATGAATAAAAAATGGAATATCAATGCGACTGTTTATAATCTTTTTGATAAAAGTTTTACCAATGCATGGGAATCATATAAAAATAAAAACGAAAATATTTGGGTAAATACTTATAATCATATAGAAGAGGGAAGAAGGCTTTATATTTCCATCAATGGTAGTTTTTAATTTTGAATTTGTGGATAACCAAAGAGTTTTTCAAGAGCTTCTTTGGTCTCATTTTTTGGATCATATTTTTTAGCATCTTTTTTAAAATTTTCAAAATGTTCATTTAAATTTGGCGTAACCTTGTTTTCCATTTTAGGCGGTGTTTTAAAGACATCTTGTAAATTTTGTGTTTGTAAGTTTTCTATTTTTTGAATTTTAATTTGTGTATTTTCTCCAAAAAGCTCGCTTAGTAGTAATTTAATTAATTTAAAGCCATTGTTTAAGGTGTTTCTATCTTCATCTTTTGCATTAGAGCTTATGCTAAATACATCATCTTTAAAAGAAATAAAACTAGTGGTTTTTTTAAAAACTTCTCCAAGATCATAATCTCTTTTGTAAATAGCCTTGAGCAAAAGTTCATAAGGATTAGAATTTTCTTCTTTATGGGTAGTATTAAGGATGCTTTTTTCTTGGATATTTGTGTGGATAGGCAAGTTTGTTTGTTTTGTTTCTTGAGTATTAATTGCTTCATCTATACTTTTTAAATGAGTTGCTTCAATTAGCATAAAAGCCATCACGCAAAGTACAAAACTATCATTATCACTTGAATTTAACATAGTTTTTGCACGAGAAAGTATCCTAAAAAATCTTTCATAAATTAGCATTGAAAAAAGGTTGTTTTTTGCAAAAAAAGCATTTTTCAAGAAAAATATCATTTCATCTATGACATTATTTGCTTCATAATCTTCAAATTCTTTTAAAAATTCTAAAACCTTATTTTTATCATTGCTTAAAATTGCTTGGTAAAATTCTTCAATTTTAGCTGGATCTAAAAAACCTAGCATGGTGGTGATTTTTTCAGTTTGTATATGATTTTGACAATACACAATAGCTTGGTCTAATAAGGTTAAAGTATCTCTTAAAGAGCCATTCCCGCTTCTAGCGATCAATCTTAAAGCTTCTTCTTCATAATTTATTTTTTCTTGATCTAAGATCCATTCTAAATGTTTTAAAATTTCATGTTGAGAAATTTGTTTAAATCTAAAATGCTGAGTTCTTGAAAGAACGGTAGCTGGAAGCTTTAAAGGATCTGTTGTTGCAAGTATAAATTTTACATAGCTTGGAGGTTCTTCTAAGGTTTTAAGTAAAGCATTAGCCGCTTGAGGTGTTAGCATATGAACTTCATCGATAATAAAAATTTTAAATCTTGCTAAAGATGGAGCATATTTTACCTGTTCGATAAGCTCTTGTATATCTTCTAAGCTTCTATGGCTTGCTGCATCCATTTCTATAATATCTATATTGCTTCCAGTTAAAGAAGAAACGCATTGAGAACATTTCCCGCAAGGATTGGCACTTGGGCCTTTTTCGCATACTAAAGCACGAGAAAAAATTCTAGCACTAGAAGTTTTTCCACTACCCCTAAGTCCAGAAAATAAATAAGCATGCGCTAAACGATTATTTTCAAGAGCATATTTTAAGCTTATAGAAACTGTGTTTTGCCCTATGAGTTCATTAAAATTTTTTGGTCTATATTTTATAGCTAGTGCTTGTAGCATTTTTACCCATTCATTATAGATAATAATTCTTCATTGCTTTTGGTTTTTAGCATTTTTGAGTATAAAAATTTTAATGCTTCAATATCATCCATTGAAGAAATAGCTGATCTTATAGCCCAAATTTTTTGTAATTTTTCTACTCCTTGGAGTAATTCTTCTTTTCTGGTACCTGATTTTATAACATTAATAGCTGGATAAATTCTCCTATCTGAAATGTTTCTATCTAAGACTATTTCACTATTTCCTGTGCCTTTAAATTCTTCAAAAATTACTTCATCCATTCTTGAGCCAGTTTCAATTAAGGCTGTTGCTATAATGGTTAAAGAGCCGCCATGCTCTATATTTCTAGCAGCTCCAAAAAATCTTTTTGGTTTGTGAAGAGCATTTGCATCAACCCCACCACTTAAAACTTTTCCACTACTTGGAGTAGCGGTGTTATAAGCTCTTGCAAGTCTTGTTATAGAATCAAGCAAAATGATAACATCTTTACCAGTTTCTACCATTCTTTTAGCTTTTTCTATTACAAGTTCAGCAACACGGACATGATTGTAAGCTGGCAGATCAAAAGTAGAACTGAAAACTTCACCTTTTACGCATCTTTGCATGTCTGTTACCTCTTCAGGTCTTTCATCCACCAATAACACTATCAAATGAGCCTCAGGGTGATTTTTTGCTATAGCATTTGCTAGTTCTTTCATAAGTTCTGTTTTGCCAGTTCTTGGAGGTGCAACGATTAAACTTCTTTGACCTTTTCCAATAGGTGCAAAAAGATCAAGCATTCTTCCTGTTAGTTTTAAAGGATCGTATTCTAATTTAATTTTTTCAGTTGGAAAAATAGGAGTAAGATTGTCAAATAAAGGTCTTTCTCTCGCCTCTTTAAGTGGAAGATAATTAATCGCTTCAATTTTTAATAAAGCATAATATTTTTCTTGATCTTTAGGTTCTCTTACTTGCCCAGTAACGATATCTCCAACACGAAGTGCAAATTTTCGAATTTGAGAATTAGACACATAAGCATCATTAACACTATCGCTTAAATTAGAATCCATCCCTCTTAAAAAACCATAACCTTCTGGAGAAATTTCTAAAATTCCAGTAAAAAGGATAAAACCGCCTTTTTTAGTTTGAGCTTTTAAAATTTCAAAAATTAAATCTTGTCTTCTAAATTCTCTTGGATTTTCTATTTCAGCCTCATGAGCAATTTTGATTAAGTTTTCTAAATCAAGTAACTTTAAATCTTCAATTTTGTAACCTTCAACAGGAATATGCGTTCTTTGATGTTGTTTTTTTTCTTTTTCCATGTATCCTCTAAAATGTAGAAAATGTAGTATTGATTTAATAATGAATGTAAGATTTTATTAAAAAAAATACTTTTTTGTCAAATCTTTTTTAAAATTATATTTTATCTTTGTAAATATATTTTAAAATTTGATATTTATAAAAATGATAAAATATTTAAAATTTAAAATTTTGAAAGATAAAAATGAAATGTAAGCATTGTCAATTAAGCTTTAAACAAGAACAAATGGTTGAAAATAATGGAAATTATTTTTGTTGTAAAGGATGTCAAAGTGTTTATGAAATTCTTCATGATAGTGGTTTAGAAGAATTTTATGATAAGCTTGGCAAACAAACATTAAATCCTGTAAATTTAGAGTATAGTTATAAAGATTACACCAAATATATCCAAAAAACAAAAGATGACTTTAGTCAAATTTTTTTACTTATAGAAGAAATTCACTGTTCAGCTTGTGTGTGGCTTAATGAAAAAATTTTAATCCAAAGCCAAGGGGTAATAGAAGTAGATATTAACCCTATCACGCATAAAGCAAAAATAGTTTTTGATGAAAGTACTATATCTTTAGCGCAAATCATTCAAAAGATAGAGTGTATAGGTTATAAAGCTAATATTTACTCTCCTACAAAATTTGAAAAAAGAGCAACTCAAACCAAAAGAGAATTTTATGCAAAATTAATCGTTGCTATAGCTTGTGTGATGAATATCATGTGGATATCGGTTGCAAAATATGCAGGTTTTTTTAGTGGGATGGATAAAGAGGTTAAAGACATTTTGCATTTTGCAGAATTTTTACTTTGCACTCCAGTGCTTTTTTATACAGGTTCGGTTTTTTATAAAAATGCCTATTATGCTTTGAAATTTAAAAATCTTAATATGGACACTTTAGTAATTAGTGGATCTACTTTGGCGTATATTTATTCAGTATGGGCAATGTTTTCAAGAAGTACTCAAGTGTATTTTGATTCTGTTGCTATGATAATTTGTTTTGTGTTTGTAGGTAAATATTTAGAACTTTTAAGCAAGAAAAAAGCATTTGATACTTTAGATCATTTAAGATCTTTTTTAGCAACACAAGTTAGGGTTTTAAAAGAAGATAAATTTGAAAATTGTGATATTGAAGATGTAAAAATCGGAGATATTATAGAATTAAAAGAAGGTGATAGAGTTTTAATTGATGGAGTTTGTATAAGTGGCAATGCGAGTTTAGATATGTCTAGTTTAAGCGGAGAAAGCTTACCAAAAGATGTTGCTAAAGATGATGAAATTTACTCTGCTTCATTGGTTTTAAGCGGTAATATACTTTATCAATGTAAGGCTTTATACAAAGATTCTAAACTTGCTAGGATTATTTTTTTATTAGAAAATTCTAGCACTAAAAAAGCAAAAATAGAAAAAATGGTAGCTCAAATTAGTAGATATTTTTCTCCTGCTATTTTAAGCTGTGCGTTTTTGTGTTTTTTATATACTTTATTTGTGCTTAATTTGGGTTTTGAAGAAGCTATGATAAGAATGGTTTCTGTTTTAATTATAGCTTGTCCTTGTGCGTTAGCTCTTGCTACTCCAGTTAGTTCTTTAGTTGCTATTAGTGCTGCTTTAAAAGAAAAAATTTTATTTAAAGAAGTGGGAGTGGTAGAAGATCTTAGTAAATGCAATGTTGCAGTTTTTGATAAAACTGGTGTTTTAACACAGGCAAATTTAGAGGTTGTAAGATATGATTTAAATGAAAAGCTTGATAAAAATGAATTGGTTAGTTTTTTACATTTAACTAATCATCCTGTTGCAAAAAGTATTCTTAAATTTTTAAATATACAAGAATATCAAATCAAAACATTTAGCAATATCCAAAATATCCAAGCAAAAGGTTATAGGGCTTGTTTAAAAGATGATGTTTTTATAGGTGGAAATAAAAAATTTTTAAAAGAAAATGGAGTTATAAGTAAAGAATTTTACAATACTCATTTTATATTTGCTAAAAATAATGAAATTTTAGCTGTGTTTGAGCTTGAAGATAGCATAAGGGCTGATTCTAAAGAACTTATTGATTATTTAAAACAAAAAAATATGCAAGTTATTATGTTAACAGGGGATAATGAATTTGTAGCAAAAAAAGTTGCAAAAAGCTTAAATATAGAAAAATTTAAAGCTTCTTGTATGCCAGAAGATAAACTAGATTATATTTTAAATTTAAGTCATAAAAATAAGGTGTTAATGGTGGGAGATGGTGTAAATGATGCTTTGGCTCTTTCTCATGCTGGTGTTGGAATTTCCTTAAAAGAAGGTTCAGCTTTAGCTGTTGAAAATAGTGATGTGGTTTTGTTAAAGAATGATTTAAAAAGCTTGCAAAAAAGTATAGAAATAGCTAAAAAAACTTATATGATTATTAAGCAAAATTTAGCTTTTTCTTTGTGTTATAATGCTTTTACTATACCACTAGCTTTTTTAGGTTTGATTAATCCATTATTAGCAGCTTTATCTATGTCTTTTAGTAGTATAGTGGTTATTTTAAATGCTTTAAGGATAAAAAAATGAATGGCGTTTTGATGATGATGATTGGAGTTTCTTTAACTGCATTGTGTCTAGCAGTTTGTGCCTTACTTTGGGGGATTAAAAATAAGCAATTTGATGATGATTATAAATTTATTATGTTAAATGATAGTGAAGAAGCTTTAAATGACGCAATAATTTTAGAAAAAAGAAAAAAAGAAATACTTCAAAAAAAAGAGAATAATAAACAGCCATAAAGGCTGTTTATTATTTTTTCAAAGTTTCAATATAAGCATCGATAGCTTTAAAATCTTCTTCAGTTAAACCTTTAAGGTTGATTTTCATGATCGCACCTTGGCCATAAGCATTTCTTTTGCCTTCTGAGTATTCTTTCATATATTGAATTCTTTCTGCACTTGCTACAGAATTTAAAGCAGGAACTTTATTAAGATACACTTTATCTGCTTTAGCACCATGGCAAACTGCACATTTTTTATAAAGTGCTGCACCATCAGCTGCATAAGCAGAAACTCCAAGACATGCTAAAGCTGATAAAACAACTAGCTTTTTCATTTTTGACTCCTCATAATAAAATGGATTTTAATTATAAACTTTTTTCATTTAATATTCTTTAAATTATAAAAATCTTAGTAAAAATACATTATAATTTTTTTATGAAAAAAGCGTTATTTTTAGATAGAGATGGTGTTATTAATATCGATAAAAAATATGTTTATAAAATAAAAGATTTTGAATTTTGTGATGGTATTTTTGAATTTTGTAAATATTTTCAAAGTAAAAATTTTTTAATTTTTGTTATAACCAACCAATCAGGTATTGCAAGAGGGTATTATAAAGAAGAAGATTTTGCTATCTTAAGTGCTTATATGATAGATGAATTTGTAAAACACGATATAAAGATAGAAAAAATTTATCATTGTCCTCATCTGCAAGGATGTGAGTGTAGGAAGCCAAAACCAGCTATGCTTTTAAAAGCAAAAGAAGAATTTGATATAGACATGGAAAAATCTTTTTTTATAGGAGATAATCTTACAGATATGCAAGCTGGAATTAATGCAAAAGTTAAAAATCTTTTTTTAATCAATGATGATATAAATTATCATGGAATCGAGTTTAAAATTTTTAAAAATTTAAAAGAGCTTTTAAAATGCCTAAAGGATGAAAAATGAAAGTAGTAATTACTGGTGGAGCAGGTTTTATAGGATCAGCACTTGCATTAAGATTACAAGAAGAAAATCATAAAATTTTAATCATTGATAAAATGCGTTCAAGTGCTAAATTTGAAAATGGAAATTTAGAAAGTTTTGGACATTTTAAAAATTTATTAGACTTTAAAGGCGAGCTTTACACAGGTGATATTAACGATGATAAAGCTTTTGAAATTATAAAAGATTTTAAGCCAGATGTGATCTTTCATAAAGCTGCCATATCAGATACTACAGCGTATGATCAAACTAAAGTGTTATCTATTAATCTTAACACTTTTAAGCGTTTTATTGATATGTGTTTAAATTTGAATGCAAAATTAATTTATGCAAGTTCAGCTTCAGTTTATGGAGATGCTTTAAGCCCTCAAACGGTAGGTAAAGATGAAAAACCTAAAAATCCTTATGCGTTTTCAAAGCTTATGATGGATAGGCTTGCTAAGCAGTATTTTGATAAAATGCATATAGTAGGGCTTAGATATTTTAATGTTTATGGTAAAGGTGAGTATTTTAAAAATACCACTGCTTCGATGGTATTGCAATTTGGACTTCAAATTTTATCAGGTAAAAATCCTCGTTTATTTGAAGGAAGTGATAGAATTTATCGTGATTTTGTTTATATTGAAGATGTAATTAGTGCTAATTTACATGCTTTATATACAAAAAGTGGTATTTACAATGTAGCTACTTCCGTGCCAAGAACTTTTCAAGAAATAGTTGATATTTTACAAAGACTTTTAAATACAAATTTAGCTTGTGAATATATTAAAAATCCATATGAAAAAGCATATCAGTTTCATACTCAAGCTAATTTAGATGAGAATTTTTCTTATCGACCTAGATTTAGCCTTGAAAAAGGCATTAAAGATTATTTGCCAGAAATTAAAAGAATTTTTAAAGAGGAATTAAATGCTTGATTTTTTAAGCTCAAAGCAACCTAGAATTTTAGTGGTTGGTGATTTTATGGTGGATCATTATATATGGTGTGATTGTTCAAAAATTTCTCCTGAAGCACCGGTAATGGTTATGAAACATACTAAAGAAGATAAAAGACTTGGTGGGGCAGGTAATGTGTATGCAAATTTACAAAGCTTGGGAGCTTTTGTTTATGCACTTGGAGTCATAGGAGATGATGAAAGCGGTAAATTTTTACAAGAAAAACTAAATGCGAAATTTTTCATCGAACAAAATAGAAAAACTCCTCTTAAAACAAGAATTCTTTCACATTCTCAACAAGTTTTAAGACTTGATGATGAAAATAATTTTGATACAAGATTAGAGTCACAAATCATTAATGAATTTAAAACTATCGTAGAAGATTTTGATGCAGTGATTTTAAGCGATTATGCTAAAGGAAATTTAAGCGAAAAAATTTGTAAAGAATTAATCTATCATGCCAATACTTTAAATATACCAATTTTAATTGATCCAAAAGGTGCAAATTTTAATAAATACAAAAATGCAACTTTACTTACTCCAAATAAAAAAGAAGCAATGGAAGCTTTAAAACTTGAAAAATTAGACAAGGACAATTTAAATTCTGCCATTAAAAAACTTAAAAGTGATTATAATCTTACTTATTCAATCATTACTTTATCAGAAGAGGGTATAGCTGTTTTTGATGATAAGTTGAGCGTTATTCCTGCTAAAGCTTTAGAAGTTTATGATGTAACAGGAGCTGGAGATAGTGTTATAGCTATGTTAGCATATGCTTTGGCTTTGAAAATAGATATTATAAAAGCTTGTGAGTTAGCTAATCAAGCAGCAGCAGTGGTGGTTTCAAAGATAGGCAGTGTGAGTGTAAGTTTTGATGAAATTAAAAATTTAGAAAAAGCTTCTTTTTATGAAAAAATTAAAACTAAAGAAGAGATATTAAAATTGATTAAAAACAAAAAAATAGTTTTTAGCAATGGTTGTTTTGATGTTTTACATTTTGGACATATAAAGTATCTTGAAAAAGCAAAAAGATTAGGTGATGTGTTGATAATAGGTCTAAATTCAGATGCGAGTGTTAAAAGATTAAAAGGAAAAAATAGACCTATAAATAGTGAATTTCAAAGAGCTTGTATGCTTGCTAGTTTGTATTTTGTAGATTATGTTGTTATATTTGATGAAGATACACCGCTTAAGCTGATTGAATTTTTAAAACCAGATGTTTTGGTAAAAGGAGCTGATTATAAAGATAAAGAAGTAGTTGGGTCTAATTTGGTTAAAAAAGTAGAATTAATAGAATTTGAAAAAGGATTTAGCACAACAAATATAATAAAAAGGATAAAAAATGATAGAAAAGATTGAAAATGAATTTTATATGCATAAAGATACTTTAGAAAAATCATTACAATTAAAAGAACAAATTTATCAATGTGCTCAAATTTTAAATCAATGCCTAGAAAATAATGGAAAAATTTTAATTTGTGGCAATGGCGGAAGTGCTGCTGATAGTCAGCATTTTGCAGCTGAGCTTAGTGGAAGATATAAAAAAGAAAGAAAGGCTTTAGCCGCTATAGCTTTAAGTACTGATACTTCTGCTTTGAGTGCGATTGGAAATGATTATGGCTTTGAATTTGTTTTTTCAAGACAAGTTGAAGCTTTAATGTGTAAAAATGATGTTTTAGTTGGAATTTCAACTAGTGGTAAAAGTCTTAATGTTTTAAATGCTTTTAAAAAAGCAAAAGAACTTAATGCAAAATGTATAGGGCTTAGCGGAAAAGGAGGTGGTTTGATGAATGAAATG
The DNA here is from genome assembly GCF_008011665.1 of Campylobacter volucris. Classification (GTDB taxonomy): domain Bacteria; phylum Campylobacterota; class Campylobacteria; order Campylobacterales; family Campylobacteraceae; genus Campylobacter_D; species Campylobacter_D volucris_A. The sequence goes on from NZ_VOWJ01000031.1 coordinate 10,628, forward strand.
TGTGATTTCAATTTGGTTATTCCTTCTGATGATACTGCTAGAATTCAAGAAATGCATATTTTAATTATTCATTGTTTATGCGATTTAATAGAATCTAAATTTTAAGCTTGGATTATTTTACCAAGCTTAAATAATACTCAATTTGTTCTTTTTGTAAAATTCTTATAAGATTTGTACTTCCTGCTACACCAACTGGAAATCCTGCGGTTAGGGTGTAAGTTCCATCTTTTTTGATCAATCCTTTTTCAACTCCAAGTTTAATAGAATTGCTTAAAAGTTCAGTTAAATTTTCGTGTTTTTCTATAAGTATGGCTGGTTGAATGCCCCATACTATGCTTAAAAAATTTAAAGCTTTTTTAGAATGTGTGATAGCAATAATATCCATTCTAGGTCTATATCTTGCAGTTTTAATTGCTGAAGAGCCACTACTTGTGAGTGTGAAAATCGCATCTGCTTTGAGATTGGTAGCAAGCTGGGTATTTGATTTGGCTATGATATCTGTCTCATTAAAGCATTTAAAATTTTCAAATTTTTCATAAGGATAATTTTTTTCTGTTTCAATAATAGTTTGAGTCATGATATCTACAGCATTAGCTGGGTCTATCCCTACAGCACTTTCTTCGCTAAGCATTACAGCATCTGTGCCGTCTAATACAGCATTTGCTACATCTGAAATTTCAGCTCTTGTGGCAGTTTTTGATTTGGCTAATGAAAATAGCATTTGAGTTGCTGTGATTACAGGTTTATTAGCTTCATTTGCTTTTTTGATAATGAGTTTTTGAATATTTGGAACTTTATAATAAGGAACCTCTATACCCAAATCACCCCTTGCAACCATAATACCATCGCTTGAATGAATAATTTCATCTATATTTTCTACTGCATCAAATTTTTCTATTTTTGCAAAAACAGCAATTTCAGCATTATTTTCATTTAAAATTTTTCTAACTTCATCGATATCGTGTGCATTTTGAACAAAAGATATAGCAAGAAAATCTACATCATTTTGAATACCCCAGTTTAAATCTGCTTTATCTTTTTGAGTGATAATATCGATGTTTATTTTTGTGTTTGGAAAATTTATCCCTTTGTTTGAGCTAAGTATGCCATTATTTTCAACTTGAGTTTGGATGAAGTTTTCATCTATATGAATTACTTTTGTTTTAATGGAGCCATCGCACAAATAAATATATTCTCCAACTTTAAGCATAGATAAAATTTCAGGATGGTTGATGCAAACTTTATAATGATTTTGATTAATTATCTCTCCATCGAAAGTATCTTTGTAAAAGTCTAGCCTATCGTTAGTTTTAAGTTCAAATGCTTGCGGAATTTTTAAAGTCCTAATTTTTGGCCCACTAATATCTTGTAAAATTCCAATTCTTGCATTTAATTCTGATGAGATTTTTCGAATGGTTGAGAGATTTTTGCTATGATATTCATGTGTTCCATGGGAAAAATTTAAACGAAAAACATTAACTCCGTTTATTATCATTTGTCTTATGATTTTTTCATCTTCACTAGCAGGTCCAATTGTTGCGACTATTTTTGTTTTTTTCAACATACCAAATCCTTATTTATAGCAATTCGTTAGCGAATAAATCTTCATTGAAATTGGCTCCAAGGTATTGACAGATTAATTTTGCATCTCTTTGAGCATTCCCAAGACAGCTTGTAGCGCCAGGACTTGGTGTCATATTGAAAATAATACCAGGAATTTCAGTGATGCTTGCTTCTCCTAGTATTAACTCACCTGCTTTTTTATCAAGCACTTGGGGTCTTACTCCTCCAAATTTTTTAGCATAATAAATATCGTCAGCTTTTAAACTAGGTACTATTTTTTTAGCATCTTTAACAAAAAGCTTTTTGTTTATATAAGGTATTTCAAATAAATAATTATAAAGAATATAATTTCTAATCGTAGAATCTTTAAATAAATTAAGACAAATTTTAACAACATTCATATCTAAATTTAAAGTTTTGAAAAATTCAGGTAAAGATTTAAATCCATGATATCGTTCAAGCATAGGTATAACTAAGGCTGTAGGTCCAAATCGAGTATTCATATTGGCTAATAAATCAGGATCGCCATGTAAAGCAGCAAATGGTAGTTTAGGATTTTGGACCATATAAACCTTACCATTTAGAATTTTTCTTTTGGCTAGATAAAAACTTCCAGCTACAGGAAAACATGACTTATCAAGTCCTAAACCCATCTTATGAGCTAAAAATAAAGAATGAGCTCCAGCATCTACTATAATAGATTTTGCAATATATTCTTTAAAATCTGCAGTTTTAACATAAAAAACATCATCTTTTTTTTCTATAAGAGTCACTTCTTGATTAAAAGCTACATGGGTATTTTTATTTTGTTTGCAAGCTTGTTCTATCAAGCTTTGACTCATTAAACCAAAATCAACCGTAGTGTAAATGGCTCCTTCTTCAACACCCATTGCGACTACTTCATCGCTTCTATCGCCACTGCTATATTCGTTTAAAACTACATTAGGTTCTATTTTTTTAATTTCATTCTTGGTATAGAATTTTATATATGGATATAATTCTTTAAATTCTTCATATCTATTTGTCATATAAGCACATTCAGCCTCTCCAACACCAAGTGCAAGTTTTTGATGTGAAAACATAAATTTATTTTGAGCGTTTTGTAAAATTCCATATTTTACAATCATATCCGCAGTTTTTTTAACTTTCTTTGCTTTTTCTAAAGTGTAATTTGTCTCAATATCGCCACAATGAATTGTTTGAGAGTTACTAGTACCATGACTATTTAAAGTGGCAGCACCAGAATATTTTTCTAATAATGCAATATTTTTTATATCAGTATATCTAGCTAACTCATAAAATACAGCAGCTCCGGATATACCTCCTCCGATTACGATAGTATCAAAGTGTTTTTGATCCATTATTAAATTTTCCTTTGCTCGGTTTTAAATTTGATAATAATAGCAAAATATAGTTGTTTTGAGTTTAAATGAAGCTTATAAAATTATGTATAAATGAATATAATAAAATTAAAGTTTAAAATTTTCACAAACAGCTTTTTTCATACCCCTGAAAATCAAAAATTTATCATAAATAGCAAAATCAAAAAAATTTGCTAAAAATTGTCCATCTCCGCCTGTAAAATATAACTTTTTATCATATGCGCAATCTTTAATAAGTAAATAAATACTTTTAAAAGTTCCATAGCTTAAAGCATCTGCCGTTTTTTGTGGGAAAGCATCAAAATTTATTTGAGTATTTAACTCACATTTTAATTTTGATGAAATATTTGCAAAAGATTTTTTGTAGTTTTCAATACCAGGTAGTATAAATCCACCTAAATGAATATAATTAGATATTATATCCACAGTAATAGCAGATCCAGCATCTACTACTACACCATCTTCTATAGTATAGCATGCTGCGATTCTATCAATTCCTAAATTTTTATAAATAGTATCAAAATTAAAATATGGAGCCAAATTTATAAATAAAGGTTGCTCTTTTAATTTTTCTTCTAAATTTGGATTTACATTGATATAAAATATTTTTTGTGTTGGTTGATAGCTTAAAAATTGTTCTATACTCATAGAATAAAACTTTTGATCATCTAAAAAACTAGCTGTTGTATTGCCAATATCACACAAGAGCATAAGTAGTAATTTCCTTAGAATTTAGGTAATTTTTTGCTTTAGAGCATATCAAAGCTTGATGAAAAAATATGCTTTCATTATAAGTGGTTTTTGAGTGTTCTTTTATGTCAAAAAATATTTTTTCTAAATTTTGAGCATTTTTTAACAAAACTTTGCTTTTAGTAAAGCTAAATACTACTAGTAATGTTTTATTTTGAGTATGTTTGCCGCTAATTGCGTAAATTTTTTTCATTTTTGTTAGCAAGCTAAGATCAATCAGTGCTATATCATCAAGGATTATTTTAAAATGAGTTAATATAGCATTAAAATTTTCTTGTTTCATGAGATTTAATTTAATTGTAAAACTTTATCACTATAAAAGAATTTATCTTGCTTCATAAAGCTTTTTTTATCAACCGCTTCGCTAAATTTATAAACTGTATATGTTTGTAAATTAGAATCGATTTTTATCAAATATCCCGTTTTTTCAAAAACATATAAAAAGTTATCGAAAAAAGTACTTTTTGAAAAAAGTGCAAATTGGAATTTAATTTCATTGATTTTTCTTAAATTAAAATCGGTTTTAATGATTTTACCATCTTCACTAAGTATAAAAATTTCATTATCGCCAACATTAATTTCTTTAATATCTTCGTTAAAATATAAAGTCCTATTTGGACTAACCACTATAACCTTTTTTTCGGTAGCAGCAATCATTTTATCATCTTTTATTTCAAGATATATTACATTATTAAAAAATTCTTCACTGCTAACGATAATCTCTCTTATAATTTTTAAAGAATTTTTACTTACTATAGTAAGTTTTCCATTTAGCATAGGATAGATGATAATAGTGTTTAAAAATTGTGGATTAGCAAAACGACTATCTTGAGCATATGCACTACCCAAATTTTGAATCATTTTAATGCCTAAATTCTTATTTGCATAAACCAAGCTATTGCTAGCTAAAACTAAAGCAATATCATCTCCATCTACATTTGCAGCTACAACACTTTCATTGAATTTATAACTAAATAGTTCTTCGCCATTGATGTTAAAAATTTTAAAATTTCCATTATCATCTGCAGCTAAAATTTCATCTTGATAGGTATTGATGATGTTGTAATTTTTATCTAATTTAAAATTGACAATATTTCCAAGATTATCAATAAAAGCATTGTTGTTTAATTGAGCTACGTTATTATTAAAATCTACAATTTTACCTTTGATGCCTTTTGGAGTAGAGGCTAATTTGTCAATTTGCGTTGGTTGATAATATTCTCTTTTTGTTTCACAAGCGCTAAGAAAAATTAAAGCAATAATGAAAAGATAAAAATGTTTCATTTTATTCCTTGATAATGTTTTAAACTATTTACAAGTTGCCACAAAGGTGAATTTAAAGGTATTTTGCCAAATTCTATATCTGCATTTTTAAAATCATTTTGTTTAAGAAAGTCATATCCTTTTAATAAAGTATTATAATCTTTTAAAAAAATTGAATTTTCATCATTTTGAGCTAGTATGATTTGTTTAAGTAAAGGATTTATATTTAATTCTATGCTTTGATTTAAATCTTTAGATTGGCTCATTAAAAAAATGACATATAAATTAGGATTTTTAATTTTTAATTCTTCTAAAGACTTTGTATTATTTGGGTTTTTTATTAAATTTGAAAAAATTAAATTACTTTCTTGCAATTTTTTTTCTTCATTATAATTAATGATAAAATTTGCAGTGAGGTATATAATCAAAATACCAAAAAAAGTTAAAAAATAATATTTGTATTTTTTAATAAAGCGTTCGCTTTTTATGAAATTTTCCATCATTTGTTCTTGAGAGCTAAGTTCGTTTCTAACAGCTTCCAAATTTTCTTTTAAGGCCATTTTAAATCCTATATAATATATTTCCAACGCATTGTAGTATTTTGATTAAAATGTGCAATTGTAGCATATAAAAATGAAAAAATAAAATATTTATGTTATAATTTTTTCTTTAAAAAAAATAAATAAAGTTATTACCAAGGTTAAGATGATGCAAATAGATGATAAATTGTTATTAAGACTTGAAAAACTCAGTGCTTTAAAAATATCTGAAGATAAAAGAGAAAAACTCGAAGAACAGCTTAGTCAAATAGTTGATTTTGTTCAAAAATTAGATGAACTTGATCTTAGTGGTATAGAAGCGATGACAAGTATAACTGCTGGTGGTACTCCTTTTAGAAAAGACGAAAGTGAAAAATCTGATGTAATTGATATTATTAACCAGTATGCACCTAATTCACAAGATGGATTTTTTATAGTTCCTAAGATAATAGAATAAATATTTTTTGGAGTAAGTATTTGATGGAAAATTTTTCATGGTTTGATATTTTTGTTGTAGGTTTGACTTTAGTATTAGGATTAAAAGGTTTGGTGAGTGGATTTTTTAAAGAAATATTTGGATTGCTTGGTATAGTTGGTGGTGTGCTTATAGCATCACGATATTCTAAAGAGGTTGCTAATATTATTGATAATAATTTCTATCATATCCAAAATGAAAATTTAGCTGTTTTTACGGGTTTTTTGGTTTTGCTCATTATTGTGTGGGTTGCTTGTTTGGCTTTTGGTGGAATTTTATCCAAAATGTTTAGTTTGAGTGGATTGGGATTTGTTGATAAAATAGGTGGATTTTTATTTGGTAGTGCGAAAATATTTTTAATTTTTGCTATTTTAGTTGCTTGTATTAGCAATATAGAATTTTTAAATTCTAGTTTAGAAAAATATGCGCAAAATAGTCATACTTTAGAGATTTTAAAAAAGACTGGGGAGTATATCATGAATACAGATTTTACCCAAGTTAATTTAGAAAAAATAGAAAATCATATTAAAGATTCTAATTTAACCTTGTCACCGGAGGTTGAAAATGCAAATTGAAAATATAGAATATGATGTTTTGCTTGAGTGTTTTAAAAAAACACTTAAAGATAATGGACTAAAATATACTAAACAAAGAGAAATTTTACTTAAAACTTTGTATCATAGCGATAAACACTATACTCCAGAAAGTTTGCATCTTGAAATTAAGCGAAACAATCCTGAATTAAATGTTGGAATCGCAACTGTTTACAGAACTTTAAATTTATTGGAAGAATCAGGAATGGCTACATCAATTTCTTTTGGAGCTTCGGGAAAAAAATTTGAACTCGCAAATAAGCCTCATCATGATCATTTGATTTGTAAAAGTTGTGGCATGATTGTTGAATTTGAAAATTCTGTTATAGAACAGCAACAAATGTTAATTGCAAAAGAATATAATTTCAAATTAACAGGTCATTTAATGCAACTTTATGGTCTTTGTCCAAAATGTAGCACCAAATAAGGATTGAAGAATGTTTGATAATATTTTAGAGCAACAAAAAATTCAAAAAGCATTAGAATTAAAAAATATAGGTATCAATCCTTATCCTCATTTTTTAACAAAAGAAATGAGTATTGGCGAGTATAAAAAGAAATTTTCATACATAAAAGAACTTGAAAATCAAAGAGATGAAAAAGCTTGCGGAGTTGTAGCTGGAAGATTAAAACTATTAAGAATAGCTGGAAAATCAGTTTTTGCTAATATTGAAGATGAGCAAGATAATATTCAAATTTATTTTAATCAAAATGTATTAGGAGAGCAGTATTTTACAATTTTAAAAAAATACCTTGAAGTAGGAGATATTGTTGTAGCTCAAGGTTTTCCTTTTATGACAAAAACTGGAGAATTTAGTATCCATATAGAAAAAATTCAAATTGCCACTAAAGCCATAGTGCCACTACCTGAAAAGTATCATGGTTTAACTGATATTGAGCAAAGATATAGAAAAAGATATGTAGATATGATTATGAATGCACAAGTAAGAAAAGATTTTATCGTGCGTTCTAAAATCATATCTTATATTAGATCTTTTTTTGAAAATAAAGGCTTTTTAGAGGTTGAAACTCCTATGATGCATCCAATAGCTGGTGGAGCCAATGCTAAGCCTTTTGTAACTTTTCATAATGCTTTAGGTATAGAAAGATTTTTAAGAATTGCTCCTGAGTTATATTTAAAACGCTTGATTGTAGGTGGATTTGAAGCAGTTTATGAAATCAATAGATGCTTTAGAAACGAAGGGATGGATTTAACACATAACCCAGAATTTACTACGATTGAATTTTACTGGGCATATCATAATTATCATGATTTAATGGATTTAACAGAAGAACTTTTTGCTGTACTGTTTGAAAAATTAAATTTAAGTAAAAAAATAGAATTTGATGAAAAAATAATTGATTTTTCTAAGCCTTTTGAAAGAATTACTTATAAAGATGCTTTGAAAAAATATGGTGGTTTGGATGATGAACTTATTAATAGCAAAGAAAAAATTATAGAAAAATTAAAACGCGATGGTTTTGAAGCTAATGAAAAATTAGAGCTAGGACATTTACAAGCTGAACTTTTTGATAATTATGTAGAAGATAAACTAATTAATCCAACCTTTGTTATAGATTTTCCAATATCTATTAGTCCTTTATCTAGAAGAAGCGATACTGATCAAGAAATAGCTGAAAGATTTGAATTATTTATCGCAGGTAGAGAAATTGCTAATGGTTTTAATGAGTTAAATGATCCTCTTGATCAATATAAGAGATTTTTAAAGCAAATTGAAGCAAAAAATGCAGGTGATGAAGAAGCTTGCGAAATGGATGAAGATTTTGTTAATGCTTTAGGATACGCTATGGCTCCAACTGCTGGTCAAGGTATAGGTATAGATAGACTTGTTATGTTACTAGCTAATAAAAAATCAATTCGTGATGTGATATTGTTTCCAGCTATGCGTCCACTTAAGTCTGATATAAAGGAGGATAAGTGTTAGAAAATTTTGATAAAGAAATTTTTGATTTAACTCAAAAAGAACTATCAAGACAAACTAATGGTCTTGAGATGATTGCAAGTGAAAATTTTACCCTTCCAGAAGTAATGCAAGTTATGGGAAGCATACTTACTAATAAATATGCAGAAGGATATCCAAATAAAAGATATTACGGTGGATGTGAATTTGTAGATGAGATAGAGCAAATTGCTATAGAAAGATGTAAAAAACTTTTTAATTGTAATTTTGCAAATGTTCAACCACATTCTGGTTCTCAAGCTAATCAGGGTGTATATATGGCACTTTTAAACCCTAGTGATAAAATTTTAGGTATGGATTTAAGTCATGGTGGGCATTTAACTCATGGAGCAAAGGTGAGCTCTTCGGGAAAATTTTATGAAAGCCATTTTTATGGCGTTGAATTAGATGGAAGAATTGATTATGATAAGGTAAGAGATATTGCTAAAAAAGTTAAACCAAAACTTATAGTTTGCGGCGCAAGTGCTTATCCCAGAATAATAGATTTTGCTAAATTTAGAGAAATTGCTGATGAGGTCGGTGCTTATTTATTTGCTGATATTGCTCATATTGCAGGTTTAGTTGTAGCAGGAGAGCACCCTAGTCCATTTCCCCATGTTCATGTGGTAAGTTCTACAACTCACAAAACCTTAAGGGGTCCAAGGGGTGGTATTATAATGTGCAATGATGAAGAAATTGCTAAAAAGATTAATTCAGCAATTTTCCCTGGAATTCAAGGTGGACCTTTAATGCATGTGATTGCTGCAAAAGCTGTAGGTTTTAAATATAATTTAAGTGATGAATGGAAAATTTATGCAAAACAAATCATAAAAAATACAGCAATGTTGGCAAAAGTATTGTTAGAAAGAAAATATGATTTAGTTAGCGGTGGAACTGATAATCATTTGGTTTTATTGAGTTTTTTAAATAAAAATTTTAGCGGTAAAGATGCTGATTTAGCTTTAGAAAGAGCAGGTATTACTGCCAATAAAAATACAGTTCCAGGAGAAACTAGAAGCCCATTCATTACAAGTGGTTTAAGATTGGGCACTGCGGCTTTAAGTGCTAGAGGTTTTAAAGAAGAACAAATTAGCATTGTGGCAAATTATATTGCAGATATTTTAGATGATATACAAAATTTAAAATTACAAGATGAGATAAAAATAAAACTTAAAAATTTGGCAAATAATTTTATTATTTATAAAGGGGCGATGTTTTGATCACTATGATGGATATGTCTTTAATCAAAATGGTTACAACGCATTATTATATTAAAAGAAATGCGATAATCAATAAATATGAACACAAAGGACGAATTTTTTTTGATAAATTTGAAAAAATTAATGCTCCATTGACAGCCAATATTATACAAGAGCATATGGAAAAGAAAATTATTGTTGCACATTCTTTAATTAATAGTTTTGACAAGGTTGAAAATATTGTATTTGACTATAATGGCTTTAATGCTGAGAGATTTTGGCATAGAGCACAGCTAATACTTAGAGAAGAAGGCTTTATAAATTTTACAGCTTATAGGACTAAAACAAATAATCATTTGCATTTGTATATTCATAAAGGTCATACTACTTTTAGCGAAGCTTGTTCTTTGGGATCAAAGCTTTCTTTATTGTTTTCTCAAAAAATGCCAGTAGAATGGAAGGTTTTTCCTAGTTTGGATATACCTAAGGAATTTAATATTTTAACATTGCCATATGAAGTTTACCAAAAAGAGCGTGGTGCTTCTTGGTCTAAACATATGTAAAATTTTGAAAGGATTAAAAATGGAAGAAAATAAAAAAAATGAATTTGATGATATTATTTTGCAAAAAAGTAATAAAAATGAAAAAATTAAAAAACTTCTTTTAAGAGCAATTATTTTAGTTATAGTATTTTTAATTGTTATGATAGTAATGAAGTTAATTAATAATCCAAGCGATGAGAATTCTCTACAAGTTCCAGTCGAACCACAAAGTCAAGCTAGTTACGGAGACAACTTTTCTTCGTTGCCAATTACAAATAGCTCTAAAGAAGAAGATGAGTTTGAAGCATTAGCTAGAAAATTAAAAGAAGAAAGTATGATAAGTGATGCTAATATTAGTTCTAATGATACAGTAGAAGAAAATACAAGCAATGTTATTGCAAATAATAGCGTGCTTGATCAAATCACAATTGAACCAAAAGAAGAAGTAGCTATAGAAGAAAAAAAACCAGAAGCAGTGGTTGAAAAAACTCCAGAAAAAACAATAAAAAAACCAATAGAAAAAACTAATTCCAGTGTAAAAGAAAAAACACCATCTGCTCATAATGCAAATGAACTTTTTGAAAATATTAAAACTTCAGATTCTACGTTACAAGCAGGCGCTTATATACAAGTTTTTTCTTTAAATACTTTAGATCCAAAATCAAAAGAGTTAAAAATTTTAAAAGATAATGGATATGAGTATAAAATTTACAAAACCAATGTAAATGGAAAAGACTTAACAAAAGTTTTAGTTGGGCCTTATAAAGAAAGTGAATTAAAGGCAGAATTAGAAAAAATTCGCTCCAAAATAGCAAAAGGTGCTTTTACTTTTAGAGTAAAATGAAGATATTTTCAGTCATAGGCGATCCTATTATGCATTCAATTTCTCCTAGAATGCATAATAATGCTATCGCTTATTTTAATGAAAATGCTATATACACAAGGTATCATTTACAAGATTGTACAAATTTGGAAAAAATTGTAAAAATTTTTGATGGGGTAAATATAACTATTCCTTTTAAAGAACAAGCTTTTAATATTGCCAATTTTAAAGATCAAAGCGTAAATGAGATTAAATCTGCTAATACCTTGATTATGAAAAATAATAAAATTTATGCATATAATACAGATTATTTAGGATTTTTAAAAACTATAGAAGAATTTAAAAATATAAATTCAGCATTGATACTAGGAGCAGGAGGAACTTCAAAAGCTATAGCATACGCTTTAAAAACAAAATGCATTAAAACTACAATAGCAAATCGATCTAAAGAAAGATTTTTTAATTTTGTAGATTTTCCTTGTTATTTGTATGATCAATTACCATTAGATGAAAATTTTGATCTTATTGTAAATACTACTAGTGCTGGATTGTACGATGATAACCTTCCTTGTGAGGAAGAATTGTTAAACAAGCTTTTTGTAAATTCACGCTATGCATTTGATGTTGTATATGGAAAAACTACTCCATTTTTAAAATTTGCCAAAAAACATTCTTTAAAAACAAAAGATGGTAAAGATATGCTTTTGTGGCAAGGAGTATATGCTTTTGAGTTATTTTTTGAAAATCATGATATAAAAAATATTTGCAAAGCAATGAATGAAGCTTTGCAGCTTTGTTAATGACTAAACCAAGATTTTATCTTATCAAATAAACTTTCTTGCTCTATGAAAGAATCTTCATGTTCTAAACCAAAGCTTTTTTCGAGTTGATTGAGTAAATTTTGTTGCTCATCATTTAAACTTTTTGGAAATTTAATATCAATTTGGACTATTTGAGAGCCTAGTTTTCCTGTATGAATATTCTTAATTCCTTCATTTGTTAGTTCAAATTTTTGTTTATCTTTTGCTCCTATAGGAAGTTTTAAATCTGCCTCACCTCTTAAGGTTGCTACTTTGATTGTTTTTCCAAGGGCTGCTTGGGTAAAAAATACCGGAACTATAGTATAAATATCATCTTCATGACGGATAAATTTATCATCTTCTTCAACGATGATTTTGATATATAAATCTCCTCTTTGGGAACTATTTGGCAATTGATTAGCTTTGTTTTGCACCCTAAGACTCATGCCATTATCTATACCTTCAGGGATATTAAGCTCTATTTGATCTTTAATTTCTTCATATCCATGTCCATGACAAATTTTACATTTATCTTTTACAAATTTACCGCTTCCTTGACAATGAGTACAAGTTTGCACAAAAGTCATAAAACCTTGACGCACTCCGACTTGACCTTTTCCATTACAATGAGGACAAGTATCTTCTTTTTTATCTTTTGCACCGGTACCATCGCATGATTTACAAAAACTTTTATAAGTAAATTCTATATTTTTTTTGCAACCAAACACAGCTTCTTTAAAAGTAATTTTGGTTGCAATTTTTAAATCACTTGGATATTTATTTTCTTTTTTATTTTTTTGTTTTGAGCCACTAAAACCAAAGCCATCTCCAAAAAAGTTTGAAAAAATATCGCCTAGATCTATATCTTCAAAACCAAAACCACCACCTCCGCTAGCTCCTTTTAAGCCATCTTTGCCGTATCTATCATATATATTTCTTTTTTCATCATTGCTTAAAACTTCATATGCTTCATTAACTAATTTAAATTTTTCCTCTGCTTGTTTGTCGCCTTGATTTCTGTCTGGGTGATATTTAAGCGCCATTTTTCTATAAGCTTTTTTTATAGTTTCTTTGTCTGAATTTTGAGATATTTCTAAAATTTCATAATAGCTAAGTTCCACTTTTTAACCTTTATTTAAAATTTTTAAATTGTAATTTTAGCAAAAAAACAAAATAATACTAAATTGTGTGTTATAATGTTAATCTTAAGTAGATTAATGTTTAAGCGAAAGGTTTAGAATGATTAATGTATTAATGATTGAAGATGATCCAGATTTTGCAGAATTTTTAGCTGAGTATCTAGCTCAATTTAATATTAAAGTTGCAAATTATGAAGATCCGTATTTAGGTATGAGCGCTGGTATAAAAAATTATGATTGTTTAATACTTGATTTGACATTGCCTGGACTTGATGGACTTGAAGTTTGTAGAGAAATTAGAGAAAAACATAATATTCCCATTATTATATCTTCTGCAAGAAGTGATTTGAGTGATAAAATTGTTGGACTTCAAATTGGAGCTGATGATTATTTGCCAAAACCATATGATCCTAAAGAAATGCATGCAAGAATTATGAGTTTAATCCGTCGCTCAAAACGCACTAATGATGCTCCGGAAAAAATTATAAATTCAGCTTTTAAAATTGATGAAAAAAGACATGAAATTAGCTACAATGATGAAGTTTTAATATTAACTCCAGCTGAGTATGAAATTTTAAGTTATATGATAAGACAGCATGGTTTTTCTGTGAGTAGAGAACAATTGGTTTATCATTGTAAAAGTTTAAAAGATAAAGATTCTAAAAGTTTAGATGTGATCATTGGTAGACTTAGAACAAAAATTGGTGATAACTCTAAAGCACCAAAACACATTTTTTCGGTTAGAGGTATAGGTTATAAACTTATAGGATGAAAGCAACAATCAATCTTAAAATAACCATTCTTTTTGCTGCAGCTTTTTTATTTGTTTGTGCTTTATTTATTTTATTAGGGAAAATTCAAATTGATTCTTATATTGCAAAGGAAAGAGTTAAGCAAAAAGAGATGATTGAAAAGGTTGTGTATAGTTTGGGAAAAAGCGAAGGTTTTTCTTTATATAATTATCTCACATCTAAATCTTATTCTTTGGTTGATAATGATAGAATTTTAAAACAAATTATTACCAAAGGCGAAAATGTTTTTAGAATAAATTCTTCTTATGGTACTTTTTCCTCTATTATTTATCATAATCAAGTTTTTTTATATATAGAACAAGAGCAAAAAACATACTTGTATCAACTAGATGCTTCTGTTAAACTAGAATATCTATTTTTATTTAGCTTTGTTTTTATTTTAGTTTTAATTGTATTTTTATATTTTTCAGTGTTGAGATCTTTAAAGCCATTGAAGGTTTTGAAAAATAAAATTAAAAATATCAGCACAGGAAAAATGGAACCTTTATCAGAGTATTTTCAAGTTAATGATGAAATTTCAGAAATTTCATTTGAATTTGATCATGCTATTAATAAAATTCAAGAGCTTGTAAAATCAAGGCAGTTTTTTTTAAGAATGATTATGCACGAGTTAAAAACTCCTATTGGCAAAGGTAGGATAATTTGCGAGATGATTGATAATCAAAAGCAAAAAAATCGCTTGGTGAGTATTTTTGAAAGACTTGAGCTTTTGATTGATGAATTTGGTAAAATAGAAAAAGTTCTGTCGAAAAATTGTCAATTGAATTTGCAAACTTATCACTTGAGTTTAATTTTGGAGCAAGCCCAAGATTATTTAATGAGAGATGATTTTTATCAAAAAGTTAAAATTACTTATAAAGAAGATGCTATGATAATAGCTGATTTGGAGTTGTTTTCTTTGTTGATTAAAAATCTTATTGATAATGCTATAAAATATTCTGATGATAAAAGTTGTGAAGTAATTTGTTCAAGTGATTATATTATGGTGCGCAATAAAGGTAGTAAATTTAGAAAAACTTTTGAATACTATTTAAAACCTTTTGCAAGAGAAGAAAATACTCAAGCAGAAGGCATGGGACTTGGACTTTATATTATTAATAATATTTGCAATCTTCATGGATTTAATCTAAGCTATTCTTATGAGGATGGATATCATTCTTTTAAAATTCTTTTTTCAAGGATTTTTAATTGAAAGGTGTGGAAAAATTTAATGAATTAGTAAAATCTTTTGCTTCTTTGCCAACTATAGGTAAAAAGACTGCATTACGCCTTGCCTATCATGTGTGTATAAAAGATCCTTTATTGGGTTCAAAATTAGCTTATAATATTGAAGAATCTATTAGGATGATTAGAAAATGCTCTTGTTGTGGTGCTTTGAGTGAAAATGAATTATGCGAAATTTGTCTTGATGATGGTAGAAATAAGAATATTATTTGCATTGTGCAAAGTCCAAAAGATATCCTAACCTTAGAAGATAGTGGTAGTTTTGATGGATATTATTTTGTTTTGGAAGAAGCAAATGATGAGTATATTGATAAATTAAAAGCAATGATTTTAAAACAAAATACTAAAGAGCTATTTTTTGCTTTCACACAAGGGATAAATTCAGATGCATTGGTGTTTTATATCGAAGAAAAATTAAAATCACTAAAATTAACTTATACACAAATTGCCCAAGGTATTCCAAGTGGGGTAAGTTTAGAAAATGTAGATTTTATTTCGCTACACAAAGCTATTAATCATAGAACTAAGCTAGATTAATATGCTTTTTAAGTATAGCAAGCCATTCATTTTTATTCATATCTTGCACTATATAATCAACAAATTTATATTCTTTATTTTTATCTTTGCAAAAGATTATAACACAGGAGTTTGGATAATTCTTTTTGTAATTATTTAACATACTTTGTATTAATAATAAATCATATTTTATCACTTCAAAATCAAGCAAAATTATTTTAAATTCTTCATCAAGCTTTTCTTTAAAATCGCTTATATACTCTACACTTTCATTATTTAGACAATATTGGTTTGCTAAATTTAAAAATAGTGAGTTTTCAAAAGAATTAGATTTAAAGATTAAAACATTTTTAGTTTCTTTATAATGATATGTGAAATGTTCTTTTGCTAGATTGATAATGTTTTTTACATCAAAATTTTGAAAATCAACTTGTACGTAATTGTCATACTTTAAAAATTCTTTGCTTAGTATTAGCGTGTAATTTTCATCAAGATTTTCATAGGGTTTAAAAAATTTTGTTTGAATATTAAATTCTTGCAATATATTTTGGATTAAAAAATTTTCTAATTTATCATCGTTTAAAATAGCTATCTTTGCATCATTAAAAATAATATTGATTTCTTCTTTAGGTATTTGATTTTGCAAAGTATATAAAAAATTAATATTATTATCTTTTTTTAAGTATTTAATGGCTTTTATGATTTGATTATATTTTGATTTTAAAAGATTATTTTTACTTGTGAGCATTTGCAATGAATCTTGTAATTTTTTATATTCATCGTGTTTATTTGCAAGATTATCTTTTAAATTTTTTAAGCTAAAATCATTGTTAAAATTAAATATATTATTGATTTGATCAATAAGCAAATTTTGATTTTTAAAAATTTTTCTTTTTATTAAAAAATAACAAAGCAAAATAATTAAAATACTAATGCAAATAACACTATAAAGATAAAAAAGATTTATATCTATAAAAAACAAAAAATGATAATTTAAATACAAAAGCACTAAAACAAAAATGGCTATTAAAAATATTATATATTTTCCTTAATTAAATTTGCTATTTTTTCATTGCATATTGTTTTGATATCATTAAAACTAGCTTGAAAAATTTGTTCAAATGAGCCAAAATAGTCTAAAAGTTTTTTGATATTTCCTTGAGAAATTCCAAGTTGTAGTAGTTTAGAATTTTGCAAATCTTGCTTTCTTTTTGTTTTTTGATGGAAGCTTATTGCAAAACGATGAGCCTCATCTCTTAATTTTTGCAAAAATTGCAAATTTTTATCTGTAGGCAAAAGAGAAAACATTGCATTTTCTGTATAAATTTTATCTTTAGCGTTACCTTTTGCTCTATGAGCTTTAAGGTTAATTTTTTCTTTAGATATGGCTAAAATATCCACATTTGCTCCTGAACTTTTTATGATATCTTTGGCAAGCTTTAAAAGAGCATCTCCCCCATCTATAAGCCAAAGATCAGGAGGAGGGGTTTTGTCAAAAGACAAAGCTCTTTTGCTTAGCATTTGAAGCATTTGTTCATAATCATTTTTAGAGGATAAATGATAATGCCTATAGGAAGTTTTATTAAATTTTAAATCTTTAAAAACAACCATTGCCCCAACACTTGCATCACCCTGATAATGAGAAGTATCAAAAATTTCTATAGTGTTTGGATAATTTTGCAAACCAAAAGTATCTTTTATATTTTTTAAAATAGTATAGTCCTCGTTTTTTAAATATTTTTCAATATTAATTTTTGCATTTTCTAAAGCTAAATCACAAATTTTCTTTTTTTCTCCTAGTTTTGGTACTTTAATGTGAAATTTTTTTAAAAATCTTTTAGAGAGAATATCTTCTAGTATTTGTAAATCTTCAAAATACTCGTGTATATAAATTTTAGTAGAATTAATCGGCATATCCGGTGGAAAATTTTCTAGTATATATTGTTTATAAATTTCATTTAGATTAAAATCATCTTGGTCTTTAAGAGTGATAATTTTATGATTGGAACTAATCATTTTTCCATTATTGATCACAAATCGCACCAAAGAAAGAATGCCATTTTTAACACAAAGAGCAAAAATGTCAAAATTTTCTAGTTTTGCCACATCAATTTGAACTTTAACACTAATATCTTTTAAAGTTTGAATTTGATCTCTTATTTTAGCTGCTTCTTCGTAGTTTTCATTTTGAGCAAAATCAAGCATTCTTTTTTCTAAATTTTTAATTAATATAGAAGAATTTAAAATAGCTCCAGTAGCTTTTTGTATGATTTTATCGTATTCTTGTTTGGAGATTTTATTTTCACATGGAGCAGTGCATCGTTTTATTTGGTAAAACAAACATGCTTGCTTGCAAGATTTTTTTTGCCTAAGTGCGAAGCTTAGATACAAAGCATCTAAAAGATCTTTAGCGCCTTTAAAAAATGGTCCAAAATATTTGATTTTATTTTTTTTAATGATTTTTCTAGTGATTTCAAATCTTGGAAAATCTTCGTTTAAGTCTATATAAATATAAGGATAGGTTTTATCATCTCGCAGTAAAATATTATATTTTGGATGGAGTTGTTTAATAAATGAATTTTCTAAAATCAAAGCATCTGCTTCACTATTTGTAGTAATAAATTCAAGATGATGGGTTTGAGAAATCATTTTTTGAATTCTTAGACTATTGTTTGGATTGGGTAAAATTTTAGGGGTAAAAATAAAATAGCTTTTTATGCGATTTTTAAGATTTTTTGCCTTTCCAATATAAAGTAGTTTTCCATTTTGATCAAAATATTGATAAATTCCAGGAAGATTGGGTAAATTTTTTAAATCATTTTCTAGCATTTTTAATTATTTCTCTTAATTGTTCAAATTGCTTATGCAAAATAGGATTTGTAATATTATTGGAAAATTTTGCATTAGAAAGCTCTATAAAATGTTTTTTTGAATTTATATTTGTTTGATTTTGATGGATAAAATTTCTATCACTAAGAATTTTTATATTATTGATATTAGCAAAAATACTTTGAGCTTTTGCAAAAGTATAGTGTTTTATTAAATTTTTAATAGTTTTTTTGGTATCATCGTGATTTAGTTCCATGTATGCAACATGGTGTTTGGCTAAAATGATTAAAGTATTATTTTTCACAAAAATTTTACTTATCATTTGTCTGTGATTAGCACTTAATAAACTAAGAAATTCTTTGTATTGAAAAAGTATATTTAAAGGTTTGTAATGTTTGGTAAGTTCATTGATAATATAACAACTTGTTTTAATTTTTCCGTTTTTCATTTTTATATTTTATCGTTTTTTTTGTTAATATTTTTATGTGCATGTGGTTATAAAGATATTCCATTTTATGAAACAAAAGATGTAAATAACAGCACCATTGAGATTAAAAAATTTCAAACAATGGAAAGTGAAATATGAAAAAGATCTTGTTTTTACTTTGTTTTATATGTAGTTTTATGTTTGCAAGTGCCACTGAGTTAAATTTGGCTTTTAGTGGTTTAGGCATTGGCATATTGATTATTTTTATTTTGGGGTATTATTTTATAGCAGCTGAAGAAAAATATCATTTAAACAAAACAAAACCCGCCTTGTTTATAGGAACACTTTCTTTTATAATCATTGGTATTTATATGGTGGCTAATGATCTTGATACGCAAATTTTAGAAGAAAGTGTCAATCATTTGATTTTAGAAATAGCTCAAATTGTATTTTTTTTGATAGCAGCTATGACTTTTATAGAAGCTTTGATAGAAAGATCAGTTTTTGAAACTTTAAAATATAAGCTCGTAAGCAGAGGTTATACATATAGAAAATTATTTTGGCTAACAGGAATTTTAGCTTTTTTTATTTCTCCAATCGCAGATAATCTAACCACAGCTTTGATT
Organism: Campylobacter volucris; assembly: GCF_008011665.1. Lineage (GTDB taxonomy): Bacteria > Campylobacterota > Campylobacteria > Campylobacterales > Campylobacteraceae > Campylobacter_D > Campylobacter_D volucris_A. The sequence continues at coordinate 30,091 of NZ_VOWJ01000031.1, forward strand.
TTATCAACCGTGCTTTTAACCATAGATAAAGACAAAAAAGAATTTTTAATACCAGGAGCTATTAATATAGTAGTCGCTGCTAATGCAGGGGGTGCTTGGTCTCCTTTTGGAGATATCACAACCTTAATGGTTTGGACGGCAAAAAAAGCTACTTTTTTTGAATTTTTTGCTTTATTTCCAGCATCTTTTATTGGTTGGTTGGTTACGGCTTGTTTGTTATCGCGTTATGTTCCAAATATTACCCCAAATTTTTCTAAAGAAAATTTACAAGAGGTTAAGATCAAAGAAGGTGGAAAAGTTTTTATAATCTTAGGTTTTATGACTATAGCTTTAGCTGTGTTCATACATAGTATTTGTGAATTACCTGCTATGTGGGGTATGATTTTTGGACTTTCTTTGTTAAGTTTGTATATTTATTTTTTCAATAGAAAAAAGGGCAATAAAGACTTAAATGTGTTTTATTATATGACGCGTATAGAGATGGATACTTTATTGTTTTTCTTTGGTATATTATCAGCTGTTAGTGCTTTGCATTTTGTAGGATGGCTTACATATGCTTCGCATTTATATATAAGCTTTGGAGCAACTAGTGTAAATATTGGCATTGGAATTTTATCTGCAATTGTAGATAATGTGCCTGTTATGAGTGCTGTTTTAAAGGCAAATCCAAGCATGGATCATACTCAATGGCTTTTGGTTACGCTTACTGCTGGTATAGGTGGTTCTTTGATTAGTTTTGGATCTGCTGCCGGAGTAGGTGTGATGGGAAAAATGAAAGGAATTTATACTTTCAATGCTCATTTAAAATACGCATGGACTATTTTGATAGGTTACGTAATTTCTATCATTGTATGGTATATACAATTTCAAATGTTAAATTTATAAAGGAGAATAATGAAAAAAGCAGATATTTTAGTTTTAGATTTTGGTTCACAATATACACAATTAATAGCAAGAAGACTTAGAGAACAAGGAGTCTATGCTGAAATTTTACCTTTTAATGTTAGTTTAGAAGAAATCAAACAAAAACAACCAAAAGGATTGATACTTAGTGGCGGGCCAGCTAGTGTGTATGCAAATGATGCTTATTTTTGCGATAAAGGTATTTTTGAATTAAATTTACCAATTTTAGGAATTTGTTATGGAATGCAATTAATGGCTCATCATTTTGGTGCAAATGTAGCTCCAGCAGGTCATAAAGAATATGGAAAAGCAACCATAGATATACAAAATGATAGCGCTTTGTTTAAAAATTTACCTAAAAAACAAACAGTATGGATGAGTCATTCTGATAGGGTTGAAAATTTACCACAAGGTTTTGAAGCTATTGCTACAAGTGAAAATAGTCCATTTTGTGTATTTGGTGATGAAAAGCGTAAATTTTATGCTTTACAATTTCATCCTGAAGTCCAGCATAGTGAATTTGGAAAAAATATATTAAAAAATTTTGCTAAATATGCTTGTAATTGTGATAGTGTATGGAATATGGGCTCATTTGCTAAAACTCAAGTGCAAAAAATTCAAGAAGAAGTTGGCAAAGACAAGGTATTGTGTGCTGTAAGTGGTGGGGTTGATAGTAGTGTTGTAGCTGCTTTATTAGCTAGTGCTATAAAAGACCAAGTAGTGGTTGTTTTTGTAGATAATGGTCTTTTAAGAAGCGGTGAAAAAGAACAAGTTGAGTATATGTTTAAGCATACTTTGGGTATTAATTTAATTAGTATTAATGCAAAAGAAATATTTTTGAGTCGTTTAAAAGGTATTATTGATCCTGAGCAAAAAAGAAAGATTATAGGAAATACTTTTATTGAAATTTTTGAAGAAGAGGCAAAAAAACACCAAGATGTAAAATATCTTGCGCAAGGAACCTTATATACAGATATTATTGAAAGTTCTGTAGTGGGTGCTAGTAAGACTATAAAATCCCATCATAATGTAGGTGGTTTGCCTGAAAAAATGAATTTAAAACTTATAGAGCCATTAAAAGAAATTTTTAAAGATGAGGTAAGAGCTTTAGGAATAGAGCTTGGTTTAAATAAAGATGTGGTTTATCGCCATCCATTTCCAGGACCAGGACTTGCTATACGCATAATGGGCGAGGTAAATGAGCCTAGTTTGGAGCTTTTGAGAAAAGCTGATGTGATTTTAATAGAAGAGTTAAAAAGTAGTGGTTGGTATGATAAAACTTGGCAAGCATTTTGTGTATTGTTAAATGTTCAAAGTGTTGGTGTAATGGGAGATAATAGAACCTATGATAATGCAGTTTGTGTGCGAGTGGTAAATGCAAGCGATGGTATGACAGCTACTTTTTCACATTTGCCTTATGAATTACTAGAAAATATTTCTCGTCGTATTATTAATGAAGTTGATGGGATTAACCGTGTTGTTTATGATATCTCAAGTAAGCCACCAGCAACCATAGAATGGGAGTGATTATTTAGTGCAAAAATAAACAAAAGCAGGTGGAAGATTTTATCAAGCAATGAGTAAATTTTCCACCAAATATTAATTTATTGAATTTTAAAATACTATTGTAAATTTATAAAAACAAAGATAAAATAGCATTTTATTTCTAACTTAGAAGGCTTTATATGCACGGCAAGATAATGGTTTATGTAGATGGTACTGGCAGAGGAACGGTGATTAATCTTGCAAAGACTTTTTTTGAATTTAATAAACATGCATGGCATGATAAAAGAAGTATGCCAGCTGTGGGTATGTTTGTTGAATTTAGATCCGATGGAAAGCATATTACTGATTTGCGTCCTTCAAAATTTCAAGAATTTGGCGAAAATGATTTTATAAAAGAAAGAGATTTTTGGAAAACTGATAGTGATGATGAGTTAGAAGACTTAAGACTAGCCAAGCGTGATGCTTATGTGCAAGATCTTTATAGGCAAACAGATTATGATGAGCTTGATAAAATTCCTTTGAATATAACTATTCCTCAAGCTATCCAAAGATATTTTTATAACGAAACTTTGTGTATTAATGCTGTAAAAGATATTAATATGGATGAAGTGCCGTATGTGATTGATTTTTTTGCACTTAAAAGATTTTTATATAAGGCTTTGGATACTTTGCTTTTTTCAGATAATACAATTAACCAAGCTGATTTTTCGGTGATGAAAAATATTATTGTTCATCTTGAAATGGCATATAAAGATATGAAAGACAAGCAAAAAAATATCAATATAGAGCGTTTATATGATGAGGTTTTTTTATCTCACCAATGTCATTACCAAGCTCTTTTAGCTTCGCTTGATAATAGAAAAAATAGAAAATTAGCATTAGAAAGACAAATGAATACTTTGGCTAGTGAAATAAAATCAAAACAAGCAAGATTAGAAGCAGAAAGTGGTAAAAAATATCAAGAATTAGAAGAGTTAATACATACTAAAAAGCAAAAACTTGTTGAAATTAAAAGCGAGATGGATTATTTTAGCGTAAGTGTTGAAAAATTAGAAGCTTTAAAAAAATCATTTTATGATAAAAATTTTACTCTTTTTTCAAATAGCTTTAATATGGCAAGAGAAAAGCTTTTTGATAAAATTAAGCAAGGATTGAATATTTGTGCTACAAAATTAGATTTAGAGATATGGGTAAAGTCTTTAAAATCAACTAGCATTAAAAATTCGTATTTTAAAAATGCAACTGAAATTTCTTTTTGCACTCTATCTTTTGCAGAGTTGTATTTAAATAGACTTAATAAAAATGCTCTAAATCCAAACGATCAATTACTTCTTTCTTATGTAAAAAAAGTCAAAAAAGAATGTGAAAAGAATTTTTTAATTGTTAGTTCTAATCCTGAAGTTTATGTTAATATGAAAATTCAAATTTTTGCGATGAATCCGTATTATGTTGTTAAACATGCACCAAAAAAAGTGAATTATCAAGGTTTGATGAAAAATATAGAATTTGATGTTGTTTATGTAGATGAGAAGACATTGTGGGCACCCGTAGCTGATGTTATTTTAGAAGGAAAATATTTTCTAAAAAAAGATTCTAAAACCAAATTTAAAATTTTATAAAATAGCTTATTTAAGATTTATTGGTTATAATTTTATTGCCTGAATGGTTCGATTGTATCAAAAGGATCCAACACATTAATCATTAGTTGTGATGTGTGATTTACCGTGTTCTGTGACTTTGTTTGAGCTTTTAAAAAAGCAAGAAGCTGCAGCCTTTAAAAATCATCTAACGACAAAATTTGACTTTTTAGGGTCACATATTTATACTGCGGCCATTTGGGTTTTATCATTTTAAGGAAAATAATGAAAATTTTGATTTTAGGAAATGGTGCTAGAGAATATTCTATTGCACTTGCTCTTCAAAAAACTAATAAGAATATAGAATTTTATTTTATTCCAGGAAATGGTGCTACTGCAAAAATTGGAACAAATCTTAATATGAAAGATTGCAAGGTTATTACAGCATATGCAAAAGCTTCTGAAATTGATTTGTGTATTGTTGGAAGTGAAAAATTTTTAACAGATGGAATTGTGGATTTATTTAGAGAAAATAATATGACTATTTTTGGTCCGACTAAGGCAGCAGCAATGCTTGAAGCGTCAAAATCATATATGAAAAGTTTCTTAAAAAAACATAAAATCAAAACAGCTAAATTTTTAAATACAACAGATTTTGAAAAAGCTAAAAAATTTATTTTAAATTTAACTCCTCCAATTGTGATTAAAGCTGATGGTTTGTGTGCAGGCAAAGGAGTTATAATTGCTCAAAGTTATGATGAAGCATTGGAAGTTACTCATAAAATGTTAAGTGGTGAGAGTTTTGGTGATGCTGGTAAGATTGTCGTAATAGAAGAGTATTTAAATGGTTTTGAATTAAGTATTTTCGCACTTTGCGATGGAAGTGATTTTATCTTACTTCCACCTGTGCAAGATCATAAAAAACTTTTAGATAACGATAAAGGACCAAATACTGGAGGAATGGGTGCATATGCTCCAAGTTCTTTAGCTAGCAAATCTTTACTTGAGCAGGTGAAAAAAGATATTATTAAACCCACTTTAGAAGGTATGAAAGCACAAGGAAATGAATTTAGTGGAGTTTTATTTATAGGTTTAATGGTAGTAAATAATAAACCTTATGTTTTAGAATATAATGTTCGTTTTGGAGATCCAGAGTGTGAAGTATTGATGCCTTTGATAGAAAATCCTTTAGAAATGTTTTTAGCATGTGCAAATAAAAATTTATCTAGTGTTAATGTAAGAATCAAAGATGAATACGCAGTAGGTGTAGTTTGCGCTAGTAAAAATTATCCTTATAAAGATAGTCCTAAAGTTTTAATTGATATTGGTGAAATTCCAAAAAATTCTCATTTATCTTATGCTGGAGTAAGTTTAGAAAATAATAAATTATATGCTAACGGCGGTAGAGTGTTAGTATGTGTTGGGATAGGAAAAAGTATTAAAGAAGCACAAGAAAATGCTTATAAATTATGCGATAATATAAATTTTAAAGGTAAGCAATATAGAAAAGATATTGCCTTTCAGGTCCTTCAATGACAAATCAAGAATTATTTGATAAGCTAGAAAAAGAAGAAGTTGTTTTGGCAAGTTTTAAAAAAAGAACTTTAGCCTATATTATAGATATTTTTATTGTTTGTATTATAGTAAGCATTATTTTATTTGATAAAATATCGTTGGCACAAACTTATGAAGAAATTCACACTCTTTTGCTACGATTTACTGGTGGAATTTTACTTTTGCAATTTTGCTACCACACTCTTTTTGTTTATCTTTATGGCGCAACTTTAGGAAAAATGTTTTTAAAAATTATGGTGATAGATCAAGAACTTTTAGATAAACCTAATTTAACACAAAGTATTTTAAGATCTGGCATAAGACAAATTAGCGAAATTTATGGACTTGGTTTTGCTTGGGCTTTGAGTAATATTGTTTTAAAAACTTGGCATGATTATGCGGCAAAAACAGTGGTAATTGATCTTGCGTAAAATCTTTTTATCTTTTGCTTGTATTGTAAATTTATATGCTGCAAAGGTAGATATATATGCTTTAGATGTTGCAAAAAATCGTGATATTATTGAAGCTAAAAGCAATGTAGTGGTCGTTTCAGATCTTTATTTAATCACCGCTAATGAGGCAAAATTTAATGAAAAAACAAAAGATTTGGAGCTTTTTGGCGATGTTAATATTTTAAGAGGTCAAAAAGAAAGGACTCATTCAAGCTATACTAAAATTAATTTGCAAGATAATACAACCACTTTTAAAAATTTGTTTTTTTCTAATAATGATTTAGAAGTTTGGCTTCAATGTTATGAGGCTAAATTTGATAAGAAATTTTTTATCACTGAAAAATCTGTTGTTTCAAGCTGTAATGTTGAAAATCCTGATTGGGAAATTCGTTTTGAAGAGGGTAAATTAAATAAAGAAAGCAATTTTTTACATCTTTACAATGCAAGATTGTATGTAAAAAATACACCCGTGGCATATTTACCTTATTTTGGTTTTAGTGTGGATACCAAAAGAAAAAGTGGTTTGCTTATTCCACAAATTGTAGCAAAGCAAAGTGAGGGACTATATTATAATCAACCTATATATTATGTAATTGACGATAATGCTGATTTGCAACTTGAGCCACAAATTAGAACAAAAAGAGGTTATGGACTATACTCAACGCTTAGATTTGTAGATTCTTTAAATTCGCAAGGTGAGATAAGTACTGGTATTTTTGTAGAAAAATCAGACTACAGGGAAAAAGAAAAGTTAAAAAATAAAGAACATTATGGCTTTGAGATAAAATATTCAAGCGATGAATTATTTAAAAGTTTATTAAATGGTTCTTATCAGGAAGGATTATGGCTTGATGGTAAATATTTAAATGATGTTGATTATATGAATTTAAGCTCTAAAGCTAAACCGGAAGCTTCGCTTGTAACTTCAAGATTAAATTATTTTTTATCAGATGATGAAAATTATTATGGACTTTATGCAAAATACTATATAGACACTTCTAAAATTAGTAATAAAGATACTTTGCAAGAATATCCTTCATTGCAATATCATCGATATTTAAATGGAATTTTTGATAATTATATACAATATAGTATCGATGCTTCTTTTCATAGATATTACCGACATACTGGAATTTATGCTAAGACTTTAAATTTTGATGTTCCGCTTGTTTATCATACGAGTTTTTTTGATGATTTTTTAAATTTTTCTTTTACTGAAAGAGTGTATGCAAATTTTGTAAATTATTCTAATACAAATGAAAAAAATCAAGAGCATTTGTTTAGAAATTCTCATAATTTTTCTTTATACACAGATCTTTCCAAGCCTTATGAAAATTTTTACCATACCGTATATCTTGGCATAAATTATTATTTATCTGGAGCAAAATCTGGAAAAATTACTGAAAATTTTATAGACATAGAAGATGAGCCAGAGCAGATTAATTTTTCTATGTATCAGTATTTTTATAATGCTATTGGAAAGAAAAAACTTTTTCATAATTTTGCCATAAAATATAATTTAACAGAGCAAAATTTTGGTGGTTTTGATAATATTGTGGAATATTTTTATAATGATTATATTAGTTTTAGAAATGAAACTGAATATAATGGTGTTCAAAATCGTTTTGATAAAATTTTTAGTGAAGCTTCATTAGATTATGATAAATGGAAAATAGGTTTAAGTCATGCTTATAGATTTTATGAAAATGAAAAATATAATTTCTTAGGTACTAAAACTCAATATAACATTAACACTAATTATCAAATTTTTGGCGGTATATGGTTTGATTTGGATAAAAATCCCGATAAATGGGAAATTGGTTATACTTATCAAAGAAAATGTTGGAATTATTCTTTAATGTATCGTCAAGATATTTCGCCCAAGCTTACTAGTGCAGGCATTAGTGCTAAAGATCAAAGTGGTGTGTATTTTATGTTTAATTTTTATCCAATTGGTGGAGTCTCTTATGATTTTGCTTTGGAAGAAAGTGAGAAAGCATTATGATAATTTTTGAAGATTCAAAAGACGCTGCTAATAGATTATACGATCAACTGCCAATTGCTAAGTTAAAAGATTATCTTATTATCACTCCTTCGTTTAAATCCATAGAATTTGTAAATGAGTTAGCTAATAAGTTAAATTTAGCTTATGATTTTTTATTTACAGAGCAAATTAAAGCACCAAACAATGAAGAGTGTCAAATAGCTATGATTAGCGAAACCAAAGAGCTAGTTTATAATGAAGCCTTAATCAAGGCTTTTGATATAAGTTTAGATTATATATACGGGGAAGCAAATAGAACATACGAAGAGAAAATTTTAAAAAATGTTTATCGTTATAGAAAAGGTAATCTTTTAAAAGATTTAAAAGGGAAAGATATTTTGGTTTTACATGAAGGCTGCGAGACAGGAATTACAGCTTTATCTTGTATAAAAAGTCTTTTAAAAGAAGAAGTAAATAGCATTATATATGCGAGTGCTTTGATGCCAAGTGATGTGTATGATTATATTAGTATTTTTGTTGATGAGATATTTTGTGTTCAAAAAATAGATCATTTTGTTGATATAGAGTTTTATTTTAAAAACAAAACAAGATTAGAATCCCAAGATATTTTAGAAATTTTAGAAGAAAGTGAGTATTATTTGCCATTGAAAAGATAAATTTAAATCTAAACAAAAAGCGTTGTTTAGATTTAAATTTATAAGGCAAAATAAAAACAGGCTTTTTAAGTTTTAGCTTTAAAATTTAAAAAGCTTATTTGATTTTGCCTATAATAAACATCAAGGAAAAATCATGGAACATATACTAAATATCAATAATCACATAGAAATTTTTGAGACAGATAAATTTGCTAAGCAAGCAGCTGGAGCTGTTTTAATGAGAGAAAAAAATGCTGTTGTTTTGGCAACTGTTGCCAGAGAAGATAAAATGGTAGAAGAAGATTTTCTACCTCTTACTGTTCAATATATTGAAAAAGCATATGCTGCAGGTAAAATTCCAGGTGGGTATGTCAAAAGAGAAACCAAACCAAGTGATTATGAAACATTAAGCGCAAGGATAATCGATAGAAGTTTAAGACCATTGTTTCCAAAAGGATATGCTTACCCAACGCAAATTGTGGTGATGGTTCTTTCTGCTGATAGCGAAGTGGATTTGCAAGTTATGAGTTTAAATGCAGCAAGTGTTGCGTTATATTTAAGTGACATTGCAATCAAAGCTCCAGTTTGTGGGGTGAGAATAGGTAAAATTAATGATGAATTTGTTTTAAATCCAAGCAATAGTGAGTTAAAATCTAGTACTTTAGATCTTTATGTAGCAGGTGTTAAAGATGAGCTTTTAATGATAGAAATGAGAGCTTTAGCTGGTAAAAAAGATGGTGTGCATTTTATGAATGAGCTTAGCGAAGATGAGACTTTAAGAGCGCTAGATTTTGCAAGTAATGCTATATTAAGAGGATCTAATGCTTATGAAAAAGCTTTTGCTGCTTATAGAAAAAATTCAAATCTTGAGTATAAAGTTGAAAATGATAATGAAGAATTGATAAATTTTGTTAAAAATTCATATTTAACTAAGCTCAAAATAGCCATTAATCAAATGGCAAAAAGTGAAAGAGCAAGTGAAATTTTTCAAATTGCTAAAGAAATTGAAAAAGAAAACATTACTGTTGAAAAAGAATGGACTTTAGAAGATATCCAAAAAGCTTTACATGCGTGTAAAAGAGAAATTGTTAGAACACAAATTATAAATGATGGCAAAAGAGCTGATGGCAGGGGTTTAAAAGATATTAGAAAGATTGATATTGAAACTAATATCTTACCAAGTGCGCATGGATCTTGTCTATTTACTAGAGGGCAAACTCAAGCTTTAGTTGTAGCTACTTTAGGCGGGGATAATGATGCGCAAATGTCAGATATACTTACAGAAAAAAATCCAATATGTGAAAAATTTATGGTTAATTATAATTTTCCAGGATTTTCAGTGGGCGAAGCAAGTCCTATAAAAGCCCCAGGTAGAAGAGAGCTAGGACATGGAAATTTAGCAAAAAGGGCTTTACACCCTAGTGTAGATAATGATTATGCACATACTATTCGTTTGGTTTCAGAAATTTTAGAAAGCAATGGATCAAGCTCCATGGCCACTGTTTGTGGTGGCTCTTTGGCTTTAAAAGCTGCAGGTGTTCCTAGTGTGAAATTAGTAGCAGGTGTGGCTATGGGGCTTATTTTTGAAGAAGATAAATATGCTATATTAACTGATATTATGGGGCTTGAAGATCATGATGGAGATATGGATTTTAAAGTTGCTGGAAGTTTAGAAGGTATCACTGCTTTGCAAATGGATATTAAGTTAGGTGGTATAGAGCAAAAAGTATTACAAGAGGCTTTATATCAAGCAAAAGAAGCAAGAGCTTATATTTTAAATTTAATGCAAGAAGCAAATTCTAAAATAATCATAAATGAAGCTATACTTCCAAAAATAGAAATTTTCAATATAGATTTAAATAAAATTCCAGATATTATAGGTCAAGGTGGAAAAACCATAAAAGAAATTATTGAAAAATTTGAAGTAAATATTGATTTAGATAGAGATAAAGGTGAGGTAAAAATTTCTGGATCAAATAAAGAAATGATCGAGCAAAGCAAAGAATATATTTTAAATTTAATTCACTCAAAAAATACCAATAAAAAAAGAGATAAAAAAGAAATGCCTAAATTTGAGATCGGCGAAGAGTTTGTAGGCGTGGTGCAAAAAGTAGTTGATTTTGGTGTTTTTGTAGGATTAAAAGATGGTATAGATGGTTTATTGCATAATTCTAAAATCAAAGAAAAATTAGAGCTTGGTAGTGAAATACAAGTAAAAGTTCTAGAGATTAAAAATGGCAAGGTCTCTTTAGATTTAGCTTAGTAAATTTAAGCTATAAAAGCTTTGTTTTTTGTCTATTTTCTTGACAAAAAACTTTTCTTTTGGCATAATTTCATTTTTTTGCTGTCTCGTTAGCTCAGCCGGTAGAGCATCTCCCTTTTAAGGAGGGGGCCGTTGGTTCGAATCCAACACGGGACACCACTAATGTCTTTTTGGTCGCTTAGCTCAGTTGGTAGAGCGCCACCCTTACAAGGTGGATGTCATAAGTTCGAGTCTTATAGTGACCACCATCCTTTTTTGGTTGCGGCGGTAGTTCAGCTGGTTAGAATATCGGCCTGTCACGCCGGAGGTCGCGGGTTCGAGCCCCGTCCGCCGCGCCATTGTCTCGTTAGCTCAGCCGGTAGAGCATCTCCCTTTTAAGGAGGGGGCCGTTGGTTCGAATCCAACACGGGACACCACTGCTAAATGACCCTTTCGTCTAGCGGCTCAGGACATCACTCTCTCTGTGTGATAACAGAGGTTCAAATCCTCTAGGGGTCGCCATTTGGAAAAATATATATTATTTACTTTATATATGTTTTGTACTATTATATAAGGCTGGTGTTTTGTGATAAAAGAAAAGTATTAATTCTTATAAAACAAAGTGCTAAAAACTATATCAAAATTATAAATTTTATATTAAATATGAGATATGAAGAATAATTTTTTATTAGCTATATTTATTTCTTTTGCTGTAAGCAATTACCTACTTTAATATATCAGAGGATTTAAATTTGTATATTCTTTCAGTTTTTGACATAAAATAAAAAAATAGTTAAAAAGAATATAGTTATAAATATGAAGCCAAATAAAAGATGGTGGATTTAGCAGGTGTGTAATTTACCAACCAAACACCTAAGCATCCATACTTTAATGAAATATTTTTTCATTTGCACATGCTTTTGTACATACTTTGTATTTTATTGTAAAAATGTGTAAAAAAGTGATATTGTTTTACTAAATAGGTGATATATTAAAATTTTTAGAGTGTGAATTTCAAGGAAAGAATTTTGTGGATTTAAATTCTAACAAAGAAAAATACTGCCTGACTAATGAAGAGCAAGTGTTTAATATATTCAAGAAACAATTTCAAAAATAGAATATTTGCTATTATATGAATTGCTAAAGTAGGTTAAATCTCATTTTAAAGATTTAACTCCTGATATAATTTTAGCTATTTTTTTCAAAGCTATAAAAATTTTTTAAAATCATTACCATTTAAATTTTTTCCAATATCTATAATTCTACATTATACTATATTAAATATTTTATTTTATATCCTGTTTATGCTGGTAAATAAAATATAAATGCTATGCTTTAGATAGTTTTAGAAGTTAGCAAAGATATTGTATGTTTAAAACAATAACTATTCTAAATGTAATAGTTGTATTTTAAAAAGGTGCTATCCATATTGAAGATGAAGATACTTAAGTTAGTATTTAATGATGAAAATAATAATGGTTGGGAAGATGATGGTTCTTGTGGAGAACAAATTTTTATCTTTAATAAAAAAGATAATAGATGTCGCTCCAAAGACAAATTTTTTGGCTTAACTGGTGGTGGTTGTTGTGATAAAGATAAAGTATTTATAGGGCTTGTACCTTGTAAAGAAGATGAAAAAAAGCTAGCCAAACTCAATAAGCAAAATAGATGTGTAGAAGTTGGTGAATATTACTCTAAAAAAATTAAATTCATAGGTTGTATTCAGCATAAAAAAACATATTGTTGTTTTAATTCAAAATTAGCAAGAATATTTAATGAACAAGGACGCCCACAAATTGGAAGGGGTTGGGGTTCTCCAAAGAGTCCTGATTGTAGAGGATTTGCTCCAGAAGAATTTCAAAAGTTAGATTTTAGTGAAATAAATTTAAGTGAGTTTATTGCTGATATTGTTGGAAGTATTGATGTAGATAAAATACAAGCTGATTCTATAAAAATACAAGAAAAGATTGAAAGCAATCTTGAAAATTTAACAAGAAAACCTACTAATTAAAAAGAAAAAATAAAACTATAGAAAGGAGATAGAGTTTAGTTAAAAATTTGTTTGGTAAGCCAAAGGGATTGTTCTAAACCCTGCAAAAGCAGGGGATACTCAATAAGCCTTGACATAGCAAAGCGTTAAGAGTATAATTATAAGAACAATGTTGAGCATTTAACTCACCTCCCTTCTGGGCGGTAAATTAACGCTAAAGGGTTGCACCCCTTTAGCGTTCACCCTTAATACAATTACACCAAACAAACTCTTTAGCTTCTTTAATACAATTGATGAAAAGATTTTACATTTTTATTCCTTAAGTGCTTTAATTTTTACACCTTCTTTATTATTTGGTGTTACAAATATAGATGATAATTATATTATCTTTACTTGGGGCTATGGTGAAGTAGCAAATGATATTTTACAAGTTATAAAAGATGTCATATCTTTGCTTCAATTAACTAATAAAAGTAGAGAATCTTTTCATATCAATGCTTTTAAGTAAGATAGAGCTTATAAATATATTAGAAAGTTTAAGTTTATACAATCTTTCAACTTTAATGCAAACTATACAAAAAAGATATTTAAAACTAGAATATAACTTAAAAAGCTTTGATAAAGACAATATCTTTTTATCTAATATGATTATGAATATGAGATTGAAGTAAGTAAATGGTGGATTTAGCAGGACTCGAACCTGCGACCAACCGGTTATGAGCCGGTTGCTCTAACCAACTGAGCTATAAATCCGCCAGAAAGTTAAAAATGAAATGATATTATATCTTTTCTTTCTTAATTTAAATTTAGAATTTTATTTTTATTGCTTTTTCAATAGCTAAATATCTAAAGGTAATTAAATTTTGTAATATTCCAAAAAATATCATAAAAGTTGTAAAAGAGCTTCCTCCATGACTAAAAAATGGCATAGGAATACCAACAACAGGTGCAAATCCAATAGTCATAGATATATTAACAGCTACATATAAAAATACAAATAATGCAATACAATTAGTAATTACTCTTGTAAAATAATCATCTTTAAGCTTGTAGTTTAAGCTAAGTAGGTGAAATATAAGCAAAATATAAAGAAGTATAATTATCACTGCACCTATAAAACCAAATCTTTCAACCGTATAAGCAAAGATAAAATCGCTAGTTGAAATGGGTAAAAATTTAAAATGAGTTTGCGTGGCTTCATCGGCTTGTTTTCCGGTTAATCCGCCACTTCCTATGGCAATGATAGATTGTTTGACATGATAACTTGGTTCTTCAGATAAAAAATCATGAATTCTTTGTTTTTGATAAGGTTTTAAAAAATCACTATAAATAATAGGAGAAGCCACAGCTATAGCTATAAAAATAGTAAGCCAAATTTTATAATTTACTCCTATGATAAAAAGCATTCCATAGCCTACTATCAGTAGTATCAAAGCAGTTCCAAGATCGGGTTCTCCTGCTATGAGTAAAAACGGAAGTAAGATGTAAAAACTCAATTTTAAAAATTGTTTTAAACCATAACCATTTTGTGGCGGTGGATTTTGATAGATTATATAAGCTAGCATTAATATAAAAGAGGATTTAAAAATTTCAGAAGGTTGTATGGTAAAATCAGTAAAAGGCACATTAAGCCATCTTCTAGCTCCTAATTTTTCAACACCAAAAATATCAACACTTAAAAGCAAAACTATATTAATCCAATAAATAACAGGTATAAGCCATGCTAATTTTCTAAGCGGGATAAAAAAGAAAAAAGCAAACCCAGCAAATCCGACTAAAGTATATACAAGTTGCTTTTCAGCCAAACGCACATCTGCTTCGTATATCAAAATAAAAGATATAGCAATAATAGGAAGAATAAGTATTGGTTGAACAAAATCAAAGTGAGTTAAAATTCTTCTATCAAGCTTTATCAAAATAATCCTTTATGAAATATTTTGTAATTATATGTTAAAATTGCAAATTTTATTCTGAGGAAATACTAAAATATGCTTAAATTTTCATCACTTTTTGAAGAAAGACTTGACATTTTATTATCCAAAGTGCTAAATCAAAGTCGCTCACAAATTTCAAAAATAATTAAAGATAATTTAGTAAGTATAAATAACAAAAAGATTGATAAAAACTCTTACAAAGTCAAATGTAAAGATGAAATTTACATCAATCTTCCTCAAATTAAAACAATACACCAACAATACACTCCTAAATTTGATGTAGAGATTTTATATGAAGATGATGATATCTTGGTATTAAATAAAGGACCAAATATCGTAGTTCATGGTGCTAGTAGTGTGAAAGAAGCTACTTTGGTTGATTGGCTTTTGCTAAGAGGGTATGCATTATCAAATTTAAATGGAGAATATAGAGCAGGACTTGTACATAGATTAGATAAAGGCACAAGTGGTGCAATCGTAATAGCTAAAAATAATCAAGCTCATCAATTTTTAGCTCAGCAACTTTTAGATAAAAGTATGGGGAGAATTTATCTTGCTTTGTGTGATTTGCCATTAAAAGAAGATAAAATGTGCAATGAAAAAGCTATCATTAGATGTCCTAATAATAGATTAAAAAAAATTACAACAAAAAATATTTTAAATCCTCACGCAAAAAGCGCAAAGACTGAATTTTTAAATTTATTAAATTCTAGCAAATGCGCTTTAATTGGGGCAAAGTTATATACAGGCAGAACCCATCAAATTAGAGTGCATTTGGCTGATTTTAATCGTTATATTTTAGGAGATGATTTATATGGATATAAAGGAAAAATAAAGTATAATAGGGTAATGCTTCATGCATATTTGATATATTTTATACATCCAAAAACAAGAGAGCTTTTATTTATAAAAGCTCCGATATTTGATGATTTTAAGCAGATATTGAAAGAAAATTTCACCCAAGGAGAGATTGATGAAAAAATTTCACTTAGCCATCTTAAGTGCAGCTTTGGTTTTTAGCGCTTGTAGTACTATTGGTTCACCTAAAATAGCTCAAATTAACGAAGGTCTGCCAAAGATATCTAATATTAAAAGTATTTCAGATATTACTAGTATAGCGTTTGAATGGGAGCCTTTATATGATCAAAATATAGCAGGTTTTTATATCTATAGAGCAAGTTCAGTTAGTGCTCCAATGGAGCTCATAGCAAAAATAGATAATAAATTTCAAACCCATTATACTGATACTAATTTAGAGCCAAATACAAAATATTATTATTCTATGAAAACTTATAATGAACTTGGTCAAGTTTCGCCAGATGGAATGAATATAGAAGCTTATACAACTAGAGTAATTGATCCAGTTCCTTTCACTCAAGCTATAGTAGGCTTGCCAAATCGTGTAAAGATAGTATGGAGACCACATCCTGATCTTAGGGTAAATTCATATATTATTGAACGGGCTAATATGAAAGATATGAAATTTAAAGAACTTGCTAAGGTTAAAAATCGTTTAAGCGCTGAATATATCGATGATTCTTTAAAATCAGATGAGAGCTTTCAATATAGAATCATAGCTTTAACTTATGATGGTATCAAAAGTCCGCCAAGTAAAATAGTAGAATCTACCACAAAAGCTTTACCTCCTATGGTTGCAAATTTACAAGCTAGTAAAGATGCACCTAAAAAAATCATTTTAACTTGGGATAAAATTGATTATGCAGATTTTGCTTATTATAAAATATATTCAGGTTCTAATACTTTATTGCCTTTAAGTGTTGTGGCAAAAACTGCTGAAAATACCTACGAAGATGCAATCAATGGTGTAAGTGAAAAAAGATATTATAAGGTAAGCATGGTGGATAAAGATGGTTTAGAAAGTCCGTTGATGAGTGAGCCTGTTGAGGGTATTACTTTAGGTGCACCTTTGGCTCCAAATATAGTTTTGTGTGCTGTTGAAGATGATGGTATTAAAGTAGAATGGATAGATAATGACGATAGAGCACGAGAATACATAGTAAAAAGAACAGGCGGTGGAAGTAGTGCAGTATTTAAGGAGATTAAATCTAAGCAATTAAAAGATATCACAGCTTTACCAGGAAAAGTTTATAGCTATGAGGTCATAGCAATTGATGCCAATGGTATAGAATCAAAACCATCAAATAAATTTACAGCAGCTAAATAATGCCAAATTTTAAATGTCAAAGATTAAACGATATTCAATTCCCTTTTAAAAAAGATGGAGTTGAATTTTTATGGTCTGCTTATGGTGAAAATATACAATTAATTTTTACACGCATTGAGCAAGAAAAATTTTTTTTACAAATTAAACAAGATAAACAAAAAAAAGAATGGCTAATAAAAGGTGAAAAACATACTAAGCCTTCTCAGATTGGGTATTTACAAAAAGCTTTGATGGTATTTAAGCAAAATTTTGCCCAAGATATTTTAAATGAAGCAATTGCCTTAAAACATACAAGATTGGTGAAAAAAACTTCTTTAATTGCTAATTCTTTAAAAGAATTACTTGAACAAATTTACAATAAAGAAAAAATTTACATAGAAATAGGCTTTGGAAGTGGTAGGCATTTGCTTTATCAAGCTAAAAATAATCCTGATATTTTGATAATTGGGGTTGAAATTTATACTCCAGCGCTTGAGCAAGTTGCAAAATTAGCTTTAAGTCAAAATATCACAAATATATTATTGATTCAAACTGATGCTAGATTATTATTAAGTGTTTTAAAGTCTAATTTGATAGATAAAATTTTTCTTCATTTTCCAGTTCCTTGGGATAAAAAGCCACACAGAAGAGTTGTAGGAGAAAATTTTGTCAATGAATGTGCTAGGGTTTTGAAAAAAGATGGAAAATTCGAGCTTAGAACAGATAGTTTTTTATATTTTGATTTTACCTTAAATTCGTTTTTGCAATTGCCTTGCTTAAATGCTCTTGTTAAAAAGAATGAAAATTTAGAAATTTCAAGTAAATATGAAGATCGTTGGAAAAAACAAAATAAAGATATATATGATTTAATTATTAGTGGATTTGATGAAAGTAAAGAGCTAAATTCTTTTGAAAAATTTGCCATAGAGGATATGAGTTTTAATCAAGAAGAATTAATACAAATTGAGCGCAAATTTAAAAATGAAGTATTTAAGGGTAAAGATTATTTTTTGCATCTTGAAAATATTTATAAAATCAAAGATGGAAATATCATTAAAATAGCATTTGGAGCGTTTTATAAGCCTGAGCATATTTATATAAAATTAGATTTAAATGGGGTAGAATTTATGTTTGGAAAACCATTTAAAACAAAGGAAAATTCAAAAGCCATGGAAAAATTAAGAGAAATTTTATGTTTTTATAAAAATTAAATATTTTGTTTATGAAAATTGTTTATTATTTGAAAAATTGATTTTTTAAGGAAAATATAGTGATGATAGAAGCTAAAAAGCTTTGTCTTGGTTATGATGAGCTTGTTATAGAAAATGCTAGTTTTTCGCTAAAAGATAATGATTTTGTTTTTATTACAGGCAAAAGCGGTAGTGGAAAATCAACCTTACTCAAATCTTTTTATGGGGATTTGGAGCCAATTGGTGGAAGTTTAAAAGTATGTGGTAGTGATTTGATAGATATTTCTAATGCACAGCTTTTGCAATTTAGACAAAAAATAGGGATTATTTTTCAAGATTATCGCTTGATTCAAGAATTTAGTGTAGAAAAAAATGTAATGCTACCTTTAATGATTAAAGGTTATAGTAAAAATATATGTAAAGAACAAGCTGCTAAACTTTTAAAACATGTAAATTTAACCTTTAAAGCCGATAAAAAACCAGCTCAACTTTCAGGAGGAGAACAACAACGAGTTGCTATGGCAAGAGCTTTAGCGCATAATCCAAAACTTCTTTTGTGTGATGAGCCAACAGGAAACTTGGATGAATACTCTTCTGATATTATATGGACTTTGTTAAAATCAGCAAGAGAATTACTTGGAACTTGTGTAGTAGTAGTTACACATAGAATTCCTACAAATTTAAGACTTGATTATCGTCGTTTTAATATAGAAAATGGGAGAATGAATGAAATCGCTTAAAAATCATCTTTCTTTGATTTTTGCCTTAATGGTTATGATGTTTGCTTTTGAGTTTTTAATTATTACCAATAAAACTATAGAATATTATGAGAACTTATTAAATAAAGATTACAACATCATCTTAGTTTCTAAGACATCTTTGGATCAAAAGTCTATACAAGGACAAGTTGAATATTTTAAATCTATAGATATTTTAGATCCAAATTTAATGCTTGATAGGCTTAAAAATGATATTTCTTCAAAAAATTTAGAAGTTTTAAAATCTACTTTACCTAAATTTTATACTTTAAAACTTAGTAAATTATTATCTAATGATGAGCTTGATTCTTTAAAAAATAAACTTTTGCAAAATTCTAATATAGTCAAAGTAGAAACTTTTGCAAAAACTCATACGAAAATTTATAAGTTACTTGTTTTGGTTAAATTTTTACTTTGGTTTTTCTTGTTTATTATTATTTTATTAAGCTTTGTGTTGTTATTAAAACAAATGAAAATTTGGCTTTTTGAGCATACTCAAAGAGTGGAAATTATGTGTTTGTTTGGAGCTCCTTTTTGGTTTAGATCTTTTATGCTTTATAAGATAGTTTTGATTGATTGTTTTGTAGCATTTTTGTTTTTAGTTGTATTTTTTACTCAAGTATACGATCTTGAATCAATCAAATTAGCTTTGCAAGGAGTAGATATAAGTCTTCCTAAAATAAATATTTTTTCACATCTGGCTTTAATTTTTATAATAATGCTTGCAGTATGCTTTTTGTGTGTTAATTTTGTAATGTTTAAGGTTAGAAAATGAAAAAATGCTTTTTGCTTTTTTGTGTTTTTATTTCTTTAGGATTTTCTAATGAAATTGAACAAAAACAAAAAGACATTAAAGAAAATGAAAGAATTGTTAAACAACTTTCAAAAAAACTTGAAGATTTAGCAAGTGAAATTTTAGATAATGAAAAAAATCTAAAAAAAATTGCCTCAGAAATTAGTGTTTTAAATAATAAAACTTCAAAATTAGAAAGTTCTGTAAAAATTCAAATTAAAGCTTTAGAGCAATTAAATAATCAAAATAAAGATTTGTTAAAAAATAAAAATACTATCGAGGGTAAATTGATTGATTTAATAGCCAAAGATTTTGCCTATGATTTGGCTATTCCACAAAATTATATAGAGAGTGAAGATAGCATTATAGCTTTAGAAGTGGTAAGCAATTTAGATAAAATTTTTAATGAAGAATTTCGTAAAATTTCAAAAGATTATGAAGATATCACTAAAAAAATAGAGGAAAAACAAAATCAAATTTCTATTATTAATGCAAATTTAAAAGAATATAAAATTCAGATTGATGAGCTTAAAAATTTAAGAAAAAAACAAGAAATGGAGATTGCAAAGCAAAAGACTGATAAAGAAATTTATACGCGAAAATTATCATCTTTGCAAGAACAACAACAAGAATTAAGAAAAACTTTAAGCCAATTAAAAATCATTAAAGAAAAAGAAGATGAAAAAAAAATAGCTCAAAAACAAGAAAAAAATGAATCTAAGGATAACTCTAAACAACAAATCGGTATGAGCTTTCAAACGAGTAATGTTAAGCGTTATATTGGTGAAAAAACCATTGCTCCTTTAGATTCTTACAGTGTTAAACAAAAATTTGGAAACTATATTGATCCTATATATAATATAAAAATTTACAATGAAAATGTGGTATTAAAAAGTACCACTCCAGATGCAGCAGTAAAAAATGTTTTAGATGGTAAAGTGGTTTTTGCAAAAGCTACACCGACTTTAAAAAAAGTTGTGATTATAGAAAATAAAGATGGAATTCATACAATTTATGCACATTTGGATAAAATTGCACCAGGGGTTAAAGTAGGAAGAAATATAAAAAAAGGGTATATTATCGGAAGAGTAGAGAGTGACTTAACTTTTGAAGTAACTCAAAAAAATTATCACATAAATCCTTTAGAAATGATTAGGTAAATTAGCTTTTTTTAATCCGATTTTTGATATAGTTTGGCATTTAAAGGAGAAAATTTTATGAATCATAAAAAGAAAAGAGTTTTAGTTAAATTTTCTGGAGAAGCTTTAGCTGGTGAAAATGGATTTGGCATTGAAAATTCTATTTTAAAATATATAGCTTCTGAAATTAAAAGTTTAGTGAATGAAGGAGTTGAAGTAGGTATAGTAATTGGTGGTGGAAATATCATAAGAGGAGTTTCTGCTGCAAGAGATGGGCTTATAAAAAGAACTAGTGGCGATCATATGGGTATGCTTGCTACGGTAATTAATTCTATAGCTATGCAAGAAGCTCTAGAAAGTGCTGGCTTGGGTGTAAGAGTGCAAAGCGCTATACAAATGGAGGCTTTTTGCGAAACATATATTATGAGAAGAGCCCACAGACATTTGGAAAAAGGCCGTATAGTGATCTTTGCTTGTGGGACAGGAAATCCTTATTTTACAACTGATACAGCAGCTACTTTAAGGGCTGTTGAAATTCAAGCTGATATGATTATTAAAGCTACGAAAGTAGATGGAATTTTTGACAAAGACCCAAACCAATTTAATGATGCTAAAATGCTCAATGAATTAAGCTATGAAAGAGCTTTACATGATAATATAAAAGTTATGGATGATACTGCTATAGCTTTAGCAAAAGATAATGCTCTGCCTATTATAGTGTGTAATATGTTTAAAGAAGGGAATTTGCTTAAAATTCTTAAAGGTGATATGAGCTCATGCTCTATTGTTAAAAATTAATATAAAGGAAAAAAATGAGAGTGGAACAAATAGCTGCTCAAGCACTTAAAAAAATGAAAGATGATAGATACAAACTAGCACTAGTCGTAGCAAAAAGAGCTGAGGAATTAGCTAATGGCGCAGAAGCTTTAGTAAATTTAGATAAAAATAAATACAAATATACAGATATTGCTTTATATGAAATAGCTGAAGATAAAATTGCTTTAGAGGGTTTTATTGAAACTAGTAAATGATGAGTTATTACTAGATAAACTTATTGAAGATATAAAAAATTGTAAAGATTTGCAAAAAGCTAGAGATGTTTTGTTTTTGGTTTTTCCAAAAACTCGAGCTTTAGAGCAAGCTGTTGATTTTTGCATACAAAAACACGAAGGTCAATTTAGAAAAAGCGGAGAACCTTATGCGGTTCATCCTATATTAGTAGCTTCTTTGGTAGCTTTTTTAAGTCCAGTTGAATCTATGATTATTGCTGCTTTATTGCATGATGTGTTAGAAGATACTAAGTGTGATGAAAATGAATTAAGAACTTATTTTGGTGAAGAAGTTACTAAGTTAGTCCAAGGTTTAACAAAAATTGTTAGTATAAGGGAAGATCATCTTATACAATCAGGATCTAATGAAAAACTTGCAAAATCCGCTTTAACTTTTAGAAACATGCTTTTAGTTGGTGTTGAAGATGTAAGTGTTTTAGTAATTAAACTTTGTGATAGATTACATAATATGCTTACATTAAATTATTTACGAGAAGACAAGCAAAAAAGAATCAGCGAAGAAACTTTAGTGGTTTATGCACCTATTGCTCATAGGCTTGGAATTTCAAGTATAAAAAATTTACTTGAAGATTTAAGTTTTAAATTTTTATTACCAGAAGAATTTACACAAATTGACAACTATATCAACTCAAAAGATCAGCAAATTCAGTTAGGTTTCAATGAGTTTATTTCTAAAATCGAAATGTTGTTTTTAGAAAATGGTTTTAGACAAGGTAGTTTTATAATCCATAAAAGAATTAAGCATAATTATTCTATTTATCTTAAAATGCAAAGAAAAGGTGTTAGGCTTGAAGAAGTGCTAGATCTTTTAGGGGTGAGAATTTTAGTAGAAAAGGTGTATGATTGTTATTTGGCTCTAGGAATTTTACACACTCATTTTAATCCATTGATTTCAAGATTTAAAGATTATATTGCATTGCCAAAACAAAATGGATATCAAACTTTACACACAACACTTTTTGATGCAAAAAATATTATTGAAGCTCAAATTCGCACTTTTGATATGCATAAAACTGCTGAATTTGGTGTAGCAGCACACTGGAAATATAAAGAAGGTAATATCGCCACTCCAAATTTGGATTGGCTTGCTGATATTTCTATGCATGGTAAAGAAAATGAAGATGTTCAAAATTTTGATGCTATAGAACTTTATGAGTATGCTAAAGATAGTTTATATATAGAAGATATTGCAGTTTATTCTCCAAAGGGTGAAATTTTTACCCTTCCAAGAGGAGCAACTGCACTTGATTTTGCTTATGAGGTTCATACAAAAGTGGGACTTCATGCTAAAAGTGCATTTGTAAATCGCGTGAGGGTTCCACTTTTAACAGTGCTTAAAAATGGTGATATTGTTAGTATTGAAACATCTGAAGAAGAATTTTATCGATGTTCGTGGATTGATAGCGTTAAAACAGGTAAGGCAAGAGCTAGTATTAGAGATTTTTGCAAACAAAAGAAAAAAGAACTTAATCATAAAATCGCTATCAATCTTCTTTCTACGGTTTTTGATGAAAAAGCAAGTATTATAGAAGAGTGGCTTCAAAAGGAAAAATTTAGTAAAAAATTAAGACAAATTGCTTTAGATTTTAATTATTTTAAAGAAGTAATTGTATGTCTTAAAAAATACGCAAATCACAATCAAGCTTGTAAATTTGAGCAAAAAAAGCAAAAATTTGAAAGCATTGTGATTGGGTCAAATTATAAAATGACGACGATTAATTTTGATTATTGTTGTAGACCAAAAAGAGGCGATGAAATCATTGCTTTTAGACAAGCTAATGGAGCTATAATCCATCATAAATTATGCGAACAAGCTATGAAAATGATTGAAGAAAATAAAGAAATGGTGTTTGTATTTTGGAATGATAGTTTAATTAAAAGTTATAAGATTATTGTTTCTATTGAAAATAAAAAAGGTTCTTTAGCTGAATTTTTGACTACTTTGGCTAAAATGCAAGTAAATCTTTTAAATATTAATTCAGCCGATTCAGAACCTGTTTTAACTAATTATTTTGAAATTCAGGTTGAATTTTTAAGTAATATTGATGTAGAAAGTGTAAAAGAAAGATTAAAAGCTAGATATAAAATTTTAGATTTTATATCTTTAAATGATGCATATAATAATCACTAAAAAAGGTTTTTTATGAATTTTAATGAAATTTTACAAGAAGTGAAAAGAGGTGTAGCAGAAATTATTGATGAGGAAAAACTTTCACAATTGATAAAAAAATATTACGAAAAGGGTGAAAATTTTTTCATTAAAGCAGGGTTTGATCCTACGGCTGCAGATTTGCATTTAGGTCATACTGTTGTATTAAGCAAGATGGCATTTTTACAAAAGCATGGAGCAATTGTGCAATTTTTAATAGGCGATTTTACAGCCCAAATAGGAGATCCTACGGGTAAAAGCGTAACAAGAAAAAAGCTTAACAAAGAAGAAGTTTTAAAAAATGCAAAGACTTACGAAGAGCAAGTTTTTAAAATTTTAGATCCAAATAAAACACAAATTCATTTTAACTCTAAATGGTTAAATGAGCTTGGAGCTGCTGGCATAGTGGAACTAACTTCAGCTTTTAGTGTAGCTA
This sequence comes from Campylobacter volucris, assembly GCF_008011665.1. Classification (GTDB taxonomy): domain Bacteria; phylum Campylobacterota; class Campylobacteria; order Campylobacterales; family Campylobacteraceae; genus Campylobacter_D; species Campylobacter_D volucris_A. Next base: position 54,588 of record NZ_VOWJ01000031.1, read on the forward strand.
GAATGCTTGAAAGAGATGATTTTACTAAGCGTTTTAAAGAACAAAGTCCGATTTCAATTTGTGAATTTTTATATCCTTTGTTGCAAGGATATGATAGTGTTGTTTTAAAAAGCGATATTGAAATGGGTGGAACGGATCAAAAATTTAATCTTTTAATGGGGAGACAGCTACAAAGAACCTATAATATTTCTAAAGAACAAGCTGTGATTATGATGCCATTATTGGAAGGATTAGATGGTGTTAATAAAATGAGTAAAAGCTTGGGCAATTATATTGGTGTTACAGAAGAAGCTAAAGATATGTATGCTAAAATTTTAAGCATTAGCGATGAGTTGATGTTTAGATATTATGAGCTTTTAAGTCAAAAAAGTTTAAATGAGATTGAACAAATAAAAATAGACATTAACGAAGGAAAATTACATCCTAAAAAAGCTAAAGAAAATTTAGCTTTAGAAATTACTATTCGTTTTCATAACCAAAACGATGCTTTAAATGCAAAAGAAGAATTTGATAAAATTCATAGCAACAAAGAATTACCAAGCAATATGCAAGAATTTGCTTTGCAAGGTAAAATTTGGCTAGCAAAGGCAATAGTAGAATGTCAAATGGAAAATTCTACTTCTGCTGCTAGAAGATTGATCAATTCTAACGCAGTAAGTATTAATGGACAAAAGATACAAGATGAGCAATGTCATTTAGAACAAGGTGAGTATATATTACAAGTTGGAAAAAGAAAATTTGCTAAGATAAAGGTGGTATAATGAGTTTTAAAGCTCTAAAAATTGGAAAACATGAAATAAAATATCCTATTTTCCAAGGTGGAATGGGACTAGGAATAAGTTGGGATAGACTGGCTTCAGCAGTTTCTTTAAATGGCGGTTTAGGGATCATATCTTCAGTTGGAACTGGATATTATGAAAATAGAACACATATTAGTAAAGAATTAAATGCAAAACCTTATGGCAGTGATAATTTTTATTCTAAAGAAGGCTTAAAAGCTTTAATTGATAATGCTAGAAAAGTATGTGCAGATGCACCTTTGGGGTGTAATATTTTATATGCGAGTAATAATTATGCTCAAATTGCTAGAAATGCTTGTGAGCTTGGTTTTAATGTGATAGTTTCTGGAGCAGGACTTCCTACAAATTTACCTGAATTTACGCAAGATTATCCTGATGTGGCTTTAGTGCCTATAGTATCTTCAGCTAAGGCTTTAAAAATTATCTGTAAAAGATGGCAAAGTAGATATAATCGTTTGCCTGATGCTGTTGTGGTTGAGGGTCCAAAAAGTGGAGGTCATCAAGGTTTTACATATGAACAATGTTTAATGGAGGAATATCAATTAGAAAATGTTGTGCCTCAAGTTGCAGCTGAGATAAAAAATTGGGGTGATATTCCTTTGATTGCAGCAGGTGGAATTTGGGATAAAAAAGATATAGAAAAAATGATGTCTTTAGGAGCAAGTGGAGTTCAAATGGGAACTAGATTTTTAGGGACTTTTGAGTGCGATGCGAGTGATGAATTTAAGCAAGTTTTGCTAGATTGTAAAGAAGAAGATATAGAACTTTTAAAATCTCCTGTGGGGTATCCTGCAAGAGGTGTGAGAACTAATCTTTTAAATTTAGTAGATAAAAGAATGGGACCAAAGATTAATTGTATTAGTAATTGTGTTGCGCCTTGTGGTAGAGGAAAAGAGGCTACTAAAGTGGGTTATTGTATAGCAGATAGATTATATGATGCTTGGAGTGGTAAAAAAGAAACTGGATTATTTTTTACTGGTGCAAATGGCTATAAATTAGATAAATTAATTAGTGTAGAAGAATTGATGAAAAAATTAGTTCATGGCGAAGATGCTTAAGATATTTTTAGTTTTAATACTATTTTTTTTAAATGTATTTGCAAATACTGAAGTTAAAAAATTTGATCAAGTTTTTTTAACTTCTAATCCTGAAGAAAAACTGCAATTCCATCAGCAATTAAAATCTTTATATATACAAAGTGTTATTAATGACAATGAAGAAGAAAAAAAAGAAATTTTAAAGCGTTTGATTATTAGTTCTAATTTTTTAGGATTTGATGATAAAGCTTATGTGCAAGAGCTAATAGATGGTGGCGTAAAAGAGGATGAAATTTTAAAATTAAAAAATGCATTAAGTGTTATTAAAGATCAAAAGGTTAAAAAACACGAAAATATCACCTCTAGACTAAACACACAAGATAAAAAAGAAGATAAAAACTTACCTCAAGCAGAGCTTTTTATTTTAGAGATGAAAAAAATAGATAATGGAGTTTTGTTAAATTTAAATAGAAAAATCAACCAAAAAGATATTAAAAATTTCACATTAAAAGGTGAAAATTTTCGCTATGTTGCTGATTTTGACGGTGTGCTAAAAGGACCTAAACAAAATTTTAAATTTAAAGAATTCGATATTATAGTTTCTCAATTTAATCCTCAAACAATGCGTTTAGTTTTAACATCTAAAAAAGAATTAAAAGCAAAAATAGAACTAAATGATAATACTCTTTTTATGGGAATTGATGAAGAAAAAAAAGAAAAAACACAAGCGTTATTACCAAAAGATACTGATGACAAAAAGGTAGTTGCAAAAGAAAAAGAAGATCCTTTATATGTTTTAAAATCAAGTAAAGATAAAAATGGTGTTAATTTAAAATTAGATAACGATATAGATTTAGATGATATTAAAATAAATTCTTTCAAAGATGGTAAAGTATATCGATCCATTGTTAGTTTTGAGGCAATTTTAGAAGGTGATAGAAAAAAATTTGATATTAATAATAACCAATCCATCACTCTTGTTCAATATGATAAAAAAACCATACGAGTAGTGCTTACTTCATCTAAAGAGTTTAAAACTAACTTAGATTTAGATGATGATGAGTTGTTTATAGGATTTACAAAAAATACAGCTGTCAAAAAAAAATCTAATCCATCAGCAAAAAAAACTATTAAAAAATCAGGAAAAGTGATAGTTATAGATGCAGGTCATGGAGGTAAAGATCCTGGAACTTTAGGTGATAGAGGTGTTAAGGAAAAAGATGTTGTTTTAAGTGTAGCTTTAAAACTTGGCAATGAGCTTAAAAAAAGAGGGTATAAAATTTACTATACTAGAAGCACAGATAAATTTATCAATTTAAGAGATAGAACTTCCATGGCAAATGATAAAATGGCAGATTTGTTTATCTCAATTCATGCTAATGCAGCTCCAAACAAACAAAGAGCTAAAACTTTACAAGGTATAGAAACTTTCTTTTTATCTCCCGCAAGAAGTGAGAGAAGTAAAAAAGCAGCAGAATTAGAAAATCAATCAGATTTTGAGGAAATGAATTATTTTTCAAAACAAACTTTTTTAAATTTTTTAAATCGTGAAAAAATTGTAGCTTCAAACAAACTTGCTATTGATGTTCAAAAAAGTATTTTAAGTAATGTTAGAAAAAAATACAAAGTTGTTGATGGTGGCGTTAGAGAAGCTCCTTTTTGGGTTTTAGTTGGAGCACAAATGCCAGCAATTTTGATAGAAATAGGCTATATAAGCCATCCAAGTGAAAGAACAAGACTTGTAGATAGGAATTTTCAAGATCTTTTAGCTATTGGTATAGCCAATGGAATTGAGAGTTATTTTTATAAAAATCAATGAAACAAGCTAATATCATTATAAAAGAAAATTCTCCTTTTTCTTTAGATTTCCAAGATTATTATTTTAATTCTAATGATGGATTGAGTGAGAGTAAATTTATTTATACTCAAGCTTTTGAATTTAATACAGATCAAATTATAATCTCAGAATTAGGATTTGGCATAGGTTTAAATTTTTTTCTTACTTTGCGTCGTTTTTTAGAGCAAAAACAAATAAATCAAAAACTTTTTTATGTAAGTTTTGAAAATTTTTACATAGAAAAAGAAAAATTAAGACAAATTTATAAAATTTTAGGTTTTTATGAAGAATTTAAAATTGAACTGGAACAATTTTTAGCTTATTATCCACCTTGTAAGGATGGAATTTATAGGTTTTATTTTGATGGATGTTTTTTAGATTTAGTTTTTGGTCAAGCTAATGAAAAATTAAAACAAATGAATTTTAAAGCAGATATTTGGTATCTAGACGGTTTTGCACCTTCTAAAAATCAAGATATGTTTGATGAAACTATTATGCAATATGTAGCAAAGAATTCTAAAATTGGAGCAAAAATTTTGACTTTTTCAGCTGCTAGTTTGCTAAAAAAATCTTTAGAAAAATATAATTTTATTGTTACAAAAATCAAAGGATTTAAAAAAAGAGAGATGATTCAAGCTATTTTTGATGGTTATGAATTTGATGATATACAGGCTTATTTTAACACTCCTTCTTTGGATAAAAAAGTAAAAAAAATTGCGATTATAGGTGCTGGCATAGCCGGAGCAAGTTTAGCTTATGAATTGGGCTTGAGAAACTGCGAAGTGGATGTTTTTGAAAAAGAAGATGATATAGCAAAAGGAGCCTCTGGAAATATTAATGGTATTTTAAGCTCTTTAGTTTTAAAACCAAATGTTTTACTAGGAGATTTTTCTCAATATGCTTTTATAGAAGCTAGTAGGTTTTATCAACAAACTTTAAAATTAATACCTAATGGAGTTTATGAATTTGCTCATAATGATTTAATGCAAAAAAGATTTGATTCTCAAAAAGATAATGTTTTATTTCATATAGAAAATAATAAAGCATTTTTAAAAGATGGTACGTGTATTGAGCCTAAAGAAGTGGTAAAGAAGCTATTTGAAAAAAGTAATGCCAGAATTTTTTTAAATTATGAATTTGTTGATTATATTTATGAAAATGATCGATTTGTCTTAAATTTTAAAAATACTCCAAGTCAAACTCAATATGATGTTTTAATTTATGCCCAAGGAGCTGATGTTAAAGATTTTATTAACTATTCTCATATTAGTTTAAGCAAGGTAAGAGGTCAATGTACCCATTTAAAACCCTTTTTTAATATACCTTATGCACTTTCATCAAAAGCTTATATTTGTCCTGTTAATACAAGGTTGGATATGCAGCTAATTGGTGCAAGTTATGATAGGTTAAATCAAAATTCACAAAGTCAAATAGAAGATGATATGCAAAATTTAAACAATATCAAAGAATTTTTAAATTTTAAAGATGATTTAAAAATCATAGGATCTAAGGTAGGTTTTAGATCTTATTCAAGTGATAGATTTGCTATTGTGGGGCAAGCTTATGATGAACAATTTTATAAAAAACACTATCAAGCTTTATTATGGCAAAAAAATAAAAAACAAATTCAGCCTAATGCTTTTGTACCATTATTTTTTTCCATAGCTCATGGTTCAAGAGCATTTGCGAGTTCAATTATTGCTTCTAGAGTGATTTGTTCTTTAATTTTTAATGAACCTAGAATAGAAAAAGATTTTTTATATGCTTTACATCCTGCTAGATTTTTAATTAGAAAGCTAAAAAAAGGTTTAAGATAAAACAATATTAATTTTAAAATATTATATTATAAAAAATATTTTAATAATGGTGAAAAATGAAGAAAATATTAGCTTGTTGTGTGATGTTTGGCATGTCTTTTGGTACAAATTTGGAAGATAGTTTAAATGTAGATGAGAATATAAGTTTAGAAAAAGAAAATAAAGAGATTTCAAAACAAGTTTTTTTTCAAAAACCTAAAGAATATAAACAAGAAACAACAGATTTGGGCACTTTTGCTTCAAAATCTTTAGGAAATGTTTTAAATTTAAGTTCTAATGATACAACCGAGTCTAATGTGGATTATAATGCTTTGAATATAAGCATTAAAAGTATTAATACTTTGTTAGATTATGAAAATTCGACTTTATTATTGGAAAAACAAGCAAGATTTAGCCAAGATGAGCATGCTTATTCTTTAGGGCTTATTAATCGTTATGATTTTGATCAATTTAAATTAGGTTTTAATGCTTTTAATGATCAATATAGCGAAGCTAAAGCAAAAAAAAGTTTTGGAACAGAAGTGCAATTTAGTGATTTTTTTAAAGCTTATGCAAATCGTTATGATGTACAAGAAAGCAATAGTAATGATAGCACAGAACTTGGTGTTGTCATTGATGTACCTTATTTTAAAATAGTAAATATCAATACAAATATAAAAGAAACTCAAAAACAATATAATATTACTTACTCTCCTTTTTCTTTGTTAGATTTGTCTTTAAATTATCAAGATGAGCAAATAGCAAAAGATCAAACTTCAATGTGGGTAAAGATTAAACTAAGCTATGAGCAAAATTTAATTAAACAGCTTTATCAAGGATGGTATCAAAAAAGCAATATTGCTGATTTTAAAAGATACGGTTTTGCTACTAGAACTTATTGATTATTCATAAAACGCATAATATCGTTATAGGTAACAAATACCATCAATGTTAAAAGTAAAGCCATTCCAAAATAATTAAGATATTCAAAATATACTTTTGGAACTTCTTTTTTGAAAATTAACTCATAAAGATTAAAAAATATATGTCCACCATCTAAGGCTGGAATAGGTAATAAATTTAACACTCCAAGATTGATAGAGATTAAAGCTGTAATTAAAAATAACACAACTAACCCACTATTAGCTGCTTTAGAAGTTACATCTACCATGGTGATAATTCCACCCATGTTTTTAGCGTCTAATTCACCACTAATAATCTTTGCTAAACCTTTAAATATAAGCAAAGATGCTTCTAAGCTTTCATTAAAAGCATATGAAATACTAGAAATTCCTTGATGGTAAATGGTTATAAATTCGTTTTTTGGTGCTATGCCTATTAGTGGCTTTTGGATTTTTTGATAAAACTCATTATATCCTTGAGCAATTTGCGGTGTTAGTTTGATATTTATAGGTTCTTTATTTCTTTCTATGACTAGTGATATTTCTTTTGTATAAACTAATTTGGATATTTGTTCAAAATTTGTAATTTTTACACCATCAATAGAAATGATTTTATCTCCAACTTGTAAATTTGCTTTACTAGCCGCTGAATCTGGAGCAATATTTCCTATGATAGGAGCTAATTTTTGCACACCAAGAAAAGCTACAATAATGTATAAGAAAAAAGCTAAGATGAAATTAAAAAAAGGTCCTGCAAATAATATATATATTTTTTTTAAAGGACTAAGGGTTGTATAGCTGTTTTGCTCATATTTTTTTTGGCTTGGATTTAAATCATCTTGACCCTTGAGTTTTACATATCCACCAAAAGGAAGAGCTGATAAGCGATATTGCGTATTTTTATAGGTTTTGGAAAAAATAGTCTTGCCAAAACCTATGCTAAAAATTTCTACATCAACTTTCATATGTTTAGCAGCTAAAAAATGCCCTAATTCGTGAAAAAAAATCAAAAAAGATATAATAAAAAGTGTGATTAAAAAATTAAAAGAATAAAATTTAAAACCAATTGCTAAAATAATAAATAAAAACAAATACGATTTCAAAATTTGTCCTTTTTTTGGTTATGTTTATAATAGGCTAATATATATTCAAAACCAGAATAAAGTGTCAATAAAAGTGCTATAAAAAGTAATATATTTGCAAATTGCCATTGCATGGTTAAAAATATTATAGCTATGATTTGAAAAGCGGTTTTGACTTTACCAGCAAAAGAAGCACTTACATCAAATTGCTCGCTTATCATAATTACCCTAAATCCTGTGATAAAAAATTCTCTTACCAAAATAATATAAATCATCCAAGGATCGGCTCTTTGGGTTAATAATAATCCTAAAAAAGCAGCTAGCATTAACATTTTATCAGCAAGTGGATCTATAATAGAACCAAATTTAGTTGTTTGATCCCACATTCTTGCTATATACCCATCAAAAAAATCAGTCAAAGCGGCAATGCTAAATAACACACAGGCAAAATAATTTATCCAAGTTTGATGGATATTTTCAAATTTTGTGATGAGTAAAAAAAATAAAAGCGGTGCAAGTAGTATTCTTACAATAGCTAGAATGTTAGGTAAATTCATTAATTTTATAACCTTTTTTAAAGTCCTTTGATAAGAAAAGGACTTAAATCATTTAAAAGTGGTGCCACCATCAACTATTAAGGTGTGACCTGTGATCCAATTTGCTTTATCAGAACATAAAAATAAACATGCTCCAGCAAGATCTTGAGGCTCTCCAATACGATTTAATGGACTAAGATTGATTGTTGCATTTTTAACTTCTTCATAATTTGTAAAAGCTTTTAACGCATCTGTGTCAATAGGTCCGCCACTAACTACATTAACACGGATATTTTTAGCACCAAGTTCTGTTGCAGCATATCTTGCCATAGCTTCTACCGCTGCTTTTGCAGTTCCATGGCCTGCATAATTTTCTATATGAACTAAATTTCCAGTTGATGAGATAGAAAGAATACTTCCGCCACCAACTTTTTCCATTCTTTTAGCTGCTTCTTGAGCCCCAACTACAAAAGCATTTACTGTAGCTGTAAAGATATTGTTGATTCCTTTAGGTTTTAATTTCATAAATTTAGTATATCCACCAACTACTGCACGACCTGAAATGATAGCATTTGAAATGAAAAAATCAATTCTATCAAAATCAGTGTCGATTTTTTCAAATAATTCTTTATAAGTTTCTGGTTCAAGTATATTAAATTCGTAAGCTTTTGCTTTAACTTTGTAATTGTTTTCTAAATCTTGAATTATCTCTTGAGCTAAATTAACGTTTGAGTTATAAGTAAATGCTATATTTGCTCCGACTTTGGCAAATTCATAAACTATAGCCTTACCAATACCTCTTGTTCCACCGCTAATTACTAAAGTTTTGTTTTTAAAAAAATTATCCATTAAAATCCTTTTATATTATAGTTTTTCATTGTTGTTTCTATTTTTGCTAAGTTGCAATCGCTAGGCTTACAAAGTGGCAAGCGATACTCTAAAGTAGGAATCAAACCTGCTATGTACATAGCTGCTTTAATAGGTATAGGATTACTCTCGCAAAATAAAATTTTATTGATATTATACAACTCATCATTAATTTTTTTAGCTTCTGTAAATTTTTCATTTAAAGCTAAATGGGTAAGTTTTGAAATCATATCAGGAAGTAAATTTGAAGTTACTGAAATTACTCCTTTTCCGCCATTAGAAAGTATAGGATAGTTGATAGCATCTTCTCCGCTTAAAAGCATCATTTTTGGCTCATGTGCTAGCAAATCAACACATTTATCAATACTCCCGCTAGCTTCTTTCACTCCATAAATATTTTCACAATCTCTAAATAATTTTATTATGGTTTCAGTTTGCAACTCACATCCAGTTCTACTTGGAACATTATACAAAAGAATAGGAATATCAACTTGTTTAGCTATTTCTTTATAGTGAAGATATAAGCCTTCTTGGGTTGGTTTATTATAATAAGGAGTTACACTTAAAATTCCATCAGCACCATTATCTCTTGCGAATTTAGCTAAATCTATTGCTTCATGGGTAGCGTTAGATCCAGCTCCTGCTAAAACCTTGACATTGCTTCCTTTACAAGCATCTAAAGCTATTTCTATGCAGATTCTATGTTCTTCGTGAGTTAGTGTTGCACTTTCTCCAGTTGTTCCAACAGGAACTATAGCGTCAATACCATTATTTATTTGTCTTTTTATAAGCTTATGATAAGTTTGCTCATCTAGTTTTCCATTTTTAAAGGGTGTAATCAATGCAGTCATTGCACCTATGATGACATTTTTATTCATTGTCTTCCTTTTTTAAAATAATGGTTGTAGAAGTATTTTCTATAAAATATTTTTTGGCACATTGAACTAAATCTTCTTTGGTAAGTAAATTAATATTTTTTTCATAATCAAGCAAAGGTTTTAAGTCTCCTTTTGCAAGATAAGATCCATAAGTATTTGCCACTGAAGTAGCATTATTTAATGAAAAAATAAATTCACTTTTAACATTATTTTTAATTTTTTCCATTACTTCATCATCAAATTTAGAATGTTTAAGATCATTCAAAATTTTCCAAAGTTCTTTTTCTACATCTATAGCTTTAATACCTTCGTTGCAAATACAAATAAAAATAAACAAATTCTCGTCAATATTTTCACTAGGATAAGCATAAAATTCATTGATTAAACTTAATTTATCGATTAAAATTTCATTAATTAAAGAACTTTTTCCACTTCCTAAAATCTCACTTAATGCACAAAGTTTTGGCATATCTTCGTGATTAAAAGGTGGAATTTTAAAAGCAAGAGCTAAAAGTTCTACATCGCTTTCTTTATGCAAAATGACTCGTTTGGCTCCATTTTGCACAGGTTCTTTTTCAAAAACTAATGGAATATTTTTGGTATTTTTTATATGGGAAAAATATTTTTTTGTAAGTTTAAAAACATTTTCTTCGCTAATATCTCCACTAACTAATAAAATAGCATTTTTAGGTTGATAGAATTGTTGATGGAAATCTTTTATATCTTCTATGGTCCAATTTTGAATATCATTAGAAAAACCTATAGGAGTCCAGTGATATGGATGATGCAAAAAAGCATGATTATATAGATTAAAATATAAATATCCTAAAGGATTATTATCAGTCCTCCATCTTCTTTCTTCTAAAACCACATCTCTTTCAGGTTGGAATTCTTCATCTTTTAAATTTAAATTTTCCATTAGCTCAGCAAAAAGCCATAAAGATTTTTCTAAATTTTCATTTGAACACTTTATATAATAATGTGTATAATCAAAGCCTGTGCTAGCATTATCTACTCCACCAAAACCTTTGATAATTTCATCAAATTCTCCAGCTTTTAAATTTTTAGTGCTTTTGAAATTTAAATGCTCAAGCATATGGGCTATACCACTTTTTCCCATTTTTTCATTTCTCGAACCAACTTTATAAAAAATATCTACACTAATTACTCCACTTTTTTTATTCACAGGAAGAGTATAAATTTCTAATTGGTTTTCAAGGGTAATTTTTTTATATTCTATCATTTAAAATTCACTCCTATAGCTTGAGATATATGATGAAAACCATCTTGTTTTAAAAGTTCTGCTAAATTTTTATTAATTTCTTTTACTATCATCGGTCCTTTGAAAATTAAAGCTGTATAAATTTGTATTAAACTAGCTCCATTTTTAATACGCTCATAAGCAAGTTCAGCACTATCAATACCACCGCAAGCTATCAAAATCGTATCTTTGTAAATTTCTTTTGCAACTTCTTTAAAAAAAGTAGCACTTTTTTGTGCGATCAATTTCCCGCTAATTCCACCAAAATTTCGCATATTATCAATTAAAGAATAATCAATACTAGTATTTGCCATTATAATAGCATCGACTTTTGCAGCAATTGCGCTTTTGCAAAGCGATATAGCACTATCTATATCCATATCAGGAGCAATTTTTAATATAATAGGTTTAGCAGTAAGTTCTTTTGCTTGAGCAAAAAGAGTGTTGATGAAATTTTCACTTTGTAAATCTCTTAAATTTTTAGTATTTGGCGATGATATATTAATAACAAACATATCACATAAGTCTTTAAAATCTTTTATCAAAATTAGATAATCATTGATAGCATCATCGTTTGAAGTGTGTTTATTTTTGCCTATATTTGCAATTAATGGGATACTAAAAGGATATACTTTTTTAACTTGCTGAGCAATGTAATTTTTACCTTTATTATTAAACCCCATCGCATTTTGTATGCTTTCTTGTTCAACTAATCTAAAAAGTCTTGGTTTTTCATTACCTTTTTGAGCTTTTGGGGTAAAAGTACCATATTCTAAAAATCCAAATCCTAAAGCGCTTAAAGGCCTAATCATCGTAGCATTTTTATCAAAACCACCTGCTAAACCAACGGGATTATAAAAATTTAGATTAAAAATTTTTTGATGAAGCATTTCATCATTATAAATGCAATCTTTTGCAAAAAAACTCATAGATCCTGGAAAGATACAATCAATCCCACGCATACCTAATTCAACTATACTATGGGCGGTTTCGGGATCAAATTTATAAAGTAATGGTTTTATATTTTCATAATTTATCATCGTATTCTCATAAAATTAATTAATATTATTTTAGCTGAAATTTCATAATCTTTAGTTTTCTTTTGATAATTTTTTTTCACTCTTTTGAACTTTTTGTTTGAGTTTTTTGTAAATTTCACAATTTTCCATTAGATAGGCGTCATTTCCAATTGCAGCAATTTTACCTTTATCAAGTACAGTTATTTTGTCAGCATTTTCTATGGTGCTTAGTCTGTGAGCAATAATAAGTATTAAATGATTATGTTTTAAATCTTCAATGGTTTTTATTATAGCTTTTTCACTTTCATTATCTAAAGCTGAAGTGGCTTCATCAAAAATTAAAATTTGAGGATTTTTATACAAAGCTCTTGCAATAGCAATGCGTTGTTTTTGACCGCCTGATAAATTTTTGCCATGTTCTTGTAATAAAGTATGAATTCCTCCAAGATCTTGGACAAATTCATAAGCATTAGCTTGTTTTAATACCTCTATGATTCTTTCTTCATTATAATCTTTTGCATAAGCTATATTTTGGGCAATGGTATCGTTAAAAATATAAATATTTTGAGTAACTAAAGAAATATGCTCTCTTAAACTTGTTATATTAAATTTGCTTATATCGCTTTGATTGATTAAAATTTCTCCACTATTTTTTTCATAAAAATACATCAAAAGATTAATAATTGAAGATTTTCCTCCGCCACTTGATCCTACTAAAGCTAAAATTTCCCCTTTATTAAAAGAAAAGTTAATATCTTTTAAGACTAATTTATCTTCATAATAACTTAAGGCTACATTTTTAAAGCTTATATTTTGAATATCTTCATTTATGATGTGATTACCACCTTTGATTTTTGGCTCTAAATCTAGTAGATAAAAAGTTCTCTCGCTTGCTGCAACCGCAATTTGTAATCTTGTAAATAAAGATGAAAGTCTTTTAATAGGAGTATAAGCTAAAAATAGTGCAGTTAAAAAGCTAAAAAATGCACCAATGGTTAAATTGCCTTCTATGACTTCTTTGCCACCAACGATAATTACAATTGCAACCCCTATTGAACCCATAGTTTCCATAAAAGGGCTACTAAGAGCTTCTATTCTAATTCCTCGTAAGGAAATTTTACAAACTTCATCATTATTTTTGCTAAATTTTTGCATTTCATTATCATTAGCATTAGAAGCTTTTATGAGTTCTATATTAGAAAAAATTTCACTTAATCTTGCTACCAAGTCTGAATTTTTTTCTTGAGTATTGCGACCTATTTTTTTAATTTTTTTAGCAAAAATTATTAGAGGTATTATAGCAAGCGGAAGCACAATTAAAGCAAAAAAGGCTAATTTTGGACTTTGGTAAATTACTACACTTAAAAGTCCTATGGTTGAAATACTTTCTCGTAAAATTTCTGGAATGATACTAGAGACTATATTTTGCAAAGCACCAATATCTGAAGTACATCTGCTTATAAGCTCTCCGCTTCTGTATTTTTGAAAAAAAACCATATCCAAACGCAAAATATTATTTAAAACAAGTTCTCTTAATCTTCTTAATATATCCATACCAACATAAGAAATATAATAAGTTTGCATATAACTTCCAAGATTTTTTAAAAAATAAATCACTACAACAAAAAGTGGCATGTAATAAAGCAAATCAATATTTTTTTCTATAAAAATTTTATTTAAAATAGGCTCTATGATATAAGCACTAGCAGCGGTTCCTCCACTAGCTAAAAGCATACCTAAAATAGCCAATGCAAAGTAAAACCAGTATTCTTTATAATAAGGTTTAAAGCGACTCAAAACCTCTTTGAGCTTCATTTCTTTATAATTTTTATCCATTTTTTTCCCATACAACGCCATTTGGTGTATCCATTAATAAGATATTTTCTTTAGCTAAATTATCACGGATTTGATCAGCTAAAGTATAGTTTCTTGCTTGCTTGGCTTCATTGCGTAAAATAATTTGTTTTTCTATTTTTTTACATTCTTCTTTGCTAATGCCAAATTGAAAATATTTTATAGTGTCTACTTTTCCTATGCCAAAGATAAAACCAAGCTCATGCAAAATTTCGCTACTTAAATCTTTATATGTTTTATCTTTTGGATTTTTATCTAAATGATTATTGCACTCATTAATAAATTCATCCATAAGTGCTAAAGCTTTAGAGCTGTTTAAATCATCATTTAAAATTTCTATGATGTTTTTGGTTATTTGGTTTTTAAATTTAGGTTTTAAATCATCGAAGGCATTTAAATTTAAGCGTTTTTTCAAACGATAAAATTTATCAAGTCTTTTTTTAGAGTTTTTTAAATCCTCCAAAGAATAATTAAAATTAGCTCTATAGTGAGAGCTTAGTAGGTAAAATCTAATTGCTTCTGCACAAAATATCTTCAAAGAATCTTTTAAAAAAAAGCTATTGCCTAAGCTTTTACTCATTTTTTCACCATTAATTTGTACAAAACCATTGTGAAGCCAAAAATTTGCTAACTCATAATTATTTTTACAGCGACACTGACTTGCTTCATTTTCATGATGAGGAAAAAGTAAGTCCATTCCACCAGCATGGATATCTAATTTATCTTTATAAATACTTTCTATCATCACAACGCATTCTGTATGCCACCCAGGTCTACCAGTGCCAAAAATAGCAGGATAAAATTTTTCATCAAATTTCCATAATACAAAATCACTTGGATTTTTTTTAGTATTATTTTCCTCTAAACGAGACTTTGTATCTTCTACACTTCTGTTTGATATGCAAAAATATTTTTTATCTTTGCTTGTATCAAAATAAATTCCATCATCAAGTCTATATGCAAAATCTTTATCTAATAAATTTTGAATATAATCAATCATTTCTTTAATATAAGCTGTAGCTTTTGGTTTATAGTTTGGTTCTAGGATATTTAAAGCTTGCATATCATTTTCATAACTTTGGATATAAAAATTGGTAATTTCTTCTAAGCTTTTTTTGCTTTCTTGCATTTTTTTTAAAATTTTATCATCAATATCTGTGTAATTTCTTGTAAAAATCACTTCATAGCCATTGGCTATTAGTACTCTTTGTAATAAATCAAAACAAACGCTACTTCTAGCGTGTCCTAAATGTGCATCATCATACACAGTAGGTCCGCATAAATAAATATATACTTTATTTTTTTCTTTAGGGATAAATTGACATTTTTTCTTTTGAACACTATCAAATAAGATCATAAAAATAAACCTTTAAAAAAATGATAACAATAAATTAAAAATTTTATCATAACACTTTTACTTTCATATAATACAAAAGCAAAAAAACTTAAAAAGATAAAGCTTAACACCCAAAACTTAATCCTAAGTATAGCCAAAAGATTTTTAAAACCAAATTCTTTTATATTTGCAAAAAGTAGATAAAAAGCACTGATAGAGGATGCCAAAGCTATACCTAGACTTTTATATTCATCTTCTTTTATAAGTAAAATAATAACTATGCTAAAAAAAGCTGATATAAATAGAGTTTTAAAAGCAATAATAGCAGCTGTTTTTTGCTTAAATTTTGCATATAACCACAAAGAAAATAATTTTTGTAAACCAAATGGTATTAACCCTAAAAGATAAGCTTGCAATAACAATGCAGTGATGATAGTATCTTGCTCATTAAAATTTCCTCGTTGAAATAAAAATTCAACAATTTCTTTAGCTAAAACTACTCCTATAATGGTAGCTAAGATTAGCAATACACTTAAATACTCTAAAGCTTTTTGCATAAATATCAAGGCTTTGTTTTCTTCATTTGCCTTTAGGTATTTTAAAATTTTAGGAAAACTTACTTGACTTAAAGCTATTGCAAATAAGGCCAAAGGAAGCTGAAAAACTCTATTAGAATAATACAAATACGAAATACTTCCTGCCATTAAAAAACTTGCAATAGTGGTATCAAGTAAGGAACTAAGTTGGTTTGCAGAAGAACCTAAAAGTCCATGCATAAAAGTAGAATGAAATTTATCAAGTTTTGCTTTTGTTCTTTTAAATTTAATACTCAAAAACATACTTTTTAAAATTTTAGTATTTTTTAAAGCAATCATATGCCATACAAGTTGAGCAAATCCGCTTAAAACAGTCGCATAAGAAAAATAATATAAAGCTTTTAATGGCTCTTCTTTGCTGACAAAAAATCCAGCTATAACTACAAAAAGATTAAAAAAAGAAGCAGAGAAAGAAGTGATAAAAAATTTTTGTTTATAATTTAACAAAGCACCTAAAAAAGTAACTAAAAATATAAAAAATAAATACCAAAAATTAATCGAAACCAAAGGAGCGGCTAACAATATGGTTTTTTGATTAAATCCAAAAGCAAATATTTTTGTAAAAAAAGTAGAAAAAAAACTAACTAATACGCAAAGTAAAAAAACAATGATGCTAAATTGAGTCAAGACATTAAGACAAAAAGCGCCTTTTTTGCTAGCTTTTAAAAAATTTGGCAAAAATGCTTGTCCAAAAGCACCTTCTGCAAAAATTCTTCTAAAAAATGCTGGCATTTTAAGGGCTACAAAAAAAATATCACTATATACGCCAGCGCCTAAGTATAAAGCTAAGATAATATCTCTTAAAACACCCAGTATTCTTGAAAATAAAATTCCTAAAGAATTGATAATAAAATTTTTAAAAATAATATTTTTTTTCATTGATTTTTATTCTTTAAATGTTATCTTGTATATTGTAAAATTTTTATATAAACAATTTTAACGAAATTTTGATTTTATTTTAGCTACAATCGATTTTTAATATATAAAAATTTATGAAAGTTTTGAATATATGAAAGAAAATACAATCTTATATACCAAAGATCCTTATAAAGAACTTTTATCTTTTGCTCTTGCAAATAAAATTGATGCTAAAAATTTAGATTTTAAGCTTTTAAGTTTTAGCACTTCTTATACTTTTGATAATCAAACTTGGCATAAAGTAAATGAGCAACAATTACAAATTTTTGAAGAAGATGAAAATTTTTTAAATCCAAATTTAAACATAGAGCAAGAATATAAAATTCAAATTGATACCAAAGCAAATATTGCAAGTTCTAAAATTAATGTAGAATTAAAAACCGATGAATTATGCACTTTTTTAAAAGCTATTGTAAAAGCCAATGAAAATATTTCATATCATGAAAAAATTGCTTTAGATGTTTTTGAAGCTATTTATAAACGGATGATAAAAGAAGGGTTTTTGCTTGGATTTAGAATTTTTGATTTCAAAAGGCAAATTATTAGTTTTAATACAAAAGTTAAAGAAAAAAAAACATTTGATCTTGAGATAGAATTTGAAGTGAGTAAAGGGTTAAAGCCACAAACTAGTATTGATGAAAAAATTATTTTTCATTATATTGAAAAATTAAAAAATCTTGATGATATGATGAATAGAAATTATATAGTTTCTATAGGAAAAGATGAGCTTGCCATAGAAAGGATAAAACCCAAAGATGGAAAAGAAGGTAGGGGTTTAAAATTTAAATTTTTAAAATCTTTACCACCTAAACTGAATGAAGAAAAAATAAGTGTTTCTAATAATTTTGAAATCAAAGAAGACGAAGAAAGTATAAAATATATAGCAAAAAAAGATGGTTTTATTGTGGTTCATAATTCTACATATGAAATAGAAAATCATTTGGAGCTTAACAAGGTAGATTTTAAAAGCACAGGTTCTATTTGGGCTGGATTAGATAAACAAGTAAGTATTGTTGTTAAAAATACTAATTTATTAGAAGAAGCTGTAGGACCTAGGATAACTTTAGAAGCTCAAGAGCTTGAAGTAATAGGAAATATAGCTCAAGAATCTACTTTAAGAGCTAAAAAGCTTTTGCTTAAAGGCAGTATGCATCAAAAAAGTAAAATTTATGGAGAAAATGTTGAAGTAGATATTTTAAAAGGATATTGCGAGGCAAATGAATTTAAAGCTGAAGGTTTGGAAAATGGAATTCTTAGAGCAAAAAAAGTTAATATAAAAAAAGCCATGGGCGGAGAGATTATTGCAGATGAAATTTATATAGATGAACTTTTTGATAATTGCGTGTGTAGTGCAAAAAAACTTATATGTATAGGTAAAATTCAAGGAACCGGTAATAAATTAATCATAGAGCATGCTAAAATTTTTGAGCAAGATGATAGTGGTGAAGTGTTATTGCAAAATTTAGAAAATAATAAAATCGAACAAGAAAGAACTAAAAATGAATTAGAAGAAATAAGACACACCATCCATGTAAGTAAAGATTCTGTAAAGCTTTTGCAGCAGAAAGCAAAAGAATTTATGGCTGCTAAAAAACCTATACCACAAGCTTACAAAAGCACGATTAATGATTATAATCACAAAATAGAACTTTTTAATCATTTAAAAACTACGCTAGAAAATTTGATAGAGCAAGAAAAAGATGGCATTAAAAAAATAAAAAAAGTCCAAGAAGAATTATTGGAAGCAAAAATTATTAATAAAAATGGTAATTGGGCAGATTTAAATGAAATTAAATTTAAATTGCTATATCCAAGCAAAGAATTAACTTTTTCTCCTCAAAAAGAAGAAAAAATTCAATGCCTGCAGTTAATAAAAATAGGTGAAGATGATGCAAGTTATGAAATTCGCGCGCTTACTACTTATAAGGAAGATCAATGATAGTTGCAATAGAAGGTCAAATAACCAAGAAAGATCCTACTTTTGTATTTTTAAAAACATCAAATGGAATAAGTTATGGAATTAATGTATCTTTATTTTGTTCTGCAAAATTTAATAAAAATGACAAAATAGAATTATTAATAACTCAAATTATCAAAGAAGATTCTCATAAACTTTATGGATTTTTAGATATAAATGAGCAAAAAATGTTTGAATTGTTGATTAAAATTAGCGGTATCGGAGCAACTACTGCTATGGCTGTTTGCTCAAGTTTGGATACAAATGCATTTTATACAGCATTGCAAAATGGCGATGAGAATGTGTTTAAAAAAGTTCCAGGCATAGGGTCAAAAAGCGCTAAAAGAATTATCGCAGAATTAAGCGATGCTAAAATAAATATTGAAAATTCAAATCCAGTACATTCTCAAGCTTTGGCTGCACTACTTTCTTTAGGATTTAAACAAGAAAGTATTTTGAAAGCTTTAAGTGCTTGTCAAAGTTTAGAAACTAGTGAGCTTATAAAAGAAGCTTTGAAAAAATTAGCATAAAAAGGATATTAATGGTATATGGGATTATTTTTGGTGCAAATTCTTACGAACATGAAATTAGCATAGTAAGTGCAGTGGTTTTAAAAAAAGTCTTAAAAGCTCAAAAAAAATTCATATTTTGTGATGATAAAAAAGAATTTTATCTTATTGATGAAGTTAAAATGAATGCAAAGACTTTTAGTAGCGGTGCATATAAAAAAGAAAAACAATTGATTTTAAAGCAGGGCGGTTTTTTTATTAAAAATTTGTTTGGCGATAAAAAAGTTGAAATAGATATGATGATTAATGTTGTTCATGGCAAAGATGGAGAAGATGGTAAAATAGCTGCTTTATTAGATTTTTATGGTTTAAAATACATTGGCCCAAGATTAGAAGCTAGTGTTTTATCTTTTAATAAAATCTTTACAAAGCTTTATGCAAAAAGTGTTGGGGTTAAAACTCTTGATTATAAGGTTTTAAATTTACATCAAGATAAAAATGAAAATATTAATTTTCCTTGTATTTTAAAACCTGCAAGGCTTGGCAGTAGTATTGGTATTAGTATAGTTAAAAATGAAGAAGATTTTAAATATGCAAAAGATATTGCTTATGAATTTGATGATGATATCGTGGTTGAAAATTTTATAAGCAATATAAAAGAATACAATCTTGCAGGATGTATGATCAATGATGAATTTTGTTTTTCTATGATAGAAGAACCCAAAAAAAATGAAATTTTAGATTTTGAGCAAAAATATTTAGGTTTTTCAGAGAGCAATAAAATCAGTGAAACTGATATTAGCGAGGAGTTAAAACAAAAATTAAAAGATAATTTTAGCAAAATTTATAATCCTTTATTTAAAGGTGCTTTGATTCGTTGTGATTTTTTTGTGATTGATGATGAGGTTTATTTAAATGAAATCAATCCAAACCCAGGTTCATTAGCCAATTATCTTTTTGAAGATTTTACTCAAATTGTAAATACGCTAGCAAAAAATATTAATCTTGAAAAACAAATTAAGATTGATTATAAATTTTTACATAATATTAACGGGCAAAAAGGCAAGTTATAATTATGACTACTTTTAGCAAAGATGAAATTTATACTGCAACTGAAGTGGTAAGAAATTTTAGCACCATACTTGAAAAAACTAAAAAAAGTGAAAATGGTAGGCTTGTTATAGTTAAAAATAATAAATTTGAAGCTGTTTTGCTTAGTTTTGAAGAATATGAGCGTTTGAGTGAAGCTGTAATGCTTTTAGAAAATATTTATAAGCAAAAGGCAAATAATGGCAAAGACTAGAGTGTATTCTAATGGCTATTTTTACAATCTAAGTTATGAAATTTTAAATTTACAATGCAAAAATACCATACTTATCTTACATGGTTGGGGAGCTAATAAAGAACTTATGAAACAAGCTTTTGGCCAATATTTAAAAGATTACAAACAAATTTATCTTGATTTACCCGGTTTTGGTAATTCAAGTACTGATGTAGCTATGGATTCTTATGCTTATGCAAGAGTTGTAGAGGATTTTATAAAAACTCTTGAAATTAAGGTCGATTTTTTAATGGGCCATTCTTTTGGTGGAAAAGTTGCTACTTTGATGTGTAAGCAAGATGTTTATAAGGGTTTGATTTTACTTTCTAGTGCGGGTGTGGTTTTGCCAAAAAGTTTTAAGGTTAAATTTAAAATCACACTTTTTAAAATTTTAAAACATCTCCCATATAGCGATAATATTAGAAAATTTTTCATCAGTAAAGATGCTCAAGATATGAATGAGATTATGTATGAAACTTTTAAAAAAGTTGTCAATGAAAATTTAGAGCAAGAATTTCAAAGCTTATCTAATCCTATTTTGATTTTTTGGGGCAATGAAGATAAAGCCACGCCATTAAAGAGTGGAGCCATAATACATTCTTTAGTAAAAAAAGGGAAATTTTATTCTTTAGAGGGCGATCATTTTTTCTTTTTAAAGCATGCTCAATTTATCAGTGAAACAATCGATAAGGAATTTGCAATTGATGCTTGAAATTATTTCTTTTTTGAGTTTAAATTTTATCATAGGTTTTTATTTGATTTTGGCTTTGCAATGGTATTCTTATAAATTTAGTAGAATTTTGTTGCATTTTGCTAAACCTTTGTGGCATATATATTTTATCTGTATCCCATATATATTTTTTATTTTTTCTTTATATATCAATAATTTTTTACCATATTTAATCGCGTTTGTATGTTGTTTGATTTATAGTGTATATTTATATAAAAATTTAGATAAAAAATTAGTTTTTACAGCTAGAATCAAACGATATTTTTTATGTTTGTTTGTATTTAGTGTGGTTTTTGTAAATTTTCATTATTTAGGATTAGAAGCGTTAATTTGTGCTTTTGTATGCAGTTTTTTAATAGAAAAAATCAACCAATTGTATTTTATACAAAAGGCTAAGAAAAAAATTTTTGCAAATAATGATTTAAAGATTATTTTAATTACTGCAAGTTTTGGTAAAACAAGTATAAAAAATTTTTTATATGAACTTTTAAAAGAGCAATATATTTGCTATAAAACCCCACGAAGTGTCAATACTTTTTTAGGAATTATCAAAGATATAAACGAAAATTTAAATCCAAATACTCAAATTTACATAGTCGAAGCAGGTGCTAGAAAACAAAATGATATTTTAGAAATCACTCAATTTTTAAATCCTCAATTTTGTATAGTAGGGGAGATAGGTTTGGCTCATCTTGAGTATTTTAAAACCCAAGAAAATATACGCAAGACTAAATTAGAAGCATTAAATTCAAAGCGTTTGGAAAAATATTTTCTCCACTCAAGTACTTTATATAAAGATGAATTTTATGATGATTTTTTAACTCAAGTGCAAGCTAATTTAGATGGATTAAAATTTAAAATGAAACTTGATAATCAAGAATATAGTTTTCACACACCATTACTTGGAGTTTTTAATGCTTATAATTTAAGTGCGTGTATAGCGATGAGTTATTATTTAAAAGTGGATATAAATGATATTGTTAAAAATGTGGCTAAATTAAAACCTGTAGAGCATAGATTAGAAATTATTTCAAAGGAGCCTAAATTTATCATTGATGATGGTTTTAATGGAAATTTTAAAGGTATGAGTCAAAGTTATGAGCTTTGTAAAACTTATCAAGGTCGTAGAGTGCTTGTCACACCTGGTATAGTTGAAGTTAATGAAGAAGAAAATATCAAGCTTTGTAAGATTATTAATGAGTGTTTTGATTTTGTGATTATCACTTCAGAAGTAAATAGTCAAACTTTAAAAAAATACATTGAACTTGAAAATATTGTTTTAAAAGATAAAACTAAATTAGTAGAAACTTTGGCTAATTTTACAAAAAATGGAGATTTGATTTTATTTTCAAATGATGCACCAAGTTTTATGTAGAAATGTTTGGCTTAAAAAGGCCAAACAGTTTCCATAAATTTTGTTCCCCAAGGTTTGCGGGTAGATTTGTCTATATCACCTTCGGTTTTGTAAAGGATTTTTGCATCCGCAATGTATTTGCTATCTATCATATTATCTTGAGAAATATCATAAGGTCTTATAACGCCACTAAGTTGGATAATTTGTTTTTCACCATTTATCAAAAGCTCTCTACTGCCTTCTATGAAATAATTTCCATTGGATAATACTTTAATCACCCTTGCTGAAATGGTTGTTTGGAAATTTTCACTCCTAGTTTGAGTTCCTGTGCCTTGGTATTGTGAAGTACTAGAAGTTTTGTAGCCTACATTAGTATAATCATTTAAAAAATCTCTTGCTTTGCTAAGTCCAGCTCCTGTGGTGATTTGTCCGCCGCCTAGATTGACATTGTTGTTTTTGCTGGTGGCTTTAGAACCTTGCGAATTTTGTGTAGCAGTTTCTCTAATGATTACAGTTACTAAATCATTTACATTCATAGCTTTTTTATCAGAAAATAATGGATTATCTCCTTTTCCAAAAAGTGAACCAGGATTAGTTTGTGTATTATGATTTTGTTTTGGTGCAAGTTCTTCCACATAAGCAGGTGGTTTCATATTAATATGTGGATCTACGGTAGCACTGCAACCAAGCATTACTAAAGGTAACATATATAAACTAACATTTTTAAATTTCATAAATTATAACCTTATCTTAATTATGATTAATTTTAATATTATTATATTACAAAAAAAATAACTAATTTGTTAAAAAAGAAGGAAGCAATGAAATCAATTTTTGTTTTAAATTATGATGAAAAATTAGTTTATTCGTGTATTAATAAAATCAATGCTGATGTTGTTTTTTATTTTCCAGTTTTAAACAATATTGTTAAAGAAAAAGTAGAAAAATTATGCCATGATAGACAAATTAATTTTAATTTTTCTTATACTTTTGATAATGAAAATTACAAAACAATTATGATTAAAAATTCAAGTGATTTTTTTAAAAAAATCATAAAAGACTTTGAAAAAATTAAAGCAAATCATCATATAATAAGTTTTGGTGTGCATGATTTTGGATTAATGGGTGATTTAAATTTAAATATATCTTTGGCTAAAGAATTAAATACTCCTTTATATGCAAAAGAAAACAAAGATTATGAAATTTTACATTTTTTATTAGAGCAAAAATTAAAAAATTTTGTATTGTTAAAAAATGATAAAGATTTTTCTTTGATTGATTCTTATACTTATAAAACAAAGGCAAGATTTTCATATGAGCTTTTTGAAAAAGCAAAATCTAATAAAAAAATCATAGTTTTGCCAGAAAGTTTTGATGAAAGAATTTTAAAAGCAAGTGAATTTTTGGCACAAAATGATATTGTTGATTTGATTTTGCTTGGCGATAGTAATGAAATTTGCTCTAAGGCTAATACTTTAAATATAAAAATTGATGGTGTGCGTATTATAAATCCAAAAAATTCACAATATAATGAAGAATTTGAAGAGCTTTTGTATGAAGCAAGAAAAAACAAGGGTATGAGTAAAGAAGAAGCAAAAAGTCTTATCCAAGATAAAACATATTTTGGTACTATGTTAGTTCATACTAATAAAGCTCATGCGATGGTAAGTGGAGCAAGCACCACAACAGCACAAACTATACGCCCAGCTTTACAGCTTATTAAAACTAAAAACGATGTAAGTTCTGTTTCAGGCATGTTTTTTATGTCTTTAGAAGATCAAGTGTATGTCTTTGCAGATTGTGCAGTTATGCCAAATCCTACTTCTGAACAACTTGCAGAACTTGCATATGTGAGTGCAAATAGTGCAAAAGCTTTTGGACTTGATCCAAAAGTAGCTTTGCTTTCATATTCTAGCGGTGATAGCGGTAGTGGAATAAGCGTAGATTTGGTAAAAAAAGCTGTAGAAATTGCAAAAGAAAAATATCCACAATATTTAATTGATGGCCCTATACAATTTGATGCAGCAGTGGATATAATGACTGCAAAAAGTAAAATGCCAAATTCTAAAGTAGCAGGCCATGCTAATGTATTTATATTTCCAGATTTAAATGCTGCAAATATATGCTATAAAGCGGTTCAAAGAACGGCTAATTCTTTAGCCATAGGTCCAGTTTTACAAGGTCTTAAAAAGCCAGTTAATGATTTAAGTAGAGGTTGCTTGGTTGAAGATATTATTAATACTGTAGTTTTAAGTGCAATTCAGGCACAAGAAGGAGAAAAATGAAAATTTTAGTTTTAAATTCAGGTTCTTCATCAATCAAATTTAAGCTTTTTGATAATGATGAAGCGATAGCTTCAGGTTTAGTTGAAAAAATAGGTGAGAAAATTTCAAATATAGAATTAAAAAATTTGAAAACTTCAGAAAAAATTCAAAAAGAATTAGCCATAAAAAATCATGAAGAGGGTATAAAACTGATAAATGAGTTGTTTGCTCAAAGTGGAATTTTGAGCGATTTAAACGAACTTGATGGTTGTGGGCACAGGATTGTTCATGGAGGTTCAAATTTAACTAAACACTGCATCGTTAATGATGATGTTTTAAAAGAAATTGAAAGAATTTCTCATATGGCTCCATTGCATAATCCTGCACACTTGGTAGGCATCAAAACTATGATGAGTGCTGCTAAAAATGTTCCAAATGTAACAGTTTTTGATACAGCTTTTCATCAAAGTATGCCAGATTATGCTTATATGTATGCACTTCCTTATGAATACTATGAAAAATATCAAATAAGAAAATATGGATTTCACGGGACTTCGCACTCTTATGTGAGCAAGCAAGCTGCAGATATACTTGGTAAAGATATCAATAATTTTAATGTAATTAGTGCTCATTTGGGAAATGGCGCTAGTGTTTGTGCTATAGAAAATGGAAAATGTGTTGATACTTCTATGGGTTTAACTCCTTTGGAGGGCTTAATCATGGGAACTAGATGTGGTGATATGGATCCAGCTGTATTACCTTTTTTATCTAAAGAATTAAAATTAAACACTGATGAGCTTGATGTTGTTATGAATAAAAAAAGTGGTGTATATGGAATTTGTGGTTATAATGATTTTAGGGATATACATGCACAAATTGAACAAAATGATGATAAGGCAAGACTTGCTTTAGATATGTTTTGTTACCGATTAGCTAAGTATATTGGTTCATATTATGCTATTTTACCTAGAGTGGATGCATTAATTTTTACTGCAGGTATAGGTGAAAATGATTCTAAGGTAAGAGAAAAAGTGTGCAAAAGATTAGAGCATTTAGGCTTTAAAATAGACACAAATAAAAATGCAAATTTAAGAAGTGGGCAAATTAGCCAAGAAAATTCTAATATAAATATATTGATAGTTCCTACTGAAGAAGAATTAGAAATTGCAAAAATTACAGCAAATCTTATAAATTGTAGATAAAATCTTGAGTATTTTACTCAAGATTTAGTTTAAAATGCAGGTATTACTGAGCCATTGTATTTTTGATTGATATAATCTTTTACTTTTTGACTTTGCAAGGCTTGGCTTAAAGCTTTGATTTTTTCATCATTTTCATGACCTTCTTTTGTGACAAGTATATTTGCATAAGGACTTTGACCATCTTCAATTAAAATACTATCTTTAGCTGGGTTTAAGCCTGCTGATAAAGCATAATTTGAATTAATAATTGCAAAATCAACATCTTCTAAAGATCTTGGAAGTTGAGCTGCTTTTAACTCTATAAATTTAATTTTTTTAGGATTACTGATAATATCAACATGGGTTTTTAAAACGCTATCTTTAAATTCAACTAAATCTGCTTTTGCGATAATATCTAAGGCTCGACTCTCATTTGTTGGATCATTCGGTACGGCTATAGTTGCTCCATTTGGCAATTCATCAATACTTTTAAATTTTTTAGAATAAATAGCCATCGGTTCTATATGAACTGCTGCTACTTTTACCAATTTAGTTCCTTTGTTTTTATTAAATTCTTCCAAATAAGGTGTGTGTTGAAAAAAATTCGCATCAATTTCTTCGCCATCAACTGCTAAATTAGGTAAAACATAATCAGTAAATTCTTTAATTTCTAGTTTATATCCTTTTTGTTCTAAATCAGGCTTGATCTGCTCTAAAATTTCTGCATGGGGAACAGGAGTGGCTGCTACAGTGATGATTTCATTGGCAAATAAACTTGCACCTAAAAGTGTATTTAAAGCAATAAATTTTAACAAATTCATAATTGCCCCTTTTAATAAATTTGATATGCTTTAGATTATAATATAAAAATATTAATAAGATATTTTAGATTTGCTTTACCTATTTTTGTAAGTTTGTGATATTTTTTTTAATTGTTTGATAAAGATAAAATATCCTCCTTTGCGCCAATTTTTTTGAGCGCGTATGAGATTTTTACCTATTTTATAAGAACAAGAGCGTTTATTTTGCAAACCTTCTGTATGATAGTCTTCATAAGTTTTTAAAGGAGGTAATTTAAGATGAGGATTGTTTTTTATATCTTCTTGGAATTTTTTAGCAATATTTTTATGTTGATAATAAATTCTTAAAAGTGTATATGGGAGTAAAAAAATCTTTTTTTTGTTTTTTGCCGCATCTATGATAGCATATCCTAGTTTATATGAAAGATGGTATTTAATTCTTTGTTTAACATGTCTCTTGTCTATTTGAATTTTTCCTTGATATTTACTTCCGCCAAGTTCTTGCCATCGCTCGTAATATTTTTGCCAACTTGGCCAAGTTTTATTACATAATGAGCTATTCCAAAAGCGACTATTAGCCCCGCTTGCATGTACCAAAGAAGCATTTTGCATTATATTGGTAAGATAATGAGTACTTCCTGTGTACTTATCTTTTAAATTTTTGACTTTAAAATTATTTTGCAAAAGCATTAATGAAAATACGCCTTGATCTTGGACATTGAATTTGTTTTTTGATAAGTAAGTATAGATGAAATCATAGCATTTTAACGGATCTTCTATAAGATCAGTAAAAACTAAAATACCTGTTTGATAAACGCATTTGTTAGGGTAGTTGTTTTCTAAAGGTAATGCAGTTTTAATCAAGGTTTTACCCAACCTTGCTCCAAAATGGTATTTTTTACTTCGCAAACGATAAAGTTCGCTAATATCTTTTAATAATAACACATCAAAATCAAGATAAACAATACATTCACACTCATGTAAAAATTTAAATGCTTCAAATCTAGCAAAAGCCATATGAGTCCATCTTTTAATAAAAAACAAATCTGAAATTTTATCTTGATTTATAAGCTCGATGAAATGTTCTTGGGTAAATAGTATAAATTTAATAGTTTTATTTTTAACGATTTTTTTCATTATGTTTTGATCTTGAGTGGAAAAACCATCATGGATGATATAAAATATATCTATTTTTTCACTCATTAAATCCATGATGTTAATAAGTAAAGTTCCTATTGTAAAACTTGAATTTTTAGTTGCTGCTAGTAAAATTCCTAGTTTGTATTTCATAAATTATCTTTTTGTTATTTTATAGAGTAAATTTCCTATTAATTGTATGATTTGCACTAAAATGATTAAAATTATTACAGTTTGTATCATGATTTGAGTGTTAAATCTTTCATAACCATAGCGTATAGCTACATCCCCCAAACCTCCTCCTCCAACAGTTCCCGCCATAGCAGAAAAACCTACAACTACGATTAAAATCATGGTTGTGCCATTGATGATATTTGGAAGTGCTTCATTAAGCATGACTTTAAAAACAATTTGAGTTTTGCTTGCTCCATAAGATCTTGCAGCTTCTATAATACCTTGATCAATTTCTTTAAAAGCGCTTTCTATCATCTTAGCTAAATACGGAGCTATCCCTATAGTAAGAGGAACTATAGTCGCTGTCGTTCCAATGCTCATACCAACGATGTATTTAGTAAATGGGCTTAAACCTACAATTAAAATCAAAAATGGAAAAGATCTTAAAATATTAATGATAAAATCAAGCACATTGTAAATACTTTTATTTTCACACAATCCCCCTTTGTCTGTAACGGTAAGCACTATAGCGGGGATTATAGCGATTAAAAAAGCTAAAAATGTTGAAACAAAACTCATGTATAAAGTTTCTAACAAAGCTGGATATAAAATATTTTCAAAAGTAGTTAAAATGGTTTCTAAATTCATACAAGCTCCCAAATCACGCCATTATTTTGCAAATAATTTAATACATTTTCTTGATCTTTAGGTGAAATATTGATAACTAAATTACCCAAAGCATTATTGTTTAATTTTTCAATTTTTCCCCATACTATATTAAAATCTATATTTAAGGTTCTAGCCATATGAGTAATAATGCTTTGGTTTGCCTTTTCTTTGCAAAAATAAAGCCTAATATTTATCCCATTTTGCGGTAAAAATTCATTTTCTCCTAAAAATTCACGCATTTTTTGACTGGGTTTTAAAAATAATTCTTCAACTTTCCCTTTTCCTATGATTTGCCCATGTTCAAGCAAAACAGCTTTATGGGCTATTTGTTTTACTGCTTCCATTTCATGGGTCACTAAAATAACACTTATATTAAATTCTTTATTAATTTGTGCAATAAGTTCTAAAATATTATTTGTAGTATTAGGATCCAAAGCCGAAGTTGCCTCATCGCTTAATAAAATTTTAGGATTTAAAGCTAAAGCTCGTGCTATAGCTACTCTTTGTTTTTGCCCGCCACTTAATTGTGCTGGATAAGAATGACTTTTATTGCTAAGTCCTACAAGCTCTAAAAGTTCTGAAACTCTTTTTTGTATATTTGTTTTATTAAACCCGTGAATTTCTAAAGGCATGGAGATATTTTCAAAAATGTTTTTACGACTCATTAGAGCAAAATGCTGAAAAATCATACCTATATCTTTTCTAAATTCTCTAAGTTGTTTTTCTTTAAGGGTTTTAATTTCTTGATCAAAAACCTTAACGCTACCATCTTGATAACTTTCTAAGCCATTAATGCATCGTAATAAAGTGGATTTTCCAGCTCCACTATGCCCAACAAGTGCATAAATTTCACCTTTTGAAACTTCTAGAGATACATCATTGATGACTAAGTCTTTGCCGTAGTATTTTTTTAAATTTTGTATTTTTATCACTTATTTAACCTTGTAAATTAGAAATTTCTTCACAAATTTTATCTAATTGTGATTTTATAGTATTTAGTTGATTTTTATTTTGTTCTACAATTTGCGTTGGTGCATTTTTAATAAAATTTTCATTTTTCATCATTGTATCAAGCTTATTAAATTCTTTTTCGAGTTTTGTTTTTTGATTGTTCAAACGATTTAAAATTCCACTTAAATCTAAATCTTGCGTAGGGATGAAAACTTCTAATTTTTCACTTACATCTCTGATTGATTTTTCTATATTTTTATCAACCAATTCAATTTGTTCACATTTTGCAAGAGTAGTGATGAAATTAGTATAATTTTTAAGTTGCTCGCTTAAAGAAAAATCGTTTAATTTTATATACGCTTTTTGAATTTTTGTATTAGCTAAATCTACTAAAGTTTTAGCACGACGCACAGAAACTATACTTTCAATGATAATATTAAATAAATCTTCTATTTGTTTATCTTGAGAAGTAAATTCAGGATATTTAGAAATCATAATAGATTCGTGTGTATGGATGGAAGTTTTGCTAAGTTCATGATATAAATATTCACTAATAAATGGCATAAAAGGATTTAAAAGTTTTAATGCTTCTTTAAAAATACTTCCAAGTTCTTTTATGCTTGATTTTTCAGCTTTGCTAAGTTCAATACCCCAATCACAAAATTCATCCCATAAAAATCTATATAAAGTATTTGCTGCATCATTAAAGCGATAATTATCTAAATTTTCTCTTACCTCTTTAATACAAAGATTAAAACGAGAAAGCATGTATTTTGCTAATGTTGATTGGATTTGATTTGGATTTAAATCTTCAAATTTTTCTTCATTTAAAAGTAAAAATTTGCTTGCATTGTAAAGTTTATTTGTAAAATTTCTAACTTGCAAAAGCTTATCGTTACTCAACTTAATATCTCTTCCTTGGATTGCAAGTAAGGCTAGGGTAAAGCGTAAAATATCAGCACTATATTCTTCTACACTTTCAACTGGATCTATGACATTGCCTAAAGATTTACTCATTTTTCTACCTTGTTCATCTTTTACAAGAGCATGTAAATAAATATCTTTAAAAGGAAGCTCATTTAAGGCATTAGTGCTTTGAAACATCATTCTAGCAACCCAAAAAAATAAAATATCAAAACCAGTGATCAATAAAGAATTGGGATAAAAATCTTTCAAATCGCTTTCATTCCAAAGGGTGTTTTTACCCCATTCTTTATTACCCCATCCTAAAGTACTCATTGCCCAAAGTCCTGATGAAAACCAAGTATCTAACACATCTTGATCTTGTTTAAAATTACTACTTTGGCATTTTGGACAAGAAGCAGGGGTTTCTTCGCTTGCCCATTCATGTGAGCATTGACAATAATACACAGGAATTTGATGACCCCACCAAAGCTGTCTTGAAATACACCAATCTTTTAATTCTCTCATCCAAGCATTAAAACTATTAATCCAATGCGAAGGATAAAATTTGCTTCCACCTAGATTAACCTTTTCTATACTTTCTTTAGCAATTTCATTTTTCACAAACCATTGTTTGGAAATATAGGGCTCAACAACATTTTTACAACGATAGCAATATCCAACTTGATTGGTATAATCTTCTATTTTTTCTATAAAACCTTTTTCTTCTAAGGTTTTAACTATTTCATCTCTAGCTTCTAATCTTTCTTTGCCTTTAAAATTCAAACAATGCTCGTTTAAAATTCCTTTTTCATCAAATATAGTAATAAATTCAAGATTATGTCTTAATCCAACTTCATAATCATTTACATCATGAGCGGGGGTTACTTTTACAGCTCCTGTTCCAAATTCCATATCAACATGTTCATCAGCAATGATTTTTATCTTTTTATTGATTAAAGGTAAAATGGCATATTGTCCTATTAGATTTTTATATCTTTGATCATTTGGATTAACCATAATCGCACTATCGCCAAAATATGTTTCAGGCCTTGTTGTAGCAACTACTATATAAGAATTGCTATTTTCTAAAAAATATCTTAAATGGTATAATTTCCCTTTGTTTTCTTTATGTTCTACTTCTATATCACTTAATGCACCATCGTGTGTGCACCAATTTACCATATAATTTCCACGAACAATAAGTTTTTTATTATAAAGATCTACAAAGGCTTTTTTTACAGCATTAACTAAACCCTCATCCATAGTAAAACGCAAACGACTCCAAGCAGGAGTGATGCCTAAAATTCTCATTTGTTTTACTATGGTTCCACCGCTTTGTTCTTTCCATTTCCAAACTTTTTTTATAAATTCTTCTCTTCCTAATTTTTCTTTGGTTATACCTTGAGCTAAAAGCTGTTTTTCTACTACATTTTGAGTTGCAATACCTGCATGGTCAAGTCCTGGTTGATAAAGTGTTTTATATCCATCCATTCTTTTATAGCGAGTTGTGATATCTTGCAATGTACAAGTTAGAGCATGCCCTATGTGTAAAACACCTGTTACATTTGGTGGAGGCATCATGATACAAAAATTTTTGTCTTTTTTTTGAATTTTTTTATTACCATCTATTTCAAAATATCCACGCTCTTCGCAAATTTTATAATATTCTTTTTCTAGTGATTTATCATACATAATGTTTACCTTAAAGAAGAGATGTAAAATTGCTATATTAGCTTAAAAATATTAAAGAAGTTTTGAAATTGATGTAGAAATTAGTTATAAAAATTAATTTCTACTTTACGATTGTCTTGTCTTTGTTGATCAGATTTATCTTTTAGTGGATATTGATCTTTACCCAAAGATTGAATTTGCACTACTTCTGTGAAAGTAAAGAAATGTTTTGCGACATTCATTGCTCTATTTAAACCTATCATATAGTTTGCAAAAGAGCTTCCTCTATCATCTGCATAACCTTGAATTTTCACTCTTTTGATGATATCTTCTCTTGCTAAACTTTGATTGATTTTTTCAAGTATATCTTCATTGCTATAATCACTATAGCCATTTCTGTCAAATAAGAATTTAGAATCTTTTATATCCATATTAACATATTTGTATTTTTTCTTATTTTTATCAAAAATAATATCTTTATTATAAATACTTAAATTCATATTGTCATTTGGAAGCATTTGGATAAAAATAGTTAAATTATAATCCTTTGAAATTTCAGCAATAGGGCGAATCATTTCATTTAAAAGTCCAATTCTATAATCACTTAAAGTTTTGCCATTTAAAACATAAACTTTTACAAAATCACTGCTTAATCTACTTTCGTATTTACTTGTTTTGCCTTTTTCGATGTATTCTTGCATAGTGCTTTTATATTGTGATTTTGAGCTAGTAGGTTTTTGTTTAAAAGAGCTAGCTTGTTCTTCTTTGGTAGAATTTTTTATTGGTTTGGATTCTTCTTGAGTAGGATTTGTTGGTTTTTCGTTATTTATAATTTCTTCTTTTTTGCTTGTATCATCTTTTAAATTATTATTTATATTTGCAGTGTTGTTTGAGTTTTCTTGTACTTCTTGAATAGAAGGTGTTTGAGTTGGTTCATTTGTCTCATTGGTGTAAGAATTTAAATTTTGATTATAGGTATTATTGTTTTGAGTGTTATAGCTATAATCTTGATTTGTGCTTGAGTAATTTTTATATGAATTATTTTCTTTTGTATAATCATACACATAAGTTTTTTCATCATCAAAATACCACACATAAAAACCAATACTTGCACCAAGCAATATTATTAAAGCTACACTTAAAGCAATAATACTTTTCATTTTAAATCCTTAAATTGTTATTTATAGTTTTTGATAGCATTTTCTAAAATTTGACTTGCTTTTTCAATTCCAGCAAATTCTTTTACTTTAACCCATTTATTAGGTTCTAAAATTTTATATGTTTCAAAGAAATTTTTGATTTTATCTAAAATTGCTTTTGGTAAATCATCTAAACTTTTAATACTATCGTATCTTGGATCTATTTTACTTATAGGAACAGCAAGTAATTTTTCATCCATTCCACTTTCATCTTCCATAAGCAATACACCAATCAAACGACAAGGAATTACAGCTCCAGCTTGTATAGGGTATTCGTTTAATACTAAAACATCAATAGGATCTCCATCATCTGCTAAGGTATTTGGTATAAAACCATAATTTGCAGGATAAAACATCGCTGAATACATCACGCGATCAACCATTATAGCGCCACTTTCTTTGTCAAGTTCGTATTTAATGTTTGAGCCATATGGAATTTCTATTAGGGCATTTAATTTGTTTGGATTTTCTCCAATTTTAATTTTACTAATATCCATTTTTATATCCTTTATTTTAATAAATCTTGTATTAATTTTTTCATATCAGCTACTATAGCTTCTATACTTCTTTCGCCATTAATGCTAAAATGTAAATTTTCTTTAGAATAAAAATTTATAATTTCTTTTAAAGGTTCTAAATAAACTTTCATTCTATTGTTAAATACTTCTTCGTTATCATCAGATCCTCTAGCGCGACCTAAAACTCTTTCTCTAGCTACTTCTTCGCTTACTTGAACTTCAATTACACCTTTTAAAACAACTTCATTTTGTGTTTTTAAAACTTTATCAAATTCTAACATTTGCTCAAGACTTCTTGGGTAACCATCTATTAAAATAGTATTAGTTGGAGCATTTTTTAATGCTGTAATGATAGTATTTACAACTACATCTAAAGGCACTAAATTTCCTTTAGAAATAAAACTATCGATTAATTTTCCGAGTTCGCTACCACTTGCTACTTCTTCTCTTAATAAATCGCCAGTAGAATAATGAGTGATATTTGCATCATCTTGAGCTATGATGCTTGCATCTGTTGTTTTTCCACTACCTGGTGCACCGATGATTAAAAACAATTGTTTCATTTGATATTCTCCCTTAATTTAATCCCTAATTCTCTCATTTGTTCATTACTAACTTCGCTTGGAGCTTGAGTCATAAGACATTGTGCTCTTTGGGTTTTAGGAAAAGCAATAACTTCTCTAATGCTCGAAGATTTAGTCAAAAGCATGATTAATCTATCAAGGCCTATTGCTATTCCACCATGTGGAGGAGCACCAAAACTTAAAGCATCAAGTAAAAATCCAAATTTCTTTCTTTGCTCTTCTTCGTCAATATTTAAAAGCTTAAATACTTTTTGTTGAATATGGCTTTTATGAATTCTTATACTTCCGCCGCCTAATTCTACTCCGTTTAAAACCACATCATGAGCAATAGAATTAATTTCTTCCAAATCTTGCTCATTTATATTTTTTGGCATTGTAAAAGGATGATGCATTGCTGAGTAACTTCCATCATCATTTTGTTCAAACATAGGAAAATCGACAACCCATAAGAATTCTAATTTTTCTTCATCGATGATATTCATTTCATTAGCTAAGAAAATTCTAAATCTACCCATATAATCTAAAACAGTTTTTTTAGCCCCAGCTCCAAAAAATACCACATCGCCAATTTCTAACTCACATCTTTTAAGCAAGGTGTTTAAATCATCTTCACTAAAGAATTTACAAAGTGGTCCTTTTGGTCCATCTTCTTTCATTTGTATAAAAGCAAGCCCTCCTGCTCCAAATTTACGCACAAATTCTTCAAATCTTTGCATTTGTCTTTTTGAAAAAATTGTATCTCCCTTTGGAACTCTTAAAGCTTTGATGCGATTTTTCTTGGTATCTTTGGCTGTATTGGCAAAAATTTCGTTATTTGATTTTGCAAATATATCAATCACATCGATAAATTTCATATCAAATCTCAAATCAGGTTTATCAGAACCATAATTTTCCATAGCTTCTTTATAACTCATTTGTCTAAAAGGTATAGTGATTTCTTTTCCACAGGCTTTAAATATATCTTTGAGTAAATTTTCAGCCATATTGATAATGTCTTTTTGCTCACAAAAACTCATTTCAATATCAATTTGAGTAAATTCAGGCTGGCGATCTGCTCTTAAGTCTTCATCTCTAAAACATTTTGCTATTTGAAAATAGCGATCAAAACCTGAACACATTAAAAGTTGTTTAAAAAGCTGAGGGCTTTGAGGTAGGGCATAAAATTCGCCTTGATGCACGCGAGATGGAACTAAATAATCCCTAGCACCTTCTGGTGTTGCTTTGGTTAAAATAGGAGTTTCAACTTCTAAAAATCCCATATTAGCTAAAGAATTTCGAGCAGCGATACAAGCTTTTGATCTTAAAGCAAAATTATCATATAATTTTTTACTTCTTAAATCTAAAAATCTATATTTTAATCTAAGCTCTTCGTTTACACTTTCATCGCCTATCGCAAAAGGTATGACTGAACTTTCATTTTCTATATTTAGCTCATTAATAATAACTTCAATCTCGCCTGTTTTTAATTTAGGATTAATTAATCCTTCCCCGCGAGGTCTGATTTTACCTTTTGCAATTAAAACATATTCATTTCTTACGCTAGAAGCTATATTATGTGCTTTTTGATTATCTGCAGGATCGCAAACTAATTGTATTAATCCGGTACGATCTCTAAGATCGATAAAAATCACACCACCATGATCGCGATAAGAATTTACCCAACCGCATAATGTCACTTCTTCGCCGACATTTTTAATATCAAGATCTGTATTGTAATGAGTTCTCAAAATTTTTCCTTAAAAGCTGTGATTTTGTTTTAATAAATTGTAATTATATTATTTTATTCTTTATGCTTAGCTAAGTTTTGTTATAATTTTTTTATGAAAAAGCAAATTGATGTAGAAAAAATTCAAAAAATTGGTTTATTTTGTCGTAAAGATACAAATTTAAACGAGCAAATTATAATTTTGCAAGATATTTTAAAAAAAAGAAATGTTTCTTTGTTTTTTTTAA
Organism: Campylobacter volucris; assembly: GCF_008011665.1. Lineage (GTDB taxonomy): Bacteria > Campylobacterota > Campylobacteria > Campylobacterales > Campylobacteraceae > Campylobacter_D > Campylobacter_D volucris_A. Next base: position 91,185 of record NZ_VOWJ01000031.1, read on the forward strand.
ATGATGAAGATATTACTGGAAAAAATTTACAAAATTTAGATTTTTTAATCTCTTTAGGGGGTGATGGCACGCTTTTATCTTTATGCAGGCAAAGCTTTAAATTTAAAAAGGCTATTTTGGGTATAAATGCTGGAAAATTAGGATTTTTAACAGCTTGCTCTTTTGATGAAATAAAAGATTTTTTTGAAGATTTTTTTGAAGGAAATTTTAGAATAGAAACTGCAAAAATGTTGCAAATTTCTTTGCATAAAAATGGAAAAATTTACAAAAAATATGCTTTTAATGATGCTGTATTTTCAAGAGATAATGCTTTGATGGCTGAAGTAGAAGTGTTTTTTCAAGATAGGCTTTTTAATTCTTATTATGGAGATGGTTTGATTATAGCAAGTTCCAGTGGTTCTACTGCTTATAATATCAGTGCAGGTGGACCAATAATACATCCTTTAAGTGAAATTTTTGTCTTAACTCCTGTTTGTTCGCATTCTTTAACACAACGCCCTATAGTTTTACCTTTTGGGTTTGAGCTTGAATTAAAAGTAAAGCAGTGTTTGTTATATTTAGACGGACAAGAAATCATCAATCCACAAGAATATGAAAAAATAACCATAAGTTTGAGTAAAAAAGAACTCAATTTTATACATAAAGAAAATAGAGATTATTTTCAAGTTTTAAAAGAAAAATTAAATTGGGGAAAATAATGATAGAAAGTATTTTGATTAAAGAAAATTTAGGTTTTAAATTAGCAAAATTAGATCTTAAACCTGGTCTTACTGTTTTTACTGGACTTAGTGGAGCTGGTAAATCAGTGCTTTTTAAGGCTATTTTATCTGCTTTTGCTTTGAGTGAGAGTGAAGCAAAAATGGTGGAAATTTTATTAGATGAAAAGCTAAATTTAGAAGACTTTGGGATAGAAAATGAAGATTTAAATGTATTTAAATATTTAAAAGATAAAAATACTCGTTATTTTATAAACAATCAACTTATTTCTAAAAAAAATCTACTTACTCTATCAAAAGAATTTATAAAATATCTTTCAGCTAAGGAAAATAATGAATTTTCAAATGAAAGATTTTTAAATTTACTTGATTGTATGCAAGAAAAAAAAGATGCTAAATTTAAAGCATTAAAACAAGAATTTAAAGAAATATTTCAACAATATATAGAAGATAAAAATAAGCTAGAGTGTATTAATGAGGAAGAAAAAAAAGTTGAAGAGTTAAAAGAATTTACTAGCTTTGAAATAGAAAAAATTCAAAATATCAATCCAAAAATTGGTGAATTTGAAGAATTAATGAATGTAAAAAAAAGACTTTCAAAAAAAGACAAAATCGATGCAGCATGGAATAAAGCTAGTAAAATTTTTGAGCTAGAATCAGCTGTTGTTGATGCATTAAATATTAGTGATGTGGATAGTTCTTTTTTTTCTGAGTGTTTAAATGAATTAAGAGTGGTTTGGGAAAATCAAAGTTTTGATGAATTTGAATTTAATATAGAAGAAGTGCTTGATCGTATCGAAAAATTATCTTCTTTAATGTCAAAATATGGAAGTATAGAAGAAGCTTTAGAGGCCTTAAAAACTAAAAAACAAGAATTAGCTCATTATGAAAATTTAAGTTTTGAAAAAAAAGAATTAGAACAAAGAGTGTCAAAATTCAAAGATCTTTTAGAAGAAAAAAGTAAAAAAATTACTTTAGCGCGCAAGAACCAACTTGGAGATTTAGAAAAATTGTTAAATTCCTATCTTTTAAAACTTTATATGAAAGATGTAAAATTACAAATAAAAGAGTGTGAATTAGGAAATTTAGGAAAAGATGAAATTGTTTTAAGTATCAATGAAGCAAATGTAAAAAATCTTAGTTCAGGGGAGATTAATCGTTTAAGGCTTTCATTTATTGCCACTGAATGTAATATCATGAATAATGCTAAAGGCATTATATTTTTAGATGAAATTGATGCAAATTTAAGTGGTAAAGAGGCTATGAGTATAGCTAAAGTACTTAAGGAGTTGGCCAATTTTTATCAAATTTTTGCAATATCTCATTTACCTCAGCTTTCTTCAAAAGCAGCAAATCATTTTTTAGTTGAAAAAAATAACGATGAAAGCAAGGTTAGAAAAATAGAAGATGAAGAAAGAATTAAAGAATTAGCAAGAATGGTTAGTGGAGAAAACATTACCAAAGAAGCATTGGAATTTGCAAAAACTTTACTTTAAAACAATGAAAAGTAAATTTCAATATGTTATAATGATGATTTTATTTTAAATATTTTATATAAAGAGAGATTGCCTATGGAAGAAAAAATTTTAATTATTGATGATAACAAAATGCTCACAAAGCTTTTAGCGAAAAAAGTTGAGAGCACTTTAGGATTAAAAGTAGATGTTGCTTTTGATATGAATGGGGCAAAAGAATTATTAAAAAATGATTATTTCATGGCTTTTGTTGATCTTTGTTTGCCTGATGCTCCAAATGGCGAAGTTGTGGATGTAGTTTTAGAAAAAAATATCCCTGCTATTGTTTTAACAGGAAGTAGTGATGGACAAACTAGAAAGAAATTTATGGAAAAAGACATTATCCACTACATCCAAAAAGAAAGTGAAAGCTGTATTGATGAGATGTTAAGCTCTATTAGAATGCTTCAAAAAAACAATAAAACTAAAATTATATTAGCCATAGCAAATGTAGCTTTACGCGCTGAAATGAAAAAGAATTTAAATAATCAACTTTTTAATGTCTTAGCAGCTGCACATGGAGAAGAAGCTTTAAATTATTTAAGTGATAATCCTGATACAAAATTAGTAATTTGTGATGCGACTATGCCGGTGATTAATGGAGAAGATTTATTGGTTGAAATTCGCTCAAAATACTCCAAAATAGATCTTGGAGTTATCATGGTTGGTGATAAAGATGATGCTTTAGAGGCTAGAGCGTTTAGAAAGGGTGTAAATGATTATGTGATTAGACCTTTCCAAAAAGAATCTTTAAATTGTAGAGTTAATAATTGTCTTGATTATATGCAAAAATGCGTTTTATTAGATGAATATAGTCTAAATAAAGATTTGCTTACAGGTTTTGATGATCATATTACTTTTGAGAAAAAATTTTATGATTATCTTGAAGATGTTCAAGGTGGAGAAGATTTTGCTTTGGCGCTAATTGATATCGATAATTTGGCAACTATTAATTATGAGATTAGTTATGATTGTGGCGATGGAATTATCAAATATACTGCTAAAAAAATCAAAGATCAAATTCGTGGTATGGATTTAGCAACTAAAATTGAAGATGGCAAATTTTATGTGGTGTTAAAAAATACCGGAAATAAAGATGCATTAAAAACTTTTTCTAATATTAGAGTGAGTATTTCTAAAGAAAGTGCGTTGATCGCTTTAGATGAAGTTGATTATAGCGTGTCTATTGGGGTTGCATTTGGTCAAAAAGGAAGTAATGCTCAAGATTTATATAATAATGCTCAAAAAGCTTTAGACTTAGCAAAAGCTAATGGAAGAAATAGGGTAGAGGTATGTTTTTAGATTGTGATTTTGAAAATAAAATCATAGATACTCATTGTCATTTAGATAATCAAGCTTATTTTGGTTATTTAGATGAAATGCTTTGTAATGCTTTTGCAAATGGAGTGGATAAGATCATCATTCCGGGAGCTGATATTAAAGATTTACCGAGGGCAAGAGAGATTGCACATCGCTATGAGGGTGTATATTTTGCATGTGGAGTGCATCCTTATGATATAGATGAATTTGATATAGAGATTTTAAAAGAATTTATCACTGATGATAAATGTATAGCTGTTGGAGAATGTGGGCTTGATTATTATCGTTTAAAAAGTGAAGATGTTAAGATAAAAGAAAAACAAAAAGAAGTTTTTGTTTCTCAAATCAATTTAGCATCAGAATATAATAAACCTTTAATTGTTCATGTAAGAGATGCAAATGAAGATAGTTATAATATCTTAAATTCATATGCAGATAGATTAAATGGTGGAGTATTGCATTGTTTTAATTCTAGCGAGCTTTTGTTAAATTTGTCAAAAAAAGGATTTTATTTTGGTATAGGCGGAGTTTTAACATTTAAAAATGCTAAAAATTTACTTGAAATTTTACCCAAAATTCCAAAAGAAAAATTACTTTTAGAAACTGATGGACCATACTTAACTCCAGAACCTCACAGAGGTAAAACAAACGATCCTATTTTAACTCATTTTGTAGTACAAAAAATGGCTCAAATTTTAAATATTACCAAAAATGAAGTAGTTAAAATTACCAATTTAAATGCAAATAAATTGTTTTTTCAAGGTATAAAATGATAAAAAACAAAATTTTTTGTTTAATAATTTTATTTTATACTCATTTGTATGCTTTGCAAACTAGCCCAGAACACTATAGTCAACAAGCACAAATTTTAAGAAATTTAGATATCGAACCAAGTTATTTAAGTGATGTAATTTTTTTAGAATTTAAAGAATCTTCGATTGATATACACTCTAAGACTTTAGTTGATACTATGAGAGAATTTTATAAAATTACTCCAATTATTCGTAAAATTTTAGAAAAAGAAAATATACCTCAAGAATTTTTATATTTGGCCATTGTAGAATCAGGTTTGAAAACCCATAGTGTTTCTAAGACTAAAGCAGTGGGTGTTTGGCAGTTTATGAAACCAACTGCACAAACTTTAGGTTTAAGAATTGATCCTTATGTGGATGAAAGAAAGGACTTGGTAAAATCAACTTATGCTGCAATTGCTTATTTAAGGCAATTAAAAGAACAATTTGGAAAATGGTATTTAGCGATTTTAGCGTATAATTGTGGTGATGGAAAACTAAGACAAGCTATAAAAATGGCTAAAAGTGATGATTTAAAAGTCTTGCTTGATCCGGATAAAAAATTTTTACCTTTAGAAACTAGAGTTTTTATACGAAAAATTTTAACTATGGCTTTTTTGGCTAATAATAATGACTTTTTAATCTCTCAAGATGGTGCTTTATTAAACTATGCTTTATCTAGCGAAGTAGAAAAAAATTCCGTTCCATCCAGTGTTTCATTAAAAGATCTTGCAAAACTTGCTAAAATGCCTTATAAGGAATTTAAACGCTATAATCCACATTTTAATTTTGATTTTACTCCACCTGATAAAAAAGATTATTATGTATATGTACCACTTGGAAAAAGCTCTGTATTTAAACAAAACTTAAAAGAAGTAAAATTAGCCAAAGTAGATACAACTATTCCTTATACAAAAATTTATGTTGTCAAAAAAGGAGATAGTATATACACCATAGCTAAAAAACATAATATTAGCGTTGAGACGATAAAAGAATACAACAAAATCAAAGGAAATTTAATCAATATCAATCAAAAATTAGTTTTAAAAATTAAGGAGAAAAAAAATGAGAAAATTCAAACTGCCAAAAGAACATCAAAAGACAATCATACAAAAATCGTTAGTCGCTAGTTGTATTGGAATTTTATTTAGTGCTTGTAGTATAGCACCTATAAGTGCTCCTACTGTGTATTATCCAGAAAGAGATTTTAAAAGTGTAAAACATAATAATACCAATCTTAAGGGCACAATGAAACCTTATACTATTAATGGTAAAACTTATTATCCAACTGTTGTGGAAGTAGGAGAGACTGCCGATGGTATAGCTAGCTGGTATGGTCCAGGTTTTCATGGTAAAAAAACTTCTAATGGCGAAACTTATGATCAGCATGCTTACACTGCAGCACATAAAACTTTACCTATGAATACTATTGTAAAAGTAACAAATTTAAAAAATCAACGCCAAACAACAGTTAGAATTAATGATAGGGGTCCTTTTGTAGCGGGAAGAATTATTGATTTATCAAATGTTGCAGCAAGAGATATTGATATGATTCAATCTGGAACAGCCCCTGTTAGACTTGAAGTAATTGGCTTTGGTACAAGTGCAAATTCAGGTTCAGTTCATACTAATTCTAATTTAGGCAGCAATGGAGAAATAGCTGATAGTGGTCATATTTTCCAAGGTGGAAATTTTATGGTGCAAATTGGTGCTTTTAGAAATAAAAGTGGTGCAGATTTAATTGCTAGTAGATATAAAAATTATCAATCTTATACTTCTACTATCCAAACAAGTGCTAAAGATGGATTGCATAGAGTATTTTTAAAAGGCTTTAGAAGTGAACAAGAAGCAAGAGATTTTGTAGATAGTGGATCTTTTCCAGGTGCATTTATAGTAAGAGAGTAACATGATAGAACTTATATTTTTAGATGTAGATGGTTGTTTAACAGATGGTAAAATCATCTACACACAAAATTATGGCGAGATAAAAGAATTTAATGTAAAAGATGGAGCCGCAATAGAAGCGTGGCAAAAACTTGGAAAAAAAGTTGCAATCATCACAGGAAGAACTAGTGAGTGTGTGTATTTTAGAGCTAGAGATTTGAAAATTGATCTTGTTTATCAAGGAATTAGCGATAAACTAACTTGTGCAAAAGAAATTTTAGAAAAATTAAATTTAGATTTTTCTCAATGTGCTGCTATTGGGGATTATTATAATGATATGGCTTTATTAGAAGCTGTAGAATATAGTTTTAAACCAAAAGATGGACACAAGGCATTAAAAACGCATAAGGTTTTAAATAGAAAAGGCGGAAATGGTGCTGTAAATGAGATGATAGAAATTTTAATCGAATATAATAATATGCAAGCGCAATGGAATAAGCTTTGGCGATAAAAATTTTTGCTATTTTAATGAGCTTGTTTATTTTTGTAATGGTGATTTTAAGTACGCAAGATCCATATTTGTTTAATATCAAACCACAAAATATTCAAGTAGCTAATACTCAAGCTTTTGAAGTGATCGATTATGAGTTAAATAGTACCAGTGTTAAAGCAAGTTATGAAGCTACGCGTTGGGTAAAATATGAAGATAAAGATATTTTTGATGATTTGAAGGTTAAAGGTATAGATTATAATTTAAGTTCAAATTTACTTATAAGAGATGAGGAAAAATCTATTTTAGAAGGTAATGTAAGTTATTTTGATTTAAATAAAACTTCTATTTTTACGCAAAAAGCAATTTATGATATGGATAAAAAAATACTTTATTCTAATGATAAATTTAAAGCCTATTTGGGATTAAATGAAATTTTTGGAGATAATTTTTTATACCAACTTGAAGATAAGACATTAAAAATTCAAAGGATAAAAGCATGGTTTTTAGATTATTAATGAGTTTATGCCTAATTAGCGTTTTTTCTTTAGCTGTGCAAAAAATAGAAGTGAGTGCAAAAGATTTTTATTTGGATGAAAAAAATGAAAAAAGTATTTTAAGCGGCGATGTGGAGGTAAAAAAAGGAAAAGATGTGTTAAATTCTCAAAAATTAACTATTTTTATGAAAAACAAACAACCTATAAAATATATTGCTACTGATGATGCTAAATTTAAAATTCAAATGAAAGATAAAACCTACTATGGTAGTGGCGATGAATTTATTTATACTGTGAAAAATGATACCTATGAGATTATTGGGAATGCAAGTATTGTTGAGTTTGAAACTAATAAGCAATTGTTTGGAGATAAAATAATAGTAGATAGAAAAAATATGACCTACAGAGTTATTAGTAAAGACAATAAACCAGCTAAATTTATATTTGAAGTAAAAGAATGATACTTAATGCTAAATTTTTAGTTTCTGCATCAAAAATAGACAATGCTCCAGAGCCAATTTGTACCGAGATTGCATTTTTAGGTCGATCTAATGTTGGCAAGAGTTCATTGATTAATACCTTGTGTAAAAACAAAAATTTAGCAAAAAGCTCATCTACTCCAGGAAAAACTCAATTGATTAATTTTTTTGAACTAAATTGCAAAAGACAAGAGGAAAAATTTAAATTAATTTTTATTGATTTGCCAGGTTTTGGTTATGCTAAAGTTAGTAAAAAAACTAAAGAAATTTGGAATAAAAATTTAGACGAATTTTTAAAAGAAAGAACTTCCATAAAACTTTTTATACATTTAGTTGATTCTAGGCATGAAAAATTAGATACAGATTTAAATTTAGACGAGTACTTAAATTCATTTTTAAGAGCGGATCAAAAAAAAATCACAGTTTTTACAAAATGTGATAAATTAAATCAAAGCCAAAAAACAAAACTTTTAAATGCTAACAAAAGTGCAATTTTAATTTCAAATTTAAAAAAACAAGGTATAGAAAAACTAGAACAAGCAATTATCAATGAAAGCTTGGGTTTAAATGAGAACTAAGATTAAAAATAAATTTGATTTATCTTATTTATTTTTTTATTTTTCATTGATATTTTATCAAATACTCTCATCGATATATTATTGGTTGCCGCCATTAATTGGGGTGTTTTTTTGCTATATGATTGTATTGCTAAAAGAAAGAGAAAGAACGCTCAATAAACTTGATTTTAGATGGTATTTTTCTTTATTTTATATTTTATTGATTGATATTATTCATGGATTTTATATTTTTAGTTCTTGGATAGCTTTTTTTGTTTTTTATAATGTATTTGTGGATTGGTTTAAAAGTAAGCTAAAACTTGGGCCTTATTTGTTGGTTATTTTTACTTTTTGTGCTTATGTTTTTATTTATATTTTTGATGTATTCTTAGCTTATTTAGATAATCAAAAAATTTTAAAATTTGGTATTGAATATTTGTGGTTTTTTGCTCTAGAAGCATTAATTTCTTTTGTGATTTTTAAAGGTAAAATTTAATGCGTTTGCGCTTAGTGATGATATTTATAGCTTCATTTTTTATACTTTTATTGGCAAGGGTGTATTATATTAGTATAAAATCTAATGTTTATTATGAAGAAATTGCAAAACAAAATTCTATCAAAATTCAACCCTTAGCATCTGATAGGGGTCAGATTTTAGATACAAAAGGCAGACCATTAGCAGTTAATAAACTTGGTTTTTCTATTTCTATTAAACCTTATTTATACATTAAAAAACAAAATAGAAATCTTTTAGATAAAGAATTACAAGTGATTGTTGAAGCTTTTCCTGATTTAAATATCACTAAGCTTAAAAGAGCTTATATAAAAGCAGATTCATATTATAATCAAGATTATATAGAAGTGGTTCCATTTATTGAATATGATGCCATGAATAAGCATTTTACAAAATTAAAATTGCGTGAGAATATACAAGTAAGCTCTACAACACAAAGATTTTATCCTTATGATTCTTTGGCTAGTCATGTTATAGGATATGTTGGCAAAGCAAATTTAAACGATATGAATGAAAATGAGATAGCAAGACTTACAAGTTATATGGGTCGTAGTGGTATAGAGCGTTATTATAATGATATTTTACAAGGAGAAAAAGGAGAAAAAGTTAGCAAGGTTAATGCTTTAAATAAAGAAATAGAAGTTTTATCGCATAAAAAACCAACTTCAAGTAATATTGTATTGACTATTGATCTGGATTTGCAAGAATACCTAACTGAAATTTTTGAAGGCTTAGCTGGTGCAGCTATTATAATGGATCTTAAAACAGGTGCTATTTTAGCAGCTGGTAGCTTTCCAGAATATAATTTAAATCCATTTGTAACAGGTCTCACTCAAGAAGAATGGAATAGTTTATCTAATGATTTAAATCATCCTTTTACTAATAAGCTGATTAATGGTTTATATCCTCCAGGATCTGTTATTAAAATGGGTACAGCTTTAGCTTTTTTAAATAGTCATAAAATTAATGAACAACAAAAATTTTTATGTGATAGTAATTTTGAATTAGGTGGTAGAAAATTTAGATGCTGGAAAGCAATAGGTCATGGCTATGTTGATATGAATGATGCTATTAGAGAAAGCTGTGATGTGTATTTTTACAAAGGTGCATTAGAAGTTGGTATAGATTCTATTAGCTCTACTTTTGAAAAATTAGGTTTTGGTTCCAAAACAGGAGTGGATTTGCCAAATGAATTTATAGGCACAGTTCCAAGTAAAATTTGGAAAAAACAAAAATACAATCAACCATGGTATCAAGGAGAAACCTTAAATACCAGCATAGGGCAAGGAAATTTTTTAGCCACTCCTATGCAAGTAGCTAAATTTACAGCTATGATTGCTACTGCAAAATCCATTACTCCGCATTTTTTAAAAAGCATTGACGATAATACCACCAAAATAAATTTTGATAACAATGAAAGTGTTTTTAGTACTTTTGAATTAGCAAAATTGCCTTTTTTAAGGCGTGCTATGTATGAGGTGGCACACGAAGAAGGTGGAACTACTGCAAGATATTTGAAAAATTCACCCGTCACTATAGCTGCTAAAACAGGAACAGCTCAGGTCGTTGGAATTTCACAAAGTGAGAAAAGGCGTATTAAAGAAGAAGACTTAGAATATTTTTTAAGATCTCATGCTTGGATTACTTCTTATGCACCTTATGAAAATCCACAATATGTTGTCGTTGTTTTGATAGAGCATGGCAAAAGTGGTAGTAATACAGGTGGTCCTATGCTTTTAAAAATTTATCAAAAATTAATTGATTTAGGCTATATAGATAAAAAATTTCTTAAAAGAAAAACTTAGATTATAAGCATACCATCACCATAAGAATAAAAACGATATTTATTTTTAATTGCTTGAGTATAAATTTCTAAAGTTTTCTCTCTACCAATGAAAGCTGAAACAAGCATTATAAGAGTAGATTTTGGTAAGTGAAAATTTGTCAAAAGATAGTTTAATCTTTGAGGTTTATTATATGGATGTAAAAATAAATCACAAAATCCTTCTTTGATTTTATATCTTGAATAATACTCTATACATCTAGTTACTGTTGTACCTACACCTAATAATGCTTGATTAGAATCAATTATTTTGCAAGTTTCATCATTGATTTTAAAAAATTCTGAATGCATTTTGTGATCTTTTATATTATCACATTCTACGCTTTTGAAAGTTCCTGCTCCAACATGCAGTGTGATAGTATGTATGTTATGATTTTTTTTTAATTGTTTAATCATATCTTCACTAAAATGTAAGCTCGCAGTTGGTGCAGCCACTGCTCCTTTTTTATCTGCAAAAATGCTTTGATAATTGATACTATCACTATTTTCATCAGCTCTTTTTATATAAGGAGGTAAGGGTATATGACCTATGTGATCTAATATATCAAAAACCTCTTGATGGTTGAGTTTTTTTTGATGGGTAAAAAATTCTACAATTCTTGTGCCATCGTTGTTTAATTGTAGTATTTTAGCTTGTAAATTTTGCTCAAAATATAGAATTTGATCTTTTTTAACCTTGCCTCTAATTTGTACTAAAAAGCTATCATTTGCAAAAGGATTATTTATAAAAAGTTCTATTTTGCTACCTGTATCTTTATGGCCATAAATTCTTGCTTTGATTACTTTAGTGTCATTAAAAATGATATCACATTGGGGCAATATGGAATTTAAATCTTTAAAATATAGATGTGAAATTTGATCTTTTTTTCTTTCATACACTAAAAGTCTTGCATTTTCTTTGGGTAAAATAGGAAAATTAGCTATTAATTCATTAGGCAAGCTATAATTATAATTTGAAAGTAAAAAATCTTCATTCATTGTTATCTTTTTTGCTTGGATTTACTTTTTTTGCTATATAGATGGATAAACCATAAAGCCCACATAATGGAAGTGCCATTAAAAATTGTGAGATAATATCAGGTGGAGTCATCATAGCAGCAAAGACAAATATAATTAAAACTGAAACTCTAAAATGCTTTTTTAAAAATTCATCATCTATTAGTCCAAGTTTTGCAAAGAAAAAAGTAATCACAGGCATTTCAAAAGCTAAGCCAAATGCTATGATTAATTTTGTAAAAAATCCCACATAAAGCCCTATGCTAATTAAAGGTTTAAAATCTTGAGTTTGCACGCCAAAATCAACCAAAAATTTAAATGCCAATGGTATGACTATATAGTAACAAAATAAAGCTCCAAGTGTAAACATAATACTTGCAAAACTCACAAAAGGAATGACAAGTTTTTTTTCATTATCATAAAGTCCTGGCGCTACAAATTTCCAAAATTGCCAAAAAATTACTGGTAAAGACAATAAAAATGCCGTAAAAAAAGAAACTTTCATAGCTGTGAATAATGGCTCTTGTAACTCCACAAAGGTCATTTGCTTAGAAATTTCAGGCAAAACTGCTTCAACAGGAGCTTTTAATATATCAATGATGTATTCATTAAAAGCAAAACAAGCAAAAAACATTACCACAACACATACTACGCTTATAAATAATCTTTTTCTAAGTTCGACTAAATGAGGTTTTAATTCTTCAAACATTTTTAGCTTTCTAATTTTTGAGTATTTTCTTTTGTGTTATTTTGAATTTTTGATAAATTTTGTATATTATCTTCTAAATTTTCTTTTTGTTCTTTTATTTCTTTAGTGTTATTTAATATATCTTCTTTAAGTTGATCAAATTCTTCAAAGCTTAATTTTTTACGGATATTTTCATTGGTTTGAGAAAATTCATCTTTGTATTTTTGAGCTTCATCTTTTAATTCTGCTATTTTTAATTCTTTATTGATACTTGCTTTTGCTTCGTCAATATTACTTTTTAGCGCTTTTATGATTTTTGCTATTTCTACTATGGTTGAAGGTAGTTTTTCTGGCCCAAGCACTAAAATAGCTATAACTAAAACAACTATAATTTCGCCAAAACTCATAGTCAATTCTTCTTTCAATTTAAAATCTTTATGCATTTTACATAAAATTACTTAAAAATTTTATTACTTAAATATAATTAATATTAAATACAAAAAAAGAAAAATAAAAATTGTAATATTTTGGTTATTGAATTAAAAATTTATATGAATAAAACTAAGTGCTAATATATAATGCAAGCTCATCACTTAAAAGGAAATTAGTATTATAAAAAAATCCATTTTTATAAATTAATTTGCCTTTCTTGCTAAGAAATAAAGCCTTTTCTTTTTCTGATGTTTTTAATCTTTTCTCATCTACTCCTATAATACTTCTAAGTCCTAAAAATAAATGTTCTAAATTTAAATCATTCTGATTTAAATTTTCTATTTCTCTAAAAGTAGGGTTTGTTATATATTCTTTTAAATTTTTTTTAGTGTAAAATCTTTGGTTTTTTAAAAAACCCACTGCACTTAAACCACATCCTATATAGTCTTTTCCTTGCCAATAAGCAAGATTATGCTTACAAATTTTTCCAAAATTGCTAATTTCGTATTGATTAAACCCTAAATTTTTTATATTTTGTATAAAATATTTTGCAAGTCTTGGCGCGTTTTTTTTATAATGAAATTTTTTAGCAAATTTAGTTTTTTCTTCTATTGTAAGATTATAAGCACTTACATGGGTGATATCTAATAACGATAAATTAGTAATTTCATAATCTAACATTTTAGCATTATCTAATTTTGTATCATAAATTAAATCTATATTGATATTTACAAATCCTGCTTTTTTAGCATTTTCTATGCTGGTAAAAATGCTTTTTTTATCATGATTTCTTCCTAAAAATTGTAATTTTTTTTCATTAAAGCTTTGAGCTCCAAAAGAAATACGATTTATATTTAAATTTCTCATTTCTTTAAGCCATGTAAAATTGCTTGAACTTGGATTAGCTTCTATGGTAATTTCTACATTTTCTTCTACAAATTCATTTAATAAAATAAAAATTTTTTCATAAAATTTAGCATCTATAAGACTTGGTGTGCCACCACCTATAAAAATGGTTTTTATACTTTTTTTATTAATTTTAAAAAAAATAATTTTGTCTTTAATGTCTTCAATAAGAGCTTTAAGATATGCTGCTTCATAATCTTGTTTTTTTAAAGATGTAAAAGAGCAATAAAAACACTTGCTTTGACAAAATGGTATATGTATATATAAATGCATAAAAACTTCTTTAAAATATAATAATAGATTTGATATTTTTTGTTAGAATTATATTATATTTCAAGCTAAGGATAAGAAAACTATGGAAAAAGAAAAAAAATACAGGCCTAATGTCGCTGCTGTGGTGCTGTCATCGGCTTATCCTTTTGAATGTAAAATTTTGCTTGCAAAGCGTAATGATATGGAAGATGTTTGGCAGTTTCCACAAGGTGGAATCGATGAAGGAGAAAGTGCTAAACTTGCCTTAATGAGAGAGCTAAAAGAAGAAATAGGCACAGATGAAATTGAAATTTTGGCCGAATTTCCCGAATGGATAAACTATGATTTTCCTGTTAAAGTTGCACAAAAAATGTATCCTTATGATGGTCAGAGTCAAAAATATTTTCTAGTAAGATTGAAGGCAAATGCAAAAGTAAATTTAAACACTAAAGAACCTGAATTTGATGCATATAAATTTGTTTCTTTAGATGATGTGTTTAAGATTACTAATCATTTTAAAAAACCTATTTATTTTAAGGTTTTAAAATACTTTAAAGAAGGAGGATATCTTTAATGTTGATTGTTCAAAAGTATGGCGGTACTAGTGTCGGCACTCTTGATCGTATAGATGAAGTTGCTAAAAGAGTTGCAAAAAGCAAAAAAAATTGCGATAAATTAGTAGTGGTAGTTTCTGCTATGAGTGGTGTTACAAATGAATTGATTGAATTTGCTCATCATTTTAGTAAGAATCCTTCAGGTCGCGAGATGGATATGCTTTTAAGTAGTGGTGAGCGTGTAACTTCATCATTACTTGCAATTGCACTAAATGAAATGGGTTTAAAAGCTGTAGCTTTTTCAGGGCGTAATGCTGGGATTATCACAGATGATGTTTATACTAAAGCAAGAATTGAGCATATTGATACGACAAATATAAATAAAGCATTGGAAGAAGATTATATAGTTGTAGTGGCTGGTTTTCAAGGTATTGATAAAATGGGTAATGTTACAACTTTAGGTCGTGGTGGAAGTGATTTAAGTGCTGTTGTATTAGCAGGAGCTTTAGATGCAGATTTATGTGAAATTTATACAGATGTCGATGGAGTATATACTACTGATCCTAGAATAGAACCAAAGGCTAAAAAACTAGATAAAATTTCTTATGAAGAAATGCTAGAACTTGCAAGTTTAGGTGCTAAAGTTTTGCAAAATCGCTCTGTTGAACTTGCAAAAAAATTAAATGTCAAATTAGTAACGCGAAGCAGTTTTAATGAAAATGAAGGAACTATTATCACTAAGGAGGATAGCATGGAAAAAGCTTTGGTAAGCGGGATTGCATTAGATAAAAATCAAGCAAGAATTACTTTAAGAAATATAAATGATAAGCCAGGTATTGCTGCTGAAATTTTTGAAACTTTAGCAAATGAGAATATAAATGTTGATATGATTATACAAAATGCAGGAGTTGATGGAGCTACAAATTTAAGTTTTACCGTGCCAGAAAATGAACTTGATCTTGCAACTAATGCAGTTAAAAAAATTCTTGGAGAAAATACTTTTATAGAAACTGATAGTGCTGTAGTGAAAGTTTCAGTTGTTGGAGTTGGTATGAAATCTCACTCAGGAGTAGCTTCAGCAGCATTTAAAGCCTTAGCAAGTGAAAATATTAATATACAGATGATCTCTACTAGTGAAATTAAAATTTCAGTGATCGTGCATGAAAAATATGGCGAGTTAGCTGTAAGAGTATTACATGAAGTTTATAAATTAGATGTATAAATGAGTAATAGTTTTTTAAAATTTACTTTAGAGCAAATCAGACAAAGCGGTGCTTATATGAGTTGGCTAGAAGAAAGGCGTTTAGAGTGGTCGCCTTTGATCGCTTCAAAACTTTCTTTATTGCTGCAAGGTTATACTTTTGTGATGATTACAGATGAACAAAGAACTTGGTTTGAAGAATATTTTTTAAGCAAAATTAATGCTAATAATGTTAGACCTTATGTGCCTTTTGTATCTTTAAAAGGAATTTATCATAAAACATGCAAAAATCAAGAAGATATAGCCTTACTTAATGATCTTTTAAGTATATCTTTTCCTAATGGCTATGTATATTTTTATATAGGTAAAAATTCAGACTTTAAATCCCAAATTGCAAGATCTAAAGAAGATAGTCTATTGTGGTTGTTTGATGAGCAATTGCAAAATAGTTTTTTTCTCTCATCTAACGATAAAGAGCTTGATTTTAAACTTATATCTTTATATAAGATTTTTGATAAGAGTTTAGATGCTGCGATTTTTTCTAAGGTAGAAATTTGAATCTTAGAAATAAAATCATAATACATAATGATTTTGATTTTATACAAGAAAAGCTTATCAGTGAATTTGGTATAAAAAATTTAAAATTTTTTATACCAAAAAATCCTGATATGGAATTAAGGTTAAACGATGCAACTTATGATAAAAATTCCCAAGCAACCGCAAAAGCTATCATGAAAGAAAGCTATATTGCTGAAGCAAATGCAAAAATTATAGTTATAATGGCAAAATCTTTTCGTGATGAAGCACAAAATTTTTTACTAAAACTTTTTGAAGAGCCTCCAAAAAATGTTTATTTTATCATAGTAGCTCCTTCTAAAAATGTATTTTTACCAACGGTTTTATCAAGATTTATCATAGAAAAATATAAAATTCAAAAAGAAAGAATGGTTTTAAATTTAAATTTGCAAAAAATGGATTTAGCTAGTATTTTAAATTTTTTAAAAAAATACGAAAATATAGATAAAAATGAATGTTTAGATTTGCTTGATGCTTTAAGCTATGAATGCTTTAAACAAGATATTAAATTAAAAGATAATGAGATTGATTTTTTTTATAAAGCTTATAAGCTTGTTAAGTTAAACGCTAAACCATCTATTTTGCTAAGCACGATTGCATTAATGTTGTATGAGAGAAAAAATGAAAATCTTTAAAATTAATCCAAATACAGATTTTAACGAGATTTGTAATATAATCAAGCCTCATAAAATGGGTCAAAAAATAATGAGTCAAAAAAGCAAAATTCATTTTTTTTTGATTAAAGATATTAAAGCACCTGCTGCAAATATATTAAAGCAAGATGCATTAAGAGTAGGTGCTGAACTTATCACTCATAAAGAAGTAATACTTGCAAAAGAGTATTCTAATGCACTTTTAATGGCTACTCAAGAACAAATTGCAAAATTAATAGAAAAAGAAAAAATGCAAGATTTTAAGCTCAAAGAATTAGCAAATTTTTTAAAAATTAATTTTTTAAAACCTAAAAAAGCTAAGCTTATGGGAGTTATTAATATCAATGAAGATAGTTTTAATCCACAAAGTAGAGCAAAAGAAAGTGAAGTTTTGCAAAAAATCACGCAAATTATTGAGCAAGGTGCTGATTATATAGATATAGGTGCGGTTTCTTCAAGACCTGGTAGTGTATATTGTGGAAAGGAAGAAGAATTTAAGCGTTTGAAAAATACTCTTGATATGATTTATCAAGAAAATCTTTACAATCAATGTATTTTTAGTTTAGATAGCTTTGATGAGTATTGTTTAGAATATGCTTTAGATAAAGGTTTTAAATTGATTAATGACATAAGTGGTTTAAAAAATGAAAATTTAGCTAAACTCGCGCTAAAATATAAAGCTACTTATATGCTAATGCATATGCAAAATACTCCGCAAAATATGCAAGATAATCCACACTATGAAGATGTATTAGCTGAACTTGATGATTTTTTTACTCAAAAATTAGCTATTTTAGAACGATTTGGTGTTAAAGATGTGATTTTAGATGTCGGTATAGGTTTTGGTAAAAGTCCTTGGCATAATATGATGCTAATTAAGCATTTAGAGCATTTTTTGTATTTTGAAAAAGAACTTTTAATCGGTGCTAGTAGAAAAAGTGTGATTAATGCTTATTTTCCTAGCGATGTAGAAAATAGACTTGCTGGGAGTTTGTATTTGCATTTAGAGGCTTTTAAAAATGGGGCAAGCATTTTAAGAGTGCATGATATATATGAACACAAACAAATGTTTGAACTTGTAAAAGTTATGGATGAACTTTCTTTGGAGTGAAAATGACTTACGATGAGTATTTAAAAAAAGTAGATTTAGCAAAAGAGTGGATGAGGGCATATTATGAAGATGATGAGCCATTAGCTAGCGATGAAGAATACGATAGGCTTATTAAAGAACTAAAAGAATTTGAAGCAAATCATCAAGATAAAATCAATCCAAACTCACCTACTCAAAAAGTAGCCCCCATCATACAAAGTGAATTTCATAAAATCACTCATGAGAGTAGAATGTGGTCTATGGAAGATGTTTTTGATGAGACTGAACTTAGAGCTTGGGCAAAAAGAGCCAAATGTGAGTTTGATTTTTTTATAGAACCTAAATTTGATGGAGCTAGTTTAAATCTTACTTATGAAAATAGTAGATTAATTAGCGGTGCTACCAGAGGAGATGGCTTAGTAGGTGAGGATATTACTTTAAATGTAAAAGAAATTTCTAATATTCCTCAGGCTATACCCTATAAAGACAAAATAGAAATTCGCGGTGAAGTGGTGATTTTAAAAGAAGATTTTGAAAAGATTAATCAAAAAAGAGCTAGTGAAAATTTAAGTTTATTTGCTAATCCGCGTAACGCAGCAAGTGGTTCTTTAAGACAGCTTGATACTAGCATTACTAAAGAAAGAAATTTGAAATTTTATCCTTGGGGTGTAGGTTTTAATACTCTTAATTTTTCAAAGCATTCTCAAATAATGCAATTTATAAGAAGTCTTGGTTTTTTAAAAGATGATTTTGTATTTTGCTGTAAAAATTTAGATGAAGTATTGGATAAATATCAGCAATTGCTAAATTTAAGAGATCAAAAACCTATGATGATGGATGGTATGGTTGTAAGAGTGGATGATTTAAATCATTGCAATATGCTTGGCTATACGGTTAAATTTCCAAAATTTATGGCCGCTTTTAAGTTTCCTGCTTTGGAAAAAACCACTACTTTATTAGGAGTAAATTTACAAGTTGGAAGAAGTGGAGTAGTTACTCCTGTGGCGGTGCTTGAGCCTGTAAATTTAGATGGGGTTATAGTTAAATCAGCCACTTTGCATAATTTTGATGAGATAGCAAGACTTGGTTTAAAGATTGGAGATAGTGTTAATATTATAAGAAGTGGTGATGTGATACCAAAAATAACCAAAGTATTTACCCAAAGAAGAGATGGTTTAGAAAGTGATATTACCAAACCAACTCTTTGCCCACAATGCTCAAGTGAGCTTTTAGATGAAGGTGCTTTTTTAAAATGTCAAAATTTAGATTGCAAGGCAAGGTTGGTAAATTCTATCATTTATTTTGTTTCTAAAAAATGTTTAAATATCGATGGCCTTGGGGAAAATATCGTAGAATTACTATTTAAAGAAGGAAAAATCACAAACATAGAAAGTATATTTTTCTTAAAATATAGTGATTTTGAAAATTTAGAAGGCTTTAAAGATAAAAAAATTACTAATCTTTTAAATGCTATAGAAAATGCTAAAAATTGTCCTTTGTCAAGATTTATTACTGCTTTAGGTATAGAGCATATTGGCGAAGTAGCAGCTAAAAAATTAGCACAATCTTTTGGGTTTAAATGGCATGAACAAAATTATGAAGCTTATGAAAATTTAGAAGGTTTTGGCGAACAAATGGCTAAAAGTTTGCAAGAATTTATAAAAGTTAATCACAAACGCATCGAGCATTTTTATGAAATTTTAAATTTAAGTGATGAAAAAATTGATCTTTTACATAATGAAAGTATTTCAAATAAAACTTTTGTAATCACAGGAACTTTAAGCAAGCCAAGGGAAGATTTTAAGCAATTGTTAGAAAAATTTGGAGCTAAAGTAAGTTCGAGTGTGTCTAAAAAAACTGATTTTGTATTATATGGAGAAGAAGCTGGATCAAAGCTTCAAAAAGCTCAAAGTTTAAGTGTTAAGTGTATCAATGAAGATGAGTTAAATGCTCTTTTGAAAGGCTTTGATGAGGTTTGATGTTTTTGTAGGTAAAAAATTAAATATTAGTCGTAACAAAGCCTGTGAGTTAATAGAAAAAAATCAAATTTTATTAAATGGCGTTGCAAAAAAAACTTCTTTTAATATAGAAAGTGAAAATCCTTTAGAAGATGAAAGGTTAAATTTGACACTTTTAGAAGAATTATTTGTCAGTAGGGCCGCATATAAATTAAAATATTTTTTACAAAATTTTCCCATAGAAATTGAAAATAAAATTTGTCTTGATATAGGGTCTTCTACAGGTGGTTTTGTGCAAATTTTACATCAACAAAAGGCAAAAACTATTTACGCTTTAGATGTGGGATCTAATCAACTCCATCAAAGTTTAAAAGAATTTGAAAATATTATTTTATATGAAAATACAGATTTAAGAGTCTTTAAAAGCGATGTAAAATTTGATGTTATTACTTGTGATGTGAGCTTTATATCTTTGCTTTATTTACTAGATGATATTGATAAATTAGCTAAAGATTTTATCATTTTGCTTTTTAAACCGCAATTTGAAGTAGGTAAAAGTGCTAAACGCGATAAAAATGGCGTAGTTAAAGATGAAAAGGCTATTAAAAATGCAAAAGATAAATTTGAAAAAGAGTGTGCTAAGCTTGGTTGGATTTTGCAAAATACTCAAAAATCTTATCTAAAAGGAAAAGAAGGTAATGTGGAGTTTTTCTACGCCTATAGAAAAGTCTAATATCAAAAGTTTAGCCATAGGGCATTTTGATGGTATGCATTTGGGGCATTTAGAGCTTTGTAAGCATTTGTGTGAAAATTCAGTGCTTTTGATTATTTTAAAAGATGAAAAAGATTTTTTAACCCCGAATAATTTTCGAAATAAGATCATCTCTATGCCTTTGGTTTTTATAAGCTTTACAAAGATTAAACATTTAAATGCAAAAGATTTTTTAAATTTATTATTAAGTGAATTTCAACATTTAGAAAAAATTGTTGTAGGTTATGATTTTAAATTTGGCAAAGAAAGAAAATGGGAAGCTAGAGATATCTATAAACTTTGTGGTATAAAAACTATTATAGTAGATGAATTTAAAAAAAATAATCAAAGCGTTCATACGAGTATGATTAAAACTATGCTTAAAAATGGCTTGGTATTTCAAGCAAAAGAATATCTTGGAAGATTTTATAACATCTTTGCAAGTGTGATCAAAGGGCAGGGTATAGGCTCAAAAGAGCTATTTGCTACGATTAATTTAAAAGTAAAAAACTTTTTTTTGCCAAAAAATGGAGTGTATGCGAGTATGGTTAAATTTAACAATCAAACTTTTCATAGTGTTACTTTTATAGGTATTCGTTCTACTGATGAGCATTTTTCAATCGAAACACATATTATAGAAGATGATTTTAATGAAAAAGTGCCTAAAGAAGTTGAGCTTGTATTTATTGATTATATTAGAGAAAATCAAAAATTTAACGATTTGGCACTTTTAAAAGCACAAATTAGCAAGGATGTTATACAAGCAAAGCAAATTTTAGGAAAAATCAATGAAAGATGAAATTTTTAAACAAACTTTAGAAAAACAATTTGAATTTGATAAAAATGTCGCAAGTGTATTTGATGATATGGTAGCTAGATCTGTGCCTTTTTATGCTCAAAATTTAAAACTTATAGTTGATATCGTAGATAAATTCACGCAGACTAATGCTAAAATTTGTGATCTTGGCTGCTCTACAGCTAGTTTGCTACTTGCTTTGTTTGAAAAAAGAAAAGATTTTTTACTAAGTGGAGTAGATAGTGCTAAGGCTATGCTAGATATAGCAAAAAATAAAGCCAATGCTTTTGGTGCAAAGATAGATTTTTATGAGCAAAATTTGGATAAATTTAGTTTTTTTAAAAATGATGTTTTTATAGCAACTTATACTATGCAATTTATCCGTCCGCCAAAAAGACAAGAAATCATCAATCAAATTTATGAACATTTAAACACGCAAGGTATGTTTATAATGAGTGAAAAAATTCTTTATGAAGATGTGAAGATTGCTAAAAAAATGATAGAAAATTATGAAAATTACAAACAAGATCAAGGCTATAGTAAGTTAGAAATTGCTACAAAAAGACAAGCTTTGGAAAATATCTTAATACCTTACACGCATGAAGAAAATATCAGTATGCTTAAAAATGCTGGTTTTGCTAGAGTAGAAAGCATTTTTAAATGGGTAAATTTTGAAACTTTTGTAGCTTTTAAAAATTCTTAACACTCCTCATTTACTAAAATATATCTTAACAAACTCTTTTTATTTATAAAATAAAAATTATTGAAATAAAAATAAAAACTATTTCTTTAATTATCCTTATAAAATTTAAAAATTTTTATATACAACTTCAATGATTTAAATAAAATGCTTTTATCTTTAAACAATTTAAAACTATATTGTATATTTTGATAATAAATATTATTATTTATATAAATGTTATTATATTTTTTATAATTAAAATTATATAATTTATATTATTTTTATATTTTTTTATTTATAATTCGTGCTTTTAAAATTATATTTCACAAGGAGATATTATTATGACAAATAAACTTACTGGGGGGGGATAAAGAGTTCTCGGAAAGTTTCTAAAAAAATCATTCTTTCTTTAACTACCATATCTTTTTTATCAACCTATTCTAGTGCTAGTATTATTAGCGAAGATAAAGGTTTTATGGAAATTTCTAAATATAATACTTCAAGAAATATTACAGGTAACGGCTGTAGTAATAATACAAATTGCACCATAAATAATGAAATAAAAAATACCATCACTATAAATAATGGCGGTGGAACTTTGACAATTGAAGATAGTGGAAATGTAAATGTAAATGTAAATAAAAAACCTGCTATAAGTGTTTCTGATTCTAATTCCACTATAATCAACAAAGGTTCTATTGTAGGGAAAGAACAAGGCATATCCTATAGTGGAAGTGATCATACTTTAAATAATCAAGGATTTATACAATCAAATGGTGCTCACAATGCTGTAGATCTTTGGCAAAGCACTATAGTTAATCTTAACAATAGTGGAACTATTCATAATAATGGTAGTAATGCTGGTATCAAGCTTAATGCTAATAATAATAAGAATAAATCTACCATTAAAAATTTAACAAATAGTGGAGTTATCTCAAGCAATAAAGGTTATGGTATATTGGTAGATAGAGGTCATATAGATACTCTTAATAATAGCGGAACTATAATAAGTAAAGAATCGAAAGATGCTATTTTTATCAACAATGATAGTTTTATAAAAACTTTAAGTAATAGTGGCACTATAGGTGGCAATCAAGGAATATTGGTTGATGGTAAGATTGAAACATTAAAAAATAGTGGTGTTATAAGCGGCAATAAAATAGAAAATACAGCTGGTGTTTCTTTGCAAAAAAATGGTGCTATTATTAATACTTTAATAAATTCAGGAACTATTAATGGCTATTTTGGAGTTATGGTGGGTCTTGGAAGCAATTCAATTATTAACACTTTAGATAATAAAAAACTCATTCAAGGAGAGGATAATGGTATTAATATTTGGAGTGGAACTATTGTTAATTTAAATAATAGCGGAACTATAAAAGGTAATAAAAATAATGGTATAGAAGTTGGTTCTGGAAATGGAAAAAGAGGAACTGTAAATACTTTAAATAATACAGGTAGTATAATTGGAGATAAATTTGGAATTCTTGTGGGATATGGTTCTAAAATAGGTACTTTAGAAAATAACAGTGTGATTATAGGAAATAAAGCCAATGGTATTGAATTTGCTGATTCTGGTGTGAGTGCAAGCTTGGCTACTGAGATAGATTGTATTAAAAACGCAGGTACTATATTAGGAAATAAATATGGTATATCAATTTCTAATTCAAATAAAGGCAAAGAGTTTAAGATTGGTAAAATAGATATTAGCGGCTTAGTTGCTGGTGGTACAGCTGGTTTTTATATAGGCGATAATCAAAAACTCACAGAAGATATAACTATAAGTGGAACTTTAGCTGGTGGTACAGCTGGTATTATTAATAAAGGAACGCTAGGTAATACTGATGGGAGTGGTGGTATTAAACTCGATAATGGTGGAGTTATTACAGCTTTAAATTCTACTAAAGCAAGAATAAATCATAATGGCCCAGCTATTTTAAATGCTGGTAGTGGTGTTATATATGGTAATACTGATTTAAAAAATAACTCTAAATTAATTGGTGGTATAGTTAATCAAGAAAATGGACAAGTTATAGGAAATATTCTTGTTCAAAGTGGTTCTTCTATCACAGGCGGTATAGTCAATAATGATAATGGTATAGTAACAGGCTCTATCAAGGTACAAGGAAAAAATTCTTCTATAGAAGGTGGTATAACTAATGCTGGTAATGGTAAGTTAAATGGTTCTATAGAAGTCAGTGATGGAGCTCAAGTAGATAATATCATCAACACAGGCAGTGGAACTATTAGCGGTAGTGTAAGTGTAGGAGAAGGCTCTAAAGTAGAAAGTGTTGTTAATAGTGGAGAAGGAACTATTAGCGGATCTATTACCAACAATGGAAATTTAGGTTCTATTACCAATAGTGGCAATATCAGCGGTAATATAGAAAACAACAATGGTAATATAGAAATTAACAATGATGGTAAATTAAATGGAGCCATCCAAGTAGGAGCTAATGCTGGCAATACTTCTATATCTAATGGTTCTAATGGTAATATAGGCGGGGGTATTACTAATAATAGCAATGCCAATGTTAATATCTCTAATCAAGGTATGGTTAAACCTGATAGCAATGGTAATCATATTACAAATAATGGTAGTGGTAGTGTAGTAGTAGAAGATTGGATTGTTAAACCTAATGAAAATGGTAGTATAAATGGAGCTATTAGCGTAGGTGGTAATGGTAGTGGTTCTACTAGTATAGATAAAGTAACCATAGATACAAGTGATAAAAACTTTGATGCTAGTAAGCCTATTAATCCTGATAGTATTATCAATAATAATACTACAGGAAGTGGAGGTTTTGTTAGTGTAGGTAATGTAGCTTCTAATAATAATCTACTAGATTATGCTTATAATCCTATCACAGGTGAGTATATGGCTAAAGCTCAAGTAAGTCAAGGTATGGCTTCGGTGTTAGCTCAAACTTTAATTAATACTTATATAATGCGTTCATTTTTCTTAGATAGTGTTATTGATGAAGCTTCCAAAGAAGTATATAAACATGCAAGAGAAGAATTTAATGCTATTAAAGGACATAAAGATTTAAAAACATTTAAAGCTAATGAAGATGGATACTATCATGGCTTTGTTTTGCCATATTTTTCTTCTAATAATATTAAATTATTAGGAACTAATCATTATTCTACTGGAAATACCAAAGGTGTATTAGCAGGATTTCATACTATAAAAGATATAGGTATGTTAGGAGCTTATATAGGCACAGAAGAAGCTAAAATGAATACTCAAGATTATTTTTCTTTAAAAATGCAAACTATCTATGCAGGATTAAAGTATGATAAAATGCTTTTCCAAGATAATCAAAAAGATGTGTTCTTTAAATCTCAAACCAAAGTAGCTTACACTCAAAACGATATGGAAAAATATATCGACAAAGGTGCTAAAAAAGCTAATGGCGATACGGATACTTATGGATATGGAGCTAGTGTAGGAGCTGGTATAAACTTTTATCTAGCAAATAGTATCATTAACCCTAAATTTAATCTAGCTTATGAGGGTGGTATAATTAAAGCTTTTAGTATGAGTGGAGAGGCAGCTTTAAATCATGAAAGATATTATGAGAATAAATTAAATTTATTCTCAAGTACTGCTTCTATTTCTTGGATGAAACAATGGCATCCACAAATTAGCACTTCATTAGAAGCAGGAACTAGGATTAATTTTAATCCTGAGGTAAATTCTAAAGTCAATTTTGCTTCTTTAAAATCAAGTGAAACTTTAGATTTACCAAGAACTTATCAATACTTAGGTGCATCTTTAGTTTTTGCTTTAGAAAAAGACTTAACCATGTCGTTTAATTATAATGGTATATTTGCTAATAATGCTAATTCTCATACAGGTTATATGCAGTTTGATTTTAAATTTTAACAACTAAGCCTTTATGGCTTAGTAAAAAACAAATGCATTCAATAACTATTAGTAAAACAATTACCTAGAGTTTGCTTGAAATAAATTTTAAAAACACAAAACACAATAATTGTCATGAAAATGAATTAATATAAAACCTCCTTATAGCAAACTCATTTCATTAAGTTTTAAAGGCTTAGTGATATAAAAGCAAATTATAGGGAGTGGTGTAATTTGAGTTGAATTTGTTGGTGCAATTTTAGAGAGTGAATATAGGAAAGTCATGTTAGATAAGATATTATATTATTATCATAATAATAATTATGTTAAATCTTTAGAGTATAGCGAAGAATATTTAAATCAAGATCCAAAAAATGCTTTAGAATATGCTATGCTATCTGCATATAAATTAGGTGATAATATAAAAATTTTGCATTATTCAGAACAAATTTTTAATTTATATCCTACAAGTTTTTATGGGCTTATGCTTTCCAAGTCTTTGTTAATTAATGCTCGTTTTGAGGAAAGTATTATTTTACTACATAAACTTTTAAAAAGAAAAGATTTTTTATATGATGAACTTAGCTTAGAGCTAGCTTTTGCATATAAAGTTGCAGGTCATTTGGAAGAAGCTGAAATATTATACAAAGAGATTTTACAAAAAGATTTATATAATTTAGATTTATGGAAAGATTATGTTGAAATTTATTTTAAAATAGATTTTCAAAAAGCTTTAGATGCACACAATGAACTTTATAACTTTACTCAAATTGTTATAGATAAACTACATAAAGGTAAGTTGGTAGAAAAAAATTTTATAAATAGTAGTAATTTACAAGATAGGTTGCAACTAAAAACCCAAGAAAACCTTACTATAGTAAAA
This sequence comes from Campylobacter volucris, assembly GCF_008011665.1. Lineage (GTDB taxonomy): Bacteria > Campylobacterota > Campylobacteria > Campylobacterales > Campylobacteraceae > Campylobacter_D > Campylobacter_D volucris_A. The sequence goes on from NZ_VOWJ01000031.1 coordinate 118,076, forward strand.
ATTTGTGAATACTTAAATACACAAATTTTACCTCAAAAGGCATATTTATTATTTAAACTTTTAAGATTACAAGAGTCTTTGGAATTATTTGAAAATTTATGTGAATTTAACCAAAATAACGCACAATTTTGGCAAAATTATGCAAAAGTTCTAGAACTAACTTCAAATTACCAAGGTGCATATGATGCGTATAAAAAGGCTTTAAATATCCATCCACATGCTACTTATCAGTTTGATTTGGCATATTTGCTTATGAGAATGGGTGAGAGCGAAAATTTTGAAGAAGGTAAGCGTATTTATGAAAGCAGGTTGTTTTATGCGCACAATGAAACTTTTTCACCTTATCATTATAATAAAACCATACAAGCTTTTAATAAAATGGGAACTAAAGCATTTAAAGATAAAGAAATTTTAGTTTTTTGCGAGCAAGGATTTGGTGATACTATAATGTATGCTAGATGTTTAGAAAAGCTTTGCAAGATAGCTTCTAAAGTTTTATTTGCACCTCAAAGTGCGATGTATGGACTTTTTAAAAATCAGCTTAAAATTTTAAATAGTAAAAATGATATTTTTAAAAATATGAAAATTCTTAAAGATTTTCCAAATAAATTTGATTATGCGATGCCAATTTGTTCTTTACCTTTATTGTGTGATATTAATTTAAGAGAGTTATCGTTACTTACAACTCCTATTTTACCTCTAGAAAAACCAAAAAATTCAAAGAAAAAAATAGGGATTTTTTGGTTTACCCCTAATGCTGTTAATTCGGATTTATTAAGAAACGTTGAATTTGATTTTTTATTCGATGCTTTGATTAGTATGGATTGTGAAATTATATCTTTGCAAGTAGAGGGAATAGAAACTCAAAATTTACCTAATGAAGTTGAAAACAGAGGGGTAAAGCTAAAAAATTGGAGTGATACTTTAGAAAATTTAAAAGATATAGATTGTATTGTGAGTATTGATAGTGCGATTGCTCATTTTTCTTTAGCTTTAAATATACCTACAATAGTGCTTTTGGCGCCTAGGTTTGATTGGCGTTGGGGCAAATTTGAAGATCCAAAAAGTTATTTTTGGCCAAAAGCAAATTTGCTTATTTTTACTGATAAAGAAAATACAAAAGCGAAATTGCAAAATATGCTTAAAAATAGATTTAATGTTTGAATATAATATCAAACATTAAATCTAAAATGCATTACATCGCCATCTTGTACTATATAATCTTTTCCTTCAAGGCGTAGTTTTCCTGCTTCTTTGGCACCATTTTCACCATTGTAAGTGATAAAATCTTCATAAGAAATCACTTCAGCTTTTATAAAGCCTTTTTCAAAATCATTATGAATCACGCTTGCTGCTTTTGGGGCTTTCCAACCTCTTTGTATAGTCCATGATCTAACTTCTACTTGACCTGCTGTAAAATAGCTGATTAAATTTAATTTTGAAAAAGCTGTGCGTATAACGACTTCTAAACCACTATTTTCAATCCCCAAAGATTTTAGAAATTCATAGTTTTCCTCATCGCTTAAAGCTATCATTTCTTCTTCTATTTTTGAGCAAAGTTTTATGACTTCATGACCTGATTTTGCAGCAAATTCTTTTAAACTTTTTACAAATTCATTGTCTTCTAAAAGTGAGTTTTCATCTACATTTGCACCATATATAACTTCTTTTGCAGATAATAATCTTAATTCTTTTACTAAAGCTTGATAAATTTCATTTTTATTAGTAAAAGAGCTTGCACTATTGTTTTGATTTAAATGTTCTAAAAGCTCATTAGCTAATGCCAAGGTTTCTTTTGCACCTTTTTCATTGGCTTTTGCACCCTTGGTGAGTTTTTCTATTTTTTTACTTAGTTGTTCTATATCTGCTAAGATTAATTCTGTTTCTATGATTTGTACATCACGCACAGGATCGATACTTCCTACTACATGTGTGATATTTTCATCGTCAAAACAACGAACTATATGCAAAATCATTTCTGTTTCGCGTATATTTGAAAGAAATTTATTTCCCAAACCTTCGCCTTTACTAGCTCCAGCAACTAAACCAGCAATATCTACAAATTCTATATTTGAGCGTATGATTTTTTGAGGATTAACTATTTTTGCTAGTTCTTTTAAGCGATGATCAGGCACAGGAACCACTGCTTTGTTAGGTTCTATGGTGCAAAATGGATAATTTGCACTTTCCGCATTTTGTGCTCTAGTTAAGGCATTAAAAGTGGTTGATTTTCCAACATTTGGAAGACCAACTATACCAACTGATAAACTCATTTTTGTTTCCTTGAAAGATGAATTAAATAAGCAAGGCACATTCTAACTCCAGCCGAACTTGCTCCAAAACTATAATATCCCCATGATTTTTCTAAATATGCAGGTCCAGCTATATCTAAGTGTAACCATTTATCTTTGTATTCTTCTCTTATGAAAGAATTTAAAAACAATCCTGCAGTAATAGCACCGCCATATCTGCTTGAAGAAGTATTGCTTACATCAGCAATATTGGATTTTATAAGTTCTTTTAAATAAGGATTAAAATGTAAGATAGTTGTCAAATCTCCACTTTTTTTACTTACTTGATAAAAATCATTTTGCAACTCTTCATTATTACCCATAATAGCGCTTGTATATTCTCCAAGACCTACTACACAAGCTCCTGTTAAAGTGGCAAGATCTATTAATAAGTCAGGTTTTAAATCTTGAGCAAATGACAGACAATCAGCTAAAACTAGTCTTCCTTCAGCATCAGTATTTCTTACCTCTATACTCACTCCTTCTCTTGAGATAAGTACATCGTCAGGTTTATAGGCATTTCCACCTATCATATTTTCTGTAGCGCCTATGATAGAGTGAATTTCTATATCAAGATTTAACTCACTTGCTCCTTTGATAATAGCCATAGCAGCAGCTCCGCCACTTTTATCTGCTTTCATAGTCAGCATATAATCAGCTGGTTTTAAACTAAGACCACCACTATCATAGGTCAATCCTTTACCAACAAAAACTACTTTCATCTTAGCATTTTGAGGTTTATATGAAAGATGGATCAGTTTTGGAGGGTGTATTGAAGCACGATTAACTGCTAAAAATGCTTGCATTTTTTCTTTTTCTAAAAAATCACTTTCATAAATTTTACAAGCGATATTTGTATCGTTTTTACCTAAATTTAAAGCATCTTCAGCCATCTTTGATGGGGTGTAAATTTGTGGAATTTCATTGACAATATCTTTTGCAAAATCACAAGCACTAGAAAAAATTTGCCCATAATTAATACCTATAAGAGCTTCTTCAAGATTATATGTTTTATTATTAAGTTCATCTTGAGAAATGAAAATATTTTCTATGCTGATAGTTTTTTTATCTTTTTTGTATTTATCAAATTCGTAAGCTCCAAAGGTAAAACCTTGAACTAAAGCATTAAAACTATTAACTACGCATTTTCCTATCACACTTTTTGTTTTAATACTTTTAATTTCTAGTTTTTTTAAAGCTTTATAAGCATTGGCAAATGCAAGCCTTATGTCTTCGTATTCTAAACTTTTTAATTCACTATAAAGAATTTTATTTTGCATATCAAGACAAATACCCTCGCCTTTATAGTTTGAAATTTTAAAAAGCTCTTGACTTTGAAAATAATCTTGCATATTTTTGTTTTGTATTAAGATGATTTCAAAATCAGCTTGAATTTTATCAATATTTTCTTTTTCAAATTTAAAAATCACTTTTGTATCCTTTTTTTGAGTATATTTTTTTCGATTTGTTTCATGCTAAAAAATAAAGTCAATAAGAAAGAAACTATAATAGGTATAGCAAAATACCAATGTTCTCCTGCCCATTTAACTCCTAGCCAAATTTCTTCTCCAAAAAACCAAGCTAGCAAAATAGTAATAGCAGCCCAAACCCAAGCACTAATGAGATTAATAAATGCAAATTTTTTAGCATTATATCTTGTAAGTCCTATGCTCATAGGTATGATAGTTCTAAAGCCATACATATATCTTTGTATAAAGATTATCGGCCAACCAAAACGCTGTAATAATAAATGCGCAATAGCAAATTTACGCCTTTGTGTGCGTAATTTTTTTTGAATATATTTTTTATTATATCTTCCTATGTAAAAATAAATCTGATCTCCAGCAAAACCACCAAGACCTGCTACAAAAATGACTAATCCTAAATTTACATGACCTTCATGAGCAAAAATTCCTGCTAAAATTAAAGCAAGCTCCCCTTCTAGCATACACCATAAAAAAACTATAATATAAGCCCAATTTTTATAATCATATAAAAGTTGTTTTAAAAATTCTTCCATAATTTACACCTCTAATACACTATAAACTGAAGTAAATTTTGATAATTCCTCGTTACCTTGAAGATCTTTTAAATTTAGTAAAAAACAAGCTTCAAAACAATTTGCTTTTAATTTTTGTATAAGCTTAGCTGCTGCTATGGCTGTCCCACCTGTAGCTATTAAATCATCTATCAACAATACTTTAGCGTTTTGAGTATTATTAAAAGCATCTATATGAATTTCGATAGTATCTTGCCCATATTCTAAAGAATAAGATTCTTGTAAACATTTTGAAGGTAATTTTCCAGGTTTTCTAATAGGCACAAAGGGCAAATTTAACTTAGCACTTAAAGCGGCTCCAAAAATAAAACCACGACTTTCAATACCAGCTATATAGTCAATATTTTTATCTTTATATCTTTGTTCTAGATGATTCATTAAAAATGAAAAAGCTTTTTTATTGTTTAATAAAGTTGTAATATCTCTAAAAATAATTCCTTCTTTAGGAAAATCTTTAATAGCTCTTATACTATCTAGTAAATATTTTTTATCTTGTCCATTTATCATAATAATGCCTCGATTTTTGCTTCTAATTCTTTAATTCTTTGTCTTAATTTTTCGTTTTCGATACGATATTGCGAGTTTCTTGTTCTTAGTGAAGTAAGATCAGCTTTACTTTTGTTAAGTTCTTCTGTTAATATATCTATATTTCCTAAGCTTCTTTGGAGTTGAACTTGTAATTTTCGTATAACTATTTCAGTATCATCAAGATTTTTTTTGATGTATTCTTTTGCTATTTTTTCTTTATCTAGTAAGGTTTTATAATACAACAACATAATAGTCATATAAATACTAATACAAATTAACACAGTTAAAATAAGCCAACTTAATATCATAGATTATCCTCTATTTTGTTAATTCTTTCACAATGTCTACCACCTTCAAAAGAAGTAGAGATAAAAATATTAATAATTTTAAAAGCCATATCTTCGCCTATTAGTCTAGCTCCTAAGGCTAAGATATTTGCATCATTATGTTTTCTTGATAGTTCTGCGCTTAAAGGCTCATTGCATAAAGCACAGCGTATATTTTTATGCCTATTAGCAGCTATACTCATACCTATGCCAGATCCACATACTAAAATACCAAAGGCTTTTTCATTAATTTTTGAGCTTAGTAAATGTGCATAATCAGGATAATCACAACGATTATTATCACAAGGGCCAAGATCTTCAAAGTCAATTTTTTTTTCTTTCAAAAATGAAATAATTTTTTCTTTCAGTTCAAAACCAGCATGATCACTTGCGATGTAAATTTTTTCTTTTATCATTAATTCACTTTTTTAAATTTTTTAAGTATTAATTTTATCATATTTAATTAAAATTTTCCTTTCTTTCTTATAATTTAACTATCGTTTTAAATATCTTTTGATATAATTAACTTGTTAAATACTGGGGTAAACATGAAATTAATACTAATTGGTTCTTCAACAGGTGGTCCAAGTCAGCTTAAGTTTTTACTTAATGATGTTGATTTAAAAGATTGTAGTGTGGTTATAGCTCAGCATATGAATCCATCTTTTATACCTTCTTTTGTTAATCAGTTTAACAAAGAAGCTGTAAGTGAAGTTGTTGTAGCTTGTGATAAAGATGTAGTTAAAAACAATAGAATTTACATCTGTCAAAGAAATATGGTTTTAAATGGAAACAACACTTTGGTTTTAAATTCTACAGATGAACCAAGTAGTTTTAATCCTGGTATTGATGTGTTGTTTAATTCAGCACTTAAACTTCATAGGTATAACAAAATCTTAGCTATGATTTTAACAGGTATGGGGGATGATGGAGCTAAGTCTTTATTTGAACTTTATAAAGTAGGAGTCAAATGCTTGTGTGAAAATGAGGCAGATTCTGTTGTGTATGGTATGCCTAAAAAAGCTAAGGAAATGAATCCATTTTTAAAGCCGATGAGTTTGGTTGAATTGAAAAAAGAAATCACATATTTTGCAAATTCACAGGAAAAATGATGATAAAAATAACCGAAAACGAATTAAATGATTTTATTAAAATTGTAGAGCAAATTAGTGGAAATAATCTTACCGCAAAACGCGATATTTTACTCATTAAACTTCCTAAATTTTTAAAAGAATTAGGAATAAATAGTTTAAGTGAATTAAATGAAAAAGTGAGTTTTAATAGAAATTTAAAACAAGAAACAATGGATTTTATCACAGTTTGTGAGACTTATTTTTTTAGAGAGTTAGAACAATTAAAAGATGTTATTTTTTATATAAAATCTCTTGATAGACCTGTAAATATTCTTTGTGCTCCATGTTCTAGTGGTGAGGAAGTTTATTCTTTGGCGATTTTGGCAAGTGAAAATTTCATTAAAGGTATGAATATCATTGGTATAGATATTAATAAAAAAATGATAGATCGTTGTAATGAAATGGTTTATTCAGAGCGTTCTGTATCTAGATTAAATCTTAATCAAAAAAAGCGTTTTTTTGATGTAAAAAATGGTATGTATCATTTAAAGAAAGAAACTCTTGCTTGTAGATGTCGTTTTGAGCTTTGTAATGTTTTTGATGATGCTTTATTTAGACTTGGAAAATTTGATCTTATATTTTCAAGAAATATGATGATTTATTTTGACCAAGATTTTAAAATCAAACTTATGGAGCGTTTTCATAGAATTTTAAATAAAGAGGGTAGAATTTATCCCGGAAAGTCTGATTTGGTTCCTGAAACTGCATATTTTGAAAAAAATTTTAGTGCTGGTGGAATTTATTACAATAGGGTGGATTAATTAAATTTTTTATTAAACCACCACCAATAAATTGTTGCAAAGATAAAGCATACCCCCAAAGCAAAAGTAAAATGACTTAATTGTATCTGATAAAATTCAAATAAATATCCAGTAGAAAAAACTATAATAGCACTAAAGGTTAAAAACACCATATCATTATAAGCTATAACTCTACCATAATACTTTTTATCGCATTCGTTTTGCAAAAGTGTATAGGTGTAACTCCATAAAGATGAAGTGCAAAATCCTGCTGCTATAAGTCCAATAAAGGCAAGATAAAAGTTAAATTGCAAACAAGACCAAAGTATTATACCCAAGCCTTGTGCAAAATATAAATAAGTTAAAGTGTTTTTATTAATATAAGGACTTAAAATATAAGGACCAATAAGCAACGATAATGCTCTTATGGCATTAGATAAGCCTATAGCTAATGGTATAGATATAATATTTGCGTATTGATATTCAGCCAAAAGAGTGATTAAAACATCATAAGCAGTTATGCCAACAATACCATGGAGTAAAATTAAATGTATGATTTTTTTATTATTAAAAACATATACCAAGCCTTCTTTAAAAAGGATAAAAACATTGTTTTGTGTGGTATTTTTTTTATTTGGTAAAATGATGGTTTTTAAAATGAGCATAGCACAAAATAGCATTAAAGTATCTGCTATAAAGGCTAATTTTACACCAAAAAAATCTATAAATATTCCAGCAGCAGCCATCCCTAAAGCATAAGAAACAGCCCATATAATACTATGCAACTCATTACCTAGTTTTAATTCTTGTGGGGTTAAAATTTTTGGCAAAACAGACATTTCTGTTTGAAAATACATACTAGCAACCGCCATACGGACAAAGGTTAAAAGATATAAAAACCAAAGCATAGCTAGAGAATTTATAAAAATTAACATAAAAATAGAAAACATTTCTATAGTGATCATACTCATAAGTAATTTTTTTGGTTTAAATTTATCTACAATGATCCCATTAATTGGTGCAAGTATAATTGAAGGTAAAAAGACAAAAATAGTAGAAAAACTAATAATATCTGCAGGAGCATTAAGCTCTTTTGTTAAAAGAGTAAAAATTCCTACTTGGGAAAACCAAGCTCCAAAATAACTGATAAATTGTATTATGGCTAAAAGACAAAAGGTTTTATTGTTTTTTAATAAAGAACGATAAGTCATAATCATCCTAAAATTTTATAATTAAAAGCCTTAATTATATCGTTTTTAAAATTATTTTACATTTAAATGATATAATTAAAGTTTTAATAAAAAAAGGTAAAAGATGAGTAGATTAGATAAAAAACAAGCCTTAAGATTATTAAAAGAAGCTCCACTGTATGAGCTTGGAGAATTAGCTTACAAGAAAAAACTAGAAATTCATCCTGAAAAAATTACAACTTTTGTTGTAGATAGAAATATAAATTATACAAATATTTGTTGTATAGATTGTGATTTTTGTGCATTTTGTAGAAAAGAAAAAGATGATGATTCTTATATTTTAAAATATGAAGAAATTGGTCAAAAAATAGAAGAATTACAAGCAATTGGCGGCACTCAAATTTTATTTCAAGGTGGAGTGCATCCTAAGTTAAAGATTCAATGGTATGAAGATTTACTTTCTTATATAAAAACTAATTATCCAACTATAACAGTACATGGGTTTTCTGCTGTAGAAATAGCTTATATAGCTAAAGTGTCTAAAATTTCCATAGAAGAAGTGTTAAAAAGACTTCAAGCTAGCGGACTTTTTTCTATACCTGGAGCAGGAGCTGAAGTTTTAAGCGATAGAGTAAGGGATATTATAGCACCTCATAAATGCGATAGCGCTACTTGGCTTAAGGTGCATGAAAGTGCACATAATATAGACATGAAAAGCACTGCTACTATGATGTTTGGCACAGTAGAAACGGATGAGGAGTTAATAGAACATTTTGATCATTTGAGAAATTTACAAGATAAAACAAATGGCTTTCGAGCTTTTATTTTATGGTCATTTCAAAGTCAAAATACACCTTTAATCCAAAAACATCCTGAAATTATCAAGCAAAGTTCTAATAAATATTTGAGATTATTAGCCTTGGCAAGATTGTATTTAGATAATTTTAAAAATTTGCAAAGTTCTTGGGTGACTCAAGGATCATTAATAGGGCAACTAGCATTGCAATTTGGGGCTAATGATTTAGGTTCAACAATGATGGAAGAAAATGTTGTAGCCGCAGCTGGTGCAAAATATAGAATGAATCAAGAGCAGATGATAGAGCTTATAAAAGATATTGGAGAAATTCCAGCAAAACGCGATACAGCTTATAATATTTTAGAAAGGTTTTGATGTTAAATTTAGATATTAATGGTAAAAAAATTGATATTGTTTATGAGTATGAAAATGAATTGCCTGTAGTGTTTTTTAAAATGATTTTTAAAAATAGTGGGAAAATAGCAGAAAAGCATAATGCAGGCACAGCGAGTATGCTAGCTAGAATTTTAAATGAAGGTAGTGATGATAATTTTTTTAAAAATTTAGAACAAAAGGCCGTAGAATTATATGCTAAAGCTAGTTTTGAACATTTTCAAATTAGTATAAAATGCTTAAAAGAGCATTTTGATTTTGCCATAGAGAAATTGGAAGAATTGTTAAACAATATTCGTTTTGAAGAAAAAATTTTACAAAGATTAAAAACTTTAGCTATTGGGGAACTTATAAGCTTAAATAGTGATTATGATTACCAAGCTAAAAGACTTTTAAATAAAAATGTCTTTAAAGATGAAATTTTTCAAACAGGACTTGATGGAAGCAAAGAAAGTATAGAAAAAATTTCCATAGAAGAATTAAAAAATTTTATGAATGATAATTTTAATTTGAGTAATCTAACCTTTGTTTTTGGTGGTGATATAAAAGAAGATGAAGTTTTAGAAAAGACAAAAAAACTTTGTTTTTATTTTAAGCATAATAAAGAAAATCTTAATAAAAAATTTATTTTAAATAAAGATATAGTAGATGTTGTAGAATTTAAAAGCACTGAGCAAGCTTATATTTACTTTTGTTCTCTTTTTGACATTAGTATAAATAGTCAAGATATGTATTTAGCAAAAATTGCTTTGTTTGTGCTAGGCCAAGGTGGATTTGGATCAAGATTAATGGAGGAAATTCGTGTTAAAAGAGGTTTGGCATATTCAGCATATGCCATGCTTGATGTAAATTTAAATTATAGTAGAGTTTTTGGATACTTACAGACTAAAAATGAAAGCGCAAAAACAGCAAAAAATATAGTCAAAGAAATTTTTGATAATTTTATAAATCAAGGTGTCAATGAAAAAGAATTTGAACTTGCTAAAAGATTTTTAATCGGCTTTATGCCTTTGCGTTATGAAAATTTAAGTAAAAGACTTGAAATCATGTTAAATGAATATTTACATGGTTTAAAAATAGGAAATTTAAAAGAAGATATACAAAAAATTAAAAATGCAAATTTAAAAGATTTAAATTTGTTTATTGATAAACATAGTGAGATTGCAAGACTTAGTTTTGCAAGTATAGAAAATGAAGGTTGAAGAAAAAGATTTAAAAATACTTCAATCGCTTGGGGTAAAAAATTGCATTGATCTTGCTTTGGTTTTACCTAAAAAAATAGATGATTATCGTGTGAGTAAATTTCCAAAAGAAGGATACTGTGCTCAAAATATAAAGGTTTTAAATACTAAATTTCATTCTTTACGGCTTTTTATTCAATGTGAGTGTTTAGAATGGAATATCAAAGCAAACATCATCGTGTTTAATCCTAAAAAATGGCATTTTCATACCTTTAAAATTTCTAATCAAATATCTATTTATGCAAAAGTAAGTAATTTTAATGATATATGGCAGTTTGTTAATCCTAAGATTATCAAAAATACTAATGAAATCTTTCCAAGATATCAAATTCATTCTATAAAAGATGAAATGATAAAAAATATCATTCAAAAATATGTCAATGAAAACAATCTTAAAGCATTAAATTTAGAACAAAAATACATTAATCTTCTTTTAAATTTACACACTTATGATCAAAAATCCATATTAATGTTTGAAAATTTACATACCATTTTAAAAGATTTAAAATATATAGAAATTTTTAATCATCTTAAGCGTTTAAGAGGGAAAAAAATCACTCAAAAAGCTTATAAAATAGAACTTTTTGATATAAAAAAATGGCTTGAAAATTTAGAATTTACTCCTACAAAAGATCAACTTCGTGCTATAGAAGATATTAAACAAGATTTACAAAGTGATGAAGCTAAAAGACGCGTTGTAATGGGAGATGTTGGGTGTGGTAAAACTTTAGTTTTGCTTGCATCTAGTTTGCTTGTTTATCCTAAAAAATCCATACTAATGGCTCCAACAAGTATTTTAGCTGAGCAAATTTATCATGAAGCAAAAAGACTTCTGCCTAAATTTATGAATATAATTTTATTAAAAGGTGGAAAAAAAGATAAAGACTTAGATGAGCTAAAAAAACAAGCTCATCTTATCATAGGTACTCATGCTTTAATTTACCAAGAAGAATTTGATGCAGTTTTGGTAATGATAGATGAGCAACATCGTTTTGGGTCTAATCAAAGACAAAAAATTGCTACATTAAATCAAAAATCTGATTTAATCCCACATATCATACAATTTTCTGCCACACCTATCCCAAGAACTTTATCTATGATACAAAGTGAGTTGGTCAATTTTAGTTTTATTAAACAAATGCCGTTTAAAAAGGATATTAAAACATTTTGCATACAAGATAAAGATTTTAGATTTTTACTTGAAAAAATTAATCAAGAAATTTCCAAAAATCATCAAATAATCATCATTTATCCTTTAGTACGCGAAAGTCAAACTATGGAGTATTTATCTTTAGAAGAGGCAAAAGATTATTGGTTTGGTAAATATAAAAATGTTTATATTACTCATGGTAAAGATAAAAATAAAGATCAAATTTTGCAAGAATTTAAAGAAAAAGGAAATATTTTGCTCTCAACAACCGTGGTTGAAGTAGGAATTTCTTTACCAAGGCTTAGTGTGATTGTAATAGTAGCTGCTGAAAGACTAGGACTTGCTACTTTACATCAATTAAGAGGTAGAGTAGGTAGGGTAGGGCTTGAGAGTTTTTGTTATTTATATACAAAACAAAAAGAAATTCCAAAGCGTTTGCTTGAATTTTCTAAAACTTTAGATGGATTTGAAATAGCTCAACTAGATTTAAAAAATAGATTAAGTGGAGATTTACTTGATGGGACTATACAACATGGAAATCAGTTTAAGTATTTTGATTATGCTTTAGATGAGGATATTCTTTTACAAGCTAAACAAGCTTTAGGATAAATGAAAGATAGATTATGGATAAACATTTTGAGATTTTGGCATCTTTAGGACAAAGAAAAAAATTTAAAAAAGATAATATTTTATTTTTTCAAGGAGAAAAACCTAAAAATATTTTAATTTTATTCAGTGGTAAAGTGAGACTTTATAGAGTAAATTCTAAAGGATTTGAGCTGACTTTACATATTTTGATTCCTGTTAGTTTTATAGCTGAAATGCCTGTTTTTGAAGGTATCAATTATCCTGCAAATGCTATATGTGAAGAAGATTGTGAAATTTGTGTAATTGATTTTGAACATTTTAAAAAATTATGTATAGAAAATGGAGAAATTAGTTTTTTACTTTTATCGTCTTTATTTGGCAAGATTAGAATTTTGGAAAATTTTATTAGACAAAAATCACTTGATTTAAAATCAAGATTAGTTCAATTTTTAATTGAAAATGAAGAAAGACTACAAACTTTAAAACAAAAAGAAATTGCTATAATGCTTAGTATTCCTCCTGAATCTTTGTCGAGATTTTTAAAAGAATTTAAGCAAAATTCTTTAATTTGTACTAATAAGGGAAAGATTATGATTTTAAATAAAGAAAAAATGCAAAATTTAATTAAGTCTTTTTAAGTCTTATTTGTTACAATAACACTAAAAAAATGGGATGGTTTTATGGATTTTGGTTTTTTAATCCAATTTGGCCCGATGTTTCTGCAAGCTACTTGGCTGACTTTAAAACTTGCAGTTTATGGTGTATTTTTTGCATTTTTAGTGGGTTTGTTTTGCGTAGTAGTATCCTTTTTTAAATTTAAGTTGATAAATAAAATTTGCAAAATTTATATAGAATTTTCAAGAAATACACCATTGCTTATACAACTTTTCTTTTTATATTATGCTTTACCTGAATTTGGAATTCATCTTGGTTCGTTTGCTTGCGCTATTATAGGGCTTAGTTTCCTTGGTGGATCTTATATGGCAGAGAGCTTAAGAGCAGGTATTGAAGCTATTAAAAAACAACAATATGAATCAGGTCTTTCTTTAGGATTAAATAGATGGCAAAATTTTCGCTATGTTATTTTACCTCAAGCTTTGGGTATTTCTATGCCAAGTATTAGTGCAAATATCATTTTTTTGCTAAAAGAAACTTCGGTTGTAAGCATCATAGCTTTAGCAGATTTAGTTTATGTTGCTAAAGATCTTATAGGTCTTTATTATAAAAGTAATGAAGCTTTATTTGCGCTTGTGGTTTGTTATTTGATTTTGATTTTACCTTTGTCTTTAATACTTAATCGCATAGAAAAAAGGTTAAACTATGTTTGAAATTTTAAATCAAGATACTTTAACAAGATTATTTGAAGGATTAAAAGTTACTTTAGAACTTTCTTTTATTAGTGTTTTGATTTCACTTGTTGGCGGGATATTTTTTGGAATATTAATGAATTCTAAAAATAAAATCATTTATAGTTTTTGTCGTTTTATGCTTGAATTTGTGCGTATTATGCCTTTGCTTGTTTGGCTTTTTATGGTGCATTTTGGGCTAGCTAAGTGGCTTGGATGGCATTTGGATGCTTTAACATCAAGTGTTATAGTATTTAGTATTTGGGGTATTTTTGAGATGATGGATTTAGTGAGATCTTCATTAGTTAGCATACCTAAACATCAATATGAATCAGGCTTTTCTTTAGGATTTAATAAATTACAGGTTTATTTTTTTATCATCATTCCTTTATCTTTGAGAAGGCTTTTGCCTATGAGTATTAATTTATTTACTAGAATCATTAAAAGTACTTCTGTGATTTATTTAATAGGCGGAGTTGAGCTTATCAAAGTGGGTCAGCAAATAATAGAATTGAGTCTGTTTAAAAATTCATATTCTGCTTTTATAATTTATGGATTAATTTTAATGATTTATTTTATACTTTGTTATCCTTTGTCGATATATTCAAAATTTTTAGAAAAAAAGTGGAGTTAAGTTGTGATATTAAAAATACAAAATTTACAAAAATATTATGGCAACCATCATGTTTTAAAAGATATAAATTTAGAAATAAAGCAAAAAGAAGTTGTAGTTATACTTGGACCAAGTGGTTGTGGAAAATCTACACTTTTAAGATGTATAAATGGTTTAGAAGAAATGGCAGATGGGATTATTTATGTAGAAGATGAAAAAATTGATAAAAATTATAAAAAATGGACTCAAATTCGCCAAAAAATAGGTATGGTTTTTCAATCTTATGAGCTTTTTGATCATTTAAATGTAGAACAAAATATACTTTTAGGACCTTTGAAAGTTCAAAAAAGAAATAAAGAAGAGGTGTTGAAAGAAGCAAAATATTGGCTTGAAAGAGTAGGGCTTTTGCATAAATTAAAAGCTTATCCTAAAGAATTAAGTGGCGGGCAAAAACAACGCATAGCCATAGTGAGAAGTCTTTGTATGAATCCTGATATTATGCTTTTTGATGAAGTTACAGCTGCGCTTGATCCTGAAATAGTGCGTGAAGTTTTAGATGTGATTTTAAATTTAGCAAAAGATGGCATGACAATGCTTATCGTAACACATGAAATGGGTTTTGCAAAAGCAGTTGCCGATAGGATAGTTTTTATGGACGATGGAAAAATTGTTGAAATTTCAAAGCCTGATGAATTTTTTCAAAACCCAAAAACAGATCGTGCAAAAAAATTTTTAAATTTATTTAATTTTCATCGTTAAAATATAAATGCTTCAAATCTTATAAAGGAGAAATAATGAAGAAAATTCTTTTTATATCATTTTTAATGGCTCTTTTTTTTAGTGCTTGCTCAAATGATAAAGCAAATGAAAATTCTATAGAAAGAATTAAACAACAAGGTGTTGTTCGTATAGGTGTTTTTGGGGATAAGCCTCCATTTGGCTATCTTGATGCACAAGGTGCAAATCAGGGCTATGATGTGTATTTTGCAAAACGCATTGCAAAAGAGCTTTTGGGTGATGAAAATAAAGTTCAATTTGTTTTGGTAGAGGCGGCAAATAGGGTTGAATTTTTACAATCTAATAAAGTGGATATTATTTTGGCAAATTTCACTAAAACTCCAGAAAGAGCTGAAGTGGTTGATTTTGCATTGCCTTATATGAAAGTAGCTTTGGGTGTTGTAGCTCCAAAAGATTCTACTATTAAAAGTGTTGAAGATTTAAAAGATAAAACTTTAATTTTAAACAAAGGAACAACTGCAGATGCATATTTTACAAAAAATATGCCAGAAATTAAAACTATCAAATTTGATCAAAACACTGAAACTTTTGCAGCATTGTTAGGCAAAAGAGGAGATGCTTTAAGCCATGATAATGCGTTACTTTTTGCATGGGCTAAAGAAAATCCTGATTTTGAAGTGGTAATTAAAGAACTTGGTAATCACGATGTTATCGCACCTGCTGTAAAAAAAGGTGATAAAGAAATGTTAAATTTTCTTAATGAGCTTATAGTTAAATTAGGAAAAGAACAATTTTTTCATAAAGCTTATGATGAAACTTTAAAACCATTTTTTAGTGATGATATTAAAGCCGATGATGTTGTGATTGAAGAGGGAAAAATAGTTTATGAATAAAGCACTAAAAAATACTATATATGCTTCTTTAGGAGGTATTTTAGAATTTTATGACTTTGTGCTTTTTGTCTTTTTTGCAAGTGTTTTTGCAAAGATTTTTTTTCCTCAAAATGATGATTTTTGGCCTTTGATAAATACCTATATAGCATTTGGTGCGGGGTATTTAGCAAGGCCTTTTGGAGCCATTATAATGGCTCATTTTGCAGATACTAAAGGGCGTAAAAATGTCTTTTATATTAGCATGCTTTTGATGGTTGTTCCAAGTTTCATTTTAGCAATTTTACCAGATTATGAAAGTATAGGGTTGTTTGCAACTTTTGCACTTTTTGCTATAAGAATCACTCAAGGATTGGCAATTGGAGCTGAAGTAAGTGGAGCTTGGGTTTTTGTTAGTGAATTTGTAAGCAAAAAAAGAATAGGTTTAGCTTTAGGGTTTATTTCAGCTACTTTGACTTTAGGGTTATTACTTGGAAATTTAGCTACTTTAGCTGTTTATGAGTATTTTACGAAAGAAGAAGTGGAAAATTTTGCTTGGAGAATTCCTTTTATCATAGGTGGATTTTTTGGAATTTTAAGCTTGTTTTTAAGAACAAAGCTTAATGAAACCCCGCAATTTAAAATTCTTAAAACTAAAAATTCTATTTTAAATTTTCCTTTAAAAGAAGCTTTAAAAACTCATAAATTAAGTATGTTTGTGTGTGCTTTGCAAACCGTAGTTTTAACTAGTGGTGTTGCTACTTTGATGATATTACCTCAATATTTTGAAAGTTTATTAGGAGTTAGCAAAACTACTGCTTTGTATTATCAAAATTTTGCCATTATAGCAGTGATTTTAGGGGCTTTGGTGCAAGGATTTTTAAGTGATATTTTCGGTGCTTTTAAAATTTGTATCATTTTTAGTTTATTTTTTGGAATTTTTGGAATTTTATTTGCATCTTATGATGAAAAATTTTTGTATTTTTATTTGTTAGCTTGTTTTGCACAAGGAATTATTTGTTTTGCTCCAATTTTCATGACTCAAATATTTGATGCTGCATTTAGATCTAGTGGATTGTCTTTTGCGTATAATATTTCTTATGCTATTTTGGGTTTTATTACTCCTTTGATTGTGAATTTTTTATATAAAGAATATATGTTTATTTATATGGTTTTTATAATGCTAGTTAGTTTTTTAAGCGTGATTTTGGTAAGAAAAATTTTTTCTAAAAATATAAATGAAAGTTAATTTAGCTATAATGATATTTTCAATCTATAGAGGATTTAATGAATAAAATTTTAGTTTTGGTTGATGGAATTTTTGCTAAAGAATTTATACAAAATTTATACAATAATAAAGCTTTTAAAGAAACATTAGACATAGTGTATTATGATGATAATAGCATAGATTTAAATTTAAAAAATGATCAATTTATTTATCATAAATTTGATCCAACTAGTTTGATTAAACTTGAGAGTTTATTTAAAAAAAAGTATCACCAAGCTATCGTTTATATGCAAAATAAAGAAGATGTTTTAGCTTGTTATGAAAATTTAAGAAAAATTGATACAAGATTAAATGTAGTATTGATGGATTTTTGGGGTTTAGAGATAGATGATAGTTTTTGTGAAGTGATTAATATTTATAATACCTTAAATACCAGATTAACAGGATGTTTGGATAATATGCCTTCTATGGCTCAATTTATAGGGCTTGGAAAAGGCGAAATAATGGAAGTTAAAATTCCAGCTGGTTCAAGTTTTGCATATAGACATATAAGCTCTATTAGTCAAAAGCGTTTTAGAATTGTTATGGTGTATAGAAATAATGATTATATATTGGCCCGTCCTGGTTTGATTTTAATGCCAAATGATACGATTTTAATTGTTGGAGATCCCAAAGCATTACAAAGTGTATTTTCTAATGTCAAAACAAGCTTAGGTCGCTTTCCTTCACCTTTTGGAGATAATATTTTATGCATTATAGATATGAAAAAAATGAGTGAATTTGCTATAGAAAAATTAATTTTTGCAAGTTTATTGTTTCATATAAGAATTAATAGCAAAAAACTTTATTTTAAAGTCATTAATCCTACTTTAACTCCTATATATTATAAACTTAGTTCTTTGAATAAAAATAGCATAGAGGTAAATTTTGATTATGATAACACCAATATTAAAAATATAAAAAGTTATGTAGAAAATACAAATATTGGTTTAATAGTAGTAGAAAATTATCTTTTTGAAAAAGAAAAAAATTTCTTTTTTAATTTAAAAATTCCTGTGTTAAAAGCAGGTTTTGGTGATTTTGCAGATTTAAAATCTTCTGTAGTGCTTAGTTCAAATTTTGAAGATGTAGAAGGTATTGCTTCTATTATGCTTGATTTAAATAAACAAATTCAGCTTAGTTTGAGTTTGCATTATTATGCTATCAAGCTTAATAAAATGGAGCTTTTTGAATATACTCAGTATTTTGAAAGCCTTTCAAGACTTCATGATGAAAAACTTTTACAAATTGAAGAAAAAGAACACAATCCTATATCTAAATTTTCTTATAGGCAAAATGTTTTACATTTTGTGCCATTTAATGAAAAAATTTTAGGAAATAATTTCAATAAATTTTTTAAAACCGATCTTAATACTTTATATTATAAAATGAATAAAAATTATCAATTATTTATACCATCTTTATGAGAATAATATGCAAGTAAAAGTAAATTTGGATCAAGATAAAAGTTATATAGTATATATTGATGAATTGAGCAAAATGCATTTTGATACCAAAGTTGTTGTTTTAACTAATGAAACAATTGCAAAATTACATTTAAATAATTTTTTAGAAAAAATTCAAGCTAAGGAAGTATTTGTTATTAGCATTAAAGATGGTGAAGAGTATAAAAATTTACAAACCATAGAAGAGATTGTAAATCAAATGTTTACATATAAGCTAGATAGAAAAAGTTTGCTCATTAGCTTTGGAGGTGGTGTGATTTCTGATATGGGAGGATTTGTAGCAAGCATTTATCAAAGAGGTATTGAATTTATTAATGTTCCAACTACCATGTTAGCTTGTGTTGATGCTAGTGTGGGTGGAAAAACTGGAGTAAATAATAAATTTGGCAAAAATCTTATAGGTAGTTTTTATCAGCCTAAGGCTGTGTATTGTCAAAGTGAGTATTTAAAAACTCTAAGTTCGCGTGAGCTTGCTGCTGGAATGGCTGAATTTATTAAAATGGCCGTGATTTTTGATGATAAAATTTTAGATTTTATCGAGCAAATTAATGAAAATGATTTTTTAAATGCAAATTTAGAAGATAAAATGTTAGCAAAAATTATCAAAGAAAGTATAACTTTAAAAGCTAAAATTGTTTCTCAAGATGAAAAAGAAAATGGTCTAAGAATGCTTTTAAATTATGGTCATACTTTTGCTCATGTGATAGAAAATCAAACTAATTATAGGCAATATTTACATGGAGAAGCAGTTGCTATAGGGATGCATATGGCAAATACCTTAGCATTAAATTTAAAAATGCTAAGTATGCAAGAATATCAAAGAATCAAGTCGATATTAACTAAATTTAATTTGCCCGTATTTTATAAAATTTCCAATATTCAAGAATTTTATGAAGCATTTTTTTTAGACAAAAAAACCTATCATCAAAAAATAAATTTTGTGCTACCTTGTGGTTTGGGTCAAGCTTGTATTAAAAATGATATCGATAAAATCGATATTTTTAAAACTCTTAAGGAGTTTTCATGAGAAAGATTATTTTATTTTTATGGGTTTTAACTTGCATTTTGTTTGCACAAGATGATATCGAGCATTTAGAGCAAAAGCTTACTCAATTACATAACAATTTATCCTATAACACTTGGGTTATTAAATACAATAATTTTAAAATTTATAAAAACACACAAGATGAAATTCTTTCTTTGGAAAAAGAAAGCCTTAAAGCAAATGAGCACAACAAAATCGCTATAGAAAGACAAATTTTAATTTTAAAAGAAAGACTTGAACTTTTAAATGAATATAAAAATACTAATTTTTCTAAATTAATCTTAGCTCCTGAAGAAGTTGATAAACTCGATGAAATTACTAATCCTTTGGCTATTATCCCAGCTTATTCTCATATTAAAAAATTAAAAAGAGATAAAGAAGATTTTATCAATATCTTAAATAGTTTTAAACAAACTTTAGATGAGTTAAATAAAGAAAATGTCATCATCTCTGAGCTTGTTAAATTAAAGCCTACTAAAGAATATCAAGAATATTTAAAAATTTCTAATCAAATGATAAGAGATTTTTCTCAAACTTTGCGTTTTGGAGAGATTTCATATTCTGTTTATGAGAAAAAAATTCAAGAAGAAATTGATAAAACTACAATTTCTATTAAAATACAAGGACTTAGAGCTTTTAATATAGTTTTATCTATTATAATTGTTATAGCTGTGGCATTTTTGCTTAAATTTATAGTTCGAAAATATATAGAAGATAACGACAGATTTTATACGGCAAATAAAATTATCAATTTTATTAATATCAATGTCATAGTTTTAATTTTGCTTTTTGGATATATAGAAAATATCAGCTATTTGGTAACCGTGCTAGGTTTTGCTTCAGCAGGTTTAGCTATTGCTATGAAAGATATGTTTATGTCTATGCTTGGCTGGTGTGTGATAGTTTTTGGAGGAAGTTTTAGAGTAGGTGATAGAATTAGAGTTTATCAAAATAATTCTCAATATATAGGAGATATCATAGATATTTCATTTTTAAGAATGACTTTATATGAAGATATCACACTTTTAACCTATACTGATAATAGAAGAAGTGGCAGGATAGTTTTCATACCAAATAATTTTATATTTACCAATTTGATTTCAAATTATACCCATCATGGTATGAAAACAGTTTGGGATGGATTAGATATAACTTTGACTTTTGATTCTAATCATCAAAAAGCTTTAGAAATCGTTCAAGAAATTGTCATTAAAGCTTCCAAAGGATACACTAAAATAGCAAAAGAATCCATGGAAAAGCTTAGAAATGAATACAGCATAAGAAATCCTAAAGTAGAGCCAAGATTTTTTACATTTTTTGAAAATTATGGGATGAGAATATCAGCTTGGTATATGACAAATTCGTATGCAGCTTTAGCTTTAAGAAGTAATATTAGCAAAGAAATTATTAATGAATTTAACAAACATGAAGATATTAAAATCGCATATCCAACGCAAAATCTTTATCTTGCAAAAAATAAATTTGTAGAACATAAGGAAGATATTTGAAAAAAAAAGTATTTTTTAAAACTTTTGGCTGTAGAACAAATATTTATGATACGCAATTACTAAAAACATATATAAAAGAACATGAAATCGTTCAAGATGAAACGCAAGCGGATGTAGTTGTGATTAATTCTTGTACAGTGACTAATGGAGCTGATAGCGGACTTAGAGCTTATATAAATAGCGTGAAAAAAAATGGAGTAAAAGTCATACTTACAGGTTGTGGAGCTGTGAGCAAAGGTAAAGACTTTTTTGATAAAAACGAAATTTTTGGAGTTTTAGGGGCTTCAAATAAAAGTAAAATTAATGAATTTATATCTTATAATAAAGAATTTTACGAGCTAGGTAATTTAAATTTTATAGATACAAAAATAGTTAGTGATTATGAAAACCATACTAAAGCCTTTGTAAAAATTCAAGAAGGTTGTGATTTTGCTTGTAGTTATTGCATTATTCCTAGTGTAAGAGGAAAATCAAGAAGCGTTCCTCAAGATGAAATTGTTAAACAAGTTAAAATTTTAGCTCAAAATGGTTACAGCGAGATAGTTTTAACAGGAACAAATATAGGAAGTTATGGTTTAAAAGAAAAAACCACTTTAGGAAGATTACTTCAATTTATAGGTAGAATTGATGGTATAAAAAGAATTAGACTTGGAAGCTTAGAACCAGCCCAGATAGATGAAAGTTTTAAAGAAATTTTAAATGAAACTTGGCTTGAGAGGCATTTGCATATTGCTCTACAGCATACTCATGAGAAAATGTTGCGTATTATGCGAAGAAGATCACATACTGAAAATGATTTAGCTTTATTTAATGAACTAAGTGAAAAAGGATTTGCTTTAGGCACAGATTTTATAGTGGCTCATCCAGGAGAGAGTGAAGAAATTTGGGAAAATGCTTTGGAAAATTTTAAAAATTTTAATTTGACTCATATCCATGCTTTTATTTTTTCTCCACGGGATGGAACACATTCTGCTTTAATGAGTGAAAGAATTAATGGAGAAATTGCTAAAGAAAGATTAAATACTTTAAAAACTATAGTAGAAAAAAATAATTTTGAATTTAGAAAAAAACAAAAACAAAAATTAGAAATTTTAGTAGAAAGCAAAAAAGGAGAACTCTATGAAGGTTATGATCAATTTTTCAATAAAATAAAAATTCAAACTAAACAAGATATTGCAAAGCAATGGCTTGAGATTGAAAAATATGATATAAAATATGAATATAATTTTGTGAGTTTTTGATAATGAAAAATAAAAAAATCATTTTAATATCATTTTTACTACTTTGTGTGCTTTTTGTTATTGTTTTGATAAAACACCAACCAGAAAATATTAGCAAAACTTATTATGAAGAACTTTTAGATAAAAATTTAATCCAAAAAGCAATTATTGACAATAACGAAATTTTATTAAAAAGTACAGAAGGTAATTATTTAATCGCAAAAGAGGTAGTAGATTTAAATACTTTATGGGACAAAATTCCTTTAGAATTTGCAAATGATTATCATTTAAGTGATATTTTTATGGTTTTAATCATGTCTGCATTTTTGATAGGATTTTTGTTATTTTTAAATAAAAAAAATAAAGACAGACAAAATTTATTATCACTTGAAAAAAGCATTTTAGAAAAAAATGAACAAAACAATTCTATACAAGCTGTTGTAAGTGATGTGAAATTTGAAGATGTAGCAGGCGTGGATGAAGCTAAGATTGAACTTTTAGAGATTGTTGATTTTTTAAAAAATCCACAAAAATATAAAAATTTTGGCGTGAAAATGCCAAAGGGAATTTTATTAGTAGGTCCACCTGGTGTAGGAAAGACTTTGATTGCTAAAGCCGTTGCAGGAGAAGCAGGTGTGCCATTTTTTTACCAAAGCGGTGCAAGCTTTGTGGAAATTTATGTTGGAATGGGGGCAAAAAGAGTTAGAGAGCTTTTTTTAAAAGCAAAATCAAAAGCTCCTAGCATCATTTTTATAGATGAGATTGATGCTATAGGTAAAAGTAGGGGTGATTTTTCTAATGTTGAAAGAGATAGTACTCTTAATCAGCTTTTGACTCAAATGGATGGTTTTGAAGATAATAGTGGGGTAATTGTCATAGCAGCTACAAACAAAATTGAGCTTATGGATAGTGCGCTTTTGCGATCTGGGCGTTTTGATAGAAGGGTTTTTATTTCTTTACCTGATTTTAAAGATAGGGTTAATATTTTAAAAAATTATATGAAAGAAAAAAAATCTAATGCAAATTTGGAAAAAATAGCCAAACTTAGTGTGGGTTTTAGTGGAGCAGCATTAGAAACTTTAGTCAATGAAGCTGCTATCAATGCTATTAGAAGAAAATCTATGCTTATAGAAGAAAATGATTTTTTTGCTGTACTTAATAAAGTTTTAATGGGCAAAAAAAAGATTTTTTCTCTTAATGAAAAAGAAAGGAAAATTCAAGCTACTTATCAAGCTGCTAAGGCTTTATGTGCATTTTATTTTGATGTAAAATTTGAAAAAATTACTTTAATTGAAGATAGGTTTAAAGAATTTGAAAATACTATTAAGGCTAAATCAGAACTTTTAAACAAAATTAAAGTGTATTTAGCAGGTAGCGTCGCAATGGAATTAATTTTTAATGAGACTTTTACCAATGTTCAAAGTGATTTTTTAAAAATCAAAGAACTTTTAGCTTTTATGGAAAATTTTGATATGTCTAATGAAAATTTATTATATGAGCAAAAACAAGAAGTAAGAGAATTTTTAGAATTAATGAAAGAAAAAATTGAAAAACTTGCAAATATTCTTTTAGATAATGAAAAAATCGAAAAAGAAGATGTATCAAAAATTATAATGGAGTAAAAATGGTTAAAATAGGAATTTTAGTTCTTTCAGATAGAGCAAGCAGTGGGGTTTATGAAGATAAATCAGGAGTTGAGATTGAAAAAATTTTAAATGAGTATATAAAAAATGAAAAAACTTTTTATTATGAGTTGATTCCTGATGAGTATGATTTGATTGTTGAAAAATTAACATTTTTATCTGATGAAAAAGAATGTGATCTCATCTTCACCACTGGCGGTACAGGACCTGCTTTGCGTGATGTAACCCCAGAAGCTACAGAACTTGTATGCGATAAAATGCTTCCAGGTTTTGGTGAGTTAATGAGAGCAAAAAGCTTAGAATATGTTCCAACAGCTATACTTTCTAGACAAAGTGCTGGTATAAGAAATAAATCATTAATTGTAAATTTACCAGGCAATCCAAAAGCGATTAAAGAATGTATAGAGCCTATTTTTCCTGCGATACCATATTGTGTTGATTTAATAGGTGGAGCTTATATAGAAAATAATGAAGATAAAATTTCAGTATTTAGACCTAAAAAGAAGTAAGTTAAAACTTACTTCTTGAAAATTAGTTTTTAATAGCTTCATATCCTTGAGATAAAAGGGCTACCATACCTCCATCAAGATTAGTGCATTCTACCCCTAAAACATCTTCTATCATCAAAGCTGTATGCTTACTTCTTGATCCTGTTGCGCATATAAAAGCGATATTTTGGTTTTTATAATCAATTGTATTTTTAAATTCTTCTATAAAATTTTGATTTAATAAACCATTATCATCACACAGCATGATAAGCTTTGCATTTTCTACGATACCATTTTTCCATTCACTAGGAGTTCTAACATCGATTATGCAATAATCTTTTAATATATCTTTTGATACGGCTATATTTTTCATTTACCTAAAGCCTTTGATACGATTTTACTTAAAGCATTGTTAAATTCATTAGGATTATCTATGCCCATACCTTCGCTTAATTTTGCCATATTTAAAAGTATATGAGCCATTTCGCTTGCCAAAGAATCATTTTCCTTTAAAGCTTTTAGTATTTCATGATTAGGATTGATTTCAAGTATAGGTTTAACTTGTTGTTCTTGTCCCATTTGTTTTAAAATTTGTTGCATAGCAAAATCAGGTTTGTTTTGATCATAAACTATACAGCTTGGGCTTTTTGATAGTCTTTGGCTTAGTTTTACTTCTTCAACTTCATCTTTTAAAGTTTCTTTGATTTTAATAAGTAATGGTGCAAATTCACTTTTTTGCTCTTCACTTACTTCTTCATTAGCTAGATGATTGATTGCACTAAATTTTAAACCTTCAAATTCATTCATCATAGGCATTACTATAGTGTCAATTTCTTCATCAAGTAATAAAACATTGATATTTTTTTGTTTATAGCTTTCTAAAAGTGGAGAATTTCTTAAAATTTTCTCATTTTTACCAGTGATATAAAAAATTTCTTTTTGCCCTTCTTGTAAATTTTGTTTATATTCTTCAAGATCTATTAATTCTTCTTTGTTTGAATTTTTAAAATATAAAAGTTTTGCGATAGCGTCTTTATTTTCACCAAAGCCATATAAACCTTCTTTTAAAACTTTTCCAAAATTTTCATGGAATTTAAGATAATTTTCTTTATCTTTTTCCTTAAATTTTTTAAGCTCTGCTAAGATTTTTTTAACGCTTGCTTCTTGAACGCTTTTTAAAATTTTATTTTCTTGCAATATTTCACGACTTACATTTAGAGGTAAATCTTCTACATCAATGATTCCGCGTATAAACCTTAAATAAGTTGGCAATAATTCTTTATCATCATCACTGATAAATACACGCTTAACATAAAGTTTTAAACCACTTTTATAATCAACTCTATATAAATCAAATGGAGCTTGAGAAGGTATGAAAAATAAAGAATTATACTCTATAGAACCTTCTGCTTTTGTGTGTATATAGAGCATAGGTTTGTTAGAATCATGAAAATTTTGCTCATAAAATTTTTCATAATCATCTGCTTTTAAATTTGCTTTATTTTGTCTCCATAGAGCACTTGCTGTATTAACTTGAGTATTTTTTAATTCTTTTTTTGGCTCTGTTTGACCTTCTTCTAAAGGCACAGTTTCTTCTTTTTCCATAAAAATAGGAAATTGTATATGATTAGAATACTTTTCAATTATGCTTTCTATACGATATGAATTTAAAAATTCTTCATCTTTAAGATGTAAAGTTATGGTAGTACCTTGTTCATCTTTTGTAGCATCTTCTATTTCATAACCACTTGCATCAGAAACCCAAAGATAAGCTTTGTCTTCTAAAGCTTTTTTGCTTAAAACTTCGATTTTATCAGCTACCATAAAAGCTGAATAAAAACCAACACCAAATTGACCTATAAGTTGAGAATCTTTTTTAGCATCACCACTTAAATTTTCCAAAAAGCTTTTTGTGCCACTTTTAGCTATAGTTCCAAGGTGATTGATTAAATCTTCTTTATTCATACCTATACCATTGTCGCTAATGGTTAATGTTTTTGCTTCTTGGTTAAAATTAATTTGAATTTTTGGTTCAAATTTTAAATTTTTATAAGCATCGTTGCTTACGCTTAAATAGCTCAGTTTATCTAAAGCATCACTAGCATTAGATATAAGCTCTCTTAAGAAAATTTCTTTGTTAGAATACAAAGAGTGTATCATTAATTGTAAAAGTTGATTGACTTCAGTTTGAAATTGCATTTTATCTCCTTTAATGTTTAATTATATAAATTTAAAATATATTTAAATCAAAGTGAAAATAATTTCAACTTTGTAAAAATAGCAAATTTTCATAAGAAAAAGCTGAAAATATAGATATTTTTCATATATCAAAGTTCTTGTCTATAAAAATCAAGAATTTTTTGCATATCTTCTCGTGTTTGTTCTAGCCAATTTTCTTTACTTATATCAACAGGATCTAAAAAAATGATTTTTAAATTTCCACTTTTTGCACTAAAAGTTTTTGTGTCTAAAATTTTAGCCGAATCAACTATAACTACAGGTTGAACCTTTAGTTTCAATTTTTCTGCCAAAATTTTAGCTCCTACTTTAAATTTTAAAAGTTTTTGTGTGTTTGATCTTGTTCCTTCTGGAAAAATTGCTAAAATTCGATTTTCTTTTAATCTTTCTTTAGCTTCTTTTAAAAGTTTAACTAAGCCTTTAGGGCTCCTATCTATATAAATCATTTTAGATTTTTTAATTAGAATTTTAAAAATAGGGAGTTCTCCAAGCTCTTTTTTAGCAATCCAAGATATATTTTTAGAGCATAGATCTTCTAATGCAACTATATCAAGCAGGCTTTGATGGTTGATTAAAAGTAAATTAGTTTGTGGATGAAGCTCTCCTGTGAGTTGAATTTTATAATTAATCGCATATTTTTGAAATTTAGCCCAATATTTTCTTAATATCCAAATTTTATCTTGAGATTTTATGATTAAAAACGATATACATAAAATAAGAGTAGTTATAATAAATTCAATCCAAAAAAACAAAGCTTTAATTTTTTGCCAAATCTTCATTTTTTACCCATCCTATTTTGCC
The DNA here is from genome assembly GCF_008011665.1 of Campylobacter volucris. Lineage (GTDB taxonomy): Bacteria > Campylobacterota > Campylobacteria > Campylobacterales > Campylobacteraceae > Campylobacter_D > Campylobacter_D volucris_A. The sequence goes on from NZ_VOWJ01000031.1 coordinate 145,753, forward strand.
ATTGTTTAGTAAAATTTTTTTATAATTTTCTCTTGTATTGAGTATTTCAACTTCTTGTTCATACTCTCCAGAAGAAAAAGAAGTAGAATTTTTTGTTGGTAAAATTTGAATTTGACTTTGTGCTTTTAAAGAAGCTTTATAAATATTATTTTGTGATAAAAAGCTTGCAATTAAAGTCAAAATCGCTAAACCTAAAGCAATATAACTTTTTTTGATCAAATACCATAGTGCAAAAATACCGCATAAAATCCAAAAGACAATTTGCTTGTAAAAATTAAAATCATTGGTTTTTGGATTAAGATCGCTTTGTGTGCTTATACTATCTTCTTTGAGTTCGACTTTTAAGGAAAATTCTTTTAATTCTTTTTTAGTGGTGTTAAAATATGAAAAATCAAACCTAGTTTTGCTTTTATCAAGTATGGCATAATAAAAAGCACTTTGTTTTTTGAAATCCCCCTTAATAGCTTCAACACCTTGTTTTTCAATATTTTTAAGATAAAAACCACCAAGATTGGTATTTTCACCAATTAATTCTATAAATAAAATCATATTTTCATTATCAAAGTGATTGGCTTTAACTTGTTTTACTTCTAAATTTGAAGCTACTATATGAGAGTATTTGTTAGATGGTGCATCTATTTTCTCTAAAACAATAGGTTTGATAATCAAAGAAGAACTTTGTATGATTTGATCATTTCTACTTAAAAAAACGATAATTTTGCTTAAATTTGCATTAAGGCTTTTAGCCTGAAACCATAAAGTAGTATGATAAGAATTAGCCATTTGTTGCCAAGTTGGATTTTGATTGATCCAAATCATATCATCACTTTTTTCAAAACTAATATTTAAGTCAAAATTTGCATTTGTTGTAGTAATGGCTTCAAGTTCTATGGAAAAAATTTCATCTACATATGCTTTTTGTGTATATTTTTTTGCATTTAATACTAAAGAAGTTTTAGGTAAATCTTCTTTTTCTATTTTTACATCGTATTCATTTTCATCACTTGGAGAAATGGTATTGTAAATTTGTTTTGCTTGATCATTAAGAGAGTTAAAATTTTTTTCTAAAGCATTATAATCATCAAAAACACCATTTTCTTGTGCATAGATATTTAACGCAAAAAATAAAATAAAAAGAAATCTTAAACAATTTAGCAATTTATAAATCCTTTGAGTAAATCTAATCCTATAGTCGAACCAAGCAATTCATCGCACGCTCTTTCAGGATGAGGCATGAGTCCAAAAATTTTTTTATTTTCATCACAAATTCCTGCGATATCATCTAAAGAACCATTAGGATTATCAAGATATTTTAGTAAAATTAAATCTTTATCTTCAAGTTTTTTTAAACCATCTAAAGTGTTGAAATAATTTCCTTCTCCATGTGCTATAGGTAGTTCTATAATATCATTTTTGTTAAAATTTTTTAAAAATGCATTGTTATTAGATATTACTTGTAATTTTTGCATTTTAGAAATGAAGTTTAAATTATCATTATATTTCATAGCCCCACTTAATAAACCTAATTCTAAAAGAATTTGAAAACCATTGCAAATGCCTAATATGTAGCCACCTTTTTTAGCATGTTCTTTTAAAGTTTTTATAGCTGGTGCAAATTTAGCAATAGCTGCACATCTTAAATAATCTCCATAGGAAAATCCTCCTGGAAGCACTATTAAATCAGCGTTAAAATCTTCTCTTTCATGCCAAATGATTTCGCTTTTAATGTTTAATTTTTCAAAAGCATAAGCAGTATCGTATTCACAATTAGTTCCAGGAAATTGGATAATTGCTATTTTCATAGTATTATCTCATAATCTTCTATGATAGTATTTGCAAGTAATTGTTCACACATGGTGCGAATTTGCTCTAAGGCTTTGTTTTTATCATTTGTATTAATATCAAAAATAATTTGTTTTGAAACTTTTACATTTGAAATATTGTTAAATTCTAAAGAATGCAAAGCTTTTTCTATAGCTTTACCTTGTGGATCTAAAATGCCATTTTTTAAAGTAATATTTACAGTAGCTTTCATTAGACAACCTAGCTCAAAATTCGTTTTAATACTTCTTCATAAGCCATTTTAACATTACCAAGATCTTGTCTAAACCTATCTTTGTCTAATTTTTCATTTGTTTTGCTATCCCAAAATCTACAGCTATCTGGGCTTATCTCATCTGCTAAAATCATATTTCCATCACTATCGATACCAAATTCTAGTTTAAAATCTATCAATCTAAGATTTTTAGAAGAGAAAAATTTAACCAGTATGGAATTAATTTGTCTAGCAATTTGTTTGATAAATTCTAATTCTTTTTCACTTTTAACTAAATTTAAAATCAAACAATGTTCATCATTGATAATAGGATCACCTAGACTATCATTTTTATAGCAAAATTCAACCACAGAAAAAGGTAAGATAGCTCCTTCTTTAATTCCAAGTCTTTTTGTTAAAGAGCCAGTTGCAACATTTCTAACTATAACTTCTATAGGTATAATTTGGCATTTTTTTACTAGTTGCTCTTTATCGCTAATAGTTTCAACTAAATGAGTTTTTACCCCTTCTTTTTCCAAAAGATAAAAAATTTCAGTGCTAATTTTACAATTTAATTCACCTTTACCAGCTTCACTACCTTTTTTTTCAGCATTAAATGCGGTTAAATCATCTTTAAATTCTGTGATGAGAAGGTTTTCATCATCAGTTTTAAACATTTTTTTACCTTTGCCTTCATATAAGAGCTCTAATTTTTTTGGCATTTACTCTCCTTTGGTGATGTTTAAAATTTTAATAGCATCAATAGCTGTTTTAAGTTGAATGTCATTATTGATTTGCTCTTTAGTGATGATATTTTTATCTTCTTTTTTATCATTTTTAGTATCATTATGTCCAATTTTATCAAGTTCAGCTTGTAAATGTTTTTTAAGATCTGCTTCTTTGATTTCAAAACCATTGTTTTCATTTTTGCTAACTTTTCCTGGGAAAACTTCTATATCAGGAGTAACACCAACTGCTTGTATGGTTCTACCACTTGGAAGATAATATTTTGCTATGGTAAGTCTTAAACCCTCTTTACCTTTTTCATCTATAGGTAATATAAGCTGAACACTACCTTTACCAAAGGTTTTTTCTCCTACTATGATAGCTCGCTTAAAATCTTGTAAAGCACCGCTTACTATTTCACTTGCGCTCGCGCTACCTCCATTTACTAGCACCACCAAAGGCGCATTAGATATTTTTTTGCTAGGATTTGCTTTAAATTCAACATTTTCATTTTCGATTTTTCCTTTTTGAGAGACAATAACACCATTGTCTACAAAAAGATTTACCAAGCCCACTGCTTGATTTAACACTCCGCCAGGATTTGTTCTAAGATCCAATATAATTCCTTTAACTTTAGGATGCTTTTTAATGGCCTTGCTAGCTTCATCAACAACATTTTTATCAAAATTAGTAATGCGGATATAAAGTAAATTTTCATCTTCTATTATTTTAGTATAAACACTATCTACTTTTATAATATCTCTTTTTAAATTTACATCAAAAGGCTTATTTTCACCTTTTCTATAAATAGTTAAACTAACTTTAGTTTTAGGTTCTCCTCTCATTTTTGAAACAGCTTCATTGAGTGTCATACCTAAGGTTGATTCGTTATTAATTCTTAAAATAATATCATCTGTTTTTATACCAGCTTTATCAGCAGGGCTTCCTTCGATAGGAGCTACCACAGTAATTGCCCCGTCTTTTTGAGTAATAGTAAAACCCAAACCGCCAAATTCTCCATTAGTTTGTTCTTTTAATTCCTTAAATCCTTTTTCATCTAAAAAAGAAGAATGAGCGTCTAAATTTGTTAATAATCCTGCAATCGATTTATCAACTAAATCAGTATAATTTACATCATCAACATAATATTGCTCTATGATAGACATAGTTTTTGTTAGTTTTGATAAGGCTTCGATTTTTTTTTCAGCTTCGCTAGTAGGGGTATTTTTAGCTTGTAAATGTGTGAAAATAAATGAAGCGGTTAGCAAACTACACAAACTGGCCATAATGATAAGATTTCTTTTTGTTTTCAAAGGAGGACTCCAAAAAAATAATTAAAATAAATACATAATTTTAGTGCTTTTTGCTTAAAAATTCGTAAATAATATAAAATATTTTTGCACATATATAATTAATATGATATAAAGATTTTTTAATAAAAATAACTAAATAAATTTGACATTAATAGACTAAAGTTATATAATATGATTTATATAAATAAAATTAAAGGAGTTTGATATGGCAAATATACAAGAATTTTTAACTGATACGATGATTTCAAATATAGAAAGTGCTGTATCTTTAGCAATTCATAGTAAAAATAGCGAGATAAAACCACTTCATTTATTATGGGCTTTGAGTGTGGATAGTTCTAGTTTGTTAAATCAAGTATTTAATAAGTTAAATATTTCAAAAGAAGCTTTTGAGCTTGAAATAAAAAGTAAAATTTCATCTTTACCTACTAGTTCTAATATAAATAAAGAAAATATTAAATTTTCAAATGAATTTGTCAATTCTTTAGAGAGTGCTAAGGGTTTGGCATTAAAAAATGGCGATCATTATTTAGCAGTTGATATGTGGTTAATTTCAGAAAGTAACAATCAGCCGATAAAAGAAATATTGTCCAAATTTTTAGATATAAATGAATTAAAAAAAGAATTAGAGCTAATAAGAGGAAACAATAAAATAGATAGTAAAACAAGCGATGAAACTTTAGATTCTTTATCTAAATTTGGTATAGATTTAACGTTAAAAGCTTTAAATAACGAACTTGATCCAGTTATAGGAAGAGAAGAAGAAATTCAAAGATTAATGCAAATTTTAATAAGAAAAACAAAAAATAATCCTATATTATTAGGTGAGCCAGGCGTTGGAAAAACAGCTGTTGTAGAAGCTTTAGCTCAAAGAATAGCTAAAAAAGATGTTCCGACTTCTTTGCAAAATAAAAAAGTTATAGCTTTAGATATGAGTGCTTTGATAGCTGGAGCTAAGTATAGAGGTGAATTTGAAGATAGATTAAAAGCTGTTGTGAATGAGGTTATAAAACATAAAAACATTATTTTGTTTATAGATGAAATTCACACTATAGTGGGAGCTGGAGCTAGCGAAGGAAGTATGGATGCAGCAAATATATTAAAACCTGCTTTAGCAAGAGGAGAGCTTCATACTATAGGAGCTACTACTTTAAAAGAGTATAGAAAATATTTTGAAAAAGATGCAGCTTTACAAAGAAGATTTCAGCCTATAAATGTAGGAGAACCTAGTATAAATGAAGCTTTGGCAATGCTTAGAGGTATAAAAGAAAAATTAGAAATTCATCATAATGTAAGTATCAATGATAGTGCTTTGGTAGCTGCATCTAGATTATCTAAGCGTTATATTGCTGATAGATTTTTGCCTGATAAGGCTATAGACTTGATAGATGAAGCAGCAGCCGAACTTAAAATGCAAATAGAAAGTGAGCCAAATTCACTAAGAAAAGTTAGAAAACAAATAGAAAGCTTGGAAGTAGAAAATGAAGCTTTAAAAATGGAAAAAAATGAAATAAATGAAAAAAGAATAGATGAAATAAACAAAGAATTAGCAAATTTAAAAGAAGAACAAGGTAAATTAAATTCTCAATTTGAAAATGAAAAAAGTGTATTTAATTCTATAAGCTTAAAGAAAAAAGAAATAGATAATTTAAAAAGTGAGGCTATTTTTGCTAAAAATAAAGGAGATTTTCAAAAAGCAGCTGAAATAGAATATGGAAAAATTCCAGAATGTGAAAAAGAAGTAATAGAGCTTGAAGAAAAATGGAAAAAAATGAGCGAAAATGGAGTATTACTTAAAAATCAAGTCGATGAGGATTTAGTAGCTGGAATTTTAAGCAAATGGACGGGAATTAGTGTGCAAAAAATGCTAACTTCTGAAAAAGAGAAATTTTTACACATACAAGAGTATTTGCAAGAAAGTGTAGTAGGACAAGATGAAGCTTTAAAAGCTTTAGCAAGAGCTATAAAGCGTAATAAAGCAGGACTTAATCAAAGCTCTAAGCCTATAGGAAGTTTTTTATTTTTAGGGCCGACTGGGGTTGGAAAAACAGAAAGTGCAAAGGCTTTGGCTAAATTTTTGTTTGATGATGAAAAAGCTATGATACGTTTTGATATGAGTGAATTTATGGAAAAACATAGTGTATCAAGGCTTTTAGGGGCTCCTCCAGGTTATATAGGACACGAAGAAGGTGGAGAACTAACAGAAGCTGTTAGAAGAAAACCTTATAGTGTGATATTGTTTGATGAAGTTGAAAAAGCACATAAAGATGTATTTAATATACTTTTGGGAATTTTAGATGATGCAAAGGCAACTGATAGCAAAGGTGTTAGTGTAGATTTTTCAAATACTATAATAATACTAACATCAAATATAGGTGCAAATTTTATAATGAATTTAAAAGGTGAAGAAAGAGCTAAGGCTATAAAAGAAGCTTTAAAAGAATTTTTTAGACCTGAATTTTTAAATCGCTTAGATGATATTATAACTTTTAACCCTTTGGGCAATGATGAAGCTATTAAGATAGTAAAATTGATATTTAAGAATTTGCAAAAAAATCTTGAAAATAAAGGTATAAAAGCTATACTTAGTGATAAAGCAGCTGAGTTTATAGCTAAAGTTGGTTTTGATGTTGATTTTGGTGCTAGACCTTTAAAAAGAGCTATGCATGATATGGTTGAAGATAAACTAAGCGATATGATATTAGCCGATAAGCTTAATGCTAATGATGAGATAATAATAGACGCAAGTGATGAAGATATCATTATAAACAAAAGATAAGCAAGTATAGGCTTGCTTATTTGAGATTAAAAATATCTTATTATCATTAAATTTTAAATATAAAGTATATTTTATAAAAATTTTTATTTTTTATAAATTCTTAACAATTATTATTCTAGAATTTATTTTTGGTACTTTTTATTTTTTAAGGAAAAACAAATGAGTGATTTAGATGTTTTTAATCGCCGTTTAGACGAATTGGAAAAACTCCCTCTTTTGAAAAATGGAATTTCCATATCAAAGGCTTTAGAACAGTCGGGCTTTTCAAGAAGAGATTTTATGAAATGGGCTGGAGCTATGACAGCTTTTTTGGCATTACCTGCTAGTTTTACTCCGGTTGTTGCAAGAGCAGCTGAACTTAGCGATAGGCTTCCGGTAATATGGCTTCATATGGCTGAATGCACAGGTTGTTCTGAAAGTTTATTAAGAAGCGATGCTCCAAGTATAGATAGCTTGATTTTTGATCATATTTCCTTGGAATATCATGAAACTATAATGGGTGCAGCAGGATGGCAGGCTGAACACAACCTTGAAGAAGCTATGGAAAAATATAAGGGTAGATATATTTTAATGGTTGAAGGTGGTATTCCTACTGGAAATACAGAACACTTTTTAACTATAGGGCCACATGGTAAAACAGGTAAGCAAGTTGCACAAGAAGCCTGTGATAATGCTTTAGCTATTTTTGCTATAGGAACTTGTTCAGCTTTTGGAGGTATCCAAGCTGCTAGACCAAATCCTAGTAATGCTGTAAGTTTAAGCAAGGTAACAAACAAAGCAGTTATCAATGTGCCAGGCTGCCCTCCAAGTGAAAAAAATATAGTGGGAAATGTAATTCATTATATACTTTATCAAACATTACCTGCGCTTGATGCTTATAATAGACCAAAATGGGCGTATGGACTTAGAATTCATGATTTGTGTGAAAGAAGAGGGCGTTTTGATGCGGGTGAATTTGTACAGCAATTTGGCGATGAGGGAGCTAAAAAAGGATATTGTTTATATAAAGTAGGTTGTAAAGGACCTTATACTTTTAATAATTGTTCAAGAGAAAGATTTAATCAACATACTTCTTGGCCTATTCAAGCTGGACATGGTTGTATAGGTTGTTCAGAGCCTGATTTTTGGGATACTATGGGGCCTTTTGAAAAGCCTATGGCAAGTCATCAGTTTGATACGGTTTTAGGATTAGGAGCAGATAGCGTTTCGGATAAAATTGGTATAGGTGTGCTTTGTGTAACAGGAGTTGCTATTGCTGCTCATGCTGTTATTGCTTCATTAGAAAAAAATAAGGATTAAAAATGTCAAAAAGAATTATTGTAGATCCACTCACTAGGATAGAAGGGCATTTAAGAATTGAAGTAGTGGTTGATGAAAATAATGTTATTAAAGAAGCTTATTCAGGATCAACACTATGGAGAGGTATAGAAACTATTGTAAAAGGACGAGATCCTAGGGATGCAGGTTTTTTAACTCAAAGAATTTGCGGTGTTTGTACTTTTTCTCATTATAGAGCTGGTATTATAGCTGTTGAAAATGCTTTGGGTATTACTCCGCCTTTAAATGCAGTATTAACCAGAACTTTGATGAATGCAGCTTTATATATGCATGATCATGTTGTCCATTTTTATCAACTCCATGGTCTTGATTTTGTTGATGTTGTAAGTGCTTTGAGTGCTGATGTTAAAAAAGCAAGTGATGAAGCATTCAAATATACAGATATACCTTATGGTGCAGGTGCAGATAAACTTTTAGAAGTACAACAAAGAGTAAAAACTTTTGTGGATAAAGGAAATCTTGGGCCATTTGCTAATGCATATTATGGGCATCCAACTTATCGCTTTACTCCAGAGCAAAATCTAATAGCACTCTCACATTACTTAGAGTGTTTAAAAATTCAAAGAATTATAGCTCAAGCTATGGCAATTTTTGGAGCTAAAAATCCGCATCCACAAAGTTTAACTGTTGGTGGTGTGACTTGTGTTATGGATCTTTTAAATCCTTCTAGAATGGCTGAATATATGACTAAATTTCAAGAAGTAGCTGATTTTATTAATCGTGCTTACTACCCTGATTTAATTATGGCAGCTAAAGCTTATTCTAAAGAAGCAAGTGTATTAAATGATGTTGGGGTTAATAACTTCTATACTGAAAAAGAATTCCAAGTTTCCAAAGATGAATGGTTGTTTGAAGGTGGTATTATTAAAAATGGTAATTTAAGTAAAGTTGAAGAAGTAGATGAAGCAAAAATCACTGAAGAAGCTACAAGATCTTGGTATGCAGACAATGAAGCTTTACATCCATATGATGGTAAAACAACTCCAAATTACACAGGCTTAGTTGATGGTGAAAGTATTGATGATAAAGGAAATATGGTTCATAGTAAAGTATTTGATACTAAGGGTAAATATAGCTGGATTAAGGCACCAAGATATGAAAATTTACCAATGCAAGTTGGACCATTAGCAAATATTGTAGTAAATTATGCTAAAGGAAATCAAATTGTTGTTAAAGAAACAGATGCTTTCTTAAAAGCTACTGGTTTACCTTTAGAAGCTTTAATGAGTACTTTAGGAAGAACAGGGGCTAGAGCAATTGAAGCTAAAATTATTGCTGATAATGGTTTGAAAGCTTTTAATTCTTTAGTGGAAAATTTAAAATCTGATGAAAGCACTTGTGCTACTTATACAATTGATAACAATAAAGAATATAAAGGTAGATTTATGGGTAGTGCGCCTCGTGGAGCATTAAGCCATTGGTGTAGAATTAAAAATGGCGTGATTGAAAATTGGCAAGCTGTAGTTCCTTCTACTTGGAATGCAAGTCCAAAAGATGCAAATAGTGTAGGTGGAAGTTATGAACAATGTCTTATAGGTACAAAACTAGCTGATGTTAAACAGCCTTTAGAAATTATAAGAGCTATACATTCTTATGATCCTTGTATTGCATGTGCGGTGCATGTTATGGATACTAAAGGTAATAATCTTAGCGAGTATAAAGTAAATGTAAATTTATAAGGAAAGGACTTTAGTATTATGGATTCTAAACACTCCTTAAAATCAGATAGAAAAGCTCAATATGAATTTAGTATTGGGCTTCGTTTTACGCATTGGTTAAGAGCTTTTGCTATTGTGATTTTAGTGGGAACTGGATATTATATTTCATATGTATTTCAGTCTCCTTTTATATCTTCAGAGCCAAATTTATTTATGCAAGCAAAATATCGTATGATTCATCAAATTTTTGGGTTTATATTGATTGCTTGTATTATGTTTAAACTTTATCTATTCTTTTTTGATAAAAAAAGCGATGGTGAAAGAAAAAGTATCAAAGATATTTTCAATGTAAAATTATGGATAGAGCAAATTAAATTTTACATTTTCTTGGGAAAACATCCTCATTTACAAGGTGTATATAATCCTTTGCAATTTGTTACTTATTTATTCTTTTATTTTGCAATGTTTGGGTTGATTTTAACAGGATTGATTCTTTATATGCATGTTTATCATGAAGGTTTAGGTGGGTTTTTATATAATATTTTAAGACCTATTGAAGCGATGCTTGGTGGTTTGGCTGATGTTAGAACCTATCATAGAATTTTAATGTGGGTTGTATTGATTTTTGTTCCAGTTCATATTTATATGGCTGTGTTTAATTCAGTTAAAGGTAAAGATGGTGCTTTAGATGCTATTTTTAGTGGTTATAAATTTGTAAGAGAAAATCATTGAGATTATTAATTTTAGGCATTGGAAATATTATGTTTGCAGATGAGGGCTTAGGTGTTCATCTGTGCAAACTCTTAGAAAAAAACTACAAATTTTATCATGAGAGTGATAGTGTAGATTTTATTGATGGTGGAACTTTAGCTTTGCAACTTAGTTATATTATTGCTAGTTATGATGAAATGGTTGTTATTGATTGTATAGCTGCTGATGATGCAAAGATAGGAGATATTTTCTTTTTTCCTTATGATGTTATGCCAAAAAAAATTAATTGGAGCGGTAGTGCTCATGAAGTAGAAATGCTTCAAACTTTACAATATATGGAATTAATGGGTGATTTACCAAAAACTCATATTCTTGCATGTGTGCCAAAACGCATTGAGCCTTTAAGTTTTGAAATTTCAAAAGAAGTTTTAAAGTCTTTAGAAAAGATGGAAAAAATTATATTAGATTTTTTAGCACAAAAAGGCTTTGCATACGAAAAAATAGCAAATTATCAAATTCAAGAATTAGCTTTGAATTCATATAAAAATTAAACCTCAAGCTAAATAGCTTGAGATTAGATTAATCATCTATTTTTTGTCCTAATAAATTACCATTTGCGTCAGTGTAGATTTCTATCATATTGTTAAGCTTGATTTTGTATCCTTGAATTTCTTTCTCTACTTTAATAATATTTGCATTTGGATGCATTTTTTCAATAGTAGCAATAGCATTAGGATTTAAAAAAGATGTATCTATAGGTTTATATTTAGCATCGATTTCTTTCCATTCTCCATTGATTGTAAATTCAAGTTCTGTTCCATCATCTAAATACACATCAAAACTATCTATATCTTGTTTAACTAATGATATTTTTGCGCTAGAAAAATATTTTTGGATGAAAGATTGTGAGTTTTGAGGTAAATCTTTTGCTTGTATTACTACATCTTTTGCAAAAGTAAGATTTGCTAAAGTCAAAGCAGCTAAAGCTAATTTTAATTTCATTTTTAATCCTTTTGATTGTTTTTGCATTAAAATTATACTTAATATGAGTGAATTTTTGAGAACTTAAATAATAAGTAATGATTTAATTGTATAATTTCAAAAATTACGATAAAGGAATATTGAATGTATAGGTTTGCACCTTCTCCTACAGGAGATATGCATATTGGAAATTTAAGAGCTGCGTTAATTAATTACATTAAAGCTAAGCAAGAAAATACTGATTTTATTTTGCGTATAGAAGATACTGATAATGCTAGAAATATAATTGGAAAAGAAGAAGAGATTAAAGATATTTTAAAAAAATTCGGTATAACTTGGCAGCATTATTATATTCAAAGTGAAAATTTAAAATTTCATCGCCAAATGGCTTTGAAATTGGTAAGTGAAAAAAAAGCTTTTGCGTGTTTTTGCACTGAAGAAGAATTAGTGAAAAAAAAAGAAGAAGCAAAAAATAAAAACCAAGCTTATAGATACGATGGAACTTGCGAGAATTTAGCTGATATTGATGTTTTAAATAGTGAAAAACCATTTGTTGTAAGACTTAAAAAACCAAATAAAGAGATGAAATTTACTGATTTTATCAAAGGAGAGATTGCTTTTAATCCAGCTGATATTGATAGTTTTGTTATCATGAGAACAGATAAAACTCCAACTTATAATTTTGCTTGTGCGGTAGATGATATGTTAGAAGGTGTGACTTGTATTATAAGGGGCGAAGATCATGTTTCAAATACTCCTAAACAAGAGCATATTAGAGCAAGTTTAGGGTATGATAAAAATATGACTTATGCACATTTGCCTATCATTTTAAATGAAGAAGGTGTTAAAATGAGCAAAAGAGAAGCTCATTCTAGCGTAAAGTGGATGCTTGATAACGGGTATTTAGCTAGTGCTATTGCAAATTATTTATTGCTTTTGGGTAATAAAACTCCTAAAGAAATTTTTACCTTAGAAGAAGCCATAGAATGGTTTGATTTAAAAAATCTTTCAAAATCTCCTGCTAGATTTGATACTAAGCGTTTAATGCAAATAAATCGTGAGCATATAAAAATGCTTGATGAGAATACTTTAAATGAAATGTTAAATTTAGGTAAAGATGTGGCAAAATTGGCCAAATTTTATACTCAAGAAGCTAGTACTTTAAATAAAATCAAAGAAAAAATACAAAATATCTTTACACCTAAGAATTTTGAAGAATTTGAAAATGAATGTAATGTGATCAAGGATATTTTACAAAATTTAGAATTAGCTCAAGATTATGAAACATTCAAAAAAGATCTTATGAATAAAACTAATTTAAAAGGCAAAAATTTCTTTATGCCATTGCGTTTAGTTTTAACAGGTGCAAAACATGGCCCTGAGCTTAGCGATCTGTATGTTTTAATTAAACCTTTTATAAAAGAAATCATAAAGGATTAAAATGGATATTGGTTCAAGTTTGATAATTTCTATAGTTCAAATTTTTTCTTTAATTATTGATATTTATGTTTGGGTTATAATCATAGCAGCTTTAATTTCATGGGTAAGACCTGATCCATATAATCCGATTGTGCAAATTTTATATCGTTTAACCCAGCCAGCTTATAACTTAGTTAGAAGATTTATCCCTACGATGATAGGTAGTATAGATTTAGCACCTTTAATTATTGTTTTAACGCTTAAATTTATACAAATATTTTTAACAAATTTAATTCTAGGAAGTTTATAGGTGTTAAAAAAAAGTTTAGTAATTTTATGTTTAAGTGTTGTTTATGCAAATTGTGCTGTTTATTCTTATGAAGAATTAGAGAAAAAACCTAATTCTTTAGCTAAGGATTATTATCTATATCGTTTGTTAGAAACTAATAAAATTGAAAAAAAAGATGCTGAAGATTTAAAAGAACACATTTATCGTTATGCAGGTAAAATAAAAGCAGCAATTGAGACTATTATTCCACCTTTAGGATATAATAAAGAATATGAGCTTTGTTATAAATTTAACACTCAAAATATTTTAGATGCTAATTTATCATGTCAATTGGTAAGATTAAATAGTTTAACTTTCATACAAGATCTAAATTTAAGCACTCGCGATGAAATTAAGAAAAACATACCCAAGGAAAACACAAAACTTATTAAGCTTTTAGATGCTTTTAATTCTAAAGATCCTTTAAATTATGTAGTATTAAACCATGATAGCTCAAATTTTTATAAAATTTATGATTTTGATAAAAATAAAAAAGATTTCTTTTTAGAAACTGAATTTGTTAATGAACTTGCCAAAGAAAAAGAATTTACAAATTTTGTAAGAGAGCTTGTAATCAAGAAAAAAAATCCTTTGATGAGAAAATCTTTAGTTAATGTAGATGTAAATTTAACTCATCAAGATAGTGCTTTTTATTTAGGAGTTAATGCCATTTTAGAAGATAATGATGAAAAAGCATTTAAATTTTTTAAAGCTGCTAAAGAAACATTTCAAAGCAAAGCTTTAGTCGATAATGCTACTTTTTGGCTTTATCAAATTAGTAAAGATGATAAATATTTAGAAGAATTATCTCAAAGTAATTCTTTAAATATTTATAGTCTTTATGCAAGAGAATTAAAGCAAAAGCCTATCCATAAAATAGAAATTGTAAATCCACAAAAAGAAAAAAATGATTTTAACATGAAAGATCCTTTCGCATGGCAAGCTCTTTCTCAAAAGATCAATAAAACTCCTAAAAAAGAGTTGGTTAAATTAGCTAAAGACTTTTATACTAAAGAAAATATTGCTATTTATACATATATCCAAGAAAGAGCAGAGGGGTTTGAAAAAAATTATTTTATCATGCCATATTTTAATCTTTTAAAAGATTATAGCACGCAAAGAAAGGCTATGATTTTAGCTCTAGCAAGACAAGAAAGCCGTTTTATCCCAACAGCAATTTCGACTTCTTATGCTTTGGGAATGATGCAATTTATACCATTTTTAGCAAACCATATAGGAAAAAAAGAGCTTCAAATTCCAAATTTTGATCAAGATATGCTTTTTGATCCAAAAATTGCCTATACTTTTGCAAACCATCATTTAGATTATCTTGAGTCAAAGCTCGATTCTCCTATTTTTGTTGCTTATGCTTACAATGGTGGTATAGGATTTACAACAAGAATGCTAAAAAGAGAAGATTTATTTAAACAAGGAAAATATGAACCATTTTTATCTATGGAATTAGTTCCTTATGCTGAAAGTAGAAATTATGCTAAAAAAGTTTTAGCTAATTATGTGGTTTATTTGCATCTTCTGAACGATAATACACCGATTTCGAAATTTTTTGGAAATCTAACTCAAAACATTGATTTTCAAAACAAGAATTTAGTTCTAAAATAGTTTTATCTACTAACTTATCAAGAGTGATTTTGTAGTATGTTGCATAATCACTTTTGATGATATATTTAAATAATTCATCATTTTTATTTAAATTTGTAATCTTTGTTTGTTCTCCATCAATAAGCACTGAAATTTTATTAATATTTATTTTTGTATCAGGTATGAAGCTTAGTATAAAAATTTCTTTATTACTTTTTTCATCTAATATTGGATTTAAATAATTAAGTACAGCTACAACTCTTGAATTTTTATAATCAAAATTGATTTTTTGCGCATACATTAATGTTTGACTTTTTAAATTGATAATGCTTTGTTCTTGAGTTTTATTTGAGCAAGCACTGAAAAACAATAACAAAAATATCATCATAAAGAGTTTTTTCATTTTTATCCCTAAATTTTTTCATAATTATAAGCTTTTAATTTTAAAAAGATATAATTACGCTCATTTTCTTTATAAAGTAGAGTAGATAATGAAAAGATTAGCTATGGCTTTTAGTGGTCCTTCAAATTCGGGAAAAACTACGCTTATTACAAAGATTGCGCACTATTTTATGGATAAAAATTTTAAAGTGTGCATTATAAAACACGATCCAGCAGATAAAGCTTGTTTTGATATAGCAAAAAAAGATAGCTTTAAATTTTTCCAAAGTGGTGCAGATGTGATGGTGTTAAGCCCTACAAGAACTACTTTATTTGCGCATTCATCTAGTGATTTAGATGAAGCTATCGCTAAGCTTGGAGAATTTGATTTTTTATTTATTGAAGGATTAAAAACCTTAGATATGCCTAGAATTAGTGTTTTTTGCAAAGAAATTGATGAAGAGTATTTTGAGTATTCTCATGCTATTGCAAGTTATAAAAAAATCACACATGATAAACTTACTTGGCTTGATTTAAATGATTTAGAAAGTATTTGCGAATTTATATTAAAAAATTCAAAAAAAGTTTAAGGAAAAAGAATGCAAAATATCATCGAAAATATACAAAAGGCAGTAATTAAAATTGCACAGGAATTAAGATATTTAGAAGATTTTGACTATACTTCTTCACAAAATGCAACAGGTGATACACAGCTAAAACTTGATGTTAAAAGCGATGAGATTATCACTAGAATTTTAAAAGATACAAAAGAAGTAAAAAGCTTAATCAGCGAAGAAAAAGATAAACAACTAATTGTTGATGAAAATCAAAAATACATCATAGCTTATGATCCTTTAGATGGTTCATCTTTAGTAGATGTAAATTTTGCCATAGGTTCTATTTTTGCTATTTATGAAAATGATTTAAAGGCAAAAAATTTAAAAACAGCAATTTATGCTATTTATGGTGTGAGATTAGAACTTGTAATATGCATTGACACTCCTAAACTTTATAGATTAAATAAAAACAATGAATTTGTTTTTGTAAAAGATCTAATACTTGGCGAAAAAGGAAAATTAAATGCAACAGGTGGAACGCAAAAAAATTGGTCAAGCGTCCATAAAGAATTTATAAAATCATTATTTGATGAGGGATACCGCTTAAGATATTCTGGAGCTATGGTTAGTGATTTACATCAAATTTTATTAAAGGGCGGGGGATTGTTTTCATATCCTGCGACAAATGATGCTCCAAATGGTAAATTAAGAGCATATTTTGAAGTTTTCCCTTTTGCTTTTATATTTGAAAAAGCTAAAGGTTTATCAAGTGATGGAAAAAATGATTCTTTATTAACATTAGAATTTGAAAAAATTCATTCTAGTACACCTTGCTTTTTAGGTTCAAAATATGAAATGGAAAAATTAAAGCAAGTATATAAAGGTCTTTAATGACTGAAATAAAAGATAAATACGAACAAGCATTAGAAATAAAAAAAGAAGAATTAATCGCTTGTCAAAATCAAAAAAACTTAAAATCTTGCCTTTCTTGCTCTTTAGTTTTTGAGTGTTCTTTACGAAAAGAATATGTAGAAGCAGTTTATAAAAGTATGTCTAAGGGTAAAGAAGGTGGTTTTGATTTTTAATTAAAGGATTAAAATGCGTTATATTACTACTCCAATATATTATGTGAATGATGTTGCACATATAGGCCATGCTTATACAACTATCATAGCTGATACTTTTGCGAGATTTTATCGTTTAAAAGGACATGAGACTTATTTTTTAACGGGTACTGATGAACATGGTCAAAAAATAGAACAAGCAGCAAAATTGAAAAATTTTACTCCTAAAGAATATGCAGATGAGATTAGTGCTGAATTTAAAAAACTTTGGGATGAATTTGATATTTCTTATGATAAATTTATAAGAACTACAGATGAAAATCATACATTAAGCGTGCAAAAAGCTTTTAGTAAAATGTTTGAAAAAGGCGATATCTACAAAGGAGTTTATGAGGGTTTTTACTGTGTTTCTTGTGAGAGCTATTTTACACAAACTCAGCTTGTTAATGGGTGTCATTGCCCAGATTGTGGTAAAAAAACAGAGCTTTTAAAAGAAGAGAGTTATTTTTTTAAACTATCTAACTATCAAGATAAAATTTTAAAATGGTATAAAGAACAAGAACCTATCATCCCAAAAAATAAAGCTAGTGAATTGATTAATTTTGTTGAAGGAGGTTTAAAAGATCTTTCTATTACTAGAACTAGTTTTGAGTGGGGGGTAAAGTTACCAAAAGAATTAAACGATGATAAGCATGTGGTTTATGTTTGGCTTGATGCTTTGATGAATTATATTAGTGCTTTAGGATGGGGCAATGATGGGCAAAATATGAAATTTTGGCCAGCTCATATTCATTTTGTAGGAAAGGATATTTTGCGTTTTCATGCTGTGTATTGGCCAGCTTTTTTAATGAGTTTGGAACTTCCTTTGCCAAAATTTATTGCTGCTCATGGTTGGTGGACTAAAGATGGTGAAAAAATGAGCAAATCAAAAGGTAATGTTATCTCTCCAAAAGAAGTTGTGGATATATTTGGTTTGGAAAGTTTTAGATATTTTTTATTAAGAGAAGTTCCTTTTGGTAATGATGGCGATTATTCTCAAAAAGCATTAATCACAAGAATCAATGCAGAATTAAGCAATGAATTAGGAAATTTATTAAATAGAATTATAGGTATGAGCGCAAAATACTCTCAAAATATTATCGAGTCAAAAAATGTGCAAGAATTTTTTAATGAAGAGTTAAAAGAATGTCAAGCATATTTACAAAATGCGATTAGTTTTTTGGAAAATATCCAGCCAAATCGTTATTTAGAAGAACTTTTTAAAGCTCTTGCCTTAGCAAATTTAAGTATTAGTAAATATGAACCTTGGAATTTAATTAAAAATAATGAAAATGCTAAAGCTAATGCCTTGGTGGCTTTGTGTGCTAATATTTTGGCAAAAGTAAGTATTTTACTTTTTGCTGCTATGCCAAAAACTTCTTTAAAAATTGCAAAAGCTCTGAGCTTTGAAATTTCTACTTTAAATTATAAAAAAATTATTGAAGAAAATAAATTGTTAAATTTTAAAACACAAATTTGTGAAGTTTTATTTCCTAAAATCGAATCAAAAGAAGAAAATAAACAAGAATCCAAACAACAAGAGCAACAAACAACAAATTTAGCTCAAATTAAAATTGATGATTTTAAAAAAATTGAAATCAAAGTTGCTTTGGTAAAAGAATGTGAAAATATAGAAGGTAGTGAAAAACTTTTAAAATTCAAACTCGAACTTGAAAATGGTGAAATAAGACAAGTCCTTTCGGGTATAGCTAAATTTTATAAGGCAAATGAGCTTATAGGAAAGCAAGTTTGTGTTATTACTAATCTTAAAAAAGCTAAAATTTTTGGACACGAAAGTCAAGGGATGATTTTAAGTGCTGAAAAAAATGGAAAATTAACTTTAATTAGCCCAGAGTCTTTTATAGAAAATGGTGCCTTAATAGGATAGTATGAATATTTCAAATTTTTGCGAGTTAATCAATGCTAAAATTTTAAATTATGGAGCAACTTCAAGTGTTTATGATTTTAGTATTGATTTAAATCATATTAAACCTGCGAGTGTTTTTTTTGCAAGAAATATTGAACAAATTGATTATGCTATAAAACTTGGAGCTTATGTTATAGTAAGTAAAGAAAATACTAATATAAATGATAAAGAAGTATTTTATCTTCAAGTAGATGATTTAGAAGAAGCGATTTTTAGATTTTTTAGATTTTTAATCCAAGAAAAATCGTGTAAATTTTTATTTTGCTCTAGTGTAGAGTTAAAATTTGCTCTAGCTTTTGGGTTTAAGGTTTTACAAGGAGATATTTTTTTAGATTTTTATACTTTAAAAAATTCCAAAGAAAATATTTTATTTTGTTTAGATGATGAGAATTATATTTTAAAATTAAGTCCTAATTATCTTTCTTTGCAAAAAAATCCTTATGAAGTATTGGGCAAAAAATCTTTATTTTACACTAGTTTGCTTTGTAAAAATTTGTATTTTAAAGATTTAAAATTTGCCTTTTTTTATGCAGATATTTTTGCTAGTTATATTCGTTTTATAGAAGATTATCGGTTTTGTTTTACTTTTAATGATAAAAAATTAGAGCTTTTTGATGCGTATTTTTTAGACAATAAAAATCAAATTTGTGCTTTTGGGGTAAGTTCTAGAGTGATTTTGCTTGTAGAAGATGAAAAGCATTTTTCTTTTATAGCTAATAAAATTCAAGATTTAAAAGAATACAAAATAGCTTTAAAAAATTCTTTATTTTGTGATATTTCATATGTAAATTTAGAAGATTTGAAAAAAAATATGGATTTTAAATATTGTTTTATCAATGAAAATAAAGAAGAATTTTTAAATGTATTTTTACCTAAAGATAAAGATTATTCTTTATTTGATTAAAATTATTTAATGAAAACTTTTATTAACTTTAAAAATATATATTAATGCTTTTTATTAAAAATAAATAAAGGAAAAATATGAAAAAAATGTTATTATTAAGTCTTTTTGCGGCTATGGCTTTAAATGCTGAAATTTTAGTTTATGGTCCAGGTGGTCCTGCTCCAGTTTTAAAAGAATTAGCTAAAAATTTTGAAGAAAAAACAGGAGAGAAAGTTATAATCACAGCTGGTCCAACATCTAAATGGATGAAAAAAGCTAAAAAAGACGCTGATATTATTTTTTCAGGTAATACTTCAATGATGGATGGTTTTATCAAAGCTATGCCAGAACAAATTAAAATTGATGATGTGCAAGTTTTAAATGCTAGAGGTTCAGGGATGATAGTAAGAGCTGATAATCCTAAAAACATCAAAAAATTTGAAGATCTCTTAAAAGATGGTGTTAATGTTATGGTCGTTGATGGAGCAGGGCAAGTTGGTCTTTATGAAGATATGGCATTAAAAACTGGTAAGGTAGAAAATTTAGAAAAACTTAGAAAAAATATTAAAGTATATGCTAAAAATTCAAAAACAGCTGTTGATGAGTGGAAAAATAATAAAAATATAGATGCTTTAATTATTTGGACTCATTGGATTAAGGCAGTAGGTGAAAAAGAAAACAAATTTATCAAAGCAGATAAAAATGCTATTATTTATAGAGCAGCTGAGATAGTTCCAACCACAAAAGGATTAAAAAATGAAAAAGTTGCTGAATTTATTAAATTTACACAAAGCAAAGAAGCTCAAAAAATATGGAAACAAGAAGGATGGATAGCTAAGTAATTATTTACAAGCGCTTAAAAACGCTTGTAAAGATTATTTTTCACTCATTTGAGCGTCAATATTTATAGTAACGATATCACCGATTTTTAAAGTAGAAGTTTCAGGGGCAAATTTAAAATCACTTCTTGTGATTTCTCCCTTAAGCGAAAAACCAACTTTTTCCTTTCCATTATCCATTTTCACAACTCCGCCAATTTCTGTATCTAAAATTATGTCTTTTGAAACCCCAGCTATGTTTAAAGTTCCATACATTTTACCTTTTTCATTAGAAATTTTTTCATATTTATTCATAGTAAAAGTCATTTCAGGATATTTTTTTGTTTTGAAGAAATCATTACTTTGCAAATGAGTATCTCTAGTTTGATTATCTGTGTTAATAGAAGCAATTTTTACATTAGCTTGGAGTTTGTTAAATTCAAAAGTATCGCTATTGAAATCTATATTTGCATCATAGTCTTTAAAACTTCCGCTGATATTACTAATTTGTAAGTGTTTGATTTTAAATCCAACATTCGAATGAGCTTTATCTATGCTAAAATCTTTAGCTATTGCATTTATACCTAGCAAGGAAACAGCTAGTACCGAACTTAATAATATTTTTTTCATATTTTTCCTTTAGTTTAAAATTTTAAGTAATAAATTTTATTATGAAATTGTAAATGGTTAATTTCTTATTCATATTCGATTGTATCTTTAATGCCAATTTCATTAAAACCTTTTAATCTTAATAAGCAGCTATCGCATTTTCCACAAGCTTTGTCTTCTTTTTCATAGCATGACCAAGTGTATTTTAGTGCAACATTTTCTTTTATAGCTAATGTTACAATTTGTGCTTTATTTAGGTGAATCAATGGAGTTTTGATTTGAGTTTTAAAATTTTTACTAGTCCCGCTATTTATAAATTTATTTGCATCTTGTATAAAATTTTGAGAACAATCAGGATAGCCACTGCTATCTTCTTGAACAACTCCTATAAAAATACTCTCGCAATTTTCTTTTTCAGCAATTGCTCCAGCTATAGATAAAAATATACCATTTCTAAAAGGCACATAAGTATTTGGAAGCTCATTTTTATACAGCTCATTTTTAGGAATATCAAGGTTAAAATCAGTTAAAGAATTATTTCCAATATCTGCGATAAATGAAACATCTAATATGTATTTATTTTTAACATCTAATTCTTTGCAAATTTTTTCAAAACACTCTCTTTCTTTATGCATAGTTCGTTGATTATAATCAAAATGCAAAGCAATGATTTCATATTTTTCTTTTTTGGCTAAATATGCACAAAGAGTACTATCCATCCCGCCACTTATTATACATAAAGCTTTTTTCATTTCTTTCCTTAGTAAATTTGATATAATTTGAAATTATAAAAATAAAAGGATAATAATGATTTTATGCGAAGAAGAAATTGATATTTCTTTTCTTGAAAAAATTGCTTCAAAGATGAGCAATGCTGATGTAGAGCTTGTATTTGTTGATGAAAAAACTATGCATAAAATTAATTTAGAACAAAGAGGTATTGATAAAAGTACAGATGTGCTTTCTTTTCCTTTGGAGCCAAATTTTAATGATTTATTGGGTTCTATTGTGATTAATTTGGATGAAGTTAAAACTAAGGCTTTGGAATTTAATCATACTCAAGATGAAGAAATTGCATTATTGTTTATACATGCTATGCTTCATTTATTAGGTTATGATCATGAAGTAGATCAAGGTCAAATGAGAGAAAAGGAAAAAGAGCTGATTGGATTTTTCAAACTTCCACCAAGTTTGATAATAAGGACACAAAAAGGAGAGTAGGGTAATGAAAAAAGTATTATTAGGTTTTATTTTATGTGCTAGTAGTATTTTTGCATACGAAGAGAATATATTTGATGTGCAAACGCTTCAATCAAAACAATTATATATATCTTTATACCAATCGCAAAAAAGCAATACAAGTTATGGTTTTATTGAAGATAAAAATAGTAGTTATAGTTTTTTGGGTAGTGTAAAAAATGCAAAATATTTCATAGAAGCATCTGATTTTGGAAATTGTACGATTGAAAACACTTCAAAAGAAAATTTTCAAGCTTTGTGTAAAATAAATGAAAAAAATGAAAGTTTTGTTTTTAAAAAAGGTGGTATAAAAGCAAAAATTTATCAACTTACTTTAAAAGATAAAATAGTTTCTAAAGAAAATAAAGATATAGACTTTGAATTTGTGGATTCTTTGATATTTATTGATAGTAAAAATCAAAAATTACAAAAAATTGTAGATGATTTTAATGAAAATTTAGATAAAAAATCCCTTAAAGAAAAACTTGCTCAAGCAAATGAAAAATGGATTAGTGAAGCTATAAGTTCTAATGAGAATTTAAATCAAAGTTATATATTTTACTATGATGGAAAAATTATTTCATTGGGTAAAGATATTTACGAATATAAAGGTGGAGCCCATGGAATCACCACAATTCAAAGAAAAACTTACGATATTGATAGTATGAAATTGATCCAATTAAAAAATGAATTAAAAATAGAAAATGATGAATTTATAAATCTAATCAAATCAAAACTTTTAAATGAACATGACAAAAATGAGTTTTTTAATATGGATGAATTCAAAATGAGTGAGATTTTTGAAGTTAGGCAAAATGGTTTGATATTTGTTTGGGAGCCTTATGAGATAGCACCTTATTCTAGTGGCACTATAGAGCTTTTTATTTCCTATGAAGAACTAAAACCTTTTTGGAGAGCTAATTCTAAATTAGCCTATTTGAGCTTATAAAACAAGCTCAATCATCATTTTTTGTTTTAAAAATAATCCCATTATCATCAATATACAATCTTATTTTTAAGTTTTATTTTTATAATGAGAAAATTTTCTTTTAACTTCAATCACAGAAGCATTGAGATGAGTGTTTTTGATAGTATTTTTGCACAGATAAATATTAAAGCTAGTTTTCATTTTATAACCTTATTTTAGTTTTTGCCGATATTATGTTAATTAATGTAAAATTTTTGTGTGTAAATTGTTTTAAAAGCTTATAAAAGGTAGCTTTGGTTATGGTCGTTTATTTTTTAATAGCGCTAAATTTTATGGTATTTGTATATGCAAATTATCTTAGTTCTTTTAATATAGATCTTCTTTTAGGTTTGAATTTATTCTTTTTTGATTCTTTTTATTGGCAAGTTTTAAGCTCGATGTTTATGCATGGTAATTGGACACATTTGATATTAAATATGATAGTTTTGTATCAATTTGGACTTTTATTGGAAAATTATTTAGGTTGGTTGAAATTTATACTCTTATATTTAGTGGGTGGAGTGTTTTGCTCTTTATTGAGTGTTTTTTATTTATATTTAACCTATAATGGGACTTTGGTAAATTTAGTTGGAGCTAGTGGTGCGATCTTTGTTTTAATGGGCTTTTATGCATTTTTAGATAAAAGTGCTACAAAAGGACTGATCATAGCGGGATTGCTTATGAGTTTTGTGCCTATTTTTATGGGTGTTAATGTAGCTTGGTATTCACATATTTTTGGTTTTGTATGCGGATATGTATTTGCTAAATTTAAGATTATTAAATGAAATATATTTATCTTATAAGACACGCAAAAGCCCAAAAAGATCCCAAAATAGAAGATTTGCAAAGAGATTTAAGCTCTAGTGGTAAAGAAGATTTAAAAACCATGTGCTCTAGACTTAAAACATTGAATTTTCAAGCTGAATGCATTTTCTCATCTCCAGCTAAAAGGTGTATAAAAACCGCGCAAAAAATTTGTAAAACTTTTGATATAAAAGAAAAAGATATTTTCATAGAACAAAGCTTTTATCAACACAATATAACTGAAATTTTAAATTTTATAAGCTCACTACAAAAGAGTAGGGTGGTATTTATAATGCACAATCCTACGCTTATAGAGTTATGTGAGTATCTTGCTTTGATTGATATAGATAATTTTCCAACTTCATCGATTATGTGTTTGAAATTTAATGTTTCTTCTTTTAAAGATATAAAAGAGCAAAGTGGAGAGCTTATTTTTTTTGATTATCCAAAAAGTAAAAATGATTAATTTTTAAAATAAAAATTTACTTAAACTTGTATATATTTATAAACTCACATAAATATTTGTAAAACTCATAGAATTATTTTTCAAAAAATTATCACTATTTTTTTATGGATAAGTTATTTTAATACAAAAGTTAAAATGCTTTAGATATCTATATATTAGTATTTTTATTATATATGATATTTATAAGAGTAAAGTAAAATATAAAAGTTTGAAAATTATAGTTTTCAATACAAAATATATAAAATTTCAATATTTTACTATTTATCATATAATTTTATGTATATATTAAGTTTTATTTAAAATATTTTTTATTAGATAAATTGCTTAAAATTTAAAGTTTTTATACATTTGGGTATAAAATATTAATTTGATTGTTTTTTTGGATTTATTTAGATTTTATGATTAATCTTGAAAGTTGTTTTGCTAAAAGCATAGCACTATTTTCATCTTGAGAAAGTTTTTTCATATTGTTTTTAAATTCATAAAGTCTTTTTTCTTGTGCAAAATCAGTTTTAGTAATGTTATTTTGTTTTAAAGTATTATTTTGCTTGGTTTGTGGAGTTTTTTTCTTAAAAAACATAATTATGCCCTATTTTGTTTTTTAACATTATAGCTAGATAATTTTAAGTAAGATTTATTTATAATTTTTTAAGCTGTTTTGAAAGTTTTGGAGATTGAAAATGAAATATCCACTCGATTGTGAAGAAAGTTTTGAAAAATCATTTTTATTTTGGCTTGGTAGATATGTTAAATTTAAACTTAACTCTTTATCTAATAAAGAATTAAAAGATCCCCAAGCTTTGGCTGTGGTAAATTTAGCTTTAAGTAAAGGTGTTAAAAATATACAAGAGCTTGACGCTTATGTAAAAAAAGCTAGAAATGTAGGACTTAGTGGTGTAAATACATATTTTAATCCTTTAAAAAAACTTTTTGAATATTTGATGTTTTATAAACTTTACTCACTAAAACAAATCGATGAAGAACTTTTGGTGGAAATTTTAGCAAGTATTAGCGCTTCATTATCTGATGCTAGTAAGAAAAACTATCGTATTGCGGTAATTAACTTTTTTGCATTTTTAGATAAACAAAACAAAGAAGAAAATAAAGCTCATATTTTTGATATAAATCTTAAAAATTGGGGTGGTATTAGCGGTATTAAAGGTGTGAAATTGCCTGAGTATATGAGCGAAGAAGAAGTGGGTAAATTTTTAGATGCTATTGATGAGATTGATTTTAAAAATAATACCATTCGTAATCGCTTGATTATAAAAATTATCATTTTTACAGGAATTAGAGTTAGCGAGGCTATCAATATAAAATTAAAAGATATCAATGAAGAAAATGATCTTTATATCATACGCATTAGAGCCAAAGGAAACAAATATCGCGTTGTAATGATAAAAAAAGAGCTTATAGAGCATCTTTTAAAAGATGTAAAAGTAAATTATCTTTCACAAGATGGACTTTTATTTGTAAATCGTAATGGCAAAGCTTTAACTCAAGCTTATGTTTCTCGCATAGTAGAGCAAATTTTATTTAAAGCAGGAATTCGCAAGCAAAAAAATGGAGCTCATATGTTAAGACATACTTTTGCTACCCTGCTTTATAAAAAGCAAAAAGATTTGGTTTTAGTTCAAGAAGCACTAGGGCATGCGAGCTTAAATACTTCAAGAATTTATACCCATTTTGATAATGAAAAACTAAAATTAGCCGCAGAAGTAGCTAAAAAACTTCACGATAAAACTTAAGTGATTAAGATTTATAAAATAAGTTTTTACTATAAAAAGTTATAATATATATTTTGCAAATTTAAGGATATTTTAATATGACTTATTTAGAGATTGATGGGGTAGAAAAATTAAGTGGTGAAGTCATTATAAGCGGTGCAAAAAATGCTGCATTACCTTTGATAGCTTCGAGTATTTTAGCTAAAAATGAAGTTCAAATTTCAAATTTACCAAATGTAGCAGATATTTGCACCCTGCTTTCTTTACTTGAAAATTTAGGTGCAAATTATACTTTTAATAATAATCAAGCATTAATCAATACTACAAATTTAAATAAAACTATAGCAAAATATGACATAGTAAGAAAAATGCGCGCTTCTATACTTACTTTAGGTCCTTTATTAGCTAGGTTTGGAAATTGTGAAGTATCTTTGCCTGGTGGTTGTGCTATAGGACAAAGACCTATTGATTTACACCTTTTAGCCTTAGAAAAAATGGGAGCTAATATAGAAATCAAACAAGGTTATGTAGTAGCCAATGGAAAGCTTAAAGGTGCTGATGTGGTTTTTGATAAAATCACTGTTACAGGTAGTGAAAATATCATTATGGCAGCGGCTTTAGCTCATGGCAAAACAAGACTTTTAAATGTTGCAAAAGAGCCTGAGGTAGTTCAACTTTGTGAAGTTTTAGCTAGGGCTGGACTTGATATACAAGGCATAGGGAATTCAGAGCTTGAAATTTATGGAACTAGCGGAGAGCTTTTAGAATTTAAACCTTTTGAGATTATCCCTGATCGTATTGAAGCTGGGACTTATTTGTGTGCAGGGGCTATTGTAAATTCAAAGATTACATTAAAAAAAGTCGATGCTACTCATCTTAGTGCAGTTTTAGCAAAATTAGAGCAAATGGGGTTTAGCTTTGATATTACTAAAGATAGTATTAGTATAAATCCAGCTAAGCAAATCAAGCCTGTTGAAATTTTAACTAGCGAGTATCCAGGTTTTCCAACTGATATGCAAGCACAATTTATGGCGCTAGCGCTTAAAGCAGATGGTGCAAGCATTATAGATGAGAGATTGTTTGAAAATCGTTTTATGCATGTAAGTGAGCTTTTAAGAATGGGTGCTGATATAAGATTAAATGGGCATATTGCTACTATAAATGGCACAAAAGAGCTTTTTGGAGCCGATGTTATGGCTACTGATTTGCGTGCGTCTTCAGCTTTAATTTTAGCAGCTTTAGCGGCTAAAGGCACAAGTAAAATTCATAGAATCTATCATCTTGATAGAGGTTATGAAAACTTAGAAGAAAAATTTAAAAAATTAGGAGCTAATATAAGAAGGCTTGAAGAATGAAAGATATTTTTGCTACTTTAGAATTTTTAAAAGAATACATCAAACCAAAAGCTAAATTTGAAAAAGTAAATTTAACTAAGGCTTTAGGAAGAATTTTATATGAAGATATTTTTGTTTTAAAAAATTTACCTTCTTTTGATAATTCTGCTTTAGACGGCTATGCACTAAATTATGCTGATAAAAAATCTTTGCTTACTATAAAAGGAAGCATCCTAGCAGGCGATAAAAATTCTTATGTATTAAATAAAAACGAATGTTATAAAATTATGACAGGAGCTAAGATCCCACAAAATGCAAATACTATTTTGATGTTTGAGGAAGCTTTATTTGAAAATAAAAAATTAAATGCTATAAATGTCAAAGAAAACAATGCCATCCGTTTAAAAGGAGAAGAAGCTAAAGTCGGTGAGCTTTTATTTAAAAAGGGGCAAAAAATCACTTCAGCTATGATAGCTATGTTTGCTGCACAAGGAATTTATGAAATAAATGTTGTAAAAAAAGCTCGTATTGGAATTTTTTCAGGTGGAGATGAGCTAGTAGAACCTTGGGATAATGCAGATGAAAATAGCATATATAATGCTAATGCTTTTGGAATTTATGCTATTTTGCAAGATTATGCAGATGTGGAGTATTTAGGGCTTGTAAAAGATGATTTAAGTGCATACAAAAAGCTTTTAGATAATAAAGAATTTGATATGCTTATTAGTAGTGGTGGAGCTAGTGTGGGTGAGGCTGATTTTATAAAACAAGCTTTACTTGAGTGTGGATTTGAGCCTATTTTTGAAAAAGTTAATGCCAAACTTTGCAAACATGTAAAACTTTTTCATAAAAATGGCGTACTTTTTTTAGCTTTACCAGGAAATCCTTTAGCTTCTTTAATCTCAACGCATATTTTTGCTAGAAATATTTTAAATTTATTCTATGGACTAAATTTATTACCATTTTTAAAAGCAAAACTAGCAAATGATCTGAAATTTAAAAGCAAAAGAAATGATTTTGTATTTGGAAAATTATCACAGGGAATTTTCATGCAAAATCAAGTCAAATTTAGCTCAGGTATGATAAAGCCATTATATGAAAATTCATATATATTTATAAGCAAAGAAGATGTGTTAGAATATAAAAAAGATCAAGAAATTGAAATTTTACAAATTGGCGATTAATTCTTCTTTGTATTTTTCATTTTATCTTCTGCAAGTTTTATTTTGCTTTAAAAGATAATCAAAAGGTAAATCATACAAAGAAGATTTTTTATTTTGTCCTTTGTTGCTATTGGAAAATAATTCTTCAAACATTATCTTGCATTATCCAAAGTTTTAAAAAGATTATTTATAACATTTTCTTGATTCTTTTCATATTTACTTTGACGGAATTTTTCCCAAGCATATACGCTAAAATCTTTAGAAATATCTTTGATGTTTAAATCAGTATTGTTGAAATTTTCATTTTTTTCTTTTTTGTATTTTTCTTCTTCTTTGTTTTTTAAAGCATTTAATGTAGCTTGAAATTCATCTGAAGAGGTATTTTTTTCTTTAATTTTCGTCATATTGTTTAAAGCCAAAGTGTTTTGTTTATCATTTACTAGCATGAAATCTCCTTTTTTTGATTTAAAATTTATAAGCAAAAAATATTCCTTATTTTTATATACTTGACTTTAATATAAACTTTTGTTAAAATCACGCCCTACTTTAAAAATAAGCGGGAATAGCTCAGGGGTAGAGCACAACCTTGCCAAGGTTGGGGTCGCGAGTTCGAATCTCGTTTCCCGCTCCATTTCTTTCATACAATTAATTTAAATTTTAATATCTATAATTTTTGGTATAGTGTTTTTATTAAATCTTTCTATGTTATCATCATTAATTTTATACCAAAAAGAATTTCTAGTTCTTCTCTTGTGTTAAATTTATTCTTTAAAAGCTTTTTTTATAAGTTTGTTTTTTTGCGTTATTATTTTTATAGTTTCTTTGTTTCTATTTTTACTTTGTATAGGTTTAAAAGACTTTTTGTCTTTTTGAAAATTTTTAAGATTCCTTGATATTTTTACCAAAATCAACAGAGTGTATTTTTTGAAGTTTAAAATATTTTTCTTTAAAATATATTTGATTTTGTCAATATATTATATATCAATATTCGTAAAAATTGAAAATGATCCACGCTTTCCCATTTTGTAGTAATTATTAATTATAAAGGGGGTTATTTACAAGTATTTGATCCAAGTTATGGAGAATATATAAGCTCTAAAAGTCAGTTTTTAGTGTGTGGGATAGATATAATAAAGGTGGATATGCTTTAATTGTAGCACCAAAAAAAGAATTAAAGAAATTTAAATTAAATATACCAAAACATTTATTTTTTGAAATAAATCATTTTGGTATAAATTAAAAGATTACGCCCTAGTTTGATTTAAAATATTATTTAATTTATCCATTACAGAATTTACATAAGAATTTATACTTTCATTGCTAGGAGACCAGCCGCTAGCTTTAGCTTGATTAAACTGATTATCAAACCAAGCTCCGCCATAACCTATGCTTGAATTTTGCCAAGCAATATTATTTTCTTTGGCATAAATTTTAGAATCAAGCCAGCCATCTTGAGCGTGTGCCTTTAAAATTTGTGCAAAATCGACTTTACCTGTC
The DNA here is from genome assembly GCF_008011665.1 of Campylobacter volucris. Taxonomy (GTDB): domain Bacteria; phylum Campylobacterota; class Campylobacteria; order Campylobacterales; family Campylobacteraceae; genus Campylobacter_D; species Campylobacter_D volucris_A. The sequence goes on from NZ_VOWJ01000031.1 coordinate 176,115, forward strand.
ATAATATCATTTAAAGAGGCTAAAGAACCATCAAAACTTTCTTTTGCCATAGCGTCTTTAAATGCTTGAATTTGAGGATTGACTTTGGTGCTTCCACCTTCTAAAACCTCTCCACCACTAGACTTTAAAAAACTCATAAATAAAGCTTCTTTGGTATAGCTTCCATCTTCATTTTAGGATAAACAGACATATCAGGATTAAAAGTATCTTTTGTTATATCACTATCTAAATTTTGAGTTTCCATACTTTCAGGTGAAAAATCTAATTTTTCAATCCCGTATTGATAGAATTTTGCATTCCTATGTTATCTATAGCATTGTATTGCTCTTGTGTATCATAAAAATTTGTTATAGTTTGTCTAGATTTTCTAAAGAAGCAAAATTGTTATTTGTATTATAAATGCTATAACCTTTTGGTAAAGAATTTAAATCTTCTATGCTAAAACTAGTCTTATTAGAATTTTCAAAACTATGATTTATGATTTGATCAAATTTAGAATAATATTGTCTTATGGTATCAGCTATATCTATATTTGTGTAATAACTACCAGTTACACCCAATGAATTTTTACTTGATGTACTAAAATAATTTTCCTTATTATATCTATATATTTCATCTAAAGTAGATTTGTGTATCTTAAAATCTTCAGGTAATCCTGCAGCTTTATTAAAATCACTTCCCATATACCCTTTTAGCATCTACACTATAACCATAAGCCATAGAAACAGGGTTATTAGCTTGTTTATATTTTAAAGTATAAATAGAATTTTTAAAATCACTTGATATATGATAATTAGGAGAATCGCTTTTAATACTATTTTGATTTGACATTGCTTCATTAAGTGCTAATGTTTGAGTATTACTACTTTGAATTTCAACTAATTTACTAGCATTTTGCTTAATAAAAGTATTTGCAAAATTTGTTTTTGAACTTGTTTTATTTTCTTTATTAGCTTTTGTTTGTGAAATAATAGAACCATAAAGAGGAATTATCATTTATACTAAATATGCTCATTGAAATTCTTTAGATTTAGATTTTTGCCTTTAATCTTCAATCTTGCATTTTTACAAGCAAATTTTATTTCAAATTTTAATAATGTTTATCATAAATTAATTTCCAAATTTTAGTATTTTCAACTAAAATCAAACTTTTTTTAAGTATGATATGTGCCAAATTTTTAGCTTAAAGGTTTGAGTTGTTTATAAAAAATATTGTTTTACTTTTATTTTTTTACACTTTAAATTTTGCTTCAAATTTTGATGAAGTTAAACTAGCTTTGATTAAAGAATTTAAAACAAATTATCCGCAAATTGAAATCATCTCTTTAGAGCTTAATACTCAATCAAGTTTGCCAGAAGATTTTAATCAATATGTTTTTTTAAAACTAGGAAATCATAATTTTGAAAAAGCAGATGGTTTTATCAAGGCTGAATTTAAAACTCCTGAACAATTTAAAAAAAACATATTTTTTAAATATTTTTTAAAGGCTAAATTAGAAGTTTTGCAAAGCACTCGCCCTATTTCGCGTAATGAAAATTTAAGCCCTGCTAGTTTTAAGATAGTAAAAATTCCTTTTGACAAAGTCCCATCAGGTATTTTAAAAAAAGATGAAATAGCAAATTTAATTGCTAAAAGCAATATTAGAGAAAATATGATTTTAAAATACAATATGTTTAAGACAAAAACTTTAATCCAAAGAAATGACTCAGTTTATGGGGTGATGAAAGATGGGGATTTAAGTATGATTATAGAATTAAAAGCTATGCAAAGTGGGAATTTAAATCAAAGAATTCGTCTTAAAAACAAAGAAGGTAAAGTTGTCCATGGTAAAGTGATTAGTAAAAATTATGTGGAGATTAAATGAGAAAAATTCTTGTAAATATAAGTGGAGCTAGTGCTTGTGAGTTGGGATTTTTGCTTTTAAAATATCTCAAAAATAAGGGTGAAATTTTTACTATCGTTTCTAAAAATGCTCAAATTAGTTTTAAAAAAGAAAACTTGAATTTTATTAGTGATGATTTTATAAAAGATATTAGTGATGAATTTGATTTAGAGCATGTGAAGTTTTTAGACAATGAGAATATAAGTGAGTGCGTTGCTAGTGGATCTTTTGGTATAGATACGACTTTTATCACCCCTTGTTCGGTTAATACTTTAGCTAAGATTGCTTGTGGGATTAGTGATAATCTTATCACAAGAAGTGCAGCAGTGGCTTTAAAAGAAAGAAAAAAACTAATATTAGGTGTTAGAGAAATGCCCTATTCTAGCATATCTTTAGAGCAAATGATGAAACTATCTTATCAAGGTGTCATCATAGCTGCACCCATCATAGCAAGCTATGCCAAGAATGAAAATTTAGATGATATGAAAAAATTCATTATAGGTAAATGGCTTGATCTTGCCAATATAGAGCATAATTTATATAAAAGATGGGAAGGATAATTAATGGCTTGTTTGTATCCTGGGACTTTTGATCCTATTACTAATGGGCATCTTGATGTGATTTTAAGAGCTAGTAAAATTTTTGATGAAGTTGTTGTGGCTATAGCAAGAAATGATAGTAAAAATCCTATGTTTGATTTAGATCATAGAAAAAAAATGGTTCAACTTGCAACAAGCCATATAAAAAATGTAAAAATAGTAACTTTTGATAATTTGCTTGTAGATTTTGCAAAAGATTTAAATATCAATATAATCATAAGAGGTTTAAGAGCGGTGAGTGATTTTGAGTATGAGCTACAAATTGGGTATGCAAATCATATGCTTTGGGAAGATTTTGAAACTATATATCTTATGCCCAATTTAAAAAATTCATTTATATCAAGTTCTATTGTAAGATCAATTTGTGCCCATAATGGTGATGTAAGCAAACTAGTGCCACAAGAAATCATACCTTTGTTAAAGGAGAAAAATTGTATATAGCATTTGAAGGGGTTGATTGTGTAGGTAAAAGTACTCAAATAGAGCTTTTAAAAAAATGTTTTAAAGACGCAGTTTTTACTAAAGAACCTGGCGCAACAGAACTTGGGGAAAAGATAAGAGCAATTTTACTTGAAAGTAAGATTGAATTTTCTAAAAAGGCTGAGTTACTACTTTTTTTAGCAGATAGAGCTAATCACGCAGATTTACTTTTAGCGCAAAATAAAAATAAATTAATCATTTCAGATAGAAGTTTCATTTCAGGTATGGCTTATGCAAAAAACGAATTTGATAAACAAATGCTTTTTGAGCTGAATTTTTTTGCCACAGGAGGGATTTTTCCTACTAAAGTGGTATTTTTACATGCAACCAAAGAGCTTATAGAACAAAGATTATCTTATAAAAATTTAGATAGTATAGAAAAAAGAGGTATAGAATATTTCATGCAAATTCAAGATGAGCTAGAAAAAACTTTAGAATTTTTAAAAACTAAGATTGATTTTAAAGTATTAAAGCTTGATGCTAGTTTGAGTATAGAAAATTTACACGAGAAAATTAAGGAATTTATCAATGATTAATGCATTAAAAGGTATGAAAGATTTACAAGATGAACAGGCTTTATTATATGAAAAGGTTGTTAAAACTTGCGAAGAAGTAGCAAAAAATTACGGGTTTAGTTTTATTAATTTTCCACATTTAGAATTAAGCAAGCTTTTTAAACGCAGTGTTGGTGAAAGCTCTGATATAGTAGGTAAAGAAATGTATGAATTTATCGACAAAGCAGGTAATGAAGTATGTTTAAGACCTGAGGGAACAGCTGGGGTTGTAAGATCTTACATAGAAGCTAAAATGGATAAAAATCAAAGCATAAAAAGATGGTTTTATCATGGTTCTATGTTTCGCTATGAAAGACCACAAAAAGGAAGATTACGCGAATTTCATCAATTTGGCGTGGAAAGTTTTGGTATAGCAAGTGTATTTGAGGATGCAAGTATTATTTTGATGCTAAATGAAATTTTTAAAAGATTAAATATCCGCACTCAATTAAAAATCAATTCTTTAGGATGTAAAACTTGTATGAATGAATATAAACAAAAATTGATTTCTTTTTTAAATTCTAAAGAAGGTTTTTGTGAAGATTGTATAAGAAGAAAAGAGTTAAATCCTATTAGAGTGCTTGATTGTAAAAATGAGCATTGTCAAAATTTACTTGCCAATGTGCCAAAATTGAGTGAAAATTTGTGTGAGTGTTGCAAGAAAGATTATGAAAAATTACAAAAACTTTTAAAAGATAATAAAATGGTTTATGAGTGTGATGAAAAATTAGTGCGAGGGCTTGATTATTACTCTAAAACTGCTTTTGAATTTATTAGTGATGAAATAGGTGCAAAAGCTGCTGTCGCAGGTGGTGGTCGTTATGATAGATTAATAGAATACTTAGATGGTAAAAGTGGCTATGGTATAGGGTTTGCTATGGGTATTGAAAGGATTATGGCTATTTTAGAACAAAATCAAACCAAACAAGCAAGAGATGGAATTTATTTATGTGCTTTAGATGAAAAATACATAGATGAAATTTTTAAATTAGGAACTATTTTAAGAAAAAATCATAAAGTTTTAATAAGCTATGAAGCTAAAAAACTTGCAAAACACCTTAATCAAGCTGATATTTCTAATGCAAAGATATTTTTATGTATGGGTGACGAAGAATCTTTAAAAGAAGAAATTTTTTATAAAAATTTAGAAAGCAAAGAAAATAAAAATATAAAATTAGCAAATTTGGAGAATGAGATATGATTGATTATGGTGTTAATATTTGGGGAGCAAATAATTTTATCATCGAAAATGGCAAAGTTTGTGTAAATCATGGCAAAAAACCAGCCATTATAGATATAGTAAATACTTTGCGTGATGATGGCTATAAAGGGCCTTTGTTGCTTCGTTTTCCTCATTTAATCCATAAGCAAATTGAACAAATTTATGAAAAATTTGCCAAAGCTAAAAAAGAATTCAATTACAAAGGTTCTTTTAATGCTGTATATCCACTAAAGGTTAATCAATACCCAGGGTTTGTTAAAAATTTAGTTAAACTTGGTAAAACTTATAACTATGGCTTGGAAGCAGGAAGTAAGGCTGAGCTTTTATTAGCTATGGCTTATAATAACGAAGGTGCGCCTATAACGGTAAATGGTTTTAAAGATAAAGAGCTTATTAATATGGGTTTTATAGCTTGTGAAATGGGGCATAATATCACTTTAACTATGGAAGGACTTAATGAGCTTGAAGCTATGATAGAAATAGCTAAAAATCGCTTCAAACCAAAGCCAAATATAGGCTTAAGAGTTCGTTTGCACTCAGCAGGAGTTGGAATTTGGGCAAAAAGCGGTGGTATAAATTCGAAATTTGGTCTTACTTCTACTGAACTAATAGAGGCTGTGAATTTATTAAAAACTAATAAACTTTTAGATCAATTTACTATGATACATTTTCATCTTGGCTCACAAATTACCGAAATTCATCCTTTAAAAAAAGCTTTAAATGAAGCGGGAAATATCTATACTGAACTAAGAAAAATGGGAGCAAAAAATTTAAAAGCTATCAATCTTGGTGGAGGCTTGGCTGTGGAATATTCTCAGTTTAAAGATGAAACAAGTAGAAATTATACTTTAAGTGAGTATGCAAACGATGTAGTGTTTATTTTAAAAAGCATTGCTGAGCAAAAAAAAGATCTTGAGCCTGATATTTTTATAGAAAGTGGGCGTTTTGTAGCGGCTAATCATGCTGTGTTAGTAGCCCCTGTTTTAGAACTTTTTTCGCAAGAATACACTGAAAGTAAGCTTTTATTAAAAGAAAACAATCCTAAATTAATTGATGAACTTTATGATTTATACAAAAGCATCAAAGCTTCTAATGCGTTAGAGTATTTACATGATAGCATTGATCATATGGAAAGTATTTTGACTCTGTTTGACTTAGGATATGTTGATTTACAAGATAGATCAAATAGTGAAATTTTAGTGCATTTAATTATGCGAAAGGCTATTTCTTTAGTAGGTGATCAAGCTGATTTATCAAGCTTGCAAAATGAAGTACAAGAAAAATACTTAGTGAATTTTTCTTTGTTTCAATCTTTACCTGATTTTTGGGGTTTAGAGCAAAATTTTCCCATAATGCCTTTAGATAGACTCAATAAAAAACCAACTAGAAGTGCGAGCATATGGGATATAACTTGCGATAGTGATGGAGAAATTTCATATTCTAAAAATAATCCTTTATTTTTACATGATATTGATGTGGAAGCTGAAAATTATTTTCTAGGATTTTTCTTAGTTGGGGCTTATCAAGAAGTATTGGGTATGAAACATAATCTTTTTACTCACCCAACTGAAGCAAGTATTAGCATCAATGAAAAGGGTTTTGAGATAGAAAGTGTATTAGAAGCTCAGTCTATTTTGGATACTTTAGAAGATCTTGATTATGATATACACGCTATAATGGATAGTATCAATGAAAAAATTCATGCTTCAAAGCTTGTGAATGAAAATCAAAAAAAACATATTTTAGGTGAAATTTATTTATTTTTAAATGATAATGGTTATTTAAAAAGCATAGGTTCTAAATGAATGTTTTTTTAAATAAGAAAAAATAGCGTTTAATTGCAGTTGAAATTCTTATTTATATTAAAGAATTTCAAATAAATCAAAAAAGAAATAATTTAAAAATTAGAAGAAAGAATTAAATTTTTAGAAGAAAAAATTTAAAAAGAGGTAAAATGATAGCAATTACAGGTGGAGGCACAGGTGGGCACTTAGCTATAGCAAGATGTTTAATGCAAAGTGCAAAAAAACAAGGCATAGAATGCATTTACATAGGAAGTGAGAATGGTCAAGATAAGCTTTGGTTTGAGCAAGAATTAGCTTTTAAGCAAAGGTATTTTTTAAGTAGCTCAGGCGTGGTTGATAAAAAGGGTTTGTCTAAGATTGGCTCATTTGTGCATATTATAAAATTAGCATCAAATGTAAAAAAAATTCTTAAAGAGCATGAAATAAAAGCTGTTTTTAGCGTGGGCGGTTATAGTAGTGCTCCAGCTTCTTTTGCTGCTTTAATGTCAAATATCCCACTTTTTGTCCATGAGCAAAATTCAAAAATGGGAAGTTTAAATTCTTTATTAAAACCTTTTTCTAAAGCTTTTTTTACTGCTTTTAAAGATCAAATTAAAAGTTCTAATACCTTTTTTTGTCCTTATCCTATTAATGAGCTTTTTATCCAAAAAGCTAGAACTAGAAAGGAATTAAAAACTATAATTTTTCTTGGTGGTTCTCAGGGAGCTAAATTTATTAATGATTTGGCATTAAAATATGCTTTGTATTTTCAAAAAGAACATATCAACATCATCCATCAATGCGGTAAGAATGATTATTTAAGATGTAAAAAAACTTATGAAGATATGAAAATTAAAGTGGATTTGTTTGATTTTGATAAAAATTTGATTGAAAAAATCACAAAGGCTGATTTAGCTGTGTCAAGATCAGGAGCTAGTACTTTATTTGAACTTAGTGCCAATAAGCTTCCTTGTGTGTTTATACCCTACCCTTATGCAGCTAAAAATCATCAATACCACAACGCAATGTATCTAAAAGAGCAAAATTTATGTGAAATTTTTAGTCAAGATTGTGATGAAGATTTTATAGATATTATTAAAAAGCTTTCATTAGAGCAAATTTCTTTAAATCTTGGTAAATTAGAGCAAGAAAATGGAGCTGATTTTATGCTTTATAAGGCTAAAGAATTGGGAATTATTTAAATAAAATACTTCCTAATCTAACCATATTTGAGCCACATTTTATAGCTAATTCAAAATCACCGCTCATACCCATAGAGCAAATTGTCGCTTTGTGTTTTTGTAGTTTTTCATATATAGCATAAGTTTTTTCAAAACTTTCTTGAAGCTTATCTTCTTGCATAGCACCTATGCACATTACTCCTATTAAATTTAAATTAGGACATTCTTCTTTTATTTGTAAGTACTCTTCTATAGCTTTAGTGCTATCTATGCCATTTTTAGAATTTTCATCTGCTGTATTTATTTCAAGCAAGGTATCAAGTTTATAATCAAGTCTTTTATCTACAGCTTTAGCGATTTTGATACCATTGCAAGATTGCCAAAGTATAGGTTTTTGTTTGATTAAAAGATTGATTTTATTACTTTGAAGATTGCCTATAAAATGCCATTTGATTTGCTCTAAATCTTGGAGTTTTTCTTTTTTTAAAGCTAAAGCTTGGACTTGATTTTCGCCAAATTCAATGACATTTTTATAAAATAAATTTCTTATTTGCACATCATCTACATATTTACTAGCCGCTATTAATCTAACATTTTGCTTGATGGTTTTTTCAAAAATTTCTTCTAAATTCATTTATATCCTATATGAGTTCATAAAGTTTTTTTCTCTCACTAGAACTACCTATGCCAAGTTGCATACGATATTTTGTGATAGTTCTTCTTCCAAGCTGAACACTTGGAAATTCTTTTTGGGTTAATTCTAAAATTTTTAAATCACTTAAAGGTTTTTTTGGATTTTCTTTTTTTATTAGATTGCTTAGAAAATCTTTGATTGTAGCATTAGAAGTTTCTCCATCATCTACTGCTGTGGTAAAAAATGATTTTAAAGGTATTAAGCCTCTATCGCAACTTAAATATTTATTAGAAATAGCTCTTGATATAGTTGAAGCATTTCTTTCTAAATCTTGAGCTAAGTCTTTAAGCTGCATAGGTTTGATATCTCCACCCATAAAAAAATCATATTGATATTCTATAATCATAAGTCCAAGCTTGTAAAGTGTAGCTTTTCTCATAGCCAAAGCATCGATTAAATTTTTTGCATCTTTTAAATAAGAGCTTAAAAATTCATGATCTAATCCATCGCTCTCAAAAGCAATTTCAGGGTAATAATCATCATTGATTTTTATTTTAATTTCACCATTTTCTTGATAGATATAAATATCAGGAATGATGGCCATACTTTCTTCAAAATACTCTAAAAATGGTGGTAAAGAAATCTTTTTAATGACAGCAATAGCTTGTTTATAAAGTGGATCTTTAATAAAATCTTTTGCATTTTCTAAATTTAAAATAAGAATTTTGCAAAATTCATATAAATGAGCATCTAAATCAAAATGCTCTAATGCAAATATATAAGCTTCTTGATTATTTTTTGCACCTACTCCTATTGGGTCAAGGTATTTAAATCTTTGTCTTATATTTTCTACTTTTATAGGATCAAATTCAGCTAAAATTTCTTCATCATACTCAAAATATCCTTCATGGTTAAGACATTCTATGATTTTTTCGGCTATGAGTTGAGAAATTTTTGTTGGAAATAAAGGTGGTATTATTTGTTCGCTTAAAAGCTCATAGACATTTTTACTTTCTAAGCTTTTAGAATCAATCATAGCAGCAGTTGTATTTTTACTAAAATATTCTTGGTAATATTTGTTTTGATTATTAGTGATACTTGAATTTTCTTTGATTTCTATAAAAGGATTTTCTTTTGCAAATTCATCTAAACTTTCTTTTAGATCTTCAATATTAGCTTGTAAAATAGGAAGCCAAGATCTTAAAGTTTGTGAAAGTTTGGTTTTTTGGGTTATAGATGTTCTTTGTCTAAGCATTATTCAAGTCTAAACTCACTTCCAAGATAATATTTTTTAACATCTTCATTATTAGCTATCTCATTTGCATTACCACTAGCTAGTAATTTACCGCTTCTAATAACATAAGCTCTATCGCATATTGCTAAGGTTTCTCGTACATTATGATCGGTAATTAAAACACCAATATTCATAGCTTTTAAGTCATTAATCAAACTTTGAATTTCACTTACGGCTATAGGATCAACACCAGCAAATGGCTCATCTAGGAGTAAAAATTTAGGATTACATATTAAAGATCTTGCTATCTCACAACGCCTTCTTTCACCACCACTTAAGCTTAAGCCTTTTCTATGTCTAATCGGTTCTATGCTTAGCAATTCTAGCATTTGTTCTATTTTTTTTTCTAATAAATTTTGATCTTTATAAAGCATTTGTGCAGCTAAGAGTAAATTATCTTCCACGCTTAAATCTTTAAAAATACTACTTTCTTGAGGTAAATACCCTATTCCAAGCTTAGCTCTTTTGTTAAGCGGCTCTTTTGTGATGTCTTTAGAGTCTAAAAAAACCTTGCCATTAGTAGGTAGTATAAGTCCGCATATCATATAAAAACTTGTCGTTTTTCCTGCTCCATTTGGACCGAGTAATCCAACTACTTCCCCGCTTTGTACTTCTAAGGATATATCGTGTATGATTTTTGTTTTTTTGATAATTTTTTCTAAATTCTTTGCTTCAAGCTTACTCATAAATTATATACTTTCTTTTATCTTCATAAGGAATGATTTTTAAAATTATATTAAAAATTTCGTATTTATCTAAATATTTTTTTAATTTTTCATCGCCCCACTCTACTAAATGAATTCCATCTTCAAAAAAATTTTCAATCAAACCATTTTTTAAAAGCCCCTCAAAGCCTTCTTGATAAATATCATAATGATAAAACATACATTTTTTTAAAGGATAACTTTGCATGATAGAAAAAGTAGGAGAATTTATTTCTTTTGAAATGTTTAAAAATTTACCTAAATATTGAGCTAAGGTTGTTTTGCCACTAGCTAAATCTCCTTGTAATAAAATAACTCCATTATTAGGAAGATATTTAAAAAGCTCATTTAGTTCGTTTTTATCTAAAATAAATTCTTTCATTTTATCTTCACAATATATTTTTCTTGCATATTTTTTGGAATGCTTTTAGTATTTGGAATATCTAATACTTTATAAACATCTGTATGTTCTATAAATTTAATACTAATTTCATCGCCAATTTTTACATCTTTACTAGCTTTTGCGACTTGATTGTTAATGCTTACAACGCCACTTTTACACATATCTTCTGAAATAGCACGACGCTTAGTGATATTGACTATATTTAAAAACTTATCTACTCTCATAAAAATATTTTATCAAAATTAGATAAAAAATTGCAAAATACATAAATTTTACATTATATTAAGCTAAATTCGTTAAATTTAAGTTCATTTTTTACAAATAGGAAACACTGATGAAAAAAGACATTAAAAAAGTTGTATTGGCGTATTCTGGCGGACTTGACACTAGTATTATTTTAAAATGGTTACAAGATGAGTATGATTGTGAAGTTGTAACTTTTACAGCAGATATTGGTCAAGGTGAAGAGCTTGAACCTGCTAGAAAAAAAGCATTATCTTTAGGTGTTAAAGAAGAAAATATTTTTATCAAAGATTTAAAAGATGAATTTGTAAAAGATTATGTTTTTCCTATGTTTAGAGCAAATGCAATCTACGAAGGAGAATATCTACTTGGAACAAGTATAGCAAGACCTTTGATAACAAAGGCTTTAGTAGAAATTGCAAATTTAACTAAAGCAGATGCTATAAGTCATGGAGCCACAGGTAAGGGAAACGATCAAGTGCGTTTTGAGTTAGGCGCTTTGGCATTAAATCCAAATTTAAAAATTATTGCTCCTTGGAGAGAATGGGATTTAAATAGTCGTGAAAAATTACTTGCTTATGCTCAAAAACATGGTATAGATATTAGTAAAAAAAGTGGAAAATCTCCTTATTCTATGGATGCAAATTTATTGCACATTTCTTATGAAGGTTTGATTTTAGAAGATCCTGCGGCTAAACCTGAAGATGATATGTGGCGTTGGGTGAGTGATTTAAAAAACACTCCAAATGAAAGTGAAACGATAGAGCTTGAATTTAACAAAGGAGATTTAAGTGCTATTAATGGTGAAAAGTCATCTCCTGCGCAGCTTTTAGCTAAGCTAAACGAACTTGGAGCAAAACACGGCATAGGTCGTCTTGATATAGTAGAAAATCGTTATGTGGGTATGAAAAGTAGAGGTTGTTATGAAACACCTGGTGGAAGCATACTCTTAAAAGCTCATCGTGCTATTGAAAGTATCACCCTTGATAGAGAGGCTGCACATTTAAAAGATGAATTAATGCCAAAATATGCAAGTTTAATTTACAATGGATATTGGTTCTCGCCTGAAAGATTAATGCTTCAAGCATTAATAGATGAGTCTCAAAAATATGTAAATGGTAAAGTAAAACTAGAGCTGTTTAAAGGTAATATTATGGTTATAGGTAGAGAAAGTGCAAATGATAGCTTATTTAGCGAAGCATATTGCACTTTTGAAGAAGATGAAGTGTATAATCAAAAAGATGCAGCAGGTTTTATAAGATTAAATGCTTTAAGATTTATTATTGCAGGAAAAAATGGTAGAAAATTTTAAGGAAGAAAAATGAAAGTATTATTAATTAAAGATGTAAAAAGTTTAGGAAAAGCTGGAGAAATAAAAGAAGTAAAAGATGGTTATGGGCAAAATTTTTTAATTGCAAAGGGTTTTGCTAAGGCAGCTACAAATGAAGTTTTAAGACAATTTGAAGCAGAACAAAAGAAAAAAGCAGAAAATTTAAGACTTGAACTTGCTAATTTGGAAAAATTAAAAGAAGAATTAGACAAAATAACCATCAGTATTAATAAAGCTGTAGGAGCTAATGGACATTTATTTGGCGGGGTAACAAAAGATGAGATCACACACGCTTTAAAAGAGCAAAAAAATATTGATATTGATAAAAAAAGTTTAGAATGCGATACCATAAAAGAGCTTGGAGTGCATGAAATTTCTATAAAATTAGGTCATGCGATCCATGCTAAATTTAAGTTGGAAGTTAAAGGGGAATAATGTTTCACGCAACTACTATTTTGGCTTATAAGGGCAAAAATAAATCAGTTATTGGCGGTGATGGTCAAGTAAGCTTTGGAAATACCGTGCTTAAAAATAATGCAGTAAAAATTAGAAAATTAAACAATGGAAAAGTTTTAGCAGGTTTTGCTGGAAGCACTGCAGATGCTTTTAATCTTTTTGATATGTTTGAAAAACTCCTTTCAAGCTCTAAAGGCGATTTATTAAAAGCTGCTATAGATTTTTCAAAAGAATGGCGTAAGGATAAGTATTTAAGAAAATTAGAGGCAATGATGCTTGTGCTTGATAGAAACCATATTTTCTTACTTTCTGGAACTGGAGATGTGGTTGAGCCTGAAGATGGAGCTATAGCTGCTATTGGAAGCGGAGGCAATTACGCACTTTCTGCTGCTAGAGCTTTAGCTAAACATTCTGATTTAGATGAAGAAAATTTAGTAAAAGAAAGCTTGCAAATAGCTGGTGAAATTTGCATTTATACAAATACAAATATTAAAACTTATGTGATTGAGGATGATAAATGAATTTAACTCCAAAAGAAATTGTAAATTTTTTAGATGATTATGTAATCGGTCAAAAAAATGCTAAAAAAATCATTGCTATAGCTTTGAGAAATCGTTATAGAAGAATGCAGCTTAGTCCTGAGCTTCAAGATGATATCATGCCTAAAAATATCTTAATGATAGGTTCAACCGGTGTAGGAAAAACAGAAATTGCAAGACGCCTTGCTAAGATGATGGGGCTTCCTTTTGTTAAAGTTGAGGCAAGTAAATATACTGAAGTTGGTTTTGTAGGCCGTGATGTTGAAAGTATGGTTAGAGATTTAGCTAATGCAGCTATAAATTTAGTAAAGCAAGAAGAAAAAGAAAAAAACCAAGACAAAATTGAAGAATATATAGAAAATAAAATATTAGAAAAACTCTTACCACCTTTGCCAAAAGGTATTAGTGAAGAAAAAGAACAAGAATATAAAAATTCTTTAGAAAAAATGCGTTCTAAACTCCAAGCAGGAGATTTGGACGATAGTGTAATCGAAGTAGAAATTTCACAAAATGTATTTGATACAAATCCAAATTTACCACCTGAAATGGGTGCTATGCAAGATATAGTGAAGGTGATTGGGGTTGGTAGTAAAAAAGTTAAAAAAGAAATGAAAGTTAAAGATGCAAAAAATGCTCTAGCCCAAGAAGCAAGTGAAAAAATTCTTGATATGGAAAGCATAAAAAGTGAAGCTTTAAGAAGAGCTCAAAATGAAGGTATTATTTTTATAGATGAGATTGATAAAGTAGCTGTTTCAAGTTCTAATTCTAATCGTCAAGATCCTAGTAAAGAAGGGGTGCAAAGGGATTTACTTCCTATTGTAGAAGGTAGTACCATACAAACGAAATTTGGCCCTTTAAAAACCGATCATATTTTATTTATCGCAGCGGGTGCTTTTCATCTAAGCAAACCAAGTGATTTAATCCCTGAACTTCAAGGGCGTTTTCCATTAAGAGTAGAGCTTGATAGTCTTGATGAAGATGCTTTATATGCTATTTTAACAAGACCTAAAAATTCTTTACTCACTCAATATATTGAACTTTTAAAAACTGAAAAAGTTGAACTTGTATTCGAAGATGATGCGATTAGAGAGATTGCAAAAATTGCAAGCAAGGCAAATGAAGAAATGCAAGATATAGGAGCTAGACGCTTACATACTGTGGTTGAAAAGCTTTTAGAAGACATTAGCTTTGAGGCTGATGAATATGCTGGAAAAGTTTATAAAATAGATGATTTTAAAGTTCAAGTAAAACTTGGAGATATTATAGAAAATAAAGACCTTGCTAGGTATATTTTGTGAAAAGTGGCTTTATAAGCATTGTGGGTAGAACTAATGCGGGAAAAAGTTCTATCCTAAATTCTTTATTAGAAGAAAAAATTGCTATGGTTTCTCATAAGCAAAATGCAACAAGAAGAAAAATCAATGCTATCATAATGCACAATGACGATCAATTAATATTTATCGATACTCCTGGTTTGCACGCAAGCTCTAAAAGTATGAATCAGCTTATGATAGATCTAGCGATTAAAAGTATCGCAGATTGTGATGTAATATTATTTGTTGCTAGTGTTTATGATGATATTATTGATTATGAAAATTTTTTAAAATTAAACCCAAAAGTTCCTCATATTGTTTTAATCAATAAAGTAGATTTAGTAGATAAAGAAACTTTACTTAAAAAACTAAGTCAATATAATCAATTTAGTTCTAATTTTAGTGCTATCATCCCCTATTCTGCTAAGGTTAAATTTTATAAAAAAATTTTACTTGATGAGATTGTTAAATATTTACCCGAACATCCTTATTATTACGATAGTGAATTTATAACTACTACAAATGAAAAAGATATTTATAGAGATTTTATACTTGAGTCTATTTATGAAAATTTAAGCGATGAAATTCCATATACTACTGAAGTTAAAATCGATAAGGTTAAAGAACTAAATTCTATTTGCTATATCAATGCAACTATCATTAGTTCTAGTAATTCTCATAAAGCTATGATACTAGGTAAAGATGGTGCGACAATTAAACGCATAGGTAAAGATGCGCGTAAAAAGATAGAAAAACTAGCTCAAAGAAAAATCATGCTGAAATTATTTGTTCATCTTGAAAAAAATTGGCATAAAAATGAGCAAATTCTCAAAAAAATTCTATACGATGAGTAGTCAAAAAACTTTCTTGCCCTATGAAAAGCTTTTGTATATAAAATTTCACACCATACTTAAAGAAGATGAAATTTTATTAAAAAGTTTTGAAGAATTAGGCATTAAAGATGATTTTTCACACAAAATCATTTATTTTTATGAAGATCAAGCTACTCATATATTTTTAGCTAAATATGAAGATATCCCAAAAGATTATGCTTTTGTTGTCCCAGAGCCATTGCTTTTTATAGCTTATTTGCAAAAATACAAACTTCATGGTAAGACTTTATTTTTAGTTTATAAAAAAAAATACGCAGTTTTAATTGAGTATTTGGAGAATAAATTACAATCTTGTCACACCTTGCCTTTGTCAAAAATAGACCATATGCAAAATACAAAAGAAATTTATACCAATGTCATAAAAATTGATGGAGTAAAATTTTCTAATTTTCAAGATGAAAATCTTTATAAAAATTTATTAAATATAGATGTAGATTTTAAACTTAATTTTTCATCTTATAAAAAATTTAATCTTAGCGAGTGCTTGAGCTTTAAATTTTTGCTTGCTTTTGTGCTTGGAGTTTTGATTGCCTTGATTGTTTTGGGATTTTTGATAATTAAAAACCATAATATCCAGCAAGATATTTTAAATTTAAAATCTTCATTAAAAGATCAAGATAGTGCTTTTAAACTCTTAAAAGAAAAACAACAACAAAACGATAAACTTTCGCAAGAATATGTTAAAACCACAAAAAGAATTGAAAATTTAAATCAATTTTATTCTAATGTGATGTGCTATAAATCATTTTATGAATTTATTAAAATTTTAAATTCAAACCAAGCAAATATAGAGTCTTTAAAAATCCATAATAAAAAATTTATTATAGAAATTTCACAAGACTTTGATTTTTACGATGAGTATAAAAATCAAGGATTTATTTTAAAAAATAAAGAAGTCTATAATGGTAAAATCAATTTATATTTTGAAAAAAATATATGAAAATTTAGAAAATTTATTTGCTAGATTATCAAGTAGAGAATTTAAGTTATTATTGATTCTAAGCTTTGTTTTTGGATTTTTTCTAATATACATAGTGTTTTTTGAAAAAATTCAAGATAAAAATTTACAATTGCAACATCATTTGCAAGATTTACAAATAAAATACAATGATAATGAAGTTTTATTAAATGAAAACCAAGAAACAAAATGTGATTTTAGTTTGCAAGAAAAACTTACTTATTTTTCACAAGATTATCAAAATAAAATAAAACAAATCGAGCAAAATCTTCATAAAATCAAAGTAAAAAATTTAAAATTTCAAACTTTTCATCAAAAAGATGATTTTTTTACTTTTTATGAAATAAGGCTTGAATTTATTAGCGATTTTGCTTCTACGATAAAATTTATTAATGGGCTTGAAAATGATGTGAAAATTAAAAATTTAGAGCTTAAAAAAGAAAAAGAAAATATAAAAGTTTCTATAAATTTAATTTTTGCACTAGTGTAAATAGTTTTTTTTTGATAAAATTCGCTCAAACATGGCAAGCGATCGCTTCAAAAAATGAAGAGGAAAGTCCGAGCTGCTATAAGACAAAGATTCCATCTAACGGATGGCTAGGGCAACCTAAGGGAAAGTGCAACAGAAAGAAAACTACCATATGTTTATATGGAAAAGGTGAAACGGCAGGGTAAGAGCCTACCAGTAGCTTTGGTAACAAAGCTAGCTATGTAAACCCAATCTGCAGCAAGAAGGGGTGGTTTTAGTCTTATGATTTAACCCTTCGCTTGACTTTGTTTGCAAAAACAAAGCTAGATAAATGATCGCTCTTGACAGAACTCGGCTTATAGCCATGTTTTATTTTGTATAAGCAGATGCTTTTTTTAATTTTTGTAAATTTAACGCCACAACATCTTGTTTTTTCTTTACAAGAGCTAAAGCTTCATTGGTCAAAGCTAAAGCTTCGTTGGGACAACCTGTAAAATCAGGCTTATCTAAAAGTTTATTGATTTTTTCTATATCTTCAGTATAAACTGCTAATTTAAATTCATCTATCCATTTTTTTTCACTCATTTTTGATGCACTTCTCTCCAAGCTTCAAGCAAACCTTTTACCACATTGATAACTTCATCTACTCTTACTTGATTATTTTCTATATTTGCCAAAGAAAGTAGCTGTAGCTGTCTAGTATATAAACCACTTAGATAATGAGCTACTTCGCCACCTTTATCATAATCAAGACAATTAATCAGCTCGATAAAAATGGCACTAGTTCTTTTTACATAATATACTCTTTCTTCTATATTTTCATTTTGTATAGCTAGTTTAATTCTACTCGCAAAGCGTAAAATCCCACCATATAGCATTTCTATAAGTTTTTCTTGAGACTCTACGCCAGTTTGATTTTGCGAATATGCATTATAAGCTGCACTATTTATCATTTTTACTTATCCTTAGTTATGAATTTTGATCACCGCTAGCTTGTTTAATCATATTTGCAATTACACTTGCTTGATTATTAAGCTTTGCAATGATGTTATCATACGCTGCCCATCGCGACCACATAGTATCGTATTTACTTTCAATAAATTCTTTTGTGGTTTTTGTTGTTTCTTCAAGATTTTTTGCTTCTTTGGTTAAAGATGCTTTGTATCCTCCAAAAGATCCATCAGTACTCATCATTTCTTTCATGGTATTTTTCAATACACCAAAAGTCCCTGTTTCTTCTTTGTATTTTGAATACATAGTTTGAGGATGCAAGCCAAATTTTTTAAGAAATTCTTTATCTCCGCCTATTTCTAAATCACTTCCTGTGGTTCCTTTGATTTTAAATTCTATTTTTTGACCCTCTTTACCTTCGTTTATGATTTGAAAACTAGCTTCTAATCCTTCTAAACCAAAACTATTGATATGATTGACTAAATTTTGAGCCATTTCCGCATCATCTTTACCAGTTAAAGTAAAAGGATCGCCATTTTTGGTTTTAGATAAATCTATGGTTTGATCGTTGTAAGTAATAGTAAATTTACCATCTTCAAATTTTATTCCATCTGGATTGTTTTTTTGTAAATCACTAACTTTATCACCTACTAAATTAATATCTTCAAAGCCATTATGACCTACAAAAAATCTTTCAGCTAAATCCGGATCTTCATTAAATTTAGCTTCAAATTTAGATGAATCAAAGCTTAAAAGTCCATCAGTTAGTGTCAAACCATAATCAGCCAAAGATAAACTTACTTTAGAAGACATTTGAATACCTTCAGAAGTATCACTATCTCCCACTGTGATGGTTCCATCTACCGTGATGGTTTTGAGTAAAATTTCATTAACTTGAGTTTTGATATTATATATTTCACTAACTCCTACGAAATTTCCTTTTACTCCTGCTTCTGCATCGTATTTAGTAGCGGCTGTGATATTTGTCATTAAATCATTATAAGCTTTAACTAAATTATCTAATGATTCTGATATAGCAGCAGTATCTTGTGTAACATTAAAGCTAATCTCACCTTTTTGCTTTAACTCTAAAGTAATACCTGGACCTATATCTGTAATGGTGTTAGTTGGTCTAGTCATTTTCACACCATCTACACTAAATATTGCATCCATACCTTTTTGTATGTGATTTTCATTTTTAGCATCTACATTATAACCTTGTGGAGTGCTTTCATCTAAAGTAATGCCAAATTTATCTTGAAGTAATTTTGTAGCATTAGGATCTCTTCGGTAATTAGTATAATCTATATTACCATCTGCATCGGTAGCATAGCCACCATCAAATATGCTTAATTCTCCACCATTAGTAGCTTTAAAAGTTCCTTGTTGAGGATCAAATTCTACTTTGCCGTTGGTTTGTTTTTTGATATCGTCTGCTAGGCTTTTATATGTAGTTTCATTATCTATATCTATGGTATATCTATCGTAAGTATCTCCATTTTTCACTACAAAAGTTAATGAAGTTTTCTCGCCTTTTGCCAAAAGTTTATCATCTTGGTTTTTACCATTAAGTGATCCGGTTATTACACTTTTATCTTTATCACTTTCGCTACTTGGTCTAAAGCCAAATAAACCTCCAGCGCTAATACTATTTTTATCAAGCTCCCAACCCATACCTTTTAAAAGATCATCATCTCCTGAAAAAGAGATATTATTTTGCGTGCCTGTTTCAGAGCTTTGTATGACTAAACGATAAGGATTTTTTTTATCTCCAGTATCTACTACCTTGGCTTCTATCTTACCATTGGTAGCTCCGTTAATTTTTTCTGCAAGATCAGTTAAAGTGGTACCTTTGTCTATCTCTATTTTATAAGATTTACCATCTTGGGTGATAGTAAAAGAAGCTTTGTCTTTATCCGTTATACCTAAACTTTGCATTACAGAAGCAGTTTTATCTTTAAAACCATTACTTTGATACACATCTTTTTGAGCAAGTTGCTCAACAACGACTTTCATATTTTTCAAATCCGATAAAGAATCAACCTTCAAATCCGCTGCAGCGCTATCACCACTTACACTAGGAGAAACTTTTTTCTTATTGAATTGTGAAGCATCGCCAAGACCATTTACAGCAGTTTGAAAAGCTAGAAGTTTTGCTTCTAATTCTGCTAAGTCTTTTTGTCTTGTAGAATTTGTTTCGATTTGTGAATTATAAAGTTTTAATTGAGCATTTAATTCTGCTTCTTTAAGCTTGTTTAATGTTTCACTTGTTAAAACACCTGAGCCTATACCTAAACTACCTAAGCTACCTACAGCCATTTTTAGCTCTCCTTATCAAATATAGTTCCTATCACGCCTTTGAAGTGTTCTATGAGTTTCATCACTTCTTCGCTAGGAATTTTGCGTATTAATCTTCCACTATCACGCTCTGTAACATCAACATACATAGAATTGATTTTATCATTATAACCAAATCGTATATTGGTTTCTAAAGTTCCCATTTGCTTATTAAGCTTTTCTATAGCATCTTTTAATTTTTCATTTAAATTCTCATCTTGATTATTTAAATTTACTTGCTCTTTGTTTTCATTAGATACTTTTTCTACATTTTTAGTATTGCTACTAAAATGTGCTAGATTATCTCTTTGAATACCACTAATGTCCATTTAAACTCCTTTTTAAAAGACTTTAGAGCTAAAATCGACTAAAGTATAAAAAACTTAATATTTCAATGTAAAAACTTATAAGCAAAAAGTGTTCTTAAAAAAATCAAAATCAAAAAATTTCAAATTTTTTAAAGAGTTTATCATCATTTTCTAGTAATTTTTTAGAGATTAGTTTGTCTATGATTTCTTTGGAGCAATTTGTCATCAAAGGCCATTCTTTGTGATAATCTTCAAGTTTTCCTTTAGCAGTAGCATCGATACCAACACAATCTTTTTTTACAAAAATATCTCTTTGTGCATCGATATTATTTACTACACGCCAAAGAAGCATATAAGGGTTAGCTAAATTTGCATCGATATCAAGAAAAACTAAAATTCTAAAATGCTTTTTATGAATTTGTAATTTTTCAAAGATATGTGAAATTTTTTCTTTTTTATGTATAGCTATTACGCAGATTGGAGCGTAGGTGTCTAAGTAGTATTGTTTTAAATTTACAATGGTTTTTTCTGTATTTTTAAAAAGATCAAGTAAATTTTCATCTGAAATTTTTTCAATATTTTTTACTTTTATATCTGTGCAAGCATCAAGCCCTGCTTTACCACCAAAACAGTATGTGCTTGAAGCATGATCGAGTTGATCGCAAATTCC
The DNA here is from genome assembly GCF_008011665.1 of Campylobacter volucris. Taxonomy (GTDB): domain Bacteria; phylum Campylobacterota; class Campylobacteria; order Campylobacterales; family Campylobacteraceae; genus Campylobacter_D; species Campylobacter_D volucris_A. The sequence continues at coordinate 197,320 of NZ_VOWJ01000031.1, forward strand.
TTCACTAATTAGCAAATTAGACTCATCAAAACGATTTAATATATAAGGGATTAAATTTTCATAATCTTTTAAATCAGGAGCATCTTCGCCTACAAAAATCGCATGTTTGACAAAGCTCATTTGCCCTACTCCCCAAAAAGTATGCATGAGTTGTTTTGCATGGGCTGGGTATTTGGCTTCTACCTTTGCTAAGATAAGATTGTGAAATACTCCATTTTCAGGCATATTATAATCAATCAAATCAGGAGCACTAGTTTGCAATAATGGTAAAAATACTCTTTCAGTTCCAAGTCCCATGTATTTATCTTCTAAAGGAGGTTTTCCAACTACTGTGGCTTGATAAATGGCATTTTTCTTTGCAAAAATCTTTTCTATTTTTAAAGCTGGACAAGATTCTATAGGTGTATAAAAACCTGTATGATCTCCAAAAGGACCTTCTGGTAAAAATTCATTTGGATCAACAAAACCTTCTATGACAAAATCACTATCATAAGGCACATATAAATCATTGCTTTTGCATTTTGATAAAATAGCGGGCTTTTTTTTGATGAAACCATAAAGTAAAAGTTCAAAAATACCTTTAGGTAAAGGAGCCTGAGCGCACCATATATATAAAGGATCTCCTCCTATGGCTATGCTTACTGACATTTTTTGATTGTTTTTTTTGTATTCATGGAAGAAATGACTAGCATCTTTGTGAATTTGCCAATGCATTAGCAAGGTTTTTTCATCTATTACTTGCAAACGATACATACCAAGATTATTTTGTTTTCCATCAATGCTTTGAGTATAAACTTGCCCCATGGTTATGAAAGGAGCTGCATCTTTTTCCCATGTCTTCAAAATAGGAATATCATATAAAGAATTTAAACTTTTATAGGTAAATTCTCCATCTTTTTTAATTCTTTTTGGTGGTATGTTTTTAAGTCCTATTAAGGTTTTAAAAAAATCAAGCTTAGCGCCAAAACTTTGCGGAATATGCATTTTTAATAAAGAAGAAATTTCTTTAGCTACTTCTTTATAAGGTCTTGTAAAGGCTAAATTTAGAGCTTTTTCATTGCAAAAAGTGTTTAAAAGCACAGGATAATCGTATTTTTTACCATTTTTTACCGCATTAGTAAAAAGCAAAGCTTTAGAGTCTTCTTTTTTTGCTTCTATATAAGCTAGATGTGCCATTTCAAGTTCTACATCTACTGGCTCATCAATGATTTTTAATAAATTATTTTCTTTTAAAATATTGATAAATTTTTGCATTTATATCATACTTTCTGCTTCTTTTAAAATTTCTTTTGCACCTTTAGCAATCATCTCTTTTGCCAAAAGTTCTCCTGCATTTAAATAGTCTTGTTTTTTGATAAGTTTTTTTTCTTTGAGAATTTTACTTGCATCAGGTAAGCCTACTATGGCTTGAATTTGTATATCATCGCCACTAAGTTTAGCGTTAATACCTATTGGAACTTGGCATCCACCTTCTAAAGTTTTTATAAAATCTCTTTCAATGTGTGTTTCTATAAAAGCATTTTCATCATTTAAGCATTTTAATAAACTTAAAATTTGCTCATCATCGATGCTTTCTATACCTAAAGCTCCTTGTGAAGCAGCTGGTATCATCTCATCAAGTTCAAATTTTTTCACAAATTTGATTTGTTTTTCCAAACCCAAACGCTTAATACCTGCAAATGCTAAAATAATAGCATCAAATTCTTTTGCTCTTAATTTTTCAAGACGAGAATTGATATTACCTCTTAAAGAAATGATGCTTAAATCAGGTCTTAAAACTAAAAGCTGCATTCTTCTTCTAAGGCTTGTTGTGCCTACTTTAGCTCCTTTGGGAAGATCTTGTAAGTGAGTGTAATATTGGCTTAAAAATGCATCATTAACTTCTTCTCTTTTTGAAATAGCAGCTAAAACCAAACCTTGTGGAAAAAAACTAGGAACATCTTTTAAACTATGTACAGCTAAATGTGCTTCTTTTCTTAGCATGCTTTCTTCCAGTTCTTTAGTAAAAAGTCCTTTTCCCCCTATCTTAGCCAAAGGAGAATCAAGTAAAACATCTCCTTTAGTTTTAAAGCCTTCTAAAACGATCTCTAAATGAGGATGAGCTTTTAATAAGCATTTTTTTATATATTCACTTTGCCATAAAGCAAGTTGGCTTTTTCTTGTAGCTATAGTTAGTTTCATTTTTTATTATCTCCAATTATTTCTACATCTATGATTTCATCTTCGTTACTTTTTGAATATGATGTTTTTTCTTTTTGATTGGCAAATAATTTTAAAATTATGATAAAAAATAAAAGTAAAACACCTAAAAAAGTACTTAAAATTCCTGGTATTAAAAGTAAAATTCCAACAATAGTTAGAGAGAAAAGCTTTATCATACCAAAAAAATTAGTATTTGTATTTTGCATAGTGATGAGATTGGTCCAAGTTTTAGCTAAAAAAATAGCTCCCAAAAACATACTAGCAAAAACTATCATAAAAAAATTCAAAAAACCAAAACAAGCTATAAATATAACACTTGCAATTAATTCTAAAATCAAAAATACATTTATATTTGCTTTTAACATCATAAAATTTTCTCTAAATATGAAATTACTTCATTAGTTTTTAAAATTTGTTTTTCTAAATTTGCTCTATTGATGATTTCAACTTCATCTTTTTCCAAACCTTTTCCAATGATCAAAGCATATGGAAAGCCCATAAGCTCAAAGTCGTTAATTTTTACTCCAAAGCGTTCATTTCTATCATCAAGCAAAATTTCTTTGTCTTTAAAATGCTGATAAATTTTATCTGCAAATTCGTTTGCTTTTTCATCTTTTATATTAGAAATAATAATATCAAGTACAAAAGGCGCTAAAGCCTTATTCCAAATGCAACCTTTTTCATCATGACTTGCTTCAATTGCAACAGCAACCAAGCGACTAACACCCATACCATAACAACCCATGGTTAAAAATTGCGCTTTTCCATTTTCATCTAAATAACTTGCGTTCATAGCTTGAGAATATTTTTTACCAAGTTTAAAAATATGACCTACTTCTATACCTTTGCTTTGCTTGAGTCTATGCTGACATTTTGGACAAAGATCACCTTCTTTAACCGCGCATAAATCTTTAAAGCGTTCTTTGTTTAAATTGACTACATTGATTCCTACTAGATGGTAATCTTTTTTATTAGCACCAATAATCATGTCCGTTTCATTTTCTAATTCTTTATCAAGATAAAAATCAACACCTTGTAAATTTACAAAGCCTATAAAGCCAGATACTAAATTTGCTTTTTGCAAATCATCTTCATTTGCATCAACTAATTCCAAAGCATTAGCTGCATTTAAGGCTTTGGTTTCTTGTAATTCATCATCACCTCTTATGAAAAAAACGACAATTTTTTCTTCATTTTCATAAATAGCTTTTTTTACCACTGCTTTAATGGTATAGTAAGGATTAATTTTGAAAAAATTTGCTAAATCTTCTATGGTTTTGACATTTGGAGTATGAAATTGCGTAGCAAAATCTGCTTGCGGTCTTTCATCTTTACAAGTTCTTTTAGTTCTTTTTGCTGCTTCTATGTTAGCTGCATAATCACAATGTTCGCATAATAAAATATCATCTTCGCCGTTTTTAGCTAATACCATAAATTCTTTAGAGCCACTTCCCCCAATAGCCCCACTATCTGCTTCAACTGCTCTAAAATCAAGTCCTAATCTTGTTAAAATCTTACTATAAGTTTTATACATTAGGTTAAATTCTCTATCTAAGTCCTCATCATTTGCATGAAAACTATAGCCATCTTTCATCAAAAATTCTCTACATCTTAAAAGTCCAAATCTTGGCCTAGCTTCATCTCTAAATTTAAGTCCTATTTGGTATAAATGCAAAGGAAGCTGCTTATAAGATGTGATTTTATTTCTAATTAAAGCTACCATAGCTTCTTCGTGCGTTGGTCCTAAGACAAAATCATTTTCTTTTCTATCTTTAAATCTTAAAAGCTCTTTACCAAAGACATTAAATCTTCCACTTTCTTTCCAAAGACTAGCTGGAGTATTAAAGCTTAAATTTACTTCTAAAGCCCCTGCTTGATCCATCTCTTCTTTAATGATGTCTTTGATTTTATCTAGCACTTTTTTTCCTAGTGGTAAAAAATTATACAAACCACTACCAATTTGTTCTACAAAAGAACCTCTAACTAAGAAAATATGACTTGGCAAACTTGCATCTTTTGGGTTTTCCTTTGAGCTAACAGCATAAAATTTACTAAATTTCATCGTGATTCTCCAAACTAAATTCGCATTTATAAGAATTTAAACCTTCTAAGTCTTCATTTTTTAAATCAAACACATAACGCATAGAATTAATCACTACATCATTTTGCATAGTTCCACTTAATTTTTTTAAATTCACGCTAGGGTTATGTAAAAATGCGTTTAAAACTTGATTGATAAGCTTTTTTGCTTCTTCATGATTTGAATTTTTTAAATAGCCTTTTTTGATAGCTTTTTGTAATTGTATTTGTGCTATTTCATTAGCTTGTAAGCGTAGTTGTTTGATTAAAGGTAAGGTTGCAAGCTTACTTAAGTGTTTAAAAAATTCATTCGTCATATTTCCAACTATAGAATAAGCAATTTGAGCTTGATGTTCTCTAAGGATTAAATTTTTTCTTACCACTTCTTCAAGATCATCTACTGCATAAATTATGGTTTTATCGTTAGATTTAACATCTATATCCCTTGGAACAGCTATATCAAAAAAATACCTTGTATATTCTCTTTCTTCTAACAATTCATCAATAATAATAGCATGCGGAGCATTTGTAGCTGAAAAAAATACTTCATATGAATTTAATACTTCTTTTAAATTAGCTATACTTTCAAATTTAGTATTTTCTCCTAATTCTTCGCAAAGTTTTTTTACTTTTTCCAAATCCCTATTTAAAATCAATACTTTAGCTTTAGCATTTAGCAAATGCTTACAGGCTAGCTCACTCATCTCACCAGCGCCAATTACAACAGCGGTTTTACCTTCTAAATTGATTAATTCTTTTGCTTTAGAAACAGCTACTGAAGCTACTGAAATAGGATTTTTTGAAATTTCTGTTTGATTTCTTACATTTGCTGCACACTTAAAAGCATAATGGATAGCTCTAGTGATATTTACGCCACATCTTTGCTCTTGTAAGCTAAATTTATAAGCATCTTTTAATTGTCCTGCAATTTGAGTTTCTCCTATAACCAAACTATCTAAGGAGCTAGCTACAGAAAAAAGATGATGGATAGCTCCGCTATCTTCATAAAAATCAGCTTTTGAGCTTAAATTATCCTTATTAACATTACACAATAAACAAAGTGCGTTTAAAATATACTCATTAATACCTTCGCTATCTCCTAAAAAAAGAAAAATTTCCACTCTATTACAGGTGCTTAAAACCAAACTTTCTAAAATTTTATTATTAGAGTGAATTAGTCTTAAAAATTCTCTTTTTTTATCTTCATTTGAAAAAGAAAGCTTTTCTCTTGTTGAAATATCGGTATTTTTGTGTGTAAAACTTATACAATAATACATCAAAAATCCCTTTCGATCATACTAGTGATAATTTCTTCTAAATCTTTCATTTTATATTTTTCTATAGCTTTTAAGGCGTTGTTTGCATAGTTTTTTAATTCTATATTGACTAAATTTAGAATTTGATATTCTTGCATTTTATGTTTAATCCAAGAAATTTCTTGCTCGTTTAATTCTTTTTTATAATAAGACTTTAATATTTCTTTTTCATCATTGTTTAACTTTTCATATAAATACATATAAGCAAGAGTGGTTTTACCTTCTTTAAAATCACTCATAGTAGGTTTTCCTAGAGTTTTTTCATCCCCAGTGATATCTAATACATCATCAACAATTTGAAAAGCCAATCCTAAATTTTTTCCATATTGAGCAAAATCATCTTCGTTTAAATTTGCTAAAATCGCACCACATCTTGCACTAGCTTCGATTAAAACTGCTGTTTTGTTATAAATCATTTGCAAATAAGCTTGCTGATTGGTATTAAAATTTTGTGATAAATTTACATCCATTAGCTCACCAATGGAAAGTTTAACTACTGCATTAGAAATAATTTGTGCTAATTTAGAATCAATCAAGGAAAGCTCATAAAATGCTTTAGAATACAAAATATCTCCAAGCATAATGGCATTTTTTGCTCCAAATTGAGCATTAATCGATTTTACTCCTCTTCTTAAATTTGCTTCATCAATAACATCATCATGCAATAAACTAGCATTATGGATTAATTCAATAATGGCGCAAATTTTATAGCTTATTTGGTTTTCTCCAGATATTTTTAAAAGAAGTTTTGATCTAAGTTTTTTCCCACCTTTTAGTCCGCTAGTCATATCCATAATAGGCTTATAAGACAATTCGGACAAAAAATTATGCATATAAAGATCTATTTCTTGCACTATGCTTTCCTTATTTTATTTGCTGTATTTTATTAAATTATGCTTTATTTTTAGTTAAGTGGAGGTTTTCTTGGATCTAAAAATTTAACCTCTAGTTTTTTATCTTTATCTTCTATATAAACAGTAAAAACAGCTTCGTTTTTTTTATAACTTGTAAATTCTAAAATCAATCTTGCCCTATCAATATGTGGATTGGCATAATCAGGAACTAAGGTTTGATCTACCCAATTTAAATTTCTTCTTAAAGACATCACAAATTGTCTAGGGTATTTTTTGTATTTTGAATGTACTATGATATTGGTTAAATCAAATAAAGTCCAAGAAAATTCAAAAATATATTCTTCATCAGGATAATCAATTTCTTTAATCCAAACCCCAGCTTTTTCATCTTTTTTTAAAGTGAATTTATAAGTATAATCAAAAAAAACTTCTGCCTTTAAAAAACAAAAAATCATACATAAAATAAAAAATATACGCAAAATTTTTTAACCTTCATGCCCTAAAATTTGAGCACTAATACCTATATAAAAATCATTTTTTCTCTCATCTATTAAGAGTGAATTTTCCATTTGAAAAGAAGCAACATCACTTTCATTGAGATTATTTTTTTCTAAAAGCTCAATCATTGCTATATGATCTGCTAATAATTGATCTAAAACCTTTTCTAATGCTCCTGTGTTAGCATATTTAATGGTTTCTATAAATTTTTCTTTCGGAGTTTTTGCAAACATCTCATCAAAAATATCCATTTTTAACCTTTCATTAAGTGTTTGATTTTGGCAATTAATGATTTTTCATCATTTACTTCATCTTCTTGTGAAATTTTTTGTTGCCAAGAAATATGAATATAATCTACATTAGCATTTTTAGCACACAATCTATCTTTTAAACTATCTCCTATAAAAACACTTTTTTTATATTTTGCTTCATCTATGATTAATTTTAACATCATAGGATCAGGTTTGGCTTCTATACCAAAACTAACACCTAAGATTTTATCAAAATATGAAAGGATATTGTGTTTTTTTAAAATAGGAACTAAACTTTCTTGCGGTGCATTGGTAGCTATAGCCAAATAACAATCATTTTTTTTACAAAAATCAAGCACTTTAAGCACCCCATCAAAAAGCACTACACTTTTATCATAATGTTTTAAAAAATATTTTTCATAACCTTCTTTAAAGCTCGTATGAGAATAATTATCCAATCCATACAATATCTTTGCATAATTTTGATTGGGAGTGTTAATGGTTTGAAGTATAAATTCTCTATCTAATGGATTTAAATTTAAATCTGATCTGATTTCATTTACAGCACATACTATAGCATTAGCACTATCGATCAAAGTTCCATCCATATCAAAAATCACATTTATCATATTTCATCCTTAAAATTATTTTTATGTTTGTCTTTTTTATAGCTTTGTTTATTTTTTAACTTATACAAAGCATTAGCTTTATTTAATAAATCCTTTCTGTCAAAATTATAATTTAAGCAATCATTTGCAAATCTTTCTAAAGCCTTAGCATAAGTAGAATCTAAAAACACCGCTTCAATCTTGACAAAAACTTTGGAATTTTTTTCCATTCTTTCTCTGAATAATGATTCTTGAAAATCTTCTCTTTTAAGAACACTGATGGCTGAATTGGAAAATTTCTCCAAAGCTCTAACATATTTTACTCTTAAAGTTTTTTCTTCATTTTTCATTCAGCTATACTTGTATTGATTCTACATTGCAATGCTTCTTGAACTAAATTTCTAGCCAATGAAGCTTCTTGATTAATGATGTGTAAATTTTTATCAGTATGAGGAAACACTATGCCAGACCCACTACCACTAGTTTTTAAAACAGTTTGTATAGGCTTTTCTAAATTAGAAAGTACTTGATAAAGCATATCAAGTTTTGCTTCATTATTTATAGTGATAATTACAACTGAGCATTCTTCTATATTTGCAATTTTTAGTGTTTGTATTTGAGCAACATTGGCAAAAAATACATTTTCATTTCTACTACGCCCAAGCTCAACTAAATTTAAATCACTTTCTAAAACCAAATAAGGAATTCCTGTTTTTTTAACTCTTTGTACTACTTCTTGTCCTAATCTTGCATAACCAAAAATGATAAAATGATTTTTCATTTTTGTATCACATAGATAAAAATTTGCCATTTCATCTTGTTCACCTTCTGCAACATTAGCTATTTTTCTGATATTATTTAAAATAAAAGGTGTTGCAATCATAGTGATAATAGAAACTATAATAAAAATTTGAGCCGTTTTTTCATCTAGTAAAGATTTTACCTGCATAAGTGAAAATACTGCTAGAGCAAATTCTCCTATTTGACATATACTTAACGCTGTTTTTAAAGCCACTCTTTTTCTAGTGTAAAGATTTAGCAAGCCATAAATGACTAAAAATTTAACAAGCAATACTAAACTCACAAAAGAACAAATCAAAAACCAATTTTCAAAAACCATATGAAAATCAATTTGCAAACCAACACTTACAAAGAAAAAACCTAAAAGTAAATCTCTAAAAGGAACTAGATCTGCTTCTATTTTATGTTTATATTTAGTTTCTGCTATTAAAGCTCCTGCTATAAAAGCTCCAAGAGAATAAGAAAAACCAAAAGAATGGGCTAAAAAACTTGCACCAATTACAGTGAAAAGTATTGTTGCTATAAAAATTTCATTAGCATTGGTTTTTATAATAAATTTTAAAATATAAGTAAAAAGATATTTACCTATAAAATATAACAAAACAAGAAGAATAATTGCACTAATTAAAGTTGTAAGTAATAATTTTGAAACATCTGCACCTTGAGAACTAAAAATATCTATCATTAAAAGCAAAGGAATCACTGCTATATCTTGAAATAAAAGTATACCTAAAGCTTTTCTTCCATATTCTTGATTAATATCCCCACTATCGTTTAATATTTTTAAAACAATAGCAGTAGAAGATAAAGCTAGAGCAAATCCTGCTATCATAGCTATATGGCTTGTTACTCCCAAAATATAAGTAGCTAATAAAGTACATACTAAACCACAAGTTAGCATCTGCAAACTTCCATTTAAAAACACTTCTTTTTTCATAGCTAAAAGATGTTTAAATGAAAACTCAAGTCCTATGGTAAACATCAAAAAAACTATACCAAATTCAGCCACATGAATGATAATTTCATTGGTACTAAAACCATAAAATTCACGCACAAATAAACCAGTAGCTATATATCCTATGATAGTAGGAATGCCAAATTTTTTAAGAATGACATTTAAAACAACAGCTACAGCTACAGCAGTTAAAAATAAAGTTAAAAATTCTTCCACTTACAACTCTTTAATAAATTTAAATTATTTAATTTTTTCAAAAAAAATTAAATCAAAATTACTCCTATGTTTTACCACTGCTCTTGATTTTGAAGGATTATTTTTTTTATCAAGTTCTAGTCTTAATTCTTCTATAATATTTTCAAATTCATCCATTTTTGTTTTTAATTTTAAAATCACATCAACTCCAGCTAAATTTACACCAAGATCCCTAGTAAGACGCAAAATCATTTTAATCCTATCGATATCTTTTTGGGAATATAACCTCATTTTTCCATCTGTTCTATTTGGTTCAACCAAACCTTCTCTTTCATATTGTCTTAGAGTTTGCGGATGTATGTTTAAAACTTTAGCTACAACACTGATTAAATAAACTGGTTCATCATAACTATGTTGCATATTTATTCCTTATGATAATTTTTCTTCTAAAATTTTTAAAAATTCAGTATCTAAAGTGCTAATATCTGGTAATTTAACATTTAATATTAAATACATATCCCCGTAAATATCTGTTTTTCTATTTTGCACTCCATAACCTTTAAGCCTAATTTTTTGATTATTTTTAGAATTTGGTGGTATAGTAATTTTTACTTCTTTTCTTGGAGTTTGTATATTTATTTTTCCACCAAAAAGAGCAGTTTTTAAACTAATTTCTATATTTTTATATAAATCATCTTCTTCTCTTTCATATTCATGACTTTTTTCAAGTTCAACTTTTAAAATCAAATCCCCTCTTTGCCCATTTAACATTTTTCCTTTATTGCGTATGCGTAATTTTTCTCCATCTTTAATACCATGTGGAATTTTGATTTTTACCTGCTCTTTGTTAATCATTACAGAATGTTCTCCACCTAAAATTCCTTTTTCAAAAGGAATTTTTATACTAGCTTGCAAATCTAAATCTTCTTCAAATCCGCCAAAGCCACCAAATCCACCGCCAAAATGATTGTTAGAGCTAAAACCTCCGCCAAAGCCACCAAATCCACCGCCAAAAATATTTTTTAAAATATCATTAATATCTGCTCCGCCAGCACTTCTTGAAAAATCCTGAAAACTTTGACCTCCAAACATAGAATCACCATATCTATCATATTGTGCTTTCTTTTTTTCATCACTTAGTATTTCATAAGCAGCATTAATTTCTTTAAATTTTTCTTCTGCTCCTGGTTCTTTATTGATATCAGGATGGTATTGTCTAGCTAAGCGTCTATATGCTTTTTTTATATCATCTGTACTTGCATTTTTTGAAACGCCTAAAGTATCATATAAACTACTACTCATTTATAATTTCCTCTTCTAAAATTTATAAGAAAAAATTATATCAAAAACTTTAGTCTAAGTCAATCAACTTTTATAAGTTTTAAAACTAAAGGTTTTGTTTACAATTATGTAAAAATAAAATTTTATACTTTTGAAAAAATGATTTTTATAATAAAGGAAAAAGATGAAGAAGACTACAATCCTTTCTTTGATTGTTTCAACAAGTTTATTTAGTGCTAATATTAGCTTCAAACAAGCAGAAGAAAATTTACAAAGAACACTACCAAGTAATAACTCAAATGCAATACTTTCTTATCATGATTCTATTCAAAAGGTTAAAAATTCTGTTGTAAATATCTCTACAAGTAAAACAATGCAAACTAATATGACAAATATAGATGATTTTTTCAATGATCCATATTTTAAACAATTTTTTGGATTTGATTTTCCAAAAATTCCAAAAAGTAAAAAAAATAAAGAAGTGGTCAGCTCACTTGGATCGGGTGTAATTATATCAAGTGATGGCTATATCATCACTAATAATCATGTGATTGAAGATGCTGAAAAAATTACAGTAAATTTGCCAGATTCTAGCACAGAATATAAAGCAAAATTAATAGGCGCTGATCCAAAAACAGATTTAGCAGTGATTAAAATAGAAGCTAAAAATCTTCCAGTGGTTACTTTTGCAAATTCAGATCAATTATTAGAAGGCGATATTGTGTTTGCTCTAGGTAATCCTTTTGGCGTTGGAAGTAGTGTTACAAGTGGTATCATATCGGCTTTAAATAAAAACAATATAGGTTTAAATCAATATGAAAACTTCATTCAAACAGATGCTTCAATAAATCCTGGAAATTCAGGTGGAGCTTTAGTAGATAGTAGAGGATCTTTAGTTGGTATAAATTCAGCAATTCTTTCAAGAAGTGGTGGAAATAATGGAATAGGTTTTGCAATACCATCAAATATGGCTAAAACTATAGCTCAAAAATTAATTGAAAATGGCAAAATAGAAAGAGGCTATCTGGGAGTAGTAATAGGAGCTTTAACTCAAGATCTTAAAAAAGCTTACACAAACAAAGAAGGAGCTTTAGTCACTGATGTGCAAAAAGATTCAGCAGCTTTTAATGCTGGATTAAAAAGAGGAGATTTGATTATAAAAGTTGATAATACTACTATCAAAAGTCCCATGGATTTAAAAAATTATATAGGAAGTATTGATCCTAAGCAACAAATACAACTTAGTTATGAAAGAGATAATGAAATTAAAACGATAAAATTTATGCTAAAAACGGATGAAAAATCTCTACAATATGAAAAAGGCTATATTGATGGTTTAAAACTAGTTGAACTTGATTCTAAAAATAGACAAGAGTATCGTATTCCTGAAAATATTAGTGGAATTTTAATCACCGAAGTTGCTCCTAAATCAAAAGCAGAACAAGCTGGATTTGAATCAGGCGATATAATCGTCGGCATTAATCAGTATGAAATTTCTAATTTTAAAGAATTATCAAAAGCACTCAATTTAAATAAAGACAAAGAATATGTTAAAATTTGGATTAATAGAGGCGGATATATTAGAGCTTTATTATTTTAAATTTTTAAGGAGAAAAAATGACTAATATTTTAATGATAGAAGATGATTTAGAGCTAGCTGAAATTATCGCAGAATATTTAGAACAATTTGATATGAAAGTAGATATTGCTCATGAGCCTTATATAGGACTTTCAAGACTTGCTTTAAATCCTTATGATTTAATCATTTTAGACTTGAGCTTACCAGGACTTGATGGACTTGAAGTTTGCGAAGAAATTCGTAAAAAATACGATACGCCTATTATTATTTCTAGTGCTAGACATGATATTAGCGATAAAGTTGCAGCACTTGACTTAGGAGCTGATGATTATTTGCCAAAACCTTACAATCCTCAAGAATTACAAGCAAGAATTAAAAGTCATTTAAGAAGAATTTCAAATACTAAAACCGTTCAAGCTCAAGTAAAAAAAGATTTAGTTTATGATAAATTTAAACACACCATAACCATGAAGGATCAAGAAATTAACTTTACTAATGCTGAATTTGATATTTTAAGCTACTTAATCAAAAAAGAAGGTGGTGTAGTAAGTAGAGAAGAGCTTGTGTATAATTGTAGCTCTATCAGTGAAGACTCTAGCAATAAAAGCATAGATGTAATCATAAGCAGAATCAGACAAAAAATCGGTGATGATCCCAAAACTCCAAAATATATCCACTCTATTAGAGGCATAGGATATAAACTAACTCAATGAATAAATCATCAATTTTTTATACCATAACTTTTGTTTTTATTTTAGCAAGCGCAAGTGTAGTTTTAGCATTTTTATGGCTTATTAAATATGATCAGCAAAATTACACTAATGAGCTTAATGCTAAATATTCTTTTGTAGCTAATACAAGATTGTTGTATTTTAACAATATGATTAGCGAAAAAGAATTTCAAGAGCAAACCAAAAACTATAAAATAGTAGAAATAGTCAATCCAAAATTTATCAAAAATGTCATCTATAAAGCTGAAACCATAGCTAGAGCACAAACTAGCACAGCTATAGTAGAAATCATTACCCTAGAAGATAATGTATATTTAAAGATTATTTATGATGGAAAACTTTTTTTATATAAAGACTTAGACTATCAAGGTTATAGATATTTTGTAATTAAATTAATTGCTGTGATAGTTGTGATGGTTTTGATAGTTTTATATCTTTTTATCATAAGAAAATTAAAACCTTTAAGAGCTTTAAAAAGACAAATTGATAAATTTGGAGAAAATAAACTAGATGAAATTCAAAATGTCAGCAAAGGAGAAGATGAAATTTCCCAAGTTGCAACCGCCTTTTATGAGTCTATTTTAAGAATTCAAAAACTTAACACCTCTAGGCAATTTTTCCTAAGAAATATCATGCATGAGTTAAAAACACCAATCACCAAAGGACTCATCACCCTTGAAATGATAGAAGATAGCAAATACAAAGAAAGATTAATAGGAGCTTTTAATCGTCTTGAAATACTTATAAACGAATTTGCAGCTATTGAACAAATCACTTCAGGAGCGCAATTTATAAATTTAAAAAAATACAATATTTTAGATTTATTAGATGAAGCTAAAGATATAGCTATGAATGATGATGATAAAATTAAAATTAGCATCAAAGAAAGCTTTAGTGTAAATGTTGATTTTAAATTATTTACTACTGCTATGAAGAATATGATAGATAATGCTATAAAATATTCTGATGAAAGTAAGGTAACCATAGAAATTACTAAAGAATATCTTTGTTTTAAAAATATAGGAAAAGCTTTAGATAAAGATTTAAAATATTACACTCAAGCTTTTACTCAAGGCAAAAAAAACAAAGATAGTTTTGGGCTTGGACTTTACATAGTTAAAACCATACTTGATTCTCATAAATTAACACTTTCTTATGAATACAAAGATCGATGTAATTATTTTTATTTTAAAAATTTAGAAAATATCATTGTAGCTTAGGAAAAATATGCCTTTATCTCGTTTAAATGAAGAACAATATAAAGCCGCTTGTGCTCTTTTTGGACACAATCTTATTATAGCTAGCGCAGGAACAGGCAAAACTTCAACTATAGTTGCAAGAATAGCCTATCTTTTACAAAATGGCACAAAACCAGAAAAAATCATGCTTTTAACCTTTACTAATAAAGCAAGTAAGGAAATGATACAAAGACTTGGAAGATACTTTGATAAAAAAATTACTTCAAAAATAACAGCAGGGACTTTTCACAGCACTGCTTATACACTTTTAAAAGAATTAAATCACAATATTATTTTAAAACAATCAAGCGAATTAAAAGTGCTTTTAAGATCTATCTTTGAAAAAAGAACTTTCCATCATTTAAGCGATATAAAACCTTATATGCCTAGCTATTTATATGATGTGTATTCTTTATTTCAAAATACCAATGCAAATTTAAATAATTTTTATGAATGGTTTTGTCAAAACTATAACGATCAAGCCGTTTATGCTGAAATTTATGAAGATATTTTAAAAGAATACGAAGAAGAAAAAAATAGATTTAATTATGTAGATTTTAATGATTTACTAATCAAGCTAAAGCAAACATTGAAAACACATCATTTTGATTTTGATGAAATTTTAGTTGATGAATATCAAGATACTAATACCTTGCAAGGTTCGTTAATAGATGCTTTTAAAAGTAAAAGTTTATTTTGTGTGGGTGATTATGATCAAAGTATTTATGCGTTTAATGGAGCAGACATCTCCATCATAGGAGGATTTAAAGATAGATTTTTAGATGCTAGAATTTTTACATTGAATAAAAACTATCGCTCTAGTAAAAACATTTTAGCTTTGGCTAATAAAGTCATTACAAATAACGAAAGATTGTATCCTAAAAAGCTAATAGTAACTAGAAATGGTGATTTTAAAGCACCAAGTTTATTAACTTTTAATGAGCTTTTTGATCAATATTCTACCATTGCTAAAATCATTTTACAAAGCGGAGTTGATTTAAATGAAATAGCAGTGATTTTTAGAAATAATTCTAGTGCCGATGGAATTGAAGTAGCACTTAGAGAACTTGGCATAGCAAGTAAAAGAAAAGGCAGTGGGAGTTTTTTTGAAAGCTTAGAGGTAAAAACTTTTTGCTCTATGTTAGCAATTGTTTTAAATCCAAAAGATATTATGGCTTTTATACATTTACTTGAATTTACTAAAGGCGTGGGTAGTGTTTTAGCCAAAGATATTTTTGATGGACTTTTAAAACTTGGAAATTCTAATCTTATAAAAGGTATTTTAAGTCCTGATACTAATGTAAATTTAAAAAAATACAAAAAACAAAGTTATCAACTTGGTCTTTTTGATGATATCGAAGAATTATCTTCTCCTTCAAGATTTAATTTAAAAAGCGAATTTAACACTCATCCTATTTTAAGCCTTCCAAAGATTAATGAAAATTGTGCTAAAACTTTAGAAAAGCTTTATCATTTTATAAAACAAGCAAATGAATGTAAAATCTCAACACAGCTTGTAAATTTAATTTTAGAAAATGATTATTTTAAAGAAATTTGTGATATTTTAGCCACCAAAAGAGCAACTAACAAAAATTCCAATGTAGATCTAAACAAAAAAAATGAAATTTTAGAAAAAATAAATGCAAAAATGATGGTTTTAAAAGAACTTTCAAAAAATTATAGCGATAATTATAAATACTATAACTTCCTAACACTTGGCGCAAGTGAGATGAGTAGTGGAAATGGAGTCAATCTT
The DNA here is from genome assembly GCF_008011665.1 of Campylobacter volucris. Lineage (GTDB taxonomy): Bacteria > Campylobacterota > Campylobacteria > Campylobacterales > Campylobacteraceae > Campylobacter_D > Campylobacter_D volucris_A. Next base: position 213,664 of record NZ_VOWJ01000031.1, read on the forward strand.
TTAAGCATACATGCTAGCAAGGGTCTTGAATTTGAACTTGTGTTTGTAATAGATCTTGCACAAGGTAGGTTTCCAAATCAAAAACTTATGAGCATGGGTGGTAGTTTAGAAGAAGAAAGAAGATTGTTTTATGTTGCAGTTACTAGAGCTAAGGATATTTTGTATTTAAGTTATGCAAAATATGACAAAATTAAAAAAAGCAATTATCAACCATCTTGTTTTTTGATAGAAGCAGGCATGTGTAAAGATGAAAATAAGACTTGATTAACCTTATTATATTATGATAAAATCAAATTTTACACTTAAAAAGGAGAAAAAAATGAGTAGTGTATTATTTAAAGGTAATGAGGTAAAATTAAAAGGTAATAATCTTGAAGTTGGCGATAAAGCGCCAAATATCACTTTAAAAGCTAAAGATCTTTCTGGGGTTGAAATCGCTCCTAAAGGAAAAACACAAATTATTATCAGTGTTCCAAGTTTAGATACTCCAGTTTGTGCAACTGAAGCTAGAGAATTTAACAAAAAAGCAGCATCAGGCGGTGCTGAAGTGATTGTTGTAAGTATGGATTTGCCTTTTGCTATGGGTCGTTTTTGCTCAACTGAAGGTATAGACAACTTAATAGTAGCAAGTGATTTTGTTTCTAAAGAATTTGGTGAAAAATATGGCGTTTTAATGGCCGATGGCCCACTTGAAGGAATTTTAGCAAGAGCTGTATTTGTCGTAAAAGATGGAGTTGTTATCTATAAAGAATTAGTAAAAGAAGTAACTGAACTTCCAAACATGCAAGCTTTAGAAGACTTTTTTAATCAAAGTTGTGGTTGCGGTGGTTGTGGCTGCCATTAATTAAATTTTCCAAAAGCTTTTTAGCTTTTGGAAAGCTCTTTATCGTATAAATTAATTTTTTGAACTTTTGGTGCTATGACAAATTGACAATAAGTTTGATTTGGATTTTTAGTAAAATATTTTTGATGATAATCTTCACCTTTATAGTATTTTTCTAATTTTAAAATTTGCGTAACAATAACTTTAGTGTAATTTTTTTGAGCATTTTGTAAAAATTGAGTAATAATTTTAAAATCTTCATCATCTTGATAAAAAATGGCTGATCTATATTGAATACCTTCATCAGCTCCTTGTTTATCTTTGCTTGTTGGATCATGGATATCAAAAAATATAGTTAAAATTTGCTTTAAAGAAATTTGATTTTTATCATAAATGATTTTTACTACTTCTATATTGTTATCACCATTACAAACGCTTTTATATGTAGGATTATCAGCTCCACCACTATATCCTACTTCAGTATCTATCACTCCTTTAATTCTTTCAAAAACAGCTTCAATACACCAAAAACATCCACCACCTAATATAATTTCTTTATAATTCACAACTTACTCTTCTTTTAATATAAGCTTCATTAAATAAAGCTCTTCCCCATCTATGATTTTTAAATTTTTATCTTCACATTTTGGACACCAAAAGATGTTATTTTCTAGTATCCCTTTAAAATGACATTTTTCACACTCAACAATGATTTCTTGTAAATGGGTAATAAATTTAGCATTTTTACACAATAAACTATTTTCTTTAAAAGTTTCAAAGCTACGCTCTAGCAAAGAAACCTCTACTCCACTTAACCTACCTATCTTTACATGAATTTCTTCTACTATTTTTCCTTGAGCATACTCTTCGCAAAGTTCTAGTAAAGATTCTATAATGCTTAATTCATGCATTAACAAATCCTTGGCAAAAGCTCACCTTTAGGGGCTTCCAAAAAGCGTTTTGCTCCATAAGCATTTTCTAAAATAACCCTAGCATTATCGTTAGAATTTATTTTTCCTATAATACTTGCATTTTTGTTAAATTTTTGCAAAATTTCTAAAGCTTTCATCTCATCTTCTTTTTCTACACAAAGTATGAAAGTTCCTTCATTTGCAAGTTCATATGGCTCATAACCAAAAAGCTCACATACCCCTAAAACTTCATCGCAAATTGGAATTTTTTCTTCATATATTAAAATTTCTTTTTGACTTAATATCGCCCATTCATTAAGCACAGCACTAAGCCCCCCTCGAGTAGCATCACGCATGGCTTTGATTTTGATATTTGCATTTAAAAGTGCCAAAACTTCATCTTTTAAATTTTTACAATCACTTTGTATATTTGCTTCTAAATTATTTCTTTCTACTAATACCGCACATCCATGAGTACCAATATCCCTTGAAACTAAGATACTCAAATTTTCTTTAATATCTTTTGTTGATATTTTTTTAATCATTTTGCCAACACAAGAAGTATTAATATAAATTCCATCACCCTTGTTTTTAGGCACTACTTTAGTATCCCCACAAACTAATTTTACATCTGCTTTTATGCACTCGTTTTTAATAGAATTTAAAATAGTTTTTAACTTATCTATTTCAAAACCCTCTTCTAAAATTAAAGCTAAAGAAAGATATAAAGGGCTAGCTCCTACCATCAAAACATCATTAACACTGCCACAAACTGCTAATTTTCCTATATTAGTATCTTTTAAAAAAATAGGATTTAAAACAAAAGAATCTGTACTAAAAGCAATATCTTCTAAAATAGCTGCATCATTAGCTTGTTTTAAAATATCATCATCAAAGATAGAAAAAATTTCACCGATCAAAGCGTTCATCTCTTCTCCACCGCCACCATGGGCTAAAGTAATTTTATCCATTTGCTTTCCTTAGTTTTGATGATATTTATAATATGCAGCACATGCTCCTTCGCTAGAAACCATGCAACTTCCGATAGGATTTTTTGGTGTGCAAGCTTTTGCAAATACTTTACAATCATAAGGCTTAGCCAAGCCTCTTAAAATTTGACCGCATATACAGGCTTTACTTTCATTTTTACTTTGGACTTTGCAATCAAATACCTTGCTTGCATCTAAATTAGAAAATTCATCTTTTAAACAAAGACCACCATCTTTAATCATCCCAAGGCCTCTAAATTCAAAATCACAAGGCTGAAAATAAGTCTGCATTAATGATTTAGCTTTTAAATTTCCTTCTTTACTTACTACTCTATGATATTCATTATAAACCTCATAGGTATTTGCATTCATTTGCTCTACTATATTTAATACACTAAGCATTATATCTACAGGCTCAAAACCACTCACTGCTATAGGAGTTTTGTATTTTTTAGCAATTGGTTTATAAATGTTTGATCCTGTTATAACACTAACATGTGAAGGCCCTAAAAAAGCATCGATTTTAACTTTTTCATCCTGCATGATAGCTTCTACAGCTGGTGGGACTAATACATGATTGATATGAAAAAATAAATTTTCAAGTTGAAGCTCTATCCTTTTTTGTATGATTACTGCGCTCATAGGAGTGGTAGTTTCAAAACCTATGGCAAAAAATATAATAGTCTTATCTTTATTTTCTAAAGCAATATCAATAACTTCTAAAGGAGTGTAAAGTGCTCTTACATCAGCTCCTTTGGCCCTAAGATCGATTAAGCTCTTATAGCTTCCTGGCACTCTTAGCATATCACCTAAAACACAAAAAATGGTATTTGGCATACTAGCAAGTTTTAAAGCTGTATCAATGCGTTCTCTTGACATCACACATACAGGACAACCTGGACCATGAATAAAATTTATTTCTTTTGGAAGCAAACTTGGTAAGCCAAATTTCATTATGCTATGCGTATGACCACCACAAATTTCCATTATATTAATAGGTTTTGAAATTTTTGATTGTATGATTTTTTGTATAGCTAAAATTCTATCTTTGTCTCTAAAATCATTAATTAAATCCATCTTTTAATCCCATATCTCCTTCGTATTCATCTATTTGTCCATTTTGCATTTTTTCAGCTATATCTGTATAAATTTTTAAGCTCTCTTGGGCTGCATGGGTATCTATTTTTTCCATCGCAAAACCAACATGGATTAATACATAATCACCCACTTTTAAAGGCTCGCTAATTAAATCCAAACTCACTCTTCTTTTTACTCCTAAAGTTTCTACTATAGCTGAATTTAACTCATCAATTTCTAAAATTTTAGAAGGTATAGAAAGACACATTAGTTTAATTCCTTTTTCATTTTTAAATAATCAATCCAAAGATTAAAACCTGTTTTTGTTTTGCTATCTAAAATCATAATATCTACTTTAGGATTTAATCTTTTAGCTGCTAAAGATGCTACTTTAAAATCAAAATCAAAATGTTGAGCTAAATCAGCTTTTGTAATCACCAATAAATCAGCTTTTCTAAACATGACAGGATATTTTTCAACTTTATCATGACCTTCTGTTACTGAAAGTAAAACCACATTTAAATGCTCGCCCAAATCATAACTAGCAGGACATACCAAATTTCCAACATTTTCTATAAAAACAATATCAAGCTCATCTAATTTAAAATGATGCAGTGCTTCATGCACCATAAAAGCATCTAAATGGCAAGTTTGACCTGTGGTGATTTGATGGGCTAATCCTCCTGCATTTATAATACGATTTGCATCATTATTAGTTTCTAAATCCCCTTCTACTACAGCTATTTTAAATTTATCTTTTAAAGTTTTTATCGTTTCTTCTAGTAAAGTTGTCTTACCGCTTCCTGGAGAACTCATTAGATTGATACAAATGGTATTATACTCATTAAAATGCTCTCTATTGTGTGAAGCTTGATGATCGTTTTTTGATAAAATTTTACTAATTACGCTAATAGTATTTTCATCTTTTAAAGCTGAGTTTTCGTGATGGTGTTCATGATGATGGTGTTTGTTTATAGAGCAGCCACAATCTTTACACATGTTTTTTCCTTAAATTTTTTATTTTATTTTATCTTTAAAAGTATTAAAAATTTATGAGTTTTAATAAGTTTTTAACGCCAAATAATGCACAAGTTGTCCTAATGCAATAGAGCTATCATTGCAAGGAAATTCATAAGAAGTTTTATAAGAAAATTTTTTACGATTTAAAATTTCAAGTAAGGTTTTATTTTGAAACACCCCTCCACTTAAAATCACCTCTTCTTTATATAAATGAGAAAATTCTATAATAAAATTTGCAATAGCATTTAACAAACCTGTGCTAATTTTAACCTCGTTAGAATCTTTTAAAGCTTGTAAAAAAGCATCTTTTATGCAAATTCCATCATTTTGTATGACAAATTTATAAGTATAATTTAAATTTTTATCATAATACTTTTCTAATAAAAGCCCAATTTGAGCTTCATAATCAAGCTTTTCTATATCAAAAGCAATAGCACCAAAAGCATCAATTATCCTTCCTAATGAGCTTGTGTATAAAGTGCTTTGAGTGTGAATTTTTTTAAGATTTGATAATTTTATAGAATTAATTTTATTTAAAAAATCTTTAGCTTTATCTTGCAAATTTAAATCAAAAATCAAAGCCAAAGCTAAATTATAAATATTTTTAATATCGGCATTAATAAGCTTAAATTCTTTAAAATGAGCTATTCTTTGATAATTTTTTAAATTAGCCTTAAAAATCTCTCCACCCCAAATTTTCCCATCATCTCCATAGCCTGTGCCATCAAAAATAAAAGCTAATACATCTTTATTAAAAATTCTATGCTCAAATAAACAAGCACAAGCATGAGCATAATGATGTGAAATAGCATAATTTTTATAATTTTTAAATTCTTTAACATAGGCAAAATGAGGATGCTTATCACTTAAAATTTGATCAAATTCAACATCATATGATTTTTTAAAAAAATGTAAAATCTTAAAAAATCTTTCTTGTATATCTAAATCTTTCATATCTCCAATATAAGGTGAGATAAAAATTTGATTTTGAAAAAAACATGCAAATTGATTTTTTAGCTCACTACCTAAGGCAAGTATATTTTGATCAAAATTAAAAAAATCTTTAGTGTTGATATAGCGTGGATTAACACCTCTAGAAGTTCTTAAAAACATAGTTTTTTTACCTACTATTTGAGCAATGCTATCATCGCTTGAATTGACAATATTTCTATCATAATCTATATAAAAATCAAAAACATTTCCAAGTTTTTCTAAAAGTTTTGTTTCTTCATAGATAATGCTTTGTGAGCTAAGGTTTGCACTAGTTGCTACAATAGGTTTATCAAAATATTCAAATAACAACAAATGCGATCCCATATAAGCTAACATAATGCCTATTTTATCAGTATCTGGAGCTAAATTTTCTAAAATATTTTTACTTTTTAAAATCACAATGGGTTTTAAATTAGATTGTAAAAGTTTTGCTTCATCTTCATTAATATGAGCTAAATTTTTTGCCATTTGTAAATTTTTTACCATAATAGCAAAAGGTTTTTTTGCCCTATTTTTGCGTAATCTTAACTCAGATATAGCATTTTCATTAGTGCTATCGCAAATTAAATGAAAACCACCCATTCCTTTAAAAGCTATGATTTTACCTTCTTTTAGCATTTTAGCAAGCTCTATAAAAGCTTGTTCGTCTTTTGCAAGAATATTTTTGTTTTTATCCTTTAAAAAAAATGTGATTTTACAATTTGGACAAGAAAGTGGTTGAGCATGAAAGCGTCTATTGCAAGGATTTTCGTATTCACTTTGGCAAAAAGCGCACATTTTAAATTTATCCATACTTGTATTAATTCTATCATAGGGTAATTTTTTAATGATAGAAAACCTAGGACCACAATTTACACAAGTGATAAAAGGATATTTATAGCGAGGGTTTGTTTTATCATAAAATTCTTTCATGCAATCTTCGCAAAGTGCAAAATCACTTAAAATCGGACTGAATTTTTTAGTATTTAAAGACTTCGTGATAGTAAAATCTTTATATTTTTGCTCTAAAGTTATTTTAGAAATTTGTAAATCATCTATTCTTGCTAACTTTGGAAGATTTTTTAAAAGCTTATCTTTAAATTGATTTGCTAATATCTCATCACAATCAAGCCTTATGACAACTCCTAAGCTATTGTTGAAAACTTCTCCATTTAAATTTAAACTTTTAGCCAGATTATAAACAAAGGGTCTAAAACCAACCCCTTGAACTAAGCCTTTAATACAAATTTCATATCCAAAGCGGAACATCACTTATCTTAAAAAATGGTATGTGTTTGAAAATATTTTTGCTCAAACTCTTATGCTCAAACAAACTACCACTAAGCACAACACAATCAGCTTGATCTTTAGCTTTTAAATCATCAAACAAATCTCTTAAAAAATATGCTAAAGATTCCACTACTCCTAAAGTGATGATTTGCTCTTCAACTCCAGCAAGCTTAAAACTCATCACACTTCTTAAAGTTTTAGTATAATCAAATTCTTTTTCTTCATTGAATTTAAAATCTATCTTAACTCCTTTTGCCATCTTGCTCTCATCAGCCAAATGCAAAAGTTTTAACCCAGCTTGAGTTAAATCGCTATCAAGATCTAAAATAACACCTACCATACAAAAAATTCCAAAAAAATTATGGTTTAAATTTAAATTCATTTTAGGAAGTGTAAATTCTTTTTGATAATTTTCTAGCAATCTTTTAGCCGTATCATCTTTACTAGCTAGTTCATAAAATTCATCAAAACTTTTTGGTAAATTTAGTTTTAAAAGATTGATTTCTTTATTGAGTAAAATAATATCATCATATTTTTTGCTAAGCTCTAAAAGCAAAGGTTTTTTATCTTTAAAATCAGACAATATACAAGAAATTCTTGCATAGTTTTTATCTTCTTTTTGAAAAATTAAATTTTTAAATTCAGATAAAATATAGTCAAACCCTCTAAGCACAAACATATTTTTTTCTATCAAAGCTACTTCAAAATCATCTTCAAAAGATTCTAGCTTTTTAAAATTTAAAAATTTAACCCCTTCTTTTTCAAACTCATAACACAAAGCGAAAATAAAAAGATTATCATAAAATTTTACTTTAAAATAATCTTCTTTTAAATCATGATTTTGTCTAAAAATAGCATTAAATTTTAATTTCATTAAAGGCTTTTCAACACCAGCTAAAATTTTAAATTGCTCATTATTGCAAGAAAAAAATGCGTTAATATGTTTTGGATCGCTTGGCATTAAAAAATCATCTAATTTTTCATTAAAAATTTCAAACGCATAAATTCCTTTATGGTTTTTAAACTCTATATATTCTTTATTTTTTAATTTTTCCAAAGCTTTTTGTAGTAAATTTTGAAAGTTTTCTTTAGTGATTTTAACAAATTCATTTTCTATTTTAAATTTTTCTTCTACAAAAATTCCCCATTCATTTTCTATAAGCTCACCTTGAGTATAGGCATTTGCATTGATTCTTGTTAAAAATGCTCTTTTGGTAAAATCTTTTTTAGTTTTATCAATAAATTCAAAATCTTCTTCTATAACTTTTAAATCAAATTTATCTAAAAAAACGCTATGGCTAATTTTTTCCAAATTTTCACAAAAAGCTTGCAGTTCATCTTTTTCACCTTTAACTTTAATCACAATTTTTTCATCTTTTTGCTCAAAATTAAAAGTAAAATTTTTAGTATAATAATACAAAAGATACTCAAAAACATCATTTTTAGATCTATAATTAAAAGTAAGCTCTAAAATCAAAATAAAAAACCTTGAAAAACTAAATATTAAAGTATAAATATAACAATTTTAATTCTAAGAAAAGCTTAAAAAGCTATCCAACATTCGATAGCTTTTTATTTCAGTAATTAAATTCAGAGTCAATAGCAATTTTTTGAATTTCTTTTTTATTTTCAAATTTTAAAAGTGGAGTGTTTTTATCCATACCCAAAACTTTCACTTTTTTACCATTAATCAACAATGCAACACCTTCAGGTAGGGCGTATACTATACTTGTAGGATTTACTATTAAAAATTCTTGTAATCTTTCTTCGCGACTTTCGCCATTATGGCCTACTGGTTTACCTGAAATAAAATGAGGATTGATTTGATGAGGAAAAATATTAAAAGTGTTAAATGATTTTGGCTCTACAATAGGCATATCATTGGTTGTTTTCATGGTCGAACCTGCTACATTTGAACCTGCTGACCAACCAACATAAGGAATGCCTTCACTTACTTTTTTTGCAATCAATTCCACAAGATTATTATTATAAAGTTGATTTACTAATTCAAAAGTATTTCCACCACCTACAAATATTGCATCAGCATTTTTAATAATATCAATAGCATTTCCTCTATGCACACTAATTATTTGAAGTCCTAGACTTTCTAAAGCTTTTGCAACTTGGGCTTCGTATTGTTCATAAGTTTTTCTCACACCAGCATAAGGAATGAAAGCTACTTTTTTACCTTTTAAATTATTTTTTTTAACAAACTCTTTAAGCCAAGGCAATGCATGATTTAAATACCCTGTATTTTTATAACCAGAACTTGAAAGCAATAAAACTTTTTGCTTGTCTTTTGGAAAATCAACCATATCGGTTGATTCGGCATGTAAAGTAACTGCACTAAAAAGCATAGTGGCTAAACCAAGAGCGCCTATTTTTAATAAACTTCTTCTTTTCATTATTTTTCCTTTAATATATATTTATAAATTATTTATTTTAATAAATAAAATTTTAAAATAAAATAAATTTCTGTTAGAAAATAAGGGTTTTTAGAAAAACTTCTCTTTCTTTATAATCAGGCATTAACTGATATAAAAAAGTATAAAATTCTTTTTGATGATGCGGGTAAATTAAATGCGTAAGTTCATGCAAGATTACATATTCTATAGATTTTATAGGTTTTTGCGTGAGTTTTAAATTTAAATTAATATAAGCTTTTTTATGATTGCAAGAGCCCCACCTTGAAATCATTTCTTTAATGCTAATTTTTTGAACTTTCCTATCAAATGCAAATTGCCATTTATTAATAAAAAAATTAAAAATTATTTTAGCACTTTGTTTTTGAAAATTTTTATATTCTTGATGATTTTTTGTAAAAATTTTATCTTTTTTAATGCAAGTTTTATAGCAATTTTCATCAAAAACTAAATGATATTTTTTACCTAAAAAATATACTTCATTATCATTTAGCAATGTTTTTTTAGAAAGTATTTCTTTTTGTTTATTTTTAATCCAAATTTCATTTTTTTCTAAAAAATTTATAACATCTTTGTCTTCATAATGAATTGGTATAGTAAGTTTAAAATTTAAAGTTCTATCTATTTTTAATCTTAAATATTTTACTTTTTTTCTTTCAAAATCTATATTTAAATTTTTAAAATTAAACTTTCCCTTTAAACTAATACCTTGTTTTGCCATTTTTTGCTTTTCCATCTATAAGAATTAACTATACCTCTTAAAAATTCATCAGCACAAAATCCTATCCAAATTCCTAAAATTCCCAATCCCATATAAAAACAAAGCACATATCCAACAGGCAATGAAACTCCTAGCATAAAAACCACACCGCTTAAAAAAGGAAACCTAGCATCTCCTGCTGCTCTTAATGAATTTACCATTACTATATTAAAAGTTCTTGCGATTTCTAAAAAGATAGAAAGAGTAAAAAGTGGTATCATTAATTCTTTTAAATCTTCTTCAAGATCTACTATTTGCATTGTAAAATCTTGTAAAATATAATTTAACAAAGCCACAAAAGCACTTGCTATAACACTAAAATACAAAGCCACCCAAGTATGTTTATATGCTACATTTAAACGCTTTGAACCCACAAGCTTTCCTATAATGATTTCATTTGCTAAACTAATTGCTTGCCCTACTAGCATAATAAGCAATGAAATTTGAAAATAAATTGTTTGCACACTTAAATTTGCCTCACCCAAGCGCGCTACAAAAGAAAAAGCTATGGTGTATTGTATAAACCATACTAAATGCTCCCCAGCAGCATAACCACCTATGCTAAAAATCTTTTTAAAAACTTCTTTTTTAGGCTTTAAAAGTTCTTTTAAATTTAGATGAATTTTTAATTTAAAAATAAAAATTATAACAAGCATAACAAATGCTACAACACGACCTATAATATTACTAAACCCTACTCCAAAAAGCTCTAATTTTGTAAAATGCAAAATATAATAATTACCTATAAAAATCACTATATTCATCATCAAAGTAGTTAGCATAACCCAATAAGCTAAATTATAAACCCTTATAATAGCTGCTAAAACTATGCTAATAGCATCAAAAAATAAGCAAATTGCAAGCATTTGTAAATAAATTTGACTATCTTTTAAAAGTTCTTGCGGAATTTGCAAAAGGTATAGCAAAACCTCCCCATGCCAAAAAATTAAACTTCCACATACCAAACCCACCAAAGTATTTAAAAACAAACTTTGATGGATAGCTTTTCTAGCTAAATCATAATTTTTAGCTCCTAAAGCTTGAGCAATAACCACACTACAACCTACGCTTAAAAAACTAAAAACTATTAAAAATAAATCAGCTATATGATTACCAGCACCCAAAGCTCCAACTAAGAAATTAGAATATTGAGATACCATTGTGGTGTTAATAATTAAAGAAAAATATCTTAAAAACATTTCAAGCAATATAGGCATACTAAGATGCTTTAAAGAAAGCTGTTTGTTAGTCATTATGAACGCTCTTTTGTGTGTTTAATCAAAGAATGGTATTTTAAATAAAAAACACTTTTTTTAAGATAAATTTCTTTCATTTCAAAAGTAAAAGTTTATTTTATATGGTAAAATTATGAAATAGTTTTTATAATCAAAAAAAGGAAATTTATGCAAGTAACTTTTGAAGATATTCAAAAAATGTTTAACAACATAGGTAGAAATGATGTTAATGAAGCAAGTTGTGATTTAATTGATGAAGATATTATTGATAGTATGGATATGATGAAGCTTATATTAGAAATCGAAACATTTTTAGGAAAAAATTTAGATGCAAAATACATCATACCAGATAATTTTAAAGATTTTTCTTCTATTAAAAATATGCTTGAAAATATTGAATAATTTCAAGCATATTTTGATTTAATTACTAAAATATTTAGTAAATTTTTCTTGATATTTTTCTTCTAATTTATCATATAAATTTTGAATTTCATTAAGAAATTTCTCATTTCTATATGCTTTCATAGTCATAGAATTTATTTCTTGGAATGCAAAAAAATCAAATTTTTCTTCGTGCGTTAATTCTTCAAGATAAATTACTTTACCATAATGATTATAAGTATATTCCTTAAGAGTATTTTCAATAATTTCTAAAGCTTTAAAAACAAAAATCATAATAGGTTCTTTTCTTAAAATTTGAGTATTTTCTTCAAATTCTTTTATAAATTCATCATTTTTCCTATGTGTGATCGTACAATAATGTTTTTGCGCATCTTTATAAAAGATATCAAACAAAGCACATGGTTTTACCCCTAAAAAATTTCCATCAAAATCAACTTTAGGGTAATATGGATAAAGTTTGCATATCAAAGGTCTTAAGCTATGTGGATTGCAAAGTCCATTCAAATCACATTTTGCAAAGTAAATATTGATATTTTTTCCATTTTTTAAAGTAAGCGTGTTGGCTTTTCCATTTTCTAAATATGTATTACCTGCTTGTCTTAAAGAAAGATATTCTATCTCTAACATCGGTAAAATCACTGCACTTGATTTATTAAATTTAAAATATTGTGCGTATATATTATGACAACAACCACCATTACAAGTTTTATAACACTGCGGTGCAAAAATAAATTCTTTATCATGTAAAGTATCAAAAAAATTTTTCATATTTATCCTTTAATTTTAGATTTTTGTATATCTAATAATATTTTATCATCCTCTTCTTTAAAAGTATAAGTTAAATCATCGCATTTATATGAAATTTCTTTTTTACAAGTTTTATCTTGTAAAGGTTCTTTTAAAATTTCATTTAAATGTTTTTTTATGAGTAGCTTCATAGGTATACCACAACCATGCTCTAAATTTTTAATAAATTTTCCATCTATTTCTTTTTCACTTGTTATTTTAGTAAAATCAATTTCAAATCCTAAATCTTTTAAAATACCAAAATATTCTTCTCTTTCTTCTAAAGGAACATATTGATCAAATTTAGAATGATAAGCGATGTATTTTGGTTTTGGATAAAGGCTTTGAATTTTTAAATGTTCTTTATTTAATGGTTCTCTTATTATTTTTCTAGCATTGGAAAAATAATTCGGAGATTGTTTGTTTGTGGTCCAATAGGTTTTTTCACAAGCGCAAAGTCTGATATTGTTAAAAAAATTAAAAGTACCAAAACAAGCATACTTTGTAAAATCAACTTCTTTGCCAAATCCTATATATCTCCACGCATCATCATTTAGAGTCATATGTGAAGAATTATCTAAAATAGCATCCACATTCCAAGGAGCTATTTTGGCACATAAAAGCGCCATATAAGCTCCATGTGAAACTCCTACTAAAATAGTTTTAAATCTTTCTTTAGCTGTTTTAAATGGAGGATTGGCTTTGATATAAAGTAAAGTATTAATTACATCCATAGTTTGCATAATACCATAATTTTGATATTCATCTTTAGTTGGCCGCAAACTCACACTTAAATCTAAATAATAGCTTCTATTAAGCTCCCAGTTATTTTTCATATCAGTAATTTTTTTATTAAGATAATCCATAGCAGGATAAAATTCTTCAAAAGTATTTAGTTTTTGTATATCATAAGGAATTTTGATATTTAAAGCTTTTAAGCTAGCTTCAAATATAAGTTTATCTATATTGTCTAAATAAAATTTAGCTCCAGTTTGGGGACGATTTCCTATGCAATGGTAGTCCATACTTACAACAGCCACATTATACCTAGAAGCAAAATATTGCATATTAAATTCTAATACAGGATCACTCATATCAGCACCAAGACCTTGTATAATACAAACTAAAGCTTCTATTTCTTTACTATCATCATAAATGAGTTTAAACTCAACCTTAGATTCTCTTTTTATATTTAATTCTACATCATCACAAGAATTGATTTCATAAGTTTTATTGATTATCATTGTTAGTCTTTATTTTAAATTATTTCCAAAACAAATTTATCATCTTTATCCTTAAAAGTAAAAACTTTGTTTTTACAAGGATAACTTATACTATCTTCTTTCATACTAAAGGTTTTATCTTTTA
>NZ_VOWJ01000026.1 GCF_008011665.1 Campylobacter volucris
TTAATCCTTTAAATGTTTTTATGGGTTTATAATTAAATTAGTTATTAAGTTAGTTTGAATTAGTTTGAATTAGTTTGGCGGGTGAAAAATAAAAAAGCTGTGAAATGTTGTAAGGGGTATTTTAAAAAGAACATGTAACTATCCCTAAATAATTTTAGCAAAAATGCTAAATAATAGGATTTTAAAGCTTACGAAAATGACTTTTTATCTTTCCTAATTTAAAGTGCAAAAAATCCCAAATATCTCAAAATGTCTGTTTTATCCATAAAAAGTAATTAAATATTATTTAAAACGCAATTAAAAGCGATATTTGATTTTAAATTTTTATATCCCAAAAATGTTTTAACCCTATAGGATAGTTACATTTTTACTTAAAGTATTCTTATGTTCTATTGATTATGTAACTATCCCTATAAAACACTATATAATCATATTTTAACCACTTTTTATATAATCTATAGCTTTAAGGTTTGGAGGATAGTTACGTATAAAGCTTAACATTACTAGATAATTTAAAAAATAAATAATATACAGGTAGTTACAAATAAAATATAGTTTTGTTTAGATAATTATCATATTGGAAATTTTTTGCTATATAAAATATTCAAATTTTTATATTTTTTTTAAATTGCCAACCCTTTCCATTTTTATTTCTTTTTCTTTAAAATTGTAAATATCTTTATATTTTGATAAAGATAAATTACTTTTAACATCTTTTATGTGGTTTTCCAAGTCTTTTTTTCTTACACTAATTATTTCCTTCCAAGTCATTGGATTTATGCTATATTTATCTCCAGTTAAGCTTCCTGTAAATTCTTGCTTTTTTGATGAAATGCATATAGCCTTCACATAATCAATATTACTTCCTTGCTTTGATAATGATTTAAGAATTTTACTGATATATTTATTAAACACATCAGTAAGTATTGATGAATTTATTTCTACTTTTGGTGCTTTTAGCTCGATAAGTATTAATTCATTATCCTTAGTGCGAGGTATAAAAATATCTGGAATTGTATTTAATTGATTTTCACTATCTATATTTATTGGTAATTTTATTTCATTAAAAATTCCTTTTAATGATTGATCGCTAAAAAAATCAAGATTTAGATATTCTTCATCAAACAATCATAAATTATTTTCTACAATTTTATGTAGCTCCTTTCTTTCCTTTGTTTCCGCCTTCCCTTCGTTTAATACCAAATTTTCAAAATGCTGTAAAAAATCAAGTCTTGATATATAATTATAATATTTTTTTATTAGATTCAGAATATTAACATTCTCTCTTACATAATTAAAAACTTCATGATCTTCTTTTTCTAAATTAAAAACAAGTTCCAAATTCTCAAGTGTATTATAAGAATTATCTGAAATTAATCCTATTAGCGAGTTGCTAAAATATGATGCGTTGCTGCGATTAATATTATGTTGTTTTATAAGCAATGGCAAAGATAAAACCATATACGCTTCTTTAATTTTTTCTTGTATCATCTTATCGGTTTCATCTTTGAAAAATTCACTCTCTTCTGCTAATTTATTAGCCATCAAATCTGCATTTTTAAGCCAAACTTTATATAATAATTTATCTAAGTCAGGTTTATATAAATTCTTGGCTTCCTCTATAATTTTTTTATAATTAGGATTAATATCGATAAATTCACAATCCTCTTCAAAACAACTACTCGTTAAAAATACAGTATGACAGTTAAATATTGATTTTTGACAACCAGATGGTATTTTTCCAAGAGGAATGTTATCAATATTAAATAAAAAAACATGCTTTTTATCGATTGCCAAATCAATCTCATTTTTCCAAACAACCATATATGCACTAATTTTTTGTCCATTTTTTAATTCATACTCTTTTTCCAGTTGTTCTTCTATATATTCTTCAACATTAATTTTTATATTGTTAATAGATAAAGTTATACCCTTTAGAAGTTTATCTGAAAATTCAACTATAATTTCTTTTTTGCTTTTTCAATCATCTGTTCTATTGTATTGCCATTAATAAATTTATTTCCTAGTCTTTTGATATATAATTTCGTTGTAAAATTTTCTGTGTGATTTGCAACTTCTTCTTTGACGCTAAATCCTATATTCTGATTTTCACCTTGAAAGATAACGCTATAACTTTTATTGTTATATTTTGTATATATTTTAATATCACTCAAACATTCATTTTCAAAATCAACAAACTTAAGATAAGAATATCGGCCTCTGCTTCTTCCTCCTAAAGTATTTTTAATATAATCTCCACCTTTATAATGCGTCCATCTATTTTGCATATATTGATCATCGAAACAATTAAAGCCGGCCCCGTTGTCTTTAATGGTGATAGAAATACTATTATCAAACAAACCATCGCTTTCGCACTCTTCAAAACAAATATCAATATGAGTTGCTTTTGCATCAATAGCATTCTTGATTGCTTCGCTAATTGGATTTAATCTCATAACACTAGAATCACTTTTGATTGTTCTGGTTGTTACTATGGTATTAAAGCTTTTCATTAATATAAGTCCTTTTGATGGCTTTGATTCTTTAATTGGCAAGGATTATATAATTTATATATTAAAAAATCAATTTAAGATTATAAATTATTATTCATTTAATGAAAAATTTGTTTTTTTAAAATCAATTAATAGTGTAAAAATTATACTTATAATTAAACCTTTTAAAATAAAATCTTTTCATTGCTTTTTGTAATTTTTTGTTAAATTCTTTTAAATTAAAATAAAAGGATTGATCATGCAAATGCAAGAAGTAATTGAGAAATTAAAA
>NZ_VOWJ01000025.1 GCF_008011665.1 Campylobacter volucris
TCTAATTCATCTTTTTCTTGATAACTCATAGCTTTGATATCTTCTAAGGTTTTCATTGTTTTTCCTTTAGTTTTTTTGTATTTGTTTGTTTTTGTTTAATTCTTCTTCTATATTAGCAGGATCATTTAAATTTAATCTTTTTATTACTATTTTATTAGGTGCTGCTCCTTTGATATGGTGTAGATACATTTCTTTAAATATTGTCTTTATGCTTCTGTGGGCATGTCTGTGGTAGATAAAACCACTTCTTGATCCTTTATGGTTTTTATTGTCTTTATTAAATATCTTTAGATTAGTTATATTATCTATTAATTTTGTGTAATGATTGCATAAAAATAAATAATCAAGCTCATATTCTCTAGCGAGTTTTAACTCAAAACTTATTTGTTCTGTTAAAGCTTGATCTTGGACATTTTTAACCTCTACTAAGGTAGGGTAATCATTTAGCGTTATTAAAAAATCAGGTATGGTGTGATTAAAACCTTTAGTGTTAAAATTCGCATCTAGTTTTCTTCTATTAGATAAATACCTAGTTGATCTTTTAGTAAAAAGCATAGAAGCAGCATACTCTCCTGCATCTCCTATGTCTTTAGAATTGATGATTTTATTTTTTTGTTCTTCTTGGTTTGGGGTGGTGGTTTGTTTTTGTTTGTTTTTTGTTCTACTCTTTGTCTTATCGTTTTGCTTATCATTGCTAGCTTGTTGAGGGTTTTGAAGAACTTTGATTGTTTTTTTATAATCTTTAGCTTTATCTTGATTTCTTTGTAAAAATTCAAGCCTGCCTAGTAGGCTTAGTTCTTTTGTTGATTTGTTTGGAATTTTTTGTAATTTACCTATTTTCTTCTTTAATTCTTGCTTATCTCTAATAACATCTTTTAAACTTTCATCATCTTTAAGCAAGATTTTGGTTATTTCATCTGCTTTTTTTCCACAAGCTTTTTTAATAGCTTGTGCTTGTTGTATTTTATCATCTTCTGCAAATTCTTTATTTTCATTTAAGGCTTGTAGGAATTCTTTAGGGCTTTGTAAAGTTAAATTAGGATTTTTTATTTTAGCTATATTTCTTTGAAAGCTTAAATCTATATTTTTTTCTCCCTTTTTTCCTTTTCTAAAATCAGTAACCACAAAGCCCTTATCTTCTAAAGGCACAGGATCAAAGTGTAATTCTTCGTTTTTATCTAAAGATATTAATCTTGGTATTAAAACATAAATTCCTTTTTCAAAGCATTTATCAAAAAATTCTGCTCCAACTTCAGCTATGCCATTATTTACTTCAAAGCCATCACCGCATCCTAGTTTTTTATTTACACTGTTATCTTTGTTATCTTTACTTGTATAAACATCATAAAATACATCATAGTCTTTAAAACTTTCTGTATTTCTTGATAAAGGCTTGGCTTCTCTTTCTTCATAGGCTTTATTTAGCGTATCAATATTCTTCTCACCAAAATAAGCATTGATTGCATCATTTCCCTTTTCATCATTGCTAAATAATACATTTTTACTTTTTTCTTCTTTTTTTCTTGTTTCTTCTCTTACTTTTATTTTGTTTTGCTCTGAAGTTTTATCAATATCTACAGTTTTTCCATCCTCATCTATAAGATAAATTTTAGATTTGCCTTTTTTTTCTATTTTTTTCACTTCTTTTCCATTTTGTGTTTGCAAATGAAAAGGACTGTAAAAACATAATTTACAATTTTCTAATATATAAACTTTTTGGAATTCTTTGATATGAAAATTGACTTTAGCAAAGTCAATTTTTATCCCTTTACCCATTTTCCTTAGCCTTTTTTATAGCATCGTTTAGTAATTTACAATATTTTTCC
>NZ_VOWJ01000027.1 GCF_008011665.1 Campylobacter volucris
TAGGATATTTAGAATACAAAGAAGCTTTAGAAAAATTACAAGAATTTGCTTTAATACAATCAGAAGAAAGAATTTTAATTAAAGCTATAAATTTAAAAGAACTTAAAAATTTAAGATTGAAAGAACTATGATACTTCCTCAACCCATATTTTTAAATAAACTTATGCAATTTTTATCTAGTGAAAATTTAAATCTAAATAGTTTTAAAAAAGATATAGAAAACATAATCTCTAAAAAAGACTTACAAATTTTATTAGATTTAAATACAAAAATTATGGGTATTGCTAAAATAATTATTCAAGATAAAAAAGAAATTAATATACTGCTGCCACAATCTAATAAAGAGCATAAATTACAATATACACCTACAAAATTAGAAATTAAAAAAGATTTTGAAATTAAACTTGATAGCTTGGAAAATTGTAGCAACAAACAATTATTAGATATCATTAAACAAGAATATCCAAATAATATAGTAAAAGAATTAACTATTAATCTATCAAAAGAAAAAATAAAAATACTTTTCATTGTCAATGAAATACCAAAATTTTTAAAATCTATATACAAAGAATGTGATTTTAAAGATTACGGCTTAATGAACTATATCAAATTTGATAAAATTTTTAATCTTAAAATAGAAGATTTTAGATATTTTACACTTATTACACCCTTTGGGGCAAAAAAAATACAATTGTATTGGATAAATGAATATGAAAATCTTCAAGAAACACTCAATTGTATTTCAATCCCAATACCCCACCAATAAATCCCAATACCAACAAAGGTTTTTTTAATGAATACAAACAACTCTTATCTTAATTTAAAAATTAACAAACTTGATTTTAAAATCACAAAAGCCATTATAAAAGAAAGCTTGGATCAGATCTTCTTATGTGAATGTGAGGGTTTTTATGAAAATATCAATAATGATATTTTTAGTGATGATAATATTGAATTTAATCCTAATATGCTTATTGATAAAGAAGCTTCACTTATAATTAAAAATCCTTATGAAAACAAAAAGATAGACTTTTCAACTAATATTGATATGATTTATAAAGGAATAATATCTTATGTTGAGTATTTAGGCATTAATCAAGGCAGTGCTAGCAATATTGTAAAAGAAAATTTTAAACAATTAAACCATAAACATTTTTTTAAGTTTAACTTGCATTCTCCTTTAATAAGACTTGATTTTAATAAAGCAAATCGTATTTATACTCATACAAACATAATAGAAGTAATTAAACAAACCTTAGCCTATTACAACACCAAGCTAAATAAAAACATTGATTTTTCTAATATTCATCATATATATGAAACTAAAGAGCTTATATCTCAATACAATGAAAGTGATTTAGAATTTAT
>NZ_VOWJ01000032.1 GCF_008011665.1 Campylobacter volucris
GCTAGTATTGAAAATAAAAGCTTTGAATATATTTTAAAAGAATATGATTACAATGAAGCTTTGTTTTATTTAGATCCGCCTTATGTGGGAACTGAGAGCTATTATAAAAACACTAATGGTTTTGGAATAAAAGAACATAAACTATTAAATAAATTGCTAAAAAATATCAAGGGTAAATTTATGCTTTCTTATAATGACTGTGAGCTTGTAAGAGAGCTTTATAAAGATTTTAATTTTAAGGAGCTAAAAGTAAGATATTCTTTAAATAATAATGTTTTAAAAAGAAAAGAGAGCAATGAGGTTTTAATAATGAACTTTTAATTATTTTAGAGAATATTTATATTCTCTAAACAATTTATTATTTAAGTAAAATAGTTAAAAATTCTAAAGCTTCTTTGTTGGATTTTACTTCATACTCTAAATAATCTTTCTCTAAAATAGCTCCGTATTTAATTAAAAGCAAAATAGCTCCAAAATTATTATGATTAATTGCATAAATGATTGGTAGTGTTCCCATAGCTTCTTTTGTGGCACTCATACCATTTTGAAGATACTCTAATACAGCATCATTATCACCATTGCAAATTGCTCTTATAAAATCTCTTGTATAACCTTGTTTTATATTGTTTTGTATTCTTGACATTTTTTATCCTTTTGTTTTGTTAAGACTACAATAGCTTGGTAATGCTGAATGTGTGCTGTTGTAAGCTATATTATTTTAACCCAACTTGATACTACATTTAATAAGTGATTATAGTCTTTACTTGTAGCTTCTTTAAAAAACTCATCTCTAATATTTTTGTGTATTTTAGCTTTTTTCAAAGCACTATCAACTCTAGCTAAAATTGAAAAAGCATTACCATCTTCTCCGATTAATTTAACTTTTATATTTGGATATTTTATACTCATTTTTAATCCCTTAAAATTCACAAAAAGTGCTTTTTAGTTCATATCTTTGTTTTTTATCATTGTATTGAACTACAAATTTTCTACCAATTATGTATCTTTCAAATAAAGGCACTTGTATAATGGTTTTATCTTCATTCATTTCAAGTATTTTTGCAATAGAATAAGAATATATTCCCATATTATAAATAGTCATAAGCTCTAAAAGATTATCTCTTACTAGATAATCTTTTTTTAAAAGTCTTTTATATAAAGTTTTAAATTCATCTTCTAAATCCTGCATAATTTTTTCTTTTAATTCTTTATCAGTATAGTTTTTAATCTCTTTCATTTTTTCTCCTTTTGTCGATTAAGCACACAATAGCTTGGTAATGCTGAATGTGTGCTGTTAGATCCTAGAAAGCTCTCCAATTACAATACCAACTAATAAAAAA
>NZ_VOWJ01000022.1 GCF_008011665.1 Campylobacter volucris
AAAACATCGTATTCTTTGGGCAGTCTCGAATAATCTATATCTTTCAAACTAGGTCCATTGCCGCAGATTATAGCATTACCCCCCCCTGCATTATTATTTATCACCTTTCAAACTCCACATTTAAAAAAATTAAATATAATTATACACAAACTATTATTTGTATATGTTTAAGGTAATTTTGATATGAAACAAACAATTTCTAGCTTTTGGTATACCCCTAAAGGATATAAAGGCATAGGTTTAATGGAACTTTTGTCTATAAAGTCTTTTTTAGATAATGGATATAAATTTGAACTTTATACTTATAATTTAGATGATAAAATTTTTAATAAGCTAAATGAAATTTTTGATGATTTCATTTTAAAAGATGCCAATGAAATATTACCTTTTGCAAATTATTTTAGTGATGATAGAGGTGCTGGAGTGGCAGCATTTTCTGATTATTTTAGATTTAATATGTTATATAAACGAGGAGGGGTGTGGGTAGATCTTGATATGGTTTGTTTAAACCATATAGATTTAAATCAAAACTATATATTTTCTCAAGAAATCGATGAAGATGAAACAAAACCAAGGATAACAACTTCATTTTTAAAATTTCCAAAGGGAAGTGGATTTGGTAAAAATTTAATTAATGAAGCAAATAAAATTATTAATAATAAAAAAATAATAGAATGGGGTATTATAGGCCCTTGGTTTTTAGCAGATCAAATAAAAAAAATATAATTTAGAAAATTTTGCTTGGGATTATAAAAGAACTTGTCAAATACCTTGGAAGAAAACAAGAGATTTTATAAAAAAATCAGAATTTGATAATACTCAACCTTTTTTGCATTTATTTTCGGAAATGTGGAGAAGCAATGTATTAAATAAAAATTATTTTTATAAAAATGGAATTTATGGAAAATTATTAAAAAAATACCAGATTGAAAATTTAATTAATGAATTAGATTTTACCTTTTCATTTAAAGATAAATATCATATAATATTTTCCATATTTTATTATATAAAATACTACACAAGGCATCCTAGAAGAATTTTTACAAAAGAGTAGATAAATTTAATTATTCTAAACAAATAAAAAATATTTTAAATTAATATTTTTTATTTGTTTAGATAGCAAGTAATCAATATTTTCAATATTTATCTCCAAAAAAACTAAAAAATACAATATAATTTTATTATAATAAATTAAAACAAGGTTTATTGTGTCACAAGTTTCCATAATACTTCCAACTTATAATGTAGAAAAATATATAGCTAAAGAATATGCTAGTAAAGATGAAAGAATTAAAATCATACACAATAAAGAAAATTTAAAATCATCATTG
>NZ_VOWJ01000006.1 GCF_008011665.1 Campylobacter volucris
GTTTTTACATCTATGAGTTTAGAATCTTTGGTTTTATGATTAATAAAGTCAAAGAATGAGTTAAGGCCTGATTGGATTTTTTGGAGTGGAGAGAGATTGTATTGGATTACTAGTCTGATTACGATTAGGGCTATGATTAAACTAGCAATCCCAATTAAAATTTGTTTTACCAAAGCTTTGTTAACGGGATCACTATAAATTTTTTCATCTGCTATAGCACAAACATTATAACCTAAAGAATTTTTTTGACAAATAACGGCTTTTTCTACACCTTTATCATCAAGAACAACAAAAGCACTTTTTGATAATCCCCCAGACCTTCCTTCTGGTGTATTTAAATAAGCTTTAACAATATTTTCAGATAAAACAGTTTTTTTCAAAAGCCTTTCGGTAATTTCATGAAATAAAACTGTTCCATCATTATCAATGACGGTCACATAACCACTAGCTGATTTCCCTAAAGACAAAACATTATCAGAAAATGTTTTTAAATCGTAATTTCCACCAGCAACACCTATAAATTTTCCATTGACTATGATAGGATAAGAAAATGCCAAAGATGGTGCTTTTAAAGATGGCGCCATATATGGTTTTGAAATATACACCTTATCTCTACCTGAAGCTGCATTTGTATACCATCCTCTAGTTCTTGGATCATAACCACTAGATGGCATCTGATGATTGCCATTAGAACGGATCATAGCTCCATTTTCAGCTAAACCTACATATAAAACATCAAAATTGCTAGCATCTTTAACAGCTCTTACTATTTTATAAATTTCATCTTTAGATTCATAAGGATTTCTTTCTATTTCTTTAGCAATTGCTTTAATAGCATCACCTCTTGAAGTATTATAACTTTCAAATGTTGTCAAAACATCTTGTATTGTTTTAATTTGTAAATCATTAATAAGCTTTTGAGTATCATCTTTAACTCCTATATAATTTACAACATTGGCAACAAATAAAATACTTAGTATAGCTAAGCACACAAATAAAGTTAGCTTATTAGCTAAACTTTGCATTAAACCTCTCATTATTAAACCTCCAAAAAATTAAAATAAAAAAATTATAACATATAAAACACCATATATCAAACCTTTGCACTAAAACTTCTTCTTCTTAGCATCTTCTAAGATATCATTAGCAATTTGATTGACATTTTCAGATATTACAGCACT
>NZ_VOWJ01000018.1 GCF_008011665.1 Campylobacter volucris
ATCCAATCAGGCCTTAACTCATTCTTTGACTTTATTAATCATAAAACCAAAGATTCTAAACTCATAGATGTAAAAACCAATGATGAATTTGGAGCTATAGCTAAAGCCATCAATGAAAACATCACTAAAACTAAAAATGCTTTAGAACAAGATGCTAAAGCAGTAGAACAATCAGTTGAAACAGCTAAAGAAATAGAACATGGTAATCTAACAGCAAGAATTACTGCAATTCCTGCTAGTCCTCAATTGGTAGAATTAAAAAATGTATTAAACAACATGCTTAATGTATTACAAGCTAAAGTTGGTTCTAATATGAATGAAATTAATCGTGTATTTGATAGCTATAAAGCATTAGACTTTACTACAGAAGTAAAAGATGCTAAAGGTGAAGTAGAAATTACTACTAATGTATTAGGACAAGAAATTGTTGAAATGTTAAGACAATCATCTGAATTTGCTAATTTACTTGCTACTGAAAGTGGCAAATTACAAAGTGCAGTAAAAGACTTAACTGATTCTTCATCTTCTCAAGCTTCTTCTTTAGAAGAAACAGCTGCTGCTTTAGAAGAGATTACTTCTTCTATGCAAAATGTTTCTTCTAAAACTAGTGAAGTAATTGCTCAAAGTGAAGAGATTAAAAATGTTACTTCTATTATTGGAGATATTGCTGATCAAATTAACCTATTAGCATTAAATGCTGCTATTGAAGCAGCAAGAGCTGGAGAACACGGACGTGGCTTTGCTGTTGTTGCTGATGAAGTTAGAAACCTAGCTGAAAGAACTCAAAAGTCTTTAGGTGAAATAGAAGCTAATACTAATATCTTAGTTCAATCTATTAATGAAATGGGTGAAAGCATTAAAGAACAAACTACAGGTATTACTCAAATCAATGATGCTGTAGCTCAAATTGATCATGTAACTCAAGAAAATCTTAAAATAGCTAAAGATAGTGCTGTAATATCTGAAAATGTCAATCAAATTGCTAATGATATCTTAGAAGATGCTAAGAAGAAGAAGTTTTA
>NZ_VOWJ01000003.1 GCF_008011665.1 Campylobacter volucris
TTGGCGTATAGTCTCTCCAAAATTTATCAATTTAATGCAAGATTTAATCAAAGATTGTGTGCAATATTTAGATGTAGAAATTAAAAGTCAGGAAATGAATTATTATGATTGTAAAATTATGCATGTAACAAAATCACTTGAAGCTTTAGATTATAAACATTCTATATATACTTATATGGGCGATAATAATGAATATCTAAGTATTACTAAAGCTGTTTTAAAAAAATCAAAACTTGATGGAAGTCATATATTTAGAATTAAAGATGATGAAATACCTGTTTTTGTATCAAGTGAATTTAGAAAAATAGTAAGAGAAAACAATTTATTAGGTTTTAGTTTTAGTGAAGTTATGGTATATGAAAATTAATAAACTACAATTATAAATTATATAAACTTATTAGGCTTTATCAAACAAATACCATAATAAAAGATAAAAAATGACAAGAGAACAAGCACAATTAATTATAAAAGAAGAAAAGTTGATTGATACAACTTGGTATCCTTCTTATAAACATTTAGGAGAATACCATCTTACTATGTGGTTTGATTCTGATAATAATAAATACGAAGCTGTTTATATTGGAGAAAGGGGCAGTGTTGAACTTAGCTATTCTTTTGATAGTGAAAAAAAAGCTATTGACAAAATATTGCAGATGAATTATGAACAAAAAATACGATGGAAAAGATATTAAAGAATATCTAACAAAAGAAGTAGCACTAAAAATCATCAAAGAAGAAAATCTGGAAGTGATTTGGTATGATGAAGTACTTAAACCAATACGAGCAGGTATTAAACACGATAAACAAAGAGATAAATACATCTCTTTTATCACTAATGCTAAAGCAGAACTTATAGAATACAAAAGTATTGAGTTTGATGGAGATGAAGAATTTGAAGGAAAAATATATAATGATGAAAGTAAAGCCCTTTATGCTCTTATCAATCGTGCTAGAATGATTAAACAAAATAGGATTAGCTTTGTATAAATGTTTTCCTTATGATTTAATATAAAAA
>NZ_VOWJ01000020.1 GCF_008011665.1 Campylobacter volucris
TTATCTTTTTAGATAGTGATGATTATTGGGAATTAAACTGCATAGAAGAATGTGTCCCTAGAATGGATGGGGTAGAGGTGGTGTGGTTTGATCATTATTTTTATTACGATGGTATACAAATACCAGAATCCATTCCAGAAACTATTATGGAGAGTTATAATTTTAAGCAATCGCAAATAATTAACCCAGCATTTTTACTAGAAAAAGCTATTGCTATGAGAAGATACTCGCTTTGGTTTGGTTGGCATGGTATGATTCAATTTAAATACCTAATGAATATTGAATTAAAGTTTTTAAATCAAGTTTTACATGAAGACCATTATTTTGGGAAATTATTATTTTTCCAAGCAAGAAATATTTATGTTTTATTTGAAAAAATGATTTATTATAGAATACGAAGAGGCAGTATAATGAATTATACAAATGACACTTCTTATGTTCCGCAATATGCCTTAAAATATTATAAGCTATTAGATGAAAATTATTTTTTATATAAAAAATATCATAGAAATTCAAGTTTATTTTTAACTGCATTGATGGTTTTTGATTTTATAGGTCAGAATAAGAATTTAAATGATGTTGAACTTTTTAAAATAATTTTTTTTAATAAATTGAAATTATGGAGAAATGAAATTTTAGATTTTTCGCCAGAGTATTTAGAAAAAATTTTACATATGTCATTTGTTTCCTTTTTTAAATTGTCTAAAAATATTGATAATAATCTTTCATTGTTAGCTAATTTTTTTAGCGAAGTGATAATTGAGAAAAATAATATGACTAAAAATCAAATTTTTCAAATCCAAACTTTAGAACAAAACGTACAATTAAAAAATCAAACTATACAAGAAAAACAAAGTGAAATAACATTTTTAAATCAAACTATACAAGAAAAACAAAGTGAAATAACATTTTTAAATCAAACTAATTCATTACTTTCTTTCCAAATCAAGCATGGTACAGCAAAATCTAGAATTCAAAACCAACTTTCCTA
>NZ_VOWJ01000035.1 GCF_008011665.1 Campylobacter volucris
AATGTAAAATTCTTCCTTGTCTATATCATTTTTTAAAGTGATTTCATTTCTTGCTTTTGCATCGGTATTATCTTTTCCTATAGTAGAATTAGAGATAGTTAGATAATGTTCATTTTTATAATTTAGATTATATTCTGTATTTTCTTGTAGTTTAAGTTCATCTAAGCCTTTATTATACATAGGTATAGCACTTAGATAATTTAGTGTTTGTTCAGCGATTTCTCTTTTGTATCTTGGGTAGTTATATTGTGGCATAGTATTCACCCCATTATACAAACTCCCACTAATAAAAGGCTTGTCTATATCATCATCTAAAAATGAAATAATAACTTCATCTCCTATTCTTGGTGTATGATAAAAACCTGAATGATTGCTTGCTACACTACTAGCTATTCTTAAGAATGGACTATGGTGATACATGTTTGTTTTATTATCTAATTCTTCTTGATTAGCATAAAGATTAATCCTTACTTTAACTCTTCCATACTCATCAGTATAAATAGTATTTCTTTGATTTTCTATATTAAAATCTTCTCCTATAACTATACCCATGGTATTAATTGGAGGTTTTGGTTTGGATTTAAAACTAGGTGTAAAGCTTAAAAAAGATGGAATAAGGGTTAAATTATTTGTATAAGATTTGCTTAGATTTAAGTCTTTAATATTTAAATTATCATTGGTGTTGATAGTGTTAGCTAAAATGGCATCATCGATTAAAATTTGTTCTTTTGCTATAATAGTATATTCTTTTGTAGTTTCTTTTTGAATATTGATTTTAATACTTTCATTTAAACTAAGATGATAAATATTGCTTTTTGCTTTTAGTATATTATTAAGCATAGTATTTCTTTTTTCTTTTAGGGTAGGGGATTGTTTTAAATTGATATTTTGTGTAAAGGAATACTC
>NZ_VOWJ01000013.1 GCF_008011665.1 Campylobacter volucris
GTTTTTACATCTATGAGTTTAGAATCTTTGGTTTTATGATTAATAAAGTCAAAGAATGAGTTAAGGCCTGATTGGATTTTTTCTAAAGGTGATAAATAGCGTGATATGATGAAGTAGAGTAGGATGATGCTAATGATACTTGTGAAAATCACTATAATTGTTTGAATATAAGCAATGTTTAGTGCAGGGCGTTCTATAAGTTCAGAATCTTCGCTAGCACAAATAGTATATTCATCAATTTTAGTACAAATGGCAAATTTTTTCTCTTTGTTTTTGCTAGTGTAAGAAAAAAGATTATAATCTCCTGTTTGCTGATGAGATTTTCCTATAGTTAGAATGTCTGGATTTTTTTCTCCGAGTAATTTTTTATCAGTTGAAGCAAAAACATTATGTTCTCTATCAAATACAAAAGTATTGCCTGGTAGTTCGCTAAAATCTTTTTGTAAATCATCTACTAAAATATCAATTGCTAAAATACCAATTAGTTTATTGTCTTTATATAATGGCATAGCATAAGTAAAGCAAGGCAATCCTGTAGTAGCATCTATATATGCAGCAGTTATATACAATCCATTTTTTTTCAATGCTTCTATATAAAATTCTCTAGTTGTAGCATCGTAATTATCTGCTTTACCATAAATTCCATATTCTAAACCTTTGCTGTCGCTATCTGGATCGCTTACGATTAGTTCTCCATTGGTTTGTGCTATATAAACTGCTAAGAAATCTCCTGCATCTCTAAAAGACTTTAAGATTTTACCCACATTACGCATAAGTTTATCTTGAGTGTTTAATTCCTCATAAGAATATCTTGTGATAGCTTGGGCTAATTTTTCTAAAGAGCGGACATTATAGTTTTTAAAATCCCTCATAGATTTTTCAGCGGTTTTTACATAGTTTATTTCAGCTTTTACCACTTCATTGGTTATAGCGTCCTCGGTAAAGATAAAAGTAATAATACCCAATATAACAAGACATATAACGGCTATTATATTAGAAATTAATGAAATTTTTAGCTTGATGCTTTTCATTGAAAACCTTTCATAAAATTTTTATTAGACTAAAGATTATATCAAAAATAATAATATTTTTTTGAATTTAAAAATCTTTTTTTAACAAATCAAATATATTCTTACATGCATGTGAGAGGATTGAGTAAGTTTCATCAAAATTTCCACTATACCAAGGATCTGGAACTTCAGTATATGCTAAATTTGGCGTGTAGTTTGTAATTTTTTGAATTTTATGTTTATGTTGTGGAAAATTTTTAAGAACTTCTTCAAAATTAGAATTATCCATGACAAAGATATAATCATTTTCATTGCACATTTTTTGTGTTAATTTTTGACTACAAAAATTATGAGCTTTGATATTTTTACTTTTTAATAAGGCTTTGGTTTTATAATGCATGTCTTCACCATCATGATAGCCTGAAGTTCCTGCGCTAGATATACTAAAAAGATGCTCTAAATTTGCGTTTTGAACTATATCTTTCATAATAAATTCAGCCATAGGTGAGCGACAAATGTTTCCTAGACATACAAAAACAATTTTAATCATTAAATTTCCTAAAATATATATTTTTAAAATTATAACAATAGTTTTGGATAATTTAAAATTACTAAGGTATAATTTTTAATTATTGGGGAGCTTTTTGCTGAGAGGAAGTTTGGCTTCGACCCTTGAGAAGTTTGATAATGCAAACTTTGAAATTCTTGCAAAAAATTTCCTTATTTTAAATGTAAGGATAAAAAATGATACAAGCACAAACTAAAACAAAAATTCCAATTCTTACCATAGCAGGCAGTGATTGCAGTGGTGGAGCTGGATTACAAGCTGATTTAAAAACTTTTAGTGCTCATGGTTTGTTTGGAATGAGCGTAGTGTTAAGCGTGGTAGCTGAAAATACTGCTAGGGTTATTTCTTGTTTTGATATACCTAAAAAAAATATAGATGAACAAATGCTAGCAATTTATGAAGATATTGTTCCTAAAGCTGTAAAAATTGGTATGCTTGGTTCTAAAGAGATTATAAGTTGTGTAAAAGAAAATTTACTTCGTTTTGAATGTGAAAATATAGTAATTGATCCTGTGATGTTTGCTAAAAATGGCTATGCTTTAATGCCTTTGGAAAATTGTCAATTTTTTAAAGATGAAATTCTTTCATTAGCAGATGTGCTTACTCCTAATATCCCTGAGGCTGAATTTTTATGTGATTTTAAAATTTATAATGAAGAAGATATGAAAAAAGCAGCTTTAAAACTTTTTGATTATGGTGCTAAAAGTGTTTTGATAAAAGGTGGTCATAGTAAAGAAAATACTAATGATGTTTTTTATGATGGGAAAGAATTTAGCATCTTTAAAGGTGAAAAGATTGATACTAAAAATACTCATGGCACAGGATGTACGCTTAGTTCTGCTATAGCAAGTAATTTAGCTCTTGGGAAAAACAAATATCAAGCTATAGCTTTGGCTAAAGAATATGTTTATGGTGCTATTTTAAATTCTTTAGCGCTTGGCAAGGGTTGTGGCCCTACAAATCATTTTTTTAAATTTGATAGAGAATAAAATGTATATTGCAAAAATAAGACAAATAAAACCTTTAATCCATCATATGACAAATTATGTAACAGCAAATGATTGTGCAAATGCTACTATAGCTTTAGGTGCTAGCCCTATAATGACTGATTTTGACAAAGAACAAGAAGAATTTTCTAAAATTTCTAATTGTTTGGTTTTAAATACAGGCACGATTAATGAAAGAGTGGCTAAGTCAATGTATGAAAGTGTAGCTTATTATGAAAAATTAAATAAAGCTATTATTCTTGATCCTGTTGCAATGGGTGTTACTTGTGCAAGAAATGAGATTAATAGCAAATTATTATCAAATAAAATTAGCATTATTAAAGCAAATGCTTCAGAGATTGCAAGCATTATTGGTTTAGATGGTAAAGCAAAAGGAGCAGACAATACTTTTATAATCAATGATGATTTTTTACAAAAAGCTCAAGAATACACTCAAAATACTGATAGAATTTTAGTAGTAACTGGTGAGATTGATTTTATCATTTCAAAAGATAAAATTGCAAAAATTTATAATGGTTCTATCATGGCTACTAAAATTACCGGAGCAGGTTGTATGTGTGCTTCTGTGTGCGGAGTATTTGCTGGGGCGATAGAAGATAAATTTCAAGCAAGCTTATATGCTATGCTTAGTTTTAATATAGTTTGTGAGTTAGCACAAATAAATTCCAAAGGCACAGGGAGCTTTAGGATGAATTTGCTTGATGAACTAAGCAATATTAGTGATGAAGATATTAAAAACAAGGCTAAATATGAACTCATATAAAATTTATTTAGTCGCAAGTAAAGAGCAAAAAAGCGAAGATAAATTTTTAAATATCATAAAAGAAGCACTTAAGGCAGGAGTGAATATAGTCCAACTTAGAGAAAAAGAACTCAATACTTTAGAATTTTATAATTTAGCATTAAAAGTAAAAAGATTATGTGATGAGTTTAAAGTTCTATTTTTAATTAATGATAGGATTGATATCGCTTTAGCAGTGGATGCTAGTGGGGTGCATATTGGCCAAAAAGATTTACCTTTAAAAATAGCTAGACAAATTTTAGGAGATGAGAAAATAATAGGATTGACAATTAATCATAAAAGTGAGCTGGTAAATTTGCAAAAAGCTGATTATATAGGAGTTGGTGCGGTTTTTCCAACTCCTAGTAAGAAAGAATGTATAGTGCTTGGGATTGATGGCTTAAAAGAGATTGTAAATTTAAGTCCTTTGCCAGTAGTGGCAATTGGCGGTATCGATCATACAAATATTTCTTTACTTAAAGGTATTGCTATAAACGGGGTAGCAGTAATTAGAGCTATAATAGATGCTAAAGATCCAAGTAAAAGTGTATTTGAGCTAAAAAAAGCTTTTGAGAGTTTATAGGTATGGTTTATTTTATAGGAACGCAAGAATTTACAGGTGTGGAAAATATCGTTTTAAGCGAGATTAGATTTTGTGATTTTTGTGTTAATTTGTATGAATTTGATTGTTTGATTATTAGTTCTAAAAATGCTCTTAAAGCTTTAATGCAAAGTGATTTTGATATAAATTGGGATATTAATTTATATACTGTGGGGTTTAAAAGTGCAAAATTAGCCAAAGAACTTGGTTTTAAAAATGTAAAATATCCAAGCAAAGCTTATGGAGAAAATTTAGCTTATGAATTTTTAAATGAGTTTAAAAATAAGAAATGTCTATATCTAAGAGCAAAAAAAATTAGCTCTAGTTTAGATGAAATTTTGTTAAATTCTAATATAAATCTTACTCAAAAAATAGTGTATGAAAATATTCCTCTAAACTCTCAAAATATATCCTTAAATCATCCTGCTGTTTTTGTTTTTAGTGCTCCTTCTAGCGTGGATAATTTCTTAAAATTTTATGAGTTAAAAACAGAAGATAAGATCGTAGTTATAGGTGAAAAAACAGCTAAAAAGTTAAAACATTTTAAAAATTTATATATTTGCCAAGAGCAAGATTTAAATTCTTGCATTAACTTGGCTAAAAGTTTAGATTTTTAAAACTTTTGCGTAATATAAAATAAGCTATAAAAATCACACAAATTTCACTGACTATAGAAGCTGTCCATATACCATTTAAACCAAAAAAAATAAGACAACGCATAAATAAATATAAAAGGTAAAATTAAACTTTGTATGATTGAAATACTCAAAGAAAGCAAAGGTTTATCTAGTGCTGTAAAAAACGAAGCACAAAATTTACCAAACCAACTCAATAAAAAAGAAAAAGAAAAAATCAAAAGTGCATTTTGTGCTATGTGAAAAAATTCTTGATTATTGTCTTTGTTAAAAATTTTAACGATAAAATCATTGTAAAAATAAACGCATAAAAATGTAAAAATTCCAATGAAAAAAGAAGCAAAAAACATTCTTTTGAAAATATCTTGAATTCTTTTTAGGTTTTTGTGTCCATAATTATAGCTTATAGCTGGTTGCATCGCATCACACATTGCTATAACAAGTATAAAAACAAAGGTGCTTAAATAAAGTATAATAGAAAATGCTGCCAAAGCATTATTACCTGCTATTTTTAACAAGATAGCATTAGCAAGTATAGTGTAAATTGAACTTGAAATATTTGAGAAAAATTCAGAAGAACCATTATAAAGAATGCTTTTTAGTATATTAAAATTTATCAGAGGTTTTTTAAATTTTAAAATAAGATTTTTAAATATAAATGGGATAAAACCTAGTATAGTGCCCAAAAACATACCTATGCATGTTGCTAATGCAGCTGAAAAAAGTCCCCATCCAAAAACTACAATAAAAAGCCAATCTAAAATAATATTACTTAAAGCTATGATGATATTTACCATCATACTATAAAAAGTTTTTCCGCAAATTCTTAAGTAATTATCAAGTGCAAAAGAAAGCATAGTAGCTGGTGCAAAAAGTGCAAAAATTTGCATATATTGAGTGGATAAAATTTGTATATGTTCACTTGCTCCCATGAGTTTGCTTAAAGAATTTGCAAGAAAAAAGCCTAAAATTCCCATAAAACATGAAATGATAAAAATCAATAAAAGACAAAAAGAAAAAATTCTTCTTGCTTGTTCTATTTTTCCTTTTCCTAGATTGATAGAAATTTGTACAGACGATCCTATGGCTATCATATCTGCTAATGCAAAACTAATCATAATAAAAGGCATCACTAAATTCATAGCTGCTAAAGCATCTACTCCAAGATATCTACCAACAAAAATTCCATCAATAATTATATAAAGATATATAAAAGCTGCGCTAGCCATATTAGGCAATGCACATTTAAAAAATAACTTAGTGGGGTTTGATGAAGTGTAAAAATTATGTATCGACATGAAATTCCTTATTAATGTTTGTTTAATTTTTTTAAAAAACAAATAAAGCTAATAAAGACTTTCAATATCCTCTATAGTATCTTTAAAATATAGCATCAAAGTTATTACAAAAAGAGTTGCAAAAAACATATATCACCTAAATTTTAAAAATCCTATTTGTTAAAATAATGTAAGTATTATATTGTAAAATTATTTATATACAACTTAATATAAATTTTAAATGATTTTTACCGATTTTCATAAACCCACAACAAAAGGAGCAAGGATGCAAATAAATTCGTATTCTAGAGTGGCTGTGGAGTCACAAGTTAGCAATAGGAAGGCTGATTTGAATACAAAACTTGAAGATACTAATACCAAAAGTGCAAATAGCACAAAGGATATTGACAAAGAAAAACTTGATAAGCTTGCAAGTTTAGGCGGAAAAGGCATCACTGAGCTTTATACCATGAGTTTTATGCAACAAACTTTAAGTATGAGTTCAGCAAATAGCTTTTCACAAGCTAACATAGCAGGTTTAGCAAATTCAAACAATCCTTTATCTTCTGTTCTTTCTGGTATAGATTTTAAGGCAATAGGGTATGAAGGCAAGGATATTTTTAGCCTAACTAGTGATGAGGCTAAAGAACTTGTTAGTGAGGATGGATTTTTTGGTATAGCAAAAACTTCTCAAAGATTGGCTGATTTTGTTATCAATGGAGCCGGAGATGATGTAGAAAAACTCCAAAAAGGTTTAGAAGGATTAAAAACAGGATTTGAGCAAGCAGAAAAAATGTGGGGTGGCAAGCTTCCTGATATCAGCTATCAAACTATTGATAAAGCTATTGAAAAGGTAACTCAAAAGATTAACCAATTGGGTGGAAATTCTTTAGATATCAATGCATAATCCCTAGTATTCTAGGGATTAGTCAATTTTTAAAACACTTAAAAATGCTTCTTGAGGTAAATGAACCTTGCCAATGGCTTTCATTCTCTTTTTACCTTCTTTTTGTTTTTCAAGAAGTTTTCTTTTTCTTGTGATATCACCACCATAGCATTTTGCTGTTACATTTTTCCCCATGGATTTTACATTTTCTCTGGCTATGATTTTATTACCTATACTTGCTTGTATAGCTACTTCAAAAAGTTGTCTAGGGACTATTTCTTTCATAGCTTTTACCAATTCTCTTCCTTTGCTTAAAGCTTTTTCATTTGGCACTATTATACTTAGCGCATCTACATTTTCCCCAGCTACTTTGATATCAAGTTTTACCAAATCACCTATTCTAAATTCTATAGGCTCATAATCAAAACTTGCATAGCCTTTGGTTAAAGATTTTAATTTGTCATAAAAATCCATAACTATTTCATTTAAAGGTATATCATATTCAAGCAAAACACGCTCAGGAGTGATATAATCCATTTTTACTTGCATACCCCGTTTGCGATTTAAAAGAGTAATTAAATTTCCTAAAAATTCACTAGGGGTTATAATGGTAGCTTTGACATAAGGTTCTTTAATATGATCGATTTTATTTACGGGAGGTAATTCGCTTGGATTTTGAATTTTTAAGATTTCTCCATCAGTTTGATAAATTTCATAAGTAACAGTAGGAGCTGTTGCAATCAAATCAAGATTAAATTCACGCTCTAGTCTTTCTTTGATAACCTCCATATGCAAAAGTCCTAAAAAGCCAACTCTAAAACCAAATCCTAAAGCCAAAGAGGTTTCAGGTTCGTAAGTTATAGAGCTATCATTTAGTTTTAATTTATCAAGCGCATCTCTTAGATCTTCAAATTTATCAGTTTCTATAGGATATAATCCTGCAAAAACAAAAGCTTTAGCTTTTTCAAAACCTCCTATAGCCTCTTTTGCTTTATTTTTAGTTAAGGTTATGGTATCTCCAACTTGAACATCTGCGACATTTTTAAGTCCAAGAACGATTACACCAACTTCACCTGATTGCAATGATTTGGTTTTTATGGGGTTTAAAGGATGTGGGTAAAATAAATCTTGCACAATATGTCTTTTATCTGTGCTCATTATTAATACTTCTTCATTTTTGGAAATACTTCCCTTATAAACTCTAACCAAAGCTAAAGCTCCTAAATAATTATCAAACCAAGAATCATAAATTAAAGCTTTAACAGGAGCTTCATCATCGGTTTTTGGTGCTGGTATTTTTGTAATGATAGTTTCTATAAGTTCTTTAATACCAACCCCGGTTTTAGCACTCACGCAAATTGCATCTTTGCAATCTATCCCGATAATATGTTCAATTTCGTGCTTTACTTTTTCAACATCAGCTGATGATAAATCGATTTTATTTATAACAGGGATTATTTCAAGATTATTTTCTAATGCTATATAAACATTTGCTATGGTTTGTGCTTCAACTCCTTGTGAAGCATCTACTACAAGTAAGGCCCCTTCGCAGCTTGCTAAAGATCTACTAACTTCATAGGAAAAATCCACATGACCAGGAGTATCAATTAAATTTAGTATATACTCTTCATTATTATAAGTATAGTTTAGACGCACCGATTGAGCTTTAATGGTAATACCGCGTTCTTTTTCTATATCCATAGTATCCATAACTTGATTACTCATTAATCTATCGCTAATCGCACCACATTCACTAATAATTCTATCAGCTAGCGTGCTTTTTCCATGATCAATATGAGCTATGATTGAGAAATTTCTAATGTTTTTCATCAAGATTCTCTCATTTTTCTTTTAGCAAGACCAATTTGCTCATAAGCATCTATTTCTTTTTTTAAAGAGCTATATCTTTTTTTTAATTCATTATTTAAAAAAGAGATATTTTTTGGAGTTGCATTAGCATTAGCTGATATTGCACTTACAAAATCAAGCTTTCTTTTTGTGTTAGAGTCCTTAGGATTGCTTGTGAGTTTTTGTGAATTTAAAAATTGCAAAATCAGTTCTTGTATGGTTTGAGAATTTTTAGCTGAATTTGCTTTTGCAATAAAATCTTCTATACCACTGATTCTAATACTAGATTTGGTATCTTGTCGCTTTGAATTTTTATTTTTATGGTTAAAATATATTAATACTACTA
Organism: Campylobacter volucris; assembly: GCF_008011665.1. GTDB lineage: Bacteria > Campylobacterota > Campylobacteria > Campylobacterales > Campylobacteraceae > Campylobacter_D > Campylobacter_D volucris_A. The sequence goes on from NZ_VOWJ01000013.1 coordinate 8,960, forward strand.
TGCCAAATATCAAAATAATCAACAAAATTAAAATCAAAACTATTGCAAAAATACTCATATTTACCCTTATAATTTTTTAGCATAAGATTTTTTAAAATAGCTTGCTATGCTTAAAATAAGCATAAAAATAAAGCTCCAATATACATAATTTGGAATTTTAACTGCATCTCCTGCCGCATAAGAATGCATTCCAGTTAAGAAATAATTAACTCCAAAATAAGTCATAATAATAACCCAATAAGCAAACATAGAGCAGATTGCAAAAGTATATTGATTAGACCATTTTGGAACTAAACGGATGTGTAAAATTGCTGCATAAGTTAATATACTAATTAAAGCCCAAGTTTCTTTAGAATCCCAGCTCCAATATCTTCCCCAGCTTTCATTAGCCCATATTGCTCCTAAGAAATTTCCAACAGTTAATAAGCATAGTCCCAAAATCATAGCCATTTCATTGATTCTTGTAGCTTCTGTTATATTTCTTAATATGTTTTCATTATGTTTTCCATTTGCTTTGAGCATGCAAAATAAAATTAAAACAAAAATTCCAAGCAATACACATAAGCCTAAAAATCCATAACTAGCAGTAATTACAGAAACATGTATAGTTAGCCAATATGATTGTAAAACGGGAACTAAATTGGTAATTTGCGGATCCATTTGACTAAGATGAGCCACACCTAAGGTTACACCTGCTAAAATCGAAGTTAAAGAAAGCGCAATAGGACTTTTTCTTGAAAAGAAAATTCCAGATAGTGATAAAGCCCAAGCAATATAAACCATACTTTCATAAGCATTACTCCAAGGAGCTCTACCTGCTATATACCAGCGTAATGCTAGTCCTAGTGTATGTATAAAAAATGCAATAATATTAACAACATATACAAATTTAAAAGCAAAATCTATACGAACTTTTGGCATAAGCATTTTTACAAAAACAATGACTAAAAGTAAAAATCCTGCGAATAAATACAATGGAGCTAAATTTACAAAAATTTCACTTTTATTAAAGAAAATTTCTGTATTAAGTTTTTTCAAACTCGGCATGACTTCGTGCCCATATTTATCTTGGTAATTTTTAATTTCATTTAATGCAACATTTGCATTTTGCCAATTATTATTTTTTATAGAAAATTCTACTGCGTTAAAATAATCTTCTAATAATTTTTTTACCACTAAACCTTCTTCATCTTTTAATCCCACATAAGCTTGGTAAAAAGAAATCCATTGGTTGTTGGTGCTATTTTGCAAAGGTATAAATTTGAAAATTTCACCAGAAAAAATTAGATTAAGTATATTTACTCTTTCATCAAGCTTGATAATTTCTTTATCTAATATATTTCTTCTATTTGGATTTTTTCTATTTGCACTTTCTACATATTTTTGTAGTTTATAATTTTTAGTTGTGAAAAAATCTTTAAAGCTAGCATAATCAGTAGGCTCTAGCCCTAAAATTTCACAAATTTGCTCGTTAATAATTTTATTTCTTGGCATAAAAATTATTTTTTTATCATACCAAGCAGATCCATCAAATATCATAGAAATAATAGTTGCTTCAGGGCTTTGGTTTTGATAATTAGTACTTTTGTAAATTTTTTCCAATACTTCTGTTGCTAAAGTATTAAACGGAACCATTCTTCCATCGGGTTTTTGAACGACTAAGGTAGATAATTCTTTAGCATGCTGCTCATCTACTTTAATTGGTTCTATTGCATAGATCTTTTGCGTGTTTAGTAAAAAACAGGTAAAAAATAAAACCATAGCTGTTTTTTTCAATGAATCTTGATTAATCATTTTAGCAAGAGTTCTAAATCTTGAATGAGGATTTAAAATATTTAAAAACATACCTAAAGTCAATAAAAAATATCCTATATAAGTAGGAATCTTACCAGGATCTTTATTAACCGATAATATTGTGCCTTGTTCATCTTGATCATAAGAGCTTTGATAAAATCTAAAACCTTCATAATCAAGCACATTATTCATAAAAATTTTATAATCAAATTTTTCATCTTTATTATTTACTTCAACATAGCTTGCATAAGACATCGGAGACATTGAACCAGGATAGCGTGCTAATTCAAAATCTTTTAAATACATTTCAAATGGCATTTCATATCCTTTAGGTCCCCATCTTAAGAAGAATGCTTGATTTGCTATATCTATGCGCAAAGGAGAATTGTATTCGATTAAAAATACTTCCTTGGTTTCACCTTTATAAGTGATGCTTAAATTTAAGGCATTTATAGTATTATTAGAAAGTTGGGTTGGCATATATTTTGTGCTTTGAGCAAAATCTTTAAAATTATTTAAAATAGGATTATTCCAATTTTTTGCCTCGCCAAATAAAGATATTAAAGCATTTCTTCCCAATTCAATCCAGCTTGTTTTAAACCAAGTTAAAAAACTCTCATCTTGTGCAGCATTAATTCCTTCTAAAGTTTTTATACCACTTAAAGAAGCAAATTTAACAACCAAATTTGCATTATTAAAAGAATATAATCTTTTATCTTTAGCATCTGCGGTTTTAAAAGCTTTTAAAATGCTTTCTTTACCATCACTCATAGACATAAATTTTAAATCCATGCTAGAGCTAAGATTTAAATTTTTATCTATTTTTATATAAGGTTTGCTAACTTCATCATTTAAAAAGGCTATATTTACTCCATCAATGGTTTGAATTTCTCCTGCTTGAAATGTAAATTCTTTTGCTTGATTGTTTTGAGAAATCATTAAAGATAAAAGAGCAGATGCATTAGCATCTTCTTTATAAACTTCTTTAGCATCTAAGATTAAATTTTTATAAGTAACGGTAACTTTATCTTGAGGTAAGATTAGATCAAAAGAAAAATTATTCACAAATGGTAAAATAGAAATGTATTCAGATTTTGAAGCACTATAAACTTTATCATCCATTAAAGTGGCAATATAAATATAACTTTTTGATGTTTCTATGATATTGTTTTTTTCATTTTCTCTAATGTGTAAATTTCCTTCAAAACCCGCATATCTAGTAAGTGCAGAACCAAACAATATCAATAAAAAAGAGATGTGAAAAATAAAAAGAGGTATTTTTTTCTTATTTAACATCTTGTATTTGAAAATGGCTGCTAAAAGATTAAGTCCTAATAGAAGTTGTATAAAGCCAAACCAAGATGTCCCATAAATCATAGCCCAAGCTGTTGGTGTGCCGTATACACTTTCTATAAAAGTAGCTAAAGCGCAAAATAGGGCAAAAAGTAAAAATAAAAATATTGAGATTTTAATATTACCAAAAGTTAGAAGTTGATTTTTCAAATTTAAGCTCCTAGATATTTTTTCCTTATCTCATCATTTCCAATAAGATCTTTAGCAGGCGCATGCATAGCGATTTTACCATTTTCTAAAACATAAGCATAATCGCTAATTTTAAGTGCAGAAAATGCATTTTGTTCTACAAGTAAAATTGTAATACCTTCTTCTTTAAGTTTAACTATGATGTCAAATACTTCTCCAACTATTTTTGGAGCAAGGCCCAAAGAAGGTTCATCGAGCATTAAAAGTTTTGGTTCGCTCATAAGAGCCCTTGAAATAGCAAGCATTTGAGCCTCGCCACCGCTTAAGGTTCCTGCAAGAGCATTTTTTTTATCTTTTAATCTTGGAAAAAGTTTATACATTTGATTTTTTAAATGTTCATAATTTTCAGCATTATTAAATGCACCTATTTTTAAATTTTCTTCAATAGTTAAATTTATAAACACTCTTCTACCTTCAGGAACCAAAGCTATGCCTTTTTGAACCAAAGTATGAGGTAAATGTCTTTGAGTGTCATAACCTAAAAAATTTACTTCACCTGTTTTTTTAACACAATTTAACATTGCATTTAAAGTTGAAGTTTTTCCAGCACCATTAGAGCCTATTAAGCTTACAATGCTTCCAGTATTAATAGTAAAATCAATACCCTTAACAGCTTCAATTAAGCCATAATAAACATGCAGATCTTTAACAACTAGCATTAAAATCTCCTAAATAAGCATTAATAACTTCAGGATTTAACACAGCATCTGTTGGTTTTCCTTCAAATATAGTCTTGCCATAATCAAGCACCATAACTTTATCACAAAGTTTATTTACAAATTTCATATCATGTTCTATTAATAAAACACTTATTTTTTTATGATCTCTAATGTCAAAAATTAATTGTGCAAGATCATCGCTTTCTGTAGAATTCATACCCGCAGCAGGCTCATCAAGCAATAATAATTTTGGATTGGTTGCTAGAGCTCTTGCAATTTCAACTTTTCTTTGTTGTCCATAGCTTAAACTAGTAGCATTTTCATCTGCCAAATCAGCTATATTTAGTTGTTCTAGTATTTCATAGGCGGATTCTTTGGCTATTTTTTCTTGATTTTTAAATCTTCCTAAATGTAAAAATGCTTCCAAAATTCCATATTTGATACTTTGATCAAATCCAATTAAAACATTTTCTAAAACACTCATACTTGAGAAAAGTCTTATATTTTGAAAGGTTCTTGCTATACCCAAATGTACGATTTTATGAGGTTTTAAATGATCGATCTTTTTATCTAGAAAAAAAACTTCACCGCTGCTTGGTTTATAATTGCCAGTGATGATGTTAAAAAGGGTAGTTTTTCCTGCTCCATTTGGACCTATAAGACCAAAAATTTCACCTTCTTTAATGGAAAATGAAGTATCTACTATAGCTGCAACTCCACCAAAATTTTTATGAATATTTTTAAGTTCTAAAATCATTTTTTATTCCTTTTAGAAAACTTAAATAGAAAATGAGTAAGTTCTTTATCGCCCATAATACCTTTTCTTGCAAAAAGCATGACTAAAATTAATATTATAGAAAAAATGACCATTCTAAGACCTGGCATAGCAGGTGTTTCATAGCCAAAAATATTCATACTTTCATCTAAAAATCTTAAATATTCACTGCCACCAATGACTAAAATAGTTCCTATAATAGCTCCTGTTGTAGAACCTAAGCCTCCTAAGACTATAATGATTAGAAGTTGAAAAGTAAATAAAAAGTCAAATTGTTCTGGAGAAACAGAAGCTAAAGCGCAAGCTAATAAAGCTCCGCCAACGCCCTCTAAAAAGGCTGAAGTGCTAAATGCTAAAGTTTTGATTTTAAAGGTATTAATACCCATAGCTAAAGCTGCATCTTCATCATCTCTAACAGCTTTCATCGCTCTACCAAATTTAGAACTTACTATATTTAAAATAATAACAACAGCAAAGATGGCTATCCCGCCACTCCAATACAAAGTAGTATGTTTTGGTATATCATTTAAACCTAAAGATCCATTGGTAATGGAGGCAAAATTTATAGCCATAAGTTTAATAATAATCCCAAATCCTAAAGTGACAATAGCTAGGTAATCTCCTCTAACTCTAAATACAGCAAAAGCTAAGATCAAAGATAAAAGCATCGCGCAAAAACCAGCTGCTAATAAAGCTATGATAAAACTTGGAGAATGAATCATTAAAATAAAACTGCTTGGATCTTCTAATGAAAATTGATCTAATTTGCTTTCGCTAGTTAGTAAAACTAAAGCAGCTACATAAGCACCTATTGCAACAAAACCATTTGGTTCTAATGAAAATTGACCTGTAACCCCATTGATGAGATTGTAGCTCACTGCTAAAATAATGAAAATTGCGATATTACTTAAAATTCCTAGTTTGTAATCATTTAAAAAATAAGGAGATATAAAAATAATAGCAATAGCAATAAAGAAAAATGTCAAATGAGTAATTTTTCTACAAACCATAGTTAAAACCTGCTTTTTTCAAAATTTATACCTAAAATTCCAGTAGGTTTAAATAATAAAATTAATACTAAAAATATAAATGCAAAAGCATCTTTAAAGCCTGAAAGATCAGGAAAAAGAGCAACAACAACAACTTCAGTAAATCCTATAATCAATCCACCCAAAACAGCTCCAGCAACAGATCCAATACCACCTAAAACAGCGGCACCAAAGGCTTTTAAGCCTATCAAGGTGCCCATGCTAGGTTCTACTGAAGGATAGCTTACTGCCCAAAAAATTCCACCTATAGCAGCCAAGGCTGATCCTAATGCAAATACTATAGCTATAATACGATTTGCATCAATTCCCATTAAATTTACTGTATGAATATCAAATGCTAATGCTCTAATAGCTATACCATATTTACTTTTATAAAGAATATACAAAACAACAAGTAAAATAAAAAAAGTCAAAATAGGCACTAAAATACTATTTGCACCCATGCTTATATCATTAATATTAATTACTGTTTCTAAATAACTTGGAACTGGAAAGTATCTTGGGGTAGAGCCAAATACTACATTAAAAACATTTTGTATTAAAAAACTAATACCGATAGCGGTAATTAACAAAGAAATTCTAGGTGCTTTTCTAAGTGGTTTATAGGCAACCTTATCTATAGCTATACCTACAGCAGCCGCAAATAACATAGCTAAAGATAAAGCTCCCAAAAAAGGAATATTCATGCTAGTTACACAAAAAAGAGCTGAGTAAGCTCCAACCATCATGATATCACCATGTGCAAAATTGATTAATCTTAAAACGCCATAAACCATAGTATAACCTATGGCTATAAGTGCATACATACTACCTAAACTAAAACCATTTATAATTTGCTGTAAAATTAAAGAATTATCCATTGAACCTCTTAAGGAAGAATTGTATCTTTGTAAACTTGCTTTTGATTTTCTATTGACTTAATTACAATAGATCGAGTTGCATTGCCACTTTTATCTATACTTATAACTCCGCTTACACCTTGAAAATTTAAAGTAGAATGTATATTATCATTAATGCATTCTGCGTTAAGATTATTGACACATTTTTGCATCGCTTCGTATATGACAAAATAGGCGTCAGCTCCCATTGCACTAAAATTTGGAACTTCTTTATTTTTCTTTTCTTTTTCATATGCTTGTATGAATTCGTTAGATAAATTAGTTGGAGGATTATTATAATCAAAACTATCAGTGAAAATATATCCTTCAGCAGCATCTTGAGCTAAGTTGATAAAAGTTTCATCTGCAACTCCATCTGCTGAACCCATAGGGATATTTACACCCATAGTTTTTGCTTGTCTTGCAAATAAAGATGCTTCGGTATAATAAACTGGAAGATATATAAAATCAGGATTTAAATTTTTAACTTGAGAGATAATTGCTTTAAAATCTTTATCTCCAGCTGTAATTCTAAATTTATCTAAAATTTTTCCACCTTGTTTATTAAATTCTTTTTCAAAAGCTCTAGTTAAACCTAAAGAATAATCTGTTGTTTGATCGGTAATTATAACCGCTTTGTTGTATTGGAGCTTATTTTTAATATAATTTGCTAAAGACGAACCTTGAAAACTATCCATAAAACAAACTCTACTTGCATAAAGTTTTTTGTTTAAAATTTTATCTGCAGTTGCAGCGGGAGCTACAACGGGAATCTTTTTTTCTTCACCAATTCTTATAACTTGTAAAGTATTAGCCGTGATCATTTCTCCAATTAAAGCTTGAACTTTATTTTGTGAAACTAATCTCGTGCTAGCATTAGCACTTTCGATTTTATCACCTTTTGTATCAACTACTACAAGATTAATTTTATCGCCATTGCTAAGAGTATTTTTCATAGAATTTGCAATTTTTATACCATCTAAAGCACTTTGTCCATATGCGGCGGTTGCTCCTGTTAAAGGAAGAACTACGCCAATGTTAATCTCTTTTGCTTGTATAATACTTGCTACGGCTATAATAGATAATATAGCAATATTAATTTTTTTCATAATTTTTCCCTTTTAAGGATTAATAATAGTTTTATATACTTGCTTTTGTTCTTGTATTTCTTTAATAACTACAGAACGACTAGCATTGCCATTTTTATCTATACTTATAACTCCACCAACACCTTCAAAATTTAGTGTAGAATGAATTTTATTATTAATACATTCTGGAGTGAGATTGTTTTGACATTCATTCATTGCATTTGTCATCACATAGTATGCATCAGCTCCCATAGCTGAAAACGCTGGAAGTTCTTTTGTATTATGGTTTTTCTCATAAGTTTGTATAAAATCTTTAGATAGTTTTGTCGGAGGATTATTGTAATCAAAACTATCAGTAAAAACTACTCCATTTACAGCATCTCCGCCAAGTTCGATGAATGTTTTATTATTTACTCCATCTCCTGCGCTTAAGAGTTTATCAAAACCTACTGCTTTTGCTTGTCTAGCAATTAATGCTGCTTCTGGATGGTAAATTGGCATATAAACAAAATCAGGATTTATATTTTTTAATTGAGAAACTATAGCTTTAAAATCTTTATCCCCTGAAGAGATGGTAAGTTTTTTAAGCACTTTACCACCATTTTGTTTAAATTCTTTTTCAAAGGCTCTTGCAAGACCTAAAGAATAAACATTGCTTTGATCAATTATAATCACAACACTTTTTAAATTTAGAGTTTGATAAGCATAGTTTGCAAATTTATCACCCTGAAAACTATCCATAAAACAAACTCTACTTGCATAAGTTTTTTTATCTAAAAGTTTATCACCTGAAGCTACAGGTGCAATGACTGGAATTTTTCTTTCTTCAGCTATAGATATTACTTGCATGGTGTTTGGAGTAACTGCTTCTCCGATTAAGCCTAAAACCTTATCTTGAGATATAAGCCTAGTTGCCGCATTAGCACTTTCGATTTTATCGCCTTTTGTATCAATAGCTATGATTTTTACACTATCACCATTTTTTAAATTTGGATTAAGGGTATTTGCAAGTTTAACACCTTCATATACATCATGTCCATAAGCAGCCAAAGGACCAGTTAGTGGTAAAATAACACCTATTTTTACTTCTGCTGCATAAATTGCGCCTGTACAAAATAGACTAGCTAGTATAAGTTTCTTTTTCATGAATACTCCTTAAATTATTTTAAAAATGTTCCGTGTTTGGTTTTGGATTTTGGTTCTTCTTCTAGTAAATCTTCTTGGTTTAATTCTATAGAAAAATTTTGACCTTTTAAATAGGCAATGATATGGTTTATGTCATCATCACTTAATTTTCTTGCATAAATTCCCATTTGGATGCTATCTACATTTGAATTTTGGTAATAACCATTTGCATAATCTTTTAATAAGCCTTTAATTTGCGCAGGAGTTAAATCTTTTATAGCTCTTTTGCCAAACTCATTTTTTTCTCCATTGTCACCATGGCAAACATTACATTTATTTTCAAAGTATATTTTTTTAGCTTTTTGCATGTTATAACTAACATTATCATTAAATGTATATGTTAATAAAGATTTTACATTAAAAGCTATCAAGGAACTAGTTAGTGCAAAGATAAATAAAGCCAATCGCAACATAAAATATACCTTACTTTGATTATAAAATAAACTTTAATTATATCTAAAAAAAATAAACACTAACTTTATAGATACAAATATTTTAAAATAATGTTATGTCAAAAGTTAATTTTTAGCATTTTAATTTTTTGATAATACTATCAAGTTTTTTACTATCACCACCTTTTAAATCTTCCAAAGCTTCTATAGCTGGAGCAAAATCTTCCATTTCATCTAGGTAATTTTCTAAAGCATCTCTTAAAATTTGAGCTTTTTTCTTTTTTGAAATGTTAGCTGTTTTATCTAAGCGATCAAATAAATTTTGAGATAATGAAAAAGTACAGCGTTTATTCATGTTGCAACCTTTATTTTGATTTTATGTATTCTTGACAAATTTTGCACTTATAATTTGCATTTGTAGTTTGAATTTTTTGATGAATTTCATAAGATACTTTATGAATTTTATCTTTACACAAACAAATATACTCATAAGTGTTTTGCGTATTTACATTGTGTTTAGGGTGTGATTTTTTTAAGTGTTCTTGATGCCATTGTTCTATTTTCATATCCTCTTTTAAAATATGTTCAAGTAACCATTTTGACGCAATAATATTTAATTTTTCTTTTAAATCATTTGTGCTTTTTATGTTTTGAATGAGCTCAATCATTGATTGTATAATGCTTTTGTGAATTCTTTGATGATTTGCAAGATCAGGATATCCAATCTTTGCCATATATTTTTCTTCATCAGAAAAGTGTTCTTTCATATAGTTAAAAAAATCGGCTAGTAAAAATTTAACTTGACCTTTGTGTATAGGTTTGTCTGAAATCATTTCGGCATTTGCGGCAAGTTCAAAGAGTTTTTTATGCTGTTCATCTATTGCTTTGTTGTGTATGCTATATTTATCACACCATTTAGGTAGCATATTAATCCCTTATTTATTTTAAATTATATTTTAATTATAAATATAATTATAATTATAATTATATCATAAATCTCTATGTAAATATTTCTTCTTCTTTAGAAAATGTAAGATTACCTGTACATTCTTTACATTTAAAATTAGCTTTAGTATATTGAATTTTTAAATGAATATCATAAGAAACTTTGTGTTTCTTTCCTTCACAAGCACAATGATATACGAAAAAATTAGTTTTATTTTCTTCTTTGATGTTGTTAGAATTTTTATTGTTGTTTTGAGTGCTTTTATACCAATGTTCTATCATGATATCATGTTGAATAATATGTTCAATTAGCCATGAGCTTACAATAGTGTTTAATTTTTCTTTTAAATCATTAGTGGTTTTTACTTCTTTGATGAGTTTTACCATGGTATTTGTGATTTTTTTATGCATTAGTTTGTGTTGTTCGATATATGGATAATTAATTTGTTGCATATAATTTTCTTCTTCATCAAAATGAAATTTTATATAATGAAAAAAATCAGCAATGATTTTTTTAAGTTCGATTTGATAAATAGCTCTATCAGACATTTCTTCAACTTTTGCTGCTAATTTAAAAAGCTTTTGGTGTTGAGCATCTAAAATTTCATTATTTACGCTATATTTTTGATCCCATTCTGGCAACATAATCATCCTAAATCATTAAATACAACTTAAATTATTCTATAAACAATAGGCTTTAATTTTTATAAATTCATTTTAATTCGTATAAACAAGATGGTTTTTTTAATAATGCTAATATCAAAAAAGCTAAAAATTGCGTAAAAATTTTTTATTATTATAAGATGATATTGTTTAATTAAATTTATTGTCAGTAAATTTTTAAAATATAAGCTATTATCTTTACCTTTAAAAGAATTAAAACTTTTTATCTTTGCTTGCAAAAATAAAGGAAAATTTATAGAGACTGCTTGTATTTTTGAAGAAATTTAGGATTATAATCAAAAGTTAAGTGAGTTTGGTTTAAGAGTTTATACTAAAATTTTTTAGGCAAAGATAGTATTATTAACCAAAAAGGTATGAGATTCCTGTATTGCAAGAAACTAAAAAATTGCCTTGATAATTGATTTTTTTATACCTTATTAATATAGGTAGTAAATTGACATTTTGTTTTGGATTTGGTATATAAAATAAGGTAAGGATACTGTCTTATTGTAATATAAATAAAAAATTTTGATCTTATAAATATCAGTATTCCAGCTATTACTCAACTTTTTAATTGTCAAATTTGCTATTTTGGATAAGATAAAAGCGTATTTTTAAAATTTGGATTTTCTTGTATAAACTTTACTTTTTAAATTAGATAATGTCGATATTTATGATAAGAAATTGATTTATATTGCTAATGCAAGATTAAATAAGATTTTGTTGAGAAATTTAAATTTAGATATTTTAGGTGATGTTAATCATTTTGAGAGTTTTGACACAATGAGGTGATATTTCACTCTATTAGGTTTAAAGTTATTTTTACGATGATTTTTTCTTTAGTTTATATTGGGTATTATATGGTATTTTATTTTAAAATTTACTCTAAAACCTCTAAAAATTAAGGTAAATTTTTAAATAATTTTATTAAAGATTACTACTTGCGAGATTAATACTTCAATTAGTGTGATTTTATGAGTGTATAAAGTTCGAAAAAATAAGATTTTACTTTTTTAAATTTTTATCAAGCTTGTTCTTCTAATAAAGAACAGATTTTTAAAACCTTTAATTATTAAAAAGGATAGAATATTTAAAATATTTTTAGAGCAAAAATATTACTTTAAAGCTTGATTTGCGATATGAAGGTTAAATTTTAATCAATAAAGAGTAATTTTTTAATAATGTTTGATAATCAAGTAATATTATAAAATATAATATAAAAAATGGACACATAGAGATTAATTTATACAAAGAAAGACTAATGATTATAGTGGTTGTGGAATTTCTGAAACAAATTTGAGTAAAATCTTTGATCGTTATATGAGGTTTAATAATGATCAAGGTGGTTTTAGTATAGGATTTTCTTTGGTTAAAAAAAATATGTGATGAGCACTATATAAATATAGAAGTTTAAAGCAAACTTAAAGAAGAAACTTGTTTTATATTAACTTGGAAAAATTGATTATTTATTGCTCATTTTAGCTTTTTCTTTTGCTATTATGAGAGTGTTGATAAAATTTGTAATTTCTTGGCTATCTTGTTTATTGAGCGGGTTGATATTATAATTTAACATTTGTGTGGTTAAGAGCTCATTGCTAAGATCATTATCTGAAAATTCTCTTGCTTTTTGTAAAATTTTTAAAGCTTGTAAATTTTTTATTTCATACATATTAATCCTTTAAATAAATCACACTTGCTATGCGTTTTGGAGTTTGATTTTTTCTATAAGAAAAAAATCTTTCATCATCAAAAGTACAAATGTTAATATCTATAATTTTTTCTATACCTAAATCATTTGCTTGAAATTTAACCATTTTTTTTAAATCAAGTTTGTTTTTATCTAAAAAATTAGAAAAATTCTTTTGAGCAAAGTCTAAAATTTCTCCATTTATCTCATAATTTAACCCACAAATTCCTGCAGAAATGATTAAAGTGATATCTTGGCGATTGCTTTGAAATTTTGTTTGCATTTTTAACACTGCTTGGTTTAAAATATTTTCGAAGCAACCTTTTCTTCCTGAGTGTAAAGCGCTAATGATTTTTTTATTTTCATCATATAAAAGCAAAGGCAAACAATCAGCGCTTGAAATACACAAAGCAGTCTTTTTTAAAGGGCTGACCACTCCATCGCAATTTATATTAAAATCATCATTATAAACACTAACTATATTAGAATGAATTTGATTTAAAAAAACGCAAGTTTGTATATTAGTATCAAATTCAAATACGCTATGATGGATAATATTTTCTCTGAAAATATTATAATCTTTATCAAAAGCAACAAATGCTTTTACATAATCATTTTCTAATAAAGTGATGAAATTTGATCGATTTGTTGCCATGTGAGTGTTTCTTTATGATGAATTTGTCTATAAATATAACGAGCTAGAAGATCTGTTTCTATATTTACTCTTCTTTTTATGGTATATTTTTTAAATAAAGTTTCTTTAAAAGTTATAGGGATGATGGTTAAACGAAAAGAATCATCAAAAACTTCATTAATTGTTAGGCTAACTCCATCTATACCTATACTACCTTTATTTGCAATCAACATCATTATATCTTTAGGAGCTTTAATATAAAAATCAATTCCATTTTGGTTATTTTGTATTTTTATAATTTCTCCAATTGCATCAATATGTCCTTGCATTAAGTGCCCATCAAGTCTATCTCCAAATTTTAAAGCAGGTTCTATATGAACATAATCTTTAAAATTTTCTATAGCTATGTGGGTCCTGCTTTCATAAGAAAGCTCTACACTAAATCCATTATGATAAATTTGAGTTACGCTTAAACATGCACCATTTACAGCGATGCTATCGCCTAAATTTGGTTTGTATTTAGCATTTAGCGTAAGTGTATTATTTTGATAAGATTTGACAAAAGCTAACTCTCTAATAAGCCCGTTAAACATTGATAAACCTTGATTTTTTAATTAATTTTATCCAAAAGTTATAAATTTAGTTTTAAGTAAAATATTATATAATCCTTGCCTTTTTAGAAAATAAAGGCAAAATATGTTTGATGTGATTGTAATAGGCGGTGGCCATGCTGGTATAGAGGCTAGTTCAGCTGCTGCTAGAATGGGTAAAAAAATTTTACTTTTAACGACTTTAATAGAGCAAATTGGTGCAGCAAGTTGCAATCCTGCCATAGGAGGTTTAGCTAAAGGGCACTTGGTAAAAGAACTAGATGCTATGGGTGGTTTAATGGGACAAATCACCGATGAATCTGGAATTCAATTTAGAATTTTAAATGAAAGTAAAGGAGTGGCAGTTCGTGGAAGTAGAGCACAAATTGATATGGATGCTTATAGAATTTGTGCTAGAAATAAACTTTTAAAACTACAAAATTTAGAAATTTCACAAGAACAAGTTGTATCTTTGATTATAGAAAATGATGCTGTTAAAGGTGTAAAAACTAATTTAGATAATACATATTTTGCAAAAAAAATTATCCTTACAACAGGAACTTTTTTAAATGGACTCATCCATATAGGAGAAAAAAAGCTTCAAGCAGGTAGGGTGGGGGAACTTGCTTCAATAAATTTAGGAGAATATTTAAAACAAAGTGGTTTAAAAATAGGAAGATTAAAAACGGGAACTTGTCCAAGAGTTGATGCTAAAAGTATTGATTTTAATGTATTAGAAATTCAACACGGTGATACAAATCCTAAGGCCTTTAGTTTTAAAACAAAAAATTTTACTCCTAATCAGCTTCCATGTTATATAGCAAGAACCAATCTAAAAACACATGAAATTATTAAAAATAATTTTTATCGAGCTCCGTTATTTACAGGTCAAATCGAAGGCATAGGACCAAGATATTGTCCTTCTATTGAAGATAAAATTAATCGTTTTGAAGATAAAGAAAGTCATCATTTGTTTATAGAACCTCAAACTAAAGATGCGACAGAATATTATATTAATGGGCTTTCTACTTCTTTGCCTTATGAAGTGCAAATTGCTATGCTAAGAAGTATTGAAGGTTTTGAAAATGCTAAAATTACGCGTTTTGGCTATGCTATAGAATATGATTATATTGATCCAACCGAGTTAAAGCACACTTTAGAAACTAAAAAGATTAAAAATTTATATTGTTCTGGTCAGATTAATGGTACAACAGGCTATGAAGAAGCAGCAGCGCAAGGATTTATGGCCGGGATTAATGCGGTTTTGGCCATTGAAAAAAAAGATCCTTTTGTATTAAGACGCGATGAGGCTTATATAGGAGTATTGATTGATGATTTGGTAATTAAGGGCACAAAAGAACCATATAGAATGTTTACTTCAAGAGCTGAATATAGGCTTTTACTAAGAGAAGAAAATGCTATTTTAAGACTTGGAGAGTATGGATATAATTTTGGCCTTTTAAATGATGAAGAATTTTCATATATAAATCATATCAAACAAAATGTTCAAAAAGGACTAGAATATTTATTAGAAACTTCTTGGACTCCAAGCAATCAAAACAATGAATTTTTACAAAGTATCAATGAAGAAAAAATTTCTTCCATAGTAAGTTTGCAAAAAATTGTTGCAAGATCAAGCTTTACTATAGATAAGTTAAAAGCTTTAAGTGAAATGTTTGAAAAAATGGATGAATATTCATTAAATGAAATTTTAAATGAAGCAAAGTATTATCATTATATAGCAATGCAAAAAGCTCAGATAGATAAAATGAAACATTTGCATGAAGTTAAAATTCCTGAAAATTTTGATTTTAATAAAGTAAGTGGTTTAAGCAATGAAGTTGTAGAAAAATTACAAAAATTTAACCCACCTACTATTTTTGCTGCCTCGCAAATTAGTGGTATAACTCCTGCTGCATTAGATATTTTATACATATATATTAAAATGAAAAAATAATTTAGATAATTATAATGTCTAAATTATTTTAAATCTCGCAACTAAAATCAATTTAAATAATACCATTTAAATCTTATTTATAAGGCTTTTGCAAAAGAAAAAATTTATTATTTTTACGATACACTACTTACTTTTTACATTGAAAAATAATTTTAAAATAAGGGAGTAATATGGCTACATCTGAGAGTAGGCGAAGCTTTATGGGATTTGCTTTTGGAACAGTAGCTGCTGTGGGAGGTGCTTTTTCATTAGTTGCAATGAAAAAGACTTGGGATCCACTTCCAAGTGTTAAAGCAGCGGGGATTACAACTGTAGATCTTTCAAGCATGAAAGAAGGGGAATTGAGGACAATAGAATGGCGTAAAAAGCCAATTTTTATTCTCAAAAAAGATGCAGATATGGCAAAAGATAGTAAAAGAGATGTGGTTGTAGGTGATGTTGCTTACACTGTTGTTATTGGTCTTTGTACTCATTTAGGCTGTATTCCAGCTTATGCTCCAAGTGAAAGATTATTCAAATGTGCTTGTCATGGTGGAGAATTTGATGTTAATGGAGTTAATGTATTTGGTCCGCCTCCAAGACCTTTAGATATCCCACCTTTTAGGATAGAGGGAACAAAATTGGTTTTAGGGGAAGAAGGTCCAGAGTATAAAAAAATGATGGAGGAAGCTTAATATGGCACAAATTAAAAAAGCTACTGGTATTATTGATTGGCTTGATCAAAGATTAGCTGTAAATAAGCTTTTTAATGTTTTAATGGCGCAATATTGGATACCAAAACAAATTAATTTTTTATGGGCAATGGGTGTAATTTTGACAACACTTTTTGCAATGCTTTTTATATCAGGTTTATTTTTGGTAATGTATTACAAACCCGATGTAGCTTTGGCTTTTGATAGTGTAAATAAAACTATTATGCAAGAAGTTGAGTATGGTTGGCTTTGGCGTCATATTCACGGTGTGGCCGCTTCAATTGTGTTTTTGATTATTTATATTCATATGCTTACTGGAATTTATTATGGATCTTATAAAAAAGGTCGTGAGATGATCTGGGTAAGTGGTATGCTATTGTTTGTTGTGTTTTCAGCAGAAGCATTTAGTGGCTATATGTTACCTTGGGGACAAATGAGTTATTGGGCTGCTCAAGTTATTACCAATTTATTTGGAGGTATTCCTTTTATAGGTCCTGAACTTGTTATTTGGATAAGGGGTGATTATGCAGTTTCAGATCCAACATTAACAAGGTTTTTCATGCTTCATGTTTGTTTGTTGCCTATAGTGATCTTAAGTATTATAGCTTTTCATTTTTATTCGTTAAGAATTCCTCATGTTAATAATGAAATTTCAGAAGAAATTGACTTTGATTTAGAAGCTGAGAGATATTTGGCTGGTGATACTAAAGGTTCTAAGGTTATACCTTTTTGGCCAGGCTTTTTAGCAAAAGATTTTATGTATATTTCGTTATTTATGATTTTCTTCTTTTATTTGGTTAGTTTTAAATTCAATTTTGCTATGGATCCTATAAATTTTGAACCTGCAAATTCATTAAAAACTCCAGCACATATTTATCCTGAATGGTATTTTTTATGGAGTTATGAAGTATTAAGAGGATTTTTCTTTGATGTTGGAAGTATAAAAGCTTTTGATATCGGTTTGGCTGCATTTGGTATAGCGCAAATTATCTTTTTCTTATTACCATGGCTTGATAGAAGTGATATAGTAAAACCAGCACATGAAAGACCGATGTTTTTTATTTGGTTTTGGGTGTTATTAATAGACATGATTGTATTAACAATATATGGAAAACTTCCTCCAACTGGTATTAATGCTTGGATAGGATTTTATGCATCTATGGTATTTTTATTGTTGTTATTAGTAGTATTGCCAATTATTACAATTATGGAAAGAAAAAGGGGCTAATAATGAGAGAATTAAAAATATTTTTCGTAGTTGTATTTTTTACAGCTTTGGTATACTGGGGGGTTGAACCATTTGCACATTCGGTTATGAATCCACATTCAACTCCTGCAAATTTTGATTTTGCAAAAGCTGATGAAGAATTTTTTCAAAAGGAAATTGAAGCTAAAACAAAGGCTTTAGATGAAGCTAAAGCTTCTGGTAATGAAAAAGCTATTATTGCTACACAAAAAGCTTTAGAACTTTTACAAAGTCAAGAACAAAGCACTAAACAAATGTGGGAAAAAATTTCAAAAATTGATTTTTCAAAAGCAAACGTGCAAAAGGGTAAAGAAATTTTTGAAGGAAATTGTATAGCATGTCATGGTGTAAAAGCTGCAGGAATTCCAGCTAGTATTACAGATTCTTCTTTGGGTGTTACTCCACCTGATTTAAGTGATGCAGGTAGTATTTATGATGAGAAATTTTTAGCTGCGTTGATTATAGATCCAGTTAAAGCTATGCAAATTTCACATAAATTTAATGATGAAAAACCTTTTTTAATGCCTGCTTATCCTTTAAGTGGAGATGATACTAAAGATGGACAAGATTTGGCTGATTTAATAGCATTTTTAAAAGATACTGCTATT
This sequence comes from Campylobacter volucris, assembly GCF_008011665.1. Classification (GTDB taxonomy): domain Bacteria; phylum Campylobacterota; class Campylobacteria; order Campylobacterales; family Campylobacteraceae; genus Campylobacter_D; species Campylobacter_D volucris_A. Next base: position 27,344 of record NZ_VOWJ01000013.1, read on the forward strand.
AAATATGAAAAAGATTTTGAAGATACAACAAAAAAAGAATTAGAAGCAAAATATGCTAAAAATCAAGAATTATCCCAAGAAGCTAAGAATTCTTTAATAGCAAAAGAACTTCAATTTGCAAAAGATAAGCAAGTTTTTGAAAATGCTTGTGGAAGATGTCATGATGTGAAATATGATGGGTTTGTTTCTAGTTCAAATATGGATGATTTGAAAAATTATCTTGGTATGACACCTCCTGATTTATCAATGATGATTAGATCTAAAGGAAGAGATTATCTTGATATTTTTATTAATGAACCTCAAAAGAAAATTCATGGCACAGCTATGCCTAGAGTAGGTTTAAATGAAAAAGCTCAAGAAGAAGTTATTGATTATCTTGAAAAAGTTGGTGATAGCAAAAAAGAAGAGAGAGAGCAAACTGGAATTTATATTATGATTTTCTTTGCTATCTTAAGTATTTTTGCTATTGGATGGAAAAGATCTGTTTGGTCAAAACTTCATTAAAAATTTAAAAAATAACGCTTTTTAGCGTTATTTATTTTACAATAAGCTAAATATAAACAAAATTAGATAAAATACTTTCTCATTTCACACGCATTAATTTCCTTATTTAGGTTGCTTATTTGGTTTAATGAATGCGGAGGAATAAACCTAAAATATTTAACAAGGAGAAAATCATGGTAAGCATGAGAGATTTATTAGAATGTGGTGTTCATTTTGGACATCAAACTAGAAGATGGAATCCAAAAATGAAAAAATTTATTTTTGGCGAAAGAAAAGGTATATATGTAATTGATTTACAAAAAACCTTAAGATATTTTAGATACACATATAATATTGTTCGTGATGCGGCAGCTGAAGGTAAAACTATACTTTTTGTTGGAACAAAAAAACAAGCTGGTGGTGCTATTAAAGAATATGCTGAAAAATGTGGTATGCCTTATGTTAATCATAGATGGCTTGGTGGTATGATGACTAATTTTGGCACCATTCGTCAATCAATTAGAAAATTAGAAGTTATAGAAAAAATGGAAGAAGATGGAAGTATCAAGCTTTTAACAAAAAAAGAAGCTTTAATGCTTACTAGAAAAAAAGAAAAATTATTGGCATATCTTGGTGGGATTAGATATATGAAAACTCAACCTGATATGATATTTGTAATAGATACAGTAAAAGAAAAAATCGCAGTGCAAGAAGCAAATAGATTAAAAATTCCTGTAATAGCTCCTTTAGATACAAATTGTGATCCTGATTTAGTTGATTTTCCGATTCCAGGCAATGATGACGCTATTCGTTCAGTGCAACTTTTTTGCCAAGAGATGGCTGAAGCAATTAATGAAGGGAAGGCTTTAAGAGAGCAAGATGGTGATATACAAACAGAATTACCAATTAGCGAAGAAGAAAAAAAAGAAGTTTTAGAAGAAGCTATGAGTGAAGAAGATTTTGAAGGAGATAAAGAATAATGGCTGAAATCACTGCACAAATGGTAAAAGAACTGCGCGAAAGCACTGGCGCAGGTATGATGGATTGTAAAAATGCTTTGAAAGATACAGATGGTGATTTTGAAAAAGCAGTTCAACTTTTAAGAGAAAAAGGTCTTGGTAAAGCAGAAAAAAAAGCCGATCGTTTAGCAGCCGAAGGTTTGGTTAGTGTAAAAGTAAGCGATGATTTTAAATTTGCAACTGTTAGTGAAATTAATTCAGAAACAGATTTTGTTGCTAAAAATGAACAATTTATCGCTTTAACTAAAGATACTACAAGTCATATTCAAACTAGAAATATTCAAAGTGTTGAAGAATTACACTCTAGTGAAATTAATGGAGTGAAATTTGAAGAATATTTAAAAAGTCAAATTGCAACTATAGGCGAAAATTTAGTTGTGAGAAGATTTGCTACTTTAAAAGCAAGTGCTAATGGTGTGGTAAATGGCTATATTCATACTAATGGTCGTGTTGGTGTTGTTATTGCCGCAGCTTGTGATAGTGAAGCTACCGCTTCTAAATGCTCAGAATTTTTAAAACATATTTGTATGCATATAGCAGCTATGAAACCTAGCTATTTATCTTATGAAGATTTAGATATGGAGTTTATAGAAAATGAATACAAAGCTTTAGCAGCTGAACTCGAAAAAGATAACGAGGAAAGAAGAAGATTAAAAGATCCAAACAAACCTGAACATAAAATTCCTAAATTTGCAAGCAGAAAGCAACTTAGTGAAGCTATTTTAAAACAAGCTGAAGAGGATATTAAAGCAGAACTTAAAGCACAAGGGAAACCTGAAAAAATTTGGGATAATATTATTCCTGGTAAGATGAATAGCTTTATTGCTGATAATTCTCAGCTTGATAGTAGACTTACTTTAATGGGTCAATTTTATGTAATGGATGATAAAAAAACTATTGAGCAAGTTATTGCTGAAAAAGAAAAAGAACTTGGCGGAAGTATAAAAATAGTTGAATTCATCCGTTTTGAAGTAGGTGAAGGCTTAGAAAAGAAAACTGAAGATTTTGCTGCTGAAGTTGCTGCGCAAATGAGCTAATTATGGAAATTTTAAAAGCGGAGAATTTAGGACATAGTTTTGAATATCCGCTTTTTGAAAATTTGAATTTATCATTGTGTGAAAGAGATTGTATTGCTATACAAGGAAGTAGTGGTTGTGGCAAATCAACTCTTTTGCATATATTTTCTACTTTATTAAAACCAAAAATTGGAAATGTTTTTTATAAAAATCAAAATATATATCAACTCAAAGAAGAGCAGTTGTTAAAAATTCGCAGAAATGAATTTGGAATTATTTTTCAAACACATTATTTATTTAAAGGTTTTTTTGCTTTTGAAAATATTGAATTAGCTAGTATTCTAAGTAAGCAAGAAATTGATTATGAGTTTTTAAGGCAGTTAGGTATAGATGATTTATTAGAGCAAAAAATTACAAAATTAAGCGGTGGCCAACAGCAAAGAGTAAGCATTGCTAGAGTTTTAAGTAAAAAACCTAAAATTATTTTTGCTGATGAAGCAACTGGAAATTTAGACTATAAAAATGCCCATAATGTGATGGAAATTTTGATTGATTATGTTAAAAATCATAATGCGATTTTGGTATTTGTTACTCATGATCAAGAACTTGCAAAAAAATGTGATTTTGTTTTTCATTTAGGAAATCATGGAATTTGTTAAGTATTTAGGTGATCAAAATGTAGTTGCTTTCATGTTGCTTTTTGCAAGAATGAGCGGTTTGTTTGTTTTTTTTCCTTTTTTTTCTCACAATAGTATTCCTATAGTCATCAAAACTACTTTGGCATTATTTTTAACTATGTTTTTATTTCCTTTGGCAAAAGTAGAAGGAAACACTCCCGATTCTTTTTTTATATTTTTTCTTTTAGGTGAGGTTTTGTTTGGAATAATTGCAGGGTTGATTTTACAAATGGTTTTTGCCATCTTACAAATGGCAGGGGAACAAGTATCTTTTACCATGGGATTTTCTATGGCTAGCATTGTTGATCCATCAACCGGGGCTAATACTCCAGTGATTTCTCAAGTGTTGAATTTATTAGCATTATTATTTTTTTTAGCTTTTGATGGACATCATTTGGTATTGCTTTTCATATCAAATTCTTTAGATTATATCAGCTTAGGCGGATTTTACCCGCATGAAAATTTAATGCTTTATTTAAATAAAGCTATGGTTAATATTTTTGTTTTAGGTTTTTCTATGGCTTTTCCTATTTTGGCTATTTCTTTGTTATCAGATGTAATTTTTGGTATGCTTATGAAAACAATGCCTCAATTTAATTTATTAGTTGTAGGATATCCAATAAAAATATTTTTATCATTTGCCGTATTAATAGCTATTTTGCTTGTAATGATGGAGTATTTTAAAAATTTAATAATGAAAAGTTTTGAACATATTGAATTATTGTTTTTTAATCTATAAGCAATAAATAATTAAAAATATTTTAGAATAACACATTTTTTAAGTTTTTAGGAGAAGTGAATGAAAGTTTTACTTATAAATTCTAATGTTGCTGTGTCTAAATTAGTAAGTTTGGGTGTGCAAAAACTTGGTTATGATTTTGAAGAACTTGCAGATATTGAAGGTGAACTTTCGCATTATGATATTATCATCGTAGATCATGATAATGATGTTGATTTAAATGAACTTAAAACAAAATGTGATAGATTGATTTATTTATTACCAAGAAATCAAGAAAAAAAAGAAGATATAGAGTGTTTATATAAGCCTTTTTTACCTACTGATTTTATAGAGTTATTAGGTGGAATTAAAGAATTTAGTGGAGCGGGGCAAGAACAATCAAATAATAATTTGGATGAGCAATTGCTTGGTTTTGATGAGGATAAAATTTTAGAAGATGATGAATTGTTGGATACAGATGAATTGTTAAAAGATTTAAATTTAGATGAAGAAAATGTAGAAGAAAATGTAGAAGAAAATGTAGAAGAAAATGTAGAAGAAAATGTAGAAGAAAATGTAGAAGAAAATGTAGAAGAAAATGCCGCGCATTTACAAAATATTAATGATTTAGAAGAACCATTGGTGGAAGAACTTGGTGAAAAAGAAGTGGATTTTGACGATATTCCAAAAGATGCGAAATTTATTGGCAATGAGGATGAAAATTTAGATGAAAATTTAGATGATGAACAGCCGCAAGTAGAAGAATTACTTGAGTCTAAAAATGAAAATATTCAAGAAGATTTTACTTTTGATGAAGAAATTAGTACTCAAGATAAGATAAAAGAAGAATTAGCTGCTATTGATGAGCTTGATGAGGAATTAGAAGAATTGGATGAAAAAACAATGGGTGAATTTATTAACATGGATGAAAATATGAAAAATGAACAAGATGATTTTGCTTCTTTAAGTGAAGAAGAAATCAAGATGGCTCTAGGAGAAACAACATCTAATGATGTAAATTTACAAGATGATGTTAAAATGAATAATCACATTAGTGATTTAGAAGATGTTGAGAATAATGAAGAAATGGTTGATGAATTAAGCAAAAGCATAGCCCAAACAATTACTTCAAGCATTACCGATGATACCTTAAAAGCAGCATTAAAAGGTATGAAAATGAATATAAATATTAACATTAGTTTTGATGAGAGTAATAAAAATTGAGTGGCCAAATTTTAATTATATCTGGTCCAAGTGGCGCTGGTAAGAGCACTTTATTACAAAGACTTTTTAAAGAAAAAGAAAATATTTATTTTTCTATATCAAGCACTACAAGAGCTCCAAGAGAAAATGAAAAAAATGGAGTAGATTATCATTTTATTAGTGAAGTTGAATTCAAGCAAGGTATAGAAAATGGAGAATTCTTAGAATGGGCATTGGTACATAAAAATTATTATGGCACTTCTTTGATTCCCATTAAAAAAGCTTTAGAAGATGGAAAGAGTGTTATTTTTGATATTGATGTCCAAGGTTTTTGTATAGTAAAAGAAAAGATGTCAAATTTTATCACTTCTGTTTTTGTTACCACTAAAAATAAAAAAGAGCTTGAAAAAAGATTACTTAAGCGAAATACTGATAAAATAGAAGATATTGGTAAGAGATTAGAAAATGCTAGTGAGGAGATGAAATTTTTATCTCAGTATGATTTTTTAATTATTAATGAAGATCTTGAAACAAGTTATAAGCAATTAGAAGCTGTGTTTGAAGTATCTAAAATCAAAAGTAAAAAATTCAATTTAGAACAAATTCAAATCCAATGGAATAAAGGAGATTAGCATGCATATGCCAAGTGGAACTCAATGGCTGATTATACTTCTTATAGTGGTTTTATTATTTGGTGCCAAAAAAATACCAGAACTTGCAAAAGGATTAGGAAAAGGTATTAAAACTTTTAAAGATGAAATGAATACTGAAGATGATAAAAAACTATCGCAGGATAATGCTCAAAAAATAGAAAAAGTTGGTGAAAAAGATGCTGTTATAAAAGAGAATGAAGATATAAAAAAAGTATAATTTTACATAAAGGCAAGCTTTGAAAACTTTAATTTATGAAGCAATTAAAGAAAAACTTGGTAGGGATCTTATTTTAGAAAATCCTAAAAATAAAAATTTAGCTCATTTTGCAACTCCTTTAGCCTTTTCTTTGGCTAAAGAGTTAAAGCAAAATCCTATGTTAATAGCGCAAGATATTGTTTTAAAATTGCAAGATTGTGAATATTTTGAAAGTGTTGAAGCTGTTAATGGTTATGTAAATTTTAAACTTTCAAAAACATTTTTGGATTTTTTATCTACTAAAGCTTTAAAAGATCCTAAGAATTTTGCAAAAGATGATTTAAAAAATGAAAGTTTTTTACTTGAATATGTGAGTGCAAATCCTACAGGTCCTTTGCATATAGGTCACGCAAGAGGTGCTATTTTTGGAGATAGCTTGGCAAGAGTTGCTAGACATTTAGGATATAAATTTGATACAGAATATTATATAAATGATGCAGGTAATCAAATTTATCTTTTAGGTTTATCAGTATTGCTTGCTGTAAAAGAACACTGTTTAAAAGAAAATGTGCAATATCCCCAAGAGTATTATAAAGGTGAATATATTGTAGATATTGCTAAAGAAGCTTTTGTTAATTTTGATAAAACTTTTTTTATCGATGAAAATATACCTGAACTTGCAAATTGGGCTAAAGATAAAATGCTTGATTTGATTAAGCAAAATTTAGCTGATGCTAAAATTTATATTGATTTTTATGTTAGTGAAACTAGCTATTATTCTCAATTGCAAAATACCCTAGAAGCACTAAAGATGTACAATGGTACTTATGAAAAAGAAGAAAAAATTTGGCTTGCTTCTACTAAAAAAGGCGATGAAAAAGATCGTGTGATTATTAAAGATGATGGTAAGGGTACTTATTTAGCTGCTGATATAGTTTATCATAAAGATAAAATGAGTAGGCCTTATACTAAATGTATTAATATTTGGGGAGCTGATCATCATGGTTATATAGCTAGAATAAAAGCAGCTATGGAATTTTTAGGGTTTGATGCGAAAAATTTAGAAATCATTTTAGCTCAAATGGTGTCTTTATTAAAAAATGGTCAGCCTTATAAAATGAGCAAAAGAGCTGGTAATTTTATTTTAATGAGTGATGTTTTAGAAGAACTTGGTAGTGATGCATTACGATATATATTTTTAAGTAAAAAATGCGATACGCATTTAGAATTTGATGTAGATGAATTTAAAAAAGAAGATAGTTCTAATCCTGTTTATTATATTAATTATGCACATGCAAGAATTCATCAAGTTTTTGCTAAGGCTAATAAAAATATAGAGGATATTTTAGATGTAAAAATTCAAACCTTAAATGAAGATGGAATGAATCTTTTATTTGAAAGTTTGAATTTAAAAGCTGTGTTGCATGATGCGTTTGAAAGTAGGGCTTTGCAAAAAATTCCTGATTATTTAAAAAATTTAGCAGCACTTTTTCATAAATTTTATAATGAAAACAAAGTTGTTGGTTCATCAAATGAAGATGAGCTTTTAAAACTTTTTGCGGTTTGTGCTTTGAGTATTAAAACTGCATTTGCATTAATGGGAATTGAAGCTAAAAATAAAATGAATCACGATTAATTTTTAATCGTGTTTTTTAATATTTCTTGTCATCATAAAGCTTTGCTCGAAGAATAAAAGCAAAGTTACGCTTACTCCTGTGGCTAAAGCTAATGTAACTGAAAGAGTGGTAAAAAAATAATCAAAAAATTGTATAAGTGCTTCTGTTTTAATGATAGTATCATCTGATCTTATAAAGCTTATGAGATATAAAATTGCCTTATAGGCATAAATTCCAGGTATCATAGGTATAAGAGCTGGAAAGGCTATAATTTCTGCAGGTGTTTTAAAAATTTTTGCCAAAATTAAACCTATGCATCCTATGGCAAATGAGGCAATAAATGTAGCTATAGCAAGAGTTTGAAAATTAAAATAATTTATCAAGGTAAAACGCAAACTATGAGCAAATGCAGCCAATAATGCAGATAAAAAAAGTGTTCTAAGTGGAGGATTGTAAGCATATGCAAAGCCAAATCCTGTAAGTGCTGCAAAAAACATATCCCAAAGTATAGAGCTATAATCAATCATTGTAAAATTCCAAAATTATTAATGCTTAAAGTTGTGTAAATTCCAATAGCTATGCAGCAAATTAAAATAGCAACGCTAATAATACGACTAAGTCCCATTAAAATATGATCTTTTAAAATATCTACAATTGAATTGATAAAATAAACTCCAGGTATAAGATATAAAATACTTGATCCAAGTGCTACATTAGGATCTTTGATAAGATTTAAATCAACTCCTATAAATACTATCAAAGATGAAATAAATGAACATATGATATATTGAATTCTTAAATCTATTTTTATTTTAGTAAGTATAAATTTTAAACTCAATCCTATTAATGTTGCGATAAATACAAAAACACATCCATATAAATCCCCGCCAAAAAGCTTGCAAAATGCAGCATTAGCACTAGAAATTAAAAAAAGATCTAAAAGTATAGGATTTTCTTTTGTTTGGATTATTTTTTCAAATGATTTTTTTGCTTGTGTTAAATTGTATTTATGATCGTAAATTTGCCAGCTTAAAGCGCTTAATTCTAAAATGATTTTAAAATTTATATGTTTATAATTATTGGGAATGATAAAAGTTCTTTGATTGGAGTTATTTTCTTTATCATAAATATTAATTGCAGTATGATGAAAGAAAAAATTCATATTGATTTCATAGTCATAAGCACGAGCTATCCTATCTACGCATTTTGCAACTCTTGCTGTATAAGTTCCAGCTCCTAAAAATATGGTTATATAAGAAATTAAAAAATTGGTTAATTCTTGGATATTTGGTTTGTGCATTTTTGTTTAGTTGGCTTACTTTCTTTTTTTTGAAAAAATATATAAATTGCTATCATAATGGCAACAAAAACTAGACAAGCTATAATCACTAAATGTAAATATTGTTTTATTAAATCTTCATTTTTTCCTAAAATATATCCTAATATAAGTAAAATCAAACACCAAATTCCAGTGCCCAAGCTTGTGTAAAAAATAAATTTATTTAAATTCATTCTTGCAAGTCCAGCAGGCAGTGAAATGTATTGGCGCAAACCAGGGATTAGCCTGCCTGTAAAGGTTGAAATTTCTCCGTGTTTGTTAAAAAATACTTCAAATTTATGAAATTTTTCTTCGTTTATGCCAAAATATTTACATATTTTTAAAACCACATTGCGTCCTAAAAAATAACAAAGATAATAATTAAATAAAGCCCCTAAAAGTGCTCCAAATGTTCCACAAAAAAGGCAAATCCAAAAGTTTAATTCATTTTGATGAGCCAAATAACCCGCAGGAATCATAACCACTTCGCTAGGAAATGGAAAAAAAGAACTTTCAATAAACATTAAAAAGATAATGCCTAGATAACCCCAATCTTTTGCTAGTGTAAGTAAAAAATCTACAATTTCTCCAAGCATTATTTTCCCTAAAATAAAATTATTTTTCTTCGAGTTTTTCTAAAATTTTTATAGTTTTGATTTTATCATTTTCTCTGATACTATCTAAAACTTCTAAGCTTTCTTTGTCATTTTCATCAATTTGTCCAAAGATGGTATGAACTCCATCTAAATGAGGTTGAGGGCTATGACAAATGAAAAATTGCGATCCGCCCGTATCTTTACCAGCATGAGCCATAGATAAAGTTCCTCTTAAGTGTTTGTGTTTTTGATCATCGCATTCACATTCTATTTCATATCCAGGTCCACCCGAGCCTATGCCATGAGGACAGCCTCCTTGTATAACAAAATCTGCAATCACGCGATGAAAAATCAAATCATCGTAAAAACCATCATTTGCTAAATTTGCAAAATTACACACGGTTTGTGGAGCTTCATTAGGAAATAATTTTAAAGTCATATCGCCTTTGTCAGTGCTAATAATGGCAAAATTGTATTTTTTAGCATTTTTAGTGTCGATTTTTTTAAGCATGTTTTCTCCTATTCTATATTTGTATAAACTGCTTGAACATCATCATCATCTTCTAATTTATCAAGTAATTTTTCTATATCGTTTAATTGTTCTTCATTAAAGTTTACAGGATTATTTGCGATATACTCAAGTCCTGCTTTTTTAAGTATTAAACCTTTTTTTTCTATAGCATTACTAAGTTCACCAAAAGCAGTATAGTCTCCTATGATTAACAATTCTTCTTCGTTTTGCTCTAATTCTTCAAGTCCAGCATCGATTAAATCCAATTCAAGTTCTTCTAAATCTGTATCAGTCTTTTCAAGATGAAACACAGCTTTGTGTGAAAACATAAATGTCAAAGAACCATTTTGTAAAATTTCTCCACCATTTTTACTAAAAATAGCTTTTACATTTGCTACTGTGCGAGTAGGATTATCACTCATGCATTCAACTATAATCAAAGCTCCATGTGCTGCTTTTCCTTCATAGTGTATGTTTTTAATATCAGCACTATCTTTTCCACTTGCTCTTTTTATAGCTGCATCGATATTATCTTTTGGCATATTATTAGCCTTGGCTGTAGCTATGGCGCTTCTTAGTTTTGGATTCATATCAGGATCAATTCCACCTTCTTTAGCGGCTACTTGTATGGCTTTAGCAAGTTTTGGAAAAAGTTTGCTCATTTTATCCCATCTTGCTTCTTTTGAGGCTCTGCGATATTCAAACGCTCTTCCCATAAAATCTCTCTTTCTAAATAATTTTTAGCACAAAAGTATAAACTAAGAAGTCTAAATTTGATTTTAAAGATTTCTTAGATAGAATAAACAACTCTTAAAATTTATCTCTCACAATATAAAATTCAAAAATCTAAGGAAAATTATGAGTGTAAAAAAAGAAGTTTTGATTGCATGGTTTTTTTTAATTGGTGCTATTGTTTTTGAAGTTATAGGAACTAGTTTTTTAAAAATAGAAAATAAGCTTTTTGGTTATTTTTTCATGGCTTTATTTATTGCTTTTTCTTATTTTCTTATGGGGCTTGCAATTAAAAAAATTCAAATTGGTATTGCTTATGCGGTATGGGAACTTTTAGGGATGATATTGATTCTTTTGGTTTCTTTTGTGTTGTTTGAAGAAAATTTAACTAATTTACAAATTTTAGGAATTATTTTATCGATAATTGGAATTGTAATGATTAATTTAGGCGAGGTAAAAGAAGAATGAAATTATATTTAATAGTAATTATTTTATCAGCCATACTTGATATAGTGGCAAATTTATTGCTAAAAAAATCTGAAAGTTTCAAGCATAAAAAATGGGGATTTGGAGCGATTTTTTGTGCAATTTTAGCTTTTTTTATGCTTTCTTTTAGTTTAGAATATGTTCCATTAAGTATTGCATATTCTACTTGGGGTGCTGTTGGAATTATAGGAACTTGTCTTGGTGGTTGGATTTTTTATAAGGAAAAATTAAATAAAATTGGTTTAGCTGGTATTGTTGTGGTTTTAATCGCAGTGGTACTTTTAAATTCTTAAAAAGGATAATTAATGCAAATAAAAACAAAAAATATTAATTGTGAAAGTTGTGTAAATTTAATCAAAGCTTCATTAGAAGATGAATATGGTATTATGAGTATAGATGTAGAAAGTAAAACAATTGATATTGATTTAAATCCTAATCAAATTCAAAAATTTAAAGATGATTTAAAAGATTTAGGTTTTGAAATAATAGAAAATGATTGAATTAAAACTCAAAATAGCTAAAATGACTTGTGTAAATTGCTCTAATGCAATTGAAAAAGTGTGTTCTAAAATCGATGGTGTTGAAGATGTAAGCGTTTCTTATGTGAATTCAAGTGGTGTTTTTTTGCTAAAAGATGATAAAAGTATAGAAAAAATCAAAGAAAAAATTACAACTTTAGGTTTTGAAATTTTAGAAGATGAGCAAAATTTAAAATTACACAAAATACAAGAATTAAAAAAACTTAAAAACAATCTTTTGCTTAGTATAGCATTAAGCATTATTGTGATGTATTTTGAAATGTTTGCGCAAGGACAAATTTCGAATTTAATCCAACTAGTTTTATCTTTTGTTGGAATTTTTTATTGTGGTGAAAGTTTTTTTGCTCATGCTATAAAAGGATTGTTTTGTAAAAATTTAGATATGAATACCTTGGTTTCTTTGGGTGCTTTGGTGTCTTTTGTGTATTCTTTATTGGTTTATTTTGATGTGTTTAATAAGGATGGGTATTTATATTTTAGCAGTGGAAGTATGATTATAAGTTTTATACTTTTAGGCAAATATTTAGAAGAAAAAGCTAAATTAAAATCTTTGGCATATCATGATCAATTAAAAAATATAGATATTAAATACGCTAATGTAATTTGTGATGATGGTAGTATTAAAGAAATTTCTAGTTCTTTTGTGAAAAAGGATGATGTGATGTTAGTTAAAGAAGGAGAGAGTGTTGTTGCTGATGGTGTAGTGCTTAATGGTAAAGCTGAGGTAGATGTTAGCTTTTTAACGGGTGAATTTTTACCTCTTTTAAAACAAGAAGGAGATGAAATTTTAGCCGGGAGTGTTTTGATAAATGGAAATTTAAAAATCAAAGCGAGTAAAAAATCCATAGAAAGTTCGCTAGAGCAAATTAAAGATTTGGTTTTTAAAGCAGGCAATATAAAAACACCTTTGGCAAATTTAGCTAATATCATTTCAGCATATTTTGTGGGTTTTATTATTTTACTTGCTATGGGTGTTTTTTGCTTTTGGTATTTTAAAGAAGGATTAAATTTGGCCTTTTTGCATGCTTGCGCTACACTTTTAATCTCTTGTCCTTGTGCTTTAGGACTTGCAACGCCTATAGCAATAGTAAGTGCATTATCAAATGGTGCTAAAAATTTCATTTTAATAAAAAATCCAGCAGTTTTAGAAAATTTATCAGACATTAAACTAGCTATTTTTGACAAAACAGGCACTTTAAGTGAAGATGAACTTAGTGTTTATAAATATGATTTAAGTGAAGAAGATTTTAAAAAATTAGTTCAAATTGAAAAATTTAGCTCTCATCCTATAGCTAAAGCTTTGGTGAAAAATTTAGACACTAAAGAAGATTTATTAGGTGAGATTGAAGTAATGGTCGGAAGTGGTATTGCATATAAGGATAAAAATGATGAATATTTTATAGTTAATGAATCATTTTGCAATCAATTAAATATTAATATCGCTAAGAGTAATTTTTTTTTAGATCAATTTAAACAAATAGCTCCAACGACTATTTATTTCATAAAAAATAGAGTTTGCTTAGGTGGGGTTTGTTTTAAAAATGAGTTAAAACCTCAAGCTAAAAAATTAATACAAAATTTAACCAATAAAAATATAAAAAGTATTATTTTAAGTGGAGACAATCAAGAAAGTGTTGCTAAAATAGCTAAAAATCTTAATATTACTGAATTTTATGCTGTTCTTAAACCAGAAGAAAAATTTGAATTTATTAAATCAAAAATGCATAAAGAAAAAGTACTTTTTGTCGGAGATGGGATCAATGATGCTCCTGCTTTAAATTTAGCCAGTGTGAGTATAAGTTTTTCTAAAGCGAGTGATTTGGCTAAAAAAAGTGGTGATTTTATTTTGATTAAAGATGATTTGATGTTAATTGATTATTGTTTTAAATTAGCTAAAAAAACTAAAAAAATTATAAAACTAAATTTATTTTGGGCTTTTGTTTATAATGGTTTATGTATTCCCATAGCAGCAGGTTTTGTGCCTTGGATTAGCTTAAGCCCTCATTTAGCAGCTTTGGCAATGAGTTGTAGTTCTATAGCAGTAGTTTTAAACTCCTTAAGATTAAGGAGTTTAAAATATCATAATTCATTAACAGCACGATGAGCTTGATCAATAGCAGAATGCATATAAGCAGACCAATCAGAGTCTGAATTCGCTATAACGATATTTTTAAAAGGTTTCCTTGCAAGTTCTATAGTTTTTTGCGCTTCATTGCTATCATCATAAAGAGAATTTTCTGTATATGAGTAGCAATGTCCCCAACGATTTACAACGATAGCTTTAATATCTTTTTCATGATCAAATCCTGCTGAGCCTAGCATACCTTGAAGCTGATCGCGTATGATTTTTTCATGTTCATCAAAACTCATTGCATATAGTAAATTTCTCCCAACTCTAGCTCTATCTCTTGCATCCATACCATTTAGATCTATTCCTTGTATATTAGCAAATGCCAATGGTGAACATACCATATGAATGCAAATTGGTTTTTTAGGATCTCTTGGGTGATGGTATCCGCCCATATCTACTGGATAGTCTAGTTTTGTTCTTGCATAAGGCATTTTTGGAGAGTAAATTTCATGAACGCCAAGCTTTATAAAAGGCTCCCAATTGCTAACTATAACTTTAGTATGCAAAAGAGAAGTTTTGACATTTTTGCTTAAAGCTTCTTTTTGTTCATTAGGTAGAGTAGGGATGATGTAAGGTATCATGCTGTTGTAATTTGCCATGACAACTTTTTTAGCTTTGACTCTGTAGCTTTTACCTTTATTGATGTAAGTTACTAAAGCTCCATCTTTAGTATTTTCTACATTGACGACTGTACTATTTAATCTTAATCTGACTTTATTTTTAGGTAAATCAAGTTTAGAATAATCAAAATGAGCTAAGGTAATATCATCCATATCTTTACCTTTAGAAGAAACTTCAGGGATTAATCTTTTTACCATTAATCTTGCAACCGTGGCATTTCCATCAGCACAATGATAAATATATGGTTCTTCCATTTCAGCCAAAGCTTCACCTTCTATAGGATCAAGTCCAAGTTTATCAAATCCTGGTAAGAAAGAAATTCTAGCATCTTCGCATGAAGTAGCATCTATACCTAAAGCTAGAAAATCATCTGTCATTCCTTCAAAAAATTTAATAGCTTGAGGTGAAAGTTTTACTTTGTCTTTTAAAAAGTCTTTGTAACTAGTTTTAGCAACATACTCTTCTCTTTGTTCTTTATTCATACCTTTTAAATAATCTTTTTCGCTTTTAAATAATGCAATTAGATCTTTTTTATCTTTTTTACTAAGCGGAAAATCTCCTATAAAAGCTTCTATGCTTCTTCCGTTGCTTTTGCTTTCGGGAATATCATCACAAATTACTTTTCTAGGATTTCCACTTACTACTTTATCTACTCCAAATTCAGCTTTAGAAAAATACACACCTCTACTCAAATTTAAATCAGGATAAAAATTCACATCAAAACGCTTTGCAAGATCATCAATATTTACTCCTAAAGAAGATAATAAATCAACCACTTCTTTAGAATATAAAGCTTTTGGAGATTGAAACGATTCGCTTCCACCATAGCTTAAAATTGTTCCATCTTCAAGTTCTATTTCATTTCTTCTAGCGTGTCCACCAAAATCATCATGATTGTCAAGAATTAAAATCTTTTTATTTTTACCAAATTTATTTTGATAAAAACAGGCAGCTGCTAAACCGCTAATGCCAGCTCCAACTACAACTAAATCATATTCTTGTTTTGGTTTTAACGAGCTAAAATCAAATTTGTGCCCATCTCTTAACATATGAGCAAATTCATAACTTGCATTATTGCTACCTCTTAATCCAAGCCATTTTGGTGGATAGTATTCTTTGGTAAAATCTTCGACTTTTGCATCTTTTCCATAGAGTACTTGCAAAGGAGTCATACCAGCAAGTATGGTTAATGCCATTCCGTTTAAAAAATCTCTTCTTTGCATAAAATTTCCTTAAAATAAGATAATTTAAATCTTATTTTAAGGAAAAGATAATTATCTCAATCTTAATGTTTATTTTGTTTGAGGTGATTTTATAAAAAAGGTTACTTTTTTTCTCTTTTTAAGAAATTTAAATATTTTGAGCAATAAAAACAAACAAGCAATTAAAATAAAAGTAAAATGTGGAAGTTGTGGAACTTTAGCAGATATAAAATAATGCCATGAACTAATTATAAAGCAAACATATCCTAGTTTTCTTATCTTAGTAATTTTTCTAAATTTTTTAAAAGAGCTAATAAACATTAAAATTAATATGAAAAATGCTAAAAATCCGCTAAATTCTAAATTTTTGCTAAAAGTATCTTTTAAAAATACAAAGAAATTAAAATTTTTTGTAAAAATGAAATAATTTAAAAAATGAATTAATGCCCAAAAAAAGGTGTAAAAACCTAAAAATTTTGGAAAATCTTTAGTGATTTTAAATTTAAATAAAGAAAAAAACAAACTTGTGGCAAAAAAAGTTAAAGCAAATATACCACTATAAAAATATACAGCCTTAACTATATCAAATTCATTTAAAAGTTGATAGATACTAAAAGCAATGCTTAAGATAAATAAAATTAAAGTGCTTAAATTTGCGAATTTTGTTTTCATTAAAAATTGGCCTTTAGATCCATATCTTTATATAAATATGCCACTTCTTTACCATAACCATTAAACATTAAAGTGGGTTTAGTAAAAAATTCTCCCAAAGGACGCTCGTTTGCTTGAGACCATCTTGGGTGAGAAACTTCCGGATTTACATTAGCATAAAAACCATATTCTCTAGGATTGGCTAGTTCCCAAGTGCTTTTTGGTTGATCTTTGACAAATTCGATTTTAGCGATAGACTTAATACTCTTAAAGCCATATTTCCAAGGCACTACTAAGCGAATTGGAGCCCCATTTTGTCCCAATAAAGGCTTTTTATACATACCAACAGCCATTAAGGTTAAAGGGTGCATAGCTTCATCCATTCTTAAGCCCTCCACATAAGGGTAATCAATAGTAGGAAAAAATGAAGCTTGATCTGGAAATTGATCTTTATCAAAAAGTGTAGTAAATTTAACAAATTTTGCGCTACTTTTTACTTTACATTTTTCTATTAAAGCTCTCAGTTCAAAACCAACCCAAGGCACCACCATAGACCAAGTCTCAACACAGCGAAATCTATATACTCTTTCTTCTAAAGGAAGAGACAATAAATTTTGCATTGTTAAGGTTATTGGCTCTTCTACTTCTCCGCTTATTTCTATTTTCCAACCATTAGTATTGAAATTTCTAGCAAGTTCAACTGCTCTTTTTTTATCAGTAGAAAATTCATAAAAATTTACATAATTAGTTGCAACTTTTTCATCGCTTATTTTTAAATTTTGCATATTGTCACTAGGGGTAAAATTTAAAGCCATTAGTTTTGATTGTATCACACTTGTTCCAATAAGTGCTCCTACGCCAAGCTTTAAAAAATGGCGTCTATTGTTATATAAATTTTCATGGGTAATATTCATGCTTTTCCTTTATATGATTTGTAAAATTAAAACATATAAAGGAAAACAAAAAATAATTTTTATTATTTTATAAAAAATATCTTAAAAAATTATATCGTTATTTTCAATAAGTATAGGGTTTTGTCTAGGAAAAGGAGATGTATTGGTATAATATTCTTTGTTTTTTTCAAAAAATCCTTGATAAACTCCATTTGGAATCCTAAATTTTCTAGCACTATCAGGATAAAGCTCTAAGTATTTGGTTAAAAAATCTTTAAACACAGGAGCTGCGGTCCTAGCTCCTCCTTCTATTTGCCTCATAGGTTTATTATCATCATTACCATACCAAATAATCACTTCAATTTCTGGAGTTAATCCGCAAAACCAAGCATCTATGCTTTTGTTTGAAGTTCCTGTTTTGCCCGCTATTTCTATATCTTCTACTTTTGCATTTTTACCTGTGCCATTTTTTACGACATTTTGCATCATATCATTAACTAAAAAAGCTTGAGTTTCATCACTAACTCTTCTTTCGCCAGAATTAAATTCTACAACTATATTTCCATTTTTATCAAGCACTTTTTTAATGAGTATTAAGTCTTTTTGCACCCCGTAATTTCCAAATACTGTATATAATTTTGCATAATCATAAATTGAAATTCCAAAACTTCCAAGTACAATAGATAAGTCAATAGGGATGTTTTTAAACCCCATATTGTTTAATTTTTCATGTATTACATCAAGCCCAAGCGATAAAGCAAGATTGATAGTTGCTAGGTTTCTTGAGCCAGTTAAAGCTTCTTTTAGCGTGATTAATCCTTGGAAATTTCCTCCATAATTTTTTGGTTTCCAGTTTTTTTCATTTTTATCAGTACTTTCAAAAATTCTTGAAATATCTGCTACCTTACTCATTGGAGAATAACCTAAATCTATAGCTATTTGATATAAAAATGGTTTAAATGAGCTTCCAGGTTGTCTTAAGCTTTGAGTTGCACGATTGAAATTACTTTTTGCATAATTTACACCACCAAGTAAGGCTAAAATATCTCCTGTTTGATGATTTGCAACTATCATAGCCCCATTTAGCGTGCTTAAATTTGCATCTTTATCTCTTTTAACTATCTCATCATAACCAAATTTTAAAGATTCTCTAGCGATATTTTGCACCTCAAGATCTATGGCTAGTTCGATTTTATAACCACCACTTTTAAGATCTTTAATGCCACTTAATTGTTTTAAAACCTCTTGTGTTACATAAGGGGCTACATTTTGAGTTAAAGTATCATCATAAACTTTTGGAACTTCATTTAATGCATTTATGTATTCTTCTTGGCTAATCCAACCAAGATTGTACATTCTTTGGATAACACTATTTGCTCTTGCTAAAGATAAATCTAAATGTCTAGTAGGATCATATGTGCTAGGAGCTTTTGGCATTCCTACTAATATAGCTATTTCTTTTAAGCTCAACTCATCTAAATCTTTTCTAAAATATCCCAAAGCAGCAGTTTTTACTCCATAATATCCATGTCCAAAAAAGATGAAATTTAAATATCTTTCTAAAATTTGTTCTTTACTTAAAGTATTTTCTATTTTGTATGCAAGTAAAGCCTCTTTTAATTTTCTACTTAATGTTCTTTCAGGGGTTAATTCTGTATTTTTTATAAATTGTTGAGTAAGTGTAGAAGCTCCTTCCATAGTCTTTCCACCACTTTTTACAATTTTTATAATCGCTCTAAAAATAGCATCAAAATTTACTCCATCATGCTCAAAAAAACTAGTATCTTCTATGGCAACCAAAGCTTCTATTAATCTTGGAGGCAGTTCTTCATAATTTACATAAAAACGATGTTCATCAAAAACATTTGCTACTAACTTACCATTTCTATCAAAAATTTGAGTAGTAAGAGGTGGTTTGTAATCTTTAAAAGTGTATTGATTTAAATCAGAATCAGAAAATAAATATGCAATAAAAATAAAAATTCCTATAGTGCAAACTACACAAAAAGAAATAAAAATTTTAAATATTTTTATCATGAAATGCTTTCAAAATTTCGATGTTTAAACCTAAGATAGTGCTTTGGTTTCCTATGATTTTTTTGATATATTTTTTGTGAAATCCTTCGCTCATCACAGCTCCTGCTTTATTTTGATAAAGTTTTGAGTCAATATATGATTGTAAATCTTTTTCATCAAAATGCTTTAGTATTAAATCGCTTTTGCTTAAATTTATAAGTCTTTTATTATCTAAAATAAGAATCATAGCACTTAAAACGCTAATGGTTTTGCCGCTTTGAAATTTTAGCATTTTTAAAGCTTCCTCATCATTTGTAGCTTTAGTAAAAATTTCATTTTCAACACAAACTATACTATCAGCAAATAAAATATTTTTAAATTCATAGTGTTTTTCTAAAAATTGTTTTTCTTTCTCAAAAACTACTTTTTGAACATATGAAAAAGGATTTTTATCTTGCACGCCTTTTTCATTATAATCAAAAAAGATTTGTTTAAAATTTATATTGGCTTCTTTGAGTAATTTTGCTCTTGAGCTAGAGCTTGAAGCTAGATATAACATTAATTTAAACTCTCATTGATAATTTTTTGAGCATATTCTAAAGCTTCGTTAATTTTACTTATGTTTTTACCTCCAGCAGTGGCAAAATCATCTCTACCTCCACCGTTTCCATCTAATATGGTAGCAATTTCTTTTACTAACGCTCCAGCTTTAATAGGAGCATTTTTAACCCCAGCTACAATTTGCACTTTAAAATCTTTTTCTTGCAAGAGTAAAATCACACACTTGTCAAATTTGTTTTTAAATTCATCCACTAAATTTTTTAAATCTTTATTTTGAATTTGCATAATGCAAACTGCTATATTATTGATTATTTCATGTTTTAAATCTAGTTTGTTTGAATTTTTTAATTCATTTTTTAAATTTAAATTTTCATTTTTTAATTTATTAAAAGCGTTCAATACATCATTAGTTTTTAATTCTTCTTTGATTTTATTGAATTCTTCAAAAATAGAATTTACATATGTAAGCGCAGCTTTGCTTACCACAGCTTCTATTCTTCTAACTCCAGCACTTACTCCGCTTTCTTTTACTATATAAAAACTACCAATTTCAGAGGTATTTTTTACATGAGTGCCACCGCATAGTTCCTTGCTCTCACCTAAAGTTAAAACCCTAACTTTATCGCTGTATTTTTCACTAAACAAAGCTATAGCACCCCTTTTTTTGGCTTCTTCTAGTTCTAATAATTGGGTTTTAGCTAAACTAGCTTTAGCTATATAGTCATTTACTAGGTTTTGAATTTGAAGCAGTTCTTCTTTGCTAAGTGCTTTAGTGTGGGTAAAATCAAAACGCAATTTATTATGCTCTACTAAAGATCCAGCTTGGCTAATGTGTGAGCCTAAAATCACTCTTAAAGCATGGTGTAAAAGGTGTGTTGCACTATGGTGTCTTGCGATTTGTTCTCTTTTTATAGTGTCAATGCAGGCAATAACTTCATCATTACATTTTACATCTTGATTAAGTTTGACAAAAGATAAATTAATGTCAAAGAATTTTTGAGTGTCTAAAACTTCATTATTGTTAATTGTGCCAGTATCTGCACTTTGTCCGCCACTTGTAGCATAAAATGGAGTTTTTTCAAGCATTAACCATACTTTTTGGCCTATTTTGGCATTTGTGATTATTTTAAAATTTTCATCCAAAATAGCTAAAATTTTTGTTTTTTCTTCATAATTTTCATAGCCACTAAAGATGTTAGTGCCAAATTTTTCAAGTAAAATTTTAAAATCACCATTAATTGCTTTATCTCCACTGCCTTTCCAAGAAGCCTTTGCTCTTATTTTTTGCTCTTGCATTAATTTTTCAAATTCAGTCTCATCTATTTTAATATTTTTTTCTCTTAACATATCAGCAGTCAAATCAAGCGGAAAACCATAAGTATCATAAAGTTTAAAAGCTACTTCTCCGCTAAAAATATCTTTAGTATTTTTTAATTCTTCATTGAAAATATGAATACCATTTTCAATGGTGCTTAAAAATCTTTCTTCTTCAAGGCGAATTTGCTCTTTAATAAAATCTTTTTTTTCGTTTAAATAAGTGTAATGATTGCCCATTAAATCGCATACTACATCGACTAATTGATACATAAAAGGCTTTTTTAATCCTAGTAGATAACCATGTCTTAAAGCCCTTCTCATGATTCTTCTTAAAACATAGCCTCTACCTTCTTTATCAAAACGCACCCCTTGAGCTAGCAAAAATACACTTGAGCGGATATGATCAGCTATTACTCTATAGCTTGCACCATCTTCATAGGTATAAGTTTTTCCACAAAGCTTAGTAATTACTTCGATTATAGGCATAAATAAAGAGCTATCAAAATTGCTAAATTTTCCTTCTTTTATAGCTACAACTCTTTCAAGCCCCATACCCGTATCAATGCTTGGTTTTGGTAGTGAAGTAAGCGTTCCATCAGCACTTCTTTCATACTGCATAAATACTAAATTCCAAATCTCTAAAAATCTATCTCCATCACCACCCATATAATCTTCATCTGAATTAAAATACTCACTTCCTTGATCATAAAAAATTTCACTACAAGGTCCGCAAGGGCCAGTATCTCCCATTTGCCAAAAATTATCTTTGTCACCAAATTTGTAGATTCTTTCTTTTTCTATATGTTTTTGCCAAAGTTCATATGCTTGTTCATCATTTTCATGCACTGTTACATAAAGTCTATCTTTAGGTAATTTTAAAATTTGTGTAACAAATTCCCAAGCATAAGCAATAGCTTGTTCTTTAAAATAATCACCAAAGCTAAAGTTTCCAAGCATTTCAAAAAAAGTATGGTGTCTTGCTGTATAGCCAACATTATCTAAATCATTATGCTTTCCACCTGCGCGTATGCAAGTTTGACAGCTTGTTTTTCTTGGAGGATTTGGACGAGGAATTTCTCCGGTAAAAATACTTTTAAAAGGCACCATCCCAGCATTTGTAAAAAGCAAACTTGCATCGTCAGGTACCAATGGTGCACTAGGAGTGATTTCATGCCCTTTTGATTTAAAAAATTCTAGATATTCTTTTCTTATATCCATAAATTAATCCCGTTAGTTTTTGTTTAAAATAATACCAAAAATACTTTAAATTAAGTAAAGCTATCTTATAATCACATTTTACTTTTAATAAGGTTTGAATATGCAAATTCCTTTTATAGATTTAAATACTCAATATAATACATATAAAAATGAAATTGATTTAGCAATTAGCGAAGTTTTGCAAAGTTCTTCTTTTATAGGTGGGGCAAAACTTGAAGAATTAGAGCAAAATTTGGCTAGCTATGTAGGTATTAAACACGCAATTGGATGTTCGAGCGGGACTAGTGCTTTATATCTTGCTTTAAGGGCTTTAGAAATTGGTAAAGATGATGAGGTTATAGTGCCTAGTTTTACTTTTATAGCAACAGCTGAAGCAGTGGCTTTGGTAGGCGCCAAACCTGTTTTTGTAGATATAAATTTAACAAATTATAATCTTGATTTTGATGCAGTAAAAAAAGCTATCACTTCAAAAACTAAAGCCGTTATAGCAGTTAGTATGTTTGGACAAATGAGTGATTTAAAAGCTTTAAATGAATTTTTAAAAGAAAAAAATATCGTTTTAATTGAAGATGGTGCACAAAGTTTTGGTGGAAGCTTTAAAGGAAAAAAATCTTGTTCCATTGCTCCGATTTCTTGCACGAGTTTTTTTCCTTCAAAGCCTTTGGGTGCTTATGGAGATGGTGGAGCGATTTTTTGTCATGATGATAAATTAGCTAAAAAAATCAAAATTTTACTCAATCACGGGCAAACTAAGCGTTATGAG
This sequence comes from Campylobacter volucris, assembly GCF_008011665.1. Lineage (GTDB taxonomy): Bacteria > Campylobacterota > Campylobacteria > Campylobacterales > Campylobacteraceae > Campylobacter_D > Campylobacter_D volucris_A. The sequence continues at coordinate 50,480 of NZ_VOWJ01000013.1, forward strand.
CATAAATTTATAGGTATAAACGGACGCCTTGATTGCTTACAAGCAGCAATTTTAAATGTAAAATTAAAACATTTAGAAGAAGAATTAGATAAAAGACAAAAAATAGCACAAATTTATGATATAAATTTAAAAAATTGTCAAATTCCAAAAATTGACATAAATGCTATAAGTGCATACGCTCAATATAGTGTTTTAGTAGAAGATAGAGCTAGGATAATAGAAAAATTTGAAAAAGCAAATATTCCTTATGCTATTCATTATCCAACTCCTTTGCATAAACAACCTTGTTTTAGCGAGTTTTCAAATTTAGAGCTTAAAAATGCAGAATATGCAAGCAAGCATATTTTATCTTTACCTTTTTCGCCTTTTTTAACACAAAAAGATCAAGAACAAGTAATTTTGCTTTTTAAAGATTAAAATGATGAAAATAGGTATTATAGGCCTTGGAAAAATGGGTCAAAACCATTTAAATGAGCTTGGTAAAAATAAACATTTTAAAATTAATGCACTTTTTGATCTTCATAAGAATTCAAATTTAAGTTTTTATGAAGATATTTTTTATGATGATTTAGAGCAATTTTTAAATCAAAATAATGATATTATTATTATAGCAACTCCTACCAAAACGCATTTGGAAATAGCAAAAAAAGTTTTTTGTAAATGTAAATGCGTATTGATTGAAAAACCTTTAGCATTAAATTTACAAGAGATAAAAGAAATTTCTAATTTAGCTCAAAAATATAATGTAAAAACTAGTGTGGGATTTTGCGAAAGATTTAATCCTGCTGTTTTAGCTTTAAAAAAAGAGCTTGCGAATGAAGAAATTGTTAGTATAAATATACAAAGATTTTCACCTTATCCACAAAGAATTAGCGATGTGGGAATTTTGCAAGATTTAGCTGTGCATGATCTTGATTTATTTTATTTTTTAAGTGGTAAAAAAATTATAAAGGCAAATATTTTAAAATATTTTCATAAAGATAAAATAAGAGAAGATGAAAGCATGATTTTATGTGAATTTGCAAGTGGTGCTATAGCTTGTACACATGAAAGTTGGAATAGCACTCAAAGATTGAGAAAAATTTCACTTATAAGTAAAAATCATTTTTATGAAGTAGATTTGTTAAATTTTTGTCTAAGTAAAGATGGAGTTGCTTTAAAATTTGATATCCAAACGCCACTTTTTGGTGAACATATGGCTTTACTTGATTTATTCTTAGATAAACTAAGTTATTTAGCTACTATCGCTGATGCTTATGCGGTGCAAGAAATTTTAGAAAATTGTTGATTTTAATCAAAATAAAATTAAAAAAAGTGTATTAAAAATTTGATGTGTTTTAGATTTTATTAAAATAAAAAGGCTTTTATATGAAATTGGTTTTATTTTTAAATATGGGTGGGGTTAATAAGCTAGAAGAATGTGAAGTTTTTTTAAAAAATATGTTTAATGATCCTTATATTTTAGGTATTAAAAATAATCTTCTTAGAAAATTTGTTGCTTTTATGATAACAAAATCTAGACTTAAAGCCATGAGAGAAAATTATGAAAAAATGGGAGGAAAATCGCCTTTGACACAAATAACTCAAAATTTGTGCGATAAATTGAATTTAAAAAGCAATGAATATAAATTCGATTTTATTAGTTTATATGTACCTCCTTTTGCTTTAGATGTTTTAAGTAAATATAAATTCAAACAAGAAGATGAAATAATTTTATTTCCTTTGTATCCTCATCATTCTACAACCACTGTTAGTACTTCTTTGGAAATGATGGAAAAAGAATTAAAAAAAATAAAAATTCAAGCTAGTGTGAGGGTAATAGATGTGTTTTATAATGATGATATGTATAATCAAATGATTATTAAGCATATTTTGGAGAAAAAAAGCCATTTTGATTATAAGGCTTTGATCTTTTCTGCGCATTCTTTACCGCTTTCTATCATTAAAAAAGGTGATTTATATGAAAAGCATGTGGTAAAACATGTTGAATTTTTAAAAGAAAAATTAAAAGATAAATTTGATGAAATTTATCTTTCTTATCAATCAAAACTTGGTCCTGTAAAATGGCTTGAGCCAAATACTAGCGATGTTTTAGCAAATTTAAATTCAAAAGCTTTGATTTATCCTATATCTTTTTGTATAGATTGTTCTGAAACTATTTTTGAATTAGGTATGGAGTATAAGTATTTAGCAAAATGTGATTATGAATTAATTCCTTGTCCAAATGATAGTCATGAATTTATAGAATTTATTTTAAATTATTTAAAAATTTAATCTTGGGTTTTGATAGGTTTTAAATAGCTTTCTTTAATCAAAATATTTACCGTATCTTTAAACATGGGTAAAGCACTTTGAGCCGCGTAGTAGCTATAAGCTTTTGTAGGATTTCTTACTAAAACTCCTATGGTATATGCATGAGTTGCATCATTAGCAAAGCCAAAAAAGGAAGCATTATAGCGATTTGAAGTATATCCTTTTCTTTCAGCTATCCTTGCTGTTCCTGTTTTTCCACCTATGATAATACCTTCTGTGATAGCTTTTTTTCCTGTGCCTTTTTCTATAACATTAATTAGAATTTGTTGCATTTCTTTAGCTGCTTTGCTTGAAAGAATTTTATCTTTTTTGATATCTTCATCTAATTTTACCAATCTACCATTTTGATAAAATTTATTTGCAATTTGTGGCGTGATATAAATTCCATCATTGTTAAAAACATTATAAGCAGCTAGAAGTTGTATGAAAGTGGTTTTGAGACCATAACCATAGCTTAAAACCGATTTTTCTATCTCTCTTAGTCTTTTTGGATTAGGAATTTCTCCTTTTTGCTCATAAGGTAAATCTATACCACTTTTTTCTCCAAAGCGAAAAATTCTAAGACCAGAAATGATTTCAAGATTACTAAGTCTTTGAGCAATTTTAATCATACCTATGTTTGATGAATAAGTAATTATTTCTTCCATACTCATTTTGTTTTTAATATGATCATCGCGTATGGTAAATCTTCCAAGTTTGTATTGGCCTTTGTTGGTGTCTATGATTTCATTAGTTTTAATCTTATCAAGCATTAATGCAGTAGTAAATATAAAAGGCTTTATAACTGAACCTGCTTCATATCCATACTCAATAGCACTAGCATTTAATACAGATAAATCTCTTCCGCGATTTTGAGGATCGTATCTTCTTGAGCTAGCAAGTGCTAGAATTTTACCACTTTTACTTTCCATAATTCCAACGATGATTTCGTTTGCTTTTAGATCTTCATTTCTTTGATCGATTGCTTTTTCTAAGCTTTTTTGCAGTTTTAATGATATATTTAAGTATAAATCACAGCCGTTAATTTTGCGTTGTTCGTAAGAATATAAATTTAAAATGATATTACCACCTATATCTTTTAAGCCTTGTATTTTTGCATTTTGCAAAGGATTAAGACAATCATTGTAGTATTTTTCCAAGCCCTTGATACCTGTATTTTTAAAAATTTCGTTTTCTTCATCCATATAGGTTCTAGTGTATCCCACAACTGGAGTTAAGGAATCTTTTGGCATATAAATACGATCTTCTTTGTGCTCGATGATGTCAAGTCCTCTTGTTTCAACACGACCATTGCTATTTGTAAAGGCCTTAAAATAACCTTGCGTGTAAAGTTTTTTAGCAAGTTCTTTTAAATAGCTTGCATTTTTAGAATTAATATTTTGCAAGAGTATAAAACTATAACTTCTTTTTTTCTTCGCATTCATTCTTTTTTTGATATCTTGCATTTCTTCATCACTAGCACCACTATAAATTTGAAACAGTTTTAAAAAAAGTTCTTTTTTATCAGGATTTAGGCTTCTTAAATCAATTTCGGCTCTATAAATTTGCCTACTAGAAGTAATAGTAAAATTATCACTAGTAATGATATTTCCCCTTAAAGCTGATAAATATTGTTCTTTTTCTGTGTTAGGAATATGGCGTTTAGAGGTAAGAAAAAAGGTAGAAAGTAAAAATAAAACCATAAAAAACAGAGTCATACAAAATGCAAAGGCAACCTTAGAAACTCTATTTTTAATAGTGTTTTGGAGCATATATTATATTTGAGTTCTTGAAATTTCTTTATATGCGTTTATAGCTTTATTTCTAACTTCGAGCATAAATTTCATACTTGATTCAGCTTTACTAATGGCAATAGCTGCTTGATGCAAGTCTTTTACTTCACCTGTTGCTATATCTACCATTGCTGCTTCTGCAACTTCTTGGTTTTTATTAAGATCGTTGATGGAATTTTTTAACAATTTTGAAAATTCATCTCCGATATTGTTTGCGTTTGTATTGGTATTAGATTTATTATTAACATTATTTAATTGATTAATATTATTTATAGTATTCATCTTAACCTCTTAGTAAATCTATAGCACTTTGTGCTATGGTTTTAGTGCTTGTAAATGCACTAACATTTGCTTGATATGCTCTTGTTGCTTCTATCAAATCAGCCATTTCAATAACTGGGTTGATATTAGGAAAAGCAACATATCCTTGCTCATTAGCATCAGGATGAGAAGGATCAAATTTCATACGAAAATCTTTATCATCTCTTACAACTTTATCTACTACTACGCTCATTATAGGTGGTTTTGCATATTTTTGAGCATCTGGATCATTTAAAGGATTTTCATATTCTAAAAAATTATTATTTTTTTCGATTTGTTTATTTAAAATTTCATTAAAATCTGTTGCTTTAAAAATCACTTCTCTTCTTCTATAAGGCCCACCTTCTGCTGTTCTAGTTGTATTTGCATTAGCTATATTTGAGCTAATAACATTCATTCTAAAACGCTGAGCGCTAAGCCCATATCCGCTAATATCAAAATCACTTAAATAAGCCATTATTTATCTCCTAGCCTAATTTAGAACTTGTTTCAATGATGGTTGAAAAAATATTACTTTGTCTTCTTAAGACACCATCTAAAGCTGTAATCATCATTGTATTTTTACCCATTTCTGTTGTTTCAACATCTAAATCAACAGTATTTGCATCATTTCTTGCTAAATGACCATCTCTTAAATAAATAGTAGATTTATTTGGATCTGGAAATTTCCAAGGCTTTTGATGACCTTCATGAGTAGTAGCAACTTCAAGCTCTTTGTTATCTTTTTTCTTAAAAATTTCATTTGCTCTATTAACTAAAGCAGTTTCAAATTCAATATCTCTTGCTTTATAAAAAGGAGTATCAACATTTGCAAGGTTAGAATTAATCATTTGACTTCTTAGGTTTCTTCCTGCTAGTGCATCAACAATAAGTTCTTTTGATTTAAAAGGGCTTATCATATTTTTCCTTTCTTAAAAGCTTTACAAAAATAAAAGCAAAAAACATTCCAAAAATATATATAATCATTTTTAGGTTTAATTATATCTTTTTATAGTAAATTTTTGAAATTTTCAAAACCACTTTCAAGGGTAACTTTTTGCTCTAAAATTTTTAAAAAATCTTTTTTACAAATTTCTTTTGCGCCCATAAATTTTAAATGCTTGTTAGGAACTTGACAATCAATTATAAAATCACAAGGTTTTAAAATTTCACAAAGTTTAATTAAAGCAGTTTTAGAAGCATCTTTTTTAAGGCTTATCATACTTTCTCCAAAAAATACTTTTCCTATGATAAGCCCGTATAATCCACCTATAAGATCATCATTTTCATAAACTTCTACGCTATGAGCGATATTTTTTTCAAAAAGTTGAGTGTAAATTGTAATAAATTCTTTTGATATCCATGTTTTTTTTCTCAAAGCACAAAGTTTTATCAAATCACAAAAATTTTGATCTAGTTTGATTTTATAGTTTTTTAAAGCTTTTTTTATGCTTTTTTGAATGTGAATTTGATCTGGTAAAAGTATCATTCTAGGAGATGGACACCACCATGTTACTGGATTACTTGTCCAAGGAAAAAGCCCTAAGCTATAAGCAAAAGGTATAAAATCCACCTCTAGTTTATCACTTATAAAAACTGGTGCATCATCAGGACTTTTTAAAAGCTTAGAATATAAATTCGATTTTTGCATTTTTAGAAAGTTTTAGTTTAACTTTTCCACCATTTTTTAATTTACCAAATAAAATTTCATCACTTAATTTCTCACCAATTTCATCTGCAATAATGCGTTTTAATAATCTCACTCCAAATTCTTTTGAAGTGGCTTTAGCAGCAATAAATTCTTTCACTTTTTTATCTGCTTCTATGCTAATATTTTTTAAATTGAATGATATTAAATCAAGTTCTTTTTGCACGATTTGTTCTAAAATATCATCATTTAAGTCATTAAAATGTATGATTTTATCGATACGATTAATAAATTCAGGTGTAAAAAAATCTTTAATAGCTTTATTATTTTTTTCTTGATTATTGCTTAAAAATCCTAATTCGTTTGTTTCTTTTAGGCCTAAATTAGAAGTCATGATAATAATGGTATTTTTAAAATCAGCTTTTAAACCGCTATTATCAGTTAAACTTGCATTGTCAAAAATTTGCAAAAAAGTATTGGTTAAGTCAGGATGAGCTTTTTCAATTTCATCAAAAAGAATTACGCTAAAAGGATTTTTTCTTACGCTATTGCTTAATAATCCACCATCTTCATATCCTACATAACCAGCAGATGTTCCTATAAGTTTGCTAATATCATGTTTTTGAGCGTATTCACTCATATCAAATCTTTCAAGATTTAAATTTAGATTTTGCGCTAATTGCTTGGCAAGTTCAGTTTTCCCAACTCCGCTAGAGCCTGTAAATAAGAATACACCTCTAGGAGTATTTTTAGCTTTTAATCCAGCATAGCTTTGCTTTAAAACTGAACATAAAGCTTTAATAGCTTCATCTTGACCAAAAATATTATCTTTTAGATTTTTTTCTAAATTTTTTAAAATTACCCCTTGATCGCTTTCATAAATTTTATGCGAGCGAGTCATTCTAGCTAGGGTATTTTCTAAATCTTTAGTTTTAATAATTTTTTTTGTTTTTTTATCAATCAAAGCAAAGCTAGCCCCAAGCTCATCTATCAAATCAATAGCACTATCAGGTAAAAATTTATCATGCAAAAATTGTTTGGCTAACTTAATGCTAATTTGTAAAATTTCATCACTAAGCTTGATTTTATGAAAATTTTCATATTTGCTTTTTAAGCCTTGTAATATTAAAAAGCATTCCTCTTCGCTTGGTTCATCTATATCAATTTTAGCAAACCTTCTACTTAGCGCTTTGTTTTTATCAAAAGTATTTTTATATTCTATAAAAGTAGTAGCTCCGATGCATTTGATAGAGCCATTACTTAAAGCAGGTTTTAAGAGATTAGACATATCAGCATGACTTTCGTTGCTAGCTCCTGTGCCAACTATGGTATGGATTTCATCTATAAATAAAATAGCGTTTGGAATTTTTTCAAGTTCATTGATAATATCTTTTAATCTTTTTTCAAAATCACCTCTGTATTTAGTGCCAGAAAGCAAACTAGCCATATCTAAAGTGTAAATTTTTGCATTTTTTAAATGATTTGGAACTTTTTCTTGAGCAATAGCTAAAGCTAGACCTTCTACAACAGCTGTTTTTCCAACGCCAGGTTCACCAACTAAGATAGGATTATTTTTCTTGCGTCTGCTTAGAATTTGTATGATTCTTTCAAGTTCAAATTTTCTACCAATTACAGGATCAATTTTGCCTTTTTTAGCTAGTTCTACAAGTTCTGTTGTATGGGTTTTTATGTTTTCAAATTCAGCATTTTGCAAAAGTTCTTTTAATTTATTTTTATCAATTAAGTGTTTTTTTAAAATATGGTAAGAATAAGCTTTTTCTTCTTTGCTTAAGGCGATTAAAAAATCCAAAACACTAGTTTGATTTTTTTGTGTTAAATTTTGCAAAATATTATTTAATATGATAGAAAAAACAGGCTCAATTTCTTTTTTTAACACTTCATTATTTTTAGCTAAATAACTTTTTAGTTCATTTTCAAAAATTTCTAATTCCCCATCTCCAATTTCTTCTAATACATTTTTAAAATCACTACTAAGCTTAACAAGAGCAAAAAGCAAATGTTCACAAGTGATAAATTCGTGACGATTGATGATGCTAAGATGTCGCGCATTTGGTATAAAAGAGTCGATTGATTCTTGATATTTCATTGTTCTTCTATCCTTGTTTGGAGTGGAAAGTTATTATTTTTTGCTGCTATATCAACTTGTTGTTTTTTGCTAAGTGCAATTTCTTCTGTGTAAATTCCACAAACTCCACTTCCTTGGTGATGAATTTCTAGCATGATTGCGCTTGCTTTTTCAAAATCATGATGAAAAATATTAATTAAAACATCCACAACAAATTCCATAGTTGTAATATCATCATTTAACAATAAAACTTTAAATAGTTTTGGTTGGGCTAATTTTTGTTGTTCTAAAATTTCATTTTTTAGACTCATTGAGTATCCTATCAATATCTTCTTGCATAGTTTGGCTTGAAACCTTTCCAAGATAATACTTCACATAACTTTTTGTGTTTTTATTCCAAAAATCTGTTAAATCTTGGTACTTTCCATCTTTTAAAACTACTTTAAATGGTAGTTGTTCCATATTTTGATAGTCGATGTCTTTTAGAGCTTGTGCTATGATTCTATCATTTTCTTTGGAGTTGCTTAAAAAATAATATGCACCATAATTAATCGCAAAATCTTTTACAACCTGATCGCTCACATTTTCAAAATGACTTAAGCCTATAATTGTAAAATTTTCTTTATTTTTTTGCCATAGGCTAGTAAGATGAGGTGCTTCTTCTTGGCAAGGGGTGCAAAAAGTACCAAAAAAATCAAACATTAAAATTTTATTTTCTTCGCCTTTAATAGCAAAACCATTTTCGGTTCTAATTAAGGTTTTTTCTCCGCCATTTACACTTTGTAAAATTATTTCTTCGCCGGTTTTAAATTCTTTAAAAGTAAAATCATCTTCTATGGTAGTTTGGCTTGAACAAGCACTGATTAAAATACCAAAAATGCTTATCAAAAATAAATATATCTTTTTTTTCATAAATATCCTTTTTTATCTAATAATTTTTCATTGCAGCTCTTGCTTCAAGATCGGCTTGTTTTTTCTTTAAAGCTTCTCTTTTGTCATGTAAATTTTTTCCCTTTGCAAGAGCTATTAAAGCTTTGACTTTATTTTTTTCATTAAAATAAAGCTCTATTGGCACAATGGTAAAACCTTGGGTGCTGATTTTCCCAAAAAGTTTGTCAATTTGCTTTTTATGCATTAAAAGCTTTCTTGCTCCTTTTTCTTCGTGTTTGTAAAAAGCATGTGTTGTATTTAAGTGGGAAATATGAGCATTAAGCAAGAAAATTTCTCCTTTGATTATACGCACAAAAGAGTCTTTTAAATTTGCTCTAGATGCTCTTAAGGCTACTACTTCTGAGCCTTTTAAAACTATACCAGCTTCAAATTTCTCTAAAATTTCATAATCATGAAAGGCTTTTTTGTTTTTAACAATGATTTTTTTCATCTATAAAACCTTAAAAACACTGCTTCCACTTCCACTTAAAAAATACCCTTGAGAAAAAAATTCTTGCATTTTAGGATAAATTTTTACACAAGGAGCAAACAAATCATTTAGTGCGGTATTTTCAAATTCTAACAATTGAGTAGTTTTTAAATGAGTGAATTTTTTGGCTAATTGTAAATTTTCATCTAAATTATATTTTAGCTCATCAAAACTTTTATAAACTTCAGCACTTGAGCAAGAAAAAGATGGAAAAGTAAAATTTAATAAAGGCAAATCATCTTCAAATTCTTTTATAATCTCTCCACATCCGCTGACATTTGCGCTTTCATAGCCATGTAAAAAAAAGATCAAATCCGATCCTAGATTGTGACAAATTTGTTTTAATGTTTGCTTAGATAATTTTAAATTTAACTCTTCATTTATCATAAGTAAAAATGTCACAGCATCTGTGCTACTACCTCCAAGGCCACCGCCTATAGGGATATTTTTGATTAATTTTAAGCTTTTGTGTTTAAAAAATTCACCAAGCTCGTTTTTAAACCCTAAATTTTCAAGTTCTTGGTAAGCTTTGTGTATGATGGTATCTTGATTAAAATTTCCTATAATTTCAAAACCATCTTTGTATTTTTCATCACTAAAACTTAACTCATCATATAAATGCTTTAAAAGTATAAAACGAGAAGAGATTAAATGGTATGATCTTAAATCAAATCCAGTAATTTTTAAAAAAATATTTGCCTTTGCGTAAGCTCTCATTTTTTAAGCTTTTTGCTTAGATCATCAAGTTTGATATTTTCATCGCTAATAGAGTGTAAATTTTCACTTTTAACTTGCTCGATTAATTCTTTTCTTAAAATCATTAAAGTTTTTGGAGCTTCAATGCCTATTTTAGCATAGCCTTTTCCTGTTTGGACTATTTTTATTTCTATATCATCGCCAATTTGTATGCTTTCATTTTCTTTTCTTGATAAAATTAACATTTTAAAACCTTATTTAAATAATACTCTACTTGATTATTTTTAATATTTATAATAGAAAAAAAATCAGCTTCTTCTAAGAGGTAGCAACCTTCTTCTTGAATTTCTAAATCGTCTAAAAAGATTTTTTGTCCATTGTGTAATTTTTGTGGGTATTTTATCGTATTTTTTCTAAGATTTAAATAATCTAATGCATTTAATTCTTTTTCATTTTCATAAAAAAAATCTCCCTCTTTGAGTCTTTCTAAGGAACTTAAAGTCGCATTAATATTTAATTTTCTTGCAAATAACTCACAATAAGATCTAATGTATCCACCTTCACTAACTGAAATTTCCATAGTTAAAAAAGGATGATTATAATGTAAAATTTTTGAGTGAAAAATTTCCATTTGAGTTGTTTTTAGATTGCTTTGAAGACCTTTTTTTGCTAACTCATATGATCTTATACCATTAATTTTTTTTGCACAATATACTGGAGGAGTGTAATCGATTTTGCCTAAAAGTTCATTTTGTATTTTTTGTAATTTTGAAAGATCAAAAGCTTTTATGAGTGAAATTTGTTCGATATTTTGATTATCCAAGCTTTTAGAATGCACTCCAAGCCAAAGCGTGGCTTTGTAAATTTTAGGACTTTTGTTAAAAAATCGAAATAATTTTGTGTATTGATCAAAAGCGATTAATAAAACACCTTTTGCAAAAGGATCTAAAGTTCCTGAAAAACCTGCTTTTTTATTTTTGTATTTTTTCTTAAGTTTGGTTAAAAAAGCATTAGAACTTAATCCGCTTGGCTTATAAGCTACAAAAAGTTTATTCATATGATTTTTTCCACAAAACTTGACATTATCATTCTTTCAATTCCGCCAAAATTTATAGTTAATTTTTCTTCATTATTTAATTTGCTCACACTTGTAATTCTTCCTATGCCAAAAATTTTATGCTTTATTAGATCACCTTTTTTGTAAGATTTTTGATTATTATCAAAAGTTAATTCTTTTTTGATTACATTACTTTCACCTAAAAATCTACTTTTATCTAGTTTTGTCCTGCTGCCTTTATGAAATCTTGAATTTGCATAGCTTAAATACAACTTCTTCTTTGCTCTTGTAATGGCTACATAAGCAAGTCTTCTTTCTTCTTCTATGTTGCTTGATTCGCTAGTAAGTGGAAAAAAACCTTCTTCTAATCCCACTATAAACACATAATCAAATTCAAGTCCTTTGCTAGCATGGATACTCATAATGCAAATACTTTCTTGATCTAAGCCATCTTGTTCGTTTAATAATGAAATCTCATTTAAAATATCATCTAAATTAGAATAATTTCCATGAGAAATTTTATCTTTTAAATTCGCATAAAATTCATCTATGTTTAGGAGTTTGTCTTCTCCTTCGGGATTGTCTTTATAAAATTCTTTAAATTTAAATTCATTTTCTAAAGAAGTGACGATTTCTAATAAATTTTCTTTTTCTTTGAGTTTGTGCATACTTAGTATGAATTTTTCTACTTCATTGTCTGTTTTTTTAGTAAAAAATCCATTGCCAACTAAAGCATAAAGTGCTTCAAATAATGATAAATTATTATTTAAAGCATAATCTTGTAATTTTTGTAAAGTCGCATTACCAAAATTTCTTTTAGGTCTATTAATGATGCGTTTAAAAGAATAATCATCATTAAAATTAGATAACAATCTTAAATAAGAAATGATATCTTTAATTTCTGCTCTTTCATAAAATCTAATTCCACTTAGCAATTTAAAAGGAATTTTTTCTTTACTAAAAGCTTCTTCTAAGGCACGAGAAAGAGCATTGACTCTATAAAGTATAGCAATTTGACTTGGGTTGATATTGGATTTTAAAAGTTTAAAAACTTCCTTTGCTATTTTAAAACTTTCTATTTTTTCATCATCATTTTGTAAGACTTCTATCTCTTCGCCTTTATCTTTTGTGCAAATTAGTGTTTTACCTAATCTTTTTCTATTATGCTCTATAAGTTCGTTTGCAGCTTGTAAGATAGCATTAGTAGAGCGATAATTTTGTTCTAATTTGATAAGTTTTACATTGCAAAATTGCTCTTGGAAATTTAAGATATTTTCTATTTTAGCTCCACGCCATCCATAAATACTTTGATCATCGTCTCCAACAACGCAAATATTTTCATGACTTGAGCATAATTTTTTTAAAATTTGATATTGTAAAGCATTAGTATCTTGGTATTCATCCACGGTTATATAAGCATATTTTTTACTTTGTTCTTTAGCAAATTCTTCATCTTCTAAAATTTTATTTGTGAGCATTAATAAATCATCAAAATCCATGAAATTATTTTGTATTAAAAAATTTTCATATTGCTCGTAAGTGTGTATAATTTCTTCATAATTTTTGCTTTTTTCATCTTTTAAAAATTCAAGTTCTTTTTGAATTTCTTGGGCACTTTTGCTTTGATTTTTAAAATTAGATATATAAGCTCCTATGGTAGCTAATGAACTTTTTAAATTTTCATTGGTTAAGTCTTTTAGAATTTTTTTCTTATCATCACTATCTATGATTACAAAATTATTAGCTCTTGAAATTCTTTCGCTATATAATCTTAAAAATAAAAGTCCAAATTTATGAAAAGTACAAAGCAAAGGGGTTTGTAAATTTTCATTTTTAATTAAAGCTAAAGCTCTATTTTTCATTACATTAGCAGCTTTGTTTGTAAAGGTGAGTGTAAGGGTGTGATGGGCTGGAATTCCTACTTGATCAATCAAATAAGCAAGTCTAGTTGTAATTGTTTTTGTTTTACCACTTCCTGCGCCTGCAAGTATTAGCATCGCACCATCTGTATGCAATATGGCTTCTTTTTGACTTTGGTTTAAGCCTTCTAATAAATTCATCTTTTTAGTAAATCTTTATTTTGTGGATTATTTAAAAAAGCATTCATAGATTTTTCTTTAAGTTTGTTTTCGTTTTTCTTTTTAAAATAATTAGAAAAATTTACAAAAATGATATTATCTTCTACTTGAATTTGAGCTATTGCACCTAAATCAACTTTAACAAATGTAGCAAAATCATCTGGCCCAAATCCTGCGTGAAATTCCATATTTTCTTTGTTTAATTTTATAGACTTAAAAGTATATCCTCCTAGTGCAAAAACACAATATGGATTTTTACTTACCACATCAAGATCTTGTGGTAAAGCAGGCTCTAAAGTCACAAATTTTGTATTTACAAGTATGCTAAATTCTATATCTTGTGTGATTAAAATTTGCAAACATTCATATATACTTTTTTCCATTAAATCAATGAAATTTTTATCATTTAAAATTTTATCTATCATCACTTAACCTTAAAAATTCATCCACTAAAATTTTAACTTGCTCTAAACCTATATTCCAAAATTCATCACTTTCTATATCAAAACCAAACATAGATACTAACTCTTTTGGACTTTTACTACCACCGCTACTTAAAAACTCGATATAAAGCTCAACGAAATTTTCACATTTTTTACTTTTATATAAACCATATAAAGCAAGCACTAAAAGTTGAGCATATGCATAAGCATAGCAGTAAAATGGAGAATGGATAAAATGAGGTATATAAGAATACCATAAAGCATAATTTTTACTTAACTCAACGCTATCTTTAAACATTTTTTGGGATTCTTCTATCCAAATTTTACTTAATTCTTCTGCGCTTAGTTCACCTTGAGTGGCATGAAATCTTCTTTCAAAAGTAGTAAAATTAATTTGCCTATACAAGGTAGCAAAAATATCTTCAATCTTTGCTGCATATAAGGATAAAAGCTCTTCTTTGTTTAAATTGTCTTTTATATAATCAAAAATTAACATTTCGGCAAACACAGATGCAGTTTCAGCTGTAGTTAGTGGTGTATCTTGATTTAAAAAACTAACTTTATAAGAAAGTTGTTGATGAATGCTGTGTCCAAGCTCATGAGCTAAGGTAAAAAGATCGCGTCTTTGATTGGTATAATTTAGCAATATATAAGGATGGCTTAGCGGGGTGCTTGAGTGAGAAAAAGCTCCACTTTGTTTAAATTCTTTTGGGTAAACATCAATCCATCCGTCGTTAAAAGCTTTATTGGTAATATTATAAAATGCTGGAGAAAATCCATTAAAAGCTTTTAAGATTATATCTTTTGCTTTATCAAATTCTACGCTCATATCTTTTCCTATTGGAGCATATCTATCATAATCTTTTAACTTTGTATAGCCAAGAATTTTTTTCTTAGCATTATAAAATTTAGCAACCAAATCAAAAGAATTTTCAGCCGCCATAATAAGAGCATCAACGCTTTTTTTTGAAATTTGATTTTTGATGTGCCTTGGAGTTTCAGGGCTTTCATAAGATCTTAATTCGCAAATACTTGCAAGTTCAGTTTTGATCATATTAAATATATAAACTAAAAGTTTGTTTTGTTTTTTTAAGACTTTACTAAAACTTTTTGCAGCTTTTTTTCTAACGCTTTTATTAGCATCATAAAGCTTACTTAAAATCTCTTCTTCGCTAAGTTTTTTGCCTTCAAATTTAAATTTTAATGCACTAAAAGTTTCATCAAATAATCTTGAAAAAGCATTAGCTCCAGTATTTGATAAACGCAATATGATTCTTTCTTCTTTTTGAGAAAGGTTGTGTTTTTTATGTTTGATGAGATTATTTAGATAAAAAGCATAATCTTTGCAAAATTCTATCAATTTTTGATTTTTTTCTTTGTCTAATTGGCAAAATTCTAATTCAAAAAAAAGCAGATTTTCTTCTATTTTTTTGCATAAATTTTCATATTTAGCATAAAATGAACCTTTGGTGGTATCTTGGGCAAAATTTAGATAAGCAAAGGTTAAAATATGAGAAATTTTTAAAATTAAATTTTCATATTCTTGCAAACTTGCTAAAAAATTTTCATTATTTAAAGTAGAAAGTTTATTTTCGTAAGTTTGTCTAAAAATTTGTACTTCTTTCTTTGTTTGATCTAGATATGAATTTAATTCTTGTTCGTTTTTAAATAAAACATTTAAATCCCAATTTTGCATAATTTATCTTTCTAAAATTAATTTTTTTAATACAGCCATTCTTATAGCAACTCCATTTTTTACTTGTGCAAGAACCTTTGAGCGTTTATCAGCTATGACTTCATCGCTAATGTCGATATTACGATGCACAGGTCCAGGGTGTAAAATGATAATATTTTTATCTTTTATAAGCTCTTTAGTGATGCAAAAATCATTAGCATAATCTTGCAATGAAGCATAAGTTGGGACATTGTGTCTTTCAGTTTGAGTTCTAAGACTCATAATAATATCAACATCATCAATCACATCTTTTAATTTGTAAAATTTTTTTATAGGATAATTTGGCATAAAATGAGGTGGAGCAATCAAAGAAATATCTATGCCAAATCTAGGAAGTAATTCTAAATTTGAAGCTGCGACTCTGGAATTTTTAATATCTCCAACTATGGCAATTTTTTTTCCAATAACATCATAATTAAAATGTTCCATTATGGTAAAAAGATCAAGCAAAGCTTGGGTTGGATGAGCGTGTTTTCCATCTCCTCCATTTATAATAGGACAATGAGTATAGTTTGCAAGAGCATGAGGTACTCCTGAATTTTTATGTCTTATTATTATTGCACTAGGAGCCATAGCATCAAGATTTGCTGCTGTATCAAAAAGAGTTTCGCCTTTGCTAGAACTGCTTCTTGAAACATCTAATTTTAACACCTTTGCTCCCAATCTTCGTGCTGCTGTTTCAAAGCTTGATTGGGTTCGTGTAGAATTTTCAAAAAATATAGTTGTAACACTTTTGTCTTTTAAATCATCGCGTTCTTTTTCATCTAAATATTCTTTAGTGTGTTTAAAAAGTTCTAAAATTTCATCATTACTGAAATCTTTTGTGGTAATTAAATGCCTCATGAGAACTCCTTAAATTTTTAAATTTAGCTCATTATCAGAACAAATAGCACTAAATAAAACATCTGTAGAGCTGTTAAGAGCAGTTTCTACGCTATCTTGAATAACTCCTATGATAAATCCAACAGCAACTACTTGCATGGCAATATTATAATCAATATTAAATAATGAACAAGCAAGAGGTATTAAAAGAAGTGATCCTCCAGCTACTCCACTAGCACCACATGCTGCAAAAGTTGCTAAAATACTTAACAAAATAGCTTGTAAAAAATTTATTTCAATACCTACAGTATGAGCTGCGGCCAAGCTTAATATAGCTATAGTAACGGCTGCTCCAGCCATATTAATAGTAGCTCCCAAAGGAATAGAGATACTATAAAGACTATTATTAATATTTAATTTAGAGCAAAGTGCCATATTTACAGGTATATTTGCAGCAGAACTCCTAGTAAAAAATGCAAATACGGCACTATGTTTTAGGCAAATAAAAATTAAAGGATAAGGATTTTTTTTAGTGTATAAAAATACAATCAAAGCATTAATCACAAAAGCAACAAAAAACATAGTTACTACTAAAACAATAAGTAATTTTACATAACTTAACAAGCCATCTGCTCCAGTTTGAGCTACAGAATTAGCAACAAGTCCAAATATCCCAAAAGGAGCAAGTTTGACTATAAATTTAACTATTTTTAAAACCCCTTCGTTTATATCTGTAAAAATTTGTTTGGCTTGATTAGAACAATGTCTTAGAGCAAAACCTCCACCTATAGCCCAAACTAAAATACTTAAATAATTTCCAGAAGATAAAGCATGTATAGGATTATCCACCATTTGAAATAACAAAGTTTTAAAAGCTTCATTGATATTAGCTGGAGTAGAGCTAGAAGCTTTTTGAATATCAGTTAATACAAGTTCAACAGGGAAAATAAAACTAATACTAACAGCACTTAATGAAGCCAAAAAAGTACCAAAAATATATAATAAAATAATATGTTTGATTTTAGAACTTCCATGATTGAATTCTTTAGTGCAAATTGTGGTTAAGATTAAAATAAATACTAAAATTGGAGCAATAGCTTTTAAAGCTCCTGTGAATAAATTTCCAAATATACTTGCAAAAACAGCTAAATCTTTTGATATTAAACCAATTACTATTCCTAAAATTATACCTATACAAATTTGTAAAATTAAATTTCCATCTTTATAGCGCTTGATTATACAAGAGAATAAATTCATTTAAAACCTTTGTTGTTTTGCTTACTTGAATATAGTTTATTCTATCAAAGTAAAGCTTAAAGTTTTTGATTTTTAAGTTAAATTTTGTTAAAATAAGTGCTTTGTAAAATTGAAATTTTTATAAGGAAAACAATGTATTTATTTACTTCAGAGGTTGTTAGTGCTGGTCATCCTGATAAATGTGCTGATATTATAGCTGATTCTATAGTTGATGCTTTTTTAGAAAATGACAAAGATTCTAGGGTTGCAAGTGAGGTTTTTGTTGCAGGTAATAAGGTTGTAATTGGTGGGGAAATTAAATCTAAACACAAATTAGAAAAAAAAGATTATGAGAGTATAGTAAAAAAAGCTTTGGCAGGAATTGGGTATGATGGTCATCCGCATTTTAGTAAAAAACAATGCTTGCATCCTGATGATCTAGATGTTATGGTTTTTTTAAATGAGCAAAGTCCTGATATAAACCAAGGCGTTGATCAAGAAGATGGAGAAATAGGAGCAGGAGATCAAGGTATAATGTTTGGTTTTGCAAGTAATGAAGCAAACGAATACATGCCAGCTGCGATATCTTATGCAAGAATGCTTTGTGATAAAGTTTATTCATATGCTAAAAAAAATCCTCATGAGCTTGGGGTAGATATTAAAACTCAAGTTACTATTGATTATGTAACTAAAGAAAATTTCGAAAACTGCAAACCTCAAAGTATTCATACTATAGTAGTTTCAGCTCCTTGTGTAGAAAGTATGAAAATAGAAGATTTAAGAGCTTTGATAATGAAGTTAATTTTAGATACAAATTTGCCAAAAGAGCTTTTTTGCCTAGAAAAAACAAGAATTTTGATAAATCCAACTGGAAAATATGTAAATCACAGCTCTTTACACGATAGTGGTTTAACAGGAAGAAAGCTTATAGTAGATAGTTTTGGTGGATATGCTCCAATAGGCGGTGGAGCTCAATCTAGTAAAGATTACACAAAGGTTGATAGAAGTGGATTGTATGCTGCAAGATGGCTTGCTAAAAATATAGTAGCAGCAGGGCTTGCTAAAAAATGTATAGTTCAACTTTCATATGCTATAGGTGTTGCAAAACCAACTTCTGTAAGTGTTGATTGCATGGGTACAAATACCAGATTAAATGATGATATTTTAAGTGATTTTGTAATGAAAACTTTTCCATTAACTCCAAATTGGATTAAAAATAAATTTAATCTTGATAAACCAAGCAAAGATACATTTTTATATGCAGATGTTGCTGCTCGTGGTCAAGTAGGACAAGCTGATTATCCTTGGGAAAAACTTGATGCAGTGGATGAATTTAAATCTTTATAAAACGAAGCCTTAGGCTTCATTTGTTTAAAAATTTTTCTTTTATTTTTAATAGCAATATTTCTTTAGGCTTAATCACCATACTTTCTTTTCCATTTGTTGCATGATAAATATTTACATTATAATTGTTTGCATAAAATTTTAATAAAAGATTTTGAAGTTTATATTGGCTTGAGTGATTAAACCAAGCATTGTTTGATATGGCTATAATGATATTAGAATTTTGATATAGTTTTTCTTTTGTTGCTTCATAGCATATTGCATTAGTTATGATTTTGTTATTTAAAGAGTATTGATTTAGTTTTTCACCTTTTGAAAATTCATCTAAATCATAAAAATATTTCTTAAATAAATTTTTTAAAATAGGAATTTCTTCGCCAAAAGGAACTAGATAATATTTGTTAAAAATTTCTATATCACCATTGTTAAAAACATAAGTGCTGTTGTAGGTATTAGTAGCAGTTGTGCTAATTGCTCCTACTATAATGATGATTTTATGTGATAATTCTTTTAATGCTTGTATGTAATATGGACTTTTATTTAACGCAAATGCAAATGCAGTTTCTGGAAAAATAATTAGTTCTTTTTTTTCTTTTATAGCTTTTAAAATTTCGTCGATAATCATATTAGAATGTGCTTGTAAATTTTCTTGAATAAATTTTTGATCTTGAGAAATATTAGTTTGTACTAATTTATAATTTAAATTTATATCTTGAGCATATTTTTGTTCATATTGAGCACCTATTAAAATAAGTATTAAAATAATAGCCATTTTATAATATCTTGAAATATATCCTTCATAGTAAAAATAAGCTATTAAAAATATGACAATTACTCCTTTATAGCTTGCTTCAAAAACACCATAAATGCTTAAAATTCCCCAATTTAGCCAATCAAAACCAAGTGGGTGTATAAAGCTTAATAAAAATATCCCACAAAGTCTTAAAAAATCAAATTTTAAAAAATAACATATGAAAAATAAAAAACCATAGACAATTCCAATAATTAAAATTTCAATTGGAATTAAATATGAAAGATTAAAGTAAATTAAAGATAAGCCAATCCACCAAAACCACAAAATTCCTATGAAAAATCCAGTGAAGAAGTAAGACATTTTATTTTTACTTCTTAGTAGTAACACTAATCCATAAATACTCAAAAAAGGACTAATAAATTCTAAAAATAAATTTTCAAAAAAAGAAAAATAAATACAATTTGAAATTAAAAGCGCAGAAAAAAAGGCTTTTATTATTTTAAAAATGGTAGAATTAGAGTTTATGAATTTTAAAAAAAGGGGAAGAAATGGCAGAAAACGGAAATATTTGGACTTCATTGTTGCCTCTCATTGTACTTTTTGCAATTTTTTATTTTTTGGTTATTAGACCACAACAAAAACAAGCAAAAGATCATAAGCTAATGGTTTCATCTTTAGAAAAAGGTGATAAAATCATCACTAGCGGTGGGATAATCTGCGAAGTGGTAAAACCAGAAGAGGATTTTATCAAAGTTAAGCTTAATGATGAAAATGTAATTGTTAAAATTTCTAGAGATTTTATAGCAAAGAAAATTGATGCGTAGTGGAAAAATTACTTATAGAAGTATTATTTTTCTTATAGTTTTTCTTGTAGGATTAATTTTTTCTATACCTTCTTTTATGCAAACCCAAAATGGAACTAAGATAAATTTAGGCCTTGATTTGCAAGGTGGTTTGTATATGTTATTAGGCGTTGAAGTCGATGAAGCGGTTAAATCTAAAATTAAATCGATTGCTTCTTCGCTTAGCTATTCTATTAATAAAGAAGATATTATTGTTGATAAGATTAAGATTAATGATGATAGTATAGAATTTTCTCTTTTAGATGAAAATGATGCACCTAAAATCGACTTATTATTAAAAGATATTAAGGGTTTAGCAATCAATCATCAAAATTTCCATTATAAAATATCTTTAACACAAGAAGAAATTAAACTTACTCATGAACAAGCTATATTACAAGCAGTTGAGACTATTAGAAATAGACTTGATCAGTTTGGTCTTGCAGAACCAAATGTTGCAAGATCTGGAGAAGATAAAATTTTAGTCGAACTTCCAGGTATAAAAACAGCTACAGATGAAGTAAGAGCTAGAGAGCTTATTGCAAAAGCTGCACATTTGCAATTAATGGAAGTAGATGATGTAAGAATAGATCAAGTAAATAACCTTACTCCATCACAAGCAGCTGAATATGGAGATTTGATTATAGAAGATGTCAAAAATCCACAAATAAAATATCTTGTTAAATCTATCCCAATTCTTGATGGTTCTATGTTAACGGATGCAAAAGTAGGTTTTGGACAAAGCAATAATTTACCTGTCATTAATTTTACTTTAAATTCAGAAGGTGCTAAAAAATTTGGAGATTATACAGGAAATAATGTAGGAAAACGCTTAGCTATAGTTTTAGATAATAAGGTGTATTCAGCTCCAAGAATCAATGAGAGAATAGGCGGGGGTAGTGGCCAAATTAGCGGTAGTTTTACTATAGAAGAAGCACATGATGTGGCTATTGCCTTAAGAAGTGGTGCGCTTTTGGCTCCTGTGAAAATGCTTGAAAAAAGAAGTGTTGGACCATCTTTAGGGGCTGATAGTATAAAAATGAGCATGATTGCTTTAGCTGGAGCTTCTATTTTAGTGATAGCTTTTATGGTTATGTATTATGGTATAGCAGGGATTTTTGCTAATATTGCTTTGGTCGCAAATATTTTGATGATTATTGCAGTGATGGCAATGTTTGGAGCTACACTTACTTTACCTGGTATGGCCGGACTTGTTTTAACAGTGGGAATGGCTGTGGATTCTAATGTTATCATCAATGAAAGAATAAGAGAATTGTTAAGAGAAGGTTTAAGTATAAGGCAAAGTGTAGAAGGTGGATATAAACATGCAATGAGTGCTATTTTAGATGCAAATATTACTTCACTCATTACTTCTATAGTTTTATATGCATATGGAACTGGTGCTGTAAAAGGTTTTGCGGTAACTTTAAGCATAGGAATTTTGGTTTCAATGATTACTTCTATTATAGGAACTCATGGAATGTTTGAAATGTTTATGAACCGAATGGAAAAAAGCGACAACACAAGATTGTGGTTTGGATATAGGAGACCTTGATGCAATTTTTTAGTCAAAAGCATGTTTATGATTTTATGAAAATGAGATTTGGGGCAATCTCTATATCTTTTATTTTATTTTTTAGTTCAATTTTTATTTTATTTACCAAAGGGTTAAATTTTGGTATAGATTTTACTGGTGGAACATTAGTCCAATTACAATATGAACAAAAAGCTCCTATTGCAGATATTAGACAAGCATTATTTAACAATGAAGCGTTAAAAGGTGCAAGCGTTACTGAATTTGGCAGTGAAAATGAAATAATCATTCGTTTTTCTGGAAGCAGTGATAGTTTGGGTTCTGATATTGGACTTAGTATAGCGAATTTACTGCAAGATACGGGTAAATTTGAAGTGCGTCGTGTGGATATAGTGGGACCAAAAGTTGGAGATGAATTAAGAAATAAAGGTTTAATGGCAGTAGGTATTTCTTTGATTGCTATATTGATTTATCTTGCTATTAGATTTGAATGGCGTTTTGCGATGGCTTCAATAGTTTGTGAAATTCATGATATTGTGATCACTTTAGGTGCTATAGCATTATTTGAAATAGATGTAAATTTAGATATTTTAGCAGCAGTCTTAACAGTGCTTGGATACTCTTTAAATGATACTATTATTATTTTTGATAGAATTAGAGAAGGTATTAAGACAAGTAAAAATTCAAAACTTGATTTGATTATAAATGAATCAGTATCTGCAACTTTATCAAGAACAACACTTACTACGGGTTTGACTTTGATTACGGTTGTAGTTTTGTATTTTTTTGGTGGAAGTATGATAGAAGGTTTTGCACTAACTATGATAGTAGGTATTGTAGCAGGAACTGCTAGTTCTATATTTGTAGCAAGTCCAGCACTTTTATGGTTTAAATTTAGTGTTGCGCAGTACCGCCAAAAAGAATTAGAGAAAATCAAAAAAAGACAAGAGAAAGAAAAACTAAGATCTATGTATGAAAAAGGAAGAGTTTAAGATGAATTGGGGTAAGGTTATTTATATCTTTTTTGCTCTAATGAGCTTAACAACAATAGCAGGTTTTTTATATGATCAAAATGATGTTGCATTGTTTGTTGCAGCTTGTGTGAATTTGATTTCTACTTTATTAAAAATTGGTGTTAGAAATTTCTTAGCAGCTGAATTATTTGCTAGTTCTTTGGTTGCGGATTTGCATCTAATTCCTGCTTTTGCGATAACCCAAATCAATCCAGAAGCAAGTGTTATGGTTTATACTTTAGCAATAGGCGCATTATTGGCTAATATATTTTCTATGATTTTAGTTATAGTAGATTCTGTTAAAAATATAGAGGATGATAATTAGGAGAAAAAATGGCATATGAAGCAGCAAAAATAGAAAAAAAATGGCAGCAAAAATGGCAAGATAGTGCGTATTTTGAGCCTAAAAATGATTTTTCTTTACCTAAAAAATATGTATTATCTATGTTTCCTTATCCTAGTGGTAGAATTCATATGGGTCATGTTAGAAACTATTCCATTGGAGATGCTATTGCTAGATATTATAGAAAAAAAGGATACAATGTATTACATCCAATAGGCTTTGATAGTTTTGGTATGCCTGCTGAAAATGCCGCGATAAAACATGGAATTCATCCTAAAAAATGGACTTATGAAAATATTGATTATATGAAAAAAGAATTATTTTCACTAGGTTTTTCATTTTCCAATAAACAAATGCTAGCTACTTCTGATCCTTTATATACTAAATTTGAACAAGAAATTTTTATAAAAATGTACGAAAAAGGATTAATTTATACAAAAGAAGCTGAAGTCAATTGGTGTGAAAATGATAAAACAGTTTTAGCAAATGAACAAGTAGAAGATGGAAAATGTTGGCGTTGCGGGCATGATGTTGTCAGAAAAAAAATGCCAGGATATTACATTAAAATTACTGCTTATGCAGATGAGCTTTTAAATGATCTTAAAAAATTAGAAGGTAGATGGCCAAATCAAGTTTTAACAATGCAGGAAAATTGGATAGGCAAAAGCGAAGGACTTAGCTTTGATTTTGCTTTACAAGATGAGAGAATAAGCGCAACAAAAGTCAATGTGTTTACCACAAGAGTAGAAACTATATATGGAGTTTCTTATATTGCTTTAGCGCCTGATCATGAAATTGTTAATGAATTGATTGCAAAAAATCTTTTAGAAAAAGATGTTATAGAAAAAATTCAAAATATACAAAATCAAACTCCTCGCCAAAGACAAGCTTCAAAAAAAGAAGGGTATTTTTTAAATCTTTATGCAACTCATCCTTTAAGCGGAGAAAAAATTCCATTATGGGTTGCTAATTTTGTTTTAAGTGATTATGGTAGCGGGGCTGTTATGAGTGTGCCAGCTCATGATGAAAGAGATTATGAATTTGCACAAGAATATAAGCTTAATATAAAAAAAGTAATCTTTAAAGATGACAATGATAAAGAATGTCATACTATTAAAGAAGGAAGATTAATCAATAGTGCTGAATTTGATAATTTAGAATGCAATGAAGCTAGAGAAAAGATTATTGCTAAAATGCAAGAACTAGGAATTGGTAAAAAGGTTACTAATTTTAAAATTCGCGATTGGGGAGTTTCAAGGCAAAGATATTGGGGTGCTCCTATACCGATGATTAAATGTCAAGATTGTGGTATAGTAGCTCAAGAAATAAAAAATTTACCCATTACCTTACCAGAAGATGTAGTGATCAATGGAGAGGGTAATCCGCTTGATAAGCATGAGGATTGGAAAAAATGCACTTGTCCAAAATGTGGTAAAAAAGCCCAAAAAGAAAGCGATACTTTAGATACTTTTTTTGAAAGTTCTTGGTATTTTGCGCGTTTTGCAAGTGATAGTGTTACTTGGCAAGAGAAAGCTGTGGATAAAAAAAGTGTTGATTATTGGATGAGTGTTGATGAATATATTGGTGGTATAGAACATGCGATACTTCATCTACTTTATGCTAGATTTTTCCAAAAAGCTTTAAGGGATTTAGGATATTTAAAGGATGATGAGCCATTTAGTAGGCTTTTAACTCAAGGTATGGTTACTAAAGATGGTTTTAAAATGAGCAAATCAAAAGGAAATGTTGTAGATCCTGATTATATCATCCAAAAATATGGAGCAGATAGTGCAAGGTTATTTATACTTTTTGCAGCTCCGCCTGCTAAAGAATTAGAATGGAATGATAGTGCTTTAGAAGGAGCATTTAAATTTATCAATAGACTTTATGAAAGAGCTATAAATTTAACCCCTGGAAATTTAGAAGATATAGTTCATAGTGATTTAAATAAAGACGAAAAATACGCAAGAATGAAAGTTTATGAAGCTTTGAAAAAGTCCTTTGAAGTTTATGAGGGAAATTTTGCTTTTAATACTTTAATTGCTTCTTGTATGGAAGCATTAAATGCTTTAAGTCAAATACAAAATGAGAAATTATTAAAAGAAGCTTTTTATATTATTTTAAATATTTTAGAGCCTATTATCCCTCATGTTTGCTTTGAACTTAGTGAGCATTTGTTTAAATGTGGAAATTTTAAAATTTTAGATATTAAAGAAGAAGTTTTTATCAAAGATAGTTTTACCATAGCAATTAGTGTAAATGGTAAAAAAAGAGGAGAAATTGAAATTTCTTCACAAACAAGTAAAGATGAAATTTTAACTTTGGCTAAGCAAAATGTTTCAAAATGGATTTTTGATAAAGAGTTGCTTAAAGAAATTTATATTGATAAAAAACTTGTAAATTTGGTTGTTAAATGAAGCAAATATTTTTTACATTTTTAGTTATGTTTTTAACAGCTTGCGGGTATATTCCATCTTCTCATATGGCTGGAAAAACATTAGGAAAAAATGTATTTTTACAAATCAATATCAGTAAACAAGATCCACAAAATAGTGTTTATATTGCTGATGTTTTAAGAGAATCAATGCTTAATAAACTTGGACGAAGCATTACAAGTGAAGGTGAGGCTGATAGTGTAATTATTGTTACTATGAAAGATTTAAAATTTACTCCTATGATTTATGATAAAAATGGTTATGTTGTTAATTATAAAGCAGAATTGTTTTTGGAGTTTAAATTGCGTTATAAAGATGGCAAAGAAGAACTTGTAAATACTAAAGGTAGTTATTATTTTGATATAAATCCAAATTCGATTATTAGCGATCAAGCTAGATTTGAAGCAATTAAAAATGCATCAAGGCAAGCTTTTGATGAATTTGTTTCTATTGTAACAATTAGAGGTTATAAATAAAAATGGCAAGTCATATTAATGAGATTGCAAAAGAAACACTGATAAAATTAAAAGAAAGAAAGCTCCATCCAACTCCTGAAAATTATAGTGAAATTTTTGAAGAATGTGCTAAAAGATCAGGTGTAGCAAGTTCAAGTAAAATTAGAATTGAAAAGTATATTAATTTATTAGATGATATATACAAGCAAGAATTAAAACAAAAAAAGATCCACACCATTGATGAATTTTTAGCATTTTTAGTATCAAGACTTAATAGGCAAACTAGTAGAAAATATGAAGATGTGTATGCTTTATTAGAATTAATTATCCAGCAACTTAGCATAAGTAAAGATAAAAAAATCAAAGAATTAGCTCAAAATTCCTTACATCGTTTATCGCAAGCAATGGATATTGAAACTATTTATCTTTTAAGAGCAAAATGGAAAGAACTTGAAAAAAACTATGAAGATAATGAACTTTTAAAAAAGCTTGATGAATTTAATATTAAAAATTTTTTAGATTTTCACTCTTTGGTGGAAAAATTAATCCTTGCATTAAAAGAACGCTCTTATGAAAAACAAGCACAATTACTACTTATAGCTTTAGATCCTTTATTTGGAGAAAGCAAAGAGATAAATAATTTCAAAGAACAATTAAAAGAAAATCCAAAATTAATTGCAAGAAAAGAATTTGTCCATGAATTTTGTTTGATGATACAAAAAAAAGATACTATAGATAGAAATTATATACAAAAAAATCTTTCTTTCTTTAATAAGCATTTAGAAAATTTAAATCAAATGGTTTCTAAACTTTATGATAATACTCAAGAAGATGTTAAATTTATAAATACTTTAACTAAAGATGAAAATGGCAATGTGCAAATTAATTTTGATGTTTTAAAAGAAAAACTTTTACAAGCCAATGAACAAGTAGCTCAAATTAAAACTCAAATTCATGCAACAAGTGATGATGAGCAAAGAGAGCAATGGAATTTAGCGCAAGAGTTAAAAAAACTAGATGAAAATTATCATTTATATGCGGTTAATTATGCTTTGTGTTTTTTTAAAATTAATCATATTGAACGAGTTATTGATACTTATGGAATTGATAGCTTTAAAACAATTGGAGAAAAATTTAAAAAAGTTTTAAAAAGCTTATGTAAAAATACAGAAGAAATTTGGATTTTAGATGAAAGTTCTTATTTGATTATACTTCCTGGTAAGGATTTAGAATATGCACAAATTTTTACTCAAAAAGCTTTGAAAATGATAGATGATTATAAATTTATTTATAAAGATGAAGTGGTTAAGTTAAATTTATCAACATCTTACATAGAAAAAAGTAGTTTTACAGATGGAGATATATTAAAAGAATTAATCGATAAAAGTATGCAATGAAATTTAAACAAGCCCTTGCTAAAAAAGAAATATTTTATAAAAAAATCAGTAGATTTTTTATGTTTGCTATGTATGAAAAATATAAAAATATATTTTGCAAAACCAAAAATATCCAAATCATTGGCACTAATGGCAAAGGAAGCACAGGTAGATTTTTAGCTATGCTTTTAAAACAAGAGGGATTTTTAGTAGGTCATTATACTAGTCCTCATATATTTAAATTTAATGAAAGATTTTGGCTAAATGGTGCTATAGTAAATGATGAGAGCTTAGAGCAAGCACATAAAATTTTAGAAGATAAAATGAAGCAAGATTTGTCAAGACTTAGTTATTTTGAATATGCGACTTTTTTGGCATTGGTTCTCTTTGAAAAATGTGATTATGTAGTTTTTGAAGCAGGGGTTGGTGGTGAGTATGATGCTACGAGCATTTTTGACAAAGAGCTTACGATTTTTACTAATATTGGTTTTGATCATCAAGAGCTTCTTGGAAAAACACTCAAAAATATCGCAAGAACTAAATTAAAAGCTATGAAATATAAGGCTATAATCTCATCTAACCAAGATTTGATCGTCTTAAATTTGGCTAAACATATAGCTTTATTAAAAAATTCAAAACTTACAATTGCTTCTTTTTTTCAAGATAAAGATTTAAAAAATATCACACAAGAATACACTAAAAAACATAATTTGGCTTATTTTTTGCAAGATAATTTATTGCTTGCATTGGAAAGCTTTTCGATAATTTTAAATAAAGATAAGGCTGGTTTAATCAAAAGTATTCAAAATCTTTCAAAGCTTGATTTAAAAGGGAGATGTGAGCAAATTTCTGACAATATTTTTGTCGATGTAGGTCATAATGAAATGGCTGCTTTAGCTTTAGCTTCAATTTTCAAGGAAAAAAAAGTTCATTTGGTTTATAATTGTTTTATGGATAAAGATTTTCATGGTATTTTAAAAGCTTTAAAACCTATTATAAAAATAGTTGAAATTTATGATTATGAAACTGGAAATAGACCTTTAGCTGGAGAAAAATTGATTGAAAGTTTAAGAACATTGGGTATTAAATATAAAAAATTCGATCATATAAAAAATGATAATTTGTATTTAGTTTTTGGTTCTTTTTTGTTAGTTGAAAATTTTTTAAGAGGGCATCGTGAAAGATAAATTTACACTTACTATAACAGATGTTAATGGTTCTAGACACTTTTTGTTAAGTCAAATTATTAAAAAAGTGATTATTTATTTTACTTCTTTTGTTTTTATAGTGATAGTTTTAGGTGCTTTGTATATTAATTATTTAGCAACCAAAAGATCAGAACTTCTAAAAGAACAAGAAACTTTAAGTGCAAAAAATACTAAATTGTTTTCTCAAAATGAAAGTATGCAAAAAAATTTAGAAGAAAAAACTGCCTTATATGATGAGTTGCAAACTCAACTTGCTGATATTGAAGACAATCTTGGTTTAAAGCAAGATGAAAGTTTAGATATACCCGAAAGATTGGAAAAAGTAAAATTAACCAATGATCAAGCATATTTATTCTTAACTCAAATTCCAAATGGTCATGTTATAGCTGATAATGGTGTTACTGGAGACTTTGGTTGGCGCCATCATCCTATTTTAAATAAAAAAGAATTCCATCCTGGGATTGATTTAAGAGCGCCTTTAAAAACACCAATTTATGCTCCTGCAAATGGAGTGGTTGAATATGCTGCATATAGTAATAATGGGTATGGATACTCTGTGATTTTAATCCATAATTTTGGCTTTAAGACTGTGTATGCTCATATGACACGCCAAGATGTTGTCAAAGCTGGAGAATTTGTTAAAAAAGGACAATTATTAGGCTATACAGGTAATACTGGACTTTCTACTGGTCCGCATTTGCATTATGAAGTTAGATTTATCAATAAACTTTTAGATCCAAAAATTTTTATAGATTTAAATTATAAAAATTATGAACAAATTTTTGAACAAGAAAGGAGAGTTCCATGGCAATCTTTAATAAAGGCCCTATTGCTTCAGTATCCGAAACTACAGTCATTTCAAGCGGTGCAAGAATAGAGGGAAATTTTTATTTTGATTCTATGCTTCATTTAGATGGAGAAATCACAGGAGTAGTGCATTCATCTAATGTGATTGTTATAGGTAAAAGTGGTGTTTTAAAAGGACAAGTAAAGGCTAATAAAATTGTTATTAATGGTTTTTTTGAAGGTGAGATGAGTGTTGATTCTTTAGAAATTTTATCAGGTGGTATTTTAAATGGAAATATCGTTGTAAAGCAACTTAGTATAGAAAATGGTGGTAAATTTAACGGAAGTAGTAAAATCATAGAAAAAGATGAAGAAACAACAATGGTCAATGTAATAGAAGAAAAATCACAAAATGCAAGCTAATTTATATGAATTTTTACAAGCAAATCAAACTGAACTTATAATTTGTGAAGATGATAAAGAAGCAGATGAACTAGCTCAAGTTTGCTTGTATTTGGATTTTAAAACTTTTATTTTACCTGACTTTAGAGCGCATTTTGGAAGTGATTTGCGTTCCTTTTCAAAAGAATTATTTGAGATTTGCAAAGTTTTAAATTCATACCATAAAGAAATCCATAAAAAAATTTTAATTTCTCCAATTAGAACTATTTTACAAAAATTACCTGGGAAAAATAATCTTAAAAATATAGCTTTAAAGAAGAATTCTCTCATTAGATTAGAAAAATTTAAAGAAGATATTTTGCATAGTGGATACGAATTTGTAGATATAGTTCAAGATAAAGGCGAAGTTTCTATTCGCGGTGAAATTATCGATATTTTTGCTATTAATGAAGAACAACCTTATAGAATTTTATTATTTTCAGATGAGATAGAAAGTATTAGATATTTTGATATTAATACGCAAAAATCTATACCAAATGAATTATCTAGTATAGAAATTTGCCCTTTTTTAGGTAATTTTACTCAAGAACAATATGATATTTTGCAAGAAAAAATTCAAAATTTTGAAAGCCAAAGTATTATTAATGATGTTAATTCTTTAGGATTTTGGTGTATTGATGATTTTTATGATTATTTGAATTTAAATTTTGTAAGTATTAAAAAATTTCAAGTTGAAGATTTTGAAGCAGATATTAGCATTGTCAATCAAAAAGTTTTACCACAAGCTAAAATTTGCAAAGATTTAATTAGTGTTTATAACCAAGATTTTTTTTCCTTTCATAAAGATAAAAAAATTCTTATTTTGGCTAAAAATGAAGTATTGTTTAAGGCTTTGCATATAGAAAAAACTTCAAATATTACTTTAAAAATAAGCGATATTAGATTAAATTTAATTACCCAAGATGATATGATTATCTCACTTAATCAAAAACAAAAACACAAAAAAATTAAAAAAGCAAGTTTGATCATCGATGAGCTTAGAGTGGGTGATTATGTAGTGCATGAAGATTATGGCGTAGCTAAATTTTTAGGACTTGAAAAAATCATTATTAGCGGTGCTCAAAAAGAATTTGTAGCTTTGGGATATTTAAATAATGATAAATTGCTTTTGCCTGTTGAAAATTTGTATATGATTGATAAATATATAGGTGCAAGTAGCGGTGTGCCTGCGCTAGATAAACTTGGAAAAGGAACCTTTTTAAAACTCAAAGAAAAACTCAAAGAAAAACTTTTTGCAATTGCTTCAAATATTGTTTCTTTAGCTGCTGCTAGGGCTTTAATTAAAGCTAAAGTTTTAAATATATCCGAAAAATTGCAAGATGAATTTATAAACAAGGCAGGATTTTTATACACTAAAGATCAAGAAGTAGTATGTAAAGAAATTAGTCAAGATCTTAAAAGTTCTCGTGTGATGGATAGATTATTAAGTGGCGATGTGGGTTTTGGAAAAACAGAAATTGCCATGAATGCTATTTTTACTTGTGTTAAGAGTAATTTTACAGCATTATTTTTTGTGCCTACTACCTTGCTTTCTTCACAGCATTATAAAACTTTAAAAAAAAGGTTTGATTCTTTTGAAATTGATGTTTTTAAACTAGATCGTTTTACAAGCTCAAAAGAAAAAAAACAAATTTTACAAATTTTAAAAGAAAAAAAACCATGCGTGGTAATTGGTACCCATTCGCTTTTAAGTGTAGAGTGCGAAAATTTAGGTTTAGTTGTGATTGATGAGGAGCATAAATTTGGCGTAAAACAAAAAGAAAAATTAAAAGAACTTAGTAAAAATTCTCATATTCTTTCAATGTCAGCAACACCTATACCAAGAAGTTTAAATCAAGCTTTAAGCTCTGTAAAATCTTATAGTGTTTTACAAACCCCAC
This sequence comes from Campylobacter volucris, assembly GCF_008011665.1. GTDB lineage: Bacteria > Campylobacterota > Campylobacteria > Campylobacterales > Campylobacteraceae > Campylobacter_D > Campylobacter_D volucris_A. The sequence goes on from NZ_VOWJ01000013.1 coordinate 82,518, forward strand.
CTCAAGATCGTTTAGATGTAAGAACATTTGTAAGAGAAAGTAATGATGCTTTAATTAAAGAGGCAATTTCTAGAGAATTAAGAAGAGCAGGGCAAATTTTTTATATACATAATCACATAGCAAGTATTAATGAAAGTAAAAAATATCTTTTGAATTTATTTCCAGATTTAAAGATTTTAATTTTACATTCTAAAATTGATGCTAAAACCACTGAAGAGCAAATGCTTAAATTTGAAAACAAAGAATATGATTTATTGCTTTGTACTTCTATAGTTGAAAGTGGTATTGATCTGGCAAATGCAAATACCATTATAGTTGAAAATTCAGATCGTTTTGGTATGGCTGATTTGCATCAATTAAGAGGGCGAGTAGGGCGTAGTTTTAAACAAGGATATTGTTATTTTTTAATTGAAGATAAAGAAAAAATCACTAAAGATTCTCTAAAAAGACTTGCTAGTTTAGAAAGTAATTCTTTTTTAGGCTCAGGATCAATTTTAGCTTATCATGATTTAGAAATTCGAGGTGGTGGGAATTTATTAGGCGTGGATCAAAGTGGGCATATAGAGCAAATTGGCTATAGTTTGTATCTTAAAATGCTTGAAGATGAAATTAATAAGCTAAGTAAAAATGAGATTATTAAAGAGAAAAAAATTGATTTAAAATTAAATATCAATGCTTTTATAAATAGTGATTATATTAGTGAAGATCGTTTGCGATTAGAGCTTTATAGAAGACTTAGTAAATGTACCAGTGTAAATGAAGTGTATGAGATAGAAGGCGAAATGAATGATCGCTTTGGAAAATTAGACATTTATACTAAACAATTTTTAGATTTAATAATAATTAAAATTTTAGCTAGTAAAAACTATAAAACTATTAGTAATTTTGAACAAAATATTTGTTTTGTAAAAGATGATGAGAGCAAAGAAGTGATTAAAGCTAGAAGCAAAGACGATGATGATATTATCGAAACTATACTTACCCATCTTAGGAAAAATGTATCATGAGTGGATATGAAATTTTTAAAACTTTTATACTAGCAAATGTAAAATTTCAAGATTTTGAATGGTTATCAAATAGTAATTTAAGTGAATTTGAAATTTTAATTTCTACAATTTTAACCCAAAATACAAATTGGAAAAATGTTTTAAAAGCTTTAGAAAATTTAAAAAATGCAAATATTACTAAACTTGAAGATTTGCAAAATTTAGACACCCAAACTCTAGCACTTTTAATAAAACCTAGTGGTTTTTACAATACCAAAGCAAAATATATTAAAAATTTTACTCAAAAATTTTTTAATGATTATGAATCTTTAAATGAATTTAAAATACAAGTAAATAGACAATGGCTTTTAAAAATTAAAGGCTTGGGTAATGAAAGCGTGGATGGAATTTTAAATTATGTTTGCAAGCGTGAGATTTTAGTTGTGGATAATTATAGTGCAAAAATTACATATTATTTGGGATATGAACTAGATAATTATGAAAGTTTAAATGAATTTTTAAGACAAGATATAGCAGCAAACCAAGATTATTTAAATAAATTACTACAAAAACAATATGAACTTTTTGAGCTTTACCAAATTTTTCATGCGATGATTGTTTATTTTTGTAAAGAACATTTTCAAGGAAAAAAACTCTCAGATAATGGTCAAAGGATATTAAAGCCTTTATTAATTTAAATTTATTATTTATTTAATTTTTTATCTTTACTTTTAAAGTGCTATAATGTATTTAACTTCAAAAAAAGGAGAAGTGATGAATACAAGTATAGTCGGAAAGCAATTTGAGCTTACAGAGTCTATTAAAGAATATATTGAAAAAAGTTTTGATGTATTAGCTAAATACAATCTTGATGTAATTTCTGCTCGTTGTGTTATAAGTGCAGATGAGAGACATGGAAAAAAAGGATTTTGGGCTGAATTTAGTATCAATTTAGCAGGAATTAATACCGTTGTAGTAAAACAAAAAGATAAAGATTTATATGCAGCTATAGATTTGGCAATTGATAGAATTTCTAAAGTTTTACGAAGATTGCATGATAAAAATATTACCCATAAACATCAAGATGAAATAAAACAAAATTTTGCCTTACCTAGTATAGTGGATGAGGATGAAATCGTTTCTATGGAGCTTGAGCTTTATAAACCTTTAGAGATTGATGAAGCTTTGGAGAAATTAAAAGCAAGTAAAGATATATTTTTAGTATTTAATGATATGGATGCTAAAATGAGAGTTTTATTTAAGAAAAAAGATGGAAAATTTGGTTTATTTTAAAAAATCTAGCCTTTTTTGAGGCTAGATTAAAAAATTTTGTTAAATATTTTATTGATAGCTTGATCTACTTTTTTTCCTGTGTTTTTGGCTGTATCATTTGTATTTCCTCCTAGAGTATTTGTGATAGATTTTATAACACTTCCTGCATTAAGATCTACTTTAGGCTTTTGCGTTGTTCCTTTTATAACACCTTTAAAATTAGCTCTATCGATGATGATATTAAAAGGTATGTTTAAACGAGTGCTTTTTGTGTCGATTTTTCCATTAGTGATATTGATTTTACTACGATCTGCGAATAAATCAAGATTTAAATCTATAATATTTTTATTAATAATTGCGCTTGCTTTGCCGTTTTTATAAACATCTTCAGTAATATCTTTTTGTAATAAAATCATTAAAGCGCTAGTGATTAAATTCTTTTTTAATTTTCCATTGTTTAGATCAAGTAAAACTTCTCCATTTTCTTTTAAGAGATTATAATTGATCTTTACATTGGATTTTGCTTCATAGTAATCTGGAAAATCTAAGCTTTGAGCTAAATTTGATAAATCTACATTGTCAATATTTGCTTTTATGATATTATTTTTTATCGTTGCATTGAGTTGTCCATTGAAGATCTTTTGACTGATTATGTTTGCATCAATGAGTTGATTTTCAAAATTTAATTTTCCATTAAATTTGGCATTTCCTTGTAATTTTCTATCAACTAAAAATCCAAGTTTAGAAAAATCATCCAATGAAATTTCATAAATACTTTGCAAAGATTGCTTATTAAAATCAAATTTTCCTTGGAATTTATCGATGTTAGCAAAAGATGATTTTACTTTTGCATTAAAATCAAGTAAAGAATTTTTGATATTTCCATCTAAATTAATTTTTGCTGAGGTATTTTTAGGAAATTGCTTTTTGAGTAATTTTGAAAGTTCGAACTCATTAAAAGCTGAATCGATATTTGCATTAAATTTTCCATTTATATTATTAAAATCTAAAGAATCTAATTTTATATTAGCATCAATATCGCCATAAGCTAGAATTTGTTGTCCTATGAGCGGAAAAATTTGCTCTAATTTAACATTATCTATAGTAGCTTCTAGATTATTTCCATTAGATTTTGCATTGATTTTTCCTTGCATAATTTCGATGTTAGCATCAAGATCTTTAATAGTGTTTGCTTGTAAATTTAATTTAGTATTGATATTTAAAGGACCATTTAAATCTTGCTTTGTTAAGACTTTTAATTTGTTAAGATTATCCACAAAAGCATTTAAATCTATTTTTAAATCTTTGTCATTAAGATTATATGTGCCATTTAAATTTGAAATTGTGACTATGTTTGAATTTAAAGTAGCTTTGTAGGCTATTATAAAATCTTTAGCATCAGCTTTGGCTTGCAAATTAAAATTAGTTTGAGGAAAATCTAATCCGCTTAGTTTTTTAAATTCAGCAGTATTGATTTTTGCATTATCAAGTTTTACCAGAGCATTGAAATTTTTAAAATCTAAACCTTTGGCATTTAAAGAAAAATCCAACTTAGAATCAACAACGCTTGGAACCGAAAATGTTTTTAAAATTTGATCAATTTCTATGGTATTTGTGTTTATATTTAAGATATTATCAGCAAATATAGCTTTTAATTCTCCACCAAATCCTAAAAGGGTTGCATTAAATTCTTGCAATTGATTGTTAGTTAATTTTAGATTACCTTGGATTTGGCTTTTTCCTTGCAATTTTGTTTTAAGAATGCTTGAAAATTGATCAAAATCATTTATTTTGATATTAAAATCACTTTCTAAGATATTGCTAGCTAAATTATAAACGCTTTTATCTGTGTTTAAATTAAAAAAGTTGCTTAAAATTGTATTTGTTGAAATGATAAGTTTATCTTGTATTAAAGATTTTATTTCTCCTTTTATAAAACTTTGTTTAGGTAAAGTAAGATTAAAATCTTTGTAAATTAAATTATTATTAATGGAACTAGTATAAAAATTTATCAATGCATTTCCATTTGGTTTTGAATTTTGCGTGGTTATTGTAGCTAAGAGATTGATTTTACCATGAGCATATCGAGGCAAACTTGTAAAATCTAAAATTTGAGCTATGTCGATATCTTTGCCTAGAAGTTCTAAATTTTCTACATTGTAATTAACAAGTTTTGCATTTAAATTGAGATTAGAATTAAATAAAAATCCTTTTCCATTTACTATAAAATCGCTACTTTTTCCAAGGATTTTACCCTTAAAAGTAAGATCTTGTTTGTTGTCTAAATTGAGTTCTTTTATGTATTGATTTTGTAAACCTATAATATAATCTAAATCAAAACCTAAACTAAAAGGAGATATATCTCCTTTGACGTCAGCAAAAAATTTATCATCTATATTTGCCTTAATGTTTAAAGTAGAAAAACGAATTTGAAATTGATCAAATTGAATATTTATTCCACTTTTTTCTGCGATCATTGTTTCTAAACGAGGTTTTAACAAGCTATTACCTACAGCTGTAAAAAGCAGAGTATAAATACCCAATAATAAAAAACACATAATTCCCAAAAATACATAGAAAATCTTTTTCATTTTCAAACCTTTATATTGATATATCATATAAGTTTAGTCATATAAACTAAACTTATATGATATATTTTATTTAATTTATTGACAATTTACTTTGTTTTATGTATAATTTTATCACTCAAATATAAAGAGTGCTAATAATACATTGAAAGGAAAAACATGAATTTTCAACCTCTAGGAAAGCGTGTATTAGTTAAACGCGTTGAAGAAACTAAAACAACTGCTTCTGGCATTATTATACCAGATAATGCTAAAGAAAAACCGCTAAATGGCGAAGTTGTTGCGGTGAGTAAAGAAGTAGAAGATATAAAAGCAGGTGATAAAGTAGTATTTGCTAAATATGGTGGAAGTGAAATAAAACTTGACAATGAAGAATATTTAGTATTAAATACTGATGATATTTTAGGAATTTTAAAATAAGGATGTAAAAATGGCAAAAGAAATATTTTTTTCAGACGAAGCAAGAAATAAACTTTATGAAGGTGTTAAAAAATTAAACGATGCAGTAAAAGTTACTATGGGACCAAGAGGTCGCAATGTTTTGATACAAAAAAGTTTTGGTGCACCTACTATAACTAAAGATGGTGTAAGTGTTGCTAAAGAAGTAGAATTAAAAGATTCTTTAGAAAATATGGGTGCTTCTTTAGTGAGAGAAGTTGCTAGCAAAACTGCTGATCAAGCAGGAGATGGAACAACAACAGCTACAGTTTTAGCTCATGCTATATTCAAAGAAGGCTTAAGAAACATAACAGCTGGAGCAAATCCTATTGAAGTTAAAAGAGGTATGGACAAAGCTTGCGAAGCTATAGTAGCTGAACTTAAAAAATTATCTCGTGAAGTAAAAGATAAAAAAGAAATAGCTCAAGTTGCTACAATTTCAGCAAATTCTGATGAAAAAATAGGGAATTTAATAGCTGATGCTATGGAAAAAGTTGGTAAAGATGGTGTTATAACAGTTGAAGAGGCAAAATCTATAAATGATGAATTAAATGTAGTTGAAGGTATGCAATTTGACAGAGGTTATTTAAGTCCATATTTTATAACAAATGCTGATAAAATGTTGGTTGAATTGCAAAATCCTTACATTTTGCTTTTTGATAAAAAAATAACAAATTTAAAAGATTTATTGCCTATTTTAGAGCAAATTCAAAAAACAGGAAAACCTCTTTTAATAATAGCTGAAGATATAGAAGGTGAAGCTTTGGCAACTTTAGTGGTAAATAAGTTAAGAGGTGTTTTGAATATTTCAGCGGTAAAAGCTCCTGGTTTTGGCGATAGAAGAAAAGCTATGCTTGAAGATATAGCTATTTTAACAGGTGGTGAGGTTATCTCAGAAGAGCTTGGAAGAACATTAGAAAGTGCTACTTTACAAGATTTAGGTCAAGCTTCAAGTGTTATCATAGATAAAGATAATACTACTATAGTAAATGGTTCTGGCGAAAAAGCAAATATAGATGCTAGAATTAATCAAATAAAAACTCAAATAGCTGAAACAACAAGTGATTATGATAAAGAAAAATTACAAGAAAGACTTGCAAAACTTAGTGGTGGAGTTGCATTAATTAAAGTTGGTGCTGCTACTGAAACAGAAATGAAAGAGAAAAAAGATAGAGTTGATGATGCTCTAAGCGCTACAAAAGCTGCTGTTGAAGAAGGTATAGTGATAGGCGGTGGAGCGGCACTTATAAAAGCAAAATCAAAAATTAATTTAAATTTACAAGGTGATGAAGCTATAGGCGCAGCTATAGTTGAAAGAGCATTAAGAGCACCTTTAAGACAAATAGCTGAAAATGCTGGTTTTGATGCTGGAGTAGTTGTAAATAGTGTTGAAAATAGCAAAGATGAAAATTTAGGTTTTGATGCTGCAAAAGGTGAATATGTAGATATGATACAATCAGGTATTATAGATCCTGTTAAAGTTGAAAGAATAGCTTTATTAAATGCTGTTTCAGTTGCTAGTATGTTGCTTACAACAGAAGCTACTATAAGTGAAATAAAAGAAGAAAAACCTGCTATGCCTGATATGAGCGGCATGGGTGGAATGGGAGGTATGGGTGGAATGATGTAATCTACCCATTTTATCTTCAATGGCCATCTTTTTAGATGGCCATCTGTAATTTTTAATTATTCTTCTTTTAATATAATAAAATAAATCATTTTAAGGCTTTTATTATGAAAAATTTAAAAGAAGAAAGATTTACTCACTCAAAATATATTACTCCAAAAAGATATTCTTATCAAGGCAAAGACGAAAAAACATATACTTGGGATTTTATAGAAGCTATGGATAGTGTATCGGTATTTTTATATCATACGCAAAAAGATTCTTTTTTATTTGTCAAACAATTTAGAATTCCATTATGGGATTATCAAAAACGCAACAATATCACCATAGATAATATGGGCTATAGTGTAGAATTATGTTCAGGTTTGGTGGATAAAAAACTTAGCTTAGAAGAAATTGCTAAAGAAGAGTGTGTGGAAGAATTAGGGTATCATCCAAGTAGTGTAGAATTTATAGGTGAATATTATGCAGGTTTTGGCTCAGGTGTAAATAGGCAATTTTTATATTTTGCAAGTATTAGTGAAGAGGATAAAGTCGGAAATGGCGGAGGAATAGATGGAGAAGATATTAAACCAGTGTGGATTAAAAGAGATGAATTTGAAAAGTTTTCTAAAGCAAATCCTATAAAAACTCCATTGTTAGAATTTGCATATTTATGGTTTAAGGATAGAAAATCTATCCTTAATTAGTGGTTTTATTTGTAGTTGCTAGATTTTCTTCTCGTTCTTCTAGCATTTCTTTAAAAATTGCAAATAAATCTTCAGAAGATTTTTCAGCATTAGAACATTTGTCTAAAATTTGATTTTGAAGTAAATGATCTGTTATTTGCTCATTATGTGCTAAGGTTATGGCTTGATTGATATTTTCATGCACTTTTTGATGAGGAATATTTAATTTTCCAAAAGCTCTACCGCTCGAAAATCTTTCTTTTCCAATACCTGCAATCCATTTTGCAAGTCTGCAACTTAAATGATCAGAAAGAGTTTTACCTGAAACATGTAAAATTTCGTTATATCCATTTAGTTTAAACATAATATGATCTAATTTTGCAAGAGAAATAAAAATTTCTGAAGTAATTTGTTTAGCATTTGAGCTAGTGGAATTAACACTTTCGATTAGTTGGGTAAATTTATTTGAAAATTGAACTATATATTCATTAGATTCTAAAGATACTTTTTCTACTTGTTCGCTTTGAGAGTGCATTTCATTAGCGTTTTGTTTTAATAAATTTATATTCATTTCTACTTCAGCGGTTGCTTTTTGCGTTCTTTCGGCTAATTTTCTAACCTCATCAGCAACAACAGCAAATCCACGGCCATGCTCTCCAGCACGAGCTGCTTCGATTGCAGCGTTTAGCGCTAAAAGGTTGATCTGATCAGAAATATCTTTAATTAAACCAATTACATTAGTAATTTCATCAACGCTTCTATGTAAATTTCCTGCAGTATCTCGAGAGCGATTTGCTGATTCTATAATACTTTGCAAAGAAGAGATGATAGAATGTGTAGTTGAATTTAATTCTTGCATGTCATTTGAGGAAGAAATAGAGTGCTCAGAAATAATATCTGCCTTATTGACATTGTTTTGCATATCAACTTGCACATTGCTAATGCCTTTTAAAGTGCCTTCAAAAAGCAAATCTAATATTTTTCTTTCAAAAGAATTATCTTGAGTATTGCCATTTTCTATGTTTTGTTTTTCTAGCAATTCTTTATTTTGAAGTTCTAATTTGTGATTTTTTTCCTTTAAAGCCTTGATTTCTTGTTTTAAATTTTCAATAGTGTCTAGATATTGTTTATTGCTAAACATCGTATATGCTCTAATTTATTTATAATTTGACAAATAAGTATTTAATTCGTCTTTTAATCTTAATTTTTCTTTTTTAAGATTTGAGATTTCTAAATTATCTAAGTGAATTCTGCCTTCTTCTGCATCTTTTATTTTATGATCAAGTTTATTATGCTCCTCAAAAAGTTTGTCAAAGTGCATATCTTTACCTTTTAATTGAGTGATCAAATCTCTATATTCATGTAACATAGGTTTTCCTTTTTTTGTTTTAGTTTAGATTATAACTTAAAAAAATTAAATATATTTTAACTCATTAGGTTTTTGTTTGTTCTTGATAATTTTTTTAGCTATTTTTATACTATCAGCTGTCCCAACTATTAATAATCTAGCTCCTGTTCCAATAAGCATATCGCCTTTTGGCATAGGTATGAATTTTTTATTTTCGATAATTCCAACTATGCTAACATTGGCCATATCTCTAAGGTGAATTTCTTTTAATCTTTTAAATCTTACCCAAGAGTCATCTGGGATTTTAATTTCTTCAAGATCAATAGGACTATTTTTTTTATAAAGATAGTTTTCTAAAAGATTTTCCATATCAGGTCTTACAGACATTGCACTGAGTCTTTGAGCTACTAGTTTTGTGGCAGATACTATAGAATTTGCTCCAAGTTTTTTTAATTTTTCCGTTTCATCTTCATTGCTTGATCTTGCAAATATAAAATAGGGATTAATGCGTTGTAATTCTTTTTCAAATAATCTTACAGAAGCTATGATTGCAATATTATCTGCAATATTGCTACTTAGAGTAATCACTCCTTTTGCACTAGAAAGATTGGTTTTTAAAAAAGCAAGATTTGTATGTGGTGCACTTTCTATAAAATAAGGGTAGTCGTATTTTTCTGCTATTTCACTAAAATTTTCTATTTCATCAACTACAACAAAAGGAATATGATTTTCTCTAAATTGCTGTGCCAATTCTATAGTAAAATCATTATGGTAGCATATAACAAAGTGATTTTTCAATCTTGCAATTTTATGAAGCATTCTTCTCTCCTTTATAATTTTAGATAAAACCCCTTTTTTTACTATTTCTATAACCAAACCCATGCAAAAGGTAAAAATAGTAAATGTTGATAATACATATAAAATAGTGAAAATTCTTCCTGCTGTTGATATGGGATTTATTTCAGCATATCCTAATGTTGTGAAAGTCATCCCTGCTTGATATATGGCATCATTAAGATTAAAATTGCTAGTGAGCATATATCCAAAAGTTCCAATGAGGGTCATAATAACGACAGCAATTAATGGAATTCTTAAAAATTTAAGTTGTTCATAAAGTTCGTCGTTAAGATTGATTGCGGGTTTTGGAGAGGGAGACCAATTGAGGAATTTTTGAAGCTTTTTTAAAAAAGACATATTAATTCCTCTTTAAATGCGTGATAGTTGGCAATTATTTGTTGTTTTGTTTTTTAAGAGTTCTTAAAGTTGAAGCTGCTACTTTAACTTTTCTTGTAGTTCCATCTTCTAAGGTGATACGAATAGTTCTTAAATTTGGTAAAAAGCGTCTTTTGGTTTTATTATTTGCATGGCTTACATTGTTACCTACCATAGGTCCTTTTCCGGTAATTTGACAAATTCTTGACATCTTGATATTTCCTTATTTTTTGTATTTATAAAATTTTTGAAATTGTATCCAAACTAAGCTTAAAAAAATCAAATATTAAAAAAATAAATAAAGAAAATATTGATATTAAGTATGCTAAAATTAATATTTACTAGCTTATTGGAGAATATTGATGTATGTAGCACCAAGTTTGCTTTCAGCAAATTTTTTAAATTTAGAAAATGAAATTAAAGAAGTGTGCCAAGCTGGAGCTGATTTATTGCATATTGATGTGATGGATGGATATTTTGTGCCAAATTTTACTTTTGGTCCTTGTGTATTAAAAAATATTAGCCAAGTTAGTTCAGTTCCTTTGGATGTCCATTTAATGGTAAATGATGTAAATAAATTTATAGATTTTTTTATACCATTGAAGCCAAAATTTATTAGTTTTCATATTGAAGCTGAAAATCATCCTATTAGAGTTTGTGAATATTTAAGGAAAAATGGAATTCATCCTGCTATTGTTTTAAATCCACACACTCCTGTTTCTAACATAGAGCATATTTTAGAATTTGTTGATATGGTGCTTTTGATGAGTGTTAATCCTGGTTTTGGAGGACAATCATTTTTGCCTTTAGTTTATGAAAAAATTCGTTGTTTAAGACAAATGATTGATAGAAAAAATTTAAAAGTTTTCATAGAGGTTGATGGTGGAGTAAATGGGCTAAATGCACCTGATTTAGATGAAGCTGGAGCAGATATTTTAGTTGTAGGGAGTTATATTTTTTCTTCACAAGATAAAAAAACTGCTATAAATTCTTTAAAGTGTGAATTTTGAGCCAACAGCAAATTGATGATTTAGTTAATAAGCTAAGCAAAGAAAATAAACCATTTACTTGGGTTGTTAAAGAATTAGAAAAAATTGAAGAATTATCTTGTTATGATTTTGATATACACACTTTAGAGCTTTTAGGTCTTGGTGTAAATTTAAACAAAAATAATGAAATTTGTTTAAATACAAAAAGCACAAAAATAAAAGATGAAATTTTTTGTATAGTAGATATAGAAAGCACTGGAAGTATTAAAAGCGGAAAAATTATAGAAATTGGTGCGATAAAAATTCAAAATTTTCAAGAATTAGGTCGTTTTGAAAGTTTTGTCAAAGTAGATGAAATTCCAGAAAATATCACAGATTTAACAGGTATCACAACGGCAATGGTACAAAACTCTTCTTCTTTAAAGCAAGTTTTGAGTGAATTTAAATTATTTTTGAAAGATTCTATTTTTGTGGCGCATAATGTTCGTTTTGATTATAATTTTTTATCTAAGGCTATGTATGAAAATGGTTTTGGTGTATTGTTAAATAGAAAAATTTGCACTATAGATCTTGCAAAAAAATGCATTGAAAGTCCAAAATATGGACTTGAAGCTTTAAAAGAAATTTTAAATATACAATACCCTCACCACAGAGCTTTAAGCGATGCTTTAGCAGCTTGTGAGATTTTAAAATATTGCATAGGTAAAATTCCATTTTATATTAAAACTACTGAAGAATTGCTCAAATTTAGCAAACAAGCAAAAAATAAACTCAAAAATTAAAAAATTTAAATTTTCTACGCTATACTTAAAATGTAAATGACGGGAGCTTGTGATACAGGCTGAGAGTAAGCTAAAAGCTTAGACCGAACCAGAACTAGATAATGCTAGCGTTGGGAAGATTTATTACAGATGTTTTTTTGCTTATTTTACCCCTTCATTTATCCAATTTTATTTAAGGATAAATCATGAATAAAACTCAAATGTCTTATGCCAAAGAAGGTATATTTACAAAACAAATGCAAATAGTTGCACAAAAAGAGCAAGTTGGTCAGGATTTTTTACTTGAAAATATAGCTTGTGGAAAAATTATAATTCCTGCAAATATAAACCACAAAGCTTTAGATCCTAATGGTATAGGTTTTGGACTTCGTACCAAAGTGAATGTAAATTTAGGTGTTTCAAATGATTGTATAGATTATAGCGAAGAAATGCAAAAAGTTCATTTGGCGCATAAATTTAATATAGAAGCTATAATGGATCTTAGTAATTATGGTAAAACTAGTCGTTTTAGAGATGAGCTAGTAGCTACTTCAAAAGCTATGATAGGAACGGTTCCTGTGTATGATGCGGTTGGATTTTTAGAAAAAGACTTAAAGGATATTAAAGCTAAAGATTTTTTAGATGTTGTTTATCATCATGCAAAAAGTGGAGTTGATTTTATGACAATTCATGCTGGTATAAATTCTCGTGCGGCAAGAGTATTTAAAGAATGCGATAGGATTACAAATATAGTTTCTAGAGGAGGTTCTGTTCTTTATGCTTGGATGCAAATGAATGATGCTGAAAATCCATTTTTTGAATACTATGATGATTTATTAGAAATTTGCAAAAAATATGATGTAACTTTATCTTTAGGCGATGCACTAAGACCAGGTTGTACTCATGATGCAAGTGATGGTGCTCAAATAGCTGAATTAATAGAACTTTCATTGCTTACAAAAAGAGCATGGGCACAAGATGTACAAGTTATGATAGAAGGGCCCGGACATATGGCTATAAATGAAATAAAAGCAAATATGCAAATAGAAAAAAGAATTTGCAACGAAGCTCCATTTTATGTTTTGGGGCCTTTGGTAACAGATATAGGCGCAGGATATGATCATATAAGTGGGGCTATAGGAGGAGCTGTGGCTGCTGCATCTGGAGCTGATATGCTTTGTTATGTAACTCCTGCCGAACACTTAAGACTTCCAAATTTAGAAGATGTAAGAGATGGTATAGTGGCAACAAAAATAGCAGCTCATGCTGGAGATATAGCTAAACTCCCTAAAGAAAGAAAGATAGATGATGAAATGAGTAAAGCAAGACAAGAAATTGATTGGGAGAAGATGTTTAAACTTGCAATAGATGGAGAAAAGGCTAAAAAAATGTTTAATGAAAGAAAGCCTGATGAGTTAAATTCTTGCTCTATGTGTGGAAAAATGTGCGCTATGAATACTATGAATCAAATTTTAAAAGGCGAAGATGTAAGCTTAATTAAAAAATAAATTGAAGCAATCCCGTTTATAAACGGGATTGAAATTATAATTTATCTACGACTTTATAATTGTATGGCTGTAGATTTTTATCATTATCCAAAAGCTTTTGAGAAGGATTTCCATTAACATTATTATGCTCATAGTAACGATCACCTGCTTTATGTCCATTTAAATCTACCTTATAGCGAATTTGCCCAGGATTGAATTTTTGTATATCTTCAAAACCTAAATTTGAAGTTTTAAAATCTTTAATCGCATTCGCATTTGCGATTTCTACTAATTTGGTTTGTGCCATTCTTGCCATATTTATAGCTTGTAAAAGCATTCTTGAAGCTTCTCTTGGGTTGTGAAATCCTGTAGAATTTTCAGCACCAACAAAATCCACTCTCATTTGTGCTTTTCTATGGAGTTCTAAAACTTCTTTAAGGACATTATTGATTTTTTTCGCATCTGCTTTGCCATTTTCTTGATATTGTGACATTTGTCCTAGTTTATCACGCATAGTTTTAATATCTGTGATTAAGCTAACTATAGAATATTCAGCAGTTCTTAAATCATAAGCGATTGAATTTTGAATATCTTTAATTTGTGCTTTAAGATAATCCTCACTTTGAGTATGGCATGACTTACAAGCTGCATTGATATCGCTTAAAGGTGAAGTGATATTATGTTGAGTCATTTTTTTAGCACCTTTTCTTATATAAGGCATATGACAATCAGCACAACTCACGCCATTTGCTGTATGAACGCCACCGCTATAAAGTTCGCTCTCTGGGTGTTGAATTTTAATCATTGGAGCTTGTGTTAATTTATGTGACCAGTCTTTGTCAAAAATACTTCTAATTTTATCATAGTATTCATCAAGCATTTCAATTCTAAATGGCTGTCCTTTTTTCCACTCGCTCCACGGGAAGACTAATTCTAAGCCATCTACTTGAATTTCTATTGGTTTATTTCCATCTCTCCATGAATCAAATTCATCATAAGTTTTTTGAGTACCATCCCACCATTTTTTACTAGAATCATTAGCAATACTTTCGCCAGTAATTTTTACTTTTTCTCCTGTTGGTCTAAAATAATATTCCACATGACATTGAGAACAAACTAGTGTTCGCATTTCTTCTCTTGATGCTTTCACTCCTTGCTCAGGATCTCTTTCATAGCCTCTTTCTATTAAAGCATTAATTGCTGCCACTCTTGTAAGTCTTAAGCTCATATTGTTTGGAGTGTGACAGTCAGCACAAGTTACTCCCATTCTTTTACCACCATGAGGTCCGCTATGTTCTTTAGAATTTTCTTCGTATCCATTTATTGCTGGAATATTTTTGATAGAGGTCCAATATTTGGTTGAGTTAAATGCTATCCATTTTTCTTTTTCATTTTCACCTGGTGCGTTTTTTATAAGCCAAGTAGACCATCCGCTATGACAATTCATACAAGCACTTGGCTGACCATTAAATTTAGCAAAACCATGTGCGTTTAGAAAATCTTTATTATTTCTTGCTGTATCCATTTGATCAATTTGCACCCAAAAGTGTCCTCTTTCTTCGTTAGCATCAAGAGCAAAAGGATATCCTGCCCAAAGTATGGTAAGTTGAGGATAACGAATTAGTTTTGAATAAGCTAAATTTCCGCCAAAATTTGTTTCAAATGGTTGTTGAGTTTCTGTAGTAAGATACATATCTAAATAATCAGGAAAATTTTTACCCCATTCGGTAAAAGAAGGATTTTCATCGCTCATTTCAACGAAATTTTTACTTATAACTCCGCCTACACTTTCGTTTTGTTTTTTGCTTATATCATTATTAAGCCATAAAACAGCACAAATCAAAACAATTAAAACAATTATACCTAAGTATAAAAGATTTTTTTTATTCATACATAACTCCTAAAAATTAAAATCCGCGTTTATGTCCTACGCCATTATGGCAAGTAACACAGCTTAAAGAAATATCCTTGTGAGGATTAATCATAGTTGTTGCATTGATAGCTACACTAGCATAGTCAGAATGACAGCGAATGCAATTATCTTGTACCATTTTTTTACTTTTTTCATTTGCAGTTAAGTTAGTTGGCAATTCATTCAATTTAAAGGTAAAAGCATAAGCATGTCCTAAACCACTTTGAGCTTTAGCGATCCATTTATCTATAAAGTTATGCGGTAAATGACAATCAATACAAGTTGCTCTTGCTTCACCATTTACTTTTTTAGAATGTGGAGCAGCTAGATAATCATTATAAACTTCATTCATGATATGACAATTGTTACAAGATTCACTAGCATTGCTAAGATAAGAAATACCCTTAGCATTATAAAAAGTGTAAAAACCAACTACAAATAAAATAAAAAGTAAAATCAAGAAAATGCTAAAAAGTTTTGAAAATACTCTTTTACTTCCCAAAATTCCTCCTGATAACTAAAATACAATTTTGATTGTATTTTAAATTTATCCAAATATTATTTAATATTTATTTAATGATATAAATTATCTTAATTATTTGTTTAATATTACATTATATGGAGTGTATTTTAAAATTTAATAGTTTTTATAAAAAATATAGTAGTTTGTTTTATTGATATATAATATATTTTTATTTTAAAATACATCTTTAAAAATTAAAGGTAAATAAAATGCAAATTAAATCATCTATGTATATTAATAGGGAATTATCTTGGTTGGCTTTTAATTCTAGAGTTTTAGATCAATGTTCTAAAAATTTACCTTTGTTTGAAAAACTTAAATTTATAGCTATATATTGCACTAATTTAGATGAATTTTATATGATTAGGGTGGCAGGCTTAAAACAACTTTTTGTGGCTGGAGTTAGCACATCAAGTAATGATGAGATGTCTCCTTTAGCTCAACTTAAAGCTATAAGGAAATATTTGCATGAAGAACAATTTTTACTTGAAAAATATTTTTATGAAGTTACATCAGAGTTAGAAAAAGAAAATTTGTTTATTAAATCTTATGAAGAATTGGATAAAAATTTAAAAGAACAATGTGATGAATTATTTTTTTCAAATATCTTTCCTGTGATAGTTCCAATTGCTGTTGATACTACACATCCTTTTCCACATTTAAATAATTTATCTTTTTCTTTGGCTGTAAAACTTTGCGATCCTATGCATCCTGAGCTTTTAAAATTTGGAATGATACGAATTCCTAGAGTTTTGCCTAGATTTTGTCAAGTGAGTTCAAATGTTTATGTTCCAATTGAAAGTATAGTTCGTCATCATACAGAGCATATTTTTCCAGGATATAAGATGTTGTCATCAGCTGCTTTTAGAGTTACTAGAAATGCAGATATGGAAATAGAAGAAGAAGAAGCAGATGATTTTATGATGATTTTAGAGCAAGGATTAAAGCTTCGCAGAAAAGGAGCTTTTGTCCGTTTGCAAATTCAAAAAAACACTGATGAGCAATTAATAGAATTTTTGAGCTCTCATATGAATATATTTCATAAAGATATTTATGAATATGATATACTTTTAAATTTATCACCATTATGGCAAATCGTTGCTAATAAAGAATTTGCTCATTTATTAAGCCCTTTGTATACTCCAAAAATTCTACCCCCATTTGGAGAGAATTTATCTATATTTAAAGCTATAGATAAACAAGATGTATTGATTTTTCAACCTTATGAGAGCTTTGAGCCAGTATATCAATTTATAAAAGAAGCAAGTAAAGATCCTAAAGTTATTTCTATAAGAATGACGCTTTATAGAGTGGAAAAAAATTCTAACATTGTTCAAGCTTTGATTGATGCAGCTAGCGAAGGAAAGCAAGTTACTGTGATGGTTGAGCTTAAAGCTCGTTTTGATGAGGAAAATAATTTGCATTGGGCTAAGTCCTTAGAAAATGCTGGAGCACATGTGATATATGGAATTACTGGTTTTAAAGTGCATGCTAAACTTGCTCAAGTTATAAGAAAAGAAGGTGATAAATTAAAAATTTATAATCATTTTAGCACAGGAAATTACAATGCAAGTTCGGCAAAAATTTATACAGATGTGAGTTATTTTACTTCAAAAGAAGAATATTCCCAAGATACTACAACTTTTTTTCATATACTTTCAGGGTATAGCAAAAGTCGTCGCTTGAAGACATTATCCATGAGTCCAAAACAAATTAAAGAAAGAATTTTAGAAATGATTAATACTGAAGCAAGTTATGCTAATGAAGGAGTAATCATTGCTAAAATGAATGCCTTGGTTGATGCTGATGTAATTAAAGCTTTGTATGAAGCTTCAAATAAAGGTGTTAAAATTGATTTAATTGTGCGTGGAATTTGCTGCTTAAAACCTGGAGTTAAAGGATATAGTGAGAATATTAGAGTTAGAAGTATAGTAGGAAAATATTTAGAACATGCTAGAATTTTATATTTTAAACATACTCATCCAAATTATTTTATATCAAGTGCTGATTGGATGCCAAGAAATTTAGAAAGACGCTTAGAGCTTATGACTCCTATATTTGATGAACATTCTCGTGCAAAATTGGCTCAAATTTTAAAATTACAACTTAGCGATAATGACTTAGCTTATGAGCTAGATAACAATGGAAGGTATCAAAAAATTCACACCAGCAAAGAAGAAAAAATAAATAATTCTCAACAAATTTTAGAAGAATACATCAGCAGAATTTTCAATACACTTAAAAAAGATACAGATCAAAGTAGAGCAACACATTTAGCAACAAAACTTTTTAGAGACAATTAATTCCTTGTAAAATTACAAGGAATTATTTCCATCCTTCGATGTAATTTTTTAATTTTCTACCAACTTTTGGATGTTTTAATTTTTTAATAGCTGAACTTTCAATTTGTCTAACTCTTTCTCTTGTGACATTAAGTTCTTTGCCTATTTCTTCCAAGGTTCTATCGCTCTCATCATCCATTAAACCAAAACGCATTCTAATGACGGCTTTTTCTCTATCGTTTAATTGATCTAATACTTCATCAATTTGTTCTTTTAAATCATCTTTTAATATGTGATCCATCGGAGAAAGTGAAGTCCTATCTTCAACAAAATCTCCAAATTTGCCATCATCTTCACTGCCAATAGGAGCTTCTAGAGAAATTGGCTCTTTGGTGATTTTAATCACTTGTTTAACTTTATCAATACTTAAATTTACTTCTTTTGCAATAATACTTACATCTGGTTCTTTGCCTTCTTTTTGCAAATATTCGCGTATGATTTTATTGATTTGATTGATTGTTTCTATCATATGTATAGGAATTCTAATGGTTCTTGCTTGATCTGCAATTGCTCTTGATATAGCTTGTCTTATCCACCAAGTAGCATAGGTTGAAAATTTATATCCGCGCTTATATTCAAATTTATCCACAGCTTTCATTAGGCCTATATTGCCTTCTTGGATTAAATCTAAAAATGGTAATCCGCGGTTGGTATATCTTTTAGCAATACTCACAACTAAGCGTAAATTTGATTTAGCCATTCTAGTTTTTGCTTCATCAGAAATTTTCTTGCCACGCTTGATTTGTTCTAAAATTTCTTTTAATTGATCTTTTTCTAAATCAAATGAATTTTGACTAGCTTCTTTGGTTTGTATGAGTTTTTTAATTTCCATATAAGTACTAACCATAGTAGTTTCTAAAGCACGTTCGGCTATTTCTTCTTTATTAAGTTTTGTAATATCTTTTAAAATATCCTGATGTCTTTGTTTTAATTCATCCGAAAACATAGGCAAGCGATATTCTAAGCGTTTTAGTTCTTTGTCAAATTCTTCATCGCTTTTTAAAGCAGTTTCCATTGATTTGACAATTTCAGAGATTAATTTTGAAGTTGGTCCTAAATCCATAAGTTTTTCTTTTAATATATTTTTTTTAAAAGCTATAATAAGCTTGTCCAGCAATTCATCTTCATTGTTTTCTGCATTTATAGTTGAAATAGTTTTAAGCCATTCTTTTTTTGCTTTTTCTAAAGCTTTAAAGCTTTCTATGACTTTTAAAGTTCTTTCATCTTCTTTTTTGTTTGTTTTTTTAACTTTTTTATCAGAATTATTTTCATTTTCTTCATTTTCATTTTCTTCTTCAGAATCTATTTCTTCTTCATTTTTATCATCTTCATTCTTATCATCATCTTCAAAACTTTTAAAAAGCTCTTTCACTCTTCTTTCTCTATTAATTAATGGTTCTTTATAATCAAGAATAAAATCAATCAAATAAGGAACCGAGCAAAATGCATCTATGATAATATCTTCTCCAAGTTCAATTTTTTTAGAAATTTCAACTTCTTCGTCTTTATTTAAAAGAGAAATTTGTCCCATTTCTCTTAGATACATTCTTACTGGAGAATCAGATCTACTCCATTCTAATAAATCATTTTCATTTGCTAAATCAAATTCATTTTCTAAGCTAGTATCTTGTAATTTTTGTTTTTCTTCTTGTAATTTTTTTGCTTCTTCAAGATTGCGTTTTTTTGCAATTTCTGCTGAAGATATTAATTCTACTTTGTATTTATTCATTAAATCTCGAATTTTTTTTGCACTTGTTGCGTTTGGAAGTTTTGCTAAATACTTGACAAGTTTTTCATATGTGATATAATCTTTAGAATTTTCTTTAAATAATTCTTCTAGGGTAGTTGCTTCACTAGCCATAAAATATCCTTTGGGACGATTTTTATATAAAACTAAATATTATTCCTAAATTTTGATTAAAAACAAATAAATATTTTTTGGAACATATATTGCTTTATTGATTGGAAAATTTAGATTTTAGATAGGAAAAACGATGCAAAATGGATATTATCAAGCTACTGGAGCTATGGTTACGCAGTTTAATCGTCTTGATGTGGTGACCAATAACCTTGCTAATGTTAATACTAGTGGTTATAAAAAAGATAATGTTGTAATCGCAGATTTTAAAAGGATTTTCAAAGAAACTCAAGATGAGTTGCCTATACAAAATCACACAAGAGATGCTGCTAGATTTGTAAATACTACTATAGATAGGGTTCCTCAAATCAATCATGTATATACAAATTTTAGCGTAGGCTCTATGAAGATGACTCATAATCCTTTGGATCTTGCATTAACAAGAGAAGATACTTTTTATCTTATTAAAACCAACAATGGAGAAATAAGATTGAGTCAAGATGGAAATTTTCAGCTTGATGAGGAAGGATATTTGGTAAATCGTCAAGGATATAGAGTTTTAAGCAGTGATTATTTTAATAATCCTGAAAATGATGGTATACGCATAGGAGATTCCACTTCTTTTATTAATGTTGATAAAAATGGAATAATAAGTGCTTCTAATCAAAATATCGCAAGATTATTTGTAGCTCAAGTAGATGATTTAAGAGACTTACAAAAAGATGGCGATAATATGTATAGGGTTGATTTAAATAAAATCAGAGATTTGCCAAATTCAAATGCCGTAAAACAAGGTTTTACTCAAGGATCTAATGTAAATCCAGTTACTGAAATGGTAGGCTTGATAGAAGCAAATAGAATGGTTGAGATGTATCAAAAAGTTATGACTTCTCATATGGATGATTTAAATCAAGAAGCTATTAACAAATTAGCAAGCTCTAAATAAAACTAAGGATAGGTAAAATGTTAAGATCATTATACACAGCAGCATCAGGGATGGTATCACAGCAAACTCAAATTGATGTTACTTCAAACAATATTTCAAATGTAAATACAGTTGGTTATAAAAAATCTCGTGCAGAATTTGCAGATTTGATGTATCAAACTATGAAATACGCAGGTACTTCAACTTCAAGCACTACCAAGCATCCAAGTGGTATAGAAGTAGGTCTTGGTTCAAGGGTGACTGCTATTAGTAAGATTTTTAGTGAAGGTAGTTTAAAACAAACTTCTACTGCAGGTCTTGATATGGCAATTGCTGGAAATAATGGATTTTTCCAAATTCAAATGCCTGATGGAACTATAGCTTATACTAGAAATGGGCAATTTACAAAAGATGCTGAAGGAAATATCGTAAATTCAGATGGCTATAGACTTTTACCTGAAATGACCATACCAGAAGATGCAACTGCTATAAATGTTGCAAGTGATGGAACTGTTTCAGTTATGCAGCCAGGAAATACTGCTGAAACCCAAATAGGCCAAATTGAGCTTGTAAATTTTATCAATCCTGCGGGATTACATGCTCTTGGAGATAATCTTTTAGTAGAAACTGATGCAAGTGGAGCTCCTATTGCTGGTATTGCGGGTGAAAATGGTTTTTCTCCTATTAAGCACGGCTTTGTCGAGCTTAGCAATGTCCAACTTGTAGAAGAAATGACTGATCTAATTACAGGTCAAAGAGCCTATGAAGCAGGTTCAAAGGCGATCACCACAAGTGATGATATGCTTGGAATAGTAAATCAATTAAAACGCTAAAATTTAATAGCGTTTTAATATGCATATTTTTTTAAAAAATACTAAAAAACTCTTAAATATACATATTTTTAAATATTCTTTCTTTCTAATAAAAAATTAAAATAATTGTAGTAATATTGTATTTGCATGTTGTAAAAAATATGCAAATACAAAAAAATAAATGAGGTAAAACAATGAACAGAAGGGACTTCATTAAAAATACTGCTATTGCAAGTGCTTGCGGTGTTGCGGGTCTTAGTGTTCCAAGTAGTGTACTTGCAAATACCGAAAACAAATGGCGTTGGGATAAAGCTGTTTGTAGATTTTGTGGTACAGGATGTGGAATATTAGTTGCAAGTTTAGATGGTAAAATTGTTGCTGTAAAAGGCGATCCTGCAGCTCCTGTAAATCGTGGGTTAAATTGCATTAAAGGTTATTTTAATGCAAAAATTATGTATGGTGAAGATCGTTTAGTTACTCCTTTGCTTCGTGTAAATGCACAAGGAGAATACGATAAAAATGGGAAATTTCAGCAAGTTTCTTGGCAAAGAGCTTTTGATGAAATGGAAAAACAATTTAAAAAAGCTTATAAAGAAAAAGGTGTTGAAGGTGTTGGAGTTTTTGCAAGTGGTCAATACACTATACAAGAAGGATATGCTGCTGCTAAACTTGTAAAAGCTGGTTTTAGATCAAATAATATAGACCCAAATGCTAGACATTGTATGGCGAGTGCTGTTGTTGGTTTTATGCAAACTTTTGGAGTTGATGAGCCTTCTGGTTGTTATGATGATATAGAACTTACTGATACTATCATTACTTGGGGTGCTAATATGGCAGAAATGCATCCGATTTTATGGTCAAGAGTAAGTGATAGAAAATTAAGCAATTTAGATAAAGTTAAAATTGTAAATTTATCGACTTTTTCCAATAGAACTTCTAATATAGCTGATATGGAAATTATTTTTAAACCAAATACAGATTTAGCTATTTGGAATTATATAGCAAGAGAAATTGTTTATAATCACCCTGAAGCTATGGATAAAGAATTTGTTGAAAAACATTGTGTTTTTGCTACAGGTTATGCTGATATTGGTTATGGTATGAGAAATAATCCAAATCATCCTAAATTCAAAGCTAGTGAAAAAGATACCGTGGCTAAACAAAATTCTATTATTTTAGATGAAGAAGAGGCTGTTTCTTTAGCGTATTTAGGTGTGAAAGCGGGTGATAAATTTGAAATGAAACACCAAAATACTCCTGATGCGCATTGGGAAATTACTTTTGAAGAATTTAAAAAAGCTTTAGAGCCTTACACTCTTGATTATGTAGCAAAGGTTGCTAAAGGCAATGAAGATGAAAGCATTGATGAATTTAAGAAAAAATTACAAGAATTAGCAAATTTATATATAGAGAAAAATAGAAAAGTTGTTAGTTTTTGGACTATGGGTTTTAATCAACACACTCGTGGTAGTTGGGTAAATGAGCAAGCTTATATGGTGCATTTTTTACTTGGAAAACAAGCAAAACCAGGAAGTGGGGCTTTTTCTTTGACAGGTCAACCAAGCGCTTGTGGAACAGCAAGAGAAGTAGGAACATTTTCTCATCGTTTGCCTGCTGATATGGTTGTAGCGAATGCTAAACATAGAGAAATTTCAGAAAAAATTTGGAAAGTTCCTGCAAAAACTATTAATCCAAAGCCAGGTGCTCCTTATCTTAATATAATGAGAGATTTAGAAGATGGCAAGATTAAATTTGTATGGGTTCAAGTAAATAACCCATGGCAAAATACTGCAAATGCAAATCACTGGATTAATGCCGCTAGAAATATGGATAATTTTATAGTTGTAAGTGATTGTTATCCAGGTATTAGTGCAAAAGTTGCTGATTTAATTTTACCTAGTGCTATGATTTATGAAAAATGGGGTGCTTATGGTAATGCTGAAAGAAGAACTCAGCATTGGAAACAACAAGTTTTACCAGTAGGTGAAGCTATGAGTGATTTGTGGCAATTAATGGAATTTTCTAAACGCTTTAAATTAAAAGAAATTTGGGATGAGACTAAGGTAAATGATAAATTGACTTTACCAAGTGTATTAGAAGAAGCTAAAGCTATGGGTTATAGTGAAGATGATACCTTATATGATGTATTATTCGCCAATGAAGAAGCAAAATCTTTCAAAGCAAAAGATCCTATCGCAAAAGGATTTGACAATAGTGAAGTAAATGGCGATGAGAGAAAAGTTATCGGAAGTGATGGTAAAGAATTTGATGGATATGGATTTTTTGTTCAAAAATATCTATGGGAAGAATATCGCAAATTTGGTTTAGGTCATGGACATGATTTAGCCGATTTTGATACTTACCATAAAGTAAGGGGGTTAAGATGGCCTGTTGTAAATGGCAAAGAAACTCAATGGAGATTTAATACAAAATTTGATTATTATGCGAAAAAAGCTGCTCCAAATTCAGATTTTGCTTTTTATGGTGAATTTGCTAAAGAATTATCAAAAGGCGATTTGCTAGCTCCACAAACTCAAGAAAAATATAGTTTAAAAAATAAAGCAAAAATTTTCTTTAGACCATTTATGAAAGCACCAGAAAGACCGAGCGAAGAATATCCATTTTGGTTATGTACTGGTAGGGTGTTAGAGCATTGGCATAGTGGGACAATGACTATGAGAGTTCCTGAACTTTTCCGTGCAGTTCCTGAAGCGCTTTGCTATATGAATGAAGATGATGCTGAAAAAATGCAAATTGCTCAAGGTGATATAGTATGGGTGCAATCACGCCGTGGCAAAGTAAAGGCAAGAGTGGATTTACGCGGTAGAAATAGGCCTTCTAAAGGACTTGTGTATGTGCCTTGGTTTGATGAGAATGTGTATATAAACAAGGTTACGCTTGATGCAACTTGTCCGTTATCTAAGCAAACTGATTTTAAAAAGTGTGCAGTAAAAATTACTAAAGCATAATAATGAGCAGTAGAAGAGAATTTTTAGCTTTTAGCTTTAAACTTTTATGCATAGGCAGCGGCAGTGCATTTTTAGCAAGTTTAGCTATCAGCTCTGTTCAAGGATATTTTTTAAGACCTCCTGGAGCAGATGATGAGAGGAAATTCTTGTCAAAATGTATAAGATGTGGCCTTTGTGTGAAAGCTTGTCCTTATGATATTTTAAAATTAGCTACTTTGCAAGAAAAACCTGCAAATGGTACGCCTTATTTTATAGCTAGGGAAAATCCATGTAGGTTGTGCGAAGATATCCCTTGTATTAGGGATTGTCCTACTGATGCACTAGATCATAAATATTTAGAGCAAAAAGATGGAATTTATAAAACAAAAATGGGTATAGCTATTATTGATAGTGCAAGTTGTGTAGCTTATTGGGGAATTCAATGTGATGCTTGTTATAGAGCCTGTCCTTTGATAGATAAAGCTTTAAAATTAGAATCAAAGCGTAATGATAGGACAGCAAAGCATGCATTTTTACTTCCTGTTGTTGATCATGAAGTTTGCGTAGGGTGTGGATTTTGTGAAAAAGTTTGCATTACTCAAAAACCAGCTATTAAAATTTTACCTAGAGAATTTGTTTTAGGGGAAGCTGGAAATAACTACATTAAAGGTTGGGATGAAAAGGATGAGAAGCGTTTGCAAGATGTAAATACAGAGAAAAAATTTGATAAAAATAAAGCTAAAGATTATCTCAATGATGGAGAATTGTTATGAAATATCTTATTTTAAGAAGAATGGTGCAATTTTCTATTTTGATTTTATTTTCTTTAAGTGCATGTAGTTTTATCTTAAAAGGAAATTTAAGCTCTTCGGTTTTATTTTCAACCATACCACTTAGTGATCCTTTTGCACTTTTGCAACTTATGTTGGCAAGTTTGCAAGTAGATTTAGCAGTTTTAAGTGGAGCTTTGGTGATATTTTGTTTTTATGCTATTTTTGCTGGAAGAGCATATTGTGCTTGGGTTTGTCCTGTAAATATCATAACAGATTTTGCAAATTTTGTTAGAATAAAATTTAAGCTTACTCCGATAAAAACGATCAATGTAAATAAAAATTTGCGTTATTATATATTGTTTTTAGTATTGCTTTTTTCTTTTATTTTATCTTTTCCTGTATTTGAAGAATTTTCTTATATAGGCATTATTCAAAGAGGGATTATATTTGGTGGAATTTCTTGGATATTTATGGCATTGATTATTTTTTGCATCGATGCTTTTTTAAGTCCTAGATTTACATGTTCTTATTTTTGTCCTTTGGGTGCTTTTTGGGCCTTGATATCTCGTTTTTCACTTTTAAAAGTAAGATATAGTTTGCAAAAATGCACAAAGTGTTATAAGTGTATCAGTGTGTGTCCTGAAAAACAAGTGCTTTGGATGATAGGTAAAAAAGATCAAGATATAACATTAGGCGAGTGTATAAGATGCGGAAGATGTATTGATGTTTGTAGTGATGATGCTTTAGGTTTTAGTATAATAAATTTAAGGAGAGAAAATGAAAAATAAAATCTTTTTGTCCTTAGCAGCAGCTGTTTTTATAAGCGCATGTGGATTTGCTGTTAATAGTATTGATTCAAAAGATTTGGGTTTAAGAAGAACGAGTTTGGAAAGTGAGAATGTGAAATTATTAGATGCAAAATACTCTCAAGCATCTGCAGGAGAAGCTATTTTAATAGAAAGATCATTTGAAAATGCACCTCCTTTGATTCCACATACTTTAGAGGATATGCTTCCAATTACCAAAGACAACAATATTTGTTTGAGTTGTCATGATAGATCAGTTGCTCAAGATGTCGGCGCTACGCCTCTTCCTAAGAGTCATTATTTTGATTTTAGAAAAAACAAATCTACTAAAGATATGATAAGCGAAGCTAGGTTTAATTGCACTCAATGTCATGTACCACAAAGCGATGCAAAATCTTTAGTAGGAAATAGTTTTAAAGCTCAATTTAAAAATGAAGAATCAAAGAAAAAATCTAATCTTTTAGATGTATTAAATGAAGGAGTAAAATAATTTTCATGAGAGTAGTATTTTTCCTCTTTTTAGTTTGTATTTATGCGTTTTCATATGAATTAAAATTAAATTCCAATTTAAACGCTTTAAAATTAATAGATGGAAAATTACTTATAGGACTTGATAATGGAGAAATTTTGAATTTCTCCATTAAAGATAAAAAAATTCACACCATTGCTCAATTAGCTAAGATTAAAAATTTTTATGAAGAAAATGTTGATGCTAGAATTTATAGTATAGATTTTTTAAACGATAGTATATTGATTTTAAGTGAAGGAAATTTTGGTAGTAAAAATATAAATATTTATAAAGACAATCAATTGGAAAGTTTCAAACTCTTAAATGATGGAGTCAAAAAAGCTTTGTTTTTAGATGAAGATACTATTTTATTGGCTTTATTAGCATCTGGTATTGAAATCTTAGATTTAAAAACAAAAAAGACTATTAAAACATTTACTTTTTCTACTTCAAGTTTAAGTGATATTGTTTTAAATGACGATAAAAATACTTTGGTTGCTGGTTTTGAAAGTGGTCAAGTTATAGTTTTTGACTTAAAAAAATTTCAAATTGTGAAAAATTATAAAAATATACATAAAGATAATATTTATCAATTAGATTTTAAAAATAACACCATAGTTAGCTGTGGGACTGATAGAAAATT
The DNA here is from genome assembly GCF_008011665.1 of Campylobacter volucris. GTDB lineage: Bacteria > Campylobacterota > Campylobacteria > Campylobacterales > Campylobacteraceae > Campylobacter_D > Campylobacter_D volucris_A. The sequence continues at coordinate 109,944 of NZ_VOWJ01000013.1, forward strand.
AGGTATTATAAAAAATGGTGAAGAAAAAAGCCTAGAGAAGGATTTTTTGATATATACTTGTGCTTTAAATTTAAATGCTAGTATGGCTATTTTTGGAGATAATGAAAAAAATACTATAGAACTTGTTGATACAAATACCTTACAAACTATAAAAACATTTCAAAATAAGGATTTTTTGTTAGAATATCTTATATTTTTAAATGATTATGAATTTATTAGTGCAGGTTATGAAAATACAATAATATTTTGGAGTATAAATGAATCTTTCTAGTGTTTTGATTGTAAGTAAAAAAGAAAAAATCGAAAAAATTAAAGAAAAAATTGAAAAAGTTTCATTTTGTAGTGTAGAATTAGTTCAAGATGATAAAATTATTGTGATAATAGAAAGTGAAAATTTAGAAGACGAATTAAGTGCTTATAAAAATTTAGAAAAACTTGATGATATTATAAGCATTAATATGGTTTTTTCCTATCAAGACTTAGATGAAGAAAGAGAAAAAATTTTAAAAGCAAATTTTCAAGCAGATGATTTTAATGAAAAACTTAAAAAAGATAAGCTAGAGTATTATGGTAGTATTTATAAAAAGTTTTAATGCATGGTATTTTTAATTCCTATATTTGTGATTATAGCTTCCATTTTTATCATCGATTATGTTTATTTTGCCAAAGAAAATGAGATTGCTAAAACTAACCACCAGCAAAAAACAAAGGATGATTTGAAAAATGAAAAACAAAAATATATCAAAAATATTCTTAATCACCATAACTAATTTTTAATCTAACAATGCAAATTTCTTATAAAAAAATCTTTTGGATTAATATTTTGGTTGTAATAGCCATTGCTTTAAATTTAAGAGCACCTATAACTTCTATAGGCCCTATGATCGAATATATCAAAGAATATTATAACATTAATTCAGCTTTGGCAGGTATGCTTACGGCTTTGCCTTTGATAGCATTTGGATTTATATCATTTTGTGCAACATTTTTTTCTCAAATCAAAGCTTTGTTTTACGCATTAATTTTAATCATATTTGGTGAAATAATTAGAAGTCATGGTGGAATTTTTGGTTTATTTTCTGGAGTATTTTTGCTTGGTAGCGGCATTGCTATTGCTAATGTATTATTGCCTAGTTTTATTAAAGAAAAATTTCCTAGAAAATCTTCTAATATAATGGGATTATATGGTCTTTTTTTGGGTTTTTCTTCTATTATAGGAGTAGCATTTTCTTTACCATTGCTTCAAATTTTTAATATTCCTCAAGCTATGTTTTCTTGGAGTATTTTGGCTTTTGTTGCTTTATTTTTTTGTATTCCACATTTAAAAAATAAGAGATTATTACGCTCTAAAAAGAAAAAAAATAATAAAACAAATGTTTTTTTAAATTCTACGGCTTGGAAAATTACTATTTGTATGGGTTTACAGAGTTTTTTATCTTATAGTCTTTTTGCTTGGCTTAGTGTGATGATTAGTCAAAAAGGTTATGATATTGGCTTTGGTTCAAATATTTTATTATTATCACAAATTATTGGTTTGCCCATAGCTTTGTTTTCACCTATGATTTTGAATAAATTAAAATTCCATGATAAAAAATATATTATTTTATTAAGTTTTTCGTATCTTTTGAGTTTTATTATTATTTTCTTTTTTGATGCAAAAATAATGTTATATATAGTGGCTGTTTTTATAGGCTGCGCTTCTAGTGGAGTTTTTACCATAATATTATTATTTATTACGACCAAAAGTGCAAATTCTATTATAGCGGCAAAACTTTCTGCGATGTCACAAGGAATAGGATATTTAATAGCAGCCCAAGCACCTTGGATTATAGGTGTTTTTCATGATAAATTTGGGAATTTTGATCTTAGTTTGTTATTGCTGATTTTTGTTGGAATTTTGCTAAATGTTTTTATATTTTTAGCTTACAATGCAAAGATGATCAAGTAAAATTAAAATTATATTAAATACTTTTTAGATAAGATTTATAAATTTTTATAATTTTATAGGTTTTTTACATGAGATATACAGTAACAGAAGCTTCTATATATGAGGCGCAAGGTTTAAAAGACGAAGCTTTGGAGATTTATAAAAATATTTTAAAACAAGATCCGCAAAATAAAAATGCCATTGATGCGATTAGAAGATTGAGTGGATTGCGTTCTAATCATGAAGATTTAAATTATGAAATGCTTGATTTTTTTGTAAATATGAAAAGTGAAGAAGAAATCAATGAATTTAAAAGGTGGTTAATAAAACTATGAATATTGAAGATTTAGCAAAAAAAGCAATTAGTGAAGTAAATTTAGAACTTGATAATAAAAACATCAAAAATGATGAATTTACTCCTATGGTGGAAGAAATTTCTTCAATTAAAGAAGAGCCAAAAAGACAAGAATTGCAAATCAAAGAAGAACTTAACAAAGTAACACAAGAACTTATGCAAGAACTTGATCAATTGGAAGTAAAAATTGCTGAAGAAAAATCTATCTTAAAAATTGAAGAGCTTGCTAAAGAAGAAGAATTTGTACAAAATAATGAAGAGTTTTTTCTAAAAAATCTTAGAGAAAGAATTTTAGTATTATTTGAAGGTTTAAAAAACACAAAAGATGAACATTTAGAAAAGAGATTAGATATAACTATAACTTTTTTAGAGTTTTTGCTTGCAAAAATTGAAGATAGACTTAAAAAATAACAACGATTTTTTAAGTATCAAAAAAATTTTACAACCTCATACTAAAAGAGCATATTTGGTAGGAGGTTGTGTAAGAAATTCTTTTTTAAATTTACCTAGTAATGATTATGATATAGAAATTTACGATATAGACCCTTTAAAATTTGATCAATTAATGGCACAACTTGGCGCAAAAGGTTTTGGAAAAAGTTTTTTTGTATATAAATATAAAAATTTTGATCTTGCGCTTGCAAGATATGAAAATAAAACTTCTATAGGTCATAAAGGTTTTGAAGTTAAAATTTGTAATGATGAAAAAGATGGTGCAAAAAGAAGAGATTTTACTATTAATGCTTTGATGATCAATATTTTTGATTATAAATTTTATGATTTTTATGATGGCTTGAAAGATTTGAATTTAAAAATATTAAGACATATTAATGATGAAAGCTTTATAGAAGATAGTTTGAGAATTTTGCGTGCTATTTCTTTTGCGTGTCGTTTTGATTTAAATATAGCTGATACTACTTTAGCTTTAATGCAAAATATGGATATTAGCGATCTTTCAAGAGAAAGAATCAATGAAGAGCTTTATAAAATTTTTAAAACTTCAAATTTAGACAAAGCTTATGAATTTTTTCAAATTTTAAATTTAGAAGATAAAATTTTTTATTATAAAAGTTATAATGATCAAAATTTTAAAACATTACTTAGTATGAGTCAAAAATACGTCAAAGATGAGGCTTTGTTTTTATATTTATATTTAAATTTTTTTCAAATTTCAAAAGATGATTTTTTTAAAAAAACTAAAATTAAAAAAGAATTTTTAAAAAAAAGCGAACAAAAATTTATTTTAGATAAAATAAGTGATTTTGATTTGGCTACAATTGCTTTAGAATTTAGACTTTGTGATTGGCTAGGTCTTTGGAATGATGAACGCATTAAACAAGCTAAAAAAATAAACCTATTTAATAAAAAATTTGAAAATAAAATTTGTGCTAAAGATTTAATAAAACAAGGTTATATTGGAAAAGATCTTGGAGTAAAGCTTCATGAGAGCAAGCTTGAAGAAATTAAAAAATATTTAAAGGAGTTAGTGTGAAAGAGTATATTTTAAAAATTTCTTGTAGTGATGAAAAAGGTTTGATTTATAGAATTTCAGATGTGATTTTTAAATATAGGATAAATATTGTTAAAAATGATGAATTTGTCGGCGAGGAAAGATTTTTCTTTAGAGCTCACTTAGAAGGAGAGCTTGACTTACAAGCTTTTAAAGGAACTTTAGAAGCAGTTTTACCAAGTGATTCTTTGGTAGAAATTTGCGAAAAAAGAAAAAAAGATATTATTATTTTTGCTACTAAAGAAACACATTGTCTTGGAGAATTATTAATTCGTCATTTTAGCAATGAATTTAATGCTAATATTAAAGCTGTAATAGCAAATTATGATATTTTAAAGCCTTTAGTGGATAAATTTAATATCCCTTTTCATACTATAGAAGCTCAAAATTTAACTAGAGAAAACCATGAGGAAAAAATACTTGAATGTTTAAATCAATATGAATTTGACTATATAGTGTTAGCTAAATATATGAGAATTTTATCTTCTTCTTTTGTGCAGCATTTTGAAGGAAAAATCATTAACATCCATCATTCTTTTTTACCAGCTTTTATAGGAGCAAATCCATACAAACAAGCTTATGAGCGAGGTGTTAAGATTATTGGAGCAACTGCGCATTTTGTGAATAATGATTTAGATGAAGGTCCAATCATCACTCAAGATGTCATTCCTGTAACACATGAGTATTCTTGGCAGATGATGCAGCAAGCGGGCCGTAATGTCGAAAAAAATGTTTTATCAAAAGCTTTAGATTTTGTCTTTGATGATAGGATTTTTATTTATAACAATAAAACAATAGTATTTTAAATTGATGCCTAAATTGGCATCAATTTAACAAGAATAGCAAGTTTTAAATTCATAAGCAGTAGGTCTAGCTTCTACTGGCCAAACTTGAGTTTCAAATTTCATATGTTGATAATCATCTATAAAAACATCGCTCATTACAGGTTTTAAGAAGGTATTTTTACGAATTAGTGCTTCAAGTGAGCCTCTTAAAGTATGAGGGAGTTGTTCTATACCTTTTTCTCTAATTTCATCTAAGGTTAAAGCAAAGAGATTTTCATCCATTGGCCCGACAGGTTTTGTTTGATTTTTAATACCATCAAGTCCTGCCATAAGTAAGCTTGTAAAAGCGAGATAAGGATTTGCAGTATTATCTGGAAATCTTATTTCTACTCTAGCGCTTTTTTCATTGATCCCATAAGGCACGCGACAGCTTGCCGAGCGATTTTGGTAAGAATAGGTTAAAATACAAGGAGCCTCAAAGCCAGGGACTATTCTTTTATATGAATTTGAACTTGGATTTGTAAAGGCAGCAACGCTCCTAGCATTGGCTAAAATACCACCTATGTAATTAATAGCACATTGACTTAATTTCCCATACCCATCTTTATCATAAAATAAATTTATCCCATCTTTCCAAAGACTCATATGCACATGCATACCACTTCCATTATCACCATATAAAGGTTTTGGCATGAAAGTAGCAGTTTTTCCATTTAGATGAGCGACCATCTTTACAATATATTTGTAAATTTGAACATTATCTGCTGCTTCAACTAGATTTCCAAATTCTACTCCAATTTCTGCTTGTCCTTGAGCTACTTCATGATGATGAACAAAAACTTTTAATCCAACTCTTTCTAAAACCTGAACCATTTCAGAGCGTATATCTACACTAGAATCAATTGGAGACACAGGGAAATATCCACCTTTGTTTCTAGGTCTATGACCGGTATTATAGCTATCATTAAAATCTTTATTGTCGTTCCATTCTCCTTCTTCGGTATCTACTTCATATTTTGAGCAATTTGGAGAATCTATAATTTTTACATTATCAAAGATAAAAAATTCATTTTCAGGACCAAAATAAGCACTATCTGCAATATTACTATTTGTTAAATATTCCATCGCTTTTTTAGCAATACTTCTAGGACATTTTTCATACATTTGCCCTTTATAAATATCATAAACATCGCAAATTACAATGATAGTGGGATCAGCGGTAAAAGGATCTAAAAATGCACTTTTTACATCAGGTTTTAAAATCATATCAGACTTATCTATAGGTTGCCATCCATGTAAAGAGCTAGCATCAAAAGGAATTCCATTTTTAAAAGTATCTTTATCTATTGCTTTGATATTATATGTGATATGATGCCAAGTTCCTATCATATCTGTAAATCTAAAATCAACAAACAAAACTTCATGTTCTTTGCAATATCCAAAAAATTCCTCCACATTTTTCACAAATTTCCCCATCTTATTTAATCCTTTCTAGAATAAATGAAATCATAGATTGTAAATCTAAAATTTTCAAATTGTATTATATTTTTTTTAAATTAAGTTTAAATTAATATAATTTTTATTAGCAAATGTAAAAATATATTTTTATTGTTAAAATTTAAAATAATTTTCAAAAATTAATCGCGTAATTATAATTTTTATAATATAATCTTGAATTATTTTTTATCACAACAAAAGGTGTAAGATGACTCAAGAAGAATTAGATGCTTTAATGAATGGTTCTGATGATTTAGATCTTGATTCTGTGGAAACAAATGAAGAAAAGCCAGAAACAGATTACGAAGATGAAGAAAAAAACAAAAAAATGGTTAATGATATGATAAGTGGTGATTATAAAGCAAGAGCAGACATGGCTTGGCCACCACCACCACCAAGCAAAGAACATAAGGTTGTGCATCAACTTGACGATGTTACTAGAGATAGTGAGATTAAAGCTACTGAAATGATGGAAAAGCTTGAGGCTATTAATGATTTTTTTGCAAATTCTGAAAATGAACTTTGTGTTATTAGTGATGCTTTGAATAAAAATATTGATATTTTTGAAAAACTAAATGCTAAATTTCCAAATGTAGCAAGTTTTAAAGAAGCTATTGATACAAATAATAACGCTAAAAATATTATTGATGAGATTACAGGTTGCTTGCAAACTGGTCAAGATGAGGTTATGATGGCCATGGATGCTATGCAGTATCAAGATATACATCGTCAAAAAATTGAGCGCGTTATAAATGTAATGAGGGCTTTAAGTAGATACATGAGCAGCTTATTTGAAGGTAAGATTGATGATGAAAAACGCGTTGGATCTGCAGTGCATATTGAAGGTGACACAACTGCAGATGTCGTAAGTAATGACGATATAGAGGCTTTGATTGCTAGTTTGGGAAAAAAATGATTATTCCCGAGATTGTTTCTCCGGCAGGAAATTTTACTAAATTAAAAATTGCATTAGCTTATGGTGCTGATGCAATTTATGCTGGTGTGAATAATTTTTCATTAAGAGCAAGAACTGCTCGAGATTTTACCTATGATAGTTTTAAAGAAGCTATTGATTATACTCATTTTAGGGGTAAAAAAATTTATGTGACTATCAATGGTTTTCATTTTAGTTCTCAAATTGAAGGTTTAAAAAGACATATTTTAAAACTAAAAGAGATGAAACCTGATGCTTTTATTGTTGCTTCAGTTGGAGCGATGCAATTAGTTAGAGAGTTAGCTCCTGAGATTAATCTTCATGTTTCCACTCAAGCAAATATCTTAAACTATCTTGATGCAAAAGTCTATAAAGATATGGGTGCAAAGCGTGTTGTGATAGCAAGAGAGCTTGGTTTAAAAGATGCTAAGGATTTAAAAAATAATTGTGATATCGAATTAGAAAGTTTTGTTCATGGTTCTATGTGTTTTGCATATTCTGGAAGGTGTTTAATCTCATCAGTGCAAAGTGGTCGTATGAGTAATCGTGGTTCGTGTGCAAATGATTGTAGATTTAATTACGAACTTTACGCTAAAAATCCACAAACTAACACCTTATTTAGACTTGAAGAAGATGAAAATGGAACACATATTTTTAATTCTAAAGATTTAAATTTAAGTTCTTATATACAAAAAATTATGCAAGAAAATTGTATCAATGCATTTAAGATAGAAGGTCGTACAAAAAGTGAGTATTATGTTGCTTTGACAACTAGAACTTATAAAATGGCCGTAGAAGATGTACTTAATGATACTTTTGAAGCAAATAAATATGAAAAAGAAATTCAAACCTTAAAAAATAGAGGTTTTACAGATGGATATTTGGTTTCAAGAGCTTACGAAAAAACTGATTCTATTAATCACGACACTAGTATAGAAGAGGGAACTCACCAAGTTCATGCTATTAGCGAAGATGGCGAATTTTTTAAGTGCAAAGGTAAAATACAATTAAATAAAGAATATGAAATTTTAACTCCTATAAATAGTAAAATTGAATTAGGAGAGAGTAAAATAGGCTTAACTTATCAAAAAGATGGAAAAAATTTTATAGTTTTTAAACAATTATTAGCAAAAAACAATAAAGAATTTCAAGAAATTCATAGTGGCAATGAAAATGAAATTTATCTACCATTTAAACTTCCAGAATTTAGCTTTTTAAGAAAGAATATCGAGTGAAATTTGTGTCGGTATTGATGGGAAGCAAAAATGATTATGATGTTATAAAAGAAGCTTTGAGAGTATTTGATGATTTTGGTGTAAAATATGAAGTTTTAATCACTTCAGCTCATAGAAGCCCTCAAAGAACTCAAGGGTATATTAAAGAAGCAGAAATTAAAGGTGCTAAAGTATTTATCGCTGTAGCTGGTATGGCTGCGCATTTAGCAGGAGCGGTTGCTGCACATACAACTAAACCTGTTATTGGTGTGCCAATATCAGGGAGTAATTTGGTAGGTATGGATTCTTTGTTTTCAACTGTTCAAATGCCAAGTGGAATTCCCGTTGCTACGCTAGCCATTGGCAAAGCTGGAGCGATTAATGCTGCATATTTAGCTATCCAAATTTTAGCAATTAATGATGAAGATTTAGCTAGCAAATTATTAGAAGATAGAATAAAACAGCAAGAAAAATTAAGCAAAGATTCTAGTCAAATAGAAATTTTTCTTTAAGGAAATTAAATGCAAACTTATTTAGAATTAAAAGAATTTTGTCAATTAGTTCATTTGTCTGAAGATGTAGTCAAAGGAATGATGGCAAAAGGAGCTTTAAATTTTAAAGATGAAGATGGAAAAATTTATATCGAAGCAAATCAAGGAACCTTTAGTGTTGTTCCAACAGCTTCTAATCACCAACCTGCTATGGTAAATTCTATGACTTTAGCTGGAGAAAGTTTTGTAGAAAAAACCATTGGAACTATTTTAAATTTACATGAAAAAGTTTTAGATGCCAAAGATGAAACCTTAGAAGCTTTAAAAAGTGAAAATAAATTTTTAAAAGATGCTCTTTATTCAATGCAAGAATTATACGATGCAGATAGAAAAACTATTGAAACTTTAAATTTAGAGCTAAAACATGCTAGAGATGAAATAGAATTTTTAAAACGAAAATATAAAATGATGTGGAATAAAACAGTAGATCTTTATGCAAATACCCAAGAAAAACCAGAGGAAATAAACTAATGATGACTTTTTCAAAAATGATTTTAACCTTGCAGGAGTATTGGCAAAAACAAGGTTGTGCAATTATGCAACCTTATGATTTTCCAGCAGGAGCAGGTACTTTTCATCCAGCTACCTTTTTAAGAAGTTTAGGAAAAAAACCTTGGGCAGCTGCTTATGTGGCTCCAAGCAGAAGGCCAACTGATGGTAGATATGGTGAAAATCCTAATAGATTGGGTGCTTATTATCAATTTCAAGTTTTAATGAAGCCAAGTCCTGACAATATCCAAGAATTGTATTTAAAAAGTTTGGAAAATTTAGGTTTTAATTTAAAGTCTCATGATATTCGCTTTGTAGAAGATAATTGGGAAAGTCCTAGTTTAGGAGCTTGGGGCTTAGGATGGGAAGTTTGGCTTGATGGCATGGAAGTAACTCAATTTACTTATTTTCAGCAAGTTGGCGGGATAGCTGTTGATTTAGTGAGTGCTGAAATCACCTATGGTCTTGAAAGAATCGCAATGTATTTGCAAAATGTAGATAATGTATATGATATAGTTTGGAATGAATTTAAGGGTGAAAAAATTACCTATCATGATGTGCATAAACAAACAGAATATGAATTTAGTAAATACAATTTTGAAATCAGCGATGTGCAAATTTTAAATTCTCAGTTTGAAAATGCTTATAAAGAATGTAAAAATGCGCTTGAAGCAAAACTTGCTTTGCCTGCATATGATTATTGTATGTTAGCTGCGCATACTTTTAATTTACTTGATGCAAGAGGTGCTATATCGGTAACCCAAAGACAAGATTTTATGTTAAAAATTAGAGAATTATCTAAAAATTGTGCTTTAATTTATAAAGAAAATTTAAATGAAGATTAAAATAAAAGAAATTTATGATTATCTTAATTTTATAAGTCCTTTTGATACTCAAAGTTCTTGGGATAATAGTGGATTATTAATTGGAAATTTAAATGATGAAGTAACTAAAATTTATCTTAGTTTGGATATAGATGAGTATTTACTTGATAAAGCTTGTGAAAATTCTTTATTTATTGTTCATCATCCTTTGATTTTTAAAGGTATTAAGCATATTAGTGGTAATTTGTATCCTCAAAATTTAATTACCAAAATGATACAAAAAAATATAGCTTTAATTGCCATGCATACTAATTTTGATTTAAGCCATCTAAATGAATATTTTACTGAGCAAATTTTAGGCTTAAGTGTATATAGCAAAGAGGATTTTTTAATTTATTGCAAAGTAGATTTTACTTTTGAAGATTTTGTACTTTATGTAAAAGAAAAATTAAATATAGAACATTTAAGAGTGGTTCAAACAAAAAATAATCAATTAAAAAAAGTTGCTATTTGCACTGGAAGTGGTGGAGATTTGATTGCAAATGTAAAAGCAGATTGTTTTTTGAGTGGGGATTTTAAATACCATCAAGCTTTAGAAAGCTATCATAATAATCTAAATTTAATTGATATAGGTCATTATGATAGTGAAAAATATTTTGGAGAGATTTTAGCAAGACATTTGCAAAAATTTCCTTTAGAAGTTATAATGTCAGTTTCAAAAAATCCATTTCAATATTTTTAAGGATAAAATAAATGAATAAACATTTAGATCAACTTATAGTTTTATCGCAAATCGATAAAGAATTAGATGGTTTTACGCTTAAAGTAGATGAAGCTACTAAAAAATTAAAAGAAAAGCGTTTAATGCTTGATAAAACAGAAGAAGAAATTTGCACATTTGATAAAGATATTAAAGATATAGAAAATCAAAAAAGTCAAAACAATAACCATATTGCAGAATTTGGTGAGAAAATTAAAGAAATTTCTAAAAAAAGTGCTGCTGTTAAAACAGAAAAAGAAGCGAACGCTTTAAAAATCGAAGAAGATATAGCTAAAGAGCAATTAGATGCGGCTAATGAAGAAATTGAAAGATTAGATAAAATTTTAGAAAACAAAGAAAAATTTAAACAAGAATTACGAGCAAAGAAAACTCAACTAGAAGAAGAAGTGGAAAAAATTGAAGTTGATACTAAGGCAGTTCTTGCAGATATAGAAAAAGAAAGATTAGAAATTTATGATAAAAAAGTAAAACTTGTTGGAGAAATTAATCAAAAAGTTTTAACTTTTTACGAAAAAATTAGAAAATGGGCACACAATAGTGCTGTAGTTCCTGTAAAAAAACATGCTTGTTATGGATGTTTTATGAGAATTTATGATAAAACTTATCTTGCGGTTTTAAAAGGTGATGAAATAGTTACTTGCCCACATTGTGGTAGAATTTTATATAAAGAAAAAGAAGAAAATCAAAATTGATTTTTTTTTATTATGCTCTTGCTGTAATACTTTATGTTATTACAGCACCTTTTTTACTAATTTTAAGTTTTTATAAAGACAAATATAAAATCTCTTTAAAATCTCGTTTTTTTCTTTACAAAAATTTAAAACAAGAATACGCAGATGTTCATTTTCATGGGTGTTCTTTTGGCGAGATAAAAAGTATGCGTTTTTTGTTTAATCATTTTAATAATTTTAGAATTTCTACTATCACAAACACAGGTTTTAGTGAAGCTTTAAAATATACATATAAAGTTAATTTTTTACCATTTGAAATTTTTATTCCTTTTTGGATGAAACCTTGTAAGGTGTTAGTGATATTTGAAGCTGAACTTTGGTTGATGTTAGTGTTTATGGCTAAATTTTTTAATGCAAAAGTTATTTTAATCAATGCTAGAATCAGCGATAGATCTTATTTTAAGTATAAAAAATTTAACTTTTTTTATAAAGTACTTTTTAAATATATCGATGAAGTATTTGCTCAAAGCTTAAAAGATAAAGAAAGGCTTCAAGATCTTGGTGCAAAAAATGTTATAGCATATAAAAATATTAAAATTATCAACAAAGACAAAAAAGATAAAAAATTTGAAAAATTAAAATCTAGATTGATAGTTCTTGCAAGCACTCATGAAAACGAAGAAAAAGCACTTCTTTCTAAAATCAAACTGGAACAAAACGATAAGCTAGTTCTTGCACCAAGACATCCTGAGCGTTTTGAGATGGTAGAGAAAATTTTATTAGATTTTTGTAAAATTAATGGTTATGGTATGCAAAAATTTTCACAACTTGATTTAAAATCAAATGATTTGCAAAGTGTTTTTTGCGAAAAATGTTTGTTGCTTGATTGTTTAGGTGAGCTTGAAAATTTTTATAGTATTAGCGATATTGTTTTTTTATGTGGTTCTTTTGAAAAAAATATTGGAGGACATAATCCAATCGAGGCTGCTAAATATGAAAATATTATTATTTCAGGAAAATATTTTTTTAATCAAGAAGCTTTGTATAATGAAGTTGAAAATATTTATATTTGTCAAAATTTAGATGAAATTAGAAACATTTTAACTCAAAAATTAACTTGTGCAAAAATTAAACATCAAGGTGATTTAATAGAGATTGTTCAAAGCATAAAAGAAGGTGTAAATGCAAGATAAAGCGTATAAATTATTAGCTATACAAGAAAAAATTTCTAATAATCAAGCAAAAGAGCTTATAGATAATGGTTGTGTTTTTGCAATGGGTAAAAAAGTGGTTATTGCTAGGGCTTTGATGAATGTAAAAACAAAATTTGTCGTTCATAAAATAAAAAAAGCAAAAATATTATTTGAAGATGATAATATCATTGCCTTAAATAAACCATTTGGACAAATTAGTGAAAATTTAGAAAATACTTTTAATGCAAAATTAATTAATAGACTCGATAAGGAAACAAGCGGAGTATTGCTTCTAAGTAAAAATGAAGATTTTAGATTAAAATGTATTAATGAATATAAAAAGCAAAATGTTTATAAAAGTTATTTAGCCATTGTAGATGGAGTGATAGCTGAAGAAATAGAAATTTGTGAAAAAATTTCTACTCATAAAGGTAGTAATGGAGCTTTTAGTAAAATTGATAAATTTGGTTTAGAGGCGATAACTTATGTTGAACCTTTGATGGTTAATGCTAAAAAAACACTGATTAAAGCCATTATAAAAACTGGTAGAACTCATCAAATTAGAGTGCATTTAAATCATATAAAACATGGTGTTATTGGTGATGAAAAATATGCTAAAAACATTTCATCAAGAATGTTTTTACATAGCTATGAAACAAAAATTTTTGATTATACTTTTAAAGCATTGCTGGATGAAAGCTTTAATGCGTATGGATTTGAAATAAAAAATTTAAATTTTTAAAGGCGTTTAAAGCTAAAAGAAAATATAATTAAATCTTAATTTAAAAAAAGGGAAAGAAGTGTTTGAGATAGTTAGCGAATCATTTAAATCTGCAGTAAATAAACTCCGTTTTATAGATGATGAAAAAGCCTTAAAAAACGCACTAGATACTTTAAAAAAAGCCCTTTTAAAAGCAGATATTCATCATAAAGTAACAAAAGAACTATTAAATTTAGTAGAAAACGATCTTAAAACAAATGGTATAGGCCAAAAACAATTCTTAGATTCTATAAAAAAGAATTTAGAAGATATACTTAGCGTTAAAGGTAAAAATCAAGGCTTTGTCTTTGCAGTTAAACCTCCGACTGTTGTGTTAATGTGTGGTTTACAAGGTGGTGGTAAAACTACTAGCACTGTAAAACTTGCTAATTATTTAAAATTAAGACATAAAAAAGTTTTAGTTGCTGCGTGTGATTTGCAAAGACTAGCAGCAGTTGAACAGCTTAGACAATTAACTCAAGCTAATGAAATTGATCTATTTTTTATTGAAAATGAAAATAATCCTATAAATGTGGCAAAACAAGCTTTAGAAAAAGCAAAAAATTCTATGTATGATGTTTTGCTTGTTGATACTGCTGGTCGTTTGGCAATTGATATAGCATTAATGGACGAATTAAAAGAAATAAAAAATATTTTAATTCCTGATGAAATTTTTTATGTTGCTGATGCAATGAGTGGTCAAGATGGAGTAAAGACAGCTATAACCTTTAATGAAATGCTAAATCTTACTGGAGTTATTTTAAGTAAATTTGATGCTGATACTAAAGGTGGTATTGCTTTAGGTATTGCAAGACAAATCAATGTGCCTTTAAGATTTATAGGTGTTGGTGAAAAAATTGCAGATTTGGAAATTTTCATTCCTGATAGAATTGTTAATCGTATTATGGGCGAAGGTGATTTGGCAACTTTGGCCGAAAAAACAGCTACAATTATAGATGAAAAAGAAGCTAAAATTTTGAATAAGAAAATCAAAAAAGGTGAATTTAATTTCAATGATTTTTTAAATCAAATGGAAAGCGTGAAAAAACTTGGAAGTATGAAATCAATTATTGGTATGATCCCAGGACTATCTTCTATGGCTAGTAGTATTAAAGATATTGATTTAGATAATTCTAAAGAAATTATACATATTAAAGCTATGATTTCTTCTATGACTCCAAAGGAAAGAGAAAATCCTGATTTATTAAATAATGCTAGAAAACGTCGTATAGCAGAAGGTGCAGGTTTATCTCAAATGCAAGTTAATCGTTTTTTAAAACAATTTAGTAATGCATCAAAGCTAGCCAAGAAATTTTCCAATAAAAAAGGAATGGAAAACTTTATGAATATGTTGACTCAAGCTAAACGACCTCAATAATTAAATTTTTTTTATGGATATATGAGCTAAAATATCTATAACAAAAATTTAATTTTTAGGAGTATTAAATGACAGTGATTAGACTTACAAAAATGGGCCGTAAAAAAAGACCATTTTATCGTATAGTTGTAACTGATAGTAGAAAAAGAAGAGATGGTAGCTGGATTGAAAGTATAGGTTATTATAATCCTATGGTTGAGCCTGAAGTGGTAAAATTTGATGCTGAGCGTTTAGCTTATTGGAAAAGCGTTGGTGCTAAATTAAGCGATAGAGTAGCTGCTATTACAAGTAAATAATATATGATTGAAAATTTTTTAAGAGAATATGCAAAATTAATTGTTGATTTTCCTGAAAAAATAAATATTATACGACAAAATTTAGAAAATGGTTTTGCTGAAATTGTTATTTATGTAGATCCTGTAGATACTGGTAAGCTTATAGGGAAAAATGGAAAATTAATTAATGCTATAAAAACAGTGATTATGGCTTATAAAGCCAAGGATGCTACATCTTATCGTATAACGGTAAAAGCTATTGAAGAATGATTTGGTTCAAGTTGCTAAACTTGGCAAAAGCGTTGGCTTAAAAGGTTATTTAAAATTACACAATTTAAGTGATTTTTTTAAGCAGTTTAAACAAGGTGCTAAATTTTTTGATATCAATCAAAAAATTTACACTATTAAAGATTTTGATCAAAATAAATCTTTAGTTTTATTTGAAAATTATGAAAATTTAGATTTGGCTAAAACTTTGACAAATACTATACTTTATCAAACCAAAGAATTTACAAAACAAAATTGCATTTTAGAAAAAGATGAATATTTTTATTTTGATATTATTGGATGTGAGATTATTGAAGATGATAAAAAAATAGGCATTGTTGAAGATATTTTAGAAAATGGCATAGGATTTTTATTTTTAGTTAAAAGTGAAGATGAGCTAATCAAACAATCTTTAGCAAAAAAATTTTATATTCCTTATGTGGATAAATACGTTCAAAAAATCGATATTGAAAATAAAAAAATTTTTACTAAACATGCTTTAGAATTGCTAGAAAATTCATGAATTTTTCTTTCGTAAGTCTTTTTCCGCAATTAATCAGTTTTTATTTTGAAAGTTCTATATTATCAAGGGCAAAAGATAAACAAATCCTCAAATTTAATTATATTAATCCTAGAGATTTTACTAAAAACAAACATTTAAAAGTAGATGATAAAAAAATAGGCGGTGGAGCTGGTCTTTTAATGCAAAATCAACCAATGTTTGATTGTTTAGAAAGTATCAAACAAAAAGATAACAAAGTTCATTTTATCTTTGTTTTGCCTTGTGGAAAGCCTTTTAAACAAATCGATGCTAAAAGACTCGCAAAAAAAGAACATATTTGTTTTGTTTGTAGTAGATATGAGGGTATTGATGAAAGGGTTGTAGAAAATTTTGCAAACGAGGTTTTTTCCATAGGAGATTTTATTCTCACCGGTGGAGAGCTTGCATCTTTGGCGATGTGTGATGCTATTAGTAGAAATATTCAAGATGTGTTAGGTAATTTTGAAAGTTTAAATGAAGAAAGTTTTGAAAATAATCTTTTAGAAGCCCCTTCTTTCTCAAAACCATTTATATATGAGCAAAATAATAAAAAATTTTATGTGCCTTCAGAGTTTTTAAAGGGAAATCACGCTAAAATCGCAACTTTAAAAACTACTATGGCGTCTTGCAAAACGAAGTTTTTTCGTCCTGATTTGTATCAAAAGCATGAACGCAAATTTTAAGGAATATCATTATGAAAAATAAATATATTGAGCAGTTTGAACAAAAACAAATTGAAGGTAAAAATGTTCCAGAATTTCGTGCTGGAGATACTTTAAAACTTGCTATTCGTATCAAAGAAGGCGATAAAACTAGAATTCAAAATTTTGAAGGTATTTGTATAGCTCGTAGAGGTAATGGTGTAGATGAAACTTTCATTGTTAGAAAAATTGGTGCTAACAATGTTGGAGTAGAAAGAATTTTCCCTATTTATAGTGAAAGTTTAGAAAGTATTACTGTTTTAAGAAGAGGTCGTGTTCGTCGCGCGAGATTATTTTATCTAAGAGATAGAAGAGGCAAAGCTGCCCGTATAAAAGAATTAAAGAAGTAGTTTTGAATTTTAGAAGTGCTCTCTATCAAGTTGTATCTTGGAATGAAGAATTTAAAGAAGGTGTAAATATTTCTAAAAAAATAGAAAATGAATATACCAAAGAAATTTGCATAAATATTTCAAAAGGTAGTTTTATGAAAGATCATAAAGCTCCTTTTGCTATTACAGTGCAAGTTTTAAAAGGATTGATTGATTTTAAAGTTGCAAGAGAGCAAGTTATACTTAAGGAATTAGATAGTATTAGCTTGAAAGCTAATGAAATGCATAATCTTTTAGCTTTAGAAAATTCCATTGTTCGTTTAACCCTATACAAGCATGATACTTTAGAGCGTGTCGAGAGCGTTTTAAAATCTTAGCGTATTTAGATTTTTTTATAATTTATGAAATGGACAAAAAATTCTTGGAAAAACCTTCAAATTAAACAGCAGCCTATTTATAAAGATAAAAATCGATTAGAACAAGTAATAAAAAAATTAGAAAAGCTTCCACCTTTGGTTTTCGCAGGTGAGGTTGATATGTTAAAAAAAGATTTAGCAAAGGTAGCTAAAAAAAAAGCCTTTTTGCTTCAAGGTGGTGATTGTGCTGAGAGTTTTATAAATTTTGGTGCTGATAATATTCGAGATATGTTTAAGGTTATGCTACAAATGGCTATAGTTTTAACCTTTGCAGGATCTTGTCCTATTGTAAAAGTAGGGCGTGTTGCAGGGCAATTTGCTAAACCTAGAAGTAGTGATTTTGAAGAGCAAAATGGGTTGAAACTTCCAAGCTATAGAGGTGATATTATCAATGGATTTGAATTTGATGAAAATTCAAGAGAACCTGATCCGCAAAGAATGCTTGAGGCTTATTATCAAAGTGCAACGACTTTAAATTTATTAAGAGCTTTTTCAAAAGGTGGTTTAGCTGATTTAAGGGTAGTGCATAAATGGAATTTAGGTTTTTTAAAAAAAGCTGAATTAGATAAAAAATATGAAGAACTTAGCGAAAAAATTACCCAAGCATTGGCTTTTATGCAAGCTTGTGGGATTATTGATTCTCCAAATTTATCTCAAACTTCTTTTTATACATCACATGAAGCCTTACTTTTACCATATGAAGAAGCTTTAACAAGGGTTGATAGTTTAAGTGGAAAAGTTTATGATTGTTCTGCACATATGCTATGGATAGGAGAAAGAACGAGAAATCCTAATGAAGCTCATGTGCATTTTTTAAGCGGGGTGCAAAATCCTATCGGTGTTAAAATAAGCTCTGAATTTGATCTTGATGAGATTAAAAAGCTTAGTTTTATGTTAAATCCAAATAACGATTTAGGTAAGTTGAATTTTATTATTCGTATGGGACATGATAAGATAGAAAAATCTTTGCCTAAATTATTTAAAGAATTAAAAAAAGAAGGATTAAATATATTATATAGCATTGATCCAATGCATGCAAATACAATAAAATCAGGCAATTTTAAAACAAGAGAATTTGATAAAATCATAAAAGAGTTACGCTTATTTTTTGAGATTGCTATGAGTGAGAATGTGTATCCTGGTGGAGTGCATTTGGAAATGACTGGGCAAAATGTCACCGAGTGTGTGGGTGGTAGTTTAAATATAACTCAAAAAGAGCTTTTTAAACGCTATGAGACACAATGTGATCCAAGATTAAATGCTGATCAAGCATTAGAATTGGCATTTTTGATAGCAGAATTACTTAAAAAAGCAAGATTAAATTGATGTGAAATTTTTAAAGGAACAAAATGTTGAAATTTTATGGTATAAAAAATTGTAATAGTGTAAAAAATGCTATTGAGTTTTTAAAATCAAAACAAATTGAATTTGAATTTTTAGATATAAAAAAATTAGATGAAAAAACTTTAGATTTTTGGCTTGGCAAAAGAGATGTTTTAGAATTTATAAATACAACTGGAATGACTGCTAGGAAATTAGGCATTAACAAAGAAAAGCTTCAGGAGTTAAGTCAAGATGAAATTAAAAATATGATTTTACAATCTCCAACAATTATAAAGCGTCCTCTGATTGTAAAAGATGATGAAATTTTCATAGCTAAAGAGTATGAAAGTTTTTAAATGCTAGAGTTTTTACTCTAGCATTTAGGAGTTTTTTAAAATTTATATTTAAAACCTACTTGACCGCTTACATAAGTTTCGTTTTTATTATCTGTTTTACCAGCTAATATTTGTTTAGCTCCAATACCAGCATTTAAGCTAAATTGCTCACTAATATCTACATTTCCGCCTATGATGATTTGTCCATAAGTTTTTTTCTTATCATTACCTTTGATGATAAAATTTGAATTTGATCCAACAAATCCAGCTACATAATCATCTCCATTGTTCATTATGTATTGTTCTATTTTTGGAGTGATAAATAAATATGATTTTTCATTCATATATTTTCTAAATTCAGCACCAAGTTCTAAAGATATGGAATTATTTGTCATACTTTGAACATCTTTTGCAAACATACCATTTTCTTTATAGCTTGGAGTGTATGCGTAGTAGTAATTTATACCAGCAAAAGGCTTGATGAATAATGATGATGAATTTGGATTAAAAATTCTACCGGCATTAGCACTTAAGCCAAAGAATTTACTATTGTAATCTGCTTTACTAGAATCACTTAGCATCACTACACTTTGATCTGTTGGAGAAATTTGCCCGTAAGCTCTTAGGTTGATTTCCCATTGATCGTTTGGATTAATTAAAGAATAAATACCAAATTGATAGTTATCTGATTTTTGTTCCATAACTCCATCTTTGATAGTTGAGTCAGCATAAGTAAAGTAAAAACCAAGCAAAGTATTATCATTGATTTTTCTATCAGCACCTAGTGTAAATCCATATAAAGCACCACTATCTCCATCTATGATATTTGCACCACCAAAAATATTACCCCAAAAGCTATTATTAAATGAAGAATTTCCATAATAATTATAAACATCGCTTGCTAGTGCTGCTATATGGGTTGTAGCAAATTTTTCTACTAAAGCTTTATCTTGATAAGGATTTGAAAGTTTTGCTATTCTTGTTCCAATGGCTAGGTCATTTGCTACACCTATAGATGAATTAACAGAAGAATTTTGAGCATTATTTACTATAGCTTTTGCACTTGCTTTTGTATTTGTAGTAAGTGTGTTTAGGTTTTTTCCTGTGGTATCTAGAGTGAGCGCTGCAACAGCATCATTGCTAAGTTTAGAATTTAAAATACTATTTAACATATTTACGGCTAGATTTTTATTTTCTAAGCTAATATCTTTCATATTTTCAACTAAATCATCAGCTTCTACTTTGCCGCCATTAGCCTCTATTTCTTGGATTTGTTGTTCTAATTTTTTAATTTGTTCTTGCAGTTCTTTTTCTGCTTGCGCTATGGCTTCAAGCATAGCATCATCGCCCATATATTCTGGTTTTTGGTAAGAGTTTTTGTTATATTCTTCATCGTACTTTATGTTGTTTTTTATATTCTCAAAAGTATCTAAAGCTTCTTTTCTAATATCAATTTCAGATTGTAATATTTTTGATAAATCTCTTACATTTTCATTGGCACCACCGCTAATTAAAAGACTTTTGCCATCATTAGAAACACTAAGTTTATAGTCTGTAAATTGAGCCAAATCAGTATCTTCAAAAAATACATTTTTTGGTAGTAAATTGCTTGTTTTAAGCATGCTTGTTATATCTTTAGTGTATAGTGCTGTTACTATGTTTTTATCTATATCTTGGTTAAAACTGCCTGTTGTTTTTATAGCTACATAGTTGTTTATACCTAAATTTGAAACACTATTTGTGCTTATGCCTATAGCTGAATCTTTTATATTTACATCTCCATCTACAGAGATTAAGCCATCTTTTTTATTTGCATCATATATACCAATAAAAGAATTATTTACATTTAAATTTCCTTGTATGTTCATATAGCCATCTTTTTCGCCATATCCATTCTATACATCTAAACTAGGTCTATCAATTTCTTCATATATATTGTCATTTGTTATAGGCGAACTTCCTTTTAAAATACATCACCTTTTATATTGAAATCTTTATTTGCAACTAAGGTGGCTCTATCAGAATTTAAAATGATTTTTTTGCTTCTAAATTAACACTGTATAATCGTATTTTGCTTCATTGGTTTCAGTGGCACCTACATCTATCCATTTATCTTCATCTCCAATAGTTAAAATACCACTTGTTTTGATATTAAATTCTTTTATAGGTTTATCGTGATTTTCTCCACCATAATATGATTGAATATCTGAAGGAGTTATTTTTAATTCTATATTTTCTTTAGAATCTAAACTCTAAATTCCATCTTTATAGTTGAAATAACTAGAAAAATTTCCATGATTTATTTCTTGAGCTAAAGCAGCACTGCTTAATAAAGCACTAATGCTAAATCCTACTAAAACTTTACTTGTGTAGTAAAAAAGTTCTATCAATTATCTCCTTAAATTTAAAATGAAAAAAGCATTATACCCCCCCCATAAATTTAATCTTAAAAATTAATAATTTTTTTATAAAAAATAAATTTTTATAATATGAGAATAGTTTATTAAAGATAGAATTAATCAAGCAAGATAAAATTTCGCAAAAGCTTCTTGCCATTTTGACTTAAAATGGCTTCTGGGTGAAATTGTACTCCGTAAATGTCGTGTTTTTTATGCTTTAAGGCCATTATGATACCATCTTTACTTTTGGCTAGAATTTTGCATTTTTTACCTATATCGCTAACATATAAAGAGTGATATAAACAGACTTGAAAATTTGTTTTTATGTTTTGAAAAAGAGGATTTAGTACAAAATCGATAGTTTTTATTTTGCCATGAGTTGGGTTTGAAAGTTTAGAAATTTTACCACCAAAAACATGTGCTATGCATTGATGTCCTAAGCAAATTCCAAGAATTTTTTTATCTTTTTTAAAGTATTTAATAGCTTTTAGACTAAGTTTTGATTCTTTAGGAGAATTAGGTCCTGGAGAAATGATTAGATGGGTAAAATTATATTTTTTAAGTTTTTTTGGGTGTTTGAATTTATCATTTTTAATGATTTTATATTTAACACCAAGTTCTTTAAGATAAAAGGCTATAGTATAGGTAAATGAATCATAATTATCTATAATTAAAACTTTCACAAAACCACCTTTTTCAAGCCTCTTACAGAATTGATAGCATAAATTTCTTTGGAATTTAAAAGTTCGTTTTTGCTGATATTTTTTTCTTGAATGAGTTTGTATTTTAAAAGTTTTTGTCTATAAATTCCATTTAAGCAGTTTTGAGTATAAGGGGTAAAATATTTATCATCAATTTTTACTATGATATTACTTCTTGAGCCCTCATATAAAATATTTTCTTTATCAAAAAAAGCCACATCGTAGCATAAATCTTTTTTCCATAAATATGAGTTTTTTTCATAAAGACTGCGTAAAGAGCTTTTGTGGTGAATTAAAAAATTGACTTTTAAGAGTTCATTGCTAAGGATTAATTTATCATTGATATTTTCTTTTATATCGCTAAATTCTAACTCATATAAACCATTTTTAAAAAGTTTTAATTTTATGATTTTTTCTCCTTGATGTTTAAAAGTGCTTTTAGTGAAAAAATAATTATTCTTAAAAATAAAGTCATTAAATTCTTGTAAAGATTTAAAGCGAATTTTTTTATCTTTTTTTGCTGTGAATTTAAAATCTTGCATGATTTTTTGAGTATCAAAGTGAAAAAATATGGCTGAATTTAAGAGTCTTTGCAAGTGTTCTTTAAAAAATAAAATTTTACCATCTTGGTAAAACATCGTTTCAAATAAATAAAAATCTGATTGTAAAATTTTACTTTTTAAGTGCAATTCTTCAAATTCATCTTCTTGTCTAGAATCCCATACAAGTCCGCTACCAACGCCATATCTATAAAAATTCTCGTTATTGTTTTTTTCTATGGTTCTAATTGCAACGCTAAATTTAGCTCTTTTTTTACGTATCAATCCTATAGCACCACAATAAATTCCTCGCTCTCTTTGCTCTAAATTTTTTATAAGTTCTATGGTTTCTAGTTTAGGAGCTCCTGTTATAGAACCACATGGAAAAAGAGCTTTAAAGATAGTGAAAAAATCCATATTGTTTTTTAATTTTCCACTAATTTTTGATATAAGTTGATGTAAAGTAGGATAGGTTTTTGTTGTAAAAAGTTTTGTTTTTTGAGTATTTTTTTTGATAATTTTTGATAAATCATTGCGTAATAAATCAACTATCATTACATTTTCACTAATGGTTTTTTCATCATTTTGTAAGAATTTTTTTAAATTTTCATCTTCTTTTAAATCCAAAGATCGTTTTATAGTTCCTTTCATAGGTTTGGTGCAAATGGTAGTATTTTTTATTTCAAAAAAAAGCTCTGGAGAAAATGAAGCAAGTTCTAAAAATTCATTTTTTATATATGCTTTAAATTCAGTATTTTGTTTAGGATAAAGACTAAGAAAAATTTCATATAAATTAAGATTTGATTTAAAGTGTAATTCTTGGGTTAGATTGACTTGGTAGCTTTGTCCTTTTGCTATGGCAGTTTTAACCTCATTGAAATTTTTAAAATATTTTTGTTGATTAAAATTTTGAGTAAAAATAGCACAAAAATCTAAATTTTGTTTTTCATGGGTAAATAAGGTTTTTTCTTCAAAAGCTAAAAAATATACAAAAGGTTCGGTGCTTGTGTAATTTTGATCTTCTAAATATTTATAAAATTCATATTTTATATACCCTAAAAAATAAAATTTATTTTTATTTTTCTCAATGATTTTAAAAATTTTTTTACTTTGTTTTTTATTGTAAGCTTTTAGACTAAAAGCTAAATTATGATAAATATAATCACCAAAAATTCCAAAATTCATTTTTTTACACTAAAACATATACCCAAATAGGTAAAGAAATAAAGGCAAAGACTATACCAAAAGCTACAGAACTTACGGCTAAATTTGCATCTAATTTTGCTTTCATAATCATCGCTGCAATTGGTGTTAGTGTAGGCATTGCTGATTCTAATATGGCTATATTTAGATTTGGATTAAAATTGAAATTAAAAATTTTTAAAAATATTAAAAAGATTAAAGGAGCTACAATCATTTTAGAAAAAATTACTATTATCGTGCTTTTATAAGAACTTGCAATGCTTAAAAATCCTAAATTTAATCCTATAGCAAAAAGAGCCACAGGTGTAGCACTTGCTCCAAGTATATGTAGTGGTTCAAAGATAAATTCTGGTAAGGTAAAAAATTTGCAAACTAGTCCTAAAAATAAAGCGATAAATGGAGGAAAAGCAAAAATTTTTTTTATAATTACAAAAAAATTTATCTTTTGATTGTTTGCAAAAGAGATTATGAATGGTGCTAGTAAAGCTACAGGTAAAACAGTAGCTAGCGCATCATAAAGTATAATTTCTCCTAAAAAATCACTTTGTGGGTAGATTCCTGTTAAGATAGGAATTCCTACAAATAAAGTATTTCCAAAACTAGCAAGTAAAAAAATACTCACTAATGTATTTTTACTAAAATTAAAATACATTGCTAAAAGTGTGCAGCAAAAGGCTGAAAAAAGAGTGCTAAATAATCCTAATAAAATCATAATAATCAAAGAAAAATCAAAATTTAAATGATAAATACGCTCAAAAATTAAGCAAGGTAGAGCAAAAACAATGACAAAATCAAGAAATGTTCTTGATTGTTTTTGTTTTAAAATTTTGATTTTTTTTGCAAAATAGCCAGTAAAAAGTAGGCAAAATATACCAAATAAAGAAGTATATATCATCTAAGTTAAAAAACTTTTGACTAGATTTTGAATGAGTAAATTCCACCCATCTACCAATACAAAAATAAGCAATTTAAAAGGCATGGAAATCATTACAGGTGGAAGCATCATCATACCCATAGCCATTAAAACCGAGCTTACTACCATATCAATAACTAAAAATGGCAAGAAAAGCAAAAAGCCTATTTCAAAAGCTGTCTTAAGCTCACTAATCATAAAAGCAGGTACTAAAACAGTTAAAGGAACATCATCTATGGTTTTTGGGTTTTCTAAATTTCTAATTCTGTAAAAAAGTGCTAGATCTTTTTCTCTAGTGTTTTTTAGCATAAAATCTTTAAAAGGTTTAACGCTTTTTTCAAAAGCTTCCTCGTAGCCAATTTTTTCAGCTATATAAGGCTTTACGCCTTCATTATATGCTTTGGTTGCAACGGGCTCCATAATAAAAAAGGTTAAAATCAAAGCCAAGGTAACTAAAATGGTATTTGGTGGCATAGTTTGGGTGCCAAGAGCAATTCTTAAAAAAGAAAACACTACTACAAGTCTTAAAAATGAAGTCATTACAAAAATAATAGTTGGAGCAAGTGCTAGTATAGTTAAAACTATGACAATATTTAAAGTAGTTACAAGTTGCTGAGGGTTATTGGCGCACTAAGGCTTAAATTCACCGTAGGTATGGTAACTTCTGCACTAAAAAGAGCTAAGCTTGATAAAAATAAAACCAGCAAAAACCTCAAATTTTTTCCTTAGAATAAAAATTTAAAGTATTATTCTAGCAATTTTACTCTTAAAAGAATTGAAAAATATTTTTTAAATTTATTAAAAAGATTGTTTTAAACATAAGCTATTTTGGTAATTTTTACTTTAGCTTGTTAAAATTGAGCAATAATTTTTACAAAAAAAGGTAAAACCATGAAAACTTCCATACTTATACTAGCAGCAGGGCTTGGAACTCGTATGAAGTCATCAAATCCAAAAGTTTTGCAAAAAATTTCTTCTAAACCTATGATTTTACATATTTTAAAACAAGCTTATAAAATTAGTGATGATGTTTGCATAGTGCTTTCTCATCAAAAAGAAAAAGTGGAGCAGATAGTTCGCGAGCATTTTCCACATACACGCTTTTTAGAGCAAGATTTGCAAAATTATCCAGGAACAGCAGGAGCTTTAAGAGGTTATGAAAGCAAATACGATAAGGTGTTGATTTTATGTGGTGATATGCCTTTGGTTAAATCTAGTGATTTAGAAAAAATAGCTTTTAATGAAAATGATTTTAGCGTGGCTGTTTTTGAAGCAAAAGATCCAAAAAGCTATGGAAGAATAGTTTTAAAAGAAGAAAAAATTGAAAAAATTGTAGAAACCAAAGATGCAAGCAAAGAAGAACTTGCTATAAAGATTTGCAATAGTGGAGTTTATGCGATTAAGACTCAAATTTTAAAAGAAGTTTTACCTTTAATAAAAAATAACAATAAAGCTAAAGAGTATTATTTAACCGATGCAGTATTTTTAGCTAAAGAAAAAGGATGTGTGGTTAATGCTGTGTTTGTTGATGAGCAAAATTTTATGGGTGTAAATGATAAAATCGAATTATCTTTAGCTCAAGATATCATGCAAGAAGAAATTAAAAAAGAATGGATGAAGCAAGGAGTGATTTTTCATATGCCTACTACGACTTTTATTTCAGATGAAGTTGAATTTATAGGTGAATGTGAAGTATATGAAAATGTTCGTATAGAAGGAAAATCAAAAATTATTAATTCTATCATTAAAAGCTCAAGTGTGATTGAAGATAGTATAGTAGAAAATAGCGATGTAGGACCTTTAGCACATTTGCGTCCAAAGTGTCGTTTAAAAAATACCCATATAGGAAATTTTGTAGAGTGTAAAAATGCTTTGTTAAATGGTGTAAAAGCTGGGCATTTAAGTTATTTGGGTGATTGTGAGATAGATGAGGGAAGTAATATAGGTTGTGGAAGTATTACTTGCAATTATGATGGAGCAAAAAAACACAAAACTAAAATAGGTAAAAATGTTTTTGTCGGCTCTGATACGCAATTTATTGCACCTGTAAATATTGAAGATGATGTGATTATAGCTGCTGGAAGCACGGTTTATAAAGATGTAAAAAAAGGTTCTTTGTATATAAATAGAGCTAAGGCTGAAATTAAAGAAGACTTTTTCTATCACAAATTAGGTAAAAAATGAAAACTATCTTGCTAGCAGTAAGTGGTAGTATAGCATTTTATAAGGCTTATGAGTTAATTTCTTTATGTAAAAAAGAAGGTTATGGGGTTAAAGTATTGCTTTCTAATGGAGCTTTGAAATTTTGCACTAAATTTAGCTTTGAAGCTTTAGTAGATGAAATTTTATATGAAGAAAATGAAAGTTGGCAAAATCAGAATAATCATATAGCTTTTAGCAAAGATTGTGATGCTATAATTTTTGCCCCTGCTAGTATAAATTCCATCAACAAACTTGCTAATGGTATAGCAGATAATTTATTTATCCAAACCTTAATAGCAGTGCAAAAACACAAACCTTTTTTAATAGCTCCTGCGGCTAATACAAATATGTATTTGCATTTTAGCACTCAAAAATCTTTGCAAATTCTTAAAGAAAATGATTATATCATTATTGATCCTGTGATAAAAAATTTAGCTTGCAAAGACTATGGTTTGGGCGCTTTAGCTGAAGTTGATACTATATTTTATGCTTTAAAAAGAGCTTTATTTAAAGATGATTTTTTTATAAATAAACAAATTGTTATAAGCGGTGGTGGAACTAAAGAAAAAATAGACGATGTTAGATGTATAAGTAATTTTTCAAGTGGTAAAATGGCAAAGGCTATTGCTGATGCTTTGTATTTTTTAGGAGCTAGGGTGGTTTTTTTAAGCTCTATTGAATTTGATGTTGCTTATGAGATAGAAACATTTAATTCTTCATCCCAGTTGAAAGAAAAATTACAAAAATATAAGCATTTTGATGCTTTAATCATGAGTGCAGCGGTGAGCGATTTTGTGCCAAAAATGTATTCTGGGAAAATCAAAAAGAGTGATTATTTGGATGGATTTGATTTAAAACTTTATCTTAATGAAGATATATTAAAAAATTTAGATTTTAATGGCAAAAAAATAGGTTTTAAAATGGAATTTGATGAGCAAAATGCTTTAAATAATGCCAAAAAATCTTTAGTAGAAAAAAGACTAGATATGGTATGTTTGAATGTTTTAAATGAAAATATGACTTTTGGAGATGATGAAAATTGTATTAGTTTTATTACCAAAGATAAAATTTATCAAAGTGAAAAAATGAGTAAAGAAAAACTAGCTTTTGTTTTGGTTTCTTATATGAAGGATTTGTGGTGAATATTATTAATTCAACTTTACCTATAAGAATGCAAATTTTAGAAAAAAAATCATACAATCGTTATGTTTTATTATTAAATACAAAAAAACTTGAAACAAAAAGCATGATAGAGCTTGAAGTAGGAGAGGAGTATTTAGCAGAAGTTTATGAGGATAAAGGTGTAATTTCTTTTAAAAATCTTTTAAAAAAACCTAATATAAAGCTTTTTGAAGAAGGAAATTTAATCATAGAAAAATTATTAGAACATGGAGATGAAAATTCTTGGTATAAAAACTACATTGTCAATAAAATCATAGAAAGTAAAAATGCATATGAGTATGAAATTTACAAAGAAATGTTTTTTGCTTTTTTTGAGGGAATTTATCATATACCTTTTGTGTATAGCTCAGAAAGGGCTTTGTTTGAGGCAAAAAAAAGTGGAAAAAATGTAGAAGTTTATTTGTATTTTGAGATTTTTGGTGCTTTAAAAATTTATATTAATGATGGTAAGGTTATACGCATACAAACTCCTTTTGCAAAAGTAGCGCAATTTTTACATGAGTATTTTAAATTTGAAGTCGTTTCTACTTTATCACCTTTGTTTGTGTTTAAAAGATTGATGGATATTAAAGGCTAAATATGAATGAATTAAAGCATTTAGCTGTGGTGATGGATGGTAATAGGAGATGGGCTAAAAAAAATGGACTTTTAGAAAAAGTCGGTTATGAACAAGGCGCTAAAACCATAGAAAAGATTATAGAAGTTTGCATAGAAGAAAAAATCAATCATCTTACACTTTATGCTTTTAGTACTGAAAATTGGCAAAGACCTAAAGAGGAGATTGAGTATTTATTTTGTTTATTAGATAGATATTTAGATGATGCATTGCCAAAATTTTTAGCCAATCATGTGCGTTTTAAGGCGATAGGAAATTTTGATTATTTAGATAAAAAAACGCTAGATAAGATTAATAAAGTTCAAAATCAAACCAAACACCACAATGCTTTAAATTTAAATTTAGCTATTTCTTATGGTGGAAAAGATGAAATAGTAAGAGCTGTAAAAAAAGTTATTGAAAAAAAACTTGAGATTAATGAGGAAAACATCCAAGCAAATTTAGATTTAAGCGAAGATGTGGATTTATTTTTAAGAGTAGGGTGCGCACAAAGAATTTCAAATTTTTTAATCTGGCAATCAAGTTATGCTGAAATTTATTTTAGCCAAACTTTATTTCCTGCTTTAACTAAAAAGGAATTTAAATCCATCATAAAAGAATTTAAAAAGTGCAAAAGAACCTTTGGTAAATGATATTTTTTATATTATTAGGGCTTTGTATAGGTTCGTTTATAAATGTGGTAATTTTTAGAAGTATTGCAAAACAAAGCATCATAAAACCTAGATCTCATTGTAATAAATGTGGTAAAACTTTAAAAATTTATCACCTAATCCCCGTTTTATCTTTTGTTTTTTTAAAAGGTAAATGTGCTTTTTGTAAAGAAAAAATTTCTTTTGTTTATCCTTTTAATGAGCTATGTTGCGCGATTTTATTTGCATTTTGCTTTTATTTTTTTGATCATTTACAAGCTTTACTTTTTGCTTTGATATTAAGTGTGTTTTTAATGCTTTCTTGGATGGATTATTATTTAAAAGCTGTGAGTGAAATTTGGCTTTGGGTTTTATTTGTTTTTGCATTTTTGTTTGATTTTTATAGTTATAAAGATGTATCTATTTTAAATTTGGAAGAACATTTTGTTTTTAAAATTTGTTTTGGTGCAGGATTTTTCTTTTTACTAAAAAGTTTTATTAATTTTATAAAAAATTTTAAAGAAAGAGATGAAATTTTAGAAAGTTTAGGCGAGGGTGATGTTATAATTATAGCTTTGATTTTTGGAATTTTTGGTTATGAAAAAGCTTTTTGGATATTATTTATAGCATCTGTTTTAAGTTTAATCTTGTTTGTAAAAATAGCAAAAAAAGACTATCAAATGCCTATGATTCCTTTTTTGTTTATAGCTATTTTAGTGCATTTTGGCGTAGAAAGAGTGATATGAAATTAGTTTATAAGTATTTATTGAATCAATTTTTAAATACAATGCTGTCTTTATTTTTTACCTTATTTACTATAGTTTCTATTGTATTTTTTATCCAACTTGCAAAAATTACTTCTTATATAGAAATCACTCTTTTAGAGCTTTTTCAATTATATATTTATTTGTTGCCAAAGACTTTAGCTTTTACTTTGCCGATTTCTTTTTTTATAGCTTTAACTTTAAGTTTTTATAGATTATCAAGAGAAAATGAAAGCATTGTTTTGTTTGCTTTGGGAATTTCTCCTAAGGTTATTGCAAAATTTTTTATGAAAATTGCTGCTTTACTTAGTGCTTTTATGTTGCTTGTAGTTTGGATTTTTATACCTATATCTTTTGAACTTTTTGATAATTTTGTAGATTATAAAAAAATTAGTACAAAAGTCAGCATTAAAACAGGTGAGTTTGGACAAAGATATGGAGAATGGCTTGTATTTATAGATGAAAAAGATGACAATGGGGTTTATAAAAATATCATCATGTATCATCCTAAAAAAAGTGCTCAAGATAAAGAACAAGCTATATTAGCCAAAGAAGGAAAGCTAGAAAGTAATGAAGGGATTATTTCTTTTAGTTTGAAAGAGGGTAAAGCTTATGAGATTAAAGATGATAATTGGCATATTTCAAGTTTTAAAAATTTACTTATTACAAGCAAAGTTTATACTAAAGATTTAAATACTAAAAATTTTTATGATTATTGGTCTGATTTAAATACCAACAAAGACAAAGCAAAAGAATTTGTTATATATACTCTTATAGCTTTATTTCCTCTTAGTAGTACATTGTTTGCACTTTCTTTTGGGATAGTAACTTATCGTTATGAAAAAGGTTTTGCTTATTTTGGAATTTTTGTAGTGATTTTTTCATATTTTAGTTTGTTAATTAGTTTTTATAAACCTCCTTTGGTAGCAGTAGGGGTGATTTTTGTAAGCTTTTTATTGCTTTCAATGTTTTATTTCAGTAAAAAAATTGCAAATAAATATTAATGCTTATAAAATTAACTTTTTCTTATGATGGCTCTAAATTTCAAGGTTCAGCAAGCCAGCCTCATGGAAAAAGCGTGCAAGATGAGCTTTCTTGTGCGCTTAGTCATCTTGGCATTTATGAAAAAGTTTTATTTGCTTCAAGAACTGACAAAGGAGTGCATGCTAGCAAAGCTATAGCTAGTGTTAAAATCAAAGATCATTTTCAAGATTTGACTTATCTAAAAAATAAAATCAATCATTTTGCAAA
This sequence comes from Campylobacter volucris, assembly GCF_008011665.1. Classification (GTDB taxonomy): domain Bacteria; phylum Campylobacterota; class Campylobacteria; order Campylobacterales; family Campylobacteraceae; genus Campylobacter_D; species Campylobacter_D volucris_A. The sequence goes on from NZ_VOWJ01000013.1 coordinate 141,399, forward strand.
ACCCTTTATTTATATAAAACAAATACAAAAAATGCATGAAGATTTTCAAGTGCGTTTTGATGTCAAAAAACGAGCTTATCGTTATATACTTTTTCATGGAAAATATAATCCTTTGCTTGCTTCTTATGTGCATTTTTATCCAAAAATAGATCTTAAATTAGCTTTGGAATTAGCCAAGTTGTTTCAAGGGGAGCATGATTTTAAATTTTTTCAAAAAGAAGGCTCGGATAATAAAACCACTATAAGAAAAATTTACACAAGCAAAGTCTATACTTATAAAGATTTTACTATATTTTATTTTGAAGCTAATGGATTTTTAAGATCGCAAATTAGAATGATGATGGCAAGTATTTTAAAAGTATTAGAAGGTAAAATAAGCAAAGATCAGCTTTTAGAGCAAATTTATACAGAAAAAATTTACAATCGTTTTTTAGCTCCTGCAAGTGGCTTGTATTTGAGTAGAATTATTTATTAAAACTTTCTAAATTTAATAAAGCTTGTTTAATAAAAACTCCTCCTGTGTATCCACCTATGTGGTTTTTAGCAATGACTCTATGGCAAGGTATAAAAATGGCTAGTTTGTTTTTAGCATTTGCATTACCCACGGCTCTATAAGATTTTGGATTTTTTATCATGATTGCTATTTCTTGATAAGTTTTTGTTTGACCATAAGGAATGCTTAATAAAGCTTTATAGACTTTTCTTTCAAATTCGCTTCCTTGTATAAGCAAAGGAGTTTTAAAAACAAAAAGTTTTTTAGCAAAATATAAATCAAGTTCTTTTTGGGCTAAATTTAAAATGGGACAATTTTGATTTTTAAAATTTATTTTTTGATTTGTGAAATCAAGATTTATAAGTTTTTTAGAATCACTTGTTAATGTAATATATCCAATATCACAAGAATAGATACTTTGATGCATATTTTAACCTTTATTTTAAAATAATTAATTGTTATTAAAGCAAAAATTTAGTTAAAATAGCACTATATTTTAAAAATTAAGGAAAGTATTTGAGAATTTTAGTTTTAATTTTTGCATTATCTTTTCAACTTTTAGCATTAGAATATAATTGTGAGTATATAAAAGAACATGAAAAAAACTTTTTTAAGAATTTTCATCCACAAAATATGCAAGATTATTCCCAGATTGATTTAAATTGTAAATTTTCTTTTAAAAATAATCCTATTACGCAAAAGCTTTATACACTTGCAAATGAAATTAGGGGTAGTAATAGTGCTTGTATGGGTGGAGAGTATTTTAGTGATTTAAGAAAATTTGATTTTTTACTTTTAAAAGTAGCTTTGGATCCTTTAAGTTATAAAGAAAATCTTCAAGATGCAATTATTTTGGAAGAAAAAATTGAAAAATTAAAAGCTTATTTTGAATTTTGGGCTTATCAAAGTATTGGAAATTTTAAACTTTATAAAGATTTTTGGAAAGAATATAACAATGCTATTAATCCACTGACTATGTATTTTTATAATAATTTTAAAATGGATAAAGCAAATGCAATTTATTATACAAATAGTGCTTTGAATGAATTTTTAAATTGGGCAGTTGGTGAAACTAAAATATTTAAAGATACTTCGAATTTTCAAAAATTTGTAGCTAATTTTAAAAATTCTTTAACTCAAATTAAAGAATATATATATGCAAATAAAATTAGTGATTTAGAATTAAACAATGGCTTTAAATCAGCTTTATTAAATAATAGAGATGTCAATATAATAGCTGAATTTATAAAACTTGGAGCTAAATTAAATGAAGGATATGAATCTGCTTTATTTTATGCTTTGGGTGATTATGATAATGTTAAATTTCTTTTAGAAAATGGTGCTTTGGTTGATTATAAAAATTCTTTTGGAAAAACAGCATTATTTTATGCTGTTGAATACAATAATCATAAAGTTGCAAAACTTTTAATAGAAAATGGTGCTAATATCAATCAAAAATACATTAATGATAATGAAAAACTCTCAGTAGCTAGCATAGGCTCTAACACTCCTTATTACATCACTTTATGTGCGCTAGAACATACTTCAAAAAATATTTTTATGCATGCAGCTAATTATGCTGATGTAAAAATGCTTAAGCTTCTTGTTGAGCATAAGGTTAAAATTGATGAAGTAGATGATTTAGGTTTTAATGCTTTGGATTTTGCTATTATTGCTAAAAAAGAAGAAAATGCTAAATATTTAAGAGAATTAGGACTTAAAGAAAATGAAAATTTAATGCTTTATGGTGATATTGAACCATGAAAATAGCTTTAGTTACAGGCGTAAGTTCTGGTTTTGGGCTAGAGACTTTAAAAGCTTTGGTAGAGCTTGATTATAAGGTTATAGCTATAGCTAGACGCAAAGAAAGATTAGAAGAATTAAAAGCTAAATATCAAGATAAAATTTTCACAATTGCTTTAGATGTAAGAGATAAACAAGCAGTTTTTAATGCTATAAAAAATTTACCCCAATCTTATCAAAATATATCATTATTAGTAAATAATGCAGGACTTGCATTGGGGCTTGAAAAATTTGATGAATTAAGTATTGAAGATATTGAAACTATGGTAGATACTAACATTAAAGGATTTTTATATATTGCAAGGGCAGTTTTGCCGTTATTAAGAAAATCTAAGAATGCACATGTGATCAATATTGGATCTATTGCAGGAAATGTTGCTTATTATGGAGGAAATGTATATTGTGGTACTAAAGCCTTTGTATCGCAATTTTCTAAGGCTTTAAGAACTGATTTAAGGGGTTCAAATATAAAAGTAACCAATATCGCTCCAGGTCTTTGCAAAACAGAATTTAGTCAGGTTCGCTTCAAGGGTGATTGGCAAAAAGCAAATGAAGTGTATCAAGATACTAAGTATATTAAAGCTAGTGATATTGCTAGGATTATTTCTTTTATTATTACATTGCCTGATTATATAAATATCAATGAAATTGAACTTATGCCTATAACTCAAACATGGGCTGGGACTTTTATAGAAAAAATATAATTTTTTAAGGAAAACTATGAAATTTTTTTATTTATTATTGACTCCACTTTTATTGCTTGCTAATACACAAAGTAATGCTGAAATTTTTGGAGTTTGGACTCTTTTGCCTCCTGTTATAGCTATTATTTTGGCTTTTATAACTAAAGATGTGGTACTTTCTTTATTTGTCGGTGCATTAAGTGGAACTTTTATGCTAGCTCTTGTAGAAAATACAATTTATCATGCCTTTATTGCTTCTTTTACAGGATTTGTTGATAAAGTGGTAAGTGTTATGGCAAGCTCTGGTAATGCTGGAATTTTATTGCAAGTTTTAACTATAGGTGGAGTTGTCGCGCTGATCACTAAAACAGGTGGGACTAAAGCAGTAGCACTTTGGCTTTCTACAAAGGCTAAACAAGCAAAAAGTTCTCAATTTGCAACTTGGTGTATGGGAATATTTATTTTTTTTGATGATTATGCAAATTCTTTAATTGTAGGTCCTATTATGCGACCTGTGACAGATAAATTTAAAGTAAGTCGTGAAAAACTTGCTTTTATTATGGATGCTACTGCGGCGCCAATTACTGGACTTGCTATTATTTCCACCTGGATAGGACTTGAAATTTCTTTAATTCGCAGCGGATATGATTTGATTGATGATGCAACTTTTGCACATTTGGGAATTTTAAAAGAAGAAATTAATGCTTTTGAAATTTTTGTACAAACATTGCCATATAGATTTTATAATCTTTTTATGCTGATATTTGTGGTTTTGACTATTTATACGGGTAGAGAATTTGGACCTATGTTAAAAGCTGAGCTTCGCGCAAGAGCGGGTAAATTTTCTCATGGACATGAGCAAATTGATAATATAGAAGATAAAGTGTTAGAGCCAAAAGAGCATATAAAATTACAAGCATCAAATGCTATTATACCTTTAATTGTTTTGATTGCTTTTTCGTTTATAGGTTTTTATTTTAGTGGATATAATGCTATTGAAGATGCAAATTTAAAAGCTCAAATTGATGCTTCGCCTTTCAGTTTATTTGCTTTTAGGGAAACTTTTGGAGCAGCTGATGCGTCTATAGTATTGTTTCAAGCAGCATTATTAGCAACTATAGTTGCAATTATTTTAGGTATGTATAGAAAAATTTTTACTCTTAAAGAGGCAATTGCCACTTGGACTCATGGCTGGAGAACTATGATTATGACGGTAATTATCTTACTTTGTGCTTGGTCTTTGGCTTCTGTGATTAAGGATTTAGGAACTTCTAAATATTTGATTGATTTATTTTCAGATAAAACTCCTATTTATTTGTTGCCAACAGCTATTTTTATATTTGCTTCAGTAATTTCTTTTTCTACTGGTACTAGTTATGGAACCATGGGTATTTTAATGCCTTTAGCTATTCCTTTGGCTATGGCAGTTGGTGTGCATAATGAATTAAGCGGTGTTGAGCTTCATCAATATATGATTATTAATATTTCAGGGGTTCTAACAGGTGCTATTTTTGGAGATCATTGTTCGCCAATTTCTGATACAACCATACTTTCTTCGATGGGTAGTAAATGTGATCTTTTAGCACATGTTAGTACTCAAATGCCTTATGCTTTAAGTGTGTGTGTTATTAGCATACTTTGTGGCTATTTGCCAGTTGCTTTAGGACTTAATGTGTGGCTTGGTTTGGCTTTTGGAATTTTAGCTATGATAGTTTTACTTTTTGTTGTCGGCAAAAAGGTTGATGCTTAATGAATTTTGAAGAAAAAATTGCTTTAAATAAAGTATTGTTTTCTTCTTTTTTTGATGAGAAAATTGAATGCTTTGATTCCCCACTTGTTGCTTATAGAACCAGAGCTGAATTTTCTATTTATCATGGTAAAAATGATGAAATTGATTATGCTATGTATAAAAATGGTAAAAAAACTCCTATAAAAAAATTTGATATAGCTGATGAAAAAATCCAACATTTTATGCCTATTTTGCTTGAGTCTTTAAATAAAAATTTAAAACATAAATTGTTTGGAGTTGAATTTTTAGCTACGAGATTAGATTTGAGTATAACTTTGCTTTATCATAAAAATATAGATTTAATTTATGATGAATTGTCTCATTTGGCTTCTTTTTTAAAAGTAAAACTCGTAGCAAGAAGTAGGGGTAAAAAACATATTTTTAATGGGGAAAATTTAAAGCAAGTTCTTTGTATAAAAAATAAAGAAATTTTTTATGAATTTAATAATGATTGTTTTATTCAACCAAATACTTATATCAATGAAAAGATGATAGAATGGACTCTTTCTTGTATAGATAAAGATGCAAAGAAAGATTTATTAGAGCTTTATTGTGGTTATGGAAATTTCACCATAGCTTTAGCAGATAAATTTAATAAAATTTTAGCTACTGAAATTTCTAAAAAAAATATAGAATTTGCTTTAAAAAATTGCACTTTAAATGATATTTCAAATATAAATTTCACTAGACTTTCTAGCGAAGAATTAAGTCAAGCCTTAAAAAAACAACGACAATTTAATCGTTTAAAACATATTAATCTTGATGAATTTAAAATAACACATGTTTTGGTTGATCCTCCAAGAAGTGGGCTTGATGAAAGTGTTATAGAGCTCATTAAAAATTTTGAAAATATTATTTATATTTCATGCAACCCTATCACTTTAAAAGAAAATCTTGAAAAACTATGTAATACCCATAAAATACTTAAATTTGCATTTTTTGATCAATTTGCAAATACAAATCATCTTGAATGTGGTGTTTATTTAAAATCAAATAGTAATATAAAACATTAATTTTGCACATATTACAATAATAATAGTAAAAACAAATACTATAGGATGAATATAAGTGTGCAAAGGGTTTGGTTTTTTTAATATTAATTTATAAAAAAGTGAAAATAGTATCAAAATAAAAATACACATAACAAAAAATGTTTTAATAAGAAATATCCAATTTATAGAATTAAAATGAAAATGAGCTAAAAATAAACCACTTAGGAATAAAACTAAAACAATAGGTGGCATTATTTTAATCGCATTGTCAATGTTAAGATTAGTACTTTTTTTAATATGTTTTAGTAAAAAGATATCAGTAAATAAAAATCCTATAAAAAAAATAGCACAAAATAAATGTAATATTAATATATAAGGATAAGCATCAAGCATATTCCAACCTTTTTTATAATAGAATTATTATATTTTATAATATTTAATGAACAAAATTATTGATTTATGTTAAGGATATTAGATGAAAAATAATATAGAAAGAATTTTAAATTCTATGAAAAATATTGCTATTATAGGTTTGAGTCCTGACGAAAATAAAGCTTCTAATTTTGTAGCTAGATATTTACAAGATAAAGGATTTAAAATATATCCAATTTATCCAAAAGAAGAATTTATTCTAGAAGAAAAAGTTTATAGGTGTATAAAAGAAATTCCTTTTAGTATAGATACGGTTGTGATGTTTAGAAAAGCTAGTTATGCAAATGAAATTTTTGAAAGTTTATTGGAAAAAAATGTTAAAAATTTTTGGATGCAACTTGGTATTATAAATAATGAAATTTATAAAAAATGTGAAGAATTTCATATAGTTTGTGTTCAAAATAAATGCATTAAGATAGAGTTAGAGTTGAGTAAAAAATAAGTGATAAATTTATATAATTTTAATCTCAAAACTTATTGCAAATAGATATCATAATAAAAAGTAAATACTTATTAATTTATGTAAATAGTAATATGTGATTTAGATATAAAAATAAAATAAATTGAAGAATTAGTTAGAAAAATACTTTTTTATTTTAAGTAAATTTTATAAAAATTTGTATAATATTAATAAATATTAATATAAAAAGGCAAATTATGTCAAAAGAAATAATACTAGAAGCAAATACATTGATAACTTCAAAAACTGATTTAAAAGGTGATATTATTTATGCTAATGATGATTTTTTAAAATATGCAGGTTATAGTATGAAAGAAATTTTATATAAACCTCATAGTATAGTTCGTCATCCTGATATGCCAAAAACTGTTTTTAAATGTTTGTGGGATTATATTCAAGAAGGTAAAGAAATTTTTGCTTTTGTGAAAAACAAAACTAAATATAATGATTATTATTGGGTTTTTACTAATGTAACTGCTTCATATGATGAAAATGGAAATATTATTAATTATTATTCTGTAAGGAGAAAACCTAAAAAAGAAGCGATTGTTGTGATGGAAAAAATATATCAAAGACTTTTAGAAATAGAAGAAAGTGATGGGATTAAAGCTGGTGTTGAAGAGTTAATGAAAATTGTCACTTCGTATAAAATGAATTACAATCAATTAATCCTTACTTTGCAAAAAAAGTATTAAAATTTATTTAAAAAATATTGTTTTATCTTAATATATAATACTTACTTATCTTAAAATAGAATCTTGAAAAATAGATAAGAAGGAGATTGTCTATGTCTAAAGAAAAAGTTTTAACTTCAGATGTTTTAATAACATCAAAGACAAATTTAAGAGGTGAAATTATTTATGCTAACGATGATTTTTTAAAATATTCAGATTATTCTATCGAAGAAGTTTTATATAAGCCTCATAGTCTTATGCGTCACCCTGATATGCCAAGAACAGTGTTTAAATTTTTGTGGGATTATATTCAAGAAGGTAAAGAAATTTTTGCTTTTGTGAAAAACAAAACTAAATATAATGATTATTATTGGGTTTTTGCTAATGTAACAGCTTCGCATGACATAAACGATAATGTAATAAATTACTATTCTGTAAGGAGAAAACCTAAAAAAGAGGCGATTGATATTATAGAAAAAATTTATAAAAAGCTTTTAGAAATTGAAAAAAATGATGGAATTAGGTCAGGTGTTGAAGAGCTTCAAAAAATCGTAAAATCTTACGGTATGACTTATAATCAACTTATGATGGAAATTCAAAAATAAATTATAGGAGACTATTTTGACAAAAAATGTTTTATATATTGGGCTTTTAGTAAGCATTATAGGATGCTTAGTGGGTGTGTTATTTGTAGAGTATATATCTGCTAGTATTTTTGGTTTAATATTTTTAATATTTTTAGTTTGTGTTTATATAAATAAAAGCGATGAAGAATTTAATGATAAAATTTTACATCTAAGCAAAGAATTGAAAAATGGAAATTTTGATGAAAGAATTATATATTTAAAATGTCGCAATAAAAAGTTAAAACAAATTGCAGATAATTTAAACAATACTATTGATGGTATAGAGGCTTATTTAAGGGAGATTAATACTTCTATAGCGTGTTCTCAAAAAGGTGAATATTATAGACGAGCAATTCCTGAGGGTTTAAAAGGAATTTTTGTTCATAATATAAATTTCATTAATGAATCTTTAGATGATATAGAAAAAACAGGTAAATCTGTTTTTAAAAATGCACTTTCTAGAGAATTAATGGATTTAAGTTTAAGCAATCAAAACAAGAATTTAAATGATTTATCTGCTTCTTTAAATAAGATTATAAAACTTATGAGAGAAGTCTTTAGCGATATAAGAATTATTTCTAATACTGCTCAAAAAAATGGTATAGAAATTGGTGGTTTACAAGAATCGATTTCATCGATGATGCAAGTGGCTGATGAGAGTAAAAATGCCGTAAATACTTTTGCTTCTAATGCGCAAAATATCAATTCAATTGTTGAGGTGATTAGAGATATTGCAGATCAAACCAATCTTTTGGCTTTAAATGCAGCGATTGAAGCAGCTCGTGCAGGAGAACATGGTCGTGGATTTGCTGTTGTTGCAGATGAGGTTAGACAATTAGCTGAAAAAACGCAAAAAGCCACCGGAGAGATTACTTTGGCCATACAAGTGATGAATCAAGAAATAGGTTCTATCCAAGAAAATAGTGAAAAAGTTTATGTTATTGCTAATTCTTCAGATAGTAAAATTGCAGATTTTAGTGAAGCGTTTAGAGAATTAGAAGATAAAAGTTCTCATTTAGGTAAAGAATTTACCAATTTTGCCTCTGATTTAACCCTTTCTGCTATGAAAATTGATCATATTTTATATAAATCTGATGTTTATTTAACTCTTAATGGTTCTCAAGATAAATTGCATAATCTTGATCCTATTTCTACACTATGCAAAGATGAAGATGCGCAAAGCATATTCTGTCCATTAATTACCCCACATGAGTTAGATATTAAGAGTGAGTATTTACAAAGAAGAGCAAACAAAGCAGTTGAACTTTCTCAAAGCGAAGTTATAGATAAATCAGCATACGATGCTATTGTTAATGATATAAGAGAATTAGAAAAAGAAAGTAAAGCTATAATGGATAAACTAGAAGCATAAAAGCTTCTAGTTTTTTAAACAAGAACTATTTTTAAAACTTCTGCTAGATTTTTAACCCCTATGATTTTCATATTATCAATGACTTCTTGAGGTATATCTTTTAAATCTCTTTCGTAGTTTTTATGTGGAATAATAGCTGTTGAAATTTCTGCTTTATATGCTGCAATTAATTTTTCTTTTAAGCCGCCTATTGGTAAAACATTACCCATTAGATCTATTTCTCCAGTCATAGCAACATCAGATCTTACTTTTTTATTACTAAAGATTGAAGCTATTGCAGTAGTTATGGTAATGCCTGCACTTGGTCCATCTTTTGGGGTGGCTCCATCTGGAACATGAATATGAAGATTATAAAGATTATAAGCACTTTCATCTTCTTTATAAATTAAATTTTTTGGAACTTTAATAATATTTTGATCTATTAAATTTTTAATAAGACTTTGAGAGATTTTTGCAGATTCTTTCATCACATCACCCAAACTACCAGTAAGAGTAAGTTCTCCTTTGCCTTTTATTTTAATAGCTTCTATTTTTAAAACATCTCCACCAACAGCAGTCCATGCAAGGCCATTTACTTGACCAATTTTATTTTCTTTTTCATGCTTTTCTATTTCAAAGACTTTCTTATCTAAAAAGTCTTTTAGATTTTTAGTTGAGATTTTGATGGTTTTAAATTCTTTATTTAAAAGAAGTTTTTTTATGCATTTTCTACAAATTTCTGCGATTTTTCTTCTTAAATTTCTTACTCCTGATTCTCTTGTATAATCGCTAATGATTAATTCTATAGCTTTTTTATCAAAAGTAATTTCTTCTTTTTTAAGCCCATGTTTTTTAATTTCATCAGGTATTAAATAATCTTTTGCGATTTGGGATTTTTCTTGAGGAGTGTAAGAACTAAGTTCTATAAATTCCATTCTATCTTTTAAAGCAGCAGGGATTAAGCTTGCATCATTAGCGGTTGCTATAAAAATGATCTTGCTTAAATCTATATTAAAATTTAAATAATAATCTCTAAATTTAGTATTTTGTTCAGGATCTAAAATTTCAAGCAAAACTGCACTTGGATCACCTCTGTGATTGCGGCTTAATTTATCAATTTCATCTAGCACAACAACGGGATTGCTTTGTTTTGCTTCTATAAGTCCTTGTATGATGCGTCCAGGCATTGCTCCTATATAAGTTCTTCTATGGCCTCTTAGTTCATTTACATCTTCAAGACCACCTAGTGCAATGCGTACTAATTCTCTTTTTAAAGCTTTAGCAACAGAATTTGCCAAAGATGTCTTTCCTACACCAGGAGGACCTACAAGACATAAAATCACTTTAGCTCCATCTTTATCTTTGATTTTGCGTTTTTCTAATAGCTCTTTTACAGCAAAATATTCTTCTATGCGTTCTTTTGGTTTTTCTAAAGCATAATGATCTGCATTTAGCTGCTTGATAACATCTGATAAATTTAGTTTTTTCTTAGATGATGATTCAAAAGGTATATCCAAAACAGTTTCTATATAAGTTTGCACCATAGAAGCTTCAGAATTATCTTGATGAATTCTTTCGTATTTTTGAATTTGTTTTTTTATTTCTTTGTATGCATCTTCATACATAAAAGCTTTCTTTTTTTCTAATTTTTTATTGTATTCTTCTACTTCACTTTCTTTTTGTATATCGCTTCCTAGTTCTCTTTGAATTTGTTTAAGTTGTTCTTTTAAGAAATATTCTTTATTGACTTTATCTATTTTAGAATGCACTTTGTTTTTAATTTCTTTTTGAATTTTATTTGCTTCTATTTCTTTTGCAAGATAATCAATTAAATTTAAAAGTTTAGCTTCTAAATTAGTTTCAATAAAAAATTCATAAGCTTGGTGTTTTTTAATTTTTATAGAATTTAATATAAGATCACAAATTCTACTTGGCTCATTATCTTCTTCTATAGTTCTTAAAAGATCAGGTGGAAAATAATGACTTACCGTGGATAGAGCCTTGGTTTTTTCTCTTAAAACTTCCATTATAGCGTCTTTTTTGGTATAGCATAATGGCTCTTGGTGGATTAAATCAACTAAAGCACACAATGGTTCATTTGAAATTTGTTTGATGATTTTCGCTTTAGCATAACCTTGAAATAAAATTTTAATTCTTCCATCTGGAAGAGGGACTTTTCTCATGATATTTCCGATTACTCCGCAATCATAAATATCATTAAAACTTCTTCCGCCTTCTATCTTAGAGGGAGCTACAAATATCATTGTTTCATTTTGTATAGCTAAATCAAGTGCTTTAATATTTTGTGTATCACTTAAAAAAATAGGAGTAATCATAAAAGGATATAAAAATAATTCATCTTCGATGATTACTGGGAGTTGAGTAGGATAGTTTTGATTATTATCTAATTTCATTATAATATACCTTCTTCAAATATTTTTCTATACCATGGTAGTTCAGGTTTTATCATGTCTGAATTTTTGAAATCAGAATTTTCCAATTTTTCTTTATAAATTTCATAACTTTCCTCCCTACCAAGTTTTTTATAAAGTTTTTCAATATTAGTATTAAGATAAAATACTGCAAGATCAAATTTAGTAAGCATGGTATTAATTAAATCGTTATATTGGACATTTGGATAATTTTGATTGTATTCTTGAATTTCTTGTATAGTCTGAAGCATTAGTGCTTGGTTGCGATTAGGCACAGCAAAAGAATCAAATTTGGCTTTAATTTTTAAATATCTTATATAAGCAATATTTTGAGAGTCGCCAAATTTGTTTAAATATTCATCAAGATAAAAATTTGCTAGTTCATATTCTTCTTCACTAATGTGAGCTTGTGCTAAAATTAACAAAGTTTGTTCTAATAGTGGATCTGCCACATGTTCAGCAGCCATTGAAGTATAATGCTGATCTGCTGCTTCGAGATTTTTTTCTTGTAAATCTTTAATAATTTGTTGATACCACTCAATAGCACTTAAATTATATAAATCTTCAGCTTTTTTTGCACTACAAGCTCCCAGAAATAATCCGCAAATAACAATGCAAGATATTAATTTTTTTTTCATTATCAAACCTTTAAAAATAAAAGTGTTATTATAATGTTTTTATGTTTATGAAATTGTTAATTTTTAAAAACTAAAATTATAATCAAAAAGTATAAATTTTTAAGCATTTTAAATTTGGAACTAATTTTGCTTAATTTTTTGTAATTTCTTAGTCAATAGATTTTAGGAGGCAAAATGAATTTAGAGGTTAAATGTCCTATTTTAGGTTTTGAAGAAACGAAAAATATGAATTTTTATAAGATAGACGAGGTATTTTATAGACTAAAAAGTCTTGATGGAAAAGATTTTTCTTTTGTAATGATCGATCCTTATATGATACGCCCAGATTATGATTTTGAAGTTCCTGATTATTATCAAGAATTGTTAGCTTTAAATGAAAAATCAAGTTTTGGGGTTTTTGTAATTGTTGCTATCAATAAGCCTTTAGAAGAATCAACGGTAAATTTTCTAGCTCCTGTTGTGATGAATTATGATAATAATTCTTTAGTGCAAGTGATTTTAGATACAACTAAATATCCTAATTATTTTCAATCTGAAAAAATTTCAGCCTTTATTAAACAAAGCAAATGATATCTGAAATTTATATTTTAGGAAATGGAGCTATGGCAGATGCTATAGCATTGGGGTTAGGAGATAAATATGAAATTACAATTGTCGCTAGAGATGAAAGTAAAAATATAATATCCAAATCAAATATTAAAACAATTTCCTATAAAGAATTTAATTTAGAAGGTAAAAATGTAATTTTGGCTTTTAAACCTTTTGCATTAAACGATGTTGCAAGAATCTTAAAAGGTGAGGCAAGATGGGTTATTTCTGTTTTGGCAAATACTACTTTTGAACAACTTCATGTCATAAAAGCACGAGATTATATAAAAATAATGCCTAATATTGCTGCTAAGTTTAAAGCTTCCACTACTCCGTATTTGATGGAAAAATCTTTATTTAAAGATGAGATTTTGCAAGTGCTTGATACTTTTGGTAAATCTTTTTTACTTCAAAATGAAAAAGAATTTGATATTGCTATGGTTTTAAGTGGTTGTGCTCCTGCTTTTTTAGCTTTGGTAGCAGAAGCTTTGGCTAACGCTGGGGTAAGAGGCGGATTAAAAAATAATTTAAGTTATAATCTAACCAAGGCTACTTTTGAAAGCTTTAGCGCCTTGTTTAATCAAGAACATCCAGGCTTGATTAAAGAAAAAATTTGCTCTCCAGCAGGAGTAACCATAAAAGGAATCGAAGCTTTGGAAAAAAGAGCTTTAAGAGCTGCGTTTTTTGAAGCTTTTTTAGCTAGTTCTCAAAAATGAAGCAAGCTTTTAGTCTCCTAGAGCTTGTTTTTTGTGTAGTTTTGCTTGGTATAATTTTTAGCTTTTATTATTTTATTTTTTATTTTAAGGCTTTTGATAGTTTAAAATTAAATCAAAAATTGTATGAAGTAGAAAAAAATCTTTTGCAAAAAAACTTAACCAATACAAGAATTATCCAAATAAATAATCATATATTTGTAGAATATTTTGATGATACTTTCAATCTTAAATCTTTAAGACCAAAATATCTTTCTTATAAAAAAGAATTTTACGATGAAGCAAGCTTTTAGTTTGTTAGAGTTTGTTTTAAGTTTGGTAATATTTGGAATTATCATATCTATTTTAACTAGTCCTTCTTTGCAAATTTATAAACGAGTTTTTGAAATAAAAAATAAAAATAGCACTTTTTTTTGATTTAAATCAGGCTTTGTTAGGTATAGAAAAAATTTATCAAACTTGTATTAAATTTAAATATGGTACAAATTATTTTGAGTGTTATATGAGCGCAAATGACGATATTTTTTATGATGTAAATTTAAAAATATTAAATTTTAGTGGTATTGTGTTTGATGGAGAAAATTTTGTAAGCCCAAATAGTAGATTTTATTTTATTGAAAATGGTGTTTTAGATGGAGTTTTAAGTAATTATAAAGATTTGCATTCAGCGAAAAAGCAAAAAATTTATCCTTATGATTTTATATATATGTATGCTTTAAATAATAATAAAATTTATAAAGCATATGTTCAAGATAAAGAAAATGTAAATTTTTATAGTGAAGGTTTTAGTGGATTTTATCATGTTGTATATGCTTTTATAAAAATCATTTATGAAAATAAAAAGATATTTTTTGAAATTAAAGATTTTGAAAATAGACAAGATAGATTCTTATTTGCTGATGAGATTGATCAATTTAGCATAGATAAAGATCAAAATTTTATTAAAATTACACTTTGTAAAAATAATGAGTGTTTGAGCAAATGGATGTTTAAGTGAAAAAATCTTTTGCTATGGTTTATACTATTTTTTTAATTATATTTGTATCTTTTATGGTGCTTTTTGCTATAAAAATTGCCTCATACCCTCCAAGAATAATGAAAGATTTGATTTTTTACATCCAAGGAAAAATCATTCTTTTTGATGCTGTGGAATTGTCAAAATATTTTTTATATGAAGCAAGAACTCAAGACAAAGAATGTCTTGATGAAATTAAATTTAAATACAATCAGGCTGTGGTTAAAATTGATTATGTATATCCTTTAGCCAAATGTGATAATGGAAAAATTGTAACAGATTATGAAAATCCTAATTTAATTATAGCTGTTAATGCAAGCGTATTACTAAACACAAATCAAGGAGTGAATGAAGAAGTATTTTTGCAAAAAAGTTTTTTTATCTATCCTAAATTTGATGAATATAGGTTTGAGCTACAATAGTTATCATTTTTGCACCTATAATCATTATGAAAATCAATGCTATTCTTGAAAATATATAAAGAACGATTCTACATAACAACTTTTTTAATTGTTGCTAAAAAATAAAAAAGTATAAAAATGAAAGTAAAAGTTATCAAAATAGAAACAATATCAATGCCTAAACTTTGATCTTTAGAGATAACTACTATGGTAGTAAGTTTTACCCAATTTTACCATTATATAGAAAAGATATAGGAGGAGTATTTTTTTAAAAGCTCTTGATGGTTTAAATCTTGATAGTGTTGAAATTATGTGCTATATGATTTATACTCGTTGTGATTAAAATAAGTCTTGCAGTAACCCGCAAATCATTAATATCCATTTAAATTTCATAATAAAAGGATATGAGAGTAAGAAAAATTAGCGTTGTACAAAATGCAGTATAAATGTTATCTCTAAAAAGTTTTTTTCTTTTTTTGGATATCTAAATCTTTTGTCGTAGTTATAAATTGTGGGAGATTTCTATAAAGTTTGGGTATTACTATAATAGCGACTGATATAAGTAAGACAATATAAAATCAGATTCTATACTTGAAAATATCCATCTAGTTTTAAATTTATCCCCAAGATTAAGCTTGGGGGGGGTGAAAATTATAATCCTTCAAAAGGATTAGTTACAACTTCTTTTCTATCTACTATATAAGGGATAAGAGCCACATGTCTTGCTCTTTTAATAGCAACTTCAACCATTTCTTGATGTTTTTTGCTTGTGCCAGTTAAACGACGAGGCATGATTTTAAATCTTTCTGATAAAGCATGTTTTAATAAAGCTGTATCTTTATAATCGATAAAATCAATTTTTGCTTCAGTGTATTTGCAATATTTGCGTGAATATTTTCTTTTTTCTGCCATGTTTTTTCCTTTAAAATGGTAATTCTGTATCATCATCATATTTATCTATATCAATTTCTCTCATAGGAGTTTCTTTTGGAGTATTATTTTGATATGGATTTGATGGAGTTTTGGTTTGAACTTGTGCGTATGGATCAAAGCTTTGTTGTTGGTTGAAATTTTGGTTGTAGCTTTGATTGTCAAAATTATTTTGTTGATTATTTTGGATGGTAGAGCCTAGCATCTCTAAATTTTCGACTTGGATGCTATGTTTTGATCTATTTTGTCCATTTTGATCGCTCCATTGCTCAAATCTCAAACGACCTTCAATTAAAATTTTACTACCTTTGCTTAAATACTGATTGGCAATTTCTGCTGTTCTTCCAAAAAAACTAATGTCGATAAAGCAAGTTTCTTCTCTTTTTTCTCCTGTATTTGTGCTAAATCTTCTAGTAACTGCAATAGCTGAAGATCCTATAGCACTACCTGATGGAGCATAACGCATTTCTATATCTCGTGTAAGATTACCTACTAAAACGACTTTGTTGAACATTTTTTAGCCTTCTGTGTTTTCGCTAGTTTTAATTTCTTTTTTAGTTTGTTTAATACCTTTGCTTAGTTTTTCCCAAGCAGCAATTTCTTTTTTGTTTTCATATTTTACAATTAAAAATCTTATAACTTCTTCAGTGATTCTTAATACCCTTTCAAGTTCAGCAATTAAATTTGTAGGAGCTTTAAAATAAATCACAAAATAAGTCCCTCTTTCGTATTTTTTAATTTTATACGCGAGTTTTCTTGTTCCCATTGGAACTACGCTTTCAATTTGTGCGCCATTTTTTGTAAGGATTTCTTTTACGAATTCCAACTTAGCACTTACTTCTTCTTCTGTAAGTGTCGGTTTTAATATGAATAAAACTTCATAATGTTTCATTAATTTTTCTCCTTGTGGATATAAAGCCTAAAAAATTTAGGCAAGGATTTTGCAAAAAATGCAATTTCTATTATACCTTAAATTTGCTTAATTTAACTTTTTAATATAGTGTTAATGTATAGCAAATTAGAAAGTAAGTATTCTTTTTTTTCTATTTTTGAATTTTTTTTAAGTTCATATTCGCATTCACATAAAGATAAAAAGATTTTTTTATATTGTGAAATTTTTATAGACAAGGCTTGGTTTTGTAAATTTTTTGCTATATGCATAGGTGGAGCATAGCCTAAAATTTCTTTTAAATCTATATTTGCATATGCTTTGGCGTGTAAAGCTATTTTAAAAAGTCTTAAAAAACTCACATTTAAAGCATTAATCAGGACAATTTCATTGTAATTATCAAGTATTTTATTAAGATCTTCTCTAAAATCTTTTTTATCAAGTATTTTTTCAAAAAAACTTTCAAAGCTAATAATACTTAGACTATAACAATGTTCTTGTATAATTTTTTCATCGATATTTAAACCTACAAATTTGTTAAGTTCGCTTGCTGCCAAATAAAGATTTTCATTAAAATTATAAAAGAGTGTAAAAAGTGCATTTTGAGTGATATTAATCTTTAATTCTTTTGCTTTTAATCCAAGAAGTTCTATACCTTCTTTGGCTGAATTTGCTTTAAAAAATCTACAAAAATTTTCACCAAATGTTTTTTCTAAATCAGTTAATTTTGCACTTTCATCATAAATTTGAAGTAAAAAATAATTTTCATTAGAATTTTTGCAAAGATCTGTTAATTGCTTTATTTCTTTTGAAGAAAGTTTTTTAAAACTTTTAATTTCAAGCAGTTTTTTTTCACTAAATAAAGATGAGCTTGATAAATAATCATAAGCTTGTTTAAAATCATATTCATCAAAATAAAATTTTAAATTTTCATCAAACTCATATTTTTGCTTGATGAAATTAGAAAAAAGCTCTATTTGAAAATTATCTACTCCATAAAGTAGAAAAAAATTAGGAAAAGTTTTTGAATTTAAAAGAGTTTGGAGTTGATTTTTATACATTTAATATTCTTTCCAGTTTTAAAAATTGCGTTATTTTTCCAAAAATTTTAGCACTAATAATATCAACTTGTGTGATTTGAATTTCTACATTTTCTAATAAATTTGCTTTTGAGCCTATGATAGTCACCAATGCCCCTTTAATTTCATCGTTTAATTTTACTTGTAGTGAGCTTTGATTTTCCACAACAACGGCTTTAAATTTTTTACCTATATTTTCATTTGCCCATCTTGCAAATTTTCTATCCATAAAATCCCAAGACACTTTATCTGCTTTTCTTTCTAAAATGCTTAATTCTTCGCAAGTACTTTCTATATTTAAAAGTAAATAATTAAACATTTTTTTATTATTATTGATTTTAGCTTTTAAAAGTCTATGTAAAAGCAAATCAGAATATCTTCTAATAGGACTTGTAAAATGAGTATATTTGTCAAATCCTAAGCCAAAATGTCCAGTGTTTTCACTAGCATATAGAGCCTTTTTTTGAGCCTTTATTAAAAGTTTATCTATTTCAGAGCGCATATTTAGCTCATCTGCTAAATCTTGTATATTTTTAAATAATTCTATAATGTTGTTTTTTGGACTTACATCAATACCTAAACTAGATAAATCAGCCAATAATTGGTTGATTTTTTTGTAATCAGGATTTAAATGGTTTCTAAAAATTCCTATTTCTATAAGCTTTGCTGCTGCTTTGTTGGCTAAAAGCATACAATCTTCTATGAGATTGTGCGATGGAGTATCGTTTTCAAGATAAGTATTTTTTAATTTATTATGCTCATCTAATTGCATTCTTAATTCTTGCGTTTTAAATTCACAAGCATTTTTTAAACGCTTTTTGCGTAAATTTTGAGTGATTTTAAAAAGATCGTATAACCAATTGATTTGATTTAAATTTTCAAGCGTGTTTAGGTATTGATCAACTTCATCATAATTAAAACGGCGTTTAGAATTAATAATAGCTTCAAATAATTCTTCTTTGATTACTTCATTATTACTATCTAGTGAAATTTTAAAGCAAAAAGCTAAACGATCTTCATTTGGTTTTAATGAGCATATGTTTTCACTTAGAGCTCTTGGGAGCATAGGTATGGCAATATGGGGAAAATATATAGAAAATCCACGATTTCTAGCTTCTTTATCAATGGCACTATAAGCATGCACATAAGAGCTTACATCAGCAATGGCAATATAAATAGCATGTTCATTTTTATCATAAAATATTGCATCATCAAAATCTTTTGCGTCTATAGGATCTATGGTGCAAAAATTTAAATTTCTTAAATCTTTTCTTTGTGGATACATACTTGCATCTACAAAATCACCATAAGCCCTAGCTTCATTTTCACATAAGGTGTCAAAAATGGAATTTTTATTGTATAAAGCAAGAGAAATTTTTTCATCAACAAATTCATCATCTATGTGACCTACAACTTCTGTGATGTTGTTATTGTGATTTTCTATTTTTAAAATAGTCCCAAGTGGTAAAGTTTTTAATGACTTTTGTGAAGCTTTTAAAGCGCAAGTTAAACCTGTTTGTATATTTACTCCTAATATAGCTTGTCCATATTTTTGAGTAATCACTAAAGATGTTTCGTGAGCTCTTTTTAGTATTAAAACCACTTTAACACTTGCTCGTTTTTTCTTAATAGGCAGTAGTTTTGCTACAACGATATCTGCATAATTGGCACCTTTTAAATTTTTATTTTCTATGATTAAATCTTTTTTAAAATTTGTATCAAAACATTGCAAAAATCCAGTGCCATTGGAGGAAATATCTATTTTTCCAAAAGTAAAACCATCTTTTAAATAATATTTGTTTTTATAAAATTTAATAATTTCACAAGTTGATAATTCTCTTATAATTTGTTTAGTTTTATTAGTGATTTCATTTGGGTTTAAACCATAACTAAGTTGATTAAATAATTCTTTCATGATATTCTTTTTAGATTGTTATAAAATGTGTGGTGAAATTTTATCACAAAAGAATTAAATTTGTATTTTTTAGTTATAATCTTTGCTTAAATTTTATTTTTTTAGGGATATATAATAGCTGTATCTATTTGCTATGATAAAGATTGCGATATAGTCATGCTTATGCCATGAATTTAAGAGATATCAGGGTTGATATTATTATAGATTTCAAAGAAAAAAATGGAGTAAAGTTTAAAATATTGGTTTTGTTGTAAAAATGTTAAAAAAGCTGATGTGATTATGATTGCTAAAAATATTAGAACGCGCTGTAAGGCATGAATTTAGTGTAGATAGTAGAAAATAGGTATCACAGGAAATAACATTTAAAGCAGAAAGAAGCAGATTTATTTAGTGAATAAGCTGTGTTGTGCAAAGAACTCGCTATCTTCCAAGCTAGATTTGAAACTTTGGTTGAAGCTAGATATGAGCCTAAAATGGTTTATTTTAAATGCTTACATTAGATGAAATTGATTGTAGATTTGATATATCAATGAAGTATTGTTGATATGAGATATTTTGAAAAGTATTTAAAATATATACAAAAATTAGAGCTTTTATTAAGGACTTTATTTTAGAAAAATTAAAAAACAGGTCGTGAGCTTTTTGCTATGACGCCTTGAGTTAGTGCTAAAAAATTTAGTTGATAAGGATAAAAATTAATTGAAAAATATACATACAAAATACAAAGTGTTTTTAGCACTTTGTATATTAGTGCTTGGGATTATACTGTTTTTTTTAGGAAGTTTATTTTTACAAAAAAAAGATATTGAAATAAAAAATAAAACTCAAATAACCAAGCCTATGGTTACTACACAGAAAAAGATAGAAATTTTTGAAACATTAGAAAATAATGAAAGCAATTTTGCATTAAAAGATGAAAAATTAGAATTTTTAGATAAAAATATAAGTGAAATTTTAAATCTTAATAATAACACTCAAGAAAATAAAATAAAAAACGATGACATAAATTTAAGCACAGAGCAAAATTCTTCCAATAATATACAATTGGAAAATATTAAGCAAATAAGCAAAATAGATGAAAATCTTACTAAGCAAATAAATAATGAGCAAAATTTAACTTCGCAGCAAGTAAAAAAACAATTACATCAAACTAAACCAAACAAGCCATCTTTGGCTATTATTATAGATGATATGGCTAGTCATACTCATGTTGATATGCTTAAAAAAACTAACTTAAAACTTATTCCATCGTTTTTTCCTCCAGATAAACGACATCCTTATACAGCTGAACTTGCTAAAGATTTTGAATTTTTTATGGTACATCTTCCTTTAGCTGCCATAAAATACGATAAAGCTGAGTTAAATACCCTAGAGCCAAAAGATAGCAAAGAAGTCATATTTAAACGCATAGCATATATAAAAAAGCATTTTCCAAATTTAAAATTTATCAATAATCATACTGGTAGTTTATTTACCGCTGATGAAATTGCTATGAAAAATCTTTTTGATGCTTTTTTGAAAAATGATTTTATTTTTGTAGATTCAAGAACCATTGGTAATTCTAAAGCACCAAAACTTGCAAAACAATATCATCAGCCTTATATAGCAAGAGATGTATTTTTAGATAATGAAGATAATATTGAGTATATCAAAAAGCAAATCATGCAAGTGGTTAACGAGGCTAAAGCTAAAGGTTTTGCTATAGCTATAGCTCATCCAAGAAAGAACACCTTTGAAGCTTTGGTGCAAAGTAAAGAATTGTTAAATTCAGTTGAACTTGTGTATTTAAATGAAATCTATAAATAATATTAAAGAATTTAATTCTTTAAAAGATCCTCCAGCTAATGTGTATTATAAAGGAAATTTAGAACTTTTAAAAAATAGAAAAATAGCAATTATTGGCTCAAGAAAAATGAGTGTTTATACTAAAAATTGTATTTATGAGCTTGTAAATTGTTGCAAAAATGCGCAAATTTGTATAGTAAGTGGTGGAGCTTTGGGGGTAGATATCACAGCTGCTAATGTCGCATTTCCAAATACTATAGCTATTTTTGCTAATGGTCTTGATGAAATTTATCCAAAAAGCAATAAAAAATATATCGAGCAAATTTATGAACATGCTTTAGCTTTAAGCGAACATGAAGCTTTTTATAAACCCAAGCCTTATGATTTTTTGCTTAGAAATCGACTAATCATTGCTTTAAGTGAAGTTGTGATTATAGCTCAAGCTGATTTATATAGTGGTTCTATGCAGAGTGCAAGACTTGCTTTAAGTATGAAAAAACCTATATATGTTTTACCTCAAAGAAGGCAAGAAAGTGAAGGTACAAATTTACTTCTAGCAAAAAATCAAGCTAAATTACTTTATGATTTTTCTGAATTTGCTTCTATGTTTGGAGTTTTAGAAGAAAAAAGTAATAATGATGAGTTGTTAGAATTTGTTAAAAAAGAGAATAATTTAGATAAAATTTTGCAAAAATTCGGCGATAGAATTTATGAGTATGAACTTGATGGTTTGGTTGAAATTTGTGGCTTGAGTGTGAGAGTTAAGTCATGAAAACATTAGCTTTAGACATTGGTTTAAAAAGAATAGGGCTTGCACTTTGTATTGATTATAAAATAGCAATGCCACTAGATGCTATTATAAGAAAAAATAGAAATCAAGCAGCAAAAGATGTTGGTAAAATTTTGCAAGATTACAAGATAGATATTTTAATAGTTGGTATTCCCAAGGGTGGATCTAGTGAAGATGAGATGAAAAGACGCATTGAGTATTTTGTGTCTTTAATAAATTTTGAAAAAGAAATTGTTTTTGTAGATGAGAGTTTTAGTTCTAAACAAGCACAAGAGCTTCAAGTGGTAAATTTAAAGAAAAAAGATGGCAAGCTTGACTCTTTGGCTGCGTATTTGATTTTGAAGAATTATTATGGCATTGTTTGATTTAAATTTGACCTTGGAGCAAATTTATTCTAGTGAGCAAAAAAATATAATTTTACAAAGCTTTGATAAGCCTAAAAATATTAATATTTTTAGAAATTCTTTGATTGTTAGTGAAGAAAATTTAGAGCAAATATTAAATGAAGAAAAAATACCTTTTGATAAAATAGATAAATTTTGCTATAAAATTTCATATGAATACAAAAGCAAGTTAAGCTCTATAGATGCTTTTAATGAAGGAAAATTTTATATACAAAATTATTCTTCGTATTTATGCACTAAAACTTTAGATGTAAAAACTCAAGATAGTGTTCTAGATATGTGCGCAGCACCTGGTGGTAAAAGTATTAATTTAGCAAATTTTATGCAAAATACTGGATATTTAGCTTGTTGTGAATTTTCAAAAACGAGATTTTTTATCTTAAAAGAAAATATAAAAAAATACCATGTGTATAATTCAAAATGTTTTTTGAAAGATGCCAAAATTATAGGAAAGCTATGTCCTTTAAAATTTGATAAAATCTTATTAGACGCACCTTGTTCTACTTTTGCTAAATTAGGTCTTAAAGTGCAAAAGAATATCAAAGAAATCAAGCAAATTTCAAATATGCAAAAAAGATTACTACATTCTGCTTTAGAGGCCTTAAAACATGGTGGAGAACTTGTTTATAGCACTTGTACCTTTTTAAAAGAAGAAAATGAAGAAGTGCTTGAAAATGCTTTAAATAATCCGAATTTTCAATTACAAATGATGGATTTTGAGCTTACAAATGTTAAGTATATTCAAGCACAAAGTGAAAATTTTGATTTATCTTTTGCTAAAAGGGTTTTACCAGATGATTTTGCAGATGGTTTTTTTATCGCCAAAATAAAAAAACTTTAAAAATCAATAAATTTTAGCGTGAAAAATATTTTTTACTAGAAAACTTAAACTGCTATTTTTAGGTATTTTGAAAGCAAATTCACATTGTGAAACTCTTGTGAATTAATATAATAAAAAATTAAAACTTAAAAAGATAAAAAAAGTATTTATAATGAAGAAAAATTATATAAAAATGCAGATAAACAAGCAAAATGCTTATTTATCTCTTAAATTTAACTCGCTAATTAATTTGGTATAAGCTGAGTAATCTTTTCTTTTAAGATAAGAAAGTAATCTTTTTCTTTGACCAACAAGTTTTAACAATCCTAAGCGAGATGAAAAATCTTTTTTGTAGATTTTTAAATGTTCAGTTAAATCTGAAATTCTAGCACTTAAAAGTGCTATTTGAACTTCTGGAGAACCAGTATCTCCACTTTTTCTAGCAAATTTTGCAACAATTTCTGCTTTTTTAGCCGAATCTAAAGCCATGATAGACCTCCTGAGCGGTATTAAAATTAAAACGCAAATTATACATAAAAAACCAAAAATAAATCTGAAATAGAATAAAACCTTACAATTTTAAAAATTAACAATATTGAGTATTATTTTTTGATATAATATAAATTTTTATGAATTTTACTCATTGCAAATAATTTGTAAGATATTTTAAAGAATAAAGATTTAAAAATTTAAGGATTAGTGTGTTATTTACAAAAGCTAGCGAATATGCATTATTGTCTTTGATCTATATAGCAAAGTCTCAAGAACCTCAAGATGTTGATACTATGTCAAATGTTTTAGATATTCCAAAAAGTTTTTTGGCAAAAATTTTGCAGGCTTTAGCCAAAGATAATCTTTTAAAATCATTTAAGGGCGCAAAAGGTGGATTTGTTTTAGTTAAAAATCCACAAGAATACACCTTAAAAGAGATTGTTAATAGTGTTGAAAAGAAATCTATTAATGTTTTTGAATGTAGTAATGGAATTTGTCCGTCGCAAAAAGGTGATAGTTGCAATTTAATGCCAGTTTTAGTTACTCTGCAAAATAAAATTGATGATTTTTTGATTTCTATTACTTTGGAAGATATTATAAAAAATAATGGCTAAAAAAAATATAGTAAATTTAGTTTTACCTTGGATTGCGCCACTTATTGCACCGGTTTTAAAAGCAAAAAGTTTAACGATTGTTGCTGTAATTATTGCGATTTTAGCGATAATTATTGTTCCTTTACCAAGTATTGTTTTAGATTTTTTTCTTGCATTAAGTATAGCAATCTCTGTTTTAATTATATTAATTTCTTTGTATATTCCAAAACCTACTGATTTAACAACTTTTCCGACTATACTTTTAATTATCACGCTTTTTAGACTCTCGCTAAATATAGCTACTACGCGTATGATTTTAAGTGAAGGACACCAAGGACCTGCTGTGGTTAGTGATATTATTGCAAGTTTTGGTGAATTTGTTGTAGGTGGAAACTATGTTATTGGTGTGGTTGTTTTTTGTATTTTAGTTTTGATAAACTTTATGGTTGTGACTAAAGGTAGTACTCGTGTTTCTGAAGTTCAAGCAAGATTTACTCTTGATGCGATGCCAGGAAAACAAATGGCTATTGATGCGGACTTAAACGCGGGCTTGATTGATGAAAAAACCGCTAGAGAAAGACGACAAGAGATCATAGCAGAAGCCAATTTTTATGGAGCTATGGATGGTTCTTCTAAATTTATCAAAGGAGATGCGGTTGCGGGTATTATTATAACTATTGTAAATCTTATTGGCGGGTTTATGATAGGTTATTTTCAGCATGATATGGAGCTTAGTCAATGTGCATCTACTTATACTATTTTAACTATAGGTGATGGACTTGTATCTCAAATTCCAGGACTTATCACTTCCACAGCAACTGCGATTATCATTACGCGTGCAAGCAAAGATGAGGATAATTTTGCCGAAGGTTCTATCAATCAACTTTTAGGTGAGTATAAAACATTATTAATTGTTGGTTTTATTTTATTTATCTTTGCTTTGGTTCCTGGTTTGCCACATTTTTCATTAGGTTTTATGGCTTTAGTGTTTTTAGGACTTGGTTTTGTGATTAAGCAGGTTCAAGAAGGTAAAATTCAACTTGATCCATCTTTAAGCAAAAAAAATCAAGAAATTCAAGAAGATGAGCAAGTTAAGCCACAAAAACGAAGCGAGGAAGAAATACTAAAAGAAGAAGAAAATAAAATAACAGATATTTTAAAATTAGAAATTTTGGAATTAGAGTTGGGTTATGGTTTGATTAAATTAGCAGAAAGTGAATTAACAGAACGTATAAGATCAACAAGACGCAATATAGCTCAAAGTTTGGGGTTTTTAATGCCAAAAATTAGAATTAGAGATAATTTACAATTAAAACCAAACGAATACACTTTTAAATTAAAAGGTGTTGGTATAGCTAGTGCTGAAATTTATCCTGATAAATATTTAGCTATGGATAGTGGTTTTATTACTGAGCCAGTAGAAGGTATAGCTACCAAAGAACCAGCTTTTAATTCTGATGCGCTTTGGATAGATGCTTCCTTAAAAGATGAAGCAACGCTAAATGGTTATATAGTAATTGATCCAGCAAGTGTGATTTCAACTCATATGAGTGAGCTTATCAAAGCTAATGCATCAGAGCTTTTAACCAAACAAGAAGTTCAAAATTTACTTGATAAAATCAAAAATGATTATCCTATTGTTGTAGATGATTGTTTAAGGGTTGCAAGTATTGGCTTGATACAAAAGGTATTAAAAGCCTTGCTTAAAGAGCATATTCCGATTAAAGATATGCTTACTATACTTGAATCAATTAGCGATATTGCTGAAGTTAGCAAGAGTTTGGATATGATTATAGAGCATGTAAGAGCATCTTTGGCAAGAGTGATTACAAATTTATATGTGGATGAAAAAGGCAACATAAGCTTTTATATATTTGATGCAGCTGCTGCAGCAAAACTAATGGAACATGTTCAATTTAAAGATGGAACTTATCATTTGATGATCAATGTAGCTCAAACTGGAGCCTTGGTTGAAGCTTTAAAAGCTGAACTTGCAAGCGTTGCAAATACTAGAATTAAACCTTTCTTGCTTTGTGTAGAACCACAACTTAGAAAATTTATCGCAGATATTTGTTCAAATTTTGGTATAAATATAACTGTGCTTAGTTTTGCTGAGATTGCAGAAAATACTAAATTTGAGACAGAAGGTATTATAAAAGTTGATGATTTATAAGGATAAAATATGAAAATTTATCATCTTTCTCATACTGATTTAGATGGTTATGCTTGTCAATATGTAGTAAATTTTTATTTTAAAAATTGCTTTTTTTATAATTCTAATTATGGGAAAGAAATCAATGAAAACTTTAATGTTATTTTTAAAAATATTGAAGAAGATTTGAAGATCAATCCTAATGAAGAATATGTTATTTTAATCACTGATTTAAATTTAACCTTGAATCAATGTGAAGAATTTCAAAAAGCTATCGAAGGTAAAAAAATCAAACTTTTGCTTTTAGATCACCATCAAAGTGGATTAGAATGTGCATTGAAATATCCTTGGTATTTTTTAGATGATCAAAGATGTGCAACAAAAATTGTTTATGATTTTTTTTCAAAATGCTGTAATAAAGATAAATCTTTGAGTGAATTTGTAGATGTTGTCAATGCTGTAGATATTTGGCTAAGTCATGATAAAAATTTTGAGCTAGGTAAGGTTTTATTGGGCATGGTAGCTGGTGCTAAAGAAATCAATAGGGTAATGTTTGCTAATGAAAATATCAAATATATTTTTTATCTTTTTGATAAATCAAGATTGTATATAAAAAAAGACAATGCTCATATTGATTTAGACAATGATTTGCATAGCTTGAAAAAATCTTTTTTTAAGA
Source organism: Campylobacter volucris (assembly GCF_008011665.1). GTDB lineage: Bacteria > Campylobacterota > Campylobacteria > Campylobacterales > Campylobacteraceae > Campylobacter_D > Campylobacter_D volucris_A. The sequence goes on from NZ_VOWJ01000013.1 coordinate 169,017, forward strand.
TGCAAAATGATGATACTTTAAGTAATTTAATTTCTAAATTTGTAGTAGAAAAATTAAAATTTGATAAAGAAAAATTTAGTGTTACATATAAAGGTCAAAAAGGTTTGCTTACTTCAAACATAGGTAATACTTCAGTTATTGGGAATGATTTTTTGACTCAAAATCCTGAATTTGATTTTTTTGTAGATATTAGTTCAAGAAAAACTTTAAGTTTTAGAGCAAATAATAAAATAGATGTTAGCTTAATGGCTAAAAATTTAGTCAATGGTGGAGGCCATAAAAATGCTAGTGGTGGGATGTTTACTTCTTATAAAGATAGTTCAAATTATGAATTTATCAAAGCTCAATTTATGGATTTAATTAAAAATAAAGAATTAAAGGAAAACAATGAAAGCAAATCATAACTTAAAAGAAGAAATAGAAAATTTACAATATGAATTGAGTATAGTGCTTGAAGCTATGCTTTTATATGCTGGAGTGAAAAAAGAAAAACTTGATCAAGCAATAGGATGTTATATTGATTGTATTGATGATGTGTGTGCTAAAAGTCAAAGTGAAGGAGTGGATGAAATTTTAGAAGTTGTAGAGTATCTTAAACAACACTATGGTGAATTGTTTGTATGAGAATTTTATTTTTATTTTTTGTTATAAGTTTTTCCTATGCAGATATTTATGAGACTTTAAATGATTTTGCTTATAATAAACAAAACTCAATTAATCTTTACTCCAAAGAAGCTACTATTTTAGAATTAAAAAAAGATAAAAAATCTTGTGTTGATATAGTTTTAAGTGATAAAAAAGCATATGTTTTAAAAAAATATGATTCTTGTAAAGATGTCAATGAAACAACATTAAATGAATACCTTAATACAAATTTTATGAGTTTGTATTTAAAAGATCTGACTTCCATGAGAAAAGAGCTTAGTGAAATTAAAAATATTATGCGAGATTTTATGATTTATTATACTTTAAACCATTCTTTTGCTAATGATTTAAAACTTTTAAGTAAAAGTGAAAAAATTCATGCTTTAAATTTAGATAAAAATACAGGTGGTAAGATTTTTTATAAGATCAATGATCAAGATTGTGTTATGTTTGATTTGTTTCTTGATGAATTTTCTCAAGCAAGTTTGTATGTAGTAGGTATAGAAAATTTAGATAAACAATGTATGGAGCTTATTTCATCCCCAGAATTTAAAGAATTATCTTTTACGCAAAAAGAAATGAAAAAATACAGATTAAAAAACTAATCTAAAAAGCTTAATAAAATATAACTTTAAAATTCTATTTAAAGCCATTTTTCTTTTTTCTATGTTTGAGAATACATATGAATTTAAGTCTTGTTTTTCTCTAAGTGTTAAATTTTTCATAATTGAAGTAAACCTTATTTTGTAATATTGCTAGTAAAATTATAATGTTTTAACTTTTAAAACAGCTGAAAATATATTTTATTAAATTTACTTATACAAACTAAATAAACTTTAGCTATATAGACTAAAATATTTTAAATAAATTTATTTAAAAATAACTTGACATTATATTACTAAAGTTGTATAATATTTTCATCACTTAAAAATATTGAGTGCTAATTTATTAAAAAAGGTTTATAGTGAAGTCTTGTGACAAAAAAGATTTAATTTTAAGAACCATTATAGAAACTTATTTAGATGGTAATGTTCCTGTTGGTTCTAACGAGTTAAATAATAAAGTTTGCATTCCAGCTTCTACTATAAGAGTTTATTTTAAAAAATTAAGTGATGAGGGGGTTTTAACTCAACTTCATATAAGTAGTGGAAGAATTCCTACTAATAGAGCTATGAAAGCTTATTGGAGTGAGCAACTTTATGAAAATGAGATTATCATCAATGATCTTGCTTTATTGGAATTTTTGCTTGATAAATTTGAAATTTACACTTTGATTTATGGAGGAGATGATTTAGTTTTAAATGATGTTGAAGTTGTAAATAATAAATTCATTATATTAGATTTTACAAAAAATGAATTGGTTTTAAAATTTAGCCAAGATTCTTTTTTATTCATCCAAAGATTAATTGGACTTGAGTTAAAAGATATAGAAAATTTAGCTTTTAAGGTAAATTTTCAAGAGTTGTTAGAAAAAATTTCTATGTTAAAACAGGCAATGATTTATTATAGATATAACGAGAGTAAAGCTTATCAAATTTATCAAAATGATGAATTTGCTAAGCTTTTATCTCCACAAATAGGTTTTTATTTTGATAAAAAATTAAAATTTAATCCTTTGTTTGAAGAAGGATTTATGGGATTAAAGCTTAAGAGTATGTTTTTAGGGCAAGAATCTAGTGCAATTTTTGCAGGAAGCATATATTCTGATTTTAAAACAATGTTAAACATTATAAAGGAGGCTGCATGAGCGAAGAAAAGCAAAATGAAGAAATGCTTGATGAGAATACGCAAGTTTTAGAAGAACAAAACGATGAACTTCAAAAACTTCAAGCGCAATATGATGAATTAAAAGATACTTATTTAAGAGCAAATGCTGAATTTGAAAATATCAAAAAAAGAATGGAAAAAGAAAAAATTTCAGCAACTATTTATGCAAATGAAAGTTTTGCAAAAGATTTGCTTGATGTAGTAGATGCATTAGAGGCGGCTGTAAATGTAGAAGCTAATGATGAAATTAGCTTAAAAATTAAAGAAGGTGTGCAAAATACACTTGATCTACTTTTGAAGAAGCTAGAAAAACATATGGTTAAACCAGTGGAAGCTAGTGGTGAATTTGATCCAAATTTACATGAAGCTATGTTTCACGTAGAAAGTGCTGATCATGAAAGCGGTCATATAGTAGCTCTTTTACAAAAGGGTTATATGATGAATGATAGAATCATAAGATCAGCCAAAGTTAGCGTTGCAAAATAAATTTAATAAAGGAGAATAAAATGAGTAAAGTTATAGGTATAGATTTAGGAACAACTAATTCTTGTGTAAGTGTGTATGAAAGAGGGGAGAGCAAGGTTATCCCTAATAAAGAAGGTAAAAACACAACTCCTTCAGTAGTAGCTTTTACTGATAAAGGTGAAATTTTAGTTGGAGATAGTGCTAAGCGTCAGGCAGTAACTAATCCTGAAAAAACTATTTATTCTATAAAAAGAATTATGGGTTTAATGATAAATGAAGAAGCAGCTAAAGAAGCTAAAAATCGTCTTCCTTATCATATAACAGAAAGAAATGGAGCTTGTGCTATAGAAATAGCTGGTAAAATTTATACTCCACAAGAAATTTCAGCAAAAGTTTTGATGAAATTAAAAGAAGATGCTGAAGCTTTTTTAGGTGAAAAAGTTGAAGATGCGGTTATAACAGTTCCAGCATATTTTAATGATGCACAAAGAAAAGCAACTAAAGAAGCAGGAACCATAGCAGGACTGAATGTTTTAAGAATTATAAACGAACCAACAGCAGCAGCTTTAGCTTATGGACTTGATAAAAAAGAGAGCGAAAAAATAGTAGTTTATGATCTAGGTGGTGGAACATTTGATGTTACAGTGCTTGAAACAGGAGATAATGTAGTAGAAGTTTTAGCGACTGGTGGTAATGCATTTTTGGGTGGTGATGATTTTGATAATAAATTAATAGACTTTTTAGCAAGTGAATTTAAAGATGAAACAGGAATAGATCTTAAAAATGATGTAATGGCTTTGCAAAGATTAAAAGAAGCAGCTGAAAATGCTAAAAAAGAACTCAGTTCAGCAAACGAAACCAATGTAAATTTACCATTTATTACAGCTGATGCAAGTGGTCCAAAACATTTGACAAAAACTTTAACAAGAGCTAAATTTGAAAGTATGATTGAAGGTTTAGTATCTGAAACTATTAGCAAAATCAATGAAGTTGTAAAAGATGCTGGACTTGATAAAAATGAAATCAAAGAAATTGTAATGGTGGGTGGATCAACTCGTGTTCCTTTGGTTCAAGAAGAAGTTAAAAAAGCTTTTGGTAAAGATTTAAATAAATCAGTTAATCCTGATGAAGTTGTTGCAATTGGTGCAGCTATACAAGGAGCAGTTATAAAAGGTGATGTGAAAGATGTATTATTACTTGATGTTACTCCACTTTCTTTGGGTATTGAAACTTTAGGTGGAGTTATGACTAAAATCATCGAAAAAGGCACAACCATACCTACAAAAAAAGAGCAAACTTTCTCAACTGCTGAAGACAATCAAAGTGCAGTTACTATAAATGTTTTACAAGGTGAGAGAGAATTTAGCCGTGATAATAAATCTTTAGGTAATTTTAATCTTGAAGGAATTCCACCAGCGCCTCGTGGTATGCCACAAATTGAAGTTACATTTGATATAGATGCAAATGGAATTTTGACAGTTAGTGCTAAAGATAAAGCAACTGGTAAAGCTCAAGAGATTAAAATCACAGGTTCTAGTGGTTTAAGCGAAGAAGAAATTAATAATATGGTAAAAGATGCAGAGCTTCACAAAGAAGAAGATAGAAAACGCAAAGAGGCTGTAGAAGCAAGAAATGCTGCAGATAGTTTAGTGCATCAAGTTGAAAAATCTTTAAGCGAGCTTGGAGAAAAAGTAAGTGATGAGGATAAGGCAAATATCCAAAAAGCACTTGATGATTTAAAAGAAACTTTAAAAAATGTAAATGCTTCTAAAGAAGAGATAGAAAGCAAAATGAAAGCATTAAGCGAGGTTTCTCATAAATTAGCTGAAAATATGTATAAAAAAGATGAAAAGCCAAGCGAAGATAAAAAGAAAAAAGATGATGATGTAATAGATGCCGAGGTTGAATAAAGACTAGGCTAGAAGCGATAAAGCTTCTAGCTTAGTTAATCAATATATTTTTTACAATCTTCTTTGAAATACTTTCTATCAAATTTTGCAAAATTATCATTATTTGGGACTTTATAGCATTCAGTATAATTTTTTGCTTTTAAAATTTTTACATAAAAACTTGGTATAGCTATATTATTTTTTATGCGTTTTGGGTTTTTATCATAAAGTATTAAATTTAATACTTGCAATTCTTGGCTTTTCTTAGCTAGATATCTTTCTCTTTGCTCAATTTCATTCCAAATTTCTGCATTAATATCTTTTTTTTGAGGGGTAACATTACTCATTAAAAAAGTGCTAAGTTGAGCTTGTGGCGTAGCATTCATGGATTGATTAGGTACCACATGACCTCTTGTATAGCCACTTTTTATATAATCTTGCCAATAAGTTCTATATTTTTTAGGTATATTGGTATCTTCTGAAAATTTAGGGCGTTTTTTAATATGTCCTTGGTTTAAAATTCTAGCTTCAAGTTTGTAAGCTATTGCTTTTGTGCCTTTATAAGTATAATCATAGCAATTAATATAATAATACTTATCCATCAATAATGAGCAATTTTGAAAATACTTTTTAAAGCTAGGATCGAGCTCGTATTGGGTGTATGCAAAAGAACTTAAAGCTAAAGTGCATAAAGAAAGTATTTTTTTCATGTTAAAAGTTTTCTAACCATCTCATTTAATCTTTTTCCATCAACACTTGCTCCAAAAAGTACTTTGGCCTCTTTCATTAGTACACCTTGTTCTTTCAAGGAGCTAATTTGTAATTTTTCTATTAATTTTTTAAGCTCATTTTCTAATTCTTCATCGCTTAGTTGCTTTGGTAAATATGTGCTTAAAATAGCAATTTCAGCTAATTCTTTTTGTGCTAAATCTTCTCTAGAGCCTTTGTTAAAAGCTAAGACAGCTTCGTTTCTTTTTTTGATTTCACTGGCAATGATTTTATAAATTCTATCATTATCAAGAGCGATTTTCTCATCTACTTCAATTTGTTTAAAACAAGCATTTAAAGTTCTTAAAGTATTTCTTTTGAAATCATCTTTACTTCGCATCGCATCTTTGATATCTTCTAAAATTTGTTCTTTTAAATTCATTGTATTCCTTTATATGAGATGTTTTTAAAATGAGCTATGCAAACTCCTTCTCTAATCCCATCATCAATGATGATGAGTTTTTCTTTATCAAATAAAGCATAAAGAAGTAAAGCACCAGCTATTAGGTATTTTTTTCTATTATCACCTAAGTAAATTTTAGCTTTTTCTTGCTCTAAATTCCAAATTTTTATAGCAAAATTTAAAAAATCTTTAGAATTTAGCATTTTACCATTGATTTTTTCTTCTTTATAATCTTTATATTTGATTTTTTGTTTATAAGCACAAAGTGTAGTAGGCACACCTGAATTTAAAACAAAATACTGACTTTTTAATATCTTTTTAGCCATGATAGTTTCTTTAAAAGCATTAAGGAATAATTGTTTAAAATGAGGATGATAAGGACTAAAATGAATTTTTAAAATTTTATTTTTTACGCGTTTTAATTGCTTAGGGTTTTTTTTGAAAAATTTAACAAAAGCATTATGCTTAGAGTGTTTAAAATGATTTTTCTCATAAAAACTTATAATACCAAAATCAAAACTTTTGCTAATTTTAGCATTTGAAATTTCACAAGAAGCGCCACCTAAATCACAATAATTAAAATCTTTCCTAAAAATATGCAATCTTTTTAATCTTTCTTGCATGGCTAAAATGCTTAATCTTGCTTCAGTATTTGGATCAATTAGCGTGATTTTGAGTTTAAATTCTTGTTTGATTTTTTCAAAAATTTCTTTAGTGTTTTTAGCTTTTCTAAAAGCTGCTGTAGCTACTGCTTTAGCGTTTTTTAAATCATAATTTTTGTTTTTTAAAGTATTTAATGCATCAAATAATTTTTGGATAGCTTCATCACTAATGTTTGAATTTTTCATATTTTTGGCAGCACCTATGATAAATTCTTCGCTTTGAAGCTTATTAAAATTTTCATCCATTAAAACAGCTCTTAAGGTGTTTGAACCTAAATCTATACCTAGCACCAATACTCCTTAAAAAATTTAAAGTATAATATCTAAAAAAATATAAGGAAAACTTATGCTTTTAGGGGTAAATATTGATCATATTGCTGTTTTAAGAGAAGCTAGAAAAGTAAATGATCCTGATTTATTAGAAGCTGCATTTTTGGTTTCACCTTTGTGCGATCAAATAACCATACATGTAAGAGAAGATCGCAGACATGCAAATGAAAAAGATTTAGAAAATATTTTAAAATATTGCAAATGTATAGTCAATCTTGAATGCTCTCTTGATATGATAGAATATGCTTTAAAATACAAACCTTCAAGGGTTACCTTGGTACCAGAAAAAAGACAAGAACTAACAACAGAGGGTGGATTAAATTTAAATAATGAAAAATTACAAGAAGTCATCTTAAAGTTAAAACAAGCTCAAATTGAAACTTCTTTATTTATTGATCCAAATTTGAAAGATATAGAAAAATCCAAAGAGTTAAATGCTGATTATATAGAGCTTCATACAGGGCTTTATGCAAATATTTATAATGCTTTATATACTAATATCAACTACACTTCTTATGCAATTTCTAATTTACTTTTAGAAAAAAATGATTTAAAAACACTTTTAGATGAAGAACTTTTAAGACTTAAAGAAAGTGCTAAATTTGCAAAACAATTAGGACTTAAAGTTGCAGCGGGTCATGGACTTAATTATCAAAATGTAAAAAATATAGTCAATATTTTAGAAATTGAAGAATTAAATATAGGTCAAAGTATAGTAGCAAAATCTATTTTTATAGGTTTAAAAGAAGCTATTTTACAAATGAGAGCTTTGATGCAAAGATGAAAAAAGTCGCAATTAGTATAGGAGATTTAAATGGTATTAGCATGCAACTTTTATTGCAAGCACATAAAGAGCTTATAAAAATTTGCGAGCCTTTTTATTTTATTCATTATGAAATATTTTTAAAAGCAAGTAAGCTTTTAAATATAACATTGCAGGATGAATTTAATTTAGTAGAATTTTCTTCTAAAGAGCAAGAAAATTTTATCTTTAAAGAAAAAAAAGGAAATTTTAAAATTTATACTTACACTGCCTTGTTAGATCAAGAAGTGGATATTGATTTTACCATAAATGCAGGTATGCTTGATGCAAAAGTTGGAGCTTATTCGTTTTTAAGTTTTCAAGCGGCAAGTAAATGTGCAAGAAATTATTTAGATGCTTTAATAACTTTGCCTATTAACAAAAAAGCTTGGCAAATGAGTCAAATTAACTATAAAGGTCACACTGAAGCTTTAAGGGTTTTTTTTGATAAAGATGCTATTATGATGCTAGGTTGTGAAGAATTATTTGTGGCTTTATATACTGAACATATTGCTTTAAGAGAAGTTTATAAGCATATCAATGCTTTAGAACTTGCTAAATTTTTAATTCAATTTTATCAATGCACACTATTTAAACCTATAGGCGTTTTAAGTTTTAATCCACATGCAAGTGATGATGGGGTTATAGGTGGAGAAGAAGAAATTCAAATAAAAAAAGCTATTAAAATAGCCAATGTTTTTTTAAAAGATGATGGCTTAAATTTAAATGTGCTTAACAATGATATTTTGCTTAGTGAAAAAGAAAAGGCATTGAGTTTTAAAGAAGATATTTTTATCAACGAGCCTTTGGTTGCTGATAGTGCTTTTATACCTTCTTCTTTAAAAAAATGTAAGTATTTAGTTAGTATGTATCATGATGTGGCATTAGCTCCATTAAAAGCTTTGTATTTTGAAAAAAGCATTAATGTGAGTTTAAATTTGCCCATTATTAGAACAAGTGTTGATCATGGAACAGCTTATGATATAGCATATAAGAATAAAAAAATAAATTTACAAAGTTATATCCAAGCTGTAAAATCAGCTTTAGAATTTTCAAAAATAAAAGAAAAAAATAAGTAAAAATCACTAAAATGACAGATAAATTATTCCTTAAGGAGGGCACTTGAATAAGGAAAATATGATAGCGTTTTTTATTTTTATAATTAGCGTTTTGTGTTTTTTTATTTGGGGGTATAATTATATACCTAATAATTCTATGATTTTATTTATCCTTGCAAGTGTTTTTGGGATTTTTATGGCGTTTAATATAGGTGGCAATGATGTTGCAAATTCCTTTGGAACAAGTGTGGGTGCTAAAACTGTTACGATAAAACAAGCTTTGATCATTGCTGCTGTATTTGAATTAAGCGGAGCTGTTTTTGCAGGTGGTTCTGTGACAAATACCATAAGAAGCGGTATTGTGGTTTTACCAAATGGTATTAATCCTATGGTATTTGTATGTATTATGCTTTCAGCATTGTTAAGTTCAGGAATTTGGCTTTTAATAGCTAGTAAAAAAGGATTGCCCGTATCTACTACTCATAGTATTATAGGCGGTATAGTTGGTGCTAGTATTGCTATGGGTTTTGTGTTTTTTAATCAGCATGAAGCTTTTTCTATGGTAAATTGGAATGGAATTTATAAAATTGTCGCAAGTTGGATTATCTCTCCTTTGCTTGGAGGACTTGTTGCATATTTGATTTATTCATACATTTATAAACGAATTTTAGAGCCTTCTTCGCTTATTAATGTCAAAATAAAAGAAATTAAAAAAGAGAAGAAAATATTTAAAGAAGAGTATTTTAAAAATCTACAAAATAAATCTCAAGAAGAGCAAATTAAAGAATTAAGCGCTATAGTGCTAGATGATGATGAGAAAAAAAGTGAATATAAATTAAAAATTAAACAATTAAAAGATAAAGAAAAAGATATCGATGTTTTTAGCAAGATGAAATTTCATGTGCCATTGATAGCTGGTGTAGCTGCTTTAGTGATTTCTTCTATGTTTTTATTTAAAGGATTAAATAAGGTTTCTACCTTAAATTTAATGCAAAATTTATGGATAGTTTTTATTATTTCCATTTTTGCTTATATAGTAACTTTAGCGGTTGTTAGATTGATGAAAAAAACAGAATTAAATAAAACTATAGAAAAGATTTTTTCATGGTTTCAAATTTTTACCGCTTCAAGTTTTGCTTTTTCGCATGGAGCTAATGATATTGCCAATGCTCTAGGCCCATTTGCTGCAATTTTAGATGTACTTAAAAATAATACAATTAATCCAAGCTCACCAGTCCCATTTGCTGTAATGTTGATGTTTGGTATATCTTTGGTTATTGGACTTTGGTTTTTAGGTAAAGAGGTTATCCAAACCGTTGGCTCAAAACTAGCTCAAATTAAACCAACTACTGGTTTTAGTGCTGAACTTGGTGCTAGTATAGTTATACTTTTGGCAACTCAATTAGGAATTCCTGTTAGCTCAACACATATTTTAATCGGAGCGATACTTGGAATAGGGGTATTTAACAAAGATGCAAAATGGAATATGATGAAGCCTATTGGCCTTGCTTGGGTGATTACCTTGCCTGTAGCAGGAATTTTATCAAGTATTATTTTTATGATATTTGTTCAAATTTTAATCTTGTAAATTTATAAGATATTTTTTTGCTTGGTGTAAATTATCTGTATTGATGTAATGATTTATTTTTAAAGGTTTTTTATAAACCTTATCATAGTACTCAAAAAGCATTAAAGCACAATTTTTAAGATCATTATTTTCATAATTTTGTAAAAGATTGTGTTTGAAATCTTTGCTAATATAAGGAGAGATTTTTTCCACACAATGATAAAAATATTCTTTTTTAATTTTAGAATAATCTTTTAATATTCTATCAATTCTTAAATTTATAGAGCATTCACACCAAATTTTTTCAACATCTTGCATGGCTTGGTATAAATTTAATGGTAAGGTTAAATTTCCAATTTGCCTACTTTCAGCTTCTATAAAACAAGTTTTATAAGGATAGTGTTTTAAAAAATGAAATAGCTCATCTTCAAAGGCTTTTTGGCTCGGTTGTTCTCCGTATATTTTGCCAAAACTTGATCCTTGATGATTTGCTAATTTTTCAAGATTTAAAGCATTATCTAATAAATTTAACAAATCACTTTTACCACTTGCAGTGTTACCACATAAGCAGTAAAATTTTATATTTAATTTTTGCTTGAAAAAATCACTCAAATAGCTTCTATATCCCTTATAACCACCTTTTAATCTCACAACCTTATATCCAAGCTCACTAAGTATTAATGATAAAGATTTTGATCTCATTCCACCTTTAGCACAATAAATCCCCACCAAAGATCTAATTTTGTATTTATCATAAATATCTTTAATATGATCACTCATATTTTTACAAATATAACTTGCACCTTTTGCTTTTGCTAGACTTTTATTTTTAGTGTAAATAGTTCCAATTTCTTTAAATTCTTCATCGTTTAGAGCATAGTAATTTTTAGAATTTTTAATATGAGAATGTTTAAATTCTCTAGGGCTTCTAGCATCTATAATCAAATCAAAATTGTAATTTTGAAATTGATTAAATTCAACTTCTTCAAACATAAGCTAAAAAAGCTTTGCGTAATTTTTTATAAATTTGCTTTAAATCACTTCCACATACTCTAGTATTTGCAATAGTGGTAATAAAATTAGTATCTCCTTGCCATCTTGGCACTAAATGATAATGACAATGAGGTGCTATGCCAGCTCCTGCTGCTGCGCTTAAATTCATACCGATATTTACACCTTTAGCAAAAAGCTCATCTTTTAAAATTTTCACACCAATTTGCACGTATTGACTCATTTGTATCCAAATTTTATCATCTAAATCTTCTATATTTTCAGTATGCTCATAAGGTATGATCATAAAATGTCCAGGACTATAAGGAAATTTATTCATAATTGCAAAACAATATTTTGCCCTAAAAATTACTCCAAAAGTCTCATCTTGATCTAAGACTTCATTGCATTTGCAAAATGGACAAGAATTTTTATCTTTTTGATTAAAATATGCATCTCTCCAAGGTGCGTATAAATATTCCATTTTAATCCTTTATACAAGCGTGAAGGTGTTTGATATTTTTACTTATGATGGCTTTATTTTTAGGTAAAAATTTTAAAAGCTCTTCATCTTCTATATGAAAAATTCTTGCCCCTGCTAGTATAGAATGATTTATATCACTTTTATCTTGTGTGAAAAATATAGCTTCTAAACCTAAATGAATAGCAAAACTATAGAGTTTTTTAAGTTGTAATGTTGTAAGCATTTTTGGCTGTATATAAAATGCATCTGCGCCATACACTAGACTTTCTAAAATTTGATATTCATCAAAAATAAAATCAAATTGTATGATGGGTTTTTGACTATAGCGTCTAAAAAGACTAAGATTTTGCACATCTTCTAAAAAAGTATTGATGATAACTCCATCAAAATCATCTTTTTTAAAATTTAAATCATTTAAAAATAAAATATTTGAAACTTGATTTTTTAGCAACATTAAATACAAGTCTTTAGGATAAAAAGCATTGGAAGCTAGACTTCTTCCTAAAACATCATAGGGAATTTTTTCTTTTTTTTGCTCTAATTTTTTTTGACTTTGTTTGAAATTTTGCTCTAAGTTTATTTTTTCAAACATTTTTTTATAGCCTCTAAATGCTCTTTGCTTTCTGGTGAATTTGAAAATTCTTTATCATGTAAGGTTTTTTGTAAAATTTCATAAGCTTTTTTACAATCATTTAGTTTATAATACCCCCAAGCTAGTGAATCAAGATAATAAAGATTTTCAGGTTCTTGCTCTAAAGCCCATTCTACTAGCTCTATACCTTTTTTAATGTCTATACCATATTCTATTAAAGTATAGCCATAAAAATTTTGATACAAAGCTTCACTGCGTATATCAACACTTTCTTCAAATTTTTTTAAGATTGATTCTAGTCTTTTTTTATCAGTGATTTTTTTACTTTTTGCATCTGCGTAATTTTCAAATTCTAAAATGGCAGCCATTGAAAGGTATTTTTTATTTTTACTTAATTGGTATTTTTTTAAAACTTCTTCATAAGCTTTTTTATAATCTTTTAATTGAGTATATAAAAATACTTTAGTATCTGTGTCTATATTGTATTCTTTGGCGATATTTAAAGCTTGAGTGTATTTTTTTTCTTTGCTTAAAAGCTCTATAATGGCATAGATATATTTTATATCATTGTTGATTTTATATAAATTTTGAAGCAATTCTGTGCTAGCTTGAGTATTGTTTTGCTCTTGATAAATTTTTAAAAGCAAAGTACAAGTTTTCAATGAACATCCATAATTTTTTCTAAAAGTTTCTAAATCTTTTTTAGCTTGATTGATATTTTTAGTTCTTACATTAAGTTCTACTATTTTAAGTAAAAGATTTTCATGAGCAAAAAGTTCATAAGCTTTGTTATACTCTTTTAAAGCTTTTGTAAATAATCCTTTTCTTGTGTAAATATCACCCAATAACTCATAATTTCTATAATCTTGTTTGTTTTTCTTGATAAGACTAAAAATCAAATTTTCTGCTTCTTGGTAATTGCCTTTTTCAAAAGCATACAAAGCATGCAATCTTGCTATGGCAGGTAAATGTAAAAAGTCTTTTGAGTCTTTTAAAAGTTGTTCTTTTTCTTTAAAATTATTACCTAAAGCTAAAAATAAAGCTTTTTGTAAATATATACTTTCATTACTATCTTTAAATAATTTTGCATAAATTTCATAAGCATTTTTATACTCAGAATATTCTTCGTAAATCAAAGCTTTTAGAAGCTCTTGTTCGTTTTTGGCGAAGCTATAGCTAAAAATAGATATTAATATAATTAATGAAAGCAAACTCCTATGCATTCTTTTTGCAACTCCTTTTTATGTGTTTTAAAATACTCCCAAAATGGAAAAGTCTTGCATTGATTTGGTCTGTATTTGTAGATTAGACATTTTTTATGCATTGTATCAAAAAAAATACAACGATAACCATCTTTGTATTTTTCTTCTTTAAAACTAAATTTAAAGCCAACTTTGATGAGGTATTGTTTTTGAAATTCTTCAAAACTCAAATTTAAAAAATTTGCTATTTTATAGAGCTCATCTTGATTGGCAAATATATAGCCACTTTCTCCAGTGCAACATTTGCCTTGACATTTTTGACAAGCATTTTCATCGAAAGTGTAATCATAATCTTTATTATAAATCATAACTAATTGTTCCAGTTGTTTTGTAAATTTCTTCTACGATTTGATTTAATTTATCATTTTTATATATAAATAGCGGTGGTGAAATTTCAATAGGACCTTTGCTATTTTTTCTAGCTTCTAATAGCATTAATCTTGCTGATTTAGCATTATTAGAGTGGATAAATTGCAATTTGGTAAGTTTTATTTTATATTGCATAAAATAAGCACAAATTGCATCTAAAAATTCAGCCTCATAGCACATATAAATTTTTCCATTTGGTTTGATTATAGAATTCATCTTAGCTATCATTTTTTCAAGCGGCATAAATTCTTGATATCTTGAAATGTTCGTATGTAAATCATCTGTTTTTTGAGTATTTTGTTTATAAAATGGAGGATTGGAAACTAAATAATCAAATTTAACATCACTTTTAAAATGTAAAAAATCTTGACAAATAGTTTTAACATTCAAGCCATTTTCTATAGAATTTTTACAAGTTAAATCAATATTTTTTTGTTGTATATCAAGCATAAAGACTTTAGAATTTGGAAATTTTTGTTTTATTAATAAGCCTAAAATTCCACAACCACAACCTATATCTAAAATATTTCCTTGTAAATTTTGTTTGGATAAAAAATCAAAAAGTAAAAGACTATCGTTGTTGTAACGATAGCCTTTTGGATATTGAAAGAGCTTTAACATTTATAAAGATGATTGCAGATTTTAAATGCATCATTTAAACCCACAACGATAGAAGCACCATTTTTACTAGCTATGTCTCCAGCTACAAACAAACCTTTAACATTGCTTTCTTTATTTTCATTAAAACTTGGAATGCCTTTATCATCTACTTGTATAGAGCATTTTTGTAAAAAATCAAGTGGAGTTGAACCACCTATAGCATAAATAATACGATCATAAATTTCACTAGAATTATCAGTAAAATTGACCTTAGCTTTGCCACTTTCATCTTCAATGCTTATAATGTCTATGCCAAGTTTTGCTTGAATAGCACCTTCGTTAAATGCTTTATGTAAATTTTCAAGATTGATATCATTTAATCTTGAAAAAGTTTCTCTTCTATAGCAAAGTGTAATATCGTTGTTTTTGGCTAGATCTATTGCGTATTCTGCAGCTGAATTTCCTCCGCCAACTACCAAAATTTTTTCATTTTGGCTAGTAGAGTTAGCGTTAAAATTTATAATTTTAGTTAAAGTCATAGGTAGAGTGTAGCTTGGCTTGTTTGGTTTTCCCATTCTACCTATAGCAACTACAGCGTTTTTGCAAATATAGTTTTCATTTGCAGTGCTAACTATAAAATTTTCACCATCTTGTTTAATACTTTCAACTTCACTTGAAAATTTAATTTCAAGATTATGTTCTTTAATTGTTTTTTCGAAAGTTTCTATAGTGCTTTCTCTAGTTCCATCGTTAAAATCTATATGACCATGATTTGTGCTATCACAACCTTTATAAGCTTTATCAACTCTTTTGCCTTCTTTGTAGAATTTAACTAAAGTTTGACAAATTGCATCAGCTTTTTCTAGTATGATTACTTCTTTATTTTTTATTTTTGCTTCTACTCCAGCTGCGATACCAGCAGGTCCAGCACCAATAACTACCATATCAAAAATTTTCATCTTTTCCCTTTGTAAATATATTTAATTAGTAAAATTTATCAAAAAAATGATAATAAAAAATAAAATATAACCATAAATTTTACTCTTGCCGTATAATGATTTTAATTTAAAAATAATAATTTTTTATTATATATATTTTCAATGTGTAAAAATAAACCAAATAAAATAATTTTTGTATAAAATTTTATTTATTTTTATATTAAAAGATTAAAAATTATATATTATAAAAATAAGGAGGTGTAAATATGACACAAAAAATACAAAATTTAAAAAATAATTTTTTTACTCTTTTGTTGCTTTCTTTTTGTGGATCTATAATTTATGGATTACCTTATTTTAGAAAGTATTATTATGATGATTATATGGCACTTTATAATCTTAATAATTTCCAAATGGGGCTTTTGGGAAGTGCTTATGGATTACTTGGATTATTTTCTTATGCCTTAGGTGGATATTTAGCTGATAGGTTTGCTCCAAAAAAATTATTAATTTTTTCTCTAATTGCCACAGGGTGTGGAGGATTGTTACATTTGTATTTTACTTCTTTGAACGTATTGCTTATTATATATGGAATTTGGGGTATTACATCTTTACTTACTTTTTGGCCGTCTTTGATTAAAATAGTTAGAAGTCTAGCAAATTCTAAAGAACAAGCTAGAGCTTATGGGATTTTTGAAGGAGGTAGAGGTGTTGTTGGAGCTATTCATTTGGCTATTGCTACAAGTATATTTGGATATTTTCAAACCAAATCCTTAGCTTCACAAGGCATTGAAATGGTAATTGTATTCTACTCTTTAGCGCCTATTATCAGTGCTATTTTGTTATTTTTTCTTTTAAAAGATAAGGTGGAAGAAAAGAGTGAAAAATTAAGATTGCAAGACTTGTTTGTATTGTTAAAAAATTCAGCCCTTTGGTTGATTGTAGTGATTACTTTTTGTACATATTTTTTTAATATGAGTTTTTATTATTTTACTCCTTATGCAAGTAATATTATAGGTACATCAGCAGTTTTTGCAGCTATTTTAACCGTTTTAGCTCAATACATTCGTCCTGTATCTTCTACCATAGGTGGTTTTGTGGCCGATGGTTATGGTAAGGCTAAAGTCATGCTAATAGGGTTTGTAATGATGGGTATTGGTGTTATGTTTTTAATGCTTAGTTCAAATTTAAGTGGATTTTTGCAAATGGCTGTTTTAACTAGTTCATGTGTAGTAGTTTATGTGGCAATGTATTCTAATTTTGGAATTTATTATTCTTTATTAAGTGAGGGAAAAATTCCTATACATTTAACAGGAATGGCCATAGGTATAGTATCTACTTTTGGTTATTTACCTGAAGTTTTTGCTCCACTTTTAGCTGGAGATTTGCTTGATAGATATGCAGGGGTAAAAGGATATCATTATTATTTTAGCATCATGATAATTATGGCTATTTTAGGTGTGATATTTTGCAGTGTATGGATTAAAAAATACAACAAAAAGGAAAAATTATGAAAAAAATTATAAAAGATTTTAAATATAAAGTAAAAGTTATTGAAAATGAATGGATAGTTTTAAAAGATGGAGTTAGGTTATCTGCTAGAATTTGGTTACCACAAACAAATGAAAAAATACCAGCAATTTTAGAATATATACCTTATAGAAAAAATGATGGTACAAGGACAAGAGATGAACCTATGCATGGGTATTTTGCTGGAAATGGTTATGCTGTTGTGAGAGTAGATATGAGAGGAAGTGGGGAATCAGATGGACTTTTAAAAGATGAGTATCTAAAACAAGAGCAAGATGATGCCTTAGAAGTTATAGAATGGATAGCTAAGCAAGAATGGTGCAATGCAAATATAGGTATGATGGGTAAGTCTTGGGGAGGGTTTAACTCCTTGCAAGTAGCAGCTAGAAAGCCAAAAAATTTAAAAGCCATTATAGTGGTAGGTTTTACTGATGATAGATACAATGATGATATACATTATAAGGGTGGTTGTTTATTAAATGATAATTTTTGGTGGGGCAATATAATGCTAGCTTACCAATCTCGCTTTGTAGATCCAAAGATTGATCCAAATGGAAGAGCTAAATGGTTAAATAGACTTGAAAATATGCCACTATGGCCAGCTTTATGGCTTGAGCATACTTTAAAAGATGAGTATTGGAAACATGGTTCAGTAAGTGAAAATTATAATGACATAGAAGTTCCTGTTTTTGCTTTAGATGGATGGGCTGATTCTTATACCAATCCAGTTTTTACTCTAATGCAAGGTTTAAAAGTGCCAAAAAAGGCTATCATAGGACCTTGGGCTCATGTTTATCCACACGATGGAGCTCCACTTCCAGCTATGGGATTTTTACAAGAAGCTTTAAAATGGTGGGATAAATGGCTAAAAAATATAGACAATAATGTTTTAGATTGTCCTATGATACAAGCTTATATTGAAAATTCTATAAAACCAAATTCTAAGATAGAATTTATAGATGGTCGTTTTGTTGGTATTGATGATATACAAAAAGATATTAAGTATGGACATTATTATGTAAATCCATATCAACTAAAACAAGAAAAAAGTAATGCTTTTATAAAAATAAACACTCCTTTAAATCATGGTCTATTAGCAGGTGAATGGATGGGGGCAGGAGTTTTAGGAGAAAGTCCATGTGATCAAAGATTAGATGATGGAATGGCTGTAATTTTTGAAAGTGAAATTTTACAAGATAATTTAGATGTTTTGGGGTTTCCACTACTTAATGTAAAATTTTCAAGTGATAAAGAAAAAGCTATGTTATTTGCACAACTTAGCGAAGTAAGAGATGATGGCTTTGTGCAAAGAGTGAGTTATGGGGTATTGAATTTAGCATTAAGCGATAATAAAGAAAAATTTGAGCCTTTAGAAAAAGATAAATTTATAGTTAAACAATTAAAGCTTGATTTATGCGGACATAGATTTTCAAAAGGTTCTAAGATAAGACTTTCTTTGGCAAATACCTTTTGGCCTATGTTTTGGCCTATGCCAGAAATTTCAACTTTAACTTTAGATTTAAGTGAGTGTAAAATTTCATTACCAATTTTTAATGGTAAAGATAGCAACAAAATAAATTTAGAGCCACAAAGTGCGCCTTTGACACCTTTGACTTTACTAAAAGAAGGTAAGGTTGATAGAACTATATCTTATGATATTTTAAGTGATACTTGGACTTGCATTACAGATGGAGTTGGAGGAGTTTTTGGAGAGGGTGTTTATAGGTTTGATGAGGTTGATGTTTTGGTTGAACATAACTTAAAAAGAGAACTTAGTTTAAAAAATAATGATCCGCTAAGTGCCAAAATACACCATTACCCAAAAAATGAAAATAGGCAGAGAAAATTGTATGATAGATACTGACATTATACTAACTCAAACAAGTGATATGGAGTATTTTTATATAAAAGGAGATATGAAAGTTAAAGAAAATGAAAAACTTGTATTTGAAAAAAAATACGATCATAAAATAAAAAGAAATAGTTTATGAGCTTTCCAAAGTGAAATTCGCTTTGGAAATTATTAAACTTTAATGATATTTTATATGATACATGAATTATTTTTTTAAAATCAATCCTTAAATTCCACCACTTCATTAAAATCAAAACGAAATTTTTCACCTTTTATTTCAGTGCTAGGATATCCTAGGGTAATTAGCAAAGAAACTCTTTGTTTGTTTATATCAAGTTTTAAGTATTGATTGATTTTATCTTGATCAAATCCACCTATTACACAAGCTCCTAAATTTAAATTGAAAGTTGCATTAATGATATTGGTAGAGGCTATATGACATTGTTCTCTTGCATAAGCAAAGCTTTGTTCTAAATTCATGCCATCGATAAAAGGTTTATATATATTTAAATACATGTCTATTTTTTCTTGACTTAGTTTTTTCTTTTTCATTTTTTCTTCAAAATATTCTTTAAAGTCAGCTCTAGCTAAAACTACAACAATAGCTGCGCAATTTTGCACATGGGCTTGATTGTTAGCTATTTGAGAAATTTCTTTTTTATGTTTTTTGTTTTGAAAGATTAAAAATCTCCAAGGTTCAAGACCTAATGAACTCGGAGACAATCTAGCACATTCTAATATATAACTTAAGTCTTTTTTGGAAATTTCTTTATCAAGATAAGATCTAATAGACGAGCGATTTTGCATGAGTTGTAGATAATCCATAATTTTTCCTTTTTTTGTTTTTATATGCTAATTAAATAATACTTTAAAATTATTAAAATAATATCTTATATTGATACAATTTTATTTTGGCTTTATAAAAATATTTTATTATTTTAGAAAAAAAGGTTTGTATGAGAAAAATTGTTTATTTGATATTATTGTTGATCGTGTTTGGAATTTGTGTGTATTTTTTATTGTTTGCTAATAAAGAAAAAATTGATTATTTAACCGTTGAAGTTCAAAGACAAGATATAACTCAAAGCATAGAGGCTATCGGTGAAGTATATGCTAAAACTCAAGTTGATGTTGGTGCACAAGTTAGCGGGCAAATAGTAAAACTTTATGTTGATTTAGGAGATCATGTAAATGAAGGGGAATTAATAGCTCAAATTGATAAAGATAAACAACAAAATGATCTTGATATTACCAAAGCAAAACTTGAAAGTACTAAAGCGAATTTAGAAAGTAAAAAAATTGCCTTAGATATAGCTTTAAGGCAGTATCAAAGAGAGCAAAAACTATATGAAAAAATGGCCACTTCTTTAGAAAATCTTGAAAATTTAAAAAATAATTTTTATGCTTTAAGAGCAAATGTAGCAGAATTAAAAGCCCAAACAACCCAACTTGAAATTTCTTTAAAAAATGCTCAAAAAGATTTAGCTTATACAACCATTAAAGCACCAAGTAAGGGTGAAATCATCAATGTAGCAGTCGAAGAAGGACAAACCGTAAATGCAAATCAAAATACTCCAAGTATAGTGCGTTTAGCAGATTTAAGCGAGATGGAAATTCGTATGCAAATAGCTGAAGCAGATATTAATAAAATTGCAGTAGGCAAAAGTGTGAAATTTAGCATCTTAAACGAGCCTGATAAAAAATATGAAGCTATCATTTCAAGCATAGATCCAGCAAATACTACTATCACTAATGCAACTAGTAATTCAAATTTAAATTCTACTTCAAATACTAGTGCAAATGCTGTGTATTATTATGCTAGATTTTTTGTAAAAAATGAAAATAACTTTTTGCGAATTGGCATGAGTACAGAAAATGAAATAGCTATTAAAATTGAAAAAGATGCTTTGGTAATTCCAACTTTGGCAATTCATAGCGATATCAATGGATATTATGTAGAAATTTTAAAAGATGATAAAATTGTAGTAAAAACTCCTGTGCAATTAGGTATCAAAGATAGTCTTAATACACAAATTTTAAAAGGTTTGAATGAAAATGATTTAGTCATTATAGGTAAAAGTGCAAAATGATACTTTTAAAAAGTATTTCTAAAAAGATTAATACTGCTACTATTTTAGATAATATTAGTCTTAGAATTTGCAAAGGTGAATTTGTAGCTATTATTGGTCAATCAGGTAGCGGTAAAACTTCTCTTTTAAACATCATAGGAACTTTAGATGAGCCAAGTAGCGGGGAATATTTTTTAGATAATTATGATGTTAATAAAGCTTCAAAAGATGAAAAAGCAAGGCTTAGAAGAGAAAAAATAGGCTTTATTTTTCAAAGATACAATCTGCTTAATTTATTAAATGCTAAAGAAAATGTAGCTTTACCAGCTGTATATGCAGGTAAAAATAAAAATGAGCGTTTGGAAAAAGCTAAAAAATTACTTTCATTTTTAGAGCTTGATCATAAAGAATTTTCAAAACCAAATCAATTAAGTGGCGGACAACAGCAAAGAGTGTCTATAGCAAGAGCGTTAATAAATGGTGGTGAGTTAATTTTGGCTGATGAGCCAACAGGAGCTCTTGATTCTAAAAGTGGAAAAATAGTTTTAGAAATTTTAACTAAACTTAATGAGCAAGGCCATACTATAGTTTTAGTGACACACGATCCTTGTATAGCTGCTATGGCAAAAAGAGTTATTGAAATTAAAGATGGAAAAATTATTAAAGATAGCAATCCAAAAGAGCTCATAAATCCTGATAAAAAAATAATAGATAAAGAAAGAAAAAGTTTTGCTTTGTTAAAAAATCAAATTTTTGAAAGCTTTAAGATGTCAATAGCAGCTATCATCGCTCATAAACTACGATCTTTATTGACTATGCTTGGAATTATTATAGGTATAGCTTCAGTAGTTTGTGTAGTAGCTTTAGGTCTTGGGGCTCAACAAAGCATCTTAGCTTCTATAAGCTCTATTGGGACAAATACCATAGAAGTAGTATCTGGAAGAGGATTAGGAGATATAAGATCAGGTAAAACGCGTTTGAATTTAAGCGACTTAAAGACTTTAAGCTCTTTGCCTTATTTAGAGGCTGTAGAAGCTGATGTGGGTAAGGTTGGGGTTGTAACTTATAAAAGTAATTCTTTGCAAGCTAGAATTTATGGAGTAGGGCCAAATCATTTAAAACTTAGAGGTTTTGTGATGGTAGATGGGAGGTTTATTAATTATGAAGATATTAAGGATAATACAAATATATGTATAGTTGATGAAAATGCCTTGAGAATTTTATTTGAAAATGCTAATACCAGAAGTATTTTAGGTAAAAGTATCATTTTTAATCAACAACCTTTAACTATAGTAGGTGTTTTAAAACGCGAAAGAGATAATAAGGGTTTTAGAGCCGATGAAAATACTATAAAAATTTATATTCCCTACACTACCTTGATAAATAAAATCACAGGTGATAAGCAAATAAGATCTATAGTTGCCAAGGTCAAAGATGAAGTTAATCCATCTTTGGCAGAGGAAGCTATGGTAAAAATTTTAAAAATCAAACGAGGTAAAAAAGATTTTTTTACTATTAATTCTGATGCTATTAAGAATGCAGTAGAAGAAAATACAGCTACTTTAACTTTATTAGTATCTTCTATAGCTGTGGTTTCTTTGATAGTAGGAGGCATTGGGGTGATGAATATTATGCTAGTTTCTGTGAGCGAAAGAACAAGAGAGATTGGTATCAGAATGGCTATAGGAGCTAGGAAAGAAGATATTTTAATGCAGTTTTTAATAGAAGCGGTTTTGATTTGTTCTTTTGGTGCTATTTTTGGTGTTTTACTTTCTTTTGCGATAGTAGAAGTTTTTAATTCTTTAAGTATAGGTTTTACAATGATACTTTCTTTAAATTCTGTATTTTTAGGGCTTTTAAGTTCTGTTTTTATTGGGCTTGTATTTGGATTTTTTCCAGCTAAAAATGCTGCAAATTTAAATCCTATTAATGCTCTATCAAAGGAATAAAATGAAAATTTTTATAATATTTGTATTAGCTTTATTTTTTAATGCTTGCACTAGTGTAAGATTAGAGCAGATTAAACAAGAACAAATTTCGCAAAAATTTTTTGAAGATTTTAACGCTAGTTATCCTTGGTGGAAAAGGTATAAAAATGAAGATTTAAACCAAATTGTTCAAAGTGTAATAGATAACAATAAAGACTTAAATGTAGCAAGAATTAATCTTTTAAGCACATTAACTAGATATAAACTTTTAAAGGTTGATTTTTATCCAACTTTGAGCGGAAATTTAGGTGCAAATATAAAAAGAAATTTAGAAAATGGGAGTGAAAATTCTGGATTTTCTAATGGCCTAATGTTGAATTATGAGCTTGATATATATGCTAAAATTTCAGATAAAGTTGCATCTAGTGAATTTTTAGCTAAATCTAGCGAATATGAATTGCAAAAATTAAAATTAGATATAGTTAATCTAACTATAAATTCTATCTTTGATTTGGCATATTTTAACGATGTAGATATTTTGCTTAATGAGCATTATAATAATCTTGAGCAAATGTTAGAAATTTATACTAGTAAATTAGAATTTGGAAAAATAGAATATATTGATCTTTTAAACATCAAAAAATCACTTCTTAATACTAAGCAAAATATCATTACTAATCTTCAAAATAAAGAAGCAACACTTAAAAATTTAAAAGATTTATTAGGCTTTGAGAATGAAAAATTACTTCAAAAAATTTCTACTTACACTTTGAAAGATTTTTCTTTAGATAAAGTAAATTTTGATATAGATTTGAAAATGTTTGCCTATACACCGCAAATGCAGGCTAAGTTAAATTTATTAAAATCATCTTATAAAAATTATTCTAGTGTGCAAAAAAATATACTACCGAGTATAAAAATACTTAGTAGTATAGACGGATCTAGTGAAAAATTCAATGATAGTTTTAAATTTTTATTTTTAGGAGGCAATGTAACTATAGAATTACCTTTTTTAGACTTTTATAGAATTAAGCAAAATATAAAAATTTCAGAATATGAATACAATATAAGACTATTAGAGTATAAAGACGCTTTGCAAAAGACATTAAATGATTTTAAATTGTGTTATGAAAATGATAAATATTTTAACTTATTATTAAAACTTACTGATAAAATCAGCACTAATCAAGCTCAAATTGCTTCTTTGTATCTTGAAAAATACAACCTAGGACGCAATGAATTAAAAGATTATCTTGATGCAGATACTTTGTTAGTGAATTCTTTACAAGAACTCACTAGAGCAAGGCTAGCTTTGCTTAAAAATATAAATTTATATCATAGTATAGTTTTAATTTCAGATTAGTTGTTTTATAATATGTTTCATTTTGTAATAATGTCATAAGTAAGATTGTGTAAATTTTGTTATTTTAAAGTCTTTATCTATTAAAATTAATTCATATATCAAACAAGGGAGAAGTATGATTTTTGATTTTTATGCAACATTAGTCACTATGGTTATAGTGTTACTTTTAGGTGTATTTGTCATCAAAAGAGTAAAATTTTTACGCGATTATAATATACCCGAGCCAGTAGTAGGCGGGAGTATAGCTGCAATCATTCTTTTTATCTTGCATAGTTTTTTTTCTATCGATATTAAATTTGATAGCTCTATGAAAGATCCGTTAATGTTAGCATTTTTTTCAAGTATCGGTTTGTTGGCCGATTTTGCATCTTTAAAAAAAGGTGGGAAAAAATTAGCGATTTTTTTAGTAGTTGTAGTAGGTTTGCTTTTTGCGCAAAACATTGTTGGTATAGGTGTAGCAACCGCTATGGGGCAAAATCCGCTCATGGGTCTTATTGCAGGGTCTGTTACTATGAGTGGAGGGCATGGAACAGGTGCAGCTTGGGCAGCTGAATTTATAAAAGAACCTTATGTGTATTCAAGTGCTACTACTATTGCTATTGCTTGTGCTACTTTTGGTCTTATTTCAGGAGGTATTATTGGTGGACCTGTTGCAAGATATTTAGTTGATAAATATAAACTAGTAGTGCCAAAACAAAATGATGAACAAGATGGTATGTTAAATTTTGAATCTCCACAAAAAGAAAGATTAATCACTCCATCATCTTTTATAGAATCTTTAGCATTAATTGCTTTATGTTTATTGATTGGTAGTGCTTTATCTGCATATATTAAGGCTAGCACAGGTTTTACTCTACCAACTTTTGTGTATTGTCTTTTTACAGGTGTGGTTTTAAGAAATGTTTTATCTGTTACCAAAATTCATCATGTTTTTGATAGAGAAGTTTCTGTTTTAGGTAATGTAAGCTTGTCTTTATTTTTGGCTTTAGCTTTAATGACTATCAATTTATGGGACTTAGTAACTCTTGCGTTACCAATGCTAGTTATTTTAGTGGTTCAAGTTGCGATGATGATTGCTTATGCAATTTTTATCACTTTTAGAGTTTGTGGAAAAGATTATGATGCGGCTGTTTTAGCGGCTGGACATTGTGGTTTTGGACTCGGTGCGACTCCAACAGCTATGGTAAATATGCAAACAGTTACAAATCACTATGGAATGAGTCATATGGCTTTTATTATTGTGCCTTTAGTGGGAGCATTTTTTATAGATATAGTTAATGCCCTAGTGATCAATGCCTTTTTATATTTGCCATTTTTTCATTAAAAAATTTCTAGTGCTATTTTACTAGCACTAGATTAAATTTTTTTATCCTTGCTTTTACATAGATGATTTAAAAAACATCCTTTACATAAAGGATTTTTTGCCTTACAAGTATATCTACCAAATAAAACCATTGCCTGATGAAGATAATTAAGATTGTCTTTGAAAATTTTAGTTAAATCTTTTTCTGTTTCTTCTGGTGTTTTTGCTTTGCTAAGATTTAGTCTATGTGAAACTCTAAATACATGTGTATCTACAGCCATGCAATTAGTTCCGCACCATTCTATCATTACTACATGTGCAGTTTTTTGTCCTACTCCAGCTAAACTTTTCAAAGAAATTTCATCCATAGGAATTTCTCCGTTAAATTTTTCACACACTGTTTTAGCCATTTTGATTAAATTTTGAGCTTTGTTATTGTAAAAAGAGCATGAATTTATAAGCAGTTTTAAACTCGCAAGGTTAGCATTAGCTAGATCTTTTATGTTAGGATAAGTTTTAAACAAATCAGGAGTTATAAGATTAACCCTTTTATCAGTACATTGAGCTGAAAGCATCACGCAAACTATTAGTTCATAGGCATTGTTGAAGATTAATTCTGTTTTGGCTTGTCCAAAATGTTTTAAAAATAATTGTTTAATTTCTAAATTTCTTTTCATAAAACTTATTTTATGTTAATCGCCTTTAAATAAAGTTTAGTTATAATAAATACTACGAAAATTACTTTAAAAGGAAAAACAATGAAAAAAGTTTCTTTAGTCGCTGCGACTTTATTGACAGGATTGAGTTTGAATGCTGCTGTTGTAGCTACTTTTGATGGAACGAATATCACTGATACGCAAGTAAATGAATTTTTTGCTCCTATGTTAAGAGGTGCTAAAGTTACTGATTTGCCGGCTGAACAAAAAAAAGCAATCATCGATCAATACATTCTTCAACAGCTTGTATTAAAAGATGCAAAGGCTCAAAAAATAGAAAATGATCCTTTATACAAAGAAGAGTTAGAGCGTGCAAAAGATGCTATTTTAGTAAATATCTATCAAAAGAAAATTTTTGATTCTATAAAAATTGAAGAATCAAAAATAAAAAAATATTATGATGAGCATAAAGACGAATATACAAGATTAGCTCAAGTAAAAGCTAAACATATTTTGGTAACTAGCGAAAAAGAAGCTAAAGATATTATTGCTCAACTTAGCAAGCTTAATGGTAAGGCATTGGAAGAAAAATTTGAGCAATTAGCAAAAGAAAAATCAATCGACAAAGGCTCTTCAGCTCAAGGTGGTGAGCTTGGATGGTTCTCTGAATCAACTATGGTAAAACCATTTGCTGATGCGGCTTTTTCTATGAAAAAAGGAACTATTTCTAAAACTCCTGTGAAAAGTGATTTTGGATATCATGTGATTTTAAAAGAAGATGCTAAGGCAAAAAGTACTATGAGCTATAATGAAGTAAAATCAGGTATTGAAAATAATTTCAAAATGGAAGAATTTCAAAAGCTACTCAATGCAAAAGCACAAGAGCTTCGCAAGAAAATACAAGTGGAATACAAATAATGGGTATTTTAGATCTTGTTAAACCAGGTGTTTTAAGTGGTGATGATTTAAATATAGTTTATAATCATGCTAAAAAAGAAGGTTTTGCCATCCCTGCAGTAAATGTTATAGGAACAAATTCTATTAATGCTGTTTTAGAAAGTGCTAAAAAAGTTAATTCACCTGTGATTATTCAATTTTCTAATGGAGGAGCTAAATTTGTAGCGGGTAAAGCTTGCCCTAAGGCTGATATTTTGGGAGCTATAAGTGGAGCAAGACATGTGCATTTAATGGCTAAAGCTTATAATGTTCCTGTTATTTTACATACTGATCATGCTGCTAGAAAGCTTCTTCCTTGGATTGATGCTTTGATTGAAGCTAATATAGAATTTAAAAAAGAAAATAATATTCCTTTATTTAGTTCTCATATGATTGATTTAAGTGAAGAAGATTTGGAAAGGAATTTGAGTACTTGTGAAAAATACTTAGAGCAAATGTCTGAACTTGGAATTTCTTTGGAGTTAGAGTTAGGCTGCACAGGTGGTGAAGAAGATGGTGTAGATAATACAAATATCGATAATGCAAAATTATACACTCAGCCTGAAGATGTGGCTTTAGCTTATGAAAGACTTTCTAAAATTAGTGATAGATTTTCAATTGCAGCTAGTTTTGGCAATGTTCATGGAGTTTATAAACCAGGTAATGTAATCTTAAGACCTGAAATTCTTAAAAATTCTCAAGAATATGTTAAAAATAAATTTAATCTCAATGAAGATAAGCCAATTAATTTTGTTTTTCATGGTGGTAGTGGTAGTGATATTAACGATATTAAAGCTGCTTTAAGCTATGGCGTGATAAAAATGAATATTGATACAGATACTCAATGGGCCTTTTGGGATGGAGTTAGAGAATATGAACTTCAAAATAAGGCATATTTACAAGGACAAATTGGCAATCCAGATGGAGAGGATAAGCCAAATAAAAAATACTACGATCCAAGAGTTTGGTTAAGAGCGGGTGAAGAAAGTATGATTAAACGCTTAGAATGTGCGTTTAGTGATTTAAATTGTATTGATAGAAACTAAGAGCATATGCTCTTAGTTAATTTTCCTGTGAAGATATAAATTTTTAGAGTAAAATTAACATAAGGTATATAATAATGGAAGCAAAAACAACAGATGAATTTTCAGATCTTGTGTTACCAGATGGAAAAGGTAGCACAGGTATAGTTGCTTATTTAAAAATTATTTTTATCCCGACTATATTGTATCTTTTGATTCTTTTGGGATATTTTGATAAGATTGATTTTAAAGTAGAATTGCATAGTGTTGTAATGATAGGAATTATTTATATTGTAGCACTTATTTTTGCAAGACATAGTGCTGATTATGCTTCAAGTATTTTTGAGCAGCAAAAGGATGAATTTAAACTTGTATTAAAACGCTATATTATGAAACACTTTTTAATCATAGGTAAAGAAACAAAATCAAATGCAAGTTTTGATGATTTTGCTTATGCATATGCAAGAGATTTAAGAAATGAAAACTTTGCTTTGGTTGGTGGAGCTATCTTTCCTATGCTTGGAATTTTAGGAACATTTATAAGTATAGCTATATCTATGCCTAATTTTAATTCTAGTGATACAGCAGGATTAGAGCAAGAAATTTCAGCTTTATTAAATGGAGTTGGGACAGCGTTTTATGTGTCTATTTATGGAATTTTTTTAGCACTTTGGTGGATTTTCTTTGAAAAATATGGATTAAGTAAATTTCAAAGACTTCTTAATCGTCAAAAAAATGCTACAAGTGACTTTTTTTGGTCAAAAGAAGAGATAGATAGAAAATATTTACAAGAAAGTTTGAAGCATTTTGAAAAAATTGGTATGATTTTTGAGCATGTAAGTAATGAAGAATTTTTTAAAGAGCTTGATAACACCATAGATAGAAAATTTAGAGTTTTTCAAGAATTGGTAAATGCTGAAGAAAAAGCTGTAAGATTAAGCAGTGAGCATGTAAAACAAACTATGAGTGATCTTTCAAAAACTCAAAGAGAACAAAAAGATATAGTAAAAACTTATACAGAAATAGCTAATGCAGTAAATATGTTAAATTCGAATGTAAAAGATCTTACTCTTAGAATTTCTGAACAATATAATAGACTTTTAGATATTAGTTCGGATAAAATTTCTCATCTTGATAAAAGTGTTACAATGCTTGATGATAAGGTAGAAAATTTTGCTAATAATATAGAAAAATATCAAAATCTTATGCTTGAAAATCAAATGAAACTTTTTGAGGGATTTAAATCTAGCATTATAGAAGGAATGCATACTTTCAAAGAAGCTTATGAAGAAGAAAAAAACATTGATGAAAAAATTTCAATGATGGAAGAATTTAAACTTGAAAGTAAAGAACTAGATGAACAAACTTCACAAGTTATTGCTAAACTTGAAAATCAAAAAGAAGATGAAAAAATAGATGATAAAAAATAATCAAGAGAATAACGAAGATAATAATTTTTGGATAGCCTATGCTGATTTGATGGCTGGGTTGTTGTTTGTATTTGTATTATTAATCGGGGCTATTGTTGTAAAATATGTTTTAACCCAAAGTGATTTAAAAATTATAAAGGAAAATTTGGAAAAACAAGAGCAGAGGCTGCGAGAAAACAGAGAAGAGTTAAGTCAAAAAGAAGATATACTTAAAAATTTAAATCAAAAATTAAATAGCACTTCAAAACAAAAGCAAGAATTAGAAGCAAATGTAAGCTCTTATGTAAAATTAAATCAGGATTTAAATTTATCTTTAGATGAAAAAGATCAACAAATTTTTACCTTACTTGAAAGATTAAATAAAAAAGATGAAGAAATAAAAGAATTGCAGACTGATTTTGAAGAAGCAAAAAATAAAATCAAAGAGCTAGGGTTAATTAAAGAAAACACTATTAAAAATTTACGAGCAAAGATTGATAGTAATATTACTTTAGATGTAAATTCAGGCGCTATTATTTTACCTTCAGAAGTATTATTTGATACTAATTCTTTTACTTTAAAACCTCAGGCTAAAGAAAATTTAAAAGCTATATTAACTCAATATTTTGATGGTATTTTAAAAGATGAAAATATACTTTCAAGTATTGAGAATATAGTTATAGAAGGACATACAGATAGTGCAGGATCTTATATATATAATCTTGATTTATCACAAAAAAGAGCTTATGCGGTGATGAGTTTTATTTACTCTTTTTATAAAGATCCTAGGCTTCAAAAATTATTAATGGCAAGTGGTAGATCATATTCAGATGTTGTTATAAAAGATGGAAAAGAAGACAAAGAAGCAAGTCGTAGAATAGAAATAAAATTTAATATCAATACCAATAATGCTTTAGAAAAGGTTGAAAAATACCTTGATAGCAAGTAGGATAGATCTTTTAAAATATAATGATTTTGAATTTTTTTTAAAAAGAGATGATTTGCTTGGAAAAGTTAATGGCAACAAGGCTAGAAAATTAGCCTTTTTAGATGCTAATAAGCATCAATTTAAAAAAGGTCAAGTTTTAATCTCTTATGGATCTTCTCAAAGTAATGCTTTAGCGGCTTTGGCTATTTTTTGTCATGAAAATGATTTTAAACTAATTTTTGTATGTGAAAAAATTAGTTCTTTTTTAAAAGAAAATCCTCATGGAAATTATTTGATTGCTTTAAAATACGGTGCAAACATCATAGAAAATAAAGAATTTGTAAATAGAAAATCTAAAGCTCTAAGTTTAAAAAAACCTAATGATATTTTTTTGGAAGAGGGTATTGCTACTAAAGAAGCTGAAATGGGGTATATAAACTTAGCTTTAGAGCTTCAAGAACAACTTAATGAAAAAGTAGATGTTTTTTTACCTTCTGGCACAGGAACTTCAGCAGCATTTTTAGCTAAACATAGTAAATTTAAAGTTTTTACTTGTGCTTGTATAGGCGATAGTGAGTATTTAAAGCAACAAATTTTAACTTTAGATTTAAATTATAATTTTAGTAATTTAACTATATTAAATCCACCTAAAAAATATCATTTTGCAAAACCTTATTTGGAATTATATGAACTTTATAAAGATTTAAAAATACAATGTGAAGTAGAGTTTGATTTGCTTTATGATATGATAGGTTTTAAAACTTTATTGGCAAATAGTGAAGTTTTTGAAAATAAAATTCTTTACATCCATCAAGGCGGGCTTGATGGAAATATAAGCATGTTAAAGCGTTATGAGTATAAATATCAATAAATATATATATGATGTGTTTTTGGGGTAAATCTATCATACATCATATTATTATTTAATTGTTGAAGTTGATTATTTAGCATTATATTTTGCCAATATTGTTGTTGATTATATCTTATTTGCTCTCTTGCTCTTTCCATGGCAGCTTGTGCCTCTAATTCTTTTGCTTTTATTAGTCTTTCTTCATTGTATTGCTTTAGTATTTCTTGTTTATATTGTTTTATTTTTGCAATTTGTATTTCTATTTCTTTAGATAGTTCTTTG
Organism: Campylobacter volucris; assembly: GCF_008011665.1. Lineage (GTDB taxonomy): Bacteria > Campylobacterota > Campylobacteria > Campylobacterales > Campylobacteraceae > Campylobacter_D > Campylobacter_D volucris_A. The sequence goes on from NZ_VOWJ01000013.1 coordinate 200,736, forward strand.
TTTTCAGCGTCTTCATTGCAAATTTCTTTATATTCGTTGTTATCTATAAAATTAACTTTTATAGATTCTTTACAAATTTTCTTTTTGTATTTTTCTTTGATTATATTAGCTTTTACTGAATGTTCCATGGCAAGTTTTGCTATTTGTTCTATATCTTCTATAAGTTTGCTTTTTTCAGAGAAATATTCTTGAGGGAGCTGTACATTTCTAATTAGTTTGTTATTTTGAAATTCATTTGCTATGTATCCTCCACTTTTCATAGAAGTAACCTCAAAACCATTTTTAATATTGTCCGATCCTATTGTAAAAATCATGCCCATTCTTGCATCTAGATTATTTTTTGAAAAATCAAAAATTTCAAGAGAGTAATTTTGAAATTTTTGAGTATATTATACATTGTATGAAAAAGGTGAGTATGTTGTATATAAGGCATTGTGTTTGTTGAATTTCCCAGCTTTGCGAACTATATTAAAGAATTATTATTTTTAACGATAAGCTCATCAATAAAATAAGTATCTTTGTTATTGTTATATGCTAAAATTTTTAGATTATTATTTATATCTGATCGATAGTAATATCCATCAACTTTTCCATTTTTATAGATTCCTATTTGCTCCATGTGCGTAAAGAGAGTTTTTTCTATTTCTCTTCCTAACCCATGTGCATATCCTTTTTTACACAATTCATCCCAGTAAATTTCATAAGATTCATCTTTTGTGTCTTTTGATGTTAATATAAGGCATTTTTCTTTTTTGTTTTTTACTTGAACCATTTTGAAATTTTCTTTAGGTAGGGATAAATTTTTAAGTTCTTCTTGGTATTGATTTTCATAAGCTTTAGCTTGTTGATAGTCAAGCTTTGCAATATGTTGCGCACACCCACTAAAAATAAGAGTTGCTAAAAGACATAAGGTAGTTTTCATTATTTTGTCTCCTAATTTTTATATAATTTATTATTATATAAAAATTAGTCTTTTATTAAATTAAAAAATACCAAAATAAAAAATCACTAAGATAATCAAAGGTATGATAAACTTAACATAGTAATACCATAGTTTAAAAATACTTCCTTTTAGGGTGTTTTGATTAGAAAGCTCATAAATAGCATCTTTTTTAAGTACCCAACCTACATAAATGCAACAAAAAAATGCAGTCAATACGAAAAAGATATTACCGCTTATAAAGTCAAAACTATCAAAAATATTTTTATTTTTTATAATGGTAATATCTTTTAATGGTCCATAGGTGAGTATGCAAGGTAAGTTTCCTAGCACAAAAATACTCCCTAAAGTAAGATTTATAGCGGTATTTTTAGCAAGTTTAAATTTTTCTTCTAGCACACTGATTATAACCTGATATATTGGCAAACTTGTGGTTAAGGCAGCAACGATTAACAATAAAAAGAAAAACACACAAATGATATTTCCAAAAGGTATATGTGAAAATGCCACAGGTAAAGTTTTAAACACTAAAGAAGGTCCGCTATCTGGAGTTAAACCCACACTAAATAAAGCAGGAAATATCATAAACCCTGCTAAGACTGCTATAAGAGTGTTTAAAATACCTGTGTAGATTGAAGTTTTTATAAGATTTTCATTTTTATTTAAATGTGAAGATAAGGTAATCATCACTCCAAAACCTAAAGAAAGCGCAAAAAATACTTGTCCTAAAACATCTATAAATAATTTAGGAGTGATTTTACTTAAATCTGGAGTTAAATAAAATTTAATTCCTTCATTAGCCCCTTCAAGGGTTAAATTTCTTACTACTACCATTAAAAGACAAATAAACAAAAAAGGCATGAGATATTTAACAGATTTTTCAATCCCATCAATCACACCTTTTTTAAGTATAATCCAATTAATCACTACAAACAAAGTAGTGAAAATTCCTATTAGTAAAGGACTATTTTCTATAGTTAGATTGTAAAAATTACTAGTATATTCTGCACTTATTGGAGTTGAAAGATTAAATTCTCCAATAATAATTTTAAATATATAAGCTAAAACCCAACCCCCTATGACCATATAATAAGCCATGATTCCAAAGCTACCTAAAAGTCCTAAATATCCAACTCCTTGCCAAGACTCATTAATCTTAACTCCATTGCTAGTAGTACCACCAAAAGCATCTACAGAATTTAGCATTCTTCTTCTTCCGATGACATTTTCTACTAATATAACAGGAATTCCTATGCAAATCATGGCTATACAAAAAGCTAACACATAAGCACCACCACCATTTTCTCCTACTAAATAAGGAAAACGCCAAGTAGCTCCAAAGCCAATGGTAGCTCCTGCTACGGTTAGGATGTAAGTAAGAGTATTGCTCCATGTTTGTCTTTGCATGATATTTCCTTGATAAATTTAAATAAAAAATTCTTTAAGATAAAAAATTATACCATTATGCCAAAAAATTAATTATTTTTTTATCAAACTACAAAGGATTTTGCGTGCAAAAGAAAAAAATTTTATTTTTAGGTGCTGGTTATGCTTGTTTATCTGCTATCAAAGCTTTAAAAGATGAATTTTTTGAAAATGCACAAGTTAGTTTAATCAATAACAATTCTTATCATTATCATACGATTTTACTTCATAAAGTGGCTTCTGGTGAAGATGTTTTATGGCCTAAATTTGATATTTTACCTTTGTTAAATTCAAAGATTGATTTTATACAAGATGAAGTTATTAAAATTTCTAAAGACAAAGTTTATGCTAAAAATAATGAGTATGAATTTGATATTTTGGTTTGTGGATTGGGGTTTGAAAAGGAAACTTTTGGCATTAAAGGTATGCAAGAATATGCTTTAAGTATAGATAATTATGAAAATGCTTTAAAGGTTAATGAAAAAATTTATAAAAAAATTAAAAATTATAAAAGTTCTCAAAATGAAGATGATTTAAAAATAGCAGTTTGTGGCGGTGGTTTGAGTGGAGTTGAATTTGTATCATCTTTAGCTAAAGAGCTTATAAATTTTTGTCAAAAAGAGGGTGTTGATTATCAAAAAATACAGCTTTGTATTATAGAAGCTATGGATCATATTTTACCAATGTTTGAGAAAAAAATATCCCAAAAAGCTAAAAGCGAATTAGAAAAATTTGGCATAAAAGTATATGAAAAATCTAAAATTATAGAATGTAAAAAAAATGAAATTTTATTAGAAGATCAAACATCTATTAAAGCAAATACCATAGTTTGGACAGCAGGTATAAGGGGGAATCATGTGATTGAAAATAGTCTTGATTTTCCTAGTATAAGATCTCGCATAGAAGTTGATGAATTTTTACATCCACTAAATATTAAAGATTCTCATAAATATTTTTTTATAGGGGATAATAGCATTTGTAAAAATCCACAAACTAATACCCCTTATCCTCCAACAGCTCAACTAGCTTTAAGACAAGGTGCTTATATAGCAAAAGCCTTAACAAAGCTAATCAAAGAAGAAAAATTTGAAAAAGAATTTAAATTTATAAGTGGAAATACTATATGTTCTATAGGTAAAGATTATGCCATAGGGACTATATTGCATAAAGCAATTAGTGGCAAAATAGCCATAAAGCTTAAAATTTTTATAGAAAAATTATGGCAATACCAGCTTGAAGGCATTAAAGGCTTTTTTAGATAAAAATTATTGAGGAACCTTGGCCATAAATTCTTTAGCATCTACATAGCCTACAATGCGTCCTAGCTCTTGAGAATCTTTAAAAAATATCATCACAGGTGGCCCAAAAACATTGAATTTTTTCATCACTTCTAAATCTTCTTTAGTGTTATTGGTAATATCAATTTGCAAAAGTGTATAGTTGCTCAATAAATTTTGCACACTTTGATCTTTAAAGGTATATTCTTCTAAAAGCTTGCAATTTTCACACCAAATAGCAGTAAAATCCAACATCACAGGTTTATTAGAATTTTGTAATTCTTTGTTTAATTCTTCTAAATTTGTAATTTTTTTGAAATTTAAACTTGATAAATTTTGCTCTATAGTAGTGCAAAAATTTAAAGGTTTTAATAAGTTTTTTGAACCCATAGAGCCACCTAAAATAAGGCTTAAGCTATAGCATAAAACTAAAATCATACTTGCTTTTTTAAATTTATCAAAATTACTTTTTACTTCGTCAAAAAGTCCCATAAAACAAGCAAAAAATACCCCTAATACCCCATATAGCATTAAAATGATTTGTGCACTTAAAATTCTTTCTAGCATCCAAATAGCCATAGCAAGCATTAAAAAGCCAAATAACAATTTTATTTTAAGCATCCAAGCACCGCTTTTTAAAAATCCTACTCCAAGACCTAGTAAAAGCAAAGGTATGCCCATACCAAAACTCATTATAAATAATGATAAAGCTCCTAAAAACACATCTGCACTTTTTGTGATATACAGCAAAGCTCCCGCTAAAGGTGCAGCAACACAAGGTCCTACTATCAAAGCAGATAAAAATCCCATAATTGCAACACCTATAAAACCATTTTTCCCTTGTGTTTTTTTGTTTATATAATTTTGAAATTTTAAAGGAAGCTGTAATTCATAAAGTCCAAGCATGGAAAGTGAGAGTAAGATGAAAATTCCAGCAAAAGTTATAATGATCCAAGTTTGCTGTAATAAACCTTGTATATTAGCTCCCAAAAGTCCTACTAAAGCTCCAGCTATAGCATAAGCTAAAGACATAAAAAATACATAAACAAAAGAAAGATAAAAGCTGTGTTTTCTAGATGAATTGTTTTGTAGTTTTATTGCAATTAAAGATGAAAGTATAGGAATCATAGGTAAAATACAAGGAGTTAAAGATAATAATAAGCCATATCCAAAAAATGTGATTAAAGTTATGAAAATATTATCTTTACTTAAATTTATAGCAATTTGCTCATCTTCACTTATATTTTTAAATTGATCTTTGATGGAATTAATTTGATAGTTATTATTTTGTTTATAAATTTCATAATCAACATACACAGGACGATAACATAAGCCATCTTCAGAGCACCCTTGATAAGCTAAGCTAAGTTTTGCTTTGTTTGCTTTGATAAAATCATCAAGCAATAATTTAGGCACAAAAAGTTCAAGTTGGTTAAAAACAACTTCTTTGTTTTCTCTTTGAGAAGTTTTTGGAAAATTAAGCAAAGAAGTGATGTCTTTAGAATCAAGCATAAGTTTTGTTTGATCTTTGTAAAGATAAATTCTATCAGCCAGATTGATTTTTAAAAAAATTCCTTGATTATTTGAGTGGGTATTGAGTTTAAATGCTTCATCAAGTTTTAAAACTTCACCAGAAAAAAGAAAATTTATAAAAAATACAAATACTATCAAAAAACGCATTTTTTTCCTTAATTATCTAAATCAAAGACTTTATTTTACTTATTTGTGGTAAATTTAGGTTAATATTTGTCCTAAATAAATTATAAAATTATTTTTCAATAACTAAGGAATCGATTGAATTTTTTTATATTAAATCATAAATTTAACGAAAGAAAAAGCTTAAATTTTAAAATTTTTATCATCAATGCTTTTATATTAGCTTGTGTTATGTTTTCATTTTTTTATTTTATCTTTTTAAATGCTACTTATAATTTTAATTTTTTAGCTATTTTAGAATACAAAGATAAAATGATTTTTGGATTTTTCACTACTTTTATAATCAGCTTATTATCTTTGATAATAGGTGTGATTTTTGCTTTGATTTTGTGTTATATGAGTCTTTGTAAGATTGTAATTTTAAATATGTTTGCAAGAGTTTATATAGAGCTTATTAGGGGCACTCCTTTGCTAGTGCAAGTGCTTTTGATTTATTATATTTTTGCAGATAGCTTAGGACTTGATAATCGTTATGTGTGTGGAGTGTTAATTTTAGCTTTTTTTTCTAGTGCTTATATTTGTGAAATTTTTAGGGCAGGAATTTTAAGCGTGCATAAAATTCAATACGAAAGTGCCAAGGCTTTAGGGCTTAGTGAATTTGAAATTTATAAAAGTGTGATTTTTCCACAAGCTTTAAAAAATGTTCTAGCTCCACTTAGTGGCCAATTAAGCAATCTGATAAAAGATAGCTCTCTTTTAAGCGTAATAGCCATTTCAGAACTTACTCAAAATGCTCAAGAGATAAATGCTTTTACTTTTTCTACTTTAGAAATTTATATTCCTTTGGCACTTTGTTATTTGGTATTGACTTTGCCTATATCTATTTTTTCAAGAAAGCTTGAAAAAAAGCTTTCTTAGAAGAAGAATTCAAGTTTTTGTTCTTTAAAAATATCTTGTATATCTTTTAAATATTTTTGAGCTAAGAAGTTAAAAAAACCATTTTCTTTTGATTTTTGTATGAATTCATTAAGCTCTTGTTTTAATTTTACATTGTCTTTATTTAAAGCTATTGCCCATTGTTCGGGTTTTTCTTCAAAAGGAGTAAAAATAGCTTTGGTTTGTTCAGGATTTTTTTGCCATGCTTTATAAATACTCATTTGATCGTATATAAAACCATCAGCTTTTGCTTGAACTACTTCTAAAATTGCAGCGTTTTCTTTATCAAAAACTAAAATTTTGGCATTTTTAAGATGTTTTTGAGCGTAAATATGCGCGCTAGTACCTCTTTTTAAAGCTATGATTTTCCCTTTTTGATTTAAATCATTAATGGAATTTATGTTTGATTTTTTAGCACTTAAGATTGCTAAATTTGCCTTTGCATAAGGTATGGTAAAATCAAGCACTTTTTGTCTTTGCTCGCTAATACTCATTGAAGACATAATCAAGTCTATTTTTTTACTTTTAAGGGCTGGTATGAGTCCATCCCAAGCTATGTTTTGAATTTGTAGAGTATAGTTATTTTCTTTGGCAAATTCTTTTAAAAAATCCACACTTACTCCACTTGGATTTCCTGCATTATCACTCATTTCAAAAGGAGGATAAGCTAATTCCATTCCCACTATTAAATCTCTAGCATTAAGAGAAAAGGCCAAGATAAACAATAAAATAATTTTTTTCATTTTAATCCTTTTAAAAAATTTAAAGCTTTTTTATAATCTTCTTTGGTATCTATACCTATGCTTTGAGTTTGAATTTGTAACATTTTAATTTTTTTACCATTTTCTAAAGCTCTTAATTGTTCTAGTTTTTCACATTCTTCAAGAGCTGAATTTTTTAAAGCACAAAATTCTTTTAGATTTTTTACCTTATAAGCATAAATTCCTAAATGTGCTTTGAAATTTTCTTTATAACTTACTCTTTCAAAAGGGATTTTAGATCTTGAAAAATATAAAGCAAAATCATTACAATCTATAACCACCTTAACCAAATTTGGATCTTGAGCACTTACTAAATCTTTTATATTTTTATAACAACTTGTCATAAAAGCTTCATTTTTTTCAAAAGCTTCTTGGCTAAATTCTTTAAATTTTTTTATATTTTGTGTTTCTATAAAAGGCTCATCAGCTTGGACATTGATGATGATTTCTTCTTGGCTTAAATTTAAAATTTCACAAGCTTGGTTGATTCTATCTGTACCACTTTCATGATTTTTACTTGTTAAAATCGCTTTTATGTTGTATTTTTGTGCTAACTCTAAAATCTCTTCATCATCTACAGCTACGCAAACTTCATCAAGTTCTTGCATTTTTTTAGCTGTATAAATAAACATAGGAAGACCATTTATATCACATAATATTTTATTTTCAAAGCGGGTTGATTTTAATCTTGCTGGTATAATAATCATTGTTTAATCCAATCTATAATGGTTTGTTTTAAATCATTAATCTTATAAGTTTTTACCTTTATATCTTCTTGTTCAAACAAATAAGCTATGTTAGGATGAATGTTTTGATTAAATTGATTAGCAATTTCTTGCATTGCTTTTTTTTCATCTAAACAATCTTTATCAAACAAAGCTTTATACATACTTGGTGTAAATTTGCTCCATTGTGCAGTAGAGGTTATTAGAGTAGGGGTGTTTGGATCTAGCATTTTAAAACAAGTGCAAGTATGCGGATCTAAAAGATAATCTTGGTATTGCTTTATATAATGCATACATTCTTCATCGGTGCAAAAATCAGCTTCAAAATCTTCTTGCAAAAGCTTTAATTCTTCAAAACTAAGTTCATAAAATTTTTCATTTTTTAAATTTAGCATTAATTCTTTGGTTCGTTGATCTTTAAATTTATCAAAAAGCAATCTTTCTATATTAGAAGATATAAGTATGTCCATAGCTGGAGAGATGGTTTTTTGGAGAGTTTTTGTTCTTAAATCATATTTTCCGCTATTAAAAAATTCACTCAAAATATTATTGCTATTAGAAGCGATTTTAATTTTTGAAATTTTTGCTCCCATTTTTTTTGCATAATACGCACCTAAAGCATCGCCAAAATTTCCACTTGGAATGATAATATCTAAATTTTTATCTAGTTTTAAACTTGCATAATAATGATAAATAATTTGAAAAAGTATTCTTCCAAAATTAACAGAATTAGCCGCACTTAAGTGGATATTTTCTTTTTTTAATACAGCTTTAAATTCTTCATCATTTAAAAGTGCTTTTAGTGCGTTTTGCGCATCATCAAAATTTCCTTTTATAGCAATAGATTTTAAATTAGAAGCTTTAGAATGAATCATTTGCAAGGCTTGGGTTTTGCTTGTGCCATCATTTGGATAAATACAAACTACTTTGATATTTTTTTTATTTTCAAAACTTTTTAGGGTAGCTGGGCCTGTATCGCCGCTTGTTGCGCACATGATTAAATAAAAATCATCTTTTTTTAAATACTCTAAAAGCACCCCAAAAGGTTGTAAAGCCATATCTTTAAAAGCTCTAGTTGGCCCATGATATAGTTCATTGATATATAAATTTTCATTGATTTTTGTGATATTGATAGGACAATTTTTATCATCAAAATTATCATAAACTTCTAAAGCCTTTTGAAAAATTTGCAAATTGATGTCAAAATCAAACGCACTAATAATTTTTAAAGCAAGTTCTTTATAATTTAAATTTTTTAAATTTTCAGGATTTAATCGTGGTAAATTTAAAGGAGCATAGAGTGCGTTATTTGGAGCACTTGGGTTTAATAAAGCATTTGAAAAACTTGAAGTTTGGGTAATATCTTGAGTAGAATGTAATAACATTATAATCCTTTAGTTAAATTCTTTTACATAAGCTTTTAAACACTCTTTGAAATTTTCATCTAAAATAATTTCTAATTTTATAAGCTCTGTTTTAAAACCAAAATCTTTCACTTTTACATAATCTTTAAAAGTTAGCATTAAAGTATCACAATGATGTTTTTTTAAAAGCGTTTCAAGCTCTTCTTTGCTAAAAGCATAATGATCAGCAAAAAAATAACAAGCCCTAGCTTTGATAAAATGCTCATATAACCTAAAAGGCTTAGCTATGGAAGTGATTAAAATAGCTTTTTGGTTTTCTTTTACATAAGAATAACGCGTAAAATCTTTCCCTTCATAGGCGATAAAATCAGCTTTTTTTTCATAAATTTTTGGCAAACGATAAGCCCCGCTTGGCAAGGTGAAATTAAAATAAGGCTTTTCTTTTCCAAAAAGCAAAATATCAAATTTTTTAATATGAAATTTAGAAAATGCATCATCTAAAATAACTATTTTAGCACCTAATTCAATAGCCTTTTTTATACCTAAAATCCTATCTTCGCTTACTATAACACCAAAACATTCTTCGTTTAACGCATATTCCATAGCTTCATCGCCACTTTTGTTTATATCGCATAAAATTTGATGATTGTGTTTAACAACTATAAGCCCTTTGCTTTTTCGCTTATAACCTCTTAAAACGATGAAATTTTTTTCAAATTCAGCTGCAATAGCTTTACAAATTGGGGTTTTTCCATTTCCACCTATGGTTAAATTTCCTACACTTATAATGGGTATGTTAAATTGCACTTCTTTTTTGAATTTGGTATTTAAAATAGCTATTAAAGTATATAAAAAACTAAAAGGTAAAAGCAAAAATGCTAATAGTTTTTGATAAAAATTAGGTTTAAAAAAATACTTATCAAGCCAAGTCATATAATGCTTTCTAGTGTAGTGGGAAGTTTTCTTTTAAAAGCATTTTCTTGCATGCGTTTTAAAACCAAATTTTTTAAATTTACATCAAAATGATCTAAATTTTCATTATTTTCTATAGCTTTTAAAACTTCATCTAATTGCTTATAAGTATAGCCAAGATCGTTTTCATCGCTTTGATTTGGCCAAAGATCAGCACTAGGAGCTTTGTTAATAAAATTTTCATGCACGCCTATGAACTTAGCAAATTCAAAAATTTCACTTTTATAAAGAGTAGCCAAAGGATTAAAAGCACAAGCTAAATCTCCATAAATAGTTCCATAGCCAAGCATTAATTCACTTTTATTTGAAGTGCCTACAACTAAGGCGTTTTTTAAAGCAGAATAATCATACAATAAACTCATGCGAATTCTTGCTGTGAAATTTCCTTTGCGGATTAAATTTAAATCTTTACTTGCTTTTTCAAAGCTTTGTAAAATTTCATCAATATAAATAATCTCATGATGGATTTGCAGTGTTTTGCAAAGTTTTAATGCATCGTCTAAATTTTGTTTATTGGAGTTTTTTGTAGGCATTAAAAGTGTAAAAAGTCTCTCATTTACTGCAATCTTACAAAGATGAGCCACCAAAGCAGAATCTATCCCGCCGCTTAATCCTAGGACTAAATTTTTATTTCGAGCTTGTTTTTTTATAAAATTGATTAATAATTCTTGTAATTTTGTATAATTCATAAAAAATCTTAGTATTAAATTAAATTTAGTAAATTATATTTTGATTTAGTTAAAAGGAAGTTTATATGCGTATTTTAAAATGTCCTTGTGGTCCTTATGAGACAAATTGTTATATTGTTGATTATAATAATAAACAAATCATCATTGATCCAGGTGAAAATGCTTTGGATTTTGTAAAAGAAAATGCCAACAATCCTCTTGCGATTTTAAACACTCATGGCCATTATGATCATGTATTTGATAATGCTAAGGTAAAAAATACTTATCATATCCCAATTTATATTCATAAAAATGATGCTTTTATGTTGCAAGATCCTTTTAATTATGGTTTTGAGCACTCTCTTGCAGATGTTTTGATTGAAGATGAAAACGAAGTAAAAATTGATGAGTTTATTTTCAAATTTCATTATTTTCCAGGGCATACTCCAGGATGTTGTATGATAGAATTATGTGGTAAAGATGTGCTTTTTAGTGGCGATTTTTTATTTTATAGGAGTATAGGAAGATGGGATTTTCCATATTCTGATGCTAATTTAATGAAAGAAAGTTTATTAAAAGTTTTAAATTATGAAAAAGATTATGAACTTTTACCAGGTCATGGTCAAAAGACTAGTTTAAAAGAAGAACAAAATGCTATACCAGCTTGGCTTAGGTATTTTTAATGCAAAATGTTTTGTATTTTCTATGTTTTTTGTTAATTTTGAGTGCAATTTTAAGTTTTTTTAGATCTAAAAGAACACAAGAAAAAAAGAAATTCTTTCACAAGTGCCCATGCTTTAAAGCTGTTGAGAGCGGCTTTATGAGTAAAATTTGTATTTACATGGGTGGTTTTGGTTTTATGTATTCTATTTTGTATATGGGTTTTGATATTTATGATGTGAAATTATTTGCTATTTTGGTTGTGTCTTTTGGACTTTGGTATTTTGCTTGGATTTTAAAAAAAGAGTAAAAAACCGCAATTAAAATGCTAAAATACTTTTTTAATTATCAAAAATGGTGTTATAATGAGAAAAAGCATAGCTGAATGGCATAAGCAAGAATCACTTTTACTTTCTTTGCCTCATAAGGATACTGACTGGAAGCCTTATTTAGAAGAAATTTTACAAAGTTATGAAGAATTTATAAAAGCTGCAGCTAGATTTCAAAAAGTGTTATTAATCGCGCCTAGTGAAAGTGATTTTGCAAGATTTAAAAGTATTAAAAATGTAGATTTTTTTCAGTGTGAAACTAATGATACTTGGATTAGAGATTTTGGTGCTATTGATGTTTATGAAGATGAAAAACTTATAGGGCTTGATTTTACCTTTAATGCTTGGGGAGATAAATTTCAAAGCTCTTTAGATAATGCTGTAAATTCTAAACTTTTTAAAAATAAATTACAAGGAAAATTAGAAAAAATAGATTTTATTTTAGAAGGTGGGAGCATTGATTTTAATGGGGATGGAGTTATGCTTACTACTACCACTTGCCTTTTAAATGAAAATAGAAATTTACACTTTAATCAAACACAAATTGAAAAAAAATTAAAAGATATTTTTGGATTAAAAGAAATTGTATGGCTTGAAAATGGCTTTATAAAAGGCGATGATACAGATTCTCATATAGATACTTTAGCACGATTTATAAATGAAAATACCATAGCATATTGTATTTGTGAAGATAAAAATGATGAGCATTATGAAGCTTTAAAAGCTATGGAAAATGAGCTTAAAAAAACTAAATTTAATCTTTTACCTTTACCTTTGCCAAAGCCTATTTATTATAATGATAAAAGACTTGGGGCTACTTATGCAAATTTTGTTTTTATCAATAATGCTTTAATAGTCCCAACTTATAATGATACAAACGATAACATCATAATCAATGCTTTGCAAAAAGCTTGTAAAGATCGAGAAGTAATTGGCGTTGATGCAAGGGTATTTTTAAGGCAAAATGGCTCTTTGCATTGTTCTTGTCAAAATCGCTATCAAGGAATAAGATGAATTTAGCCAAAATCGCAACTATTAGTGCTAGTATTTGTGCTATTTTTTTAGCTATTGTGAAATTTATCATCGGTTTTATTACAGGTTCGGTAGCTATACTTGCTAGTGCGATTGATTCTTTGGTGGATTTTGTTATTTCTATTTTGAATTTTTTAGCGCTAAAAAAAGCTTCTCAAAAATCAAACAATCAATATAATTTTGGTTATTCCAAAATAGAAGCTTTAATGGGATTACTTGAAGGCTTTGTGATTTTTATTATAGGTGTTTATATTTTTTATGAAAGTATAGTAAAAATTTACCATCAAGAAAGAGTTGATAATTTAAATTTAGGCATTTATGTTATGATTTTTGCCTTAGCGGTAACTTTTATTTTAGTGTTGTTTTTGTCTTATGTAGCTAAAAAAACTCAAAGTTTGATTGTAGAATCTGATTGTTTGCATTATAAAAGCGATGTTTTAACAAATTTCTTTACATTATTAGCTTTAGTGATTATTTATTTTACACAATTTTATATTATTGATGCTATTTTTGGGATATTGGTAAGTTTTTATATAGCTTTTTCTTCGTTTAAGATTGTTAAAAAAAGCTTGGAATTTTTAATGGATAAAGCTTTAGATGAAAAAGTAGTCGATTGGATACAAGCTTGTATCCAAAAACATCCTGAAATTATTAGCTTCCATCAGTTAAAAACGCGTCAAAGTCCTGATAAAAAATATCTTAGTGTGCATTTAGTGTTTTGTCCTATAATTTCTTTACTAAATGCACATAAAATAGCTGATAATATAGAAGATGAGATTAGAAAAAACTATAAAGATGATAAGTGGGATATACAAATTCATCTTGATCCATATGATGATTCTGAAGAAGAAAGGGTAAAAAATGAAAGTAGCTTTGATACAGCAAAAATTTCATCAAAATAAAGAAAACACTATAAAAAAAACTTGTGAATTTATAAAACAAGCTAAAAAAGAAAATGCCGAGCTTGTATGTTTGCAAGAACTTCATCAAACTCAGTATTTTTGTCAGAGTGAAAATGTGGATTTTTTTGATTTAGCAAATGATTATGAAAAAGATATAAATTTTTGGTCAGATATAGCTAGGGAAAATGGGATAGTTTTGGTTACTTCTTTGTTTGAAAAAAGAAGTGCCGGGCTTTATCATAATACAAGTGTGGTTTTTGAAAAAGATGGAAAAATAGCAGGAAAGTATCGCAAGATGCATATACCTGATGATCCTTGTTTTTATGAGAAATTTTATTTTACGCAAGGTGATTTGGGTTTTGAGCCTATAAAAACAAGTCTTGGTAAGCTTGGAGTTTTAGTATGTTGGGATCAGTGGTATCCTGAAGCGGCTAGGATTATGGCTTTAAAAGGTGCGCAAATTTTGATATATCCTACAGCTATTGGTTGGTTTGATAAAGATGACAAAGAAGAAAAACAAAGACAATTAAATGCTTGGATCAATATACAAAGAGCTCACGCCATAGCAAATGGCTTGCCTGTTGTGAGTATAAATAGAGTAGGTTTTGAAAAAGATGAAAGTGGCGTAGAAGATGGCATAAGATTTTGGGGAAATTCTTTTGTTTTTGGAGCTCAAGGTGAAGAACTTTTTATGGCAAACAATGAAGATGAGTTATGTAAGGTAGTAGAGATAGATATGAAAAGATGCGAAAATGTGCGTAGATGGTGGCCATTTTTACGCGATAGACGCATAGAATTTTATGATGATTTGACCAAGAGATTTGTAGATTAACAAATCTCTTATTTTTACCACCATAAAGACATTTTTAAAAATGCTGTATGTGCTTGTGTTTCTTCAAAGGTAAAAATTCCATTATAGTTTAATGATATATCCATATTATTATTTATAGCATAAGATAACCCTGCTTGTGTAAATATATACCATTTTGAAAAACTTATATCATTTGTTATAAGTTGATTATTACCAAGTTGCAATTTTTCTTTTGCATCATTGTATATATTATATAAGGTTCCAAATTTTAAATTTGTTTTGATTTTTTCGCTTAAAGGCATTTGGAATTTTAATGCAACCACGCTATCTATAAAATTTGTTTGCTGAGATAAATAGTGCTCATTTAAACCGCCAACATGCAATAAATTAAAATCATTAAAACTTATCCCTTTATATGATAACCCAAACTCTGGATTTAATTTTAAATTGTATTTTGGCATATAGTAATTACCACCAAATAATATATCAGCACCATAACCAAAAGTTTTTGCTTTAGCATTGGTTGTTTCTATTGTAGTGGTGTATGATTTTTCTATATTTGAATGTGTATAATCAAAATTTACATCAGTTTTTAGATAATAATGATATGTATCATCTTTTTTTAATGTCTTATAATAACTTACTCCACCATGATAAGTATCGTTTTTTAAATTTAACTTTCGATCGTTTCTTTCTTGCTTAGAGTCTTCATAGCCCAAATAAAAGCTTACTATACCATTATCTTTTAGCAGTTTTCTTTGAGAACCTGCTATAAAACCATTTGTTTTAGAGCTTAATTTCAAGGAGTTGTATAGATTTATATTTGATTTTGTATAATATGGTAAGAAGAAAGAATGATCATCGGTTTGATAATTTCCTTGTATAAAAATATCTTCCATTGAATTTAAAATATCTAAATTATGATTATTTGTTTTAAAATTTTTAGATGTAACTTCATCTAGTATATTGGAAATATTAATATATCTTAATCTTGAAGAATTTGCCAAGGATTTTATCAAAGATTCCCCGCTTAATTCATTTTTATTTATTTCTTTTACCTTGTATTTATCCACCCCAACACTTTCATAGTCATAAATTCCAGTAAGACTTATGATTTCATTTGCATCAACACCTTCTCCATTGTTTATAGTGTTTTGATTTTTTTGTGTGTATTCAAAAAAAGTACTAGAATCATAAATTTTATCTTTAACAACATCTTTATCGTTTAAGACTATATTTTTTATATTTATTCCATTTATATTATTACCGCTTAATTGTATAGAATTGCGCTTTTGTTCTTCTTTGCTAAATTCAGGTTTGTTAAAATAATATCCATCTATCAATACACCCCCACTCCCTTCATTTTTTATACTTAGTGGGGTATGGTTAGATCTATTTTTGCTTATAACGCTAGATAAATCATGTTTTATTGTGGTATGTCCTTGATTGTCTATAGCGTTTATTTTTCCAAAATTTTGTATATATAAATATGAACCATTTTTATTTGATAAACTATTTATCTCGCCATAATTTTCAAGGTTTTTAATACTTCCTGAATTATCAATTTCACCTATTTTTGCATCATTAATGATGTTTTTGATAACACTTTTTTTATCTTTTATCTCTATTTTAGCTATAGATGCTTGGGTTGTGCTAGAGTCTTTGGCGTTATTTGTGTTTAGTATATTGTTTATGGAGCTACCATTGCTAATTGAAATAGTGTTGATATTAGAATGATTAGATATATTTCCTATTTTTCCTTGATTTGCACCTATATTTTTTATAGTGGCTTTATTAACTATATTTTCTATGACTCCATTTTCTTTTGCTTCTATTTTTTTAGTTTCGCTGTTTAAATTATAAAAATTTTTGATCGTGCCATTTTGTGCATATATATTTGCTAAATTCATGGAATTATTAACTATATAGTGAATAACTCCATTGTCTTTGGCATATATATTAGTGTTGCTTTTTAAAAAATAATGATTGTAGATAAGATAGATATGTCCTCCATCTTCTGCAGCTACTTTTTTAGTTTCTATAGGATCAATATATCCTATCAAAGCATTATTTTTAGCAATGATATCTTTGACAAGGGTTCCATTTCCGCCAAGCCATGTTATTTGTCTAACAAAACTATTTGCACCATCTACTTCTATGCCACCAGTGATATAAGAGTTTATTTGTATTTTATCTACATAAGCACCATTAAATATTTTTATATTTTCTATAGAATTGTTTCCTGTAAGACTAAGCCATCCAGTTAGTCTACTGTTATTAATGTTGATAGAACTGTTATTGGCTCCACCGGCACTAAATTCCATATGTTTTAATGAACTATCTTTTATATCTACTTGTCCTATTTTGTCTTTTACTTCAATAAACCATAAATTATCGGAATTTTCCACTTTTACATTAAGATCGTTTCCATCAATCATTGGAATTTTTAATTTATTCCATTTTTCTAAGTCTTCTCGAATTTGTTTTTTTCTTTCTTCGTTAAAATTTGAAGCACTTCCATTAAAAGTTATGTTTTTATTACTAACTTCTATATCATAATCAATTTTTGGAGTGTTTGCATAAAGTGAGCTAATACAGGCTAAAGAAAGGATTATTTTTTTCTTATACCCCCCCCCAGTAGAGTATGTTTATATAAACGAGGCTTCATACCCCCCCCCATGTATATGAAATTTTTTCATATTTATCCTTTATATATTTTATAATTCTAATTTCATTTAGACTAATTCATTTTATTAAAATAATTATTAATTTTTTATTAATCGTATGAATTATATTTTTAAAATTATTAATATTTTGTATAATTTTATAACCAATAGTAAAAGGAAAAAAAATGACTAAAAAAGTGTTAATACCCCTTGCAAAGGGTTTTGAAGAGGCTGAATTTATAGGCATAGCTGATGTTTTAAAAAGAGCAGCTAAAATGAGTGGAAATTTAGAGCTTATTATCGCTTCGTTAGATGATGAGCTTATGGTTGAAGGAGCAAATGGAATTTGCATTAAAGCAGATACATCGCTAGCTAAGATTGATACTAAAAATTTAGATGCCATTGCTATGGCTGGTGGATTTGAAGGAATGATGAATCTCAAAAATAACCCAACCATCATAAAAATCATCCAAGATCTTCATGCAGATAAAAAAATAGTAGCAGCAATTTGTGCTTCACCTATAGTATTAGCTAAAGCAGGAGTGATCAATGGAGAATTTGCTTGTTATCCAGGATGTGAAAGTGGTATTGATGGAGTTAGAGTTTCCAAAGCTGTTGTGGTAAATGAAAATGTCATCACTTCAGCAGGACCTGCTACAGCGATATTGTTTGGTTTAGAGCTTGCTAAACACTTGTGTTCGGTAGAAATTTATGAAAAACTTTATGAAGGTATGCTTGTGTCACTTACAAAATAATCTCTCAATTTTGAGAGATTACATCGTTTTGATTAGCTGAGTGATTTCTCCTTCATGGGGAAATCTATCCACTTCACAATTAAATAAATCTTTTTTTGAATAAATGATTTTACCATTTACTTCAACGATAAAATGTCCTCCACCTTTTTCTATGGTAGAAATTTGTGCATCTTTGAACTCATTTTGTATTTCTTCTGCAACCCTTGCAGCTTGTGGTTTGTAGTTTCAAAAATTACAATAATAAATTTTTACTTCCATTTTTTACTCCTTTTTTTAAGTGTGATATTATACATTTTTTATCCAATTATTTTAAATTTAAAGATTTTTTTTATAATTACGAAAAATTATTAAGGGATAGTATGAGCCAATTTACACATTTACATTTACACACAGAATATTCTTTATTAGACGGAGCAAATAAACTCAAAGAGCTTGCTAAAACCTTAAAAGCACAAGGTGCAACCAGTGTTGCTATGACTGATCATGGTAATATGTTTGGTGCGATTGATTTTTATAAAACTATGAAAGCTGAAGGGATAAAGCCTATTATAGGCCTTGAAGCGTATTTGCATAATCACGATGATTTAAGCGATAAAAGCTCAAGACAACGCTTTCATCTTTGTTTATTTGCTAAAAATGAAATTGGCTATAAAAATTTAATGTTTTTAAGTTCTCAAAGTTATATCCATGGTTTGTATTATTACCCAAGGATTAATAAAAAGCTCTTAGAGAAACATAGTGAAGGTTTGATTTGCTCTTCAGCATGCTTGCAAGGAGAGGTAAATTGGCATTTAAATACAAAAAATGAAAGAAATATTAAATTTGGCGCAAAAGGCTATGAGGGAGCAAAAGAAGCAGCTTTGTGGTATAAAAAAGTTTTTGGAGATGATTTTTATCTTGAGATAATGCGCCATGGGATTGAAGATCAAAAATTTATCGATGAGTCTATTATAAAACTTTCCAAAGAGCTTGATATAAAAATCATAGCCACTAATGACACTCATTATACCTTTAAAGAAAGAGCGGCTGCACATGAAGTGTTTATGTGTATAGCTATGGGTGTTAAGCTTGATGATCCAGGGCGTTTAAGACATGAAGTGCATGAATTTTATGTGAAAACCCCACAGCAAATGAGCGAACTTTTTGCAGATATCCCTGAAGCTATTGAAAATACTCAAGAAATTGCAAACAAATGTAATTTAGAATTAAAGCTAGGAGATCCTACTCCTCCAAATTTTAAATTTACAAGAGAATATGCTAGCAAATATAATCTTAATTTAATTGAAGATAAAGAATTTAGTTTTGATAATGATGATATAGTTTTTGAGCATCTTTGTAAAAAAGGTTTAGAAGAAAGACTTCAATTTATTGATGAGAGTAAGCATGAAGAATACAAAGCTAGGCTTGATTTAGAAATTAACATCATTAAAAATATGAAATTTTCAGGCTATATGCTAATAGTTCATGATTTTATCGCAGCAGCTAAGGAAAAAGATATACCGGTGGGACCAGGTCGTGGAAGTGCAGCAGGAAGCTTGGTTTCGTATTGTTTAAAAATTACAGATTTAGATCCTATACCTTATAATCTTCTTTTTGAGAGATTTTTAAATCCTGAGCGTGTATCTATGCCTGATATTGATGTGGATTTTTGTCAAGATAGAAGAGGGGAGGTGATTGATTATGTTATCGATAAATATGGAGCTGAAAAAGTAGCACAAGTAATTACTTTTGGTAAGCTTTTGGCAAAAGGGGTGATTAGAGATGTAGCTAGGGTTTGTGATATGAGCATACCTGATGCTGATGCATTGGCAAAATTAGTCCCCGAAGAGCTAAAGATCACATTAGAAAAAGCTTATGAACAAGAACCAAAAATAGCTGAATTTATAAATTCTCATCCAAAAGGGCATCAAGTTTGGGATTTTGCTAAGGCATTAGAAGGATTAAATAGAAATGCAGGTATGCATGCAGCAGGAGTTGTAATATCTAATGAAGCTTTGTGGAATAAAGCTCCACTTTTTAGACAAAGTAAAAACGATGAAAGGCATTTGGTTACGCAGTATTCTAAAGAATATCTTGAAGATGTAGATTTAATCAAATTTGACTTTTTGGGACTTAAAACTTTAACAGTAATTAATAATGCAATCAAACTTATTAAAAAAAGATATAACAAAGATGTCATTTGGGAAAAAATAGATGTAAATGATCCTAAGGTTTATAAAACCATACAAAGTGGAAATACTTTAGGAATTTTTCAAATAGAATCAGGAGGCATGCAAAGCTTAAATGCTAGATTAAAACCTGAAAGGTTTGAAGATTTAATTGCGGTTTTGGCTTTATATAGACCAGGACCACTTGATAGTGGAATGGTGGATGATTTTATCGAGATTAAGCATGGTAGAAAAGCTGCAAGCTATGCTTTTGAAGAACTAAAACCCATACTTGAAAATACCTATGGAGTTATAGTTTATCAAGAACAGGTTATGCAGATTGTGCAAAAAATAGGCGGTTTTTCTTTAGGAGGAGCTGATAATGTGCGTCGTGCTATGGGTAAGAAAAAAAGAGAAATTTTAGACAATCTTAAAGCCGAATACCTAGAAGGAGCTAAAAAACAAGGGTATGATGAGAAAAAAGCTGATGATTTGTTTGAGCTTATTTTAAAATTTGCTGAGTATGGTTTTAACAAATCTCACTCTGCAGCATATGCACTTATTACTTTTCAAACAGCTTTTTTAAAGACTTATTATCCGAGTGAATTTATGGCTGCACTTTTAACTAGCGAAGAAAGCAATGTAGATAAAATAGCAAAATACATTGAAGAAATGAAAAGAATGAACATCAAGCTTTTGCCTCCAAATATCAACAAAGCTCAAAGAGAATTTAGTGCTATTAAGCTTGAAGATGGTTCTGAAGCGATTATTTATGGACTTGGAGCTATAAAAAGTGTGGGAATTCCTGCTATAGAAAATATCATGGATATCCGCAAAGATGGTGGTTTTAGCGATTTTAATGATTTTATAAGCTTAATTGATCCAAGTAAAATTAATAAAAAAACCATAGAAAATTTAGCTAAATCAGGCGCTTTTGATGATTTTGGCTATACAAGAAAATGTTTAATTGATAATCTTGAGCTTATTTCTGAAACAAGTAAAAAAATTGCTGAAGTTAAGCGAAATTCTACTGCTTCGCTTTTTGGAGAAGATGAGATCGCAGGAGATATTAAGGTAGAAATTCGAGAAAATAAAAACGAATTTGATTTGATGGAAAAGCTTGGGTATGAAAAAGAAATGCTTGGAATCTATGTATCAGGACATCCTTTGGATAAATTTTCTTCGCAAATGGAAGGTATAGAGTATTATAAAAGCATAGATTTTGAAGAATTAAAAGGTGAGGGTGAAATTTTAACCATTGGTAAAATTGAAGATTTTAAATCTATGATGAGCAAAAATGGAAAAAGATATGCTAAAGCAGAAATTTTAGATCTTTATTCTTCTTTTGAAATGATTATTTTTGAAGCTCAGGTGGAAAAAGTAGAAAATATTTTCAAAGAAAAAAAAGAACAAGCATTTGCATTTTTACTTCGATATAAAAACAATGACAATGATCTAAGTTTTAGTTTAAATGAAATTTATACCCTAGAAGAAGCTAAGGAAAATGAGATTAAATCTTTCAATAAAAAGAAAAATTTTCAAAAAAAAGAAGTAAAAGAAGAATATACTCAAGAACCTGCTAAATTTGAAGAAAATATTATAGAGCTTGATATAAATAAGCTTAGTAAAGATATGGTTTATGAGATTTATTCTTTAGCAAATTCTAAACACAATCCAAAAGATACTAATAATAAAAAATTAGTTTTAAAAGTATTAGATGTGGGTAGTTGTTTGCTTTATCATACAGGTTTTGTGATTTCTAAAGAGGTTTTTGAAGAAATTTCTCAAAAATGCAAAACTTAAGTATTTAAATAAAAATAGGTTTGAATTTTATTTTATATGAGATTTTATATATGCAAATTTAAGTTGATAAAATTCAATGCCATTTTGAAAAATCACAAGGTTGTCTTGTAAAATGTCTCAAAGAAGGTTTTTATATATTTTTTAGTTAAAATTTAATTATTTTATTAAGGCAGAATTTTAAGATAACTAAAATATATAAAAAACCATTTTTGTTTATTAAATATTTATATATTTATTTTTTAAAAATTGTCAATATTTCTTGTTTATATTCGCTTGATTTTAAAATTTCATAAAAATCTTTATCATAAAAAGTTCCAAGCTTTTGTATATCTACATTATGGCTTGCAAATTCTATTAAAATGTCTTTTATTGGGTATTCTTTACCATCAAGATCTAATCTATCCTTAAAATTATCTAAAAAAATAAGCAACGCAGGGGCTTTTACTCCAGTATGATATTCTATAATAGAATCTGCACGCAATAAATTATGTCTTAAAAGCTGTAAAAATCTTGATACTCTTCCCTTTATTTCATAAGCGAGCATTTTCCGAATCGGCGCTAAGTAATACCTTCCTACTATATTTAGATCATATGGTATATTTTTTAAATCTATTTTTAATCCATGTTTAAAAAGTAAATAAATAAGATCGCTATGCACAAACATAACTAGTAGTTTTTCATCAAGCATCTCTTTAGGGTAACGCTTTATTAATTCTTGAAAGAAAAAATCAAGTGTTTCATCATCTGCATTGCAAAATCTTATATTAGGCGTTTGATTAAGTCTAATGTTTTCAAAAAATGTAGTATCGATTTTACTATCAAGATTATCCAAGATAAATTCTAAAATATTTTTAATTTCTGTGCTCAACTTATGTTCTAATGCAACAGATAAACCAAATTTGTTTTCTTTAGTAATTACTACTTTATAGCCTAATGTTCTAAGAAATTTAGCATATTCTAGTTTATCAAAACGCAAACAAATATGCATCACTTCATCACTAATAGGAATATGAAAGCCTTGAGATTTTGCGTTTTTTACAAGAGTACTAAAAAAATCCTCATCTGGCATTGCATTGCTTACTGTCCCTTTTGGTACATAAAAACAAAGCTGAGTGATATGTTCGTATTGTTCATTTTGCAAAGGAATTATTTTTTCTAAAATAATCTTAGCTTGCTTATAATCACGCGCCTTAACAAGCTTACATAATAATTCATAGCTTGGATTATCCATATCAAATACTGCTCTATACCATGAAGGTGGATTATTTTGTAAAGAGCAGTCGCTAAATATATTGTTTGATTGTTCTACTAATTCGCTTGGTAGATTCCATTCGCTTAAATCGCAGTCAAAAGATTTTGCTCCATGAAACATAGAATTGATATTTTCAGCTTTTTTTGGTTTCCATTTAGATAAATCACTTTTAAAAGACTCACAATCATAAAACATCTCTTCAAAATCTTTTACATTTGTAACTTTCCACTTGCTTAAGTTTGCATTAAAATCTTTTAATCCTTTAAAAAGTCCATTCATGTATTTGATTTGGCTCACATCCCAAGACTCTATCCCGCTAAAATCTTTCCTATTTGTATGCAAATGAATGATTTCCATAGAATAACTAGCAAAAAGTTGATTTAGGTCTTTTATGTAACTTAAATCAATTTGCCCTAAAGATATAAATTCCATCTCTACTAATATTTTTAATTCAAAAAGATTAAATGGAATATAGCAAAGATTTGGATGTTTTGGTTTAAATTTACCTTTTTTATTATAAAAAGCACAATCGCGCAAAGTGCTTTCTATGCTTTTACCTTTTATAATATCTTCTAAAATCTTTCTTAGTTCGTAAAGACTGCTTTTTTTGAGTTCTTTCCTTACGCTCTTGCTATAATCTTTATAACCATCATTATTATAATCAATGCAAATAAATTCACTAAATTCTATATAAATACCATCTCCTATATTTTTACCTTTGTTAGAATCTACTACAACTTTATCGATTAACTCATTTATAGCATCATCACATATTTTTAAAATGTCTTTGTCGATGCTTTTAATAGCGCCATTTTGTAATAAATTTAAAGCTTTTAAAACTTTAAAATTTTGCACAGCATCTATAAGCTCTTTAGGAGTTTTTCCTAAAATTATTGTAGTTTCTTGTGTTGAAACTTTATTTACATCTTTTTTCTCCATTCTCTTAGCCTTTTTTATGGCATCGTTTAAAAGTTTACAGTATTTTTCCATATAGCTTTTATCTTTTTCACACTCTTTGCTATCCCAGTATATATTGTATTTTTTATCAAGTTGTTCTGAAGTCATTGCTCCTGCATCTTTTAAAAGTTTTTTATTTCTAGATCCTTTTGCATTATCTAAAGGTGCAGTTGGGGTGATAAAATTCACATTAGCTCCAAGTTCGATTAAAAGCTTTGTAACCTTATAAGTTTCAGGTTCTTTTACAGCTTCAAATAAAAGAGTTTCATTATATTTGCTTTTTGGATCAAGCAAGGTTTGCATATCCACATTAGCCCCTCCTTTAATAGCTAGTTCTAATAATTCATAATTATTTTGCATAACCCAAAAATGCATAGGAGTCCAACCAAAGTCATCTTTATGCACTTCAAATTTAGCTCCACGATTGACTAGATATTGTATGATTTGAGAATTTGGATTATCAGCATTGAGTATATAATCATAGATTAGGGCATTTTGATAAATAATGCTATTTCCTTCTACTTTTTTCATTAAGATGTATTTTTCATTAGCTTCTTTGATATGTTTCATATCATGAAAAGCAAAATTATATTTAGGATCTTTTAAACTTAAACCATACTCATCAAATAAATAATCTAAAATAGAAAAATCATTATTATTATCTTCACAAGCATGTGCAGCTCTTATTATTAGATTAAAAGGATCAAATAAAGGAAAGTCTCCATCCTCATCTTTAATATTAAGCTCATAACAAGATATTTTTACAGGAT
Source organism: Campylobacter volucris (assembly GCF_008011665.1). Taxonomy (GTDB): domain Bacteria; phylum Campylobacterota; class Campylobacteria; order Campylobacterales; family Campylobacteraceae; genus Campylobacter_D; species Campylobacter_D volucris_A. The sequence goes on from NZ_VOWJ01000013.1 coordinate 225,544, forward strand.
AATCCTTTAAAATATCTTTTAGCTTAACTAAATCATTATTATCTATAATTTCAAGAACTAAATCTTCTAATTCATCTTTTTCTTGATAGCTCATAGCTTTGATATCTTCTAATGTTTTCATTGTTTTTCCTTTAGTTTTTTTGTAATTTTAGTTTTAATTCAAGAAAATTGCTTTTAATCTGCTCTTAAATCACCTCCTTTTACCCTTAAACCTTTATCATCTATAATTACTTGCATTTTTCCTACTTGAAGTATGATTTTATCTTTTGTTTGTGTGATGGTGGTATTTTCACCTACTTGAGAGATGATTTGTTCTTGTGCTATTAAAGTGCTTTCTTTATTAGCTAAAGTATTTATTTCATCAGCTGTAAAGGAACAATTATTTTTAGCTTTAAAACTAATAGAATCATCAGCTTCAGCTTTGAAATACTCATTTGTTTCTATGCTTAGATCTTTTTTGGAGTGAAATTTTATACTTTGATTGGTTTGAAGCACGTAAGAACCTTTTATGGTTTCATTTTTATTATGTCCTATTCTTTGGATAAAATCATTTTTGATATCTTGCTCTAGATTGTTGTTTATGATTACTCTTTTATCATTTCCTATTTTTTCTTCATGATTTTGTCCGATATTGACTTCATTACTAATTCCTACATTTAAAGTATTACTTAAACCCACATTGGTGTCTTTAGAAAGCAAGGTGTTTTCTAGATACTGCGCACCTACATTGACATTTCTAAAACCTATGATATTTTGCATATGCCCTAAAGTAATGAATTCGGTATATAAAGCTCCTACTTCTGAGGTTTTGTTATTTTTTATGGTTTGCTCATAGTTGTTGCCTATTTCTTCTTTATAATCTTTTTGTGCTAGAATGTAAAATTCTTCCTTGTCTATATCATTTTTTAAAGTGATTTCATTTCTTGCTTTTGCATCGGTATTATCTTTTC
>NZ_VOWJ01000015.1 GCF_008011665.1 Campylobacter volucris
TACCTTTTGTATATATTCATCATCCAATAATTTTTTATTTTTCATTATCTCTCCTTATAATTTGTTTTAGCTAAAGTCAATTTTTATCCCTTTACCCATTTTCCTTAGCCTTTTTTATAGCATCGTTTAGTAATTTACAATATTTTTCCATATAGCTTTCATCTTTTTCGCACTCTTCACTATCCCAGTATATATTGTATTTTTTGTCAAGTTGAGCTGAAGTCATTGCTCCTGCATCTTTTAAAAGCTTTTTATTTCTAGATCCTTTTGCATTATCTAAAGGAGATGTTGGGGTGATAAAATTTACATTAGCTCCAAGTTCGATTAAAAGCTGTGTAACCTTATAAGTTTCTGCTTCTTTTACAGCTTCAAATAAAAGGGTTTCATTGTATTCGCTTTTTGGATCAAGCAAGGTTTGCATATCTACATTAGCTCCTCCTTTAATAGCTAGTTCTAATAATTCATAATTATTTTGTCTAGCCCAAAAATGCATAGGAGTCCTACCGGAATATCCCTCATCATGCACTTCAAATTTAGCTCCACGATTGACTAGATACTGTATGATTTGAGAATTTGGATTATCAGCATTGAGTATATAATCATAGATTAGAGCGTTTTGATAAATACAAGGATCATCTTCTACTTCTTTCATTAAGATGTATTTATCATTAGCTTCTTTGATATATTTCATATCATGAAAAGCAAAGTTATATTTAGGATCTTTTAAACTTAAACCATACTCATCAAATAAATAATCTAAAATAGAAAAATCATTATTATTATC
>NZ_VOWJ01000011.1 GCF_008011665.1 Campylobacter volucris
TTCAGGTATTAACACATCATTTATACAATCTTTATCCTTATCAATCAAAATAAAATTATTATTAGCATTTGGTGCTAAAGGTATATATTTGCTAAGTTCATTATTGTTATTTAAAGAATAAAAATTAATATTATATTTATCTTTTAAAAAATTTAAAGCTTTTAAATCAAATTCTTTAGAATGTTTAACATATACACTATCTTTTTTTAAAAATGCTGGGTTTAGTTTTAATAAATTTTCTTTTTTATTATCAAAGCCATACATATTGTTTTTATCATTATAAAAATCTATACCACATAGATATATATTTTTATATCCTAAAGCTATAGCTATAGCACACATATAAATTCCTGAAGTGATTCTATTATTTTCATAAATTTCATTGTATTTTATAAAGGCTAGAAAATCTTTTATATTATGTAATATTTCATATCCTAAATGAGCATCACAAAAATAAGCATTAAAATTTTTTATAAAATTTTCATTATCTACTGTTGGTAAATTAAAAGTAGAACATATTATATTTTCTATATCATATTCTTTTTTTTCTATGAGTTTTTTTGCTGTGTAGTATTGCTCAAAAAATACAAAAGGATTAAAAAATACATATTTTATATTTTTACCCAAATAATATTTTTCTTCAAAATAAAATTGATTGCATCTAAAAACATCGTATTCTTTGGGCAGTCTCGAATAATCTATATCTTTCAAACTAGGTCCATTGCCGCAGATTATAGCATT
>NZ_VOWJ01000004.1 GCF_008011665.1 Campylobacter volucris
ATCCTTAAAAGTAAAAACTTTGTTTTTACAAGGATAACTTATACTATCTTCTTTCATACTAAAGGTTTTATCTTTTAATTTTTCAAGCATTTTTGGTAGTTCTTTATTAAATAAAGCTTTATCAGGAATTCCACAACCATGAGTTAAATCTTTAATATATTTACCATCTATATCTTTTTCATCAATTAAATGAAAAGTTATGTCATAATTTAAAGCTTTTAAAATTTCACACATTTGGATTTTATACTCAGCAGGGGTCAAATCATCTTTAGCACTATGATAGCTTATATAAACTATATCTTTGTTTTTTTGAGTTTGCAAGATTAAGTGATCTTTATTTAACAAAGCTCTTATTAGATAATTCTCATCAGCAAAATAATAAGGTGAATTTGGGTTTTTGCGAGTCCAATATGTCTCTGTATAGCAATAAGTTATACTATTTGACTCATCTTCACTCATAATAGCATCTCCTAAATTTAAATCCCTACCTATTACATATCTAAGTGGCGGCAATCCTGCTCCTGAATTATCTATCACTCCATCTACATACCAAGGAGCTATCTTTGCACACATTAAAGCTAAATAACCTCCATAAGACCCCCCCCCATAAATCTTAGGTAAAGATTGAAATTGAGGATAATTTTTCATAATATCTTTTAAAGCATTGATATGATCAATTGCAGCCATTATGCCAAAATTTTGATATTCATTGTTGGGTGGGATGAAAGTGCAAG
>NZ_VOWJ01000017.1 GCF_008011665.1 Campylobacter volucris
ACAATAGCTTGGTAATGCTGAATGTGTGCTGTTAGATCCTAGAAAGCTCTCCAATTACAATACCAACTAATAAAAAATCTCCATTTTTATAAAATATGTCTTTATATAAAGGGTTTAAAGAGTGTAAAATCACTCCATTATCTTGTTTTAAAACTTGTTTGATAAAAAGTCCATCTTTAGTATTGACTACACAAATACTTTTGTTTTTAAAAGTTTTATTTCTATCTATTACGCAAATACTTCTATCTTTGATAATTGGCTCCATACTCTCCATAGCAAGTAATAAGCTCACAATCTTTTGTTTTAAAAAAATCTAATATCTTTTGATCTATTAATATGTTTTCAAAGTCTAAAATATCATTAATACCACCTCCACCTAAACTAGCATTTGTTTTATATAGTTTTAAAATTTTGTATTTGTATTCACATTCTAATTGATCTTTTGGAGAGCTTCCATAAAAGAAGTAATTAATACTAATGTTTCTTTTTTCTAAGAAGTTTAAAATGTGTGCATAGGGAATGGAGTTTCTAAATTTCATTGAGTTAAATGTATCAGGATTGATTCCCAATTCTTTAGCTATATCTTTGGTTTTTAAACCTCTTTTCCCTTCACTTGCAAGTATGTCTTTTAATTTCTCAATTACTTCTTGCATTTGCATGATCAATCCTTTTATTTTAATTTAAAAGAATTTAACAAAAAATT
>NZ_VOWJ01000007.1 GCF_008011665.1 Campylobacter volucris
CACAATAATAAAAAATACTCAAATTTTGATTTAATAAAAGCTTTTGAAAATTTAGGCATTAAAAAAGGTGATATTTTATGTGTGCATAGTGAGCTTTTTAAATTTGGAACCCCTTTGCTTAAGAAAAATGAATTTTTACAAACCATAATTGATTGTTTTTTTGAAGCAATAGGAAAAGAAGGCACACTCATAATGCCAACTTTTACTTATAAATTTTGCAAAGATGGGATTTATGATAAGCTAAATTCAAAAAGTGAGGTAGGAATTTTAACAGAATATTTTCGTAAATGGGGGGGGGTAATACGCACTAATGATCCTATATTTTCTTTTGCTATAAAAGGTGCTAAACAAGATTTATTTTTACAAGATACAAAAAGTTGTTTTGGAGAAAATTGTGTATATGATATTTTATGGAAAAATAGTGGGAAAATAATCCTTTTTGGAACCCATCTAGTGGGATATACCTTTACTCATTTTATAGAAGAAATGGTAAAAGTTCCATATAGATATTTTAAAAATTTTAGTGGAATTTTAATAGATGAAAGCGGAAAACAAAATAATAAAAATATAACTT
>NZ_VOWJ01000029.1 GCF_008011665.1 Campylobacter volucris
AATGAATCAAACTAAAACAGTCGGCGTAGTAATCCCCATATATAATGTAGAAAAATATTTAAAAGAATGTTTAGATAGCGTAATTAATCAAACTTATAAAAATTTACAAGTTATACTAGTCAATGATGGAAGCACTGATGAGAATTCACTAAAAATAGCTAAAGAATACACCTTAAAAGATGAAAGATTTATATTATTTGATAAAGAAAATGGAGGACAAAGTACTGCTAGAAATGTAGGTATAGAATATTTTAGCGGAGAATACAAACTTAAAAATATAACAACACAAATTAAAGAAAATTCTTTAATTGAATTTGAACTAGATGGTAATAATCCTTACAATATATATAAAGTATATAAAAGTTATAAAGCTTTTAATAATGAACAAGATTTAATTAACTTTACTTATCCAATTATCGATTATATTATCTTTTTAGATAGTGATGATTATTGGGAATTAAACTGCATAGAAGAATGTGTCCCTAGAATGGATGGGGTAGAGATAGTTTGGTTTGAT
>NZ_VOWJ01000001.1 GCF_008011665.1 Campylobacter volucris
ATGAATCAAACTAAAACAGTCGGCGTAGTAATCCCCATATATAATGTAGAAAAATATTTAAAAGAATGTTTAGATAGCGTAATTAATCAAACTTATAAAAATTTACAAGTTATACTAGTCAATGATGGAAGCACTGATGAGAATTCACTAAAAATAGCTAAAGAATACACCTTAAAAGATGAAAGATTTATATTATTTGATAAAGAAAATGGAGGACAAAGTACTGCTAGAAATGTAGGTATAGAATATTTTAGCGGAGAATACAAACTTAAAAATATAACAACACAAATTAAAGAAAATTCTTTAATTGAATTTGAACTAGATGGTAATAATCCTTACAATATATATAAAGTATATAAAAGTTATAAAGCTTTTAATAATGAACAAGATTTAATTAACTTTACTTATCCAATTATCGATTATATTATCTTTTTAGATAGTGATGATTATTGGGAATTAAACTGCATAGAAGAATGTGTCCCTAGAATGGATGGGGTAGAG
>NZ_VOWJ01000021.1 GCF_008011665.1 Campylobacter volucris
TAGGTCAAGCACTTATAAAAGCTAATAAAACTTGGTATAAGGGTGGATATATTAAACTATGGTTTGAGGTTAGGAAGATAAGAAATCAAAAGAAAATGGATAAAATAAAGATACTTCTTTTATCTAAGTATCTTTATTTCAGTTTCTGTTGCTATTATGTCTTTATTATAGCCACTGTTTCTTAGATATTTTATAATTTCTTGTTCATATAATGGAGCAGCTATTATAATACAATCGATATTTTTTAAATTTTCTATGCAAGGTTGTATAATTTTTGCATTAGAAAATTGTAAAAATTTACCTTGTTTTCTTTCATCAAGATCAAAACATTTTTGTATTTTTTGTTTGTTTGTGTTTGATAAGAAATTTATTAAAGAATTTCCATGAGCTCCTGCACCATAAATAGCTATATTTTTATAATTTAAAAGCATCTCGTTTAATTTATTTATATGAAAGTCAAAATGGAAATTTTCATATAATTGAATTGGATATTTTGACTTAGTAAATGTTTTCATTTTTTTAAAAAATAAACCCATATGCTGTTCTCTAAATGGATATATTTCATTAAATAGAGTAAAGCCAAAGATATTCATTGTATTTACTAGAGTATTTTTTTGATAGTACCCACAATGATCGTTAAAAAATTCATAAAATCTATTATGTTTTAGTATTTCTGTAAGATTTGGTACCTCGATGTAAATAATAGTATCGTTATTAGCTATTTTGCAAATATCTTGCAAGAAAATATAAGGTTTATCTATATGTTCTAATAGATGTCTAAAAATAATAAAATCTATATCATATTTTAATTTATTTTTTATAAGATTATAATCAAAGAAATTTTGTATATGAAATATATTATCGATTCCTTTTATTTCTAGTGATACTATAGATGGATCTATTGTGTAGTATGTATCAGCATTTATTGCTAAAGATGCAGCTAAATCTCCGCTACCAGGAGCTATTTCTAAATAATTTTTTTTATTGAAAAATAATATCTTATCTCTTAAATTTTTTATAATGTCACTCATTGAGTTAGATACAATTTTTCTTGAAAAATAGTTATTTGAAGAGTATTCTTTTTTGATCAATTCGAAGTTAAAATTTTTATTATAAATATATCCACAATTTTTGCACTGAATTAAGGTTATATCTGTAATCCTCCCCCCCCCCATATTATTTATATTTAGAGCTTCTTCATAAGATATATCATTTAATTTTCCTGAAGATACACAGCATTTACTATTAAATAAAATATTTTCATTGTGAAAATTATTGCATAATGGACAATTCATTTTTAATTCCTTTTAATATTTATTTAGTTATTATACTTAAAAATAATAAAATATGGAATTTATTGTGAAACAAATCATAATTGATTTAGATGGAACTTTAACTATTGATAGCAAATGTGATTATGAAGATAAACCGATCAATACAAAAGTACTTAAGCAGATTAGGTATTATAAAGATTTGGGATTTAAAATTGTGATCTTTACTAGTAGAAATATGAGAACTTATAAGGGTGATGTTAAAAAAATACAAACTTATACTTTGCCAATTATAATAGACTGGTTAAAAAAAAATGATGTACCTTATGATGATATTATCATAGGAAAGCCTTGGTGTGGATTTGATGGTTTTTATGTTGACGATAAAGCCATTAGACCTTCGGAATTTGTAAAAAAAACCTATGATGAAATTTTAGAGATTTTAAAAACAGAAAATCCTCATAAAGATGGAGGAAATAGATGATTATTATTATGTCTGCAGCTTATTGTTCTCCTGATTTTGAATTAGAATTTGGTAAAATTCCTCCAACTTTTTTACCATTAGGAAATAGAAGATTATATGAATATCAGATTAATTTATTTAAAAATATAGATGATAGTATCATAATTGCTCTACCAAAAAGTTTCAAAATTAGCAAATATGATTTTCAAAAAATTACTAGCTTTGGAGTTAAAATACTTTATATACCAGATAGTCTATCTTTAGGAGAAGCCTTGGTTTATGCAATAAATATGAATTCTCCAATAAATGAAACTTTATATATATTTCATGGGGATTCATATTTTGAGCATATAAGTTTTAATAAAAATTCACTTACAGTTACAAAAGTTAGAGAAAACTATAAGTGGGCTTATTTGTTTGATGGTGAAAATTTAAATTATAGCATCAAGAATAATATAGACATAGATAATGAATTAATATTATCTGGCTTCATGAATATTGAAAATCCGTATATTTTAGTAAAGTGTATAATAGAAAGTAATTACTCATTTATTGAAGCTTTAAAGCAATATTCTATCTTTTGTCCTTTTGAAATTTTAATTAATTATAGCTGGCTGGACTTTGGTTTAATAACTAATTATTTTCATTCAAAAAAAGCAATTAGTTCTCAAAGATGTTTTAATAAATTAAAATTTTGTAACGATGGATATATAATTAAAACTTCAAAATGGGATAAAAAAATACAATCTGAAATTAATTGGTTTTTAAATTTTCCAAAAGAATTAGATATATATATACCTAAATTTAAAGAGCAATCAAATCAATCGTATAAAATTGAATATTTATACAATAATACATTATCAGAATTGTTTGTATTTGGTAGTTTACCATCGTATGTTTGGGAAAATATATTTAAATCTTTAAAATTTTTTTTAGATAAATTACATCGGTATAAAAATATTGATACAAATATATGTTTTGACTATAAAAATAAAACATTAGAAAGATTAAAATTCTTAAATGATGATAGTTTTTTTAATGATTTAATAAATAAAAAGTATTGCTATAATGAAAAAAATCCTATATCGTTAAAAGATATATTAAATGATATAAATTTATATCTTGTTGATAATAAAGAATATTCTATTATTCATGGCGATTTTTGTTTTAGTAATATAATGTTTGATTTTAGATCAGGTTTTATAAAAGTTTTTGATCCAAGGGGTATGGATTTTAAAGAAAATATAACAATATATGGTGATATGCATTATGATTATGCAAAATTAGTTCATTGTGTTTTTGGAATGTATGATTTTATAATATCTGGCTTTTATACTTGCAAAATAAAAGACAATAAGATCTATTTTGTAATAGATATGCCAAATGAGATTTATAACATTCAAAGAAAATTTACAGAAATTTTTCAGTTAAATAAAAATATTTTTGCTATCACTTTGCATCTTTTTTTATCCATGTTGCCTTTGCATCATGATAGCAAAGAAAGACAAAAAGCATTGTTTGCAAATATTTTTAGGTTATACTTTTTATTTAAAGAAGAAGGTTTATTGTGATAATTGTTTTTCCTATGGCAGGGCTTAGTTTGAGATTTTTTAAAGCTGGATATAAAAAACCTAAATATATGCTAGATGTAATGCAAAATTCCGTTTTTTATCATGCTGTTATTGGATTTAAAGAGTATTTTAACGAGTGCACTTTTTTATTTATTTATAGAGATATTTTTGAAACTAGAAAATTTATTGAAAATGAATGTAAAAAAATGCAAATAAAAAATGTAATTTTTATTGAATTAGATAAAGAAACTCAAGGTCAAGCACATACTGTGATGCTTGGATTAGAAAAAGCAAAAATTAGTGATAATGAAAGTATTTTGATTTTTAATATAGATACTTTTAGAATTAATTATAAATTGCCAAATTTTGATTACGATTATATTGATGGTTATTTAGAAGTATTTAAAGCAGATGGAGAACATTGGTCTTTTATTTTACCAGGTGATGATAATAATGTTTTAAAAACAACTGAAAAAGAAAGAATATCTAATTTTTGTAGCAGCGGATTGTATTATTTTAAAAGAACAAAAGATTTTAAAGATATATTTTATATGATAAGGAAAAATAATATTTTGATAAAAAATGAATTTTATATTGCTCCTATGTATAATTATTTAATACAAAAAGGTAAAATTATAAAATATTATGAAATAAATATAGATGAAATTATATTCTGCGGGACTCCCGAAGAATTTAGGAATATTAAATTATGAAAAAAATAGCAATTCAATTGTATGGTCATATGAGAACTTATAAATACACATATGAAAATTTTTTTAAGTATATCATATTTCCTAATATAAATGATGGTTATGCTGTGGATATTTTTATACATACTTGGGAGCAGTTTAATAGATATAAATCTTGTTGGTATGATCATAATTTAGCATTTCCAACTTTAAATAATAAATTATTAACAGAAAATGATATAGATGAAATTAAAGATATATATAAGCCGGTTTGTTTTTTGTTAGAGGAGCTTGGAGAGAATGTTAATGGTCAATCTATTTCTTTAGATAGGGTAGCTAATTTGCGTTTAGAATATGAAAATTATAATAAAATTAAATATGACTATATATTTACAACCAGACCAGACATATTGTTTTATAGAAAGATTAGGATAAAACATTATTTAGATTTATATGAGAATGAAGTTGAATTAAAAGGTACATTGCCAAATAAATTTTTGTTTTCTAGTACTATATTATTCCGTTTAGGTGTTATAGATGGTAGATATGCTAATGAAGGTGATTTGGTATTTTTTTCAAATTTTGATGCAAGATGGTCAGATATTTTTAGAGGAAATATTCCTAGGATCTTTATGTGTGCTTATGGTGATGATTTTATAATGCTTAGAGAAAATATGTTAAACGAAGAGTATCTTATTCCACCAAAACAAAGACAAATTAAAATTTTGGAAGATTATTTTTTGAAAGAAAATAAGATGTGTAATAGAAATTTGCTTTCTTTCCAAACCAAACACGGCACAGCTAAATCTAGAATTCAAAACCAACTCTCCTATAAACTAGGTCAAACTTTAATAATAAATTCAAAAAGTATATTTGGCATACTATGTATGCCAATATATATAATATCAACTATAATAAATCATAATCAAGAACAAAAAATATATAAAGCAAAAATAAAAAAAGATCCATCTTTAAAATTACCTCCATTAGAATCTTATCCTGATTATAAAGAAGCTATTAAACTTAAAAATCATCTTTCTTATAAATTAGGACAAGCTTTAATAAAAGCTAATAAAACTTGGTATAAAGGTGGATATGTTAAATTGTGGTTTGAGATTGGGAGATTGAAGAGGGAATTTAAGAAAAAAATAAACTTTATTTGATGAAAGTATTGTATAATCCATTCTTTATAAAAAAGGAAACTAAATGCTAAATCCACATAGCGCAACAAGTAGAATCAAAAATCAATTAGCTTACAAGTTAGGTTCATGTGTAATAGAACATAATGCCAATGGCGGGGGGGGGTATTTAAGCTTAATATATAAATTATATAAAATAAAAAAAGAAAACTTTAAAGAAAAAAAACTATATAAACAAACTATAAAAATATTTCCAAATCTTATATATCCTGATATAAAAACATTAAACGATTATAATGATAGCATAAGAATTAAATTTCATCTTTCTTATATGCTAGGACAAACTTTAATACAAGCTGATAAAAACAAATTTAAAGGTGGATATTTTGCTTTATTTAAAGATATAAAGCAAACTAAAAAAGATTATAAAATAATAAAAACATTATTAAGTGATTTCAATGTTGTATCTCCTAGTATGTGCAATGCAATAGCAGATAATAAAAAAATTTTTATTAAAAACCTTAATAAAATAAATAATATTATTCAAACTCATAAAAACTATCAAGCTATAATAGATAATATCTTTCATAATTTTGACTATGTATTAAAACATTTAGATTTAATACAAGAATGGCTATTATCAGATGATTTTTATCAAAAATATAAAAAAGAAAATCATCCTTATCCTTCATTGCTTGATCCTAAAAAATTAAATGACGAAAATGAAGAGATTAATTATAATAATATATCAGCTGAACTTGCTTGGGAAATGAATTTGCCTTTGCCGGAGAATTATGGGTTTGTATTTTTAGTGATACATGGAGCAGGAACTAGTGCTGCAACCTATTATTTTAGACTCTGTCAAGTTACTTTAAATCGTCATTATGGAGATCCCCTATATCAATTTTTAGATTCTTATAAAATGCTAGTAAATAATAAAAATACATTTAATGCAATTATATTAGCCGGAAGAGATTATGGTCATAAAAAAGAAATCGCAAAATTTTATTCGTTGATTCAAAAAATAGTTCCTGCGGTTTGTTTCATTAGAGATCCCATTTCTGTTTTAAAACCTATTTTAAATCATTTTGGAAGATTAGATTTTTCCATAATCAAGAAAGAAATCCCTGTGTTTTTTCCATACGACAAGCTTTTAAATATTAAAATAGATTATTGTTACAAAGACAAAGATGGAAATCCAAATATAGAAATTTTAGATGCATATTCTAGAGATTATGATAATTATAATATTTTAAATGAAAGGATAAAGAAAATAAAGATTTCCAAGATATATTACATAACTATGGATGAAATCTTGCCGAATAGAGCTTTTGATACCTTTGAAAGTTTATCAAATAAGTTAAATTTTTTCTCTCCAAATAAAAAAGATAAAAATAATTTTTTAAATTTTTCTAATGCTTCTAATGATCATGCTGATCATTATTTTTTTCCGAAAGAGTTTTATTATATTTTGGAAAATCAACATAAGATTGTTTTTTATGTTGAAAAAGATTATAGTAGAAAAAATTATATCAATTGTATTGAAGAATTTCTTGATACATCATTCTTTTTAGATAAAAGAATCTCTGTCAATATTCAAGAAGAAGAATTAAATTTTTTAAGAAAAAATAAAAAACTTTGGGAAGATATTGTTCAATATTTTAAAGAATACTTTATTTTATTAGAAAAATTTTATATAAATGAAAGAATAAAGTTAAAGGTAGAAAAAGATATATTGCTATATTTAAAAAATAATTCAGATGTTTTGTTAAGATATAAAAATAAATTTGATGAAGATTTAGAGCATGTTAAACAACACCGTCCAGACATCGTAGCTTCATGGAGGTATTATCAAGAATTTGAAAAAATGTGTGAAGAGCTAGATGGTAAAGATAAAATAGAACAAGAATAAATAAAAAATAAAATAAAAATATTATAATTGTAAATAATTTTCAAAGGAGTTTCATGAAACAAGGTGATTTTAGCGAAGTTGCAAAACATTATCATAATAGACCTGCATATTCAAGTATGCTTATAGAAAAACTTATAAAATGCGTAAATGATAAAAACAAACCTATCTTAGATGTAGTAGAAGTTGGAGCTGGTACAGGTAAGCTAACTAAAATGCTAGCTGATGATTTTAATCTAAATATAAATGCCATTGAGCCAAATGATAACATGAGAGAAGAAGGTATAAAATTTACTCAAAATTCTAAAAATATTATTTGGCACAAAGGAAGTGGAGAAGAAACAAATATGCCTAGTGCTAGTGCTGATTGGGTTATTATGGCTAGTTCTTTTCATTGGACTGATCCTAAAAAATCTTTACCCGAATTTGCAAGAGTGTTAAATGGGGGGGGTATTTCACTGCTATATGGAATCCACGCCATATAATTAAAGGTTCTGTGTTTTATGAAATTGAAGAGGAAATTAAGAATATTATACCAGAGCTTAATCGTGTGAGCAGTGGTACTCAAAATGTTAAAAAATGGGAAGAAACCTTAGTAAGCACAGGAGATTTCAAAGATTGCTTTTTTATGGAATGTGATTATTTTGAGCTTATGGATAAAGAAAGATATCTTGGGGCTTGGCATTCTGTAAATGATATTCAAGCACAAGCTGGAAAAGAAAGATGGGAAGAAATTTTAAAAATGATAGAAAATAAAATTTCTTCTATGGATATTATAAAAATACCTTATAAAATTCGTGCATGGACGGTTAAAAAGGCATAAAATCAATATCCTTTGACTTTTTAGGCTTGTTGCTTTTAAAAAGTTAAAGGATAAAAATGGAAAAAATAGTAGAACAAGTGTGGGATTATACAAAACATGCAAAATTTTATAGTTATAGACCAAATTATGCATCACTTAGCATAGATATGTTAGTTGAACTTGCTAAAAAAACTAGCAAAAGTTCTAAAATAAAAGTTGCGGATATTGGTGCTGGAACAGGAAATTTAAGCATTATGCTTTTGGAAAGAAATTGTGAAGTGGTTGCTGTTGAACCAAATGATGCCATGAGAGAAATTGGCATAGAAAGAACAAAAAATCAAGATATAACTTGGGTTAGAGCTACTGGGATTGATTCTACCTTAAAAGATGGTGAATTTGATTGGGTTAGTTTTGGAAGTAGCTTTAATGTTATGGATCGATCTATGGCGTTAAAAGAAAGCTATAGACTTCTTAAAAAGGGTTGTTATTTTACTTGTATGTGGAATCATAGAGATTTAAACGATCCTATTCAAAAAATAGCAGAAGACGTAATAATTAGTTTTGTTCCAAATTATACAAGAGGAACAAGAAGAGAAGATCAACGCCCTATAATAGAAGCTCATAAAGATATTTTTGATAATATTATTTACCTAGAAGAGGATTTCTATTTTCATCAAAGTGTTGAAAATTATATAAATGCGTGGAGAAGTGTTAAAAATCCTTATTGGGATTTAGAAACACAAGAAGGTAATGAGTTATTTAATAAAATAACAAATAAATTAAAACAAGAATTGCCAAATGAATTTGATATAAAATACACAACAAGAGCATGGGGCGCTAAAAAAATATAATTAAAAGAGGAAGCTATGGAAAAACTTAAATTTAATACAAAGGCTCGTAATTTAATAAATTTAAAAAATAAATTAAAAAGTGCTAAAGTTTTAGATTTAATAATTTGTTCGTTAAATGATTTAAAAAAAGATAAAAAAAATATTATCAATAAAATAAAATCTCTAAACAGTGATAAATTAATAATCCGTAGCTCCTCTAAAAATGAAGATAGTTTTGCAAATTCAAATGCTGGAGCATTTTTAAGTCTTGCTAATATCAATTCAAAAAATGAAAAAGAAATAATAAAAGCCATAGAAGAAGTTGGAAATTCTATGCCTTTTAAAGATGATGAAATTTTAATACAACCTATGCTTAAAAATATAAACAAATGTGGAGTTGCTTTTAGTGTAGATAAAGATAATTTTGCTCCTTATTTTTGTATACAATACGATGAAAATGGCTCAAACAATGCTATAACAGATGGAAGTGCTAAAAATGCTAAAACTTATTTTCATTATAAAGATGATGAAAATATCAAAGATTATCATATGAAAAAAGTCATTTTTATGATTAAAGAATTAGAGCTTTTATTTGATTGTCATTTTATAGATGTAGAATTTGCTTTTAATGATAAAAATGAACTTTTTTGCTTGCAAGTTAGACCACTGATAATGCAAAATAAAATTAATTTATACAAAAGCATAAAAAAAGAAGCTTTAAAAAGATTACAAAAAAGATTTATATCCTTGCAAGATCCAAGACCAAGAATTTTTGGCAAAAGAGCTATTTTTGGAGTTATGCCTGATTGGAATCCAGCTGAAATTATAGGACTTAGGCCAAAAAGACTAGCTTTTAGTCTCTATAAAGAAATAATCACTGATAATATATGGGCCTATCAAAGAGATAATTATGGTTATAAAGATTTAAGATCTCATCCTTTAATACATTCTTTTTTAGGCATTCCTTATGTTGATGTGAGATTATCTTTTAATTCTTTTATACCTAAAGATTTAGATGATGAAATAGCTAAAAAATTAGCAAATTTTTATCTTGATAAATTATATAAAAATCATGATTTACATGATAAAATAGAATTTAACATAGTATTTTCTTGTTATGATTTTAATATAAGTAAAAAATTAAAAGAATTATTAAACAATGACTTTAATGAAAACGAAATAAAACGCTTAGAATTTTCATTATTAAATCTTACAAATTCTATACTAAGTCCGAAAAATGGATTATGCTTCAAAGATATAGAAAAATCAAAAAAGATGATGCTTTATTATGAAAATATAATCAATTCTAAACTTTCTTTAATAGATAAAATATATTGGCTTATAGAAGAATGTAAAAGATATGGAACGCTACCTTTTGCTGGGGTTGCAAGAGCTGCTTTTGTGGCTATGACCATGCTAAATTCCTTGGTAGAAATAGGATTTTTTTCAAAGGAAGAAAGAAATGATTTTTTAAATTCTTTACACACTATAAGCAAAGATTTAAGTGAAAAAATAAATAATTTAGAAGAAAAAAATAAAAAACAATTTTTAAAAGAATTTGGTCATTTAAGGGCTGGAACTTATAATATATTATCGCCTAGATATGATGAAGATTTTGAAAACTATTTTGATTTAAATAAAAAATCAAAAAAAGAAGAAAATAAAAAATTTAAACTAGATAAAGAAAAAATAATAAAATTAGAAAAAATATTAAAAGAACATGGCATTTTGATAAATACAAATGAATTTTTTAACTTTTTAAAAATAGCTATAGAAGGAAGAGAATTTGTAAAATTTGAATTTAGCAAACTTCTTTCAAAAGCCATACAAATGATAGGAGAACTTGGAGAATATTACGAAATTTCTAAAGAAGATATGGCGCATTTAGACATAAAAAGTATATTAAATCTTTATTCTACTTTATATTCTAAAAATCCTAAAAATGCATTTTTACAACAAATTAAAGAAAACAAAGAAGAATATAATATAAGTTTAGCTTTAAAATTACCATCATTGATTACAGATGCTGAACAAATTTTTGGTTTTTTTGCAAGCAATATAAATCCAAATTTTATAAGTCAAAAAAGCATAAGTGCTGATACAGCTTTAGAGAATGATAAAAATCTAGAAGGTAAAATAGTCTTAATATATGCGGCTGATCCCGGATATGATTATTTATTTACTAAAAATATAGCTGGTTTTATAACTTGCTATGGAGGAGCAAATTCACATATGGCAATTAGAGCTTCAGAACTTGGTATGCCGGCTGTTATAGGAGTTGGTGAAGAAAATTTTAAAAAATATTTAAAAGCAAAAAAGATAAAAATAGAATGCCAAAACGAACAAATAATTTGCTTATATAAGGAATAATTTTGAAATTTATAGCTATTAGCCAAAGAATTATAAAAAATAATACTTATTTTGAATTAAGAGAATGCTTGGCTTTAGAATGGGGAGAGTTTTTTAATAAAAATTTGCAAAATTTTTTACCATTGCCATTAAGCTATGAAATTGACTTTAAAAAGTATGCTCGATCAATTAGTGCTGTGATTTTAAGTGGTGGAAATGATTTATATGAATTTGATAAAAATGATATATCAAAAAAAAGAGATGAATATGAAAGCAATATTATAGCTTATTGTATAAAAAATGATTTACCACTTCTTGGAATTTGTAGAGGAGCTCAAATGATAGCTTCTTATTTTAAATCACACTTCATAAAATGTGAAAATCATATACAAAATCATGATATTTATATAAAAAATAAAAAAATAAATGTAAATTCATTTCATAATTTTGCTATAGATAAATTATCTGATGAATTTGAAATTTTAGCTAGGGCAAACGATAATACCATAGAAGCATTTAAACATAAAAATTTAAATATATATGGCATAATGTGGCATATGGAAAGACAAAATGGATTAAATGAAGAAAATATTTTTAAAGATTGGCTAGGAAAAATAAAATGAGAGCTATTATACTTGCAGCAGGGTTTGGTTCAAGACTTATGCCGCTTACAAAAAATAATCCAAAATGTATGGTAGAATATAAAAATAAAAAAATAATAGATTATGAAATAAAAGCTCTAAAAGCAAATAATATAGATGAAATTTGTATAGTTGGCGGATATTTATTTGAAATTTTAAAAAAGTATCTAAACGAAAAATATAATATAAATTTATTTTATGAAAACAAAAAATATGATAAAACTAATATGGTTCAAACTTTATTTTGTGCTAAAGATTTTTTGCAAAAATGTATAAAAGATAAACAAGATTTGATAATATCCTATGCTGATATAGTGTATTTTGAAAATAGTATTAAAAAATTAAAAAATGATAAAAGCGATTTTGCCATATTAATAGATAAAGATTGGAAAAAATTATGGAACAAAAGATTTAAAAATCCTTTAGATGATGCTGAAACACTAAAAATAAAAGATAATTATATAATAGAACTTGGGAAAAAAGCTAAAGATTATGATGAAATTCAAGGTCAATATATGGGATTGTTTAAATTTTCTCATACTTTTTTAAAAGAAGTGATTAATATATATGAAAATTTAGATAAAAACAAAGATTATGATGGTAAAGATTTTGAAAATATGTATATGACTAGTTTTTTACAAATTTTGATAAATAAATTTAACAATGCGACAGCTATATACACAAATGGTAATTGGTGCGAAATTGATTTTATGAGTGATTTGAAAGTAGAGATTTAATGAAAAAGCCTTATATTATATGGTTTACTGGTTTAGCTGGTAGCGGTAAAAGTACCATAGGAAAAGCTTTATATAAAAAATTAAAACAAGAGTATAAAAATATTATTTATCTTGATGGGGATGAATTAAGAGATATAATAGGTCATTATGGATATGATAAACAAAGTCGCATAGATATGGCGCTAAAAAGGGCTAAATTTGCCAAATTTTTAAATGAGCAAGATATGATAGTAATAGTTACGACTATTTCTATGTTTAATGAAATTTATGAATATAATAGAAAAAACTTTGAAAATTATATTGAAGTTTATATTAAATGTGATTTGCAAGAACTTATAAAAAGAGATCAAAAAGGACTTTATACTCAAGCTTTAGAAGGAAAAATAAAAAATGTAGTTGGAATTGATATAAAATTTGATGAACCAAAAACTGATTTTATTATAGATAACTCTTTGCAAAATGATTTAGATGATAAAGTGGATAAAGTTTTAAGCAAATTGTATGGCATTTTATAGCACTTCAAAAAAACTTATAGCCAATGTTAACAATTTTTATAAAGTAATTTTTTTTAGTATATTTAAATCTATCAATAAAGAAGATATCTTTTTAGGTTGGGGTAGGAAAAAGTCAGGCTTTAAGGCTATAAAATTAGCCAAAAAGCATAATTGTAAATTTTTACTTTTAGAGGATGGTTTTTTGCGTTCTTTGAATTTGGGTATAGAAAATAGCCCTAGTTTTTCTATAGTTAAAGATGATGTGGGAATTTATTATGATGCGACTGCACCATCTAGACTTGAAAATATTTTAAATACATATAAATTTAATGAAAAAGAATTAAAACAAGCAAAAAAAGCTATAAAGCTCATAAAACAAGAAAAATTAAGTAAATATAACAATAATTTATCCTTGCCAAAAGATTTGTTTAGCCAAAATGAAAAGCGAGTATTGATAATAACTCAAGTTTATAATGATGCTTCTTTAAAATACGGCCTAGCAGAAAATTTTTCTACGCAAGAAATTATAAATGATGCTATAAAAGAAAATCCTCAAGCTAAAATTTATATAAAAATTCATCCTGATGTGTTAAGCGGCAAAAAACAAAGTGATTTTGATGTTAAAGATATTCCAAAAGAATGTATCTTAATAAAAGAAAATTATAATCCAATAGAGCTTTTATCCTTTTTTGACAAGGTTTATACAAAAACTTCTGGCATGGGTTTTGAGGCTTTGATGATGGAATTGGAGTGTATTTGTTATGGCAAGCCTTTTTATGCTGGTTGGGGTTTAACTAAAGATAAGTTAGAGTGTAAAAGAAGGTTTAAAAAAAGAAAACTAGAAGAGGTTTTTTATGCTGCTTATATTTTGTATAGTGAATATTTTAATCCTTATTTAGATAAAAAAAGCGATATTTTTGATACCATAAATACTTTAGCAAAATATAAAAAAATAGAGCAAATAAATTCAAATAATTTATATTTTTTAGGATTTACTTTATGGAAAAGATGGTTTATAAAACCTTTTTTTCAAACTAAAAAAAGTAAAATTATATTTTTAAATTCTTTTGATGATATATTAAAATATAAAATTAATGAAAATGATAAATTTTTTATATGGGGACAAAGATTTAAAAAAAAAGATTTACAAATTTATTTAAATCAAAATAATATAAAAAATGACAATATCTTTTTAGTTGAAGATGGCTTTTTGCGATCAGTTTTTTTAGGATCTGATCTTACTAGGCCTTTTTCTTTAGTGGTAGATAGTAAGGGTTTATATATAGATCCAAATCAAGAAAGTGATTTAGAATATATTTTACAAAATTATGAATTTGATGAAAATTTAAAGCAAAGAGCTAAAAATTTAATAAATACTATAATTGCAAATAAATTTTCAAAATACAATGGCTTAAAACATGAAGATTTGAAATTTAATACAAATAAAAAGATCATTTTGATTCCTGCTCAAGTAGAAGATGATGCTTCTATGATTTTAGGTGGAGCTGGTTTTGATACCTTAAAACTTTTGCAAGTTGTAAGAAAAAATAACAAAAATACCTTTATAGTTTTTAAGCCTCATCCTGATGTTTTAAGCGGAAATAGAAAAGGTTTAAAAGATAAAGATATAATTTTAAAATATTGCGATGAAATAATTGAAAATGTAAGTATAGATAGTGCTATAAATGTAAGTGATGAAGTGCATACCATAACTTCTACTAGTGGCTTTGATGCCCTTTTGCGTGGTAAAAAAGTTTTTACTTATGGCAAGCCTTTTTATGCTAATTGGGGTTTAACAAATGATATGCATAATATATCAAGAAGAACTAAAAAATTGAGCTTAGAAGAATTAGTAGCTGGAGTTTTGATAATTTATCCAAGATATATACATCCAAAAACTAAAAATTTATGTGAAGTTGAAGTTGCTTTAGATATAATGTTAAAAATGCAAGAGAAATATTTTTCAAATTTTTATTATAAGATGATTTTGGATTTTAGAATTTTTATACTTAGAAAAATTAGAAGAGCAATAGAGTTTGTTATAGGTAGATGAATTTAGGTAAAAAATTAAAAAAATTTTCTGGAAAAAATGTTTTATTACTTCAAGGACCAGTTGGAAGGTTTTTTTATAAAATTTCTAAAAAGATACCCGATGCTAATGTATATAAAATAAATTTTAATGGCGGAGATTTCTTTTTTTATCCTTTTAAAAGTGTAAATTATAGAGGTAGTTTAGAAGATTTAGAAAATTTTTATATTAATTTTTTTAAAGAAAAAAATATCCAAATTATTATCATGTATAATGATTGTCGTAAAATTCATGAAATAGCCATTAAAGTGGCAAAAGAAATGGGTATAGAAATTTGGATATTTGAAGAAGGTTATATAAGACCAAACTTTATAACCTTTGAAAAAGATGGAGTAAATGCAAATTCTACCCTACCAAGAGATAAAGAATTTTACTTAAATCATAAAAAATTTGATAAAGAATACGAAATAAAAAATTTTTCTAGCACTTTTAAAAATATGGCTTTTGCTTCGTTTTTGTATTGGTTTTTTTCTGCTTTGTTTGCTTGGTATTTTAATAATTCTTTGCATCATAGATCTTTAAAGTTTTTTGATTTTACTCCTTGGCTTTTGTCTTTATATAGAAAGAAAAAATATAAAATCACTGAAAAATCAATCAATGAAAAAATCATTAGTCTTAAACAAAAATATTTTTTAGCTATTTTGCAAGTTTTTAATGATACACAATTATCTCATCATTATAAAAAAACTACGGAAAAATTTATAGAAGAAGTGATTATTTCTTTTGCTAATCATGCTAGAGCAAAGTCTTATTTAGTTTTTAAACATCACCCTATGGATAGAGGTTATAAAGACTATACTAAATTGATAGAAAATTTGAGTTTAAAATACAATGTAGAAGGTCGAATTTTATATGTACATGATTTGCACTTGCCCATGCTTTTAAGCAATGCTAGAGGCACTATAGTCATAAATAGCACGGTAGGGCTTTCAGCCTTGCATCACGGGAGTCCTTTAAAGGTTATGGGAAAAGCATTTTATGATATAGAAGGACTGACCTATCAAAAAAGTTTGCATACTTTTTGGAAAGAATGTAGAGCTTATAAACCTGATGCAAGATTGCATGCTAAATTTAGAAATTATATCATTTATAAAACCCAAATAAATGGGAATTTTTTTAAAAATACTAGCTTAGATTAAATTTTCTTTTTATAATTTTTAGCAATTTTTTTAAGCTTAAAAGGCAAACTTATATAGCCAATCTTAAAAGGAGTTCTTGAAGCTTGCAAAAGTGCATTTCCTAAAAGATAAGGCAAATGAGTTTTAGCAATTTGAGCTTGTTTGTAATCAGCATAAGCTTTTAGAGGTGGTAAGTCTTTAGTGTTTGTTTGGTTTTTTAAATGATGTTTTTTGGTTTTTATTAATTCAAAAGGCATTTTTAAATACCCTGTAAAACTTTTACTATTTTTAATAATTACTTCTCCAAGTTTATAGCTTAATTTGTCTTTGATTCTTAAATTAGCTCCGTAAAGCTTGGTATTTTTAGATATAAAAAGTTCAAATTCAGCTTTTAAATTTTTATGTGTTAAAAATTGCATGAGATTGTGATTTTGACTTTGCAAGAAAGATTGTTTATCAAATTTAATATTTTCTTCGTATTCGTAGATTAATTTTGCATAAAATTCTATAGGAGGGATTAAAAAATTTTCATTTTTTTTCTTAAGATTTAAATTGTTTTGACGAAAATCATCATTTTGTAAAAGCAAGATTCCTATTAGATCGGCATAGTTTAACTTAGTGGTATTTTTGCTTATGCTAACTCCACCACTCGATTCATTTTGCGTGATATTTTGAGTATTAACATAAAAACAAGTTTGTGTGTCTATAAAAGCTTTATCATTTTGCAAATCTTGAAAATTATTAATCGTATTAAAATTTTTATGGATTTTAAAATTAGCACCTTCAATGCTTATGGTAGATATAGCATGAGTAATTAAATTAGTTTGAGTCCAAGTGTGAATTCCTAAAATTTGACATCCTAGGTATTCTTGTGGGAAAAATATTTTTTCTAAAGCATTAATTCTTACTACTTTTTCACAAAAAAATGAATTTTTATGTTCAAATTTAGCTAAATTTGGAGTAAAAATAAAATATTTTCTCTTAGAACAAGAAATATTTTCTTTAGATTTTTTAAAATAATCTAAATGATTGATGATATTTTTACCAAGCTCTTGCATAGCAAGTGGCATAGGATGGAATTTATAGTTTTGATCAAAAGCATAAAGATTGTTTTGCTTAAAATAAAGATCTACATCGATTAAATTAAAACCATAGTGATAGCAATTTTTCCTATGAGTTTCATTAATAGCTTTAGCTTTATCATTTTGCACAGGTATAGGTAAGATTAAAACAATAGTTGTTTTTTGCATTTTATATAATTGCTCATAAAAATAATCAATATTTCTAAGCAAAATAGCTGTATTGATAGGACTTAAATACTCATTGATATTTGATTCGCTGATGATAAAATCAGCATTTTTTATGGTTTTTTCATGGCGAATTAATTCATATAAATTTTGCAAAGAAGTACTAAGCCCTAGGGCAAAATTATGCAAGATGGTATTTTTGTGTTCAAGTCCTATTCTAAGACCATTTTTAACAACACTATTACTCCCACCTAGTAAAACTATCTCCATAGCACCTTCTTTAATTTTTATTTATGAATTTTATAAAATATTTTTTAATAAATAATGTAAGAGTAAAAAACTCTTTTAGTCTTAGTATTTAAGCATTTGACAAAGATAATAACTTTAGCTATATTTTTGAGTTATTTTTAAGTTGGGTTTGCTATGGAAAAAGAGTGTAAAAAAAGAGATGTTTTTTATATAGCTGGTTATGATCCTAGAGGATATAGGCATTATTATACTATGTTTAAAAAGAATTTATCTTTGCAAAATGAAATTTTAAAATACAACTATACAATTTCAAAAAGCCAAATAAAACCCAATTTCTTTCCTTTTTGGGAGATAAATACTGAAAAAACTCAGATTAGATATACTTTTTTAAGCTGGAATGATATAGTTAAAAAAAATTGGTCGCAAGATTTAAAAGATGCTTTGTATGATTGTTATAGTTTTTTTAGAATTTATACCATCACAGGGCTTTTTATAAAATTTGGAAAAGAATCTTTTAATCAACTTGCTACAGGGTATTATCCATTTTTTTATGTATTATTGAGTTTGATTTTTACTTTAAGTTGTGCTTTTGGAGCTTTGTTTTATCTTAAAAATTTTCATTTAGTATTAGGAATTTTAGCTTTTATTGCGTGTTTATTTGTTTTGCCAAAAATATTATTTAAATTTGGAAAAAAACTAGCCGTGTTTTGGATAGCTAGAATTTGTTCATTTTGTGCAAATTGGGAAAAAAATAGACAGGGTCAATTAGAACAAAGGATGCAAGAATTTTCTCAAACAATTTTTGAAAATTTAAAAACTCATTCTAAAGAAAAAGATTATGAATTAATTTTAATAGCTCATAGTGTAGGAACGATTTTATGTATCAATGTTTTGACTAAAGTGCTAAAAAAATGCGAGCAAGAAAATATTGATTTTTCAAATTTAAAAATACTCACTTTAGGAGAGTGTATTCCACTAGTAAGCTATCAGAAAATATCACATGAGTTTAGAAAAGATTTAGAGTATTTAGGAAGTAAAAATTTAATATGGTATGATTTTACTTCTATCATTGATGGAGCTTGTTTTGCACAGGTTGATTTCATACGCACAAGTGGAGTAAAAGCTAACTTTAGTCCAAAATATCTTTCAGCTAAATTTCATACTTTATATCACAAGCAAGATTATAAAAAAATCAAAAAAGACAAATACAAAGCACATTTTTTATATTTATTTTCTACGCAAATTAAAGGCGTATATGACTTTTTTGACTTTATAATGGGCAAAAATATGCTAGAAGAAAAAATCAAATAAAGGAGCAAATCATGGATCAATGTCCTTTTCATCCAAAGCCTTATAAAAATAAGGCTTCCACTCTTATGACTTTTTTGCTCAAAAGAAGATCTTGGCTTGATGGGTTGTATGAAAGAAGTTATAAAATGATGATGGGTAGAGTCCAAATGCCTGGTTTTGATCTTTATGTAGTAAATGATCCAAAAGAAGTAAGACGCATTATGGTTGATGAGGTAAGAGAATATCCAAAAAGTCAGCTTTTACATGAACTACTTGAGCCGCTTTTGGGTGTTAGTATCTTTACTACTAATGGCAAGGTTTGGGAGAAACAAAGAGAGCTTTTAAGACCATCTTTTGAAATGACTAGAATTTCTAAGGTGTTTGGTTTGATGAGTGAAGCAGTGTCTGATATGATGACAAGATTTGATAAATATGAAGATGGTGCCATCATTGAAGTAGATGAAGCGATGACTTTTGTGACTGCAGATGTGATCTTTAGAACTATTATGTCTTCAAAATTAGATGAGGTTAAAGGAAAAATAGTCTTAGATGCTTTTATAACTGTGCAAGAACAAACAGTCAAAACTGCTATGAGAAGAATGTTTCGTTTTCCAACTTGGCTTTCAAATCTTTTGGGTGAGAAAAAAAGATTAAAAGCTGGTATGACTATAAGAAAAGTTTTATCTGATATTATCAAACCAAGATACGAAAATGCTTTAGCTGATAAGGGAAAATATGAAGATATTTTATCTTCTTTACTTATGGTGGTAGATGCAGATACCAATGAAAGATTTTCTTTTAATGAAATTTTAGATCAAGTAGCAATGTTGTTTTTAGCAGGTCATGAAACTACTGCAAGCTCACTTACTTGGACGCTTTATATTTTAAGTATCAGTGAAAAAGAACAAGAAAAAGCTTATGAAGAAATCATGCAAGTTGCAGGTGATAAAAAATTTACCATAGAGCATATTAAATCGATGAAATATCTTACTAATATTTTCAAAGAAAGCTTAAGACTTTATCCTCCTGTGGGATTTTTTGCTAGAGAAGCAAAACATGAAAGTAAAATGCGTGATAAGCTTATAAAAGAAGGTTCGGGAGTAGTGGTAGCTCCTTGGCTTATACACAGACATGATAATTTTTGGGAAAATCCGCATGAATTTGATCCAAGTCGTCATGAAGATAAAAGTAAAATCAAAAAAGATACTTATATGCCTTTTGGTATGGGAGAGCGTATTTGTATAGGGCAAGGTTTTGCTATGCAAGAAGCAATTTTAATTTTAGCAAATATTTTAAGGACTTATAAGCTACAATTAGAAGAAAATTTTACACCGGATGTTGTGGGAAGACTTACTATAAGATCAGCTAATGGTATGAATATTAAATTTATCAAAAGGAAAAAATGAAAGAAAAATTAGCAGGAACAATTTTACTTTGTGCTATTGTTCCTTTGGCAGTGATTAGCTATCTTTTTATAGTTATAGTCGGTACTTTTGGAGATGCAGCTAGGGTTAGACAAGGTGTTAGAGCGTTAGATCATTTTGTCAATGCGACTTTGTTTAATGGCTATGCTTGGGAGTCTTTGTCTTCGCATGCTTGGAGAGAGCGCCATAAAAGATGGGCAAAAATAGTGATAAAAATAACAGATTTTTTTGATAAAGATCATTGTCAAAAGGCTAATAAAAGAGAGCAAGCCATAGTTGATTTAGTATTAGAAAAAAAACTTACCGAGCAAACTGTCGGTAAGCAGCTTTAGCTTTCTCCAAACAAAGCTTTAAGATTTTTAAATGCTTCTTCTTGATTTAAAGTTTTATTCTCACTATTTACCTCATTAAGTTCTATTTCATAACCAAGTAGCATCGTAGCTAAGCGTATATTGATACCACTTTTTCCGATGGCTTTGCTTTTTTGCTCACTATTGATGCTAACAATGGCTTTTTTATCTTCAATTTGCACTGAATTTATAATAGCAGGGGCTAAGCTTCTAGTGATTAAAATTGCCATTTCATTAGAATACTCAATACAATCAATGTTTTCATTTTTTAATTCTTTGCTTACAGCATTAATTCTCACCCCTTTTATACCTACAGTTGCACCTACTGCATCAACGCTTGGGCTATTTGCTTGTAAGATGATTTTAGCGCGTTCACCTGGAATTCTAGCACTTGCATAAATATTAATTAACCCATCTTTAATTTCAGGAACTTCAGCCTTTAATAAAGCTTCTAAAAATTTAGGGCTAGTTCTACTAAGTTCCATTCTCATGCCAGTTCTATCTATATATACATGTCTAATTACAGCTTTTATTACATCACTAACTTTAAATTTTTCACCTTTAATACGATTTTTTCTAGGCAAACAAGCACGAAATTCATCAATTTCTACATAAGTATTTTCTTCATTATCTATTCTAACAACACTACCAAATACCATATGTCCAACCATTTTTTGATATTTTTCGTATATTTTTTCTTCTAAAAGTTTTTGTATGTTGTATTCTAATTCTTTGTGTAAGATATTTACAGCAGTGCGACCTAAATTTTCCAAAGAACACTCATAGGTTAATTCATCTCCTATTTCTACATCTTTTGCTTCTGCTTTTGCTTTGCTTAGAGCAATAAAATGCTCATTTTCATTCCCTAATCTTTCATCATCATCAGCAACTACAATGATTTTTTGATAAAGTTGTAAATTTTTTCCTGAATCAACAAAAAATTCATATTTATCGCCATAAATTTTTTTAGCTGTATTAATAAGTGCTTTTTTTACTCTTTGACGCACATCTTCAATTTGTAAATTTTTTTCATTAGCAATGGACTCTATGATATCTGTGATTTTTTCCATAATGACAATACTACCTTAATTTTGGGATTTTAATTTTTGTAAGGGTTAAATTATATCTTTAATAAGTTTAATTAAAAGTAAAATTTGTTATAATTTTAGATTAAAACATTACGAGGATGATGATATGGATTTAAAAATAGCAAGAACCTCTGTGGATGAAAAGCCAAAAAGTATAAGTTTGGAAAGTATTGAAAAGGTTATAGATAAAGAAGGTCAGAAATTTTTTTATTTTGATAAAGATAACGCACACAAACAGCTTATAGCTTTGGTTGAGCACTTTGAAAAAAAAGGAAAATGTGTTTATCATAGAACAATTAAATATGGCTTGGATGAGGCTGATTATATGTATGAGGTGCATATTCTTTGAGTAAAAAACTTTTTATACAAACTTTAGGTTGTGCTATGAATGTAAGAGATTCAGAGCACATGATAGCTGAACTTAAAGAAAAAGAAAATTACGAGCTAACCCAAGATGCCAAAGAAGCAGATTTGATTTTAATCAACACTTGTTCGGTGCGTGAAAAGCCTGTACATAAGCTTTTTTCAGAAGTTGGAGGTTATGAAAAAATCAAAAAAGATGGGGCAAAAATAGGAGTTTGTGGATGCACTGCTTCTCATTTAGGAGATGAAATTTTCAAACGCGCTCCTAATGTGGATTTTGTTTTAGGCGCTAGAAATGTTTCTAAGATCACTCAAGCGGTTAATACCCCTAAATTTTTAGGTAATGATATAGATTTTGATGAGAGCAATTATGCTTTTGCTGATTTTAGAAATAGTCTTTATAAAACTTATGTAAATATTTCTATAGGATGTGATAAACATTGTACTTATTGTATAGTACCACATACTAGAGGGGATGAAATT
Source organism: Campylobacter volucris (assembly GCF_008011665.1). Lineage (GTDB taxonomy): Bacteria > Campylobacterota > Campylobacteria > Campylobacterales > Campylobacteraceae > Campylobacter_D > Campylobacter_D volucris_A. Next base: position 22,597 of record NZ_VOWJ01000021.1, read on the forward strand.
TCCATACCTTTTGAGATTATTAAAAAAGAAACATTAAAAGCTGTTTCAAATGGTGCTAAAGAAATTTTTTTATTAGGACAAAATGTTAATAATTATGGTAAAAGATTTTCAAATGCTCATGAAAAAATTAATTTTTCTGATCTTTTAGAAAGACTTAGTGAGATAGAAGGTTTAGAGCGTATTCGCTTTACAAGTCCACATCCTTTGCATATGGATGATAGATTTTTAGAAGTTTTTTCAAAAAATCCAAAAGTGTGTAAATCTATGCATATGCCATTACAAAGTGGTTCGAGTGAAATTTTAAAGGCCATGAGAAGAGGTTATAGCAAAGAATGGTATTTAGATAGAGCCTTAAAACTTCGTTCAATATGCGATAAGGTGAGTATTTCTACTGATGTTATTGTAGCTTTTCCAGGTGAGAGTGATAAAGATTTTGAAGATACTTTAGATGTGCTTGAAAAAGTGCGTTTTGAACAAATGTTTTCTTTTAAATATTCTAAAAGACCGCTGACTAAAGCAGCAACTATGCCAAATCAAATTCCAGATAATATTGCTTCAAAGCGTTTGAGTGTTTTACAAGCTAGACATACTGAAATTTTAGACGAAATTGTTTTAAGACAAAAGGACAAAGAAGTAGAGGTATTATTTGAAGAATTAAGAAGTGAAGGAAATATTGCAGGCAGAAGTGATAATAATTTTTTAGTTCAAGTAAAAGGAAGTGAAGAATTATTAGGTCAAATGAAAAAAGTAAAAATCACCAATCCTAAGCGTATGGTGTTAAATGGCGAAATCATTTAAAATTGATTGTATAGCTTTTGGAATTTTTTTACTTCAATGGCTGATTTTTTTAACTTGCAAAAAGGTATATTTAGGAGAGGCATTACCTAAACAATCTTGCGTTATACTTTTTTGGCATGGGAGATTGGCTTTAATGCCTTTTGCATATAAAAAAATGGGTATTAAAGAAAAAAAAGCTTATGTGATGATTTCTCATCATAAAGACGGAGAAATCATTGCTAGAAATATTGCATTTTTTGGCTTAAATACTTTAAGAGGAAGTACAAGTAAAGGAGCTTTGGCTTTATTAAGGCAATCTTTTAAAATTTTAGATCAAGGAAATGACATCATCATTACTCCTGATGGACCAAGAGGACCATTTCATAGTATTTCAGATGGATCTGTGATGATAGCGTTGAAAAAACAAACTCCTCTTTTTTTATTAAATTATGAAGCAAGTTCATTTTGGGAATTTAAAAGTTGGGATAAAATGATACTCCCTAAGCCATTTTCAAAGATTACTTATAGATTAAGTGAAGAAATTAAAATTCAAAATTTAAATTTAGAAGAAGCTAAAGTATTGATACAAGAAAAATTTGATATTATAAGTCAAATGGATAAAGGCTAATTATGCTATCTTTTCTTAGAAAATACATTTTACAACTTTTAGTATGCATATGTTATGATAAAAAACAATACACCATTAGATGTCATACTTGGAAAAATTCTAAAGCTGTTGATACTTTTGAAAAAACTTTTGAAGATAAAACTAGAGCTGTTGAATATGTTAAAAATTTAAGTAAAGATTTTCAAATTTTTTATATCAATACTTTTTTTACTTCTATAGCTCAAGGTGTAGCTCCAAGTTCTAATTATAAAGATCTTCATAAATTTGGAGTTGATGTAAATACGGTAAAATGCTTATCATTAAATAATACTTTAGTATATGTAGCAAATTCTTCTTTGGAATTTTACCAGCAAGATTTTGAAGATTTTGGTGGGCTTGATTTATTGTATTCCCCGTTTTTTTTGCTATATCATTGTATAGAAAAAAAGGGTTTTGATGATAAGGTAGGTTTATATGTGTATAGATACCATGATTTTGTAGCAATGTTAATTTGTAAAAATAAAGAAATATATTTTGGTAGTTATTTTGATATAGCTAGTCAAGATTATAATGAAGAAGAAGTTTTTGAAGATATGCAAGATGAAGAAGAGCCTTTAGAATTGACCCAAGAACTAGAAAGTGAAAAAAATGAAGAAGATATTGAAAATACTGAAGAAAATTATGAATTAAAAAGTTTAGAAGAAATGGGTGAAGATTTTGATAAAATAGAATCTTTAGAAGATCAAACAGAACAAACACCTATAGAAGATTTAAAAAATTTCAGCACCAATATGAAAATGATAGAATTTATCATTGATAGTGTAAAAGAATTTTATAGCGATCCTTTGTATAATAATAGTTTTTTGGAAAAAATAGTGATTTTTGATGAAGAAGAGTTCAGTAATACATCGCTAGATTATTTAGAAAATGAGCTTTTTATAAGACCAGAAGTAGAGTTAATTGATACTCTTGATATCATGAATGAACTTGTAGTAAGGGATCTAAAATTATGAAATATAGTTTGATAGAGCCTAAGGCAAAACCTGTATTTAATCTTTTTACTAGAATTTGGATTTATTTTACACTAATTAGCGTTTCTTTGATTTTGATGGTTTTTATGATAGTTATTTTTAAAAGTTCATATGCTTTTATACAACTTAATAATAAACAAGAAGAACTTACTCAAATTTTATCTCAAATTGAAAACAATAAATTGAAATTTGCCGAGCTTCAAAAGCAAAATTTTCAAGCTGTGGCTGTTGTAGGCGATGATGATGAAGATGGAAAAAATTTAACCTTATTAAAAAGTGTGAGAAATTTATTTACTTTGGTTCCAAAAGATATCTCTTTAGATGAGGTTATTATAAAGGATGATTCTTTAACTTTGCGAGGTATAACCCCAACTAAAGAGATGTTTTCTTTGTTATTAGAAGCCCCATTGAAAAGTATTTTTACGATTTCTAAAACGAGTTATTATCCACTTGAAAATGGTTGGTATAGATTTGTAAGCATTAATACATCTGGGGATAATTATGAATAAAAAAGATAGAAGTCTTGAAGAGGTAGATATATTAAAAATTTTGATTTTTTCTTTTTCTTTTATTGTTGTTTGTGCGGTATTAATTTTGTTTTTAATTGTTCCTTTTTTAAAAGATTACAAGCTCACTCATTCAAAACTTGCTAGACAAGAAATTCAAAATACAAAAGCATCCAACGAGCTTGAGAGTTTAGAAAAAATTATTGCAAGTTTTCAAAATACCAACCAAATTCGTTTAGCTCAGATAAATTCTGAATTTTCTACCAAAGATTTTTTAAAATTTATGCAAAATTATTTTGAAGAAGTACAGTTTGTGTCAGTCCCAATTTCTAAACCGAAAGATTATTTAAAGTATAAATTCATTATTAGTGCTAAAATTAAAAGCCCTCAAGCTTTTTTTTCTTTTTTAAATGATTTGGAAAAATACAAAAATTTGATAGAGATTGATTCTCCGGTTGAATTTAAATCTAAAGAAAAATACATTGAGTTAAAATTTAACGCAAATGTATTTTATGCTAAAGCTATTGAAAAATAATCACTTCATTATTTTGATAAGGATTTGATTCTTTTGTCGTGTTAGTGTCTTCTTCAATTAAACCTTGTGTTTTTATTTCTGTGGTAATTTTTTCATATTTTGGGATAGAAGTTTGCAAATTTGCACTCATTTCTTTATAAAATTTGATAAATAAATTATCTACTTCTAAAACACTAGCTGAAGTATTTTCATTGATTTGAGTAGGAACAGTACTATAAACTTGTCTAAAAGTATCAAAACCTGCTTGAGATTTGATTGGATAATTGATTGTAATAGCATCATCAAATTTAGTAGAACTACTAATAGAAGTAGTATTTCCATCTAAACTTGCTAGGGTATTTTGTGCTTCAAGTATCAGCATAAAAGAAGATTCGACATTTTCTCCGCCAAGACTTGAATTTCTTAAAACCTTATCTTCATATAAACTTGCGTTTATAATCATCATAAAAGTATAATCAGCATCATCTTGGGCTATTTGATAACCTTTGTTTTCTAAGATAGTTTTTACATCTTTTATGAGTTGATCTTTTAGTAGTTGTAAGCTTTTATCTATTCTTTGATTAAGAGTTGATTGCTCAAAATAAGAACTGTAAAAAGTATTTTTTGAAATTTGAGCTTCTAAAATTTTTACTTTTGGCCCATCGACATTAGTTGTAGTATTATGCTCTTGAATTTGGGTTTTAAAACTAGGCATAGAAATATGATAAGTTTTTTGATTATCAGCACAAGCTATGAAAGATAGTATTGTTATTAAAAACATTAATATTTTTTTCATACATAAACCTTAAAAATTAATTTTTATAATTATAACAATTTTTTGATATATTATGACTTTTATATAAAGGTGTATTATGGAGTATTGGCAAAATATTTATGCAAATTTTGATGTAGTTGCTTTTGAGCTTTTTGGTTTAAAAGTTCATTGGTATGGCATAATGTATGTTTTAGCTTTATTAGTCGCATTGTTAATAGCAAAGTATTTTGCAAAAAAAGACAAGATGGGAATTTCAAATTCCATGCTTGATAGTTATTTTATATGGGTTGAAATCGGAGTGATTTTAGGAGCAAGATTAGGGTATATTTTAATTTATGATGCAAATACTTTATGGTATTTAGCAAATCCTTGGCAAATTTTTAATCCTTTTTACAATGGTGAATTTGTAGGTATTAGAGGTATGAGTTATCATGGTGCTGTAGTGGGATTTTTAATTGCAACTTATGTTTTTTGTCAAAAATATAAACAAAATATGTGGAAATATCTTGATTTAGTGGCCATTAGTGTTCCTTTGGGATATGTTTTTGGCAGGATAGGAAATTTTTTAAATCAAGAATTATTTGGAAGAGTTACAGATGTGTCTTGGGGTATTTATGTGGATGGAGTATTGCGCCATCCTTCACAACTTTATGAAGCATTTTTGGAAGGTTTTGTAATTTTTGGAATTTTAGTTGTTGCTAGAAAATTTAAAAAATATGATGGCCAATTAATCATTTATTATACTATGCTTTATGCTTTAGCTAGATTTATTTGCGAAGCATTTAGAGAGCCTGATTTTGGTTTAGGGTATGTATTTATAGGACTTAGCATGGGTCAGATATTAAGCATTATAATGTTTGTATTTGGACTATTTTTATCTTTTTATTTAAGAAATATTAAAAAAAATTTTTAATTTTTAATTTTTTTAAGAAAAAAAGTTTTATAATGACTTGATGTTAAATTTATTAACTTTTCAAAGGAGCAAACATGAGTCAACTCATTGAGGGTTTTTTAGGCAAAAGTGTTGATGGTAAAAAAAGTAAAATACCAGCAAAACTTGATTATATTCAAAGTGCAACAGGTTTAATCTTAGGATTATTTATGTGGGCACATATGTTTTTCGTTTCTACCATTTTAGTTAGTGATGATTTTTTTAATTCAGTTGTTCATTTTTTAGAACTAAAATTTATTATTGATAGCCCTATGATGAGTTATATCACTTCGTTTTTAGCTACCTGTGTTTTAGTAATTTTCTTTGTGCATGCAGGTCTTGCAATGAGAAAATTTCCTATCAATTTTAGACAATATCAACTTTGCAGAACACATTTAAAATATATGAACCATGGCGATTCTTCTTTATGGTGGGTTCAAGCTTTTACTGGTTTTGTAATGTTTTTCTTGGGTTCGGCTCATTTGATATTTGTGATTACAAATGCGGATAAAATCAGTGCTGATATGTCAGGTGAGAGAGTTGTGAGTCATTTTATGTGGTTGTTTTATCTTGCTTTATTAATCTGTGTTGAGCTACATGGAAGCATTGGCCTTTATAGATTATGTGTAAAATGGGGTTGGTTTGAAGGAAAAGATGCGAAAGAAAGTCGTAAAAAACTGAAAAAAGCAAAATGGTTTATAAGTATTTTCTTCTTGATTTTAGGATTATTAAGCTTAGCTGCTTTTGCAAAAATAGGTTTAAAAAATTATCAAAATAATTCTGTAGCACAAATAGCAAAAACTTATGATGGAGCTAAATATGAATATACAATATAGTGATGCGTTGGTTATTGGTGGAGGTCTTGCTGGGCTTAGAGCAGCAATTGAAGTTGCAAAAAGTGGTCAAAGTGTAACACTTTTAAGTATTTGTCCTGTTAAAAGATCTCACTCGGCTGCTGTGCAAGGTGGTATGCAAGCAAGTCTAGGAAATAGTGTAAAAGGTGAAGGTGACAATGAAGATGTGCATTTTGCTGATACTGTTAAAGGATCTGATTGGGGCTGTGATCAAGAAGTAGCTAGAATGTTTGCTCAAACTGCTCCAAAAGCTGTGCGTGAGCTTGCTGCTTGGGGGGTTCCTTGGACTAGAGTCACAAAAGGACCTAGAACTGTTGTTATAAATGCTCAAAAAACTACTATTGAAGAAAAAGAAGAAGCACATGGTCTTATAAATGCAAGAGATTTTGGTGGCACTAAAAAATGGAGAACTTGTTATATCGCTGATGCAACAGGACACTGTATGCTTTATGGTGTTGCAAATGAAGCAATTAAACATCAAGTAAAAATTATCGATAGAATGGAAGCAGTTAGAATTATCCAAGATGGTAAAAAATGCTTAGGTGCTATTGCTAGAGATTTAACTAATGGAGAATTAATCGCTTATGTTGCTAGAGGAACTATGATAGCAACGGGTGGTTATGGAAGAATTTATAAACAAACTACGAATGCTGTGATTTGTGAAGGAACTGGGGCAGCCATTGCTTTAGAAACTGGACTTTGTAGATTATCAAATATGGAAGCAGTTCAGTTTCACCCAACTCCTATAGTTCCTAGTGGAATTTTATTAACCGAAGGTTGTAGAGGTGATGGTGGTATCTTAAGAGATGTTGATGGATATCGTTTTATGCCTGATTATGAACCTGAAAAAAAAGAACTTGCAAGTAGAGATGTTGTAAGTCGTAGAATGATGGAGCATATTAGAAAAGGAAAGGGTGTAAAAAGTCCATATGGTGATCATTTATGGCTTGATATTTCAATTTTAGGTCGTGCTCATGTTGAAAAAAATTTAAGAGATGTTCAAGATATTTGTAAAACTTTTAATGGTATAGATCCAGCTGATGAAGGTCCAAAAGGCTGGGCTCCTGTTTTACCAATGCAGCACTATTCAATGGGCGGAATTAGAACCAAACCAACTGGCGAGAGTCAATGGCTAAATGGTCTTTTTGCATGTGGCGAAGCAGCTTGCTGGGATATGCATGGTTTTAATCGTTTAGGTGGAAATTCATGTTCTGAAACTGTTGTTGCAGGTATGATTGTTGGTGATTATTTTGCACAATATTGCAAAGACAATGGCTCAGAAATTGATACTAATATTGTTAAATCTTTCCTTGCTAAAGAATATGATTACTTAAAATCCCTTGTAAGCAAAGAGGGTAAATATGATGTGTTTGAAATTAAAAATAGAATGAAAGACATTATGTGGGAAAAAGTTGCTATTTTTAGAACGGGTAAAGGACTTGAAGAAGCTGTTAAAGAGCTTGAAGAGTTATATCATAAATCATTAGATTTAAAAGTACATGATAAAGAGCTAAAATGTGCTAATCCTGAACTAGAAGAAGCTTATAGAGTACCAAGAATGCTTAAGATTGCTCTATGTGTTGCTTATGGTGCTTTACTTAGGACAGAAAGTAGGGGAGCTCATTATAGAGAAGATTATCCAAAGAGAGATGATTTAAATTGGATGAAAAGAACTAATACTTACTGGGTAGAAGGGGAGAGTATGCCAAGAGTTGAGTATGAAGATCTTGATATTATGAAAATGGAAATTCCACCTGCATTTAGAGGATATGGTGCAAAAGGAAATATCATAGAAAATCCATTAAGTGAAAAACGCCAAGCTGAAGTAGATGCAATTCGTGAAAAAATGGAAGCTGAAGGCAAAGGAAGATATGAAATTCAACATGCGTTAATGCCTTATGAATTACAAGCTAAATTTAAAGCACCAAATCAAAGAATAGGAGTTGATTATGAGTAGAAAATTAACAATAAGAGCATTTAAATACAATCCATTGAGTAAAATCTCTAAACCTCATTTTGTTACTTACGAGCTTGAAGAAACTCCATTTATGACTATTTTTGTGTGTTTAACTCAAATTAGAGAAAAAATGGATGCGGATTTGAGTTTTGACTTTGTTTGTAGGGCAGGAATTTGTGGAAGCTGCGCTATGATGATCAATGGTAAGCCAAAATTAGCTTGTAAAACTTTAACAAAAGACTATGAAGATGGTGTTATAGAGCTTATGCCAATGCCAGCATTTAGACACATAAAAGATTTAAGTGTAAATACAGGTGAGTGGTTTGATAGTATGTGCAAGCGCGTTGAAAGTTGGGTACATAATGAAAAAGAAACTGATATTTCTAAACTTGAAGAGCGTATAGAACCTGAAGTTGCTGATGAAACTTTTGAGCTTGATCGTTGTATAGAATGTGGAATTTGTGTTGCTTCTTGTGCTACCAAACTAATGAGACCTAATTTTATAGCGGCTACTGGACTTTTAAGAACAGCTAGATATCTACAAGATCCACATGATCATAGGACGATAGAAGATTTTTATGAGCTAGTTGGCGATGATGATGGAGTATTTGGTTGTATGTCTTTGCTTGCATGTGAAGACAATTGCCCTAAAGAGCTACCTTTACAAAGTAAAATAGCTTATATGAGAAGACAGCTTGTCGCTCAAAGAAACAAATAATCCTAGCCCCCAAGAAAAAGGGGCTATTAAAACATTACTCAAGCAAATTTGGCAAAATTATAGTGTTTTTCTTAATACTAATTGTATGTTTGAACAAAATGTTATAGATACTCAAAAAGCTGCAATTATTTTAAGTACAAATTTGAATAATTATGAAAGATTTAGCGCTTTAAAAGAATTTAAAAAAATTATTAAAGATTTAAATTTGCGTTTAGATCTTTATAATATACAATACGCTCAAGTTTGTTTTATTAATGCTTTAAAACTTGCAATGATTGATAAAAATGAAGTTTTAAAATTTTTAGAAAATTTGCAAAAAATTACAGATAATTCTTTAATGTATGTTTTTATCTTAGGTATGGACAGTGTAAAAAAAGACTATAAAAAAGAAATTTTTAATGCACATCAAAATTTAGACTTAATTAATCAAAATTTACAAAATTTATGCAAAGATGAAAATACTAAAAAAACCTTGCAAGAATCTTTACTCAAATTTGCACAAGTGGATTTTTCCATAGCAGTCACAGGCGTGGTGAATGCTGGAAAATCTAGTATGCTTAATGCACTTTTAAAAAAGAACTTTTTAGGAGTGTCTAATGTCCCTGAAACAGCAAATTTAACCATTTTAAAATACGGACAAAATCAAAAAGCTAAAATTTATTTTTGGAATCAACAAGAATGGCAAAATATTTTAAAAAGCTCTACTAATAAAGAAGATATGCTAAATTTACTCAAAGAGTTAAAGCATGATTTTAATCTTGATGAGTATATCAAAGAAGAAAATAAAATCATAGAAGTTGATTTTGATTTATTAAAAGAATATACTAGTGCAAAAAATAAAATTTCAGCATTAATCAAGCAGATTGAAATTTATTCTTTACTTGATTTTTTAAAAGATAATGTTTGTATAGTTGATACCCCAGGTCTTGATGATATAATCATTCAAAGAGAACTTTTAACAAAAGAATACATCCAAAAAGCTGATTTTTTAATCCACCTTATGAATGCTTCTCAAAGTTTAAGTCAAAAAGATTGTGATTTTATTATAGAATGTTTGCTAACTTCAAGAGTAAGTAAGCTTCTAATAGTGCTTACTAAGGCTGATTTGTTAAGTGAAAAAGACTTGCAAGAAGTGGTTGCTTACACTAAAAATAAACTCAAAGAATCTTTAAAAGCAAAAAATTTAGATGTAAATTTGATTCTAAATATAGAATGTATTTGTATTTCTTCTAAATTTGCTAATGATTTTTATCAAAAAAATGAAGGAAATTTAGAAAAAAGCAATATCTTGTCTTTAGAGAATTTAATCCATAAAAGTTTATATGAAAAAAATACCATTGCTATGCAAGCTTATAAAAAAGAATTATTGCTTATTACTAACTTGCTTATACAAAAAATTGACACAGAAAATAAAATGTTAAATTTTAAAAATTATGAGTTAGGTGAAGAAAATCAAAAACTTATTGATGAATTTAAAAATTTGCAAAATAAATTAGAGCAGGTTAAAGAAGAATTAGAACACATTTTTACTTTAAAAGATGATGGTAAAGATGAAACTAGCACTCTTTTGCGTTTGCTTGCTAAAAAATTACAAGAAAAAATCATCGATGAGTTAAAATATAATCAAAACAATAAAAAGAAAAACGATATATCTCGTTTAAATACCATTATAGAAACGACTTTAAAAGATGGAATTTTTGATCTTTTAAGAGAATTAAAATATGAAAGTCAATTAAAATTAGATGAAATTAAAAATAATTTAAGTTTAAAATATGACTTTTTAAATGATATATTAAAATCAAATCATAGCGATTTTAAAAATTTAGTCCAAGAAAAAATTGATAATATCTTTAATAATGATATATTATTTAATTTAAAAGCTAGTTTGATTGAAAGTATTCATCAAACAAATGATATATATAAATTGCATTTAGAGCAACAAATTTTAGATAAATTAAATGAGTTAAATATACAAAATTTAGCCCAAAACATCAAAAATAATCAAGAATTTATTATACTTTTAAAAACAAAACTAGCCCAATATGAAAAAGAACAAGAGCTAAAATTTAAAGATTTAAAAGAGCTTATTTTAAGTGTAGAAAATAATGAGCAAAAATCAAAAGAACTTTTAAATCAAAATCAAAAAACACTAGAGCAATTGCAAAATTTAAAAATGGAACTTTTAAATGCAAAATAATTTAATTTTTGATTTTATAAAAGCTTATGAGAATTTATATTGTCAAAAATTTGATGAGAATTTCCAAGGGCGATTGCTAGCTATAAAAACTAGTTTTTGCGAACCTAGTTTGCGTTTGAATTTAGAATTTTTAAAAGAAATTGATGAGATTATTTTTAGCTATAAAAGACCTATTAATATAGCAATCATAGGTCAATTTTCAAGTGGAAAATCCACACTTTTAAATTTAATTTTACAAAAAGAATGCTTACCAACTGGTGTGGTGCCTGTGACTTTTAAACCTACATTCTTACGATATGCAAAAAATTATTTTTTAAGAGTTGAATATGAAGATGGAAGTGATGAGATCGTTGATATAGAAGAGCTTTGTAAATTTAGTGATCAAAGAAATGAGATCAAACCAACTAAAAGTTTACATCTTTTTGCTCCTATTGAGCTTTTAAAAAATATTACCCTTATAGACACTCCTGGTTTAAATGCAAACGATATTGATACGCTTACTACCTTTAAAGAACTTTCTTTTATGCATAGTGCTATATGGTTAAGTTTGATTGATAATGCTGGTAAAAAAAGCGAAGAAGAGGCTATAAAGGCAAATGCTTTGCTTTTAAAGCGTGGTGGAATTTGTGTTTTAAATCAAAAAGACAAGCTGAGCGAAAATGAATTAGAAAATGTTTTACAACATGCTCATTTAGTGTTTGATAAGTATTTTACAAAGCTTATTGCTATTTCTTGTAAAGAAGCTAAAGAAGATTTGCAAAAGTCTAATGTGCCTTTGCTTTATCAGTATTTACAAGAGCTTGATTTTGAGTATATAAAAAAAGAATTTATCAAAGAAAAGCTTGAAAAATTATGTTTTGTATTACTCGATCAATATGATTTTTTTATAAAAAATTTAGAAAATTTAAATGCTAAATTTGATTCTTTTGCAAAAAATAAGAATTTAGAAGAACAAATTAATATCTTAAATCACACTTGCCTTGAAAAATTAAAAATAGTTAGCGATAAAATCGCAAAAGAGATTTTGAAATTTATCAAAGAAAAAGATAGTAGTTATTATAAAAAAGCACAAGGTTTGTTTAAGAAAAATTTATATGAAAAGGTTAATTATAAAGCTCCGTATTTATCTAGCGATGATGCATTTTTAGCGATGTTTTATAATAGTGATACGATGAATAAAGAATTTAAAAAAATGAAAAATGAAATTGCTTTGGAATTTAGCGAGTTTAAAAAAGGATTTTTAGTATCTTTTTCGAATTTACAAGAACAAATTTTACTTTTTAAAGCTCAATTTTCCAATTTGCAAAAAGAAGAATCTTTGCAAAGTGATGACGAATTTGCTTATTTTAGAAGTTTTGCTAGTGCAGCTGAAGAAATTTTTATAAAAGATTTTAAAGAATTATTATTTGAGAGTGAATTAGAACTTGATTTGTTTTTGGAAAAATTAAATTTAAAAGCATTAGCCAATTATGAAAGTGCAACTAAGCTTGCATTAGGGTTTTTTAGCACTAAGATGAATGCAAGCAAAGAATTTTATGAGCTTGATAGTGCTGAATTTAGTTTGTATCATCCAAAAGCAAGTGAAATTTATCAAAGAGTATTGGTAGAATTAAATGTGCATGAATTTGAAGATTTACTTTTAAACAAACCTGTGATTTTAAAAATTTATAAAAATTATATGCAAGTTTATGAAAAGCTCACCCAAGATAAAAAAATATATATACAAAATTTAAAAAATGAATTTGAAATTAAAAAAGAAATGGTGTTAAAAATTAAAGAGCAAATTTCTAAACTTAATTAACAGAAGTGTGTTTTAAGATAAACTTAAAACACTAAAATTATTTTTTATTATTTTTTTCTTTACTTTTTTTCCAAAAGTGTAAAACTAATCCACATAAACCACCTACTATGGCAGCAAGAAAAAGTTGAGTTATAAAATCCATATAAATCCTTTGTTGTAAAAATATTTGGTATTATATTTATTTATAATTAATAATTTAATATTTAATTGATTTTTTATTGTAATTAGTATTCTAGTAGGCTTTGTAAATTAGCACTTTCGCTTTTTTGTTTGAGCTTAAATAAAAAGCATCTGTCTTAGCTTCATTTAAAGTTGCACTTGCTAAAAATGGCAAAGTCATATTTTTTAACGGATATTTTAAATTCTTAGAATTAAATTTTATATTTTTATCAAAACAAAATATGGATATTTGTTCGCCTTTATAACTTTGTATTTTGCAAGGAGTTTCATAAAATTTAAATTCTCCATAATCACTTTTTATGGTTAAATTTTTGCAATCTTTGCTGTATTTTATCATTAAAGAAATATTAGCTAAGGTATGATCTTCTCTTTTTCCAGTGCTTGCTAAAAATATAAACTCATCAAAACCTAAATTTAAACAATGATAAAAAGCTTTTGATAAATCATTACTCATTTGTTCTTTTATGTGTATTAGTCTGTCTTTATATTTTTCTTTTAATTCTTTGCTTATGCTATCTAAATCGCCTATTATTAAATTTGGCATTATTTTTAATTTATCAAGATACTTAATAGCCCCATCGCAAACTGCTATAAAATTTGCTTTTTTTAGTTCGTTGATGATAGATTTTTTTGTAGGAAATTTTCCATTTGCTATTATATAAGCTTTCATTGTGCTTGTTTTTTCCATATAAAAAAATAATAAATTCCTATAATAAAAAATACTAAAGTATTTAAAAGTTGGGCTATGCTTTCTTTGCTTTGTTCAAAAATCAAAAACCAAATTATTAAAGAACTTATATTTGCTAAAGTTACTAAAAAATAACTTTCCATATATCTTTTAACTTGCATATAAAAGGCTATTAATTGTCCTATAACAGCAAAAGAATTTAAATAGACAAAATTAGCATTCATATTTTTTAAAATATAAGCATAAATTATAGTCGATACGATTGTTATAAGAGCATATATTAGTCTTTGATTATTTTTTAATTTTGTTATTATGATTTTAGTTTTTTCTTTATTTTGATTATTTTTCCAGTTGTAAATTCCATAAATGTTTATGGGTAAATAAAAAAGATTTAACATAACATCACCATATAATTTCAGCTCATAAGCTATGTATATATAAGACATAGAATATAAAATTCCAAAAATAAAACAAATCATCTTACCAGCACCGGCAAAAAATACATATAGCACAGCACAAAATGCACTAAAAAGACTTAAAATAGAGCCATTGGCAATGTTAGTTAATATGCCAATTATCAATAAAGTTGAAAAAAGTATTGTATAAAACTTAAAAGATATTTTTAATTGAGAAAGCACAACTCATCCTTTAAGAAAAAATATACAAAAATTTATATGATAATTTGGCTTATAAATTGTTTATTTTTTATGATAATTATGCGGACTTTGGCCTTTTGCTTGACTGATGCAACCATCTTTTAGATCATATGCTTGTCCAAAACCTTTGACAAATCTTCCTTCTTTGAAATTGAGTTTTATAAGATGAAAATCTTGCATATTTCTTATCATTTTGATTCCATGATCTTCGCCAGTTTGATTTTCAAATTCATCATATATTTGATCAAATTTTTCATTTCTTTGAGTGAATTCTATTTCGCATTTATATCTTAATCTTTTTCTTAATATACAAGAAGCTGCTTTGCTTTCATCTTCTAAAAACATAATTTCTATATTTTTAGGATTATTTTTTATATTTAGAAAATGTTCAGAAGCTTCACTTATGTATATAAAAAATCCATATTGGCTTTTTATAAATGGCGCATAAGAACACATTACTTCATTATCCTTGCTTAAAGTAGCCATACAAACTGAATTAAATTCATCTATAAAAGCTTGAATTTCTTTATTTATATGAGATAAATCTTTTTTCTCTTTAGCATCTGTGCATAATTTTATAATCATATCTTTTATAGTGTTTTCATCTGCTTTTTGAGGAAATTTTACTTTTAAATTTTTATCATCATATGATATATTTAAGCCCTCAAAATCAACACTTTCTAAGCTTACTTCATCCACTTGACTTTCATTTGCAAATTTTTTACATAAAGATTTTAGATCTTCTTTATGGTGATCGTTCATGTGTTCAATAATTGTTGAAAAATCCATATCTTTCCTTTTGTTGTAATTTATTTTGAAAATGATATATGTTATCATATTAAAAAATACTTAATTTTCTATATATTTTTTGTGTCAATAATTAGTTAAGTGTATATTAATAAAAATAGTATTAATATTCTAATTTTTATTTTATTGATAAAGATTATTATTATGAAAAAAATATTTATTGTTATTTTTTAATATTGACTTTGCACGCTAAAGAAGTCAATAATATTTTAGAAAATAGCATTGTAGAAAGGATTATCTTTATATATTAGATAATCACAATACAAATGATGACAATAATTAAAATTTAGAAGATGCCTTAAGTAAAATTGGTAGTGTTAATTTTGTTGATTTTGGATTAAGTAAAAATATAGACATAAAAGATCAAGGCAAAAAAGTAAACATAGGTATTAAAATTATAGTTATCAGGAAAAATATTAATATACTAAAAGTGACTTATGGTGTGACAAATTTAAATTTTTAGACTTGAACAATATAGAAAACATGGAAGTTATACTAGGTGATGGATTTGTATTTATATGGCATTGAAAACAAGAGGTGGTAGTGTGATAATTAAAACTAAAGATTTTAAAAAAAAGATTATTTTTCTATTTTACTTAAAGATAATTTTCCTAAATGTAGTAGATTTATCAACTTTTACTTTTTTATCGTAATAGCTAAAAAATAAATAGTAAGAGGTTTTTTGGAAAAAAATACTATGCATATTAAAATGTAAAAGTAGATAAATATTTAATAAGAAATGGAAGAAATTATTATGTGGATTTTAAATATGTTTTCTAAAAATGTGCTTATATTTTTATTTTTAATCTTTTTATATATTATTTTCTATTTTCTATATTTTGATTTTAATGATATAGATATTGTATTTTTTGAAATAAAATTGCCAAGATTTATTATGGCTATATTAATAGGTATGATACTATCAATGTCGGGCTTAATAACTCAAAATGTATTTGCCAATCCAATAGCTGATCCTTATATTATAGGTATAGCCCAAGCTGCTTCTTTTGGAGCTATATTGGCTTTTGTTTTGCAAATGAGTGATTATTATTATGGAATTTTTGCTTTTTTAATATCAAGTGTTTTTTCTTTTTTAATTTTTAAAATATCAAAAAATAAATCTATGGCAATTTTGCTTATTATAGGAATTTCTTTCTCTTCTTTTTTGGGAGCATTCTCTTCTTTTTTTATTTATTATATGGGAGAGGATTCTTTTAAAATCACTTCTTGGTTTATGGGGTATTTAGGACTTGCTTCTTGGGATAAAATTCTAATATTAGCATTACCTTGTTTTGCAGCTTTTGTTTATTTTTTTATACATAAAAATGAACTAAATATTTTACTTAGCAATGATGATGAACAAGCTTTAAGTTTGGGTGTTGATTGTGCTAAATTGAAAAGAAATTTATTAATAGTATCGTCTTTAATTATATCTTATGCTATATCTTTTAGCGGTATTATCGGATTTGTGGGTCTTATAATACCCCATATATCAAGGTTGATTTTAAAAACTCATGATAATAATATCATTTTACCATTTTGTACTTTATTTGGTGGTTTATTTTTATTAATGAGTGATTATTTTTCTAAAAATTTATTAAATCCTGTAGAAATTCCAATAGGAGTTGTCACTTCTTTTTTTGGTGCTCCATTATTTTTATATTTGGCTTTAAAATTAAGAGAACATTGATGTTTAAAATTCAAGATTTAGGTTTTAAATATAAAAACAGTGATTGTTTAAAAGATATAAATTTATGCATACATAATGGTGATTTTTTAGGTATTTTGGGCACTAATGGATCTGGCAAAAGCACTTTGATGAAAAATATGCTTAAAATTTTACATCCTTATAAAGGAAAAATAGAATTTTTAGGTTTAGATTTAAAACAATACCCTATTAAGGAATATTCTAAACACATAGGATTTTTACCTCAACATTCAAGTATAAATGTATCCTTAAAAGTGATTGATGTTTTGCTTATGGGGAAGTATGCTAATTTAAAATATTTTTTTTCTAATTATTCTAAAAAAGATTATGATGATATTTATACTCTAGCAAGTTCTTTGAAAATTGATCAATTTTTACAAAGAGATATTTTAAGTTTAAGTGGAGGAGAATTTCAAAAAGTTTTGTTAGCTAGAGCTTTGTTAAAAAAGCCAAAGATTTTATTTTTAGACGAACCAACTAGTGCTTTAGATATCAGTGCTTCTATGGAAATTTTATCTTTGTGTGAAACATTAATAAAAGATCAAAATATAGCAGTAGTAGCGATTTTACATGATATAAATTTAGCCTCTTTATTTTGCAATAAATTGATTTTTCTAAAGAATGGAATGATTAAGTATCAAGGATTTGCAAATGAGCTTTTAAACAAAGAAGTGATAAGGGATATTTATAATATAAATTGTGAAATTATAAATCAAAACAATAAAAAATACATTTTGATATCAAAGGAAAAATAATGAAAAAAATTTTATTTTTAATGTTTATTTGTTTAAATTTTTTGTATTCTAAAGAAAGATTGATTGTTTTAGATCCTGCTGCGGTTGAAATTATTTATATGTTAGGTGCTCAAGATCAAATCAAAGCTATAGCCTCATTAAAGCATTCTAACATATATCCGCAAGAGAAAACTTCTAAATTAAATAGTGTTGGAACTTTTTCCAATCCTTCTTTAGAAAAGATAGTTTTGTTAAAACCTAGTTTAGTTATATTAAGTTTTTATTCTTTAGGTTTAAAAGAAAATTTAGATAAATTGAAAATTAAATCTTTGTATTTAAAAGCGCAAAATCTCAATGATATAAAAGAAAACATAAAGATACTTTCAAAAATTGTAGATAAAGAAAAAGAAGGCGAAGAATTAATACAAAACTATGAAAAAGATTTGGAAAATTTAAAAGAAAACAAAACTGATAAGCGAGGGATTTTCTTATATTCTAGCAATCCTTTAATGGCTTTTGCTAAAGATAGTATTATTTATGATATTTTTGAAATTTTAGGTATAAAAAATTTAGAATTAGATACAAATATTAAAAGACCCATAGTTTCCAATGAATTTATTTTAAAAAATAATCCAGATATAATAATACTAGGTATTAGCGCAAATAATATCAATGACTTAATAAAATTAAATCCTTTTATTAAGCACACCAATGCTTATAAAAATAATCAAATATATTTTTACAAAAATACCCATACTTTATTAAGACTTAGCCCTATGATAACAAAAAGAATACAAGATTTCAAAACTAATATAAAACTAAAATAATAAAATTAAATATAGCAAAGATAACACCAATAGTGTTATCTTTTATGCTAATATGATGATTTACTCATCATTCATATCAATAACATAGCGAAATTTAGCCTTGCCATTTGTAAGATTTTCATAAGCTTGATCAATTTGCGTTGGCTTTATGATTTCAATTTCTGGATAAATTTCATGTTTTAAAGAAAAATCAAGCATTTCTTGAGTTTGTTCTATACCACCTATTAAAGAGCCATATACTTTTTTATTTGCGTTAAATACAAATTCATTTGCGCTGATTTTAGGGCTTATATCATGTGGTGGTAAGCCAACTATACAAAGCTCTCCTCCTATTTTTAAAAGCTTCATATAAGTATTTATATCATAATAGGTTGGTATTGTAGAAATTATTAGATCAAATCTTTCATTTATATTTTGAGTATTTGTGTAAAAATTGCTCGCTCCAAGTTCTAATGCTTTTTGTTTTTTATTATCATTTCTTGCAAAAATACTTACTTTAGCTCCCATCTTAATAGCATATTTTAAAGCCATTACTCCAAGACCACCAAAACCTGCTATAGCTACTTTTGAGCCTTCTTTGATTTTAGAAAATTTAAGTGGTGAGTAGGTGGTAATACCCGCACAAAGTAAAGGTGCTACCTTTTCTAAAGGTGCGTCTTTTGGTACTTTTATAGCAAATTTTTCACTTACTACTATATTGTTAGAGTATCCTCCATAAGTGTTTTCATTATTGTGAAATACATCTTTGCTATTGTAAGTGTAAATAGTCTTTCCATTTTGACAAAATTGCTCTAATGACTCTTTGCAAGCTTCGCATTCTCCGCATGAATTTACCATGCAACCAACTCCTGCCAAATCGCCAATTTTAAATTTGCTGACCTTTTCCCCTATAGCTATAACTTCTCCTGCTATTTCATGTCCTGGCACACAAGGATAAGTAGCTTTTCCCCATTCACTTCTTGCTGTATGTATATCGCTATGACAAATTCCTGAGTATTTTATTTTAATTAAAATATCATTTTCGCCAATTTTGTGGCGTGTAAATTCAAATGGGGTAAATTTTGCATCTTTGTTAAGCAAAGCATAGCCTTTGCTTTGAATGCGTCCGTTGTCTAAAAACAATTTAGAATCCATTTTCTCTCCTTTATATTAATTAGTTTAATTGTAAGTGTTAAAAGCAAACCAATGTTATTTTGTAAAAACTATTGCAAGGATTCTTCCCATTCCATCAAAGAACATCTATTTTCGCCACAAGAATTTGCATTTCTTGGATTAAGATTTAATCCATTTCCTCTTCTTCCATTGCTACCTTCTCCACTGCAATTATTTTGACTCAATAGAGTGCTTAATGCATCTTCTATAGGACCTCCCATTTGCAAGAAACTCATACCTGTAATGGTATAAGAATGATTAGTGGTGAGTCTATTTAAGACTTCATCTATAGTATTTACAGGAGTTATAAAATTTGCATAATCTGTAAAGTTTGTATTGCTAATGTTTGTAGGTATAGCAATAACACCTTGATTTGTCCTAATGATAGGCATAGCATGGCCATCAAAAGCACTAGTGCGACTTGTGTTTAATAAGGCTATAAAAATACTTCCTGGAGTAGAATTTATAATTCTTTGTATTTCTTCTCTCATTAAATCGTGAGTAAATACAGGTATGCTTATGCTCCAAGTTCTTCTAGGTAAAACTATTCTAGTAGCTGACTCCACTGCCCTTGAGGCTCTTAAATATAAAGGCTCATTTGGGTAAAAAGAACTTCCCCAGTAATTAAAAGCAGAAGTTAAAAGATTACTAAGCGAGGGAGAACGCATAGCAAAAGAATTCAAAGGATTTGTATTTGAGGCATAATTAAAAAAATACCCAACATTAGTTACAGGGGCTTCTTGAACTCTAGGAAATATTTCTGTTAAAAGTGCTACTATTTCATAACTTTGTAGTAAGCAATATCCACAAATTCCATTAAAATTATTTATACCATCTGTGGAAGTTGAAATATCAAAAAATTTCTTTCGCCATCCACCTTTTGTGGGATCAAAAGTTGCTATTGAGCCGCTAATTAAATCCCTTTTAATTCTTTTTTCTTTACCACAAGTGTCATTTTGGAAAGATATATTGCGTGCTATAAAATTTCTAAGAGAATCAAAATATTTATTAAAGATAAAAAGACCGCTAAAATCAGAGGTGTGTAAGCCTTGTTTTGCAAATTCTTGCTTTGTAACAATAAAAAGCTTACCAAATTCACTACCTCTTGCAACATCTAAAATATTCCCATTAGTATCGAGTATAAAAGAATTGCTTGAAATATCAAAATTCCACGCATAAGGATCAGTGCTTGGTGCAAAATTAATTTGAGGACAATTGGCCCACGATATAAAAGAATTTGTTTTGTTATTGAGATTACTCATTAAACAAGCAAAACGAGCATTTTTTGTATCGTATGTTTTTAAATATCCTTTGGTAGGATCATAGAAAAAATCAAATTGTTTTTTGCTTGCACCATTTGGGTTTAAGAAAAATGTTTCGCTGTTTCTTGTTTGAAGATTGATTGTATTAAAGGCTATGGGGGTTTTTATATCATAATTTACAGGAGGAGCTAAAGCTTCTAACCATTCTTTCATAACGGGCTTAAATACTTTAACTTTGTTACCAAAATTAACTTTACTAGCTAAAATTAAATTTTTAAATTCAAATAGCTTAATATTTGGATATTTACTAAGAAAAATTCCATCATCTTTTATATCAAACCATTGTGTATCATCATTTAAAACACAAGGTCTTAAAACTATATGGTCTTTATCGCCTTTTCCTTTTGTAAGTCCATCTCTTAAAGAAAGACAAAGCCAATTATTTTTGTATTTAAAAGCTATTCTTTTAAATACATCATATCGAGCTATACTCGCATCTTTGCATTCTTGAGCTCTTAAAAAAATATCACCATCAAAAGGAATAGGACTTAAACATCTTGGTTTTTCTCCGTGTGTTTGAACTAATAATTTAGAATCTTGTATAACATTAGCTCTTTTTTGTATAACAGAATTTTGAGCATATAGGTAAGATGTTAAAAGTAAGTATATTGCAAGAATAGTTTTCATTTTATTAACCTAAAAAATAAATTTGTTTAAATTGTATCGAATAAATTGTTATTCTATTAGTTAAATATTTTATTTTAAAGAAGTTATGCTTATAATATTATAAATACAAATTACACTTAAAAATTTAAGGAAATTATGAATACAAAATTATTTTCAGAAGATGATACTAGAGTCAAATTTATAGATACAAAGCTTTATGAGAGTTCTTATAAAGAAGGAAATATCATAAGAAATTATTATTTTACAGATGGTAGAAAACTTTTAGGTGGCAAAAGAGGTGAAAGAAAATTTGCTGATTATTTGCTTAGATATGAAGGCAATAACCTCGCTATAATCGAAGCTAAAAAGCTTAGCAAAGATCCACTAGATGGCTTATCTCAAGGCATAGAATATGCAAAAATTTTAAATATATCTTTTGTATATAGTAGCAATGGAGAAAAAATTTACGAATACGATATGAGAAGCCACAAAGGAGAATACATAGACAAATTCCCAAGTCCAAAAGAGCTTTTTGATAGAATTTATGGCAATGTCAAAGAATGGCAATACAGGCTTTTAACTCAAAATGTTATGTATATTCCGCAAAAAGAATTAAGATATTATCAAAAAATAGCCATAGATAAAGTCATAGAAGCTATCATAAATGATAAAAATAGAATTTTACTCACTCTTGCTACTGGCACAGGAAAAACTACTATAGCTTTTAATTTGTGCTATCGTTTGCTAGAAGCAAAATGGAATAAAGAAAACAAAGATCAAAAACCTAAGATATTGTTTTTATGTGATAGAGTTAGCTTAAGAGATCAAGCTTTAGGAGAATTTAACCCTATAGAAAGTGATTGTAAGGCAATTAGCGCCCAAGAGATAAAGAAAAATAATGGAAAAATCATAACAAATGCAAATGTTTTCTTTGGAATTTATCAAAGCTTAGCCGCAAATTCAAAAGAAGAAGAAAACACTCAAGAAGAACAAGAGAGTAAATTTTATCTTCAGTATCCAAAAGATTTTTTCGATCTTATCATAATAGATGAGTGCCACAGAGGTGGAGCAAACGAAGAAGGAAGCTGGAGAGCTGTGCTTGAGCATTTTTCTTATGCGACTCAGCTTGGCTTAACTGCTACTCCAAAAAAAGAAGAAAATATAGACACTTATGAGTATTTTGGTGAGAGTGTTTATGATTATAGTCTTAAAAGTGGTATTGAAGATGGATTTTTAACACCTTATAAAGTCAAACTCATAAAAACAACTTTGAGTGATGGCTATACTTATAATCCTGATGATTTGATACAAGGTGAGCTTGAAAAAGGCTTTTATAAACAAAGTGAATTTGAACGAAATATCTTTTTGCCAAACTATAATGATTTTATAGCTAAGAAAATTTTAGAGTTTATAAATCCTATGGATAAAACTATAATCTTTTGTGCAAATCAAGCTCACGCAAGTGAAGTAAAAAGAGCTATAGATAAATATAAAAGTGTTAAAAGAGATGATTATTGTGTAAGAGTTACTAGCGATGAAGGTAAAATAGGGCTTGATTATTTGAAATTGTTTCAAGATAATGATAAAAGCTATCCTGTCATACTTACTAGTTCTAAAATGCTTACAACTGGAGTGGATGCAAAAAATGTGCGAAATATAGTATTGCTAGCAAATATAGGTTCTATGGTGGAATTTAAGCAAATCATCGGGCGTGGCACTAGGGTTTATGAAGGTAAAGACTTTTTTACTATACTTGATTTTGTAGGCACTACTAAGCTTTTTTATGATCCAAAATGGGATGGTGAAAAAATAGAAGAGCTAAAAGAAAATGATGAAAAAGAAAAAATTACTAAAGAGCATATAAAGCAAGCAAAGGAAGAAAACAAAGAGAAAAAGAGCGTAACTATACATTTAAAAGGCACGAAATTAAAGGTTTTAGATATCACCACAAGTTATGTAGGAGCACAAGGAAAGCCACTTAGCACTAAAGAATTTTTGGAATTTTTAATAGGAAAGCTTGGTGAGTATTATGATGATGAAGCAAAATTGCGTGAAATTTGGAGTGATCAAAAAAATAGAGAAAGATTTTTAAAAGCCCTTGCAAATGATGGAGTAGATGAAGATGCTTTAAAAGATCTAAGAGAAATTTTTCAAAAAGATTGTGATATATATGATGTTTTGGCACATTTAAGTTTTAATAGCGAGATAAAAACAAGACAAGAGCGTGTTTTGCAAGTAGAAAATAGTGAGTTTTTAAAACGCTTTCAAAAAGAAAAGGCTATAAAATTTATAGAATTTTTACTAAATAGATATCAAGAATACGGCATAAAAGATTTTGATGATGGCTTAAAACCGCTTATAGAGCTTAGTTCTTTAGGCAATGTAAGAGAATTAGCCGATGAATTTGGTGGCTTAGAAATTCTAAAACAAAGCTTTGATGATTTACAAAGGGAGATTTATTTAAATTAAAGGATAATTTATGGAAGAAATACAAAAAGAAATAAGTAACATAAGAAGTGATATTTTAAAAAAATATAAATACATACAAGAAAAATATAATTTAATTTGTGGAGAAGATAATGACAAATCTTTATATAACCAAATAGAAGATATAAGAAATGATATAGATTATAAGTTAAAAGATTTAGATAGTCAAATTAGTAATTTTAATAAATTTTATGATGAAACTTTTGGAGAATTTGAAGCAGAAAATAATGAAAGAAACGGTGGGTTAAAAAAAGAATTACAAGATTTAAAAGAAAATATAGAAGAGCTTGAAAATGAAGCAAATGATAAATTTGAAGTAATACAAGAAAAATATAATTTAATTTGTGGAGAAGATAATGACAAATCTTTATATAACCAAATAGAAAATGTAAAAAGTGATATAGAAAAACAATTACAAGATTTATCAACTAAAACCAATCATTTTAATAGATTTTATGATGAAACTTTTGGAGAATTTGAAGCAGAAAATAATAAAAGAAACGGTGGGTTAAAAAAAGAATTACAAGATTTAAAACAAGAATTACAAGATTATATTAAAATACAAAAAG
Source organism: Campylobacter volucris (assembly GCF_008011665.1). Taxonomy (GTDB): domain Bacteria; phylum Campylobacterota; class Campylobacteria; order Campylobacterales; family Campylobacteraceae; genus Campylobacter_D; species Campylobacter_D volucris_A. The sequence goes on from NZ_VOWJ01000021.1 coordinate 47,001, forward strand.
AAGCATTTGAGTTATATGAAAAAGAGAAAAAGGATAAATTTATTGAAATAGAAAAAGAGATTAAAAAACTATTAGGTGGTGCCACTAATGGTTCTTTAGCACATTCTTATGAAATATCTAAAAAGAGTTATTTTTGGCCTATTGTAGGTTGGAATTGTGCAGTATTTGTTTCTATAATTTCAATAATTGGCATTTCAGGCGAGTTAATAATCAATCAGTTAAGTAAGATAAATGCTAATGATTATATGAATATTCTTAGTTTAGCTGTATTAAGACTACCTATTTATATTTCATTAGTTTGGTTAGGTATTTTTTCGACTAGAAGACGCAATGAAATAAAAAGACTTCAAGAAGAGTATAAACATAAAGAAACGGTTGCTAAAACATACTATGGATACCAAGAGCAAATGAAAAAATTAAGCGATAATGAAAAAGCAAAAGAGTTACAAGAAAGACTAATGTCTAATTTGGTAGATATGATTAATCAAAATCCAAATATAACTTTAGACAAAATAAAACAAGAAAATGCACCTATGATAGATTTTGTAGAAAAAATATCAAAACTACCAAAAGATGGGCAAGATATAGTAAAAGATATGATAAATAAAATAAGCATTGGAGTAAAATGACAAATTTACCGCAGGGTTGGGAATGGAAAAGCTTGGGTGAAATATTGTCAAACGATAAGTATTCCATAAAAAGAGGACCATTTGGAAGTGCTTTAAAAAAAAGTTTTTTTGTTGAAAATGGTATTAGAGTATTTGAACAATATAATGCTATAAATAATGACCCTCATTGGAAAAGATATTTTATCTCTTATGACAAATTTAAAGAATTAGAAGCATTTAAGGCGATTGAAGGTGATTTGTTAATTAGCTGTTCTGGAACTTTAGGAAAAATAGTTGAATTGCCTAAAAATACTGAAATAGGAATTATAAATCAAGCTCTTTTAAAAATAAGATTAGATAGTACAAAAATTTTAAATAGTTATTTTATTTATAATTTTAATTCTCCGATAATGCAGGGAAAAATTTTAGAATCTACTTTGGGTTCAGCAATTAAAAATATAGCTAGTGTCAAAATTTTAAAGCAAATTAAAATCCCACTACCACCACTTAAAGAGCAAAAAAGGATAGTGGGAATTTTAGATGAGAGTTTTGCAAATATAGATGAGAGTATAAAAAATTTAGAGCAGGATTTGCTAAATTTAGATGAGTTAATGCAAAGTGCTTTACAAAAGGCTTTCAATCCTTTAAAAGACAATGCTAAGGAAAATTATCAACTTCCACAGGGTTGGGAATGGAAAAGCTTGGGTGATATTGCAGTTACTAGCAGTGGTGGAACTCCGTTAAGAAATAAAAAAGAATATTGGGAAAATGGAACAATTAAATGGTTAAAAAGCGGAGAATTAAATGATGGATATATTGATTTTATAGAAGAAAATATAACTCAAGAAGCTATTAAACATTCATCAGCCAAGATATTTTCTAAGGGAACATTGCTAATTGCTATGTATGGAGCTACAGCTGGAAAATTGGGTATTTTAGATTTAGATTCAGCCACAAATCAAGCAATTTGTGCATTTTTGCATAAAGATAATGAAAATATTAAATTTTTTGAAAAATTTCTTTTTCACTTTTTATTTTTCATAAGAGATAAAATTATCAAAGATTCTTTTGGTGGAGCTCAACCTAACATAAGTCAAACTTATATAAAAAATTTACAAATCCCTTTACCACCTTTACAAGAGCAAGAACAAATCGCATCATATTTAGATAAGCTTTCTTTAAATATCAAAGATTTAAAGCAAAATTATCAAACACAGATAAAAAATTTACAAGAGCTTAAAAAATCATTGTTAGATAGAGCTTTTAAAGGAAGATTGTAAATGTTAAAAATTTTTGATTTTTTTAACATATTTTTTGAAGGATAAAAATGCAAAATAAAATAGATAAAATCACAGATATTTTAAGAAGAGATGATGGCATAAGCGGTGCTATGCATTATAGTGAGCAAATTAGCTGGATATTGTTTTTGAAATTTTTAGATGATTATGAGACAAATTTAAAAGATCTAGCCTTTTTAGATGGTAAAGATTATAAAAGCATTTTAGAAGAAAAATTTAGCTGGAGTGTTTGGGCAGCACCAAAAAAAGATGGCAAACTCGATGTAAAAAATGCTTTAAGTGGTAAGGATTTACTTGATTTTGTAAATAATGAATTATTTGTTTATCTTAAAAATTTTAAAAGCAATGATGATTTTAAAAGTATAGAATACAAAATAGGTGGAATTTTTGAATTTATAGACAATCGCATCGCAAACGGCCATACCTTAAGAGAAGTGATAAATATAGTCGATGAGATGAGTTTTAACAAAGAAGATGATGTTTTTGCCTTGGGTGAAGTTTATGAAAAGCTTTTAAAAGATATGGGTAGTGATGGTGGAAATAGTGGAGAATTTTATACTCCGCGTCCTTTGATAAAAGCTATGGTAGAGGTTATAAACCCTAAAGCAAAAGAAAGAATTTATGATCCTTCTTGTGGGAGTTGCGGCTTTTTAGTAGAGAGTTTTTTGCATATTTTGTATAAAGATAGAGCCAAAGGAAAAAAGGCAAATTTGAGCGTAGAAGAGCTTGAATTTTTAAAAAATGATGCGCTTTTTGGGCAAGAAAAAACCCCACTTAGTTATGCAATGGGCGTTATGAATATGATACTTCATGAAATTTCAAGCCCAAACATCATAAAAACAAATACTTTAAGTAAAAAAATCACAGATATAACAGAAAGCCAAAGATACGAAGTTATCTTAGCAAATCCACCTTTTGGTGGCAAAGAAAAAGAGCAAATTCAAGAGAATTTTCCTATAAAGTCAAATGCTACCGAGCTTTTGTTTTTACAGCATATTTTAAAATCTTTAAAAAACAATGGAAGATGTGCTATAGTAGTGCCCGAAGGTGTGCTTTTTCAAAATTCAAATGCCTTTGTGAGTGTAAAAAAAGATTTACTGGAGGATTTTAACCTAGAGTGTGTTTTGAGTTTGCCAAGTGGGGTATTTTTACCTTATAGTGCAGTTAAGACTAATGTGCTTTTTTTCTCTAAAGGTAAAAAGTGCATTTGTGAAGGCGATGGAGTGTATTATTATGAGCTTATACCGCCTTTTAAACTTACTAAAAATAAGCCTTTAGAATATGCACATTTTAAAGAATTTCTAAAATGCTATAAAGAAAGAAAAATCACGCCAAATTCTTATATGGTAAGCTTAGAAGAATTAAAAAATAGAAATTATGATTTAAGTGCTAAAAATCCAAATGTAAAAGAAGAAAAAGCTTTGCGTGAAGTAGAAGAAATTTTAGATGATTTAAAACAAAATCAAGAAAAAGCTAAAGAGCTTTTAGAAAAAATTCAAAAAACTCTAGTTTAAGACATTAAAACAATATCTACTAAATCATTTTCTTTTATATCATCATTTGCTATCATAAGTGCAGCTTTGTTGTTTAGGTTGTTTATGATAGCACTTGAACCTTCTTTTTTGCCTTTTAAATTTGCATAAATTTTTCCATCTTTAAATTCTATATTACAAGCTACAAATTCCAAATGCAGGCTTTTTTTCTTATAATCAGTATTTAAAAATGCTTTAAATACATAATCTTTTTCTTGCAAAAGCCAAGCATTTAAAAGTTCTCGAACATATAAATTAAACATTACCATCGCTGAATATGGAAAACCCGGTAAAGCAAAGATAAATTTATCTTCAAATTTAGCTATTTTTATGTGTTTTCCTGGTTTGATATTTACTTTATCTATGATGATTTGATATTCTTTTATAGCTTGTTTTAAAAAGTCAAAATCACCCATAGAAACCCCACCTGTAGTGATTAAAATATCACAAGAATTTAAAGCTTGTTTTAAAGTGGAATTTGTTTTTTCTTTATCATCTTTTAAAAGTGGAAAAATCCTAACATCACAATTTAATTTTTTTGCCATATTTGCTATGGCTACATGGTTTGATGAGCGGATTTGAGCAGGATTGTCTAAGCTTTCTCCAAGATCTTTTATTTCATTGCCACTACTTAAAACTCCTATTATAGGTTTTATAAAAACACTTATATGAAAATATCCAAGTTCAGCTAAAAGTGCTATTTCACTATAATTTATCTTTGTGCCTTTTTTTAATAAAATTTCACCTTTTTTATAGCTTTCTCCTATTTTCCTTACAGCAAAGCCTTTGCCAACCTTTTCTTTTATGGTTAAAATATCACCCTTTATCTCTACTTTTTCTATAGGTATTAAAGTATCACTTCCTTCACTCATCAATGAACCCGTAAAGGTTTTAACACATTCTTTATCTTTTAAATTAAAACTAGGAAAAATTCCTGCTGGTACTTCTCCTATGATCTTCAAATTCTCATTTTGATCTTTAAATTTTATAGCATATCCATCCATAGCTGAAGTTGGAAAATTTGGATAATCTTGCAAGGCTATGATATCTGTTGCTAAAATTCTATTTAAGCATTCTGTTAATGCTATTTTTTCTATCTTTTCATAAGAATTTATCGCTTGTTTTAAGCTTTTTAAACTATCTTCATAATTTTGCATATTAATCCTTTAAAATTCCTGCGCCTTTAAGTTTTAAAGAACGCTCTTTTGCATAAATTTTTTCTCCATTTATAATATCATATTTCCATATAGGAGCACTAGCTTTAAAATCTTCTACAAAATCATTTATAAGTTTTAAGCCTAGTTTTCTTTGTTTGCTTAAAACTCCGGCAAAATAAGAACTCTCATGCACCTTAACTTCGCTTATAGAGTGAGCAAACATTAATATAACTTTATCTTTTTCTACTTTTTTACACCACGCATCAAACCAATTTTTAAGCAAAGGCTCATATATATCAAAACTTAGCGCGCTTATGTTATCTTCAGCTCTTACTATGCCACAAAATGTTATCAAAGCTCCGCAATTTTTGCTTTTAGAAAAATCATACCATTTTGTATAAATTTCATTTATTTTTAAAGCACCATTATATAGCTCAAACATTTTAACCACCACACACTGGAGGGAGTAAGCAAATTTTATCTCCATCTTTAAAACTTGCATTTTCATCAAAAAGCATTTCATCATTTAAAGATATAGCACAAAGTTCTAGCCATTCTTTTAAACTTTCATCTTTTTGTAAAATTTCTTTTAATTGTTTTAAATTTTTTACATCAAGCTCTATGCTTTCTTTATTTATAGGGCCTAGAAATTCTATTTTTATCATATAAATCCTTAATTATGCTAATAAATTATATAATATCAAAAATCAAATTAAAAAGGGCAATGATGCAAATTCAAAATCACTTAAATGAAAATTTTACCACTCCTGCTTACATAATAGAAGAAGATAAACTAAGAAAAAATTGTGAGCTTTTGGCTAAAGTAGGTGAAAAAAGTGGAGCAAAAATTTTACTTGCCTTGAAAGGTTTTGCTTTTTCAGGAACTATGGATATAGTTAGTGAGTATTTATCAGGTTGTACTTGTAGTGGTCTTTGGGAAGCAAAATTTGCAAAAGAATTTATGGATAAAGAAATCCACACTTTTTCTCCAGCATTTAAAGATGATGAAATAGATGAGATTATAGAGCTTTCAAATCATTTAGTCTTTAATTCTTTTAATCAATTTAAAAAATATAAAAATAAGGCCAAGATTAAAAGCATAGGATTGCGTGTAAATCCTGGAATTTCAGTAGCTCCAAAAGAAATTTATAATCCTTGTGGAAGATATTCAAGACTTGGTATAAAAATAGATGATTTTGAAAATGAAGATTTAAGCGATGTAGATGGTTTGCATTTTCATGCTTTATGTGAAGAAAGCGCACATTCTTTAGAGCTTGTTTTAAATGCTTTTGAGTCTAAATTTGCAAAATATATAAAAAAAATGAAATGGGTAAATTTTGGTGGCGGTCATCATATAACTAAGCAAGGTTATGATGTAGAAAAACTTATAAATCTTTGTAAAAATTTTGCTGATAAATATGGAGTGCAAGTATATCTTGAACCAGGAGAAGCTATTGGGTGGCAATGTGGTACTTTGGTAGCAAGTGTAGTGGATATAGTAAAAAATGAAAAAGATATAGCTATTTTAGACACTTCAAGTGAAGCTCATATGCCAGATACGATAATAATGCCTTATACTAGTGAAATTTTAGATGCAAAAATTTTAGCAAATCGTGAAGGCGAAAAATATAATGAGCTATCAAAAGATGAATTTGCATATTTACTTGGTGGTAATACTTGCTTAGCAGGAGATATAATGGGAGAATATGCTTTTAAAGATAAGCTTAAAATAGGTCAAAAGATAGTATTTTTAGATCAGGCTCATTATTCTATAGTAAAAAATACTACTTTTAATGGCGTCAAGCTTCCAAATTTGATGCTTTTAACTAAAGAAAATAAACTTGTTATGGTTAGAGAATTTTCTTATGAAGACTACTCAAAAAGAAACTAAAAACAAGTTTAATTTGATGTTTTTGTAAAAATTTATTTTTTTTAAATAAAACTTTTTTTAGAATAAAAACCAAAACTAAAAATAAATAAAATTACAATGCTCTTTTTGTAAAAATATGTCTTGTAAAATGCTAGGAGATGATTGATGTATAAGGTTTTGTTGGCTTTTTTTACCTGTTTGAATTTTTTGTTAGCTAAAGAAGCTTTTACTCCAAAAAATACACAAATTTGGGACGAACAGCGTGTGTTAAATATAACTCATTATGAGACTTTTGGTGCTTTATGGACAAAACTTCAAGGTGAGTATATAGCAAGTGCTGTATTTGTGATACTTCTTGTAGTGATATCAGCATTTGCTTTACATTATATGGTTATAGGACCGAAAAAATTTTCTCACGATGGAAAGAAAATTTATGCTTTTTCTTTGTTTGAAAGATTATTTCATTTTGTCGCTGCTATATCTTGGATCATTCTTGTGCCAACAGGTTTGGTTATGATTTTTGGATCTTATTTTGGAGGTGGATTTTTTGTAAGAATGTGTAAAAATTTACACGGCATTGCTACGATTTTATTTATCATTTCTATCATTCCTATGCTTGTGTGTTGGATTAAAAGAATGCTTCCTGCAAGCTATGATCTAAAATGGATGATGATGGTTGGTGGCTATTTAAGCAAAGAAAAAAAGCCCGTTCCAGCAGGTAAATTTAATTTTGGACAAAAATCATGGTATTACATAGCAGTTTTTGGTGGTTTTATGATGATAACCACAGGTGCTTTTATGTTTTTTTTAGATTTTAATTCTTCATCCTTACAATCAATTTTTGGAATTTCTCATATAGACATTTTAAGAATTTCAGCAATCATCCATAATATTTTAGGAATTTTATGCGCGGTATTTTTTGCTATACATATTTATATGGCTGTATTTGCGATTAAAGGTAGCATACATTCTATGATCAATGGTTATAAAGAGGAAGAAGAAGTTTATATTTTACATCATTATTGGTATAAAGAATTAAGCGAAAAAAAACAAATCAATCCTACTTTTGCTAGTGATTTTGAAACAAAAAATAATCTTTAAAATAACATATAATTAAGGAAAATATACTATGATTGAAGATATAGATCTTTCTCGTAAATATTTTTATGAATTTTTTTCCAAGGTTTTTAATTTTATAGATGAAAATGAATTTAATATTTGGCATAAGCAACTTTTAATTTTAGCTAAAAGTCCATTAGATGAGAGTTTAGTAAGTGATTTTAACAAACTATGTGAGTGTGATTTTGCTCAACTTAAAGCTGAGCAAAATGCTGTATTTTTTGATTTTTCTTATGTTAATGTTCCTATAAGTGCTTCTTTTTATGATGAAGGAAGAGATGATGGCAAAATGAAATTGCAAGCTTGTGAAATTATAAGAAAAAGTAAATTTAGAAAAAAAGAAGAATGTAGACAAAGCGAGGATGAATTTGGATTTTTGTTTGCTTTTATGGCCAGTGTTATAGAATATGATTTGAAAATAGCTCAGCAGTTGTTTCGCTTTGTGATTAATCCTGTGATTGATGAATTTATACAAAAATTACAAATTCATAAAAATTCTAATCTTTATATTTGTATAGCAAATATTATGAAAGTTTTTTTTGCAAATGAAAGAGCTTATCTTGAAATTCAAGCTCCTGTAAAAAAAGAAGGTAAAAGCATTGCCGATGAGGCATTAGCGCGCTTACCATACGAACCACGACTTCCTACTAAATTTAGTAAAGTTAATATCGAAGAGCTTAGCAAGCTTTGATTTTTTATGTATTTTGGTAACAAAATACATGCTATCGATTAATCTTTTTTAATAAAATAAAAAATAAATAAAACCTTAAGTGAAAATATGCAAAAGTTATGATGTTTAGTGTATAAAAGCTTTATATATAAAGTTTTTGCAGTTATTCTTGACTTTTTTTAAAGGAGAGTATATGGAGACTAATCAAAGAAGAGAATTTTTGAAAAAATCTTTGAAGATTGGTGCTTTAGGTGTGGTAGCTGGTGCGAGTGTAAATGCTTTAGCTAAGGATGATTATCAAGAGCAAAATACCGTAGTTTTGGGAAAAAGTACCAAAAAAGAAGTGCTTTATAAAAAAACTATGCACTGGGAAAAATACTACAAAATAGCGTATTAATTTCAAAGAAAGGAAGAACATGGCGTTAGCAAGAAGAAATTTTCTTAAGCTTGCTGGTATTGCTGGTCTTGGAAGTGCTGCATTTGGTAGTGAAAATAAAACTATTAGAAATGCTAGTGAAGAAGAGATTGCAAATCCTTATCCAGATTCTAAGATTGTTAGAACAATTTGTAGCATCTGTAGTGCAGGCTGTGGAATCAAAGCAGAAGTACAAGATGGTGTTTGGGTGCGTCAAGAAAATGCTATAGAGCATCCTATTTCTCAAGGATCTCATTGCTGTAAGGGGATAGATCAAATCGATCTTACAAAATCTAAACAGCGTATTAAATATCCTATGAAAAAAGAAAATGGTAAATGGATTCGTTTGACTTGGGAGCAAGCTATCGATGAAATTGGCGATAAAATGCTTCAAATACGCAAAGAAAATGGACCAGATAGTGTGATGTTTTTAGGCTCTGCTAAATTTAATAATCAGCAAGCTTATTATTTTAGAAAATTTGCAGCTTTTTGGGGAACAAACAATATAGATCACGTTGCTAGAATTTGACACAGCGCAACAGTCGCCGGTGTGGCGAATACATGGGGTTATGGCGCTATGACAAATCATTTTGGTGATGTAACAAAACATTCAAAAATGATGATTATTTTTGGAGCAAATACTGCTGTAGCTAATCCTATTGGATTTAAACATTTATTGCAAGCTAAAGATCGCAATAATGCAAAATTAGTTGTTGTAGATCCTGTTTTTACAAAAACTGCTGTGCATGCAGATGAGTATGTAAGAATTCGTCCAGGAACTGATATAGCGTTAGTTTATGGTATGCTTCATTTGATATTTAAAAATGGTTGGGAAGATAAAGAAATCATCAAAACTAGAACTTATGGAGTAGAGGAAATCAAAGCAGAGGCTGCTAAATGGACTACTGAAGTTGTAGAAGATGTTACAGGTGTTAGTGCTGCTCAACTTGAAAAAATTACAAGAATGCTAGCAACAATTAAACCAGCAACTTTGTTTTGGGCTTTGGGTATTACTCAGCATTCAGTAGGTAGTTCAAATACAAGAATTTTAGCGATTTTACAACTTGTTTTAGGAAATATTGGCAAACCAGGTGCAGGAACAAATATTATTAGAGGTCATGATAATGTTCAAGGTGCTACTGATATGGGTTGTTTGGCTGATACTTTGCCAGCATATTATGGATTAAAAGATGATGCATGGGATCATTTTGCTAATTTTTGGAATGTAGATAGAGAGTATTTAAATTCAAGATTTTATTCCAAAGAATGGATGCATGAGAAAGGATTTTCACTAGCAAAATGGTGGCAGGGTGTATTGCATGAGGAAAAAACTTATTCTAACTCACCTATTAGAGTTCTTTGGGTTCAAGGAACGGGTATCACTTCTATGGCGCATACTGTAAAAATTCAAGAAGCACTTAAAAAACTTGATATGATAGTAATTGCTGAACCTTTTGTTAATGAAGTAGCAGTTTTAGCTGATCGTCCTGATGGAATTTATATTATCCCAGCATGTACTCAATTTGAAACCGAAGGATATGTTACAGCTACAAATCGTGCTATGCAGTGGCGTTCTCAAGTAGTAAAACCAATTTATGAAAGCAAAGAAGATCAAGAGATTATGTTTGCTTTTGCTAAAAAATTTGGTTTTTATACAGAATACACTCGTGGTATGAAAATGGAACTAAAAGATCATAAACTTGTACAAATAAAAGATGATGCAGATGATACTTTCATATGGCCTGATGATGCTACAAGAGAAATGAGTAATGGGCTTTTAAGTATAGGTTTAAGAGGAATTTCGGCCCAGAGATTAAGAAAACATCAGCAAAATTGGGAACATTTTGATCCTGATACTCAAAGAGGTTTAGGTGGTGATGTTAAAGGTGAATATTATGGATTGCCATGGCCTTGTTGGGATGAAAAACACCCAGGGACTTCTATCATGTGGAATGTAGATATTCCTTATGAGGAAGGTGGCATGGGCTTTAGAAATCGTTTTGGTTTAGAACACGATGGACATTCTCAACTAGCAGATGAAAGCTTTACTCCAAAAGGTTGTAAAGTAAAAGGCGGTTATCCACAAATTACCAAAGCAAATATAGAACAAGTTTTTAATATCAAGCTTAGTGATAAAGAAAAAGAATTAATGGGTGCTAGTTGGAGTACTGATATTTCAGGTATTATCCTTGAAAAGTGTAGAGAAAAAAGTGCTTGTTGTTTAGGTAATGCTAGAGCTAGGATGAAAGTTTGGGAATTTGCTGATCCTATTCCTTTGCATAGAGAGCCTATACATTCACCGCGTTGGGATTTGGTCAAAAAATATCCTACTTGGGGCGATCAAGAGAAAAACTTTAGAGTGGAAAGTAAATTCATTAGCGAACAGCAAAAAACAGATTGGAGTAAAGAGTTTCCAACTATTATTTCAAGTATGCGTTTAGTGAATTTAAGTGGAGCAGGTATGCTTGAAAGAACCAGTAAATATCTTGCAGCTATTACGCCTGAAATGTTTGCAAATGTTCATCCAGAGCTTGCTTTAAAATATGGTATTAATGATGGAGATATGATGTGGATTCACTCTCCACAAGGCACAAAAATCAAAGTAAAATGTGTTCATAATCAATCGGTTACTCCAGATAGAATTTGTTTACCTTATAATTTTGCAGGGATTATGCAAGGGGTAGATTTAAGCTATAATTATCCAGAAGGAACCAAACCTTATACTATAGGTGAAAGCTCAAACACTGTGACAAATTATGGTTTTGATATTAACACGCAAATTTCTGAATTTAATGCAGGGCTTTGTAGACTTGAGAAAGCTTAAAAAGGATAAGTTATGGCTAGAATGAAATTTTATGTAGATAATAATCGTTGCATTTCTTGCTTTGCTTGTCAAGTGGCTTGTTCGAGCGCTCATGAAGTGCCAGTTGGGATAAATAGAAGAAAAGTAATTACTTTAAATGAAGGTATCGAAGGAAAAGAATTTTCTACTACTCTTGCTTGTCAGCATTGTACTGATGCACCATGTGAGCAAGTTTGTCCTGTAAAATGTTTTTATATAAGAGCTGATGGCATAGTTTTGCATGATAAAAAAACCTGTATAGGTTGTGGATATTGTCTTTATGCATGTCCTTTTGGCGCTCCACAATTTCCAAGAGATGGTGCTTTTGGTATAAAAGGAGAAATGGATAAATGCACCATGTGTGCAGGTGGTCCTGAGCCTACAAATTCTTACGAAGAAAGAGAACTTTATGGGCAAAATCGTATAGCAGAAGGTAAAGTTCCTATGTGTGCAGCCGTTTGTTCTACTAATGCACTTTTAGTTGGTGATGCAGCTGAAGTAAGTGCTATGTATAGAAAAAGAGTTATGCTAAGAGGACAAAATTTAGGACTTGATGTAAAATGAATTGAAAAGAGCACTTTTGGTGCTCTTTGATTTAAGGTTAGTAGATGAAAAAACTTAATGAAGAAATTCAAAATAATCTTGATAAAGATAATAAACTTTCTTGTGCTAAAGCTTTACAAATACTGAAAAACTATTCAAAAGAAGAATTTATTAATATTATTTCAAATTTAAAAATTAAAATTTCAGATTGTGAGCTTGGGCAATTTGGAAATTTGGATAAAACTTTTACCAGAAGTAAAATTTTTGAAACATTAGAACCATTTTTAGATCAAAAAAATCGTATAGAATGTAAATGTGCTTTAGAGAAAACTAAAAATTTTGATATGAAAGAAGTTAGGGCTACTTTAAAAGATTATAAAATTGATATTAAGTATTGTGAATTAGGATGTTTTAAAGAAAAAAAAGGTAAAAAATTTAATGTAAAAAGTAAGATTTGGATTGAAAATCCTGATGGAAAATTGCTTTTTGGTAAAGGGAAAACTGATATTTTAGAACTCATTGGAGAACATGGGAGTATCGCTAAAGCCGCTAAAATTTTGGGTATTAGCTATAAAAAAGCTTGGCTTTATATACAAGATTTGCAAATAAATATGAAAGAAGAATTAATTGTTGCAAAAAAAGGAAGAGGAGAAGAATCAGGGAGTAAATTAACTCCAAGAGCATATGAATTGATTAAAAATTATAAAATTTTACAACAAGATGTAGAAGAATTTACAGATAAGCGTTTTAAAGAATTATTTTTCAAAAAAAATGAAAAAAATAAATAAAGTTAATTTCCTTACAAGTTATAAGACTATATCATTATCTTTACTTTAGTTAAAAGGATAAATTATGAAGATTGATTGTAGAGATTTAGCTTGTCCGCGCCCTGTTATAGAAACTAAAAAAGCATTAGAAGAACTTTCCAAAGATGAGAATTTGCAAATTCTTTTAAATTCACAAGCTTCTAAAGAAAATGTTATGCGTTTTTTAAAATCTTTAAATATAGAATTTGAAACTAAAGATATAGAAGATGAAAGCATAATAAGTATCAAAAATAAAATGCCACTGCAAGAAAATCAATACAACAATGATGAATTTAATGTTTTGTTTTTAAAAAGTGATAAAGTCGGAGAAGGAGAGCTTGGTCAAAATTTAATGGTAGGTTTTTTAAAGACTTTAAAAGATGTAAATAATTTTCCTAAAAAAATTTTATGCGTTAATGATAGCGTTTTAATCAATACTAATTCTTCTCATATAGCTTTTGAAGCTATGAAAGAATTAGAACATATGGGAATAGAAATTTATAGTTGTGGAGCGTGTTTAGAGTATTTTGGTAAAACTCAAGAATTAAAAATAGGCAAAATAGGTAATGCTTATGAAATTTTAAATGAATTATTTGGAAAGGCTAAAATTATTTCTTTATGATTTATAAGAATCAAAAACTAACTCAATATGTTAAAGCTGCGGGTTGAGCTGCTAAGTTGGACCCGTCGGGTCTTGACAAAATTCTTGGCATTTTAAAACCCCATGCAAACATTCTTAGTGGTATTGTTAATAATGAAGATGCGAGTGTGTATAAACTAAATGAAGATTTAGCTTTAGTTCAGACTTTAGATTTTATAACTCCTATAGTAGATAGTGCATATCATTTTGGTGCTATAGCAGCAGCTAATGCGCTAAGTGATGTATTTGCTATGGGCGCTGATGTGCTTAGTGCATTAAATATAGTAGGATTTGATAAATGTCATTTTGATGATGAAGTTTTATTGGAAGTTTTGCAAGGAGCTAGAGATAAGGTCGAAGAAGCTGGAGGTGTTATAATAGGTGGTCATACTATACAAACTAGTGAATTTATTTTTGGTTTGAGTGTAACAGGTAAAGTTCATCCTAAAAAGTTTTTTGCAAATAACCATGCTAAAGAACAAGATGTGATTTTACTTACCAAACCTATAGGAAGTGGTATTTTAAGCACAGCTTTAAAGGCAAATTTATTAGATAAAAATGATATTTTGATAATGTGCGAGCAAATGGGTTTTTTAAATCTTTATGCAAGTAATATTTTGAAAAAATTTAAAAGTTTAAGTGCTTTGAGCGATGTCACAGGGTTTGGGCTTTTAGGGCACTTAAAAGAAATGTTAAATTCTGCTATTAGCATAGAAATTTATAAAGAAGAAATTCCTTTTATGAATAAAGTGATAGATATGGCAAATATGGGTATTATACCTCAAGGAGCTTATAATAACAAACAAGCTTTAAATAAATATGTGATTGTAGATAGAGAAAAAGAAGATGATATTGTGCTATTTGATCCACAAACTTCAGGCGGACTTTTAGCTGCTATGAATGAAAAAGAAGCCAATGAAGCTTTGAAAATTTTAAAAGATAATAATATTAATGCAAAAATTATTGCTAAATGTGTAAAAAATACCCGTAATTGTTTATTTTTGAAATAGATTGTATCTAATACTTCGATCAAATAATTATTAATGTTACTTTTTTTCCTATTTAATTAAAATTTTAAATTAATATATGTTAATTTATGTTTCATTTTTTGTATTATAGATATACATTAACTATCAAGGTGGAGGAAAAAATGATACAAAAAGCTTTACTTTTAGCAGAAGAATTGCAAAAAAAAATTGAAAGCAATATTTCTCAAAATGAAAAAGAATTTCATGCAAAAATGCAAAAACTTCTCAATAATCCAAAAAATAAAGTAATGCTCATAGAACTTTTAGATCGTTCTTTTAGATGTAAAGATAAAAGTGCAAGTTTTGAACTCATAGAGCACACTTTAAGTAAATATGGAATAGCAGATTTTTTTAGTGCTTTTGAAAAGTTTTTACTTTTTTCGTTTTTAAATTTTGGAAAATTCGCACCTAAAATAAGTGTTCCATTTTTTATTAAACATTTAAGAGAAGATACAAAGGCTATGGTTTTGGATGCAAATCCTAGTGTATTAGAACCTCATATGGTAAAAAGAAAAAATGAAGACAATATCACTTTAAATGTGAATTTAATTGGAGAAGAAGTTTTAGGTGAAGCTGAGAGCTCTTATAGAATGAAAAAATATGAAGAAGCTTTGAAAACTAGTTATATTACTTATATTTCGATTAAAATTACTACTATCTTTTCGCAAATTAATATCATTGATTTTGAGTATTCTAAAGATGAGGTTGTAAAAAGATTAGATAAATTATATGCTCTTGCTTTAGAAGAAGAAAAAAAGCAAGGCGTGCCTAAATTTATAAATCTTGATATGGAAGAATTTAGAGATTTAGAATTAACCGTTGAAGCTTTTATGGAGAGTATTTCTAAATTTGATATAAAAGCTGGTATTGTTTTACAAGCTTATCTTCCTGATTCTTATGAGTATCTTAAAAAACTATTTGCTTTTTCTAAAGAAAGAGTTTTAAAAGGTATGAAACCTATAAAAATACGCTTTGTCAAAGGTGCTAATATGGAAAGTGAAGAAACTATAGCATCTCAAAGAGGATGGGCTTTACCTACTTTTTATAAAAAGATTGATACTGATAGTAATTATAATAAAATGTTAGATTTTGTCTTAGAAGATGATAATTATAAATACATCAATATAGGTATAGCAAGTCATAATATTTTTGAAATTGCTTATGCTTATACACGCATAAGCGAGACAAATGCTTTAGATAGTTTTACTTTTGAAATGCTAGAAGGTATGAGTTTGCAATGTTCTTATGAATTATCAAAAATGCATGATCTTATACTTTATGCACCAGTTTGCGATGAGGCTCATTTTAATAATGCTATTGCTTATTTGGTTAGAAGACTTGATGAAAATACAAGCGAAGATAATTTCATGAGATATTTTTTTAATCTCAAAGTTAATGACTCTAATTGGCAAGCTCAAAAAGAATTATTTATTAAATCTTTAGAAGGCATCAAAACCCTTGATAATTCTACCCACAGAACTCAAGATAGAAATAAAGAGCAGCAAGTTGTGAGTTCTTATAAAAGCAAAGAATTTAAAAACGAGCCAGATACTGATTTTATCTTAAAAGCAAATAGAGAATGGGCAAAAAATATTAGATCTCAATATGAAAATTTACAAAATTATGATGTTTATCCAGTTATCAAAGAAGAGATTAAAAAAGATGGCTTAAAAGTTGTAGAAGTCAAAGATAAAATTCAAAACCGCATCATAGGAAAAGCGTATTTAGCAGGTGAAGAAGAAATCAAATATGCCTTAGATGTAGCTAAGGGTTCAAATTTTAGTGAGTTAAGTCATGATGAAATTTATAAAATTTTAGCAAACACTGCTCAACTTGTGAGAGAACGAAGAGGTGATTTGATAGGTATAGCAGCATTAGAAGTAGGAAAAACATTTTTAGAAATTGATCCTGAAGTAAGTGAAGCTATAGATTTTTTAGAATTTTATCCACATTCTTTAGAAAAATTAAAAGAGCAAAATCCAAATACAATTTTTAAAGCAAAAGGAGTGGGGGTTGTTATAGCACCATGGAATTTTCCAGTTGGAATTTCAGTAGGAACCATAGCAGCACCTTTAGCAGCAGGCAATAGAGTAATTTATAAGCCATCATCTCTTTCTATGCTAACAGGTTATATGCTTTGTAAATGTTTTTGGGATGCGGGTATTCCTAAAGATGCATTGATTTTTTTACCATCTAAAGGAAGCGATATTTCAAAATATCTTTTAGTAGATGAAAGTGTTAAATTTTCAGTATTAACAGGTGGAGAAGAAACTGCTTATGCAATGCTTAAGGCAAATCCAACCTTGCTTTTAAGTGCTGAAACAGGTGGAAAAAATGCAACTATAGTATCTAAATTTGCTGATCGTGATAGTGCGATTAAAAATATCATTCATTCAGCATTTTCAAATTCAGGTCAAAAATGTTCAGCTACTTCTTTACTTGTATTAGAAGAAGAAGTGTATGAAGATATAGAATTTAAAAAGACTTTAGTAGATGCAGCATCATCTATGGCCGTAGGAAATCCTTTTATATTTAAAAATAAACTTGGAGCTTTAGCGGATAAACCTGATGAAAAACTTACAAAAGCACTTGAGGAATTAAAACCTTATGAAAGTTGGGCTTTAAAACCAAGATTTGTTGATAATAATCCTTATCTTTTAACTCCAGGTATTAAATACGGAACTAAAAAAGGTGATTTTACTCATATGAATGAGCTTTTTGCGCCAATTTTAACCGTAATGAAGGCAAAAAATTTAAAAGAAGCTATTGAGATAGTAAATTCTACTGGCTATGGTCTAACAGCTGGATTTGAAAGTTTAGATGAGCGTGAGTGGGAGTATTTTCATACCAATATAGAGGCTGGAAACATATATATTAATAAACCTACAACAGGTGCTATAGTTCTTAGACAGCCTTTTGGTGGAGTAAAAAAATCGGCTATTGGCTTTGGTAGAAAGGTTGGGATTTATAATTATATTACTCAATTTATGGATTTAGAGCAGGAAAAAGCCGATTTAAATGTTTTAGAAAATGATTTGGTAAAAAAACTTCAATCTATGCATTTAAATTTAAATGATAAAGATAAGCTTGAATTTGAAGTAGTTAAAGATATGGCAAAAAGTTATGCTTACCATGCTAAAAATGAATTTGCTTTAGCTAAAGATTATGTAAATATTAGAGGTGAGGATAATTTATTTTCTTATACTAAAGTTAAAAATATTGCTTATAGGGTGTATAAAGATGATAGTTTAAAAGATATTTTAGGGGTTATTTTAGCAGCTAGTATTTTAAATATTGATCTTATTTTAAGTTATGATGAACATGAAAAAATTGATTTGATTAGAGAGATAAATAAACATATTAGTGCTAAAACTTTATTTCTTAAAGAAAGTAAGGAAAATTTTATTAATAAAATTAGTGAGTATGAAAGAATTCGTTATTTTGCACCTTTGGATAAAAATGATGAGATTTTCAAAAAAGCAGCAAGTTGTGCAAAAATTATTGCAAATACTAAACCTTTGCTCAATGGTCGTTTTGAGTTGCTTTTGTATCATAATGAAAAAGCATTGAGTATATCTTTCCATCGTTATGGAAATTTAGGTATTCGTGCATTAAAATAAGAAAGGAGTATAAATGGAAGTAGTTCAAATTAATACACAAATTGCGATAATGTTTATCGCATATTCAGCTTTAATGCTTTTTATAGGTTTTTATTTTTATAAACAAAATAAAAATTCTGAAGATTATTTTTTAGGTGGTCGTTCTATGGGGCCTGTTGTTTCAGCGCTTAGTGCTGGAGCTTCTGATATGAGTGGATGGCTTTTGATGGGCTTGCCTGGAGCTTTATATGTGAGTGGTTTAGCTGAAAGCTATATAGCTATAGGTCTTAGTATAGGAGCTTTTTTAAATTGGACTTTTGTGGCAAAAAGACTTAGAATTTATACTAGTGTGATTGCAAATTCTATTACAATTCCTGATTATTTTGAGACTAGATTTGATGATGATAAGCATATATTAAGAGTAATTTGTGCTTTTGTTATTTTGATATTTTTTACTTTTTATGTTTCTTCAGGATTAGTTGGTGGAGCAAAACTTTTTGAAGCAACTTTTGGGATAGATTATGATTATGCTTTGACTACTGGAACGATTATTATTGTTGCTTATACTTTTTTAGGTGGGTATAAAGCAGTTTGCTGGACAGATTTAATCCAAGGACTTTTAATGATGAGTGCTTTAATCATAGTTCCTATAGTGATGATTTATCATTTAGGTGGTTTTAGTGAGACTTTAAATATAGTGAGTGAAATAAAGCCAAATGCTTTATCTATGGGAGAAGGATTAAGTTTTATAGGTATAGTTTCAGCATTATCTTGGGGACTTGGATATTTTGGTCAACCTCATATTTTGGTGCGTTTTATGTCTATACGCTCAACTAAAGATATCCCAACTGCTACTTTTGTAGGGATTTCTTGGATGGTTGTATCATTAATTGGAGCTTGTATGATAGGAATTTTGGGCATAGCTTATGTGAGTAAATTTGAATTAAGCTTGCAAGATCCTGAAAAGATTTTTATAGTGATGTCGCAATTACTTTTTAATCCTTGGATAGCTGGAATTTTATTAAGTGCGATTTTGGCTGCTATTATGAGTACGGCTAGTTCTCAATTGCTAGTTTCAAGCTCAACTATAGCTGAGGATTTTTATAAAAGAATTTTCAACAAAGAAGCCTCAAATCAAACTGTTATGACTTTAGGTAGATTTGGAGTTTTAGCAGTTGCTGTAATTGCATTTGTGATTTCAACCGATAAAAATTCAAGTGTTTTAAGTATAGTTGCTTATGCTTGGGCTGGATTTGGTGCTAGTTTTGGTTCTGTAATGTTATTTTCGCTTTTTTGGTCTAAAATGACAAGATATGGGGCAATTGCAGGTATGGTTACTGGTGCTGTGGTTGTAGTTGTTTATAAAAACTTTTTAGCTGCTTGGTTAAATTCTAGTCTTTATGAGATTGTGCCAGGATTTATAGCTGCTTGTATTGCTATTGTAGTAGTGAGTTTATTTACCGCTGTTAGACCTGGAACTAAAGCAGCTTATGAAAAAATGCTACAGCATTTATGATTTTAAAGATAAGGTTATCTAACCTTATCTTATATAACTTTTTTTAATATAAGATGTTATTTCTTTGGCACTTTCGTCTAATACTCCTTTAGCATCTCCTCCTAAAAATCCCATTTTCATTTCTGAAGAGCTTTCAAAGCTAGCTATATTAAAGTCAAAATTATTTTTTAAGATTATTTTGATTTTAGACTTTGCAGCGCCTACTCCCATTGCACCTGTTGGAGCAAAATGTCTAAAAAGTCTATTTCCTTCATCATAGTATTTTATATTACATTCTATTTTTAGTGCATTACCATAAATTTGTTCTTTTTTTAAATAGTGATTGATTTGTTTTTGTAAGTATTGTTCTTCTTTTGAATTTCCACATTTAGCGTAAGCGTCTTCGTATTTTTTATAGCTTGATTTTCCTTTGATTTTTCCAATTGTAGTGCTAGCACATGCGGTAAAAATTAAACTTAAAATTATTAGTAGGGTTAATTTTAGATATTTCATTTGTAAGCCTTTTCTAAAATAGTGCTTATTATAACTAATTTTTCTGTATTTATAAAGTTTTTATATAATTGTGTTTTGGAAGGTTAGTTTATCTGGTGATAACCACTGACTTCAAATCAGATGAAAGGATAGTTGACTATTCTTTGGGGAGTTCGATTCTCTCACCTTCTCGCCAATTTTTATTAAAAAAATGGAGTTTTTTATGAGCAAAGCAGATATAGTTGTAGGAATTCAGTGGGGTGATGAAGGAAAAGGTAAAATAGTTGATAAATTATGTGAAAATTATGATTATGTTTGTAGAAGTGCTGGTGGGCATAATGCTGGACATACTATATGGGTCAATGGTCAAAGATATGCTTTACATTTAATGCCATCAGGAATACTTAATGATAAATGTATAAATATTATAGGTAATGGCGTGGTTGTTAATCCAGATGTTTTAATCAGCGAAATGGCTCAATTTGAAAATTTAAAAGAAAGATTATATATAAGCGATAGAGCTCATTTAAATTTAAATTGTCATGCTCTTATAGATCAAGCAAGAGAAAAATTAAAAGGTGAAAAAGCCATAGGAACAACTGGTAAAGGTATAGGACCAAGTTATGAAGATAAGATTAGTCGTACTGGACATAGAGTAGGAGAGCTTTTAGAGCCTGAAAAACTTTGTGAAAATTTAATGAAAGATTTTGAATTTAAAAAAAATTATTTTGATACTTTAAATATAGCAATGCCAAACTATGATGAAATTTTACAAGATTTAAAACGATTTAAAGAGATTTTAGCACCTTACATCACAGATACCACTAGAATGCTTTGGAAAGCTTTAGATAAAGATAAAAAAGTGCTTTTAGAAGGTGCACAAGGCTCTATGCTAGATATTGATCATGGAACTTACCCTTATGTAACTAGCTCAACTACTATTGCAGCAGGGGCTTTAAGTGGCTTAGGATTAAATCCAAAAGAAATAGGAAAAGTTATAGGTATAGTTAAAGCTTATACAACTAGAGTGGGAAATGGTGCTTTTCCAAGTGAAGATTTAGGTGAAGATGGAGAAAAAATAGGACTTATAGGTAAGGAAATTGGTGTAAGTACAGGTAGAAAAAGAAGATGTGGTTGGTTTGATGCTGTGGCTGTAAGATATACAGCTAGATTAAATGGTTTAGATTATTTATCTTTAATGAAACTTGATGTTTTAGATGGTTTTAAAAGCGTAAAAATATGTAAAGCCTATGAATATAATGGAAAAGAAATTGATTATGTTCCATGTGATTTAGAAAATGCAAAGCCAATTTATGAAGAAATGGAAGGTTGGGATAAGGTAGCAGGTATTAGAGATTATGATTTATTACCTGAAAATGCTAAAAAATACATTAAGCGTTTAGAAGAACTTAGTGGAGTTAAAGTTGGATATATATCTACAAGTCCAGAAAGAGATGATACTATCATTTTATGAAAAGTAAATATTCTTCTGTTATAAAGCTTAGAAAACAACAACTTGATAAAGCAGAAGCAAATTTAACCAAAACTAGGCAAAAAATTCTACAATGTGAAGAAGAATTAAAAGAAGCTACAAAAACTTGTGAAAGCTTAAGTTTAGCAGATAAAGGTTCTATAGCACTTTTAAGATCTTCTTTAAAAATGCAAGAAATAGCAAGAGATGGGAAAAGACTTATTAAGCAAAAATTAGACTTATTAAAAAAAGAATTAGCTCATAATCATCATCTTTATAAAAGAGCGCATTTAGAATTTGAAAAAATGAAAGTTTTGGAAAATGAGGAATTGAAAAAAATTAAAAAAATATTACAAAAAGAAGAAGAAAAATTTATTGATGAACTTGCTATCACAAGACATTTTAACAAGGGAAAATAATGAAAAAAATTATTTTAGTATTTAATTTGTTTGCATTGTATCTTTATGCTCAAGAAAATTGTGAGCAGTATTTTGAAGCAAGAAAAACTCAAATGCAAGATCAAATTCGAGAGTATGATGAGGCAAAACAAAGTTTGGAGGCATATAGGGCATCTTTTGAAGCCTTGCAAAAAGAAAAAATGCAAGCATTATTAGAAAAAGAAGCAGATGTTAATGCAAGTTTGCAAGAGATTAAAACTTTAAAAGAGCAAAATGAGCGTATTTTAGAAGCTATTAAACAAAATCTTCAAGTAATTAACGATAAGACTATGGGTCGTATTGCTGAAATTTATGCCAAAATGAAAGATGTAGCAGTAGCTGAAATACTTAGTCAAATGGATGATGAGGAAGCTTCTAAAATTTTACTATCTTTGGAGCCAAGAAAAATTTCTTCTATCATGGCAAAAATGGATCCTAAAAAGGCTTCTGATTTAACATTGCTTTTAAAAAATTTAGATCAAAATGTAAGTTCACAATAAGTTTTAAGGAGTTTTTAGCTTTTTTTAGTATTATTTCAATAAAAATAAAAAGGTGGATAAATGCGTATTAAACCAGCTCATATACCTTATATTGCGAATAAAATAATATTAGATTTGATGCATTCTTCTTTTGTGAAAATTAAAGATGATAGTCAAAAATTACTTAAAATTATTAAAGAAATTTTAGAAATTGATGTTTTAAATGAACGCAAACTTGATGAAAAAACCAAAGAATTATTAGAAAGTCAAGAAGAAGAAATTGAATTTATGCAAATTGATAGAAAAAGTATGTTTTGGATGATAAAGAAAAAGCTTGCGAGTGAATTTAAATTCATACTCGATAAAGAAGATAGATATAACAACCTTGCACATAAAGTTTTAGAAAATTTAGTTAATGAAGATTTGATTAATTATAATGTTTCGGAAAATCGCGTTAAAAATTTAATTTTTTCAAGCATAATGACTTATTTAAAAGAGTATGAAAATTTAGAAGATTTAGTTTATGAAAAAATTTCAAATTATAAAAGAAAATTAATCCCTGGCTCTGAAGAATATGAACTAGTTTTTGAAAAATTATATCAGGAAGAACTAAGAAAAAAAGGGCTTTTATGAAAGCTTATATTTATATAGAAAATGATGTTTTTTTAACTGCTAGAGCTTTTGGTGCAAGTGGAACTTTTTTTGGAGAATTAGTTTTTAATACTTCTTTAACAGGTTATCAAGAAATTATTTCTGATCCTTCATACGCAGGACAATTTATAGTTTTTTCTATGCCTGAAATTGGCATAGTAGGTGTAAATGATGATGATAATGAAAGCAAACAAATTCACGCTAGTGGAGTAATCATTAGACAATTAAATGATTATTATTCTAATTTTAGAGCAAAAGAAGATTTGGATTCTTATTTAAAATATCATGGAAAAATAGGGCTTTGTGAAATAGATACTAGATTTTTAGTAAAAATGATTAGAGATAATGGAAATTTAAGAGCCGTTGTATCTACTGAAATTAAAGATAAAGAAGAGCTTAAAAAAATGCTAAATTCAAGTGCTAAAATTGATGAGGTAAATTATGTAGCACAAGTGAGCACAAAAACTTCTTATAATCATAAAAAAGGTTCTTGGGATCATAGCAGCAAGACTTTTAAAAATTCAGTAAAGACAGATAAAACAGTTGCTGTTATTGATTATGGTGTGAAAGAAAATATACTTAATGAGCTTGTAAGTGTTGGTTTAAAAGTACAAGTATTCCCATATAATGTAAAAGCTAAAGAATTAATAGATCTTTATGAAAAAGGATTAATTCATGGCGTGTTTTTATCTAATGGTCCAGGAGAGCCAAAAATATTAAAAGAAGAAATTGCTCAAATAAAACAACTCATCCAAGCAAAAATTCCTATGCTAGGGATTTGTTTAGGCCATCAATTATTGAGTAATGCCTTTGGATATGAAACTTATAAGATGAAATTTGGCCAACATGGTGCAAATCATCCTGTGATTAATCTTACTAATAATACAGTTGAAATTACTGCTCAAAATCATAATTATAATGTTCCTGAAGAAATTGCAAAGGTGGCAGTTATAACTCATAGGAATTTATTTGGAGATAATGTAGAGGGTGTAAAGTATAAAGAATATCCTATCATTTCTGTGCAACATCATCCAGAAAGTTCCTCGGGGCCACATGAAAGTAAATATATTTTTAAAGAATTTTTAGAGCTTTTGTGAATTTAGATTTTATCGCATTAATTAGCATTGCATTTCTTTCTAGTTTTGGGCATTGTTATGGAATGTGCGGAGGGTTTATTTTAGCTTTTAACCAACTTGCAAAAAATATTAAAATTCCATTTTTTTTACTAATTCTTTCTTATCATTCAACAAGAGTAGTTGCTTATATTTGTTTAGGTATTTTTTTTGGATATTTTGCAAAATTATTTTCTTTTAGTGAATTTGCAAAGACTATGATGTTTTTTTGTATCGGTATTTTTATGATAATTCTTGCTTGTGCTTTACTTTTTAGGGGAAAATTATTAGTTTTTTTTGAAAATTCTTTTATTTTTGATTGCGTAATTAAAAAAAATATGCAAAAACTTTTGCAGCAAAAATCTATAAAAAGTGCTTTGGTGTTAGGATTTTTAAATGGTTTTGTGCCTTGCGGTTTGGTTTATTTTTATATAGCTTTTGGAATGAGTTTGCAAAGTATATATTATTCTATTTTAATAATGCTTCTTTTTGGCATAGCTACCTTACCAGGGATGATTTTTCTTGCATATTTTAGTAAAACTTTAAATGATAAATTTCAAAAGATCGGATCTTTTATATCTTATATATTGATACTATGCTATGGTGTGTATTTTTCTTATATGGGCTTTGTTTTAACAGCATAATTTTTGATAATTATTTCCAATATTAACCAAGCGTTAAGAAAATTAATTTTTAAGCTAAAAAAGATATTAATTGTCATATAATAAAAAAATTGCTTTATTGCAGAAAAAAATTAAGGAGAGGAAATGCACCCAGGAAATGCATTAAACTATGACTATACGGTTGCCAAATATTTTATGTTTGCTACCTTATTGTTTGGTATTATTGGTATGGCAATTGGGACGCTCATAGCTTTTCAAATGGCACATCCGGAACTAAATTATTTAGCTGGTGAGTATGGTACTTTTTCAAGACTTAGACCATTACATACTTCAGGTGTGATTTTTGGCTTTATGCTTTCAGGGATTTGGGCGACTTGGTATTATATTGGTCAACGCGTATTAAAAGTAAGTATGGCTGAATCAGGCTTTTTAATGTTTATCGGTAAGTTACATTTTTGGCTTTACATGATTACTATGATTTTTGCAGTTGTTTCATTATTTTTAGGTATAAGTACTTCAAAAGAATATGCAGAACTTGAATGGCCTTTAGATATATTAGTGGTTTTAATTTGGATTTTATGGGGAGTAAGCATTTTTGGTTTAATTGGAATTCGTAGAGAAAAAACGCTATATGTGTCATTGTGGTATTATATAGCTACATTTTTAGGTATAGCAATGCTTTATTTGTTTAATAATATGGCAGTACCTACTTATTTTGTAACTGGAATGGGTGATTGGTGGCATAGTGTTTCTATGTATGCAGGAACAAATGATGCATTAGTGCAATGGTGGTATGGGCATAATGCGGTTGCGTTTGTATTTACTGTAGGTATTATCGCTCAAATTTATTATTTTTTGCCAAAAGAAAGTGGTCAGCCAATTTTTTCTTATAAATTATCTTTATTTGCATTTTGGGGATTGATGTTTGTCTATTTATGGGCTGGTGGACACCATTTAATTTACTCAACTGTTCCTGATTGGATGCAAACCATGGCTTCTGTTTTTTCAATTATCCTAATTTTGCCTTCTTGGGGTTCTGCTATTAATATTTTACTTACTATGAAAGGTGAATGGAGTCAATTAAGAGAAAGTCCATTGATTAAATTCATGATTTTAGCATCAACATTCTATATGTTTTCCACTTTAGAAGGTCCTATTCTTTCTATTAAATCTGTTAATGCTTTAGCGCACTTTACAGATTGGATTCCTGGACATGTTCATGATGGAACACTTGGCTGGGTTGGTTTTATGACTATGGCTGCACTTTATCATATGGTTCCTAGAATGTTTAAAAGAGAGCTTTATAGTAAATCATTAATGGAAGCTCAATTTTGGATTCAAACTACTGGTATAGTACTTTATTTTAGTTCAATGTGGATAGCAGGTATTACTCAAGGTATGATGTGGAGAGCTACTGATGAGTATGGTAATTTATTATATACCTTTATTGATACGGTTGAAGCTATTGTTCCATATTATTGGATTAGAGCTGTGGGTGGATTATTGTATTTGATAGGATTTTTTATGTTTGTTTATAATATTTATAAATCAATTTCGGTGGGTAGAGTGCTTGATAAAGAGCCAAAAAGTGCTTCACCTATGGCAGCATAAGGAGAGAAGGTATGTTTAGTTGGTTAGAAAAAAATCCATTCTTTTTCGCTGTAGCAGTGTTTATAGTGATTGCTTATGCTGGGATTATAGAAATTTTACCTGATTTTGCACAAAATGCACGACCTATTGAAGGTAAAAAGCCATATACGGTATTACAATTGGCAGGTCGTAATGTGTATATTAAAGAAAGTTGTAATGCTTGCCATTCTCAATTAATTCGTCCGTTTAAATCTGAAACCGATCGTTATGGCATGTATTCACTTAGCGGGGAATATGCATATGATAGGCCATTTTTATGGGGATCAAAAAGAACAGGGCCTGATTTATTGCGTGTAGGAAATTTTAGAACTACAGATTGGCATGAAAATCATATGTGGGATCCAGTTTCAGTTGCCCCTGGTTCTATAATGCCAGCTTATAAACATATGTTTAGTAAAAATGCAAATATACAAACAGCATATGCTGAAGCTCTAACGGTTAAAAAAATATTCAATGTTCCTTATGATATAGAAAATGGAACTAAACTTGGAACTTGGGAAGAAGCACAAGCTGAAGTAATGACCGAAGCCAAAGATATAGTTGATCAAATGAAAAATCAAGATGTTAAAGATGCATTTGCAAAAGGTGAAATTAAAGAAATTGTTGCATTGATTGCATATCTTAATAGCTTGAAGTAAGGCGAAGTATGAATTTAGAACTAATAAGAGAATTACAAGCTTATGGTTTTTTTGCACTTGTAGTATTTTTAGTAGTTGTTTTATATTCTTATTGGTTTCATTTGTATAGATCTGAAAAAACAGGTAGAAGAAACTATGAGCAATATGCTGATTTAGCTTTGAATGATGAAATCAGCGATTGCATTTTAGAGCAAAATAAAAGGAGTGCTTAATGCAATGGTTAAATTTAGAAGATAATGTAAATTTATTGTCTTTTATCGGTGCAATTTTAATTATTTTAACCACACTTTTTATGGTTGGAAAATTGTTTAAGAGTATGAAAAACGATAAAAGTGAAGGTGAATTAAGTGAGCATAGTTGGGATGGTATAAGAGAATTTAAAAATCCTGTTCCACTTGGATGGGCAGTGGTGTATTTTTTAACTATAGTATGGTGTATTTGGTATTTTCTTTGGGGATATCCATTAAATAGCTATTCTCAAATAGGTGAGTATAATAAAGAAGTTCAAGTACATAATGAAAAATTTGCTCAAAAATTTGCAAATTTAAATTCTGAAGATAAAAAAGAGATGGGTAAAAATATTTTTTTAGTGCAATGCTCATCTTGTCATGGAATTACAGGAGATGGTATGAATGGAAAAGCTCAAAATCTTACTATTTGGGGTTCAGAAGAGGGGCTTATAGAAGTTATAACTAAAGGTTCTAAAGGTTTAAACTATCCAATGGGAGAGATGCCAAGTGCTGCTGATAATGGCATAGAAGAAGCTGATATTTCAGCTATTGCGGCTTATGTTGCTTCTGAAATTTCAGCTATTAAAAAAACAGAGAATCCTCAGCTTGTAGCAAAAGGAAAAGAACTTTTTGTAACTTGTACTGCTTGTCATGGCGAAGATGGCACCGGAATGATTGATGGCCAATTAGTCGCACCAAATCTTACAAAATATGGTAGTGCTGATTTTGTTGTAGATGTATTAAATCGTGGGAAAATAGGCTTTATCGGAGAGATGCCTAAATTTAATAATGGTATATTAAATGAGCTGCAAAAAGAAGCAGTTGGTGAATATGTAATTTCTCTTTCAAAGGGCGAATAATGGAAAATTCAAATAGATGCGTGTTTTCACTTTCTGGAGTTGGTGGAATGCTTGTTGCGACTGTATTGTTATTGACAATTTTAGTTACATTGACAATTTGTGGGCTTAAAATACAACAAGAAGTAATGCAAAAACCTTATAAATTGGAAAATGCAAATGAAATTAAGATGTTTAACTCTAAAGAAGTAGATCATATTATTATAAAGGAATAATTGTGGTTAAAGTTATGGAATATTTAATTATCGCTGGATTAATTGTAGCAGCTGCTATCACGGCTTGGTCAGTTTTAACTGCGAATAATTTACATATAGGATGAAAACTATATTAAAAGGCGGTATTTTCACCGCCATTTTGATATTTTTTATGAATTTTTCTTATGCTGACATTTTGTTAAATGATGGTATTTTAAATCAAGCTATCGAGCAAAATATTACTACAACTTCTAAACAAATAAAAAAACTTACAGGTGTTGATATAGCGTTAGCCTTAAGTGATAAAAAAAGTTTTGAAGAACTTAGAGCTTATGAGCACAATTTGACTAATCCTTATATTTTGTTAGTTTTTTCTAAAACATCTCATAGGGTTGATATTTTTTCAAGCAAAGATGCAATGATTTTTTTTGATAAAGAAAAAACTTTAAGTCCTTACCCTGAAAAAGGAACAATTTTACCAATTCTTGCAAATCCTAAACAAAAAGATATATATAATGCAGCTATTTTAAATGGATATGCAGATATTGCTGATCAAGTTGCAAGTTATTTTAATATACAACCATTTTATGGAAATTCAAACAGAGATACTTTAAATATTATGCGAATTTTAATTTATGGTTTTGTTTGTGTAGCTATTTTAATGCTAGTGCAAAGAAATCTAAAAAGGAAAAAAATAATTAATGGAAAATAAAAAAACGTTTTGGCCTTATGGAATTTTAATATCTATTGTATTGATTGTGATTGCTTGTATTGTTACTATTTACATAGCAAGTAAAGCTCCAGTTTATAATGATAATTTTTATTTTGATACTTATGCAAATGTAGATAAAAATTATAATGAAATTCAAAAAAGACAAAAGCAATTTGATGAAAATTTCAAATTAAGCTTGGATAATGAAAGTTTTGAAGATCAAAACAAAATAATATATTTAATAAA
Source organism: Campylobacter volucris (assembly GCF_008011665.1). Lineage (GTDB taxonomy): Bacteria > Campylobacterota > Campylobacteria > Campylobacterales > Campylobacteraceae > Campylobacter_D > Campylobacter_D volucris_A. The sequence continues at coordinate 76,415 of NZ_VOWJ01000021.1, forward strand.
TGATGGAAAAAATTCACTTAAGATTAATGTAGAAAATTTTAAAAATTATGATTTAAATCAACTTCAAATTCAAGCCTTGCTTACTCGTCCTCATACTAATGAGATGGATCAAAAATTAAAAGCGATGATAGTAGATTCTTCTTTGGTTTTTGATTTTAATATTAGTGAAAAAGGAGTTTGGAAACTTCTTGTTAAAATCACACAAAATGAAGAGAGCGTAGGTTTTTTTGAATTTTTTATAAAAACTAAATGAAGCTTTTTGTTTTTAGTTCATCAAGGGCTATAAGAAAATATTATGAAATAAAATTACAAGATAATGCATTAATCGATCAAGCTATAAATATAGCTGATTTTATGGAGAAAATCATCTTTTCTCCGTATTTAAAAGCTACTCATTATGAATGTTTGCTTTTAATGAGACAAGCTTGCAAGATGACTAAAAATTTAGAACAAGAATTAAAAATTCCTAGTAATTTTTTTACTTTTTTAAAAAATAATTCTTATTTGTTTAGTTTTTTTAAAGAGCTAAGCTTAGAAAGAAAAGATATTACTAGCTTGTATTATGCTGATACTTACGCACAATATGATGAGCATTTGCAAATTTTAGATGAGCTTTTTAAAAATTATTTAACTCTTTTAAAAGAGCAAAAGTTATACGATGAAATTTCTTTACCTTTTGATTATGAGATTAATATTAATTTTTTAAAAAACTATGATGAAATAATCTTTGATTTTCAAGGATTTTTAAGTGGTTTTGAACTTGAAATTTTATCCAAATTAAAAGATTTAATTCCTTTAAAAATTCAATTTTCATGTTCTAAATTTAATAAAGATTTTTTAGATAATGTAAAAATATTTGAAAATGCAAATTTTAAAGAAAATTATCATTATTTATATGATTTAAATTCTCATCAAAAATTAAAAGAGCAATCTTTTGGCAGCAAAGCTTTGATTTCTTATAAAAGTTTTCATTTAAGATCTTTACAAGCTGCTTTTGTTTTTGAAAAAATCAATTCTTTTTTAAAAGAAGGGATAAAAGCAAAAGATATTGTTGTCATTACTCCAGATGAAAATTTTACACAAATTTTAAAACTTTTTGATAAAAACAATATGTTAAATTTTGCAAGTGGTTTAAGTATAAAAAATACTCTTTTTTATCATAAATTAAAAGCCTTATATGATAGTGCTAAAGATGAAAAATATTCTTATCAAACTTTAAATTTAGAAGAAGATGAGTATTTAAATTTATACACTTGTAATCTACATATTTTTCAAACTGAAGAACAATTTAGCTTATTTAAAAAATCTTTTGATGAAATAATTGATTTTACTTTTTTTGAAAATTGTATCAATGATTTGCTTATAGATAATGAAGAAGAACTTGTATATAAAATTCAAGAAGAATTAATTTTTATCAAAGAATTAATCAAAACTCATCAATTAACTTTTTGTCAAATTTTAGAACTTTTTTTCATGCAAATTGATGGTATAAAATTAAGCAGTGTAGGCGGTGGAGAAGTTACTGTAATGGGGCTTTTAGAAAGTAGGGGGCTTAGCTTTGATGGGGTGATTGTGGTGGATTTTAATGATGAATTTATTCCAAAAAGAGTTTCTAGCGAGCTTTTTTTAAATAATCAAATTCGTAAAAATTCAGGCCTTATCACGCACGCTCAAAGAGAAAATTTACAAAGGCATTATTATTATATGCTTTTAAGTAGGGCTAAATTTATAGCTATTTCTTGCGTGGAAAATGAAGATAAAATAGCATCAAGATTTTTAAATGAGCTTGATTTTGATATCAAATTAGATCAAAAATATAGTCTTTTAGCTTATGCAAGATATTTTAAAACCCATAATAAAAAATGCTCTTTTAATCTTAACCCAATTACTCATATAAAGGCTGAGCATGATTATTTTGCAAAGGATTTGTCTTTTTCAAGATTAAATCTTTTGATTAATTATGGTTTGGACTATTATTATAAATATATTATTAGATTAAAAGAACCAAAAAAATTAGATAATACTTTAAAAGCTAATGAATTTGGTGTTTTAATTCACAAAGCTTTGGAAATTTATTACAAAGAAAAGTCTAAAAATTATTTTGATTATAAAGTTTTTATGCAAGTGGTGAAAAATTTAAAAGAATATAATATAGATGTATTGAATTTAGCTTTAATAGAGGCTATTTTTAAAGAATTTGAAATATTGGAAAATGAACATTTTGCTCAAGGTTATGTTGTAGAAAAATGTGAATTTATGCCTTCAAAAAAAGAATTTATCACAGATAATGGCGTAAAAATTTGTGCTATTGGTTATTTAGATAGACTTGATAATAATGGTCAAGAAAGAATGATTATAGATTATAAAAGCGCAAATATAGATGATAAATCATACCAACTTGCTTTTTATAAATTTTTATTAGAAAATGATAATGGTATCAATAATACAAAAGCTTGTTTTTATGATTTAAAAAATATCAACATAGTCTATGAAAATGCTAAAAATAAAAGCGTACAAGAGCTAAAAAATTTACTCAATGAGCTTTCAAAAGAGCCTTTAGAAAAAGAATTTTGCAATCAAAGTAATAAAAATACCTATAGCCCTTATACTATGCTTTATAAAAAGGAGTTTAAACTTTGAAAGCAAATTTTGAACCTTTTTTGGCTTTAGAAGCTAGTGCAGGAAGTGGAAAAACTTTTGCTCTTAGTGTGCGTTTTGTAGCTTTAGTTTTAATGGGTGCAAAGATTAATGAAATTTTAGCTCTTACTTTTACCAATAAAGCTACAAGTGAAATGAAAGAAAGGGTTTTTAAAACCTTTTTAGAATTTGATCTTTTAGAAAATAATCAAAACAAAGCCGAATGCAATGAGCTTATGAAAATGTTAGGTAAAAGCAAGGAAGAATTAGTATTTTTAAGAGATAAATACAAAGATGAATTTTTACGATCTAAGCTTAATATTTACACTTTTGATAGCTTTTTTTCTCAAATCATTAGAGCTTTTGCTTTAAATTTAGGCTTTATGAGTGATTTTAAAATCATACAAACACAAGATAGTTATGACAATTTTATTAGTAAATTAAATGATGAAGAATTAAAAGCTTTAGCCTATTATATGATACAAACTAAGAGTAAAAATAATTTTTTTACAAACCTTACAAAGCTATATGAAAGATCTTGCGAGATTGATTTTAGTCAAGATGTGCATTTTCCAAGTAAGGTTTTAGTAGAAAAAAGTCTTGAAAAATTTGTATCTTATGCCAAGCCTTTAAGTACAAATAGACATTATCTTTCTAATTTTACTTTTGAAGATATAGAAGATTTTTTATCTAAGCCTATTATTAGTGATTTGGGTAAAAAATATTTTGAAAAAATCATTGATAGTGAATTTTTACAAAAAAGATCAGAATTTTTACAAAGTGCTAAAGAGTATTTTATTCAAGTAGAAAATTATCGTATTAATATGCTTACAAGACTTTTAAAGCATTTTAAACAAGCAAGAAATGAAGAAAATATCAAGCAAAATGCTTTGACTTTTTCAGATATAGCTTTAAAATGCTATGAGTTAATTAGTGATAAATCTTATAAGGATTTGATTTATTTTAGGCTTGATGGATATATATCGCATTTATTAATTGATGAATTCCAAGATACTAATGTCTTGCAATATCAAATTCTAAAGCCTATTATAGCTGAATTAGTTTCTGGAGAAGGTGTTAAAAAAAATAGAAGTTTTTTTTATGTGGGTGATAAAAAACAAAGTATATATGGTTTTAGAGGTGGTAAAAAAGAGCTATTTGATCAGCTTTTAAAAGATTTTCCACAGATTAAATTACAGCATTTGGATACAAATTATCGTAGTAGAAAAGTTATAGTAGATTATGTCAATGAAGCTTTTAAAGATAAATTCCAAGATGCTAATTTAAATTCTAGTTTTACTTTACAAAAAAGCATTAAAGAAGGTGGATATGTAAAAATTTTACAAAATCAAATTCCACCAAAAGAGAGTCTTAGTGAAGCTAGTGGAAAAGAAGTTTTAAAAATCATTAATGAGCTTTTAGAAAAAGGTACTCAAATCAATGAAATTTGTATTTTAGTATGGATAAACAATGATGCTACTTTAATGAAAGATTTCCTTGAAAAACACGACATCAAAGCTTATACTCAAAGTAGTGTTGCTTTGATTGATTGTATTAGTGTGAGAGTGTTGTTTGAGTATGCTAAGGCGTGTGTTTTTAAAGATGAGTTTTGTTTGTATTTTGTAAAGAGTATTTTAGAAAAAGAAATAGCTTATTTAGAGCTTGATTTAAATCGCAGTGTGGTTGATATTTTAAAATATTTAGCTAATGCTTTAGGACTTGATTTGAGTGATTTAAATTTAATTGCTTATTTAGAATATGCAAGTGCTTTTGATAATTTTATAGAGTTTTTATTTACTCCTTGTGAGCTGCAATCTTTACAAGAACAAAACGATGGTGTAAATATCATGACCGTGCATAAATCCAAAGGGCTTGAATTTGAAAATTTAATAGTGCTTGATAGACTTAGTAAAGGAAGCAGTGATAATGATACTTTAATGTTTGAGTATGATTTAGAGCAAGGTTGGCAAGTAAAATATAGACATAGTGCTAGAAAATTTTTAGAAGATGAAAATTATGATGCTTTTTTAGCTAAAAGAAAAAAACTCATGGAAGAAGATAGGATTAATTGTTTATATGTAGCTTTTACTAGGGCTAAAAATTCTCTTTTTATTATCAAAAATGATGAAAGCTTTACAACATTGCAAAGTTATTTTAAAGACTATGAAGAAAAGCAAATAGGCTTTTTAGAAAGTAAAATCATCAAAGATGAAAAAAATGTTAAAAATATAGAGCAAATTGAAGAATTTGAAGAATTTCAAAAAGTAAATTTACAAGAAATTAAAATAAAAAATAATTTTTCAAGCAAAGAAATCCATTTTGGTTTGGCTTTGCATGAATTTTTGCAGTATTTTGATTTTATTACAAAAGATAATTTTGAATTTTGCAAACAAATGATATACAAAAAATATCGTTTTTACTTAAATGATGAAGATTTTAATGAGCTTTTTAAAAGACTTATTATGCTTTTAAAAGATGAGAGTTTTAACGCGCTTTTTGTGGGTAAAAAGCTACTAAAAGAGCAAATCGTTGCTTATAATGGTGAACAAAAACAGCTTGATATACTTGCACTTAGTGATGATGAAGCTATTGTAATAGACTATAAAACAGGCTTAAATTTAAATGAGCACAAAAGTCAAATTTTACTTTATAAAGAAGCTATAGAAAAAATCTTAGCTAAGACTTCCACTAAGGCTTTTTTGGTGTATATTTTAAAAAATAAAGTAGAGATAAGAGAAATTTAATTTATATAGATTATAAATGTCCATTTTTATATTTTATACTAATAAAAATTTTTTAAAAAGGATAAAAATGGCTTTAGCGGTTGAGACTATTCAAGATTATACTATTAAAATAGCTAAGAAGTCTTTTTGGATGTGTTTTAACGCTCCAAACAATGATTTTCATATCAATAAAACAAAACATAACAACTTGTTTGATAAAGACAAGACAGATTGTAAAGCAAGAGATGAATTTTTAGCTTTTATGAGAGAAAATTTTCCAAAAACAAAACCAACTATGGTATTTGATACAGCTCCAGTGGAGTGTTTGTCGTATCCTTATTTGGGGGAGTATTGCTATTGATTGTGAAGAAAATGATGAGGTTTATAAGGCTATAAACAAAAAAAACGAAGATGAAAATTGCATACCAAAATCTATGAATGCAGTTTTTTGGGAAATGAGTCCTGAGGTAGCCAAAGAACTACATGAAGCTAGGAAAATTGATTATGAAAATTTTTAAAGGTAAAAAATGCAAATAAAAACCCATATAAAACAAGCTTTAGATAAAGCAGAAATTATACTTATTACAGCTGGAGCTGGTATGGGTGTAGATAGTGGCTTGCCTGATTTTAGAAGAAAAGAAGGTTTTTGGAGAGCTTATCCGTATTTGGAAAAATTAAAAATTGATTTTGAGTATATGGCAAATCCTTCACAATTTTATAAAAATCCTGAGCTTGCTTGGGCTTTTTATGGCCATAGATTTAAGCTTTATAAAGATACTTTGCCACATAAAGGATATGAAGTACTTTTAAAATTAGCAAAAAGCAAGCAAGAATATTTTGTTGTTACGACTAATGTAGATGGACATTTTAAGAAAGTTGGTTTTGATGAGGATAGAATTTATGAATATTATGGAAGTATAAATTATCTTCAATGTTTTAATTATGCATGTGGTGATTTGATATGGCAAATGAAAGAAGAACTTCCTATAAATATACAAGAATTTAAAGCCTTATCTTTACCAAAATGTCCTAGATGTCAAGGTTTAGCAAGGCCAAATATTTTGATGTTTAATGATGGTAGTTTTAATGATAAGCGTATATCTTTACAAAAGCAAAATTATAAAACTTGGCTAAATATAAAGAAAATAAAAATATTTTAATCATAGAACTTGGTGCTGGCACGGCTATACCTAGCATGCGTTTGTTTGGTGAAAATTTTTGCAATAAAAATAAAATTCTTTTAAGAATTAATCCTAATGAATGCTATTTTCCAAAATTTTTTAAAAATGGCATAGGAGTTCAAATGGGAGCCTTGCAAGCTTTAGAAATGATAGATGAATTGATATAATAAATTTAAATTTTAGAAAGGTTATAAATGAGTGGTGAAAATACAGAAGTAAAATCATGCGTTGTGAGTTTGAAAGAGTTGGTGCAAGGTAAAGTGGATAAAAATGAAGAGATATTTTTAAAAGAAGGTTTTTCTTTAAACATACCTGATTATCAACGCCCTTATACTTGGGATATAAAGCAAGTTAAAATTCTTTTAAAAGATATAAACGAACAAATGAATAAAAATGATCAAAAATATCTTTTGGGAAGTTTGATATTGCATAAAAATGATAAAAATGATGGAAATAAATTCAACATAGTAGATGGCCAACAACGCCTTAGCACTTTAGCTTTAATTTTAAAAGTTTTATGTGGATACAATCAAGGAAAATGCGAGGAATGTAAAATAGGTAATTTTTTAAGCGATGTTAAATACTCTCATAATGAGTCAAAATACCATATCAAAGAAAATTATGAATATATAAAAACTTATTTTGAAAGTTATGATAAAAAAGACAAGTTTTTAGATTTTATTTTAGAGAATATAGAATTTATCTGCGTTTTAGCACCAAGCGAAGATGATGCATTCTTGTTTTTTGATAGTGCAAATTCAAAAGGCAAAGCTTTAAAATCATATGATCTTATAAAGGCTTTTCATTTGTATTCTTTAGAGAAAAAACAAGGCAATATGCTAGGTTATTATGCAAGGAAATTTGAAAATCTTGCAAAAGATGAAAGAAAAATCACTATTTTATTTGATGAGCTTTTAGCACCTGCTAGAGCATGGTTAAAACATAAAAGTATTAATACTAATGATATTAAAGCATATGATGAATTTTGTAAAGAATTTTTTAGTGATAAATTCCTTTATAGCAAGGAAAATTTAGGAATTTTAAGTAGTTTTGCTAATGGAGTGGATTTTTTTGAATATTTGTTTAAATATGATGAGTTTTTTGATAAATTATCAAATAATGCTTTATATCAAGAGCTAGATAAGATATATCAAACAGGATTTATTTATAACAAATACATTTATGCAATTGCTGTGATGATTTATTTTTCTAAATTTCCAAATGGCAATAGTGATTATTTTTTACTTTTGCTTGCAAGAGCTGCTTTTAGTTTGAGAGTTTATAGACCAAGTATTTATAGGGCTACTCAAAGAGATTATGCTTTGGAATTTTTAGAAAAAGTATATTTTGTATCTTTTGAAGAAGAATTAGAGCAAAATTTACTTGATTTTATAGCTGTAAAAAATGAAGAAGAAAGAAAAATAAAAATTGAAGAAGAAAGAAAAAATAAAGAAATAAAAACAAATCAAGGGCCTGATGGTGGGAAAAAATGGTATTTGGATATAGTTCAAGAAAAATATAAAAATCAACACATACAAAAGCATATAGTTAAGGAGAATGAAAATGGCAAATAATTCAACAAATAATCAAAATCAAGCAAATATTAAAAGTATTAGTGAAGTGGCGGATAAGATCTTTTTTGAAATTCCACCTTATCAAAGACTATATGAGTGGAATAAAGAGCAAATACAAACCTTGCTTAATGATATAAAAGCTAAATTTGATGATAAAGAATACTTTATCGGTAATGTAGTAGTAAGCAAAAAAGGCGATAAATATCTACTTATAGATGGCCAACAACGCTTAACAACTTTGTTTTTAATAGGATTTTTTCTTTCTTATAGAAAATGTGATGGTTGGCAAAATTTTATTATGCAAGGTGATAAACTTAGAATTTCTATGCCTATAAGAGAAAAAGAAGAAAAAGTTTTAAAGGAATTTGCTAAATTTTGTAATGAAGATAATAGTAGAGAAAATGATTTATTTTTACAAAAATTAAAAGAATTTCCACAGGATATAAGCCAAAACATACCACAAGCTTTAGAAGTTATAGTAAATTGGTTTGAAGAAAATATCGAAAATAATGATATTGCAGATTTTTTTGAGTTTATTTATAAAAAAGTAAAATTTGTTTTTGTAGAATTAGCCGAAAATACTGACTTAAACCGCTTTTTTATCCGTATGAATAACCGCGGCAAACAACTAGAAAAACATGAAATTTTAAAATCAAGATTGCTTTCTAAAATTAATGATGAAAATAAAAGAGCTTTTTATGCTCATATATGGGATATTTGCTCACAAATGGATAATTACATCTTTCAAAAAGCTAGTGATAGAAAGATTTCTAAATCAGATGAAAGTAGTGGAGATGATGAACAAAAAAATACTATTGATAAAAATACTATTGATGATATTATAAAAAATAACCAACAAAAAATTACAAAAAAAGATGATGATGAAGATAAATCTAAATTCAAATCCATAGTAGATTTTCCTACTTTTTTATTGCATGTTTATAAAATTTGCAATAAAAAAGATATTATCATAGACAAAAATAAGCTTTTAGAGTTTGTAAATACTGAAAGTATTGATTCCAAAGAGTTTATTAAAAATCTTTTAAAATATAGAATTTTATTTGATTATTTTGTTGTTAAGGGTATAGATGATGTGGAAAATTCTTATAAGATTAGAAAATTATCTAAGAAAAATAACACATATACAATTAGCGAAGATTCTAATGAAATGTCTAATCTTGCTATGGTGCAAAACTATCTACGCGTAGCAAGAAGTGGTATGTCTAATAATCATCATCACTGGCTTACTCCATTTTTGAAAAAAATAAATGATTATTTAAGTAGTCTTAAAGATAATAATACAATATCTGAAATTGTAAAATTTTTTTCTAATGATCTTAATATTGCTAGCGAAAATTTTGAGAATAATGTAGAAAATTATATAAAATCACTAATAAATAATGATAATCTGAAAGATTTTTATAAAGGAACACAATCAGGCTTAATACTTTTCCTTGAAAATTTAGATACAGCTTTAGCTAAAGAGCAATTGCAAGATAAAGTTTTAATTGATAAAGTTAATGAAATTTTACAAGATTCACAAAAGAAAGATGGTGAAAATTTTCAAATAGATAATTTTTTCAAAAATGAACAAGAATGCATATTAGATCAAGGAACTGCGACTTTGCATTATTGGTTTTATCGTTTGGAGTATTATTTATGGAAGTATTCAAAAAAAGAATATATTTCAAAAGTAGAAGATAATGAAAAATTAAAAGAAATAAATCGGGGAAATTTTAGTGAAATTGTTAGCAGTTTTTATTTTAGAAATTTAAATTCCATAGAGCATGTGCAAGCACAAAGCAAAGCAGAAGAATGGGGAGAAGACAAAGATAAAATAGATAATTTTGGAAATTTAGCGTTGATTAGCTCTAGTTTTAATTCATCTTTAAATAATCAAGATGTGCAAGATAAATATTTAGATTTGCAAAAATATATAAATAAAGATAATGTCATATCTTTAAAACTTTGGTTAATTTATGCTTTAAGCGAAGAAGATCAGTTAGGATGGACTTTTAAGAAAGCAGAAAATCATAAGAAACAAATGTTAGAAATCTTAAAAAATTCTTTTAAGGCAATCAAAGATAAAGCTTAAGCTTTATCTTTTTTTAAATTTAGCAAAAGCTTTATTTTTGCTTCTTATCTTACGAAAATACTCTTTTGACAAGATATCCTTTAAAATTTTAGCATTGTTATAACTTAGCTTAGTTTTTCTTTGTATGTAAGAGATGGCTTTGTTTGCTAAATTTTGTGCTTTAGATTTTTTTATCAAAGCTTTATCTAATATAGCTGTTTTAGGCATATTTTTGATAAATTCTAAATACTCTTCTTTGCTCTCAAAAGAAGAATCTTCAAAACTAAATGGAACCTGACTTGATATTTTTTTCTTTTTCATTTTTTCCTCCATATTTTAAAAAGATATTTTACCATAAAATATAGACATTTTTAGTCTATAAAATTATAATATAATTCAACTTTGCTAAATTTATTATTGATGAATTTGATTATAAGATAGCTTGATTTTAGTTTTGACAAGTGATGGTTTTTTATGTGGATAAAATGCAAATGTAGATATAAAATAGTGTTTTGATAAGGCGTTTGATTTTAAAAAAGGCTTATATAGATGATCAATTTATATTTATCAATACAGATGGAGAATTTATGCTTGATTTGCAGTTTGAAAATGTAAATATTTGGGCAATGGAATTTATGAGTTTGGTAAAAATGGACATAAATTTTTATATGAAATACGATGAAAAATAATCCTTAATCCTTTTTCTCAAAGACAAATTTCATGTATAATCAAGGATATGGGTTGGAAAATTTTAAGCTTGTTAGAGTTAAAAGAGTAAAATTTGGTTTTAAAAGAATGTGCTTAAAATACATTTTAACAATCAAAGTTTATGTATTTTAAAACATTTATTTTTATGGTTTTTTTGATTTTTAAATTTATCATATTAACTATCTTATCTTTTATTGCTAATATTAGGTTGTTATCTAGTATTGTGATTTGATCATATTTGATTTTTATAATAATCTTTCCTTTTTTATCTATAAGACCCCATTTATCACTACATTTAACTTTGGCAAAACCTTTGTTAAAATGATCTACTTCATCATATTGTGCTTTGATGATTAGCTTTCCTTTTTTATCTATAAAACCAAATTTTTTATTAATCAAGATTGAAGCTAATCCATCGTGAAAATAACTCACGATATTTTCTTTATTTAATATTAAATATAATCCAATTTTTGAAGCACCTTGTATGTCAAAAAAAGCTAGATCATCATCTAAATCATTTATAAAATCATATTTTGCCTCTATGATTAATTTTCCATTTTTATCTATAAAACCCCATTTATTATCAATTTCAACCGCAGCCATTCCTTGAAAAAAATCTTTAATTTTATTGTATTTAGTGTCTATAGCAATTTCCCCTTTTTTATTTATAAAACCCCATTTCCCATTAAGCTCAACTCTAGCTAAACCTTCGCTAAAGTCATAAGCATTATCATACTTTGCCTCTATGATTAATTTTCCATTTTTATCTATAAAACCCCATTTATTTTTTAAACAAATAGTTGTTAAATTTTCTTTATATTTTTTTATGTTTTTAAATTTAGTTTGTGCTGTAATATTTTCATCAATTTTATAAGGAAAAATTATTTTTATAATATTTCCTTTTTTATTTACAAAGCTATTTTCATCTCCATTATATACTCTAAATAAACCATTATAAAAGCTTTTGGAATTGATACTTCCATTTAGTTCTTTGATAAACTGTGCCTTTGAATCGATCAGAATTGATTTAAAAATAATATGTTGATTTTTTGTATCATGTATTTTTAAATTTATATAATATATTTTATTTGCATTTAACACCCCAAAACTATGATATTCTATATCAAAATTTTGATATGTGAAGGTACTTTTAGGTTGTTTAGTGGTGAGCATTGTTTAAATTATGATTATTTTTTTGGTTGCATAATAGATTTTTTTTATTAGCAAGATTTTTATCTAGTTTTAAAAGTGTTGTTTTCATGTGTTTTCCTTTTTAATTAATATAATTGCTATTATATGTATTTTTATAGACTACTGCTGTCTAGTTTAATAATTTTTGCTTAGAGATTGATATAAAAACTCTAAGCGGTAACTTTTAATATAGTTATTATTTTACAAGCTCTTCTAAATGCTTTAAAATTTTTACCATGGCTAAAGTATCGAGTTTGCAGTATTCTAGTAAGGCTTTGCGGTAAGTTTTTCTTTCATTTTCGCTCATATTTTGCATAGCTTCAAAACTTTGCATAGCTTCGCTTCCATTGTGGATTAAATCTAAATCATTATAAGATTGCTCCATATCAGGGATTAAAGCTGGTAAAACTTTTTTTATAGAATAACTTCCTTGCATTTTATAATGATAATAATCTTTATTTTGAAAAGGTATCATAAGATCTTTGATATTTTTTTCTATATTCAGCAAATGCTCGCTAAATTCAGGAAAAATAAGTGCTAAATTTCTTATCACACCTTTTTCAAAGCTTGCATTATAAGCAAGTATGCAAACATCTTTTGGTATATCGCTAATCAAATTTTTTGCAAGTTCATATCTTGGATCAACACCACATTCGCTTAAAAATTCTTTATGTTCTAGCTTGTCTTTATAGTCTATGTGTAAAGAGTATTGAAAAGGTATTTGCATATAAGGCTTTACACCTTTAAATTCAGGTACAGCTTGCATAAATGTTTCAAAGTCTAAATGATATATAGGATAAGTTAGAGTATTTAAAAAATTTTTGATATTTTCTTTGTTTATTTGAATTTCTTTATTTAGTGAAGCTTTGATTTGAATTTGTTGATTTTTATTAAAAACACTTAGATCTTTTATATCTTTAAAATTGATTATATTTTTATAATAAAGTTCAAATTTTTTATTTGCATTAAGCCTTGAAATACTAAAAATATTCTCACTTTCGCATAAATTTCTTTGCTTAGCCCAGCAGTACTTATATCCATCACACTCATAAGGATCAAAACAATGTGTTCCTATGTCTATATTTGGTTCTTCATTTTTACTTAAAATTTCTTCAAAGTATTTTAAATTTTCTTTGACTTGCTCTTGATTTTGGATGACTTTATTTGTGATATCATTTGAAATAAAAAGTTGATTTATATCAAGAAAATCTTCTCTATAGTATTCATTGTTTAAGTGGATTAGATTAACTTGTTTGATTTTATAATTTAAATTTGATAAAACATAATACTGCAAAGAACAATCATCTATATAAACATCTTTTAAAGAAGTAGAGCTTTTTACTTCATTTATGATTAAACCATCTTTGGTATTTTGCAAAATATCTATCATGATTAAAATGCCATCATAACAAAAAGTAGCTTCGTAGATTATTTCTTGATTGTTTTCTAATAAATTCTTAGTTTGTGCACAATTTTCCGCTGATTTATCTTTTTGGTATTTTATTTTTACTCCATTTGGAAAAAGCTCACAGGCTAGATCGCCTACTTTATTACCTGTGCTAAATTTAGCTAAAGTGTTTTCATCTGGCTTGCTTAAAACATCTTTTTTGTGAGTTTGCAACCATAAAGATTTTGCACATTGTGTGCCTCTTGTGTATCTTGATTTTGAAAAAAACATTATTTACCTTTATTTGTTGTTTTGTTTGAATTTTAGCCTATTTTATTAAAATAGGCTAGAGTATTATTTTTTCAAAGGTTTATCTCGCATTAGAGCATAGATTAGCCCACTTGAAATAGCAAAATGTACTAGTGAATTTTGCTTATCTTCTTTTCTTTCAGCAACAGTTTTACCTTCACCCTTTTTTAAAGCCCCAAAAAGACTAAGCCCAAACCACAATCCCAATATGATTTTTAATGGTAGTATTAAAATTGATAATAATGGATTATAACGATTATCTTTGAGTGTTATGCATGCAATATACAATAAAACACTTATCCATATAAAAGCCATAATGCCTAGTATTATTAAAGTGATATTTCTTTCTACTTGTAGAAAAAACATAGTAAGAATAATTATCCAAATTACAGGTAGTGCAGCAAATAATGCAACACACAAGCTTACATCTAAAATATTTCTATACACTATAACCTTACCTTTTACACCATAAATTATAAGCACTATTGCAATAACTATGTAAACAATAGCTGCTATGATAATCACTGAATTAGTATAATTTTTAAAAGTTTTTTGGGTTGTGTTATTATCTATAGTTTTTTCTATTGTTATATCTTGTTGTGATGTAGTATAATTTACTTCAGCATTAGCAAAAGTAAAACACATACACATTAACATGCTTAAAATTAAAAGTAGTTTTTTCATTTTATTCCTTTATTTTTAATTTGTTGTTTTAAATTTTTTATGTTGATTTTTTAACACCTCCATGACTTGATATTTTTTATTTTGTAATTGTAATTTATTTTATTGGACCGAGTTTGTCTATTTTTAATTTTTTATTTTGGTATGATTAGTAATGTAAAAACAAGTTATAATTATAAAAATCAAAACTAGGGAAAACAATGAGCGATTTAAAAAATAGTTTAAAGGGTTTTAAAGATAAAAATTTTGGTTTTTATTTTGATAAAAATAATAATTGTTATATTTATCATACTAAATTTGGCAGGGAAAGAGGTATTGAGATTGAAGAAAATAACGAGTGTTTTAAATTTGTTAATTTAAATAATGCAAATTATAAAAGTATTCAAGAAAATCTTGAGAGTCTTACAAACTATAAAAAATTTATAGAAGATTGTAAAGATAGAAACTTTAAAACCCTAGAAGAAATTTTTGATGAGTATAAGAAATTTATATATATTTGTAATAATATAAATTTTGATATTTTAAAAATAGCTTTTGGGAAATATTTAGAAAATTACAGTAAAGAAGATACTATTCATATTAAATTTTATGAAAATGGAGAATTTTTACAAACAAAAAGCGAAATTGTGGACAATTTTGGCAAAACATTTGGTAAAAAAATAGACGAGATAGATTTCAATCAAGATAATTTTAATGATGAAACTTTTAAACAATGGTGGGATAAAAGTATAAATAGTGCTAAAATGCAAGGCAATGCCACAAATTTATTAAAAGATAAAGATAAATTAATTAAAAATCTTGAAAAAATAAAAAAAGCAAGTAAGAGTGGAAATTTAACAGAACTATTTGAAGAACTTAAAGAAGTAGAAGGTATGAAAGCTACAGCTAGAGAATTGGCATATTTTTTACAATTTAATCAACAAGATGAATTTCCACTTGCAAATGACGCTTCCATAAATACTGCTAAATATATCTTTGAAATGTTAAATGAAAATTCAAAAGATGAACTTGAGAAAAGAAAAAAAGAAAGTACTTCAAATAATGAACAAGAATATTTTAATTTCGTTTTAGAAAAACTTGAAATACAAGAAAAACTTGAAATACAAGAAAAAATTGAACATCTTCCAAAATACTATATTTTAGATCAATTTTTAAATTTGATTGATAAGATAAGAAAATCTGATTTGGCTTTAATTACAAAAGATAATAAAGAAAATGATATAGCTAAAAGTGCGTATTATAAACTTTACGAAGCAGCTTATGATTTTGCAAATTTATGTGGCAAAGCAGATATAAAAAGCAATGATTTAGAAGGCTTTAAAGAGCTTTTAAAAACGCATAAAAACATCATTTTTCATGGAATTCCTGGAACTGGAAAAACCTATACTATAGTAAATAATGTAAAAAATATCATTAAAAATGAAAATCAAATGCTTATCACTCAATTTCACCCAAGTTTTTCTTATGAGGATTTTATAGAGGGTATTAAACCTGCGGGGGTTGAAAATGGACAATTAAAACTTGAGCTTAAAAATGGAATTTTTAGAGAATTTTGTGATAAAGCAAAAGAAGAAGAAAAAGGGTTTTTAGAAAAACTAGAAAATGGAAATTTCAATGAAGCTTTAAGTGATCATGGGTATTTTTTCATAGCCGATGAGATTAACCGTGCGGAATTATCTAGGGTTTTTGGAGAATTACTTTATGCACTTGAGTATAGAGGGGAAAAAGGCAAGATAAAAACACAATATGCCTCCATGAGAAGAGATGATGAGGATTTTTATGTGCCTGAAAATGTATTTTTCTTAGGGACAATGAATGATTTAGATAAAAGCATAGATAGTTTTGACTTAGCACTTAGAAGACGCTTTATATGGCAAGAAATGGAGTGTGATTATGGTGTAATAAGAGATGAAATATACGCAAAAAATATCGAAGAATACGCACAAGCTTGTCAAAAATTAAACAAAAAAATTAGTACAGATATAGGTGAAAAATATCAACTTGGACATTCTTATTTTCTAAAAATTGAATTTAAAAATGATGAGATTAAAGATAGTGATATGAAAAAACTTTTTAGCAACCGCTTTGAAGCGCTTTTAAAAGAGTATTTAAGAAGTGAATATAGTGAAAAAGATATACAAGATCGCTTGGATGGTTTAAAAAAACTTTTTGTTATAGAAAAACCAAATGAACCAAAAAAATGAAAAATCCAATAAAAATAAATGATAATAGCTTTATAGAAATAGAGCAAAAATCTTCAAAAATACAAAATTTTGATTTGTATTTTGAAGATTTTATAAAAGATGGAAATTTCTTTTCTTTTTTCAATGATGATGAAAAAATTTTAAGTAAAAATGCTAAAAATCTCATCATATCAGCAAGAACAATTGATGAAAATAAAAGGCAAATCACTAGTGGAAATTATATAGGAAAAATTTCTTATAATGGTTTAGAAATTGAGATAAATTCCAGGTTTGGTAAAAAGTTCTTAGAAAGAATGCTAAATTTTGCTAATGATGTATTTGTCGATGATGTGAGTATTTATCAAGATATAAAAAAGGAAAGCAATATAAGCGAGTTTATACTTTTTTACATCTTTGTGCAAAAACTTGAAAAAAGTTTTTTGATAGGTTTGCCTAAAAATTATCAAAGTAAAAAATACAACGATTTGCGTTTTAAAGGAAATATCGATATAGTTGAATTTATAAAACACAATATTCCTTTAAAAGCAAAGGTTGCTACAAAATCAAGAGAGCAAATAGAAGATGTGCATATTATCAATGTGCTTTATAAGGCATTACAAGTCATAGAAAAGAAAAATTCAAGCTTTTTAAAAAATATAAAACATATAAAAGCTTATCTAACACAAAATAAAAGTGAGCATTGTTTTATAAAAGAAAGTTTAAACAAAGCCTTTTCTAGTAAAGCCTTGAAAAATCAAAACTATCAAAACTACAAAGAGCTTTTAAAATATGCAAAAATGATCATAGAAAGTGAAAATTTCACTAGTAAAAATAAAAACAATCAAAAAAGCTATGGTTTTATCATCAATGTGGCAGAGCTTTTTGAAATTTATATAAGCAAGCTTTTAAGAAATAATTTTGAAGAATATATGGTTGATTCTCCAAAACTTGAAATTTATAAAAATAGCTTTTATAAACGCTATATAATACCTGATATTGTTTTGTCTAAAGATGATAATTATATAGTCTTTGATACTAAATATAAAAAAATGATAATGGAAGGTAAAAACCAAAATGGCATGGGAGATTTAGATAGAAATGATTTATTTCAAATTCATACTTATATGGGGTATTATCAAAAGATAGGCAAAGTGCTTTTGGGCGGACTTTTATATCCTATACAAGAATTTGAAAAAGAAAAATGCCATAGTGAAAATTCTATCCTTTCAGATGAGTATAAATTTATAGTTGATGGAATTTTTCTTGAAGATAGTCAAGATAAAGAAATCACTCTTGAGTGTATTACCCAAAAAGAAGCACAATTTATAGAAAGGATCAAAGAGCTACTAAAACAATCATTTTAGTAGCTTAGTAAAAGAAATTTTTCTTTCTATATCCTCGTGAGTGATAGAGTCTATTTCTAGTTCATAGGGTTTAAAATTTTTCGTGCTAATATTGGCAAATAAAATATCCCAACTCACATCTAAAAGTTTTTTTAACCCCTTTGAAAAATCATAATCTTTTAAGTAAAAATTATTTCTTATCAAATTTTCATTTTGTTTTAAAATTTCTAGTAATTCTTGCTCTTTAATGTAAAATAACTTTTCTATAAGTATGTTTTGATAAGGTGAGATGTCGTTGATGTTGAGTATTTTTTTATCTATCCAGCCATTTTTAGGATAGGCATATGCGCTTGCGAGATGATAGAGTTTGCTTTTTGTGTTTGTTTCTTTTAATTTATAGTGTATTTTTGCATTATGTTTTACAAAATCTACAATGCAAAAATGTTTAAAATTCACATAAGTTTGACTTAAAAAATTTTCAAAAGACAAAAGTTTGCTTTGAGTATTTACATCTAAAAAATATCCATTTTCTAAATGATGAGTTTGACTTAGTAATTGTATATTTTCTGCGTTTTGAATTTGTACTTGGAAATTTAACTCATCATTGTTGACTTCATGTAATGCTTTAATGTATTCTTTTGTTTTTACATCATTAAATCCAAACACAAAACTTTTATGTATTGTTCCTTGAAGTGTTATATTCATAGTTTTATCCTTTTTATAAAAATCCCATATTGATTTTTTCATCATCTGATTTGAGTTTTGATTCTTTTTCTAATTTTTCTAAAAACTTATCAATATTTTTGATTTTAAAAATTTTATCTTGTCTAAGGATTAACGCAAAATCCCCCAAGCAAATATTTTGAAGCTTTAAAAGTTTGTTTGCAATTTGTTTTTTGTCATAATTTAATTTTAGTTCTTTAGCAAAAAATTCAAAAGCTTTCAAAAGCTTTTCTTGCTTTAATGCTTTAAATTCTACTTTTAGATCAAACCTTCTGATGCTAGCTTGATCAAGGCTTTTTAGATGATTTGTAGAAGCTATGAAAATGCCCTCAAAATTTTCCATTTGCATAAGCATTTCATTTACCAAATTTCTTTCCCAATTTTTACTTGCATTTTCTCTATCTGAAATTAAAGCATCTATTTCATCAAGCTGTAAAATAGCATTGTTGTTAGAAGCTTGTTTAAAAATCCTTGCGATATTTTTTTCGTTATTTCCCACATAAGGATCTAAGATATCACTAAGTTTATAAGAATGTAAAGTTTTATTTAAACTCTTAGCCATTTCTTTAGCAAACTCACTCTTTCCGCTACCTGCTATACCATAGCTTAAAATTCTCAAATTTGAATTTTTATCAATATTTTTTATCAATTCTTTTAAATTTAAATCACTTTCTATTAAGTTTAAATCATATTTTTTACTTGTTTTTTCTATGGATATAGGCTTGAGTGATCTTGCTTTTAAGTTTTCATTAATCAATCTTAAAAATATCTCTTGGCTTTTGTTTTTAAATATCCTTGCATTTTGAGCACATTTTAATATAACCCCTTGAGAAAGCTCTGGGTGAGAAGCTATGCTTTTATAATTGTTTCATCTATTTTTAATCTTTGCTTATCAAATAAATTTTGAATATTTTGAATTTTCTTTTCTTTAGGCATACTTTCTAATTCTAAAATCACATCAAAACGCCTTAAATACGCTTCATCCATATCATTAGAATTAGATAAAAATATGCATATAGCTTTATTTTCATCTAAAATTTTATTAATTCTTATTTTTTCAGCCAAAGAATTATAACAAAAACTATCTTCACATTCATCAAACAATATCATTTGTTTTTTAGGATTAACTATCTTTTGAAGAGCGTAAAAATTCGAAATTCTATTAGAATTTTTTTGACTTATTTTAGTTTTCACACATAAAATCTCTCGATTAAATTCTTTAGCTATAAGTGCGCTGAGTTCATTTTTACCTACACCAGCTTTGCCATATATAAAAATATTTCCTTTTTGTTTGTATTTTAAAAGGGTGATTATATCATTCACTTTTTCTTGAATATAATCAAAATCATTCAATTTTAGTCTAGCTTTTGGTAAAAAATATGCAAATTCTTTAAAAAGCATACTTTTGCTGATATCTTGTATAAAAATATTCTCCAAATTATTAACATCTACTCCAAAAGCATCGCTATCATAAAAACTCAAGATATCGAGTTTATAAAGTATAGAATTATCACCTAAAGCTTTATTGATATCTTTTATAGGGTGATTAAAAATTTTTTCTATGATTTTTCTAGCTAAATTATTACTATAACCTTGATGCAAAGGAAAGCAACCCTTGTTTGCATAATGGAAAAATACAAAAACATCACATTCAATTTGAGTAAAATTCAAATATTTTTTGAGATAATTTAAATTTTTCTTTAAAAAATGAGGATAAACAATTTTAGAGTATTGTTTATAGATAAAACTAGGGATTTTGCTATCTTTTTCTAGTATATCTTCAAATTCGCTGTAAAAATCTTTCTTTATTTGCTTATTATTAGAAAACATTAGTGCATGTAGCGAAATGACTTTTATATTATGTGAGTAATAATCAAAGTCCATGATATGAGTAGGATTAGAAGTATTTGCTTGCATTATAAACCTTTAAACTAAGATGTATAATGCAATTATAAGCAAAATAACTAGACTTGAATTGTCTATTTATGAAAAATTATTTGTTGTTTTATTGTTTAATAAGTCTTCGTAAAAACTTTTAATATGTTTTCCAAAATATTTCTTAAAATTTTCAGTATTTATCATATCACTTTTTGCGTTATTGCAAATACAGCAAGCTAAAACACAATTTTCTTCATTGTAACCTTTATCTGGATCTAATCTTTCAATTTGCAATGAACTACTAAAAGATGGTTTTTTGGAATTTATAGGTTTATTATCTCCAAATAAATTATCTAGATTGCTTTGTGTTGTTTTGCAGTAAAAACATTTTTTCTCTTGTTTTTTATACCATGATATAAATTTTCTAGCACTTCCAAATGGCTCTTCATTATCATTTCTTCTTTTTGTAGGGTTATATCTACTTTTTAAGTATTTTAAAGAATTTTGTGTTTTTTTATAAAATTTGTCGTATTTTTTATTGTCAAATTCTTCATATAACTCATTTAACTTAAAAATTATATAACCTTTAAGAGATTTATGTTTTTTCTTTAATTCACTCTTTGCTTCTTTTTCATCAAGTTCCTTTATGGCTTTATCCCATTCTGATAAAACACCTTTTAGATAAAGCTCTTCAAATTTTTCTTCTAATGTTTGATTTTTCATTTTTTCCTTCCTTCAATAAAAGATATTAGCACTAATGCAATGCAATGCGCCACCTTTTTTGATGATAGGTTTTAGATATATACCTATGATTTATTTATCTTTATAGATATTTTGTAAAAAGCTTAAAACTCTCTCATCTTCATCTATACCATAAGTTGGCACAAAAATTACCTTGTCAAACTCTAAAAAATTTAAATACCCACCCTATTTGTATTTTTGCATAAATTCTTTAGAATAACTCATTTTAGTAACTTTAAAATCTTTTAAAGCAGTGTTTAATTTCTCAAAAAATTGTGCATTTTCTAAGGAAAAATCATTGATTAGCACATGATTTTTACTTATAAATCTTATCATACTATCGCTATGTGCGTATCTATCATAAGCTAGCCTTGGTAAAAAGACTATATGTTTTAAATTTAGACTTTGTTTTAAAGTTTGTACGATGTTTTCTTTGCTAAGTGTTGAGTTTTGGCTAAAAATTTTCTCACACATAAAGGCAATATCATGTTTTCTTATAAAATTGCCTCCATCAAGGATCAAATTTAAGTGATTTTTTAAAGGTTTTATGGCGGTTTTTAAATGCGGGTAATTTTTAAGATAATCAGGATCATAAGTATAACTTGTCGCTGTATTTT
The DNA here is from genome assembly GCF_008011665.1 of Campylobacter volucris. Classification (GTDB taxonomy): domain Bacteria; phylum Campylobacterota; class Campylobacteria; order Campylobacterales; family Campylobacteraceae; genus Campylobacter_D; species Campylobacter_D volucris_A. The sequence goes on from NZ_VOWJ01000021.1 coordinate 98,365, forward strand.
TATATACTAAAGGCATGAAATCTCTTAGCCATATATCATTGCTTAGTATTTCTTTAAAAGCGATGTTAAATTTAGCGAAATTTTGTACAAGATTTTGATAAATTCTTTTATGTTTTAGCGATAAAAGTGTGGAAATGGCTATCATTGATTATCCTCGTATGTTTAAAACTAGTATTTCATCATTATAAATAATGTGACATTGTAAAATATCTCCCTAAAGTTTTAATTTACCCTTAGAATATTTATAATGTTTTATGGCAAATTCTAAAGAAGAATTCATCTCATCATAATGCTCTTTTAAAAGCTACTTTTGTATGCTTTGACATTCTACAAATAAAGCTTTTGTTTTTAAAATTATTCACATTGTTATAGCCTAAATTCTTTGTAAGCAAATTATTAGTATGAGTTAAAATATATTTTATAATATCAAGTATCTTAATAATTTGCTAAGTAATTTAGAAAATGATAACTAAAAATATAGACACTAATAGTCTGTATTTTTGCAGTATAATTTGACGAAAATTATCCCAAAGGTGCAAAAATGAATAATTTCATTGAGAATCTATTAAGCGTAAATGATAAATTTAGAGAAGATAGCAAAAAAGGTATAGTGATATCAATATTTTTGAAGCTCTAGGTGTTGAATATAAAGAAAATTATCATTCCAAATTTATAGATTATTTGATAAATCCAAAAGCTGATCATTATCAAGAAATTTTTGCGAATGAGTTTTTGAAAAAGATTGAAGAAAATGTGAAAGCTAGCAATTTTCAAAATCTTACAGCACAAGATATAGAAAGCGTAGAAACTGAATTTTGTGTAAAAAATAATAGAAGAATAGATATACTCATAAGTTTAAAAGACAAAAGATATATTATTATAGAAAATAAACTTTATGCAAAAGATCAAAAAAATCAACTCAAAGACTATATAAATTACATAAGTAAAAAAATAGAAACTATGGATAATAATCATGAAAACATACTTACGATTTATTTGCATATGGATGAAAATGCAGAACCTAGTCAAATGAGTTTAGGTGTAAAGTATGGATTTAAAATAAATAATAATTTTATATATAATAGTAATAATAAAAAAATGAGCCATTATTTTAAAATGGATTATAGATGGATTAAAGAATGGATTAATACTTGTATAAAAACATGCGATGATGAGATTAAAAATAATACAATCGAGTTTAAAAATGATATGCAAAATGTGATTTTTACTTTAAATCAATATAAAACCCTTTTAACTTGGTATGTTGCAACAGGTGATTATGAGGCTAAAGATTATGTATTAAAATTTTTAAAAGAAAATTTAAAAAATGCCATGACTTTGTATAGATATACTAAAAATAAAAGTGAGTTTAAAGATGTAGATAATGATAAATACAAAAAGGCAAAAGATATTGTAAGAGATAAATGGGAAGAAATTTGCGAAGAATTAATAAGCGAGTTTTTTAATCAACTCGAAGAAGAATTTCAAAAAGAAAAAAACTATATGCAATATAAAATGGCTAGGAAGTAGGCTTGATGAAAATAAAATTAATTGGGATTGGTTTGATTTTTATCCTGCAATCTATGCAAGTGATGAGAACGATGTGTGGCCTAGTGTGGGTTTTTATTTTGGAAAAAGCAAGTATAATTATTTTGGATTAACTTTTAAAATAAATTATTTAGAAGATAAAAATAAATATAAAAAATGTTTAGAACATTTTCAAAACTCAAATATAAGAAATGATGGTATCTGTAGAAGTGGTGATCATTATTACTATGATGAATTTAAAAATTTTGATTTTAAAGAAAAATATGCTTTTGTATATTGGCTAATAAATAATCATGGCAGTTGGATGGTAGAATTTTCTAAAATTTTAAAAGAATTTTTAAATAAAGAAACTATAAAAAGCACTTTGGAAAAAATAAATGAAGAATTAAAATCAAGCAAATAAATAATTATATGCTTATTTGCTTAAGATATTGTTCAATAACTTCTTTGACTTTATCGGCTATAAAATTAGGCTCTAAGACTTTTATATAAGGCATATAATAATACACCAAAGGCAAAATTTCCATTTCATGATTTATCTCAAGTTCTATTGCTATGGAGCCATCATTATCTTTGCCGGTAATAATTTGAGATTTTAAAGGCTTTCTTTCAAAGTATTTTCGTATAGGTTCTTCGATTAAAAGTCTTACCACAAAAGTCTTTTCAAGACTAAACCATATAGAATTTGCCTTTTGAAGCTTAGTTTCTAAGTTTTCATCTGTTTGAAAATGCTCTTGTGTTAGAGTGATATTTTGTATATTTTTTAAGTAAAATTTCTTGAAAATTTCACGCTTTTTCATATCAAAAGCAAGTAGATACCAAAAACCATTGAAAAAGGCTAGTTTTAAAGGTTTGGTTTGAAAAAGCTTGTTTTCATATTTAAATACAATTTGCGTTTTAGTGTTTATAGCTTTTTCAAGAATTTGAAAATTTTTTAAATCTTTCTCTTCTAATTTCTCAGTATCTAAGCTAGCATAAATTGGATTATTGATGTTTTGAGTGAGTTTAGAAAGTATAGGATGTGCTTTAGCATAAAAACTATCTCCAGCGCTTTTTGCCATGGTATCTAAGACTTCAAGAATGATTTTTTCATCTTGGTTTTGATAATCTTTGTTTGTATCAATACGCCATTTTCTACCATTTCTTATAAGCCCCATTTCTTCTAAAACACCTTGCATGTCTCTTTTTATGGTTTTAGGATTAACATTTAACTCCTCGGCTAGTTCTTTTATGGTGAGGCCATTTTTAGATTTAACAAGTTTTTCATATAAAAATTCCAAGCGCGTTAATTTAGGGTTTGATATATATTTTGCAAAATTTTTCATTATATATTCCTTGCTTTTTAAAGAATAATTTTATATAAACATTATTTGATTTTAACAATATATTATGAAAAATTATAACAATCTTAATATTTAAAAAACTTTAAATATGCTTAAATTAAGTAATAATTAAGATAAAATAATTATAATCACATTTTAAAAATTTTTTGGCAAAGGTAAGATGATGACAAAGATAACAAAGCCAAACGAAGTAAAACGCGAATGGATCGTTTTAGACGCTGAAGGAAAGCGTTTTGGTCGTCTTTTGACAGAAGTGGCGACTATTTTAAGAGGTAAAAATAAACCTTGTTATACTCCAAATGTTGATTGTGGAGATTATGTAATTATCATTAATGCTTCTAAAGCAGTTTTTACAGGTGCAAATAAAGCAGAAGATAAACTATATCATAGACATTCAGGATATTTTGGAAGTGTTAAAAGTGAGAAATTTGGTGATTTATTAGAAAAAAATCCAGTTAAATTATATAAATTAGCAGTTCGTGGTATGCTACCTAAAACAAATTTGGGTAGAGCTATGCTTAAAAAATTAAAAATTTATGCAGGTAGTGAACACCCTCATACTGCTCAAATTGCTAATAAAGGAAAATAATCATGGCAACAACATACGCAACAGGTAAAAGAAAAACGGCTATTGCTAAGGTTTGGGTAAAACCTGGTAGTGGTAAAATTATCGTTAATGATATGGATTTAAATACTTGGCTTGGTGGACATGAAGCTATAAAATTAAAAGTAGTTCAACCTTTATTAGTAACTAAGCAAGAAACTTCTATGGATATTAAAGCTACTACTTTAGGTGGTGGATATAGTGCTCAAGCTGAAGCTTTAAGACATGGTATTTCAAGAGCTTTAGCTGCCATGGATGCAGATTTTAGAGCATTGCTAAAACCAAAAGGACTTCTTACTAGAGATAGTAGAACTGTTGAGCGTAAAAAATACGGTCGTAGAAAAGCAAGAAGAAGCCCGCAATTTTCTAAGCGTTAATCATCCATTGGATCCTTTTTTGGATCCATATTCTCGCATATATTTTATAAATATTTTTCTTTCATTTAATAAAACAAGATTTTTTATTTATAAAAAATATTTACAATTTCATTTGTCCGATCAGGGAAACCTCCTTTTTGTAGTAAATTAAGCCTCTGCTAAAGAGGCTTATCTTTCTTTAATATTCTTTTTAATATAATATTTGCTAATTTACTTCATTTAAGGAAAAATTATGAAAAAAGTTATAAGTTTATTGAGCTTAGCTAGTGTTTTATTTGCTTTTGATACAAGTAAAATGGAAATTACTCCAACATTTAACTATACAGTTCCAGAAGGAAATTTAGATCTTAAAAATTATGGCGGAGCTGGTATTAGATTTGGTTATCATTATGACACTTTTTGGATAGATCAAGCTGAATTAGGTATGGAATATACTAGTAAAGCAAAATATAATAATCCATCTCACACTCATACACACACTAATGTGGCAAGATTTTACACCAATGCTATTAAAGGAATGGATATAACAGATAATGTTTATTTATATGGTTTATTAGGTCTTGGTTATGAATATTTAAGCAATGGTGCGTATGAAAATAAAAGTGGCATGTTTGCTCAATATGGCGCAGGGATGAAATTTGCACTTAGTGATAGTTTAGCTTTAAGACTTGAAGCAAGAGATCAAATTAAATTTAATGATGGTGATCATAATTTAATTTCTAGTGCAGGTTTGAGTTTTTATTTTGGAAAAAATATATCTAAACAGGATATAATACAAGAAAAAATTACAATAGTAGAAATACAAGAACCTATTGAGAAAAGTTGTTCAGAACCAAGAAAAGGTGCTTTACTTGATCATATAGGTTGTGAAAGAACTATCGCCTTAGAAGGATATTTTGGATTTGATCAAATTATTATTAATCCTGAATTTGAACAAAAAATTCAAGAAGTTGGAAAAGTTTTAGAGGAAAATCCACAATATTATACAATCTTAGAAGGACATACTGATAGTACAGGGCCAAAAGCATATAATCAAAAATTGTCTTTAGATCGTGCTAATGCAGTAGCAAAAGAACTTGAAAAAGCAGGTGTTTCTAAAGATAAAATCACAACAAAAGGTTATGGTTATGATAAACCAATAGCCAGTAACGATACAAAAGAAGGTCGTGCGCAAAATAGAAGAGTGGAGGCTAAATTTTTTATAAAAGAATAATCATTGTATAAAAAAACTATTTTATTTGATTTGGATGGCACTTTGATTGATTCAACAAGTGCCATTTTAAAAGGATTTAATGATGCTTTTAAAACTTTTGGACAAACTCCAAAAGATCATGAGTGGGTTAAATCTTTGATAGGTTTTCCGCTTGATATTGCTTTTGAAAAGTTAGGCGTCGCAAAGGAAAAAATTCAAGATTATATAGTCGCTTATAGAAATACTTATAAAGATATTTATATCGATCAAACATATTTATTACCTTTAGCCAAAGAAAGCGTAAAAGAAGCAAGTTTATTTGCTAATTTAGCGGTAGTAACTACTAAAAGTTCCAAATTTTCAAAGCCTTTATTAGATCATTTAGGTATTGGGAGATATTTTAAGGTTGTTATAGGAAGAGATGATGTGGTTTATCCAAAACCAAATGCAGAGCCTATATTTTTAGCTTTAGATAAACTAGAACAAGATACAAAAAATACTTTTATGATAGGCGATACTCATATTGATATCTTAGCAGCAAAAAATGCCAATGTCATCCCTATAGCAGTTACAAGTGGATATGAATCAAAGAAAAATTTGCAAAAATTTAATACTTTAATATTTGAAAATACTTATCAAGCTGTGCAATATTTAAAAAATATCCAATAAATTCACATTCTAAGTATGTGCTAGATTCATGTTGAAGATTTTTTATTATTGTTTAAGATAATAAAAGATAAAGTAGCTATTGATTTGAAAGTAAATAATTGAATTTAAGGATAGTTTATAATGAGTAAGATAATGAAAACAATGGATGGAAATGAAGCAGCTGCCTATGCTGCATATGCATTCACAGAGGTTGCAGGAATTTATCCTATTACCCCAAGTTCTCCTATGGCTGATTATACAGATGTTTGGGCGTCTCAAGGGAAGAAAAATTTGTTTGGAGTGCCTGTTAAAGTAGTAGAAATGCAAAGTGAAGCAGGAGCTGCAGGAACGGTTCATGGATCTTTACAAGCAGGATCGCTTACTACTACCTACACAGCTTCTCAAGGGCTTTTATTGAAAATACCAAATATGTATAAAATAGCAGGTCAATTACTACCAGGTGTTATACATGTGGCAGCAAGAGCTTTGGCTTCTCAAGCACTTTCTATTTTTGGAGATCATCAAGATATTTATGCAGCTAGACAAACAGGGTTTGCAATGCTTTGTTCGCATTCTGTGCAAGAATGTATGGATTTAGCTGGTGTTGCACATTTAGCAGCGATTAAAGGAAGAGTACCTTTTATGCATTTTTTTGATGGTTTTAGAACTTCACATGAAATTCAAAAAATTGAAGTAATGGATTATGTACATTTTGATCGTTTATTGGATCGTAAGGCTTTGAATGAATTTAGAAATGCCTGTCTTAATCCAGAAAATCCTAAAACAAGAGGGACTGCGCAAAATGATGATATTTATTTCCAAACACGAGAATTAGCAAATAGATATTATGATGGGGTTGCTGATATTGTAAATGAATATATGCAAGAAATTTCTAAGATTACAGGAAGAGAATATAAGCCTTTTGTGTATTATGGAAACCCACAGGCTACAAGTGTTGTGGTAGCTATGGGTTCTGTGACTGAGGCTTTAAAAGAAGTGGTGGATTATTTAAATAATAAAGGTCATAAAGTAGGGGTTTTAAAAGTTCATTTATATAGACCTTTTAGCTTAAAATATCTTTTTGATGTGATGCCTCAAAGTGTTGAAAGAATTGCTGTTTTAGATAGGACAAAAGAGCCAGGTAGTTTGGGTGAGCCATTGTATTTAGATTTAAAAAGTGCATATTATGGCAAAGAAAAAGCACCTTTGATAGTGGGTGGTAGATATGGTTTATCTTCAAAAGATGTTGATCCTGCACAACTTTTAGCTGTGTTTGACAATTTAAATCAGCAAAATCCAAAAGATGGTTTTACCATAGGCATAATTGATGATGTTACCCATACTTCTTTAAATGTCGGAGAAAAAATTTCACTTAGTGATGATAGCACTATAGAATGTTTATTTTATGGACTTGGTGCAGATGGCACAGTAGGAGCAAATAAAAATTCTATTAAGATTATAGGCGATAAAACAGATTTTTATGCGCAAGCTTATTTTGCATATGATTCTAAAAAATCAGGTGGTTATACAAGAAGTCATTTAAGATTTTCTAAAAAACCAATTACTTCAACCTATTTAGTTTCAACTCCTCATTTTGTAGCATGTTCAGTGGCAGCATATTTAGAAATTTATGATGTTTTGGCAGGAATTAGAAAAGGTGGTACCTTTCTTTTAAATAGTATTTGGAATGCACAAGAAACTATTAAAAAAATCCCAAATGCCGTAAAAAGGGTTTTAGCACAAAAAGAAATTAATTTTTATATCATTAATGCTACAAAACTTGCTAGAGAAATAGGACTTGGAAGTAGGACAAATACTATTATGCAAGCAGCATTTTTTAAACTTGCAAATATTATCGATTTTGAAGATGCTAAAAAATATATGAAAGAATTAGCATATAAATCATATAGCAAAAAAGGCGATGCAATAGTTGAAATGAATTACAAGGCTATTGATATGGGTGAAGATGGACTTGTAAAAGTTGATATTGATCCTTCTTGGGTAAATTTAGCTGATGAAATTAAAGAAGAAACTATAGCCTATAAGGGAACTGAATTTGTAGAAAAAATTGCCAAACCTATGAATGCTGCAAAGGGCGATGATTTACCAGTTTCTGCATTTTTGGGATATGAAGATGGTAGTTTTGAGCATGGAACTACTGAATTTGAAAAAAGAGGCGTTGGGGTTATGGTGCCAAGATGGATAGAAGCAAACTGCATACAATGCAACCAATGTGCATCAGTTTGTCCTCATGCTGTTATTAGACCATTTTTGATTGATGAAGAAGAATTAAATAATGCTCCAGCTGGAGTAAAAGAACATAATTTAAATGCAAAAGGTGTAAAAGAGCAAAAACTTAGCTTTAAAATTCAAGTATCTCCGCTTGATTGTACCGGGTGTGAGCTTTGTGCACAAGAATGTCCTACTAAAGAAAAATCCTTAGTTATGGTGCCATTAGGTGAAGAACTCGAACATGGAGAGCAAGAAAATGCTGATTATTTATTTAAAAAAGTTACTTATAAAGATAATGTTTTAAATAGAGAGAATACTAAAGGAATTCAGTTTGCTCAGCCTTTATTTGAATTCCATGGTGCTTGTCCAGGGTGTGGTGAAACTCCATATATTACTTTAATTACAAGATTATTCGGAGAAAGAATGATTGTTGCTAATGCAACGGGTTGTAGTTCTATTTATGGTGGGTCAGCACCTTCTACTCCATATAGAAAAAGCAATAAAAATGGTCATGGGCCAGCTTGGGGTAATTCTTTGTTTGAGGATAATGCTGAATTTGGTTTTGGGATGAAAATGGCAACTGACACAACTAGACATAAAATAGAATATATTATGAATGAAAGTATGCAAGAAGTTCCTAATGCACTTTCAGCTTTATATAAAGAATGGATTGCAAATAAAGAAGATTATAAGCTATCTTTAGAACTAAGAGATAAATTGGTGCCACTTTTAGAGGAAAACAAATCAATCAAAGCTGTAAATGATATTTTAGAACTTAAAAGTTTCTTGAGTAAAAAATCCCATTGGATTTTTGGAGGAGATGGTTGGGCCTATGATATAGGTTATGGTGGCCTTGATCATGTTTTGGCCAGTGGAGAAAATGTTAATATTTTAGTTTTAGATACTGAAGTGTATTCAAATACCGGAGGACAAAGTTCAAAATCTTCAAGAACAGGTGCTGTAGCACAGTTTGCAGCTGCTGGAAAACCTGTGCAAAAGAAAGATTTAGGTCAAATTGCTATGACTTATGGATATATTTTTGTAGCTCAAGTAAATTCTAATGCAAATTATGCGCAATTGCTAAAAGCAGTGATAGCTGCTGAGGCTTATGATGGACCATCATTGATTATTGCTTATTCTCCTTGTATTGCTCATGGTATTAAAGGTGGGCTTGGAAATTCAGGAGATCAAGCAGATTTGGCTACAAAATGTGGATATTGGCCAACTTATATTTATGATCCACGCTTAGAAGCTGAAGGTAAAAATCCTTTAACAATTTCATCTAAAGAGCCTGATTGGGATTTGTATGAGAATTTTTTAATGAATGAAGTTCGTTATAGTTCTTTGAAAAAATCAAATCCAGAACAAGCTAAAGAATTGTTTGAAAAAAATAAAGCAGATGCACAGCGTCGTTATAGACAACTAAAGCGTTTAGCTAGTGCTGATTTTAGCAATGAAAATTAAAATTGCTTAAAAATCTTTTTATATTTATATCAGTGGTTAGTCTTTATAGTGCTGATCATTTCATTTTTGAAAAATCTTGCAATGTGGATTTAACCGCATTGCAAGATCCTTTTTTTCAAGACAAATCTTATGTAGATTTCAATCTTTCGTTGCAAGCTATAATGTCAAATAAAGTTAAGATTAACAATGCTTGGTATATGCTAAATGATGAAATTAATGGATTTAAAATAATTAAAATAGATAAATTTCAAGTTTTGCTTATAAAAAATGATAAAGAAGAGATGGTTTTAAATTTATATGAGAAAAATAATAATATTGTTATTTATTAGTATATGTTTTGCTCAAGTTTATGCAAATTCGTGCTATCAAAGAATTTTTAATATAAGCGTTAATTCTAAAAGTACTTTACTAGAAATTTTAAATGAGCTTGGCAAGGAATGTGGTTTTAGTATTATCATAAAAGATTCTTTGGCGCAAAATAAATTAAATGCTACTCAAAATTATCTTCATATTAGAAAGATGTCTTTATGAGAAATTTTTAATCTTTTGTTAAAAGAAAATAATCTTGCTTATGATTATGAAAAAAATATTTTAAAAATTTATGGAAAAGTGGTAAAGACTTTTAAAATTCATTATATTAGCTCTATTAGAGAAGGACAAAGTATCACTAAAGCTTCGGTAGATTCAAGACCAAGACAAGGAGAATATGAACATTCTAGCAAAGAGGCTGATAATTTGGTTATAAGCACTGATAGGTTTGATTTTTGGGAGAAAATTGCAGAAGAAATTCAAGCTTTACTTGATGAAAATACTACCAAACCTATTATTAATACCAATGCAGGAATCATTACCTTGCAAGCGACTCCATATGAAATTGCAAGAGTGCAAAATTATTTAAATGATTTAAATAAACGATTGAAAAAGCAAGTTCTAATTGATGTGAGTATAGTTGCCGTGCATTTAAACAAAAATCATTCTAGTGGGATTAATTGGCAAGAACTTGCTTTTAAGTTAAATGGTGATGATAAAGATTTTATCATAAATAAAGGTGGCATTAAAAATATCAATTTAAAAGCAAATATACAAACTCAAGCGATTATAAATTTATTACAAGAAAATGGCAAAACCACGGTGCTTTCTAATCCAAAACTTATGGCTTTAAATAATCAACAAGCAATTATTTCTATAGGCGATACTATAAATTATCAAGTTAAAGAAAGTTCCAAAGGTACTGAAAATGGAAGTACAATTAGCGAAACTTATAATAATTATTCTATTTTTGTAGGAATTTTACTTAATATTTTGCCAGAAATTTCAGATGATCATAAGATTATGCTTAGGATAAATCCTAGTTTGAGTGATTTTAAATATAGTGTTGATAATCATCGTCAAAATAAACCAAGAAATATTGCACCTGATACTATACAAAAAAAGCTTTCAACTGTTGTAGAAGTGGAAGATTCTCAAACTTTAATTTTAGGTGGTTTGATTAGCAAAAATAGCATTAATAATCAAAATGAAATCAATTTGCTTTCTAAAATACCTATTTTTGGGTTATTATTTCAAGGTGAGCAAAATATAGAAGATGTCAGTGAAATTGTTTTTATCATCAAGCCAACCATACTTAAAGAAGATAAAAAGATACTAAATTTAAAAGATTTGGGTTTTAAAAATGAAGATTATATGTTTTAGCATGTTAATCATGTTTTTAGTTTTTTCAAAATTAAAAGCAAAAATTAGCATTAAAAATGAGAATATAGATTCTTTGATTTTATATGAAAAATTTATCAATGATCCAAGTTATATCAATGCTTTAAATTTAGCTCAATATTTTTATGCTATAAAAGATTATCAAAATTCTTCATTTTGGGCTATAGAAGCCAATGAAATTGAGTATTTAGGAAAAGATGCTTGGCTGATTTTTATTAATTCTAAAATCAAACAAGGACAAATTGATCAAGCATTAAAAGCCAAAGAAGAATATGAAAAAGTATTAAATGCAAGTTATTAAATATAGAGATATTTTTCAAAATTTAATAGATGATATGCTTACTCACAATGAGCTTTTATCACTAGATAAAGATTTTTTTCAAAAATTAGCTTTAGAATATGAACTACAATTTTTAGACTTAAATGATAAATTTGATTTTGAAAAATATTTGTATAATTTACCCCTTGCTCTTATAGAAAAATATAAAATTTTATGTTTTGAAGAAAATGATGAGTGTATAAAAATTATTTCTTATAAGCCTTTATATAATGAAGTTTTAGAAAAATTACAAAATATTTTTCGAGATAAAAGTATCTATGTTTTTATAGTTGAATTTGCAAAATTTGAATATTTTTTTGAAAAAGTTAAATTTTTAATAAAATTTAAAAACTATTCTTACGAAGTAGAAAAAATTTTAAATTCTCAAAACAATAAAGAAGGAGATTTTTTAGAACAAATTTTATTTTTGATTTTATCTTATGCTAGTTTTTTAAAAGCAAGCGATATTCATTTTGAACCTTTAGAAGATATAGTGAAATTAAGATTTAGAATTGATGGAATTTTAAAAATTATTATTTGTTTTACTCATGAAATTTATCAAGCATTACTTACACACATAAAAATCATATCTTTGCTTAATGTTGCTGAACAAAGAAATGCTCAAGATGGAAGTTTTAGCAAATGTATCCAAGAACAGCAATATGATTTTAGGGTTTCTATTATGCCTTTATTGTTTGGACAAAGCGTGGTAATAAGGATTTTAAAACAAGAAAAAAATATTTTTCAGCTAGAAAACCTTTTGATTAAAGATGAGATTCTTGAGAAAATAAAACTTAACATACAAGCTTTGAGTGGCTTGATTTTATTTTGCGGGCCAACAGGAAGTGGAAAAAGTACTTTTATGCATAGTTTATTAAATGAACTTGATGAGAGTAAAAAAATTATCACTTTAGAAGACCCTATAGAATATAAATTAACAAAAGCTCAGCAAATTCTTTTAAATTCTAAAGCTGATTTTGATTTTTCTAAGGCTTTAAGAGGAGTTTTAAGGCAAGATCCTGATGTTATAATGATAGGAGAGATTAGAGATGAAGAAAGCTTGGATATAGTTCTAAAGGCCTCTTTAAGCGGACATTTGGTTTTTAGCACTTTACACACTAATAATGCTTTAGAAGCAATTTTTAGAATGATACATATGGGAGCTAAGTCTTATCTTATAGCAAGATCTTTAAATTTAATCATTGCTCAGCGTTTAGTGCGTAAGCTTTGTGAATGCAAAGAAGAAATTAGTGAGATTATTTATAAAAATCAAATAATAAATGGAAAATTTTATAAAGCTAAGGGTTGTCCAAAATGTATGATGAGCGGCTATAAAGGAAGAATTATGATAGCAGAGTTTTTATTTTTAGATGCAAATGTTAAAAATTTGATTGAAAATAATTCTTCTTTTGAACAAATACAAGCTTATATTTTAAAAAATGATTTTTTATCTTTAAGTGAAGATGCATTGGATAAAATTAAAAAAGGCTTTACTTCTATAGAAGAAATTTGGAAAGTTTTGTTTTGAAAGATTTTATAATAACTTATATTTCTAATCACAAAGAAAAACAAAGTATCATTAAAGCAAAAAATCTTTACGAGGCTAGAATCAAAGCTTTGCAAAAATATAATTCTTTAGTAGAAGTAAAAGAGTGTTGTATTCAAAAAAATATAAAAATCAAAGAAGAAGAATTGATCTTTATTCTTAAAGATTTGTATATGATTTTAAAAGCTGGACTTAGCTTACAAGAAGCAATTTTAGAATTTTCTCAGCATTCTTACGATAAAAAAATAACTTTTATCTTTAATGAGATATATCAAAAACTTAAAAATGGTTCAGCATATGAAGAAGCTTTTAAAGATTTATTTAATCTAAGAGAGTTGGCTATTTTAAAAATTTGTGATGGTAAAGAGGAATTAAATGAAGCATTTAAAATTATCATAGCTTTAAAAGAAAAACAAATAAAAAATTTAAAACAATTTAAAAAAGCCATTTCGTATCCTATTTTGGTTTTGATAAGTATCATTTTTGCTTTTTTTGTTTTGATGTTTTTTGTGTTGCCTGAATTTAAGAGTTTGTTTATTCAACTTGATTTGCAATTGCCTACAATTACAAAAATTTTATTTTTTATAGGAGATTTTTTAGCTAGTTATTTTTGGACTATATTCTTTTGTTTAGATATTTTTATTGCATGTATGTATATTTTATATAAAAAATCTCTTGTGTTTGACAAGATACTTTTTTATATACCTATATTTGGAAATATTATCGCGTATCAAGATAAATTTTGTTTTTTTATTATTTTTTCGTATTTATTAAAATCAGGTATAGATGCTAAAAAAGCACTTAAAATGTCTAACAATGGCATACAAAATAAGTTTTTAAAAGCTAAGATTTCTAAAGCTATAGTTTCATTTGAATCAGGATTAAATTTAGCTGAAGCTTTTTTACGCATTAATATTTTTGAAACCTTTGTTATTAGAATGATAAATATAGGTTTGAAAAGTTCTAAGCTTGATGAAAGTGCTTATGAGCTTGCTCTATTTTTTGAGCAAAAAAAGGAAGTATATATTCAAAAAATTTTTATACTACTTGAGCCATTGATGATTATATTTATGGCATTGATGATTTTAGTTCTTGCTTTAGGAGTATTTTTACCAATGTGGCAAATTACTCAAGGAATTTAAGAACTAAATAGTCATATGTAATTTTAATTATGGTTAGAGCTACTATGGTTAAAAAAAGTTTTTTAATGAAAATCCCTTGTGTTTTTAAAACAAGTTTTGAGCCAATAAATGCACCTAAAATTTGTCCTATACCCATTAAAATACCAACTTTCCAAAGAACTTCATAAGAATACAAAAATACAGCCAAAGCTACTATGTTACTTGTAAAATTTAAAATTTTAGTATTAATACTAGCGTTTTTCATGCTAAAGCCTAAAAAGATCACGCAAGCAAATATCCAAAAAGAACCTGTGCCAGGTCCTAAAAAACCATCATAAAAACCTAACAATAAACCAAAAATAATTTGAAAACTAGCAGTGCTTATTTTGGCTTTGTGTTGAGTATTTCCGATGTTTGGTTTAAAAATAGTATAAAGAAAAATCAAAATAAGACATATTAAAACTATGATTTTAACATCATCTTGGTTGATTAATAAAACACTATATGTTCCTAAAATAGCACCAATTGCAGTAAATAAAATTCCCAAAGCAATTCTTCGTATCTGCATGGACTTTCTATAAGCTAATACAGCTGTAAAAGAACCAAAAGTGCTTTGAAGTTTATTGGTAGCTAAAGCTAAATGAGGAGGTATTCCACAAGCAAATAATGCAGGTATGGTAATAAGTCCACCACCTCCAACTATAGCATCAACGCCTCCTGCAAAAATTGCTACAAGAAATAATATTATATAACAGTTTAGTTCAAGCTCCATAAAATTTCCTTATTTTGTCCGATTCTGTATAAGGCAAAGTCATATTTTATAGGATCTTTTGGATCTAATTTTTGCAAATTTCTAGTTAATTCTAATACACTTTGAAAATCATAAATCTTACGCTTTATAAGCTTAAGTTTTAATGAAATTTTATGTGTATGAGTGTCAAGGGGTATTAAGAGATCTTTTTTATCTATATTTTTAAAAAGCCCTAAATCTATTTCATCTTTTCTTACCATCCATCTTAAATACATATTGTATCTTTTAAGTGTAGATTTTGGTTTTTGAAATTTTTTAGAAAAGAAAAATTCATAACCATAGCTTCGATAAGGGTTTATTTTATATATGGTATCGATAAAATTTGAAATTGCTTCTGTGATGTTTTGTTCTTTTTTATAAGCTTTGGTAAAAATATTTTCTATACTATCTTCGTTTTGTAATCTTTTTAAGGTAATAAATATTTGAGCAATATCTTGAGAATTTTGAAAACGATATTTTAAATTTTTGCTTTCTCGTATGATGATTTTTTCACTACTTTTTAAAAGTGAAAAATCAAGTTTTTGTAAAAAATTGACAATATTTTTTGCATTACCATATGCAAATAAAGCACAAATTAGGGCTATGGTGGGATTTTTATAAATACTTGCAATTTGCAGAGGATCAGGATGAGAAAAAAGCTCTTTTTGTGTATTTTTATTTAGTGCAAAATTGTCTAAAAGAGCTTTTATGTGCATTAAGATTTTAAGCCAAGTAAAGTATCTAGCATTTGATCTACTGTGGTTACTATTTTAGCTGCTGCTCCATAACTTGCTTGATATTGTATAAGAGAAGCTAATTCTTCATTTGTATTCACACCGCTTTTTGATTGATATTCTGCATAAACTGTATTTAAAACGGTTGAGTTTGTAGCATGTGCGAAGTTATTGTTTTCAGCATTTGAAGCAATTTGTCCAGTGAATTTTCTATAATATCCATCTAGTGTTAAACTATCTACCGTGCCATCTTTGTTATAAAAATTTACTTTTTGAGTTTGAAGTTGTAACATAGCATTTGCTACATCGTTGTTACCATCTATACCAGAAGAACTTGCTTTTAAAGTATTTGGATCATTTCTAATGCTTGAATTTACATTGATATTACTTGCATCTTGTCCATTAAAAAATGATGAAACATTTAAAGCTCCAGGGAAATTTGTACCATTGTCTTTAAAAGCTATTTTATAACCTTTTTTTAAGCCTCCAATTTGTAAATTCCCGCTATCACTTTGTCCATCATAATGATAAAAAGCATTAAAAAAATCACTTAAATCATTATCTTGTTTATTATCATTGTTGTCATCAATATCTGCATTAATTTGTTTAACTATATCTTCTATAGTGGTATTAACATCTATATTTATAGTTCTTTTAGCAACCTCTTTGCCTTGATTATCATATACAATAAGATCAAAACTACCAGCTTGAATATTTTTATCATAACTCATTAATGAATTATTTGGTTTCAATCCTTTTAAATTATCAGAATTTACTCTTTCAGTAGCAGCTTGCGCATAGACATTATTTGTTTGAGTGATAAGGGTTTTTGTAAAAGTATTTAGCATATCTTTGTATTCTTGTAAGGTGCCATCACTATAAGTATCGTGATTTCCATCATAATTTCTCCCTCTAAGATCTAATTGAGCACCTAATTGACCACCCGTTATTTTACTAGTTAAATCATATCTATTTTCATCATTTACTTCGTAATAAATTTGATAAAATCCTTGTGGATTATTATCATCAAGTTTTAAAGGATGAAAGCTTGATCCATTGACCATACTAAAACCTTGAATGCTCAAATCATAGTATTTTCCAGAATCAGTCATAGTTGTTTCTAGAGTATTATCTTGAGTAGCTTTTCCTTTCCAAGCTACCGCATCAACTAATTTTGAAAGCCTTAATTCTAGTTCATCTCTTCTATCTCTTAGTTGATTAGCATTATCAGTTGGTAAAACTTCTGCTTGTTCAAGTTGCTTGTTAATATTTGCAATTTCTTCACCTATACTATTGATTTCATCTACTGTTTGTTTGAGTTGTTCATTAACAGTTTTTTGCATTTGATCAAGAGATTGCAAAGTTTTTTGAATATTTTGAGTTAGAGTATTAGCACTTTCTACTAAATCTATTTTGCTAGCTGCATCATTTGGATTGGAAGCAAAATTATTCCATGCGTCATAATAGTTCTTGTAATCTTGCAAGATACCAGTTCCTTGCATATCAGGAAATCTTTGACTTGCTTCTTGTAAAATTTTTCCTAAATAATCGGTGTATTGTTGTTGAGTGGTGGCGTTTTTTAATTTATAATAAGAATGTTCATCATGCAATCTTTTAATGGTATCAATTTGAGTTCCAGTGCCTAGAGTTAAACCACCTCTTTCTACTGACATAGCAGAGCTTTGTACAGCTCTTTGCCTTGTGTAAAAAACTGCACCTGCGTTAGAGATGTTATTACCTGTTGTATTGATTTGAATTTCAGCAGCTTTTATGCCACTAACTCCAGTATATAAACTATCAAAAATTCCCATGCTTTAGCCTTTAAACATTCATTTTAAACAATGAATCTGGAATAGTTTTTTTATCTCCATAAGCATTATTTGTTCCATTTTGTTCAAACATGGCATTTAAAAGATTGTCGTAAAAATCTTTAATCACAAGAACCAATTTAGCGTATTCTTTATTTTTTTGATGCAAGGTGTTTAAATTTTGCTTTAAAAGAGCCAGTTTTTCTTTGTCTTCATCATCTAAAAGCTCATCTAAGCCTTTATTATTACCTTGATTGCTTAAATTTATTAAAGCTTGGTCGAGATTTTTTTTGGCAAGTTGAAAATCGCTTATAAGTTTTGTTTTATCTTCGACACTTTTACTTACATGTTTATGATTTGCAGCTTGAATTTGAACAATATCCTCGATTGTAAGATTAATAAGTTTTTCTAAAATTGAATTTGTTTCGTCTAAGTATTTTTTAACCATTTTCTATCCTTTCTTGGGCAAAACCCAAAAAAGGATGGAAAATTTATAGTAAAGAATCTGCTATTGCTTTTGAAGTTGATGATAAATCTATTTTGTAATCACCATTTTTAATTTGAGTAGCAATTTGAGCAGCTTTACTTTCCTCTGTTTTTTGAGTTTCTTTCGCCTTGTTGTTTTCTTTATTTTCTGTTTTATTTAAATCTGCAGCAATTTGTTGAGCTACATAACCTTGATGTACCGGGTTTATCATTTTAAGCCTCCGCTTCTATTAAAACTCTAGAAGATACATCGACAAATAAAAAAATAACTTAACCCCTTTCTTTTAAATAATCAAATAATAATTTTGAAAATCCTAAGCCACCGCTTAAAGCCTTACTCATAGTATCATTATACATAGATGAGTAAATTTCATCGCTTGCATCTTTGCCAAACAAAGAATTTTCTTGTTTTAAAGAAATATCTAAAACACTTTTGATTAAAAAAGCTTCAAAAGCATCGGTTTGTTCTTTTAAAGCTTTATCTTCATCATTTAAAGCTTGGATATGAGTTATATTATTTTTAAAAGCACTATCTGCATAGTTTTTAGCTGCTTTGTAGCTATTGTTATGCTTAGTAATGCTTTCATAGAGATTACTACTATAATTTTTACTAGCTAAATAGTTATCAACTTTCATTATATCACCTCTAATTCAGCACTAATTGCGCCAGCTCTTTTTAAATTTTGCATGATAGCTATGATGTCGTTTGGAGTAGCGCCAAGTTTATTGAGCATTCTTGCTATATTTGCTACTGTTGTTTTGGTGTTTGTGATTTTTAAAGTATTTGAAACAGGATCTAAAATTCCACCATCTTTCATATCTATTTCATTTTGTGCTAATGCTGCATTGTTATTTGGATCGATTTTTATAGTTATATCTTTATGGGTGATCAATATAGGTTCTACTTCTATATTTACCCCAGCTACGATAGTGCCAGTTCTTTCATCTATGATTACTTTACTTTCAGGAGTATAAGCAATATCTTGTTCTAAAACTCTAGCCATAAATTCTACATGAGAAAATTCTTCAGGTTTAATGAGCTTGATAGTTCTAGAATCTAAAGCTTTAGCTATATCTGTATCAAAAATAGCATTTAAAACTCTTTCTATATTATTTGCTGTTTTAAAATCAGCTTCTTTTAAACTTAGTATTAAATCATCATTTTGGCTAAAGTTTTGTGGAATTTCTCTTTCGACAACTGCGCCATTGATAACATTAGCTGAAGTTGAGTGTGTTCCAGCTGCACCAGGTCTTGGGCTAAGTCCGCCAATAGCTAATGAACCTTGAGCTACTGCGTAAATTTCGCCATCTACACCTTTTAAAGCAGTCATAAGTAAAGTTCCACCTTGTAAAGATTTAGCATCGCCTAATGAAGCCACGCTAACATCAAGCTTATCACCACTTCTTGCAAAAGCAGGTAATTTAGCTGTAACCATTACCGCAGCAGTATTTTTTGATTTGATATCTCCTGGACTGACTTTTACATTCATACCTTGAAGCATATTTGAGATTGATTGTAGGGTAAATTCACTACTTGTTCCATCACCACTTCCGTTTAATCCAACAACTAAACCATACCCTATAAGCTGATTATCTCTAACGCCTACAACATTGGTTAATTCTTTGATGGTAGCTGCATATAAACTAATGCTAAAAGCTATGAAAGATAATAATATTCTCATCGATTCTTCCTTTAATCTGTTGCTTTTATATTTAGATCAAAGCAAAAATGATTCCAAAATTATTTTGATGTATAAAAACTTAAAGTGGTATTGCCAAATTTTTTTTCTTTATTTTTATTAAAATGATTAATCTCTTGTGGGGTTTTAAAAACACTAGAGTGCTCAAATATTATAAATTTAAGATTATTAGTTTGTAGTGTTTGAATCATCTTTAAAGTTTTTTCATAAATATCTAAAAAACCCTCCCGTATATCAAAAGGCGGATCAAGATATAAAATGATTTCTTCTTTTGTATTTTGTATGATTTGTAGTGTTTTTATAAAAGTATCATCATTAAAACAAATAGTATTTTTATCTATATTGCAAGCATTTTTCAAAGCTATTTGATAAGCTTTTTTATCTAATTCTATAGCATAGCTTTTTAAGCAACCATTACTGCGTGCTTCAAGAGCCATAGAAGCGCTTCCTCCAAATGCTTCAATAAAAATTTTATCTTGTAAATTAAAACGCAAAACATTAAAAACACAAGCTTTTACTATGGATTTAGTGCTTCTAGTTGTATTTAAATTAGGCAAAAGAATTTTTTTACCTTTATAAGAACCGCTTTCTATGTAAGAATATAGTTTTTTATTTTTTATTTTATTTTGTTTTTTATCTTCTTTTGTGTAAGAATTCAAAAAGTCTTTAACGCTTTTAAATTCTTCATTTTTAGGCATTATTGTGTTCTTCTTGGATGAGATTTTTTATTTGCATTTTATAAATATCAAATATTTCATCAATTTTTTTATGACTTTCATTACGAAGTTCTTCTAGCACCACTTGGCATTTTTTATTCATCAATTTTTTTTCACGATATGCTATTTTATAAGCAATATTTTGCAAACTCGCATTATATTCTTCTAGGGCATTTAATAGTTCTTCGCTACTAAAAGGTATGTTTAAAAAAACAGAATTTTTACTAATAATAAATTGTGGTTTTTGCGAGTGAATTTTTTCATCGCAAATCATAAAATCACAATCTTTTTTTAAAACCAAATGATCTTTTAAAAGAAGTTCTAAAGTTTTTTCTAAAATTAAATCTTTACATTCAAGAGAAATTTTCATTCTACTAAACCCACTTTTAAGGAATGTTTTTTCAAAGTATATGGTACTATACCTAAGGCCAAATTTGCAAGTTCTGCAAAGGTTAAAATATAAAAATCTTCAAAATTTCTTCCAGAAATAGTTTGCAATTGTTTAAAACATTTATCAAACATATAAAAAGCATAAAAATCCTCAACGACTAAAAAATCACTTCCGCTATCATAAGCATCTAAGACAATTGCTACTGCCATTTTATATGCTAATTCTGGATTTAAATTTAAAAAGCTATATCCGCAAGATTTGTGTTTTCTTTCAAAATCTATAATTTTAGCATCAAGTAAATTTAACAATTTCAAAGATGATTGTGTTTCAAATTCTCCTTGATAAATACATGCATTAAAATTGCTAAATTTTTTTACAATATGATTTTTGCTTAGATGTTGTAGAAAAATATCAGGTGCGTATTGAATTTTTTCAATTTTATTCATAATATTATAAGAACTAAGTTCGCATGCTAAGATATTATCTTCATTCATCATTCTTTCGTATTCTTTTAGGATATGTTCAGGATTATAATCAATGATAAAATAATTTTTTCCCAAAGGTTTTTCGCAAATTTTATTTTTAACTTCTATTGTATCTAAAGCATCTTTTATGATATCAAAAAAACAAAATAAATCATTATTGCTATTAGTGTAAATATTATACATTAAAATACCCTTTTAAAATATACTTCTTGCATAACCTGCTTTAACAAGCATTTTTTTAAGCTCTTTGATATAAGCTTCATAGTCTGATTCATTAAATGAAATAAAATTTTTAAAAGTCGTATGATAGTAAATTCCATTTTCTTCATCAGCAACTAATTTTAAAAATTGAGGAGTTTTATCAGGATATTTTAGCAACATTTTATATGCAAATATAAAAAAGCTATCTCCTAAGTATCGAGGTAAAAATTCCCTAACCTCACTTGTGTAGTATAAAAAATCATATTGTTTATAAAGCTCTATATCATGAGTATCTATTAGACCATCAAATAAATGAAGTTTATCATAAAAATCACTTTTATCCATGATGAGATCTTTAATGGCTCTTTTAGTATCAAGCGGTTCTATGATAAGTTCTGTTCCAAATTCTTGGATAATATTTTTTAAATTTCTTCTTTGTCTGATTGCTATTTGATTGATTTTGATACAACTTTCAGAGTTTTCGTCAAAATCAAAATATATATCATCTTTTTTTACTTGTAAAAGTAAATCATAAACGCTTTGAAAATCATCACTATTATAAACATAAGGCTTATAATAAGCTAAATAATCACTATTTTTATCAAAACGAAAAATTCTTAAAATGATTTTCATATCCTAATCCTTGGTGTTATTTTTCATTATATACATTTTAAACTTATAAAAATTTGATTATTATAGAAAATTAAATTCATTTTGTATAAAATATTCACATGGATAAGGAAAAATTGATTATTAAAGCTTTTGCTAATCCTATCAACGGCGATGATGGAGCTATTGTTGATGGGTATTGTTATTCTAAAGATTTATTTTGTGAAAATGTCCATTTTAAAAGATCATGGATGAGTTTAGAGCAAATTGGAGCAAAAGCCATGCTTGTCAATATTTCTGATGCGATTGTAATGAATTCAACTCCAAAATATGCTCTTTTAGGGCTTTCATTGCCAAAGGATATTTCTTTTGATGAGGTAAAAAAACTTCAAAATGGTTTGCTTAAAGAAGCAAAAAAATTTAACATACAAATCATTGGCGGTGATACAATTTCTGATGATAAAATCAATATTTCTTTAACCCTTATTTCTAAAATCAATCAAAAAGCTATTTATCGTAAAGGTTTAAAAAAAGGTGATCTTTTAGCTTTTACTGGAAAATTGGGTGATAGTATTAAGGGTTTAAAAATTTTACAAAATGGATTTTTCTTACATTCTAATCATCGCTTTATAAAGCCTAATTTAAAACACAAATTTTTTTACGATGTGGCTAAGAAAATAAGAGTAAGTATGGATATATCAGATGGTTTGAATAAAGATTTATCAAGAATGCTTGCTATAAATCACTTAAGTGTTACATTTTTGAAAAAATTAATTTTTTTTGAATTAAATAGTGCAGAAGAATATGAAATTTTATTTGCATTTGATAAAAAATATAAAGCTTATATTAAAAATATGGCAAAAAAACACAGAATAAAATTAAATATTTTTGCTAAAACTAAAACTGGAAGGTATAAATACTATGGAAAAGAACACCATTTTTAAACCACTTTATGCTTTAAAGCATAGCCCTATTGATGTATATTTTTCTAAAAATAGCAATGATTTTGTGGTTAGAGAAAAGCCTTTATATGAATTTAGTGGTAAAGGTGAGCATCTTATTTTACATATACAAAAAAAAGATTTAAGCACAAGTGAGGCTTTAAGGATTTTAAGTGAGCAAAGTGGTATAAAAATAAGAGATTTTGGATATTGTGGATTAAAAGATAAGCAGGGTTTAACCACGCAATACATCTCAATGCCTAAAAAATTTGAAGAAAATTTAAAAAATTTTAAGCATGAAAAAATGAAAATTTTAGAAACTTTTATTCATGATAATAAACTTCGCATAGGTCATTTAAAAGGAAATTCATTTTTCATACGATTAAAAAAAGTTTCTAGTGTGGATGCGCTTAAGATAGAACAAGCTTTTAATAATTTAAAAATTCAAGGTTTTGCTAATTATTTTGGCTATCAGCGTTTTGGAAAATTTCAGGATAATTTTTTGCAAGGTTTGGAAATTTTACAAGGTAAAAAAATAAAAAATAAAAAAATGCAAGAATTTTTAATTTCTGCTTTTCAAAGTGAGCTTTTTAATAGATATTTGAGCAAAAGAGTAGAAATCTCTCATTTTATGCAAGAATTTAGTGAAAAAGAAATCAAGCAAATTTATGCCTTTAATGCACAAGAATATAAAAATTTAAAACAGCAAAAACAATTTTTTAAATTGCTTCAAGGAGAAGTTTTAGGTCATTATCCTTTTGGAAAATGTTTTATTTGTGAAAATTTAGAAGATGAAGTGCAAAGATTTATACAAAAAGATATTAGCACTATGGGACTTTTGATTGGAGCAAAAGCTTATGAGAGTCAAAATGATAGCTTGGCTTTAAAAATAGAAGATGAAATTTTTAGTGATTTTTATAAGTATAAAGCTAAAATGCAAGGTTCTAGGCGATTTTTATGGTCATATATGCAAGATTGTAGGTATCATTATGATGAAGAAAAAGCTCATTTTATTTTGGAATTTTTCTTGCAAAAAGGTTCTTATGCGACTGTGGTTTTAGAGGAGATTTTGCACAAAGATATTAACGAATAAAATTTAAAAATGATATTGAATATCAGTTAAAATTTATTTTTTATAAATTATAATAACCATTATCATTTTTTACTAAAGGAGTAAAATGTCAGTTTTGGTTATTGGTGCAGATGAGATCACCCCTATTAAGGCAGTTTTAACAAATTTAGGCGCAAAAGATATAGAGCATTGGGATGCTAGAAATGAAAATAGGGTAAATAGAAAACCCATCCCGCAAAACACACAATGCATTGTTATGCTTACAAGTTTTTTAAATCATAATACTATGAAAAAAATCAAAACAGAAGCTAAAAAAAGAAATATACCATTAGTATGTGCTAAACGAAGTGTTAGTTGTGTGTATTGTGAGTATTGTAAGGTATTTGGATTAGATCAAGAGTATAAATGTATAAAAAAAGGATAAACTGATGTTTGGATTTAGTCAAAATCACCAATTTATTCCAGATGTTTTTAAAAATTATTCCTTATATGAAATAAATTATATATTTTTAAATTTTTACAATACTTTAAATGAAGATGATATGAAAATTCCATATAGCTACGCAAATAAAGCACAAAATTTAAAAGAATTATTTATTTTAAGGATTAAAGATTTATTGCAAGAAAGTGATGATATTAAGTGTTTTTATTCTAAAAATATTATTCAAGCTTATATAAGTGGTGCTAGTATTAAATTAGAAAATAAAATTCCAAAATCACCACTTGCAAAAATGATATTAAGTATATCAAATGATAGTATTTTAATAAATCCACAAATTGCGTTTGAAAATTTTGTTTTTGATAAAATTTGCAAAAGCAACCCTAAATTAAAGATTACAATAAAAGATGATTTGTGTATTATAGAAGATACAATAGCTATACTGATAAAATTCAATCAAAATCAAGATAAAGATATAGAATGGGCTTTAAAGCATATTGGTGAAAATTCGTTTGAAAAATTTTACATTGTGTATCCAAGGAGTGAAAATTTCACTCATTATAAACAAATAAGAGCTTTTTTATGTGAAAATAATAATATTGTGTTAAAATTAGTCCCTTATACTATTAATAATCAAATTTTAAGGAGATGTTAATGTCAATAGCAGTAATTTTTGGGAGTTCTATGGGAAATACAGAAGGTGCAGCTAATATGATCGCTGAAAAATTAGGTATTTCTGATGTATTAAATATAGCAGATATTGATGCAGATAAGATTAATTCTTATGATAAATTAATTTGCGGGACTTCTACTTGGGGAAGTGGTGATTTGCAAGATGATTGGGATGGATTTGATTTTTCAAAATTAAATCTTAGCGGTAAAACAGTGGCAGTTTTTGGCATGGGAGATAGCGAGAGTTATTCTGATACATATTGTAGTGGTATGGGAAAATTGGCTCAAGGGCTTAAATCAGCTGGTGCAAATTTAGTAGGTGCTGTTTCAACTGGAGGTTATACTTTTGAAGCAAGCGATGCTGTTGAAGGCGATAAATTTGTAGGATTAGCATTGGATAATGACAATCATGAAGATTTAACTGAAAATAGAATCAATACTTGGATAGAACAAATCAAACCTTCTTTTTCTTAACAACAAAGATGTCTTTACAGACATCTTTTAAATTCTAATTTTTTATTTAGTAAAATTTGATTATCTGTATATTTTGCCCATTGAATTTCTAGCGCATATAAATTTGCATCACTAAATTTAGCAAAGGCAAATTTTTTAAAATATATTTTTTCTTGTTCTTTTGTTGCTTCTTTGAAAATTGCTTTGATTTGGAGTCCTTTGATAAATTTTAATGTGTTGTTATCATAAGCAATATTTGCTGAAATATTTGGATATTTATAAGCAAGTTGTATGTGTTTTGTATGAGAATGACTTGCAAAAATTAAAGCTAAATTTTTTACATCAAAAGCATAGTAACAACTTGCACAATACACTCCTTGATCATCATCAAGAATGCCTAAGCTTAGAACTTTTTGTGAAAGAATAAAATCTTGAATTTTTTCATGCATAATTTTTAGCTTGTAAAGATAATGTTTTTTGATAAAACATATGACTTAAAAAAATTACATAAAATACTTGTAAAAACAAACCAAGCAAAGGAATGCTAGAAAGCATAAAAAACACAAAGGTTGTAATTTTAAAATATAAAGGAGAAGAATTTTCAAAAAAAGTTTGAAATTTTTCTTCATCTAAAACACAACTTGCCACATCAAGAATTAAAAATTTATGAAATAAATAATAAAAAACTCCATAATATATAAAAATACTCACAAAAGGAATGATAAGTAAAATAGTTGCTAAGATGAACAAAATACTTCCTATGATTAAAATTTTAAAAATTTTAAATAAAACTACAGAAAATTTAACTTCTGTATCAATGCTATAGTTATAATACTTAGCATTAATTTTTTTTACAATATAAGGTGTTAAAAAAGATATAATCAGCATAGACATAAAAACAGAAGCAAAAATAATGATAAAAAAACCGCCTATAGCACTTAAAAATGCTAAGGAAAACTGAACTATGCTAAAACTAAAAAACCAAGCAAACCAAGAGTCGCTTGTAAAAGAATCTAAATAAGAAAAAAATGCATCATAAGTAAAATATACGCATAAGCTTAAAAGTACTACACTAAAAAACAAAGGCAAAAAAGAAAATTTTAAAAATGGTTTGCTAAGAAAATCTTGCAAACTAACATAAAATATACTCATTTTATATTTTTATAGGCTTCTTGGAGTTTTTTATAAATTTCTTGATAATCTAAGCTTTTTTTTAGAATTTGGTTTAAAACTTCATTGTCTTCTACGCCATTCCATGTTTTTTTATAAGTACCATCTTTATAGCCATTTTCTTGTCTAAATTGGTTTAAGATATTTTTGCCTATGTAAATTTTATAAAGATCAAAAAAGCTCAATCCGCATTTTCTAGCTAAGACAAAATATACACTCAAAAGTTCACCTAAATCATAGTCAAAACCGCTACATTTATGGATGATTAGTTCAATATCATTTAAAATTCCATATATATCAGCATCGATTGGAATGGTATTATCTTTACAAAAATCATCAAAAAAAGTTACAGATGAAACTTCTTCTGCGATGAAATTTTTATCTGTAATATTTTTTTCTTTGTATTCTTCTAAAATTAAACTCATAATAAAATGCCAAATATCTACAATTTCAATGCGAACATTATCCCAGTTTGCAGGCGTGTTGATATTTTTCCAGTGTTTCCAAGCAAAAGAATCTATAAGTTCAGCACATTCCATATAAATACATCTTCTAAAGCTAATTAATTTACCTTCTTTTGTATAGCCATTTTCCCATCCTATACCATTGGTATCATCATTTAGTTTTTGTTGAAGTTCGAGCATGCTTTTTAAGATATCTTTTGCTGTCATTGTTAAGCCTTATGCATAAAATCCAAATTCTTTATTATTTTCTTCTTTTTTTTCTTTTTGTTTATTGTAATTTTCCCAAATTTCTTCTAATAATTTAGCACTATCTTGGAAAAGTTGTTTTTTAACATCATCAAGATCAGTTTTACCTAATTCTTGTTTTAAGCTTTTATCCATAGTGTTGAGTAATTCGTGTAAAGTTGCTTTTTTATGTTCTTCACTTTTTGGTTCAGGTAAAGCATCGCCTATTTTCATTGCAGTAGTGATTAACTCTTTAGGCTGTAAACTTCCTACTCTTGAATTTTTCATAAATTCGTCAATTTGTGGTTGGAATTTAGCAACTGCATCTTTAATTTCTTTTATATCATCTTCTGAAAGTTTAGTTCCAGTATATGAAAAAGAAAAACCAAATTGTCGTCTTAAGCTTAAAGAAGCAGAGTTATCATTTTTTTCATAATTTACTTCTTTTTTATCATACATAGCAAATGAAAGATGATTACCACTTTTTGTTTTGATATCCATCGAAAAATTTTGAGAATTTAAACCAGAAACTTGCATGCTATATCCTTTCAAATTTAATTAAAAAATAAATCGGTAAAAGTGCTGAAAATTTAACTAATTTCTTAAATTAAAACTATAAAATTTTTAATATTTAAAATATTGTAATATCAAGTTTTAAATACTTGATAAATCCCCAAAAACTTTAAGTATTTTTTCACTATCACAATGAAGTAAAATTTGTTCTTTTTGGTGTAAATTTTTACAAGCTTGCAAGGCTTGTTTTAAGTGTTCTTTTATAGAATATACCAATCCATATGCAATAGCTTCTTTATCGAGCCCACCAAGCATATAAATTAAAGGCATTCTTAAAGCTTTGTTGATATCTAATTTTGCTTGCTCATTAAGCGTGGTTTTAAAATCAAATTTGCTAGGGTGTTTAAATTTATAAGCAAGTGCAAGATCTAAAAAGTCATCAATATTTTTTAATTTTTCTCCGCTGATAAAAGGATATGTAAAATAAAATAAATCAAGTATATTTTGACTTATTTTGCTTTCTTCATCGTAAGAATTTTGTATAAAATCATAATAGTTTTGAAAAGAATCTTTATAGTTTTGAACCAAAGTTAAAGCAATTTTTGTTTTAGTAAAAGTATTTAAGAATATTTTAGGATTACTTTCAAAAGAAAAATCTAAAAAATTAAAATTTTTAGTATTTTGGTATAAAATTTGAGTTGGATTTGTAAAAGTTAAAATGATATTTTTTGCATTTAAATCATTTAGTTTAGAATTTTTAGCTTGTGAAATTTGATGCAGTGATGAAAAATTATTATAAGCAAATTTATTATTCATGGGTTTTTCATAAAATCCAAAATCATCCCAAAAATTTTCTTCACTACAAGCTATACACCCATGTCCTGCAGCTACTGGCCAAGAGGTTTTAGAATTAAATTTAACTTTGGGACAATTATTATAAGCATAAGGTCCTTTGCAACCTACCTTAAATAAGCAGTATCCTTGTTTTATATTTTCATCATCAAAACTTTGAGCAAAATTTCCAGCTTCAAATTTGGCTTTTCTTTCGCATAGATCATGTAAACATTTTCCATAAAGAGCTAAAGGTCTATTTTGTTCATCTAGGGCCATATTTTGTTCAAAAAGTATATAAGAACAAAGTGTTGCAATGATATTGATATCACTTGGAGGACATCCTGGTACATTGATAATCTTTTCTTCTAAAACCTTAGAGATTCCAATGCTTTTAGTGGGATTTGGATGTGCTGCTTGAATTCCTCCATAACTTGAGCAAGTTCCTATGGCAAATATGCTTTTAGCGTTTTTTGCACATTTTTGCAAAATTTCATATCCATTTTCTCCGCAAGCTCCTATGGTAAGGTAAAATGGATCTATCGCACATACTCCACCTTCTACTGCTAAAAGATAATCTTTTGTGTTTAAAATTTGTTCTAAATGGTTTTCAGCTTGATGCCCACTTGCGCTCATAAGAGTTTCATGATATTCTAAGGAAATAAAATCAAAAATTAAATCTAAAAAATCAGGCAAAGATGTCCTAAGCAAACTTTCACTACAACCTGTACATTCACTTAAATGTAGCCATATTAAACTAGGTGGTGTGTGAAGTTGAAAATATCTATGAGCTAATGGTATAAACTCATTTGGAAGAGCTAAAATTTTAACAATAGCACTAACGGCTTCTAAATTGATATTTTTTTCTTCTTTATTTTCTTTTTCCAAAAGTGCAATTTTTTGTTCAAGAATTTTTTGTAGCTCTTCGTTGCTTAAAGACATATCTTATCCTTTGGCAATTTGTATCATTTTTAAAAAATTATTCACTTTTAAAGCAGCCGAACCTACTAATACCCCATGGCAATTTTTTAAACTGCATATGGTTTTAATGTTTTCTTGATTAACACTTCCACCATATAAAAATTTATTTGAACCAAATTGACTTAAAAAATTCAAAACTTCTTCGATATCTTTACTATCTGCACTAACTCCTGTGCCTATAGAATAAATTGGTTCATAAGCGATGATAAGTTTATTGTAATTTAGATCAATATTATCTAATTGGTTTTTTAAAAAATCTAAACTTTTTTTAGCCTGTTTTGTTTCTAGACTCTCTCCTATACAATAGATAATGTTATAGCCAAGATTTTTTGCAAAATCAAATTTTACTCTTAAGAATTCTTCACTTTCTCCTAAAGCTCTTCTTTCAGAATGACCTATTAATACACTTTGAATGTTAAATTCTTCTAAGTGTTCTTGAGCGATTTCTCCAGTATATGCCCCATTTTTGCAAGGATAAAAATTTTGTGCACCTTGGTGAAAATTAAGTTTTAAACTAGAAAAAGCTGTACTTGGAGGAAAGATGAAAATTTCATCTTCATTATTTTGATAAGAATTGATTTCTTTAGCGTAATTTTCAAAACTAGCCCTTGTGTGATTACACTTTAAATTTGCAGCAAAAATCATTCATCACCTTTTACCATTAAAGGTTTAACTCCAGGGAGTTCTTTTCCTTCTATAAGTTCTAATGACGCACCTCCACCAGTGGAGATAAAGGTCATTTCATCAGCATCACCAGCCCTTGCTACAACATCAGCAGTGTCACCACCACCAATGACAGTAGTCGCATGAGATTCACTAATATAATGACTCATTTTAATACTACCTTTTGAGAATTTATCTATTTCAAAAACTCCCATAGGCCCATTCCACCATATAGTTTGTGCATCTGAAAGCGCTTCTTTAAATAATCTCACACTAGCAGGTCCTATATCAAGTCCCATCCAATCAGATGGAATTTCTTGTACAGGAACATACTTCATCACTGCTTCTTGCGAGCAAGTTTGTGCAGCAGTTACATCAACAGGAAGATAAATTTTTACTCCTAATTCTTTACCTTTTGATAGAATTTTATTTGCTTCTTCTATTAAATCTTCCTCTAAAAGCGAATTTCCTATGTCATAGCCTTGAGCTTTTAAAAAAGTAAAGGTCATACCTCCACCTATGATAAGTTTATCTACTTTTGGAAGTAAATTAGTCAAAGCTTGTAACTTGCCGCTTACTTTAGATCCTCCAACTACAGCTACAAAAGGGCGAGCAGGATGCTTGATAAGATTGCTTGCAAATTCTATTTCTTTTTGTAATAAAAATCCAGCACCTTTGTGGGTATTATCAAAAAATTTTGTAATAGCTTCTACGCTTGAGTGAGCTCTATGGCAAACTCCAAAAGCATCATTGATATAAACATCAGCCATAGATGCAAGTTCTTTGGCTAAATTTTCATCATTTTTTGTTTCACCTTTTTCAAAGCGTAAATTTTCTAAAAGTAAAATTTCACTTTTTTGTAATTGGCTAGCTTTCTTTTTAGCATCTTCGCCGATAATATCTTTAGCCATGATTACTTCTTTATTCATTAATCTAGCAAGTCTTTTTGCAACAGGTTCTAAAGAATATTTAGAAGCAATCTCTTTTGGACGACCTAAATGTGAAGCTAAAATAACACTACAACCATTATCTAAGCAATATCTTATAGTAGGAATGGCTGATCTTATGCGACGATCGTCTGTGATATTTAAAAATTCATCTTGAGGCACATTAAAATCACATCTTATGAAAACTTTTTTATTGGCTAAATCTATGTCTTTGATTGATAAAATATTACTCATTATTAAGCCTTTGCAATAAATACTGCCATATCAACTAAACGAGAAGAATAACCCCATTCATTATCATACCAAGCAACTACTTTAACAAAATCATCACAAATGACTTGAGTTAAATCGCTTGCTACAATTGCTCCATATGAGCAAGTTATAAAATCGCTTGAAACTCTTTGATCATCATCAACAAGTAATAAGCCTTTTAAATTTGTGTTTGCGGCTGTTTTGAAAGCTTCATTGATTTGTTCTTTGGTAACTTTTGTTTTTAAAGTTGCGGTTAAATCTACAGTTGATACATCAGCTACTGGAACACGCATACTTTGGCCATGTAATCTTCCATCAAGTTCAGGCATGACAAGTTTCATAGCTTTGGCAGCTCCGGTAGAAGTTGGGATGATATTTTGCGCAGCAGCACGAGATCTTCTTTTATCTCTAGCTTTTGCATCGATAATACTTTGACCATTAGTATAAGCATGTATAGTAGTCATTAAACCTTTTTCTATACCAAAATTATCTTGTAAAACTCTACATATTGGCCCTAGACAATTTGTAGTACAACTTGCATTAGAAATGATTTTTTCACCTTTATAATGATGCGCATTTACTCCTAAAACATAAGTTGGAGTATTGTCTTTTGCTGGAGCACTCATGATAACTTTTTCTATACCATGATCTAAAAACCCTTGGCATTTTTCTAGGGTTAAATGTGCTCCTGTGCATTCTAAAACAATTTGTGCTCCATATTTTGCAAAATCTAAATCCGCTACATTTCTGCTTTTTAAAACTTTTATTTTTTTATTATCAATAATTAAATCATCTCCATCATTTTCAACACTACCTTCATATACTCCATGCACTGTGTCGTATTTAAAAAGATATTTAGTAAGTTCTGTATCGGTAGTATCATTGATCGCTACAAGTTCTATATCATCGCGTTTCATGATAATCCTTGCAACACATCTTCCAATGCGTCCAAAACCATTTATTGCAACTTTTACAGCCATTTTCATTTCCTTTTTATGATTAAATGCTAAAATTCTACTAAAAAAAGGTTAAAATTTTATATGAAAATCGCACTTTTTGGAGGTAGTTTTGATCCGCCTCATTTAGGACATAATGCTATTGTATTTAATGCTTTGGAATATTTAGATATTGATAAATTAGTCATTATGCCAACTTTTATTAGCCCTTTTAAACAAAAATTTACTGCTAATGAGCAAATACGTTTAAAATGGTGTGAGGCAGTTTGGACAAATATATCAAAAGTAGAAATTTGTGATTTTGAAATTTTAAAACAAAGACCTGTGCCTAGTATAGAAAGTGTAGATTTTTTATATAAAAAATATGAAATTTCAAAATTTTATTTAATTTTAGGTGCTGATCATTTAAAAAATTTACACCAATGGCATGAATTTGAAAGATTGCAAAATTTGGTAGAATTTGTCATAGCAAAAAGAGATAATATATTTATCCCTAAAGAATTTAAAACTTTAGATACTAAAGTAGATATTTCTTCATCTTTTATAAGACAAACTTTGCAAACAACTCAAGTTTGTAAGCAAATCAAAGAAGAGGTTAAGCTTTGTTATTCTAAATTTAGAAATCATTAAAAAGGAAAGAAATGCAAGAAAGAATTGATAATATAGTTCAAATTTTAGATGATAAAAAAGCAGATTTAATAGAAACTTTTAATATGCAAGATAAAGATTATTTTGTTAAATTTGTAGTGATTGCTACTACTATGGGAGAAAGGCATGCCCTTTCTTTGATTGATGATTTAAAAACCAATCTTAAAAGTAAGGGTGAGGAGTTTTTAAATATAGAAAATAGTGAAGAATGGACTGTGCTTGATTTAGGTGATATTTTAATTCATTTGATGAGTGAAACTTATAGAGCAAAATATAATATAGAAGAATTTTTAAAAAGTTTAAATAAAGAGAGTAAAAATCAGGAATAAACAATTATAGAGTAAATAATATCAATTTAAAGATATAAAAGAGCACTTGTTATCATAAAACACGAATATTAGCAATAAGAGCTTGTTTAAAATTTAAAATTATACTATTCTTTAATTTATTTTATATATTTTCCTTTAAAATTTTTTGAATGACAATATTATGATTTGAATTTTTTATTGGATTGTTTTGTTTAAAAATATTTAAAATTACAACATTAAAACCCAATAGATTTTATCTTTTTAAGTAAGATTAAAGTAAAATCCTCAAAAGAAGGTAAATTTAAATTTTTTATCTCTCTTTGTTGCTTTCCCCACATACATTCAGGGAAAAAAGCATCTTCTTTAAATCTTGCCATGACATGAAAATGCACTCTTGGTACATAGTTCGCAAAAGAAGCAATGTTGATTTTTTCAGGATTATAATACTCTTTCAAACTCTTTTCGCTAATCAATATAAAATCAAAAAGCATTTTTTGTATAAAAATTGGACAATCGCTTAATTCTTTGTAAGATTCTTTAGTAAAAATTTTAATCCAAGGAATTTGAGAATTTTCTTTTTCTATATATAAAAAATTATTTTCATAAATCATATTAACTCTTAAAAAAAGACTAGGATAATCCTAGTCTTTTGATTATTTTTTTGGACCTATCATTTTGGTAGGATCTACAAATTTAGCAAAATCTTCTTGATTAACTAAACCAAGTTCCATAGCACTTTCTTTTAAAGATATTCCTTTTTTGTGCGCATTTTTAGCTACTTTTGCTGCATTTTCATAACCAATATGTGGATTTAATGCAGTAACTAGCATTAAAGAATTATGTAAGTTAAAATCAATTTTTTCTTTATTTGGCTCTATACCTACCGCACAATGAATGTTAAAGGAATGCATAGCATCGGCAAGTAAATCAAGACTTTGTAAAAAATTATAAATAATTACAGGTTTAAAAACATTAAGTTCAAAATTTCCTTGACTTGCTGCAAATCCTATTGTAGCATCATTTCCCATTACTTGCACAGCTACCATGGTGATAGCTTCACATTGAGTAGGATTTACTTTACCTGGCATGATAGAGCTTCCTGGTTCATTTTCTGGTATGTTAATTTCTCCTAAGCCACATCTTGGTCCTGAAGCAAGCCATCTAATATCATTTGCTATTTTCATTAAATTTGCAGCCAAACCTTTCATGGCACCATGAGTAAAATTAATCGCATCATGGCTTGTTAGAGCATGAAATTTATTTGGACTTGATACAAATTTAGTGCCTATTAGTTTGCTTAGTTCTTCGCTTACTTTTTCACTAAGTTCAGGATGAGCATTCAATCCTGTGCCAACTGCTGTTCCACCAATTGCTAATTCTCTTAATGTTGGTAAAGAAGCGATGATTTGTTCTTTTGAATGAGTAAGCATAGATAAATATCCGCTAAATTCTTGTGCTAAAGTTAGTGGAGTAGCATCTTGAAGATGTGTTCTACCTATTTTTATGATACCTTCAAAATCTTTTACTTTTTTTTCAAAAGTAGCTATAAGTTCATCTAAGGCTGGTATTAATTTTTTTTCTACTTGCTCTACTGAAACTATACTCATAGCGGTTGGAAAAGTATCGTTTGAGCTTTGAGACATATTTACATGATCATTTGGATGAACGAGTTTTTCTTTTCTAAAGTCTCCACCCATAATTTCAGTAGCACGATTTGCAATCACTTCATTCATGTTCATATTGCTTTGTGTGCCTGAGCCTGTTTGCCATATAGCTAGAGGAAAATTATCATCAAATTTACCTGCTACTATTTCATCGCAAGCTTGCACTATGGCATTTTTTTTAGCATCATCTAATTTTCCAAGTTTATTATTTACAATAGCTAAAGATTTTTTCAAATTTGCAAAAGCATAGATTAAAACTTTTGGCATTTTTTCTATACCAATCTTAAAATTTTCAAAACTTCTTTGAGTTTGAGCACCCCAATATTTTTCATCAGGAACTTTAATTTCTCCCATAGTATCATGTTCGATTCTATATTCCATGGACTTTCCTTTTAAATTAAAATTATAATTATATTTAAACGCAAATAAACCTAAAACTAGCTTTAATTTAAAAAATATTTTTTAAAAATTTATTTAATTGTAGTTTTTTGACAAAACTACACATTGTATTTATTCTACAGTTACACTTTTTGCTAAATTTCTTGGCATATCCACATCATTGCCTAATCTTATGGAAACTTCTAAGGCTAAAAGCTGTAAGATTACCATCATTTCAAAAAATTCACACATATAATGTTCTTGATTAGAAGTTTTTATAAAATCATCACTTAAGTCAAAATTAATAGGTGAAATAGCAAGCAAAGTAGAATCTCTTGCTGCAAGCTCTTCGACATTGGATTTAGTTTTTTCATAAAGACAATTTTTTGGCATTAGCGCAACGGTGAAAAGCTCACTATCGGCTAAAGCTATAGGCCCATGTTTCATTTCACCTGCTGGATAACCTTCAGCGTGTAAATATGAAATTTCTTTGAGTTTTAAAGCTCCTTCTAAAGCCAAAGGATAAAATACATCCCTTCCTATAAAGAAAAATCCATGTCCATGTAAGTATCTTTTTGAAATTCTATGTACTTTTTCATGTAAATTTTGACTTACTTTAACGATATTTGGCAAAGTTCTTAAGGCTTGAATTTCTTTACTCATATCAAAATTTGCTTTTTGTGCAAGATAGATTGCAAACATCCATAAAGTTGTAACTTGTGTTGCAAAAGCTTTTGTTGATGCCACACCTTTTTCGATACCTGCTCTAGTAAGTAAAGATATATCAGCAAGACGCACGATGTTAGAATTATCTACATTGCATATTGCTAAAGTTTTTACCCCTTGAGCTTTTGCTATTTTTAAAGCTTCAAGTGTATCAGCGGTTTCCCCACTTTGTGAAATTACCACAAAAAGAGTATTTTTTCCTATAATAGCTTCTCTATATCTAAATTCACTTGCGACTTCTACTTTAGTTTTTACTTTGGCAAGTCTTTCTAGTAAATAAGCTCCGCTTAAGGCTGCATGGTAGCTTGTCCCGCAAGCACAAAGAGTAATTTCTTCTATATTTTTTAAAATTTCTTCATTGATATCTTCAAAAATAATCTCTTCTCCTTGTAAGCGCCCCATTAAAACTTCACCTAAGACTCTACTTTGCTCATAAATTTCTTTTTCCATAAAAAATCTATAACCATCTTTTTGTGCGAAGCTTTTATCTTGACTTAAAACTACAAAATTAGGTTGAATGTAAGCTTGATCATGGCAAAGTTTGCATTCTTTTAAATTTACATAACCATAATCACCATCTTCAAGATAAGCTACTTTATCTACTAAAGAAATCAATGGTGCATCGCTTGAAGCAAAATAATATTCATTTTCATCGCCATTTTTACCTATGATTAAAGGCACGGCATTTTTTGCAAAATAAATAGTATTAGGATCTTTTTTACTAATAAGCAAAATTGCATAAGCACCTTTTAACTCACCAATTGTTTTTTTAAAAGCTTCAAAAGGCTCATGATTATGTGCATAGTATTCAAATAAATGAACTATAACTTCAGTGTCAGTTTGACTTAAAAAATTAACACCTTTTTGGTTAAGTTGGTTTTTTAATTCTTGATAATTTTCGATAATTCCATTATGTATTACACAAGAATACTCTCCTAAATGCGGATGAGCGTTGATTTCTGTTGGTTTTCCATGTGTTGCCCAGCGTGTATGTCCTATAGCTAAGCCAAAACCTTCACTATTAAATTGTTTGGTTTTATTAGCTAAATTCTCTAATTTTCCTACTGCTTTGAAAAAATCAAGCTCTCCATCTTTCATTACAGCTATACCAGCACTATCATAACCTCTATATTCTAATTCTTTTAAACCATCAAGAATGATTTTTTTCTTTTCTTTGTTGCCTATATATCCTACAATTCCACACATTTTTTACTCGCTTATTAGTGATTTTAAAATTTTTTCCTTATAATCATGCAAATTTTCATTTTTATGCAAGATTAAAACATTTCTAGTTCTTTCCTTTATAGTCTGGATTTTAGCCGCACTTAAAACTATATCGTAATTTGCTAAAACACTCACGACATAAGCCATTAAGCCTTTTTGATCTTTTGTGTTTAGGGTGATTTTGGCATAGTTTTTAGAATAATCCATGTCTAATTTTAATTCATCTTTTTTAATGTTTGGTTTTTTTATTTTTTTTTGTATTTTTATATGTAATTTCGAATTTAGTAAATTTTCTAAACTTTGTTTTTGTTCATCATTGACAATGTCAGAATATTCAAATTTCAAATACACTTTATCATCAAATAGTTCAAAATAACTCATAAAAACTAAATTTAAAGAGCTTAAAGAATTGAGTATATTTTCTATATTGTTTTTTTTATTCATAATAGCTGCTAGGATAAAATTATCTTTATTGTCAAGCCAAAATGTAAAATTTTGTTTTTGAGCGATTTGAGTAATTTTGATGATTTTTTCAAAACTATTTTTGATAAAAAATAAATTTGATTTTATATGGGTAATATTGGTTTGTGTTTCTTTGTCAAGCTCGATAAAAGCTTTACTTCTTTTTAAAGTTTGTTCTTTTTTAACTCTTCTTTGTCCTTCATCGATTAAATTTTCATCTTCAAAGCCCTCAAGAGCGTTTTGATATAATTTTTCTAAGCTTTTATAATAAAAAGTATTTTCTATTTTTAAAGCTTTAGCATTGCATAATGATAAAATTTGAAGTATTTTTAAAGTATTTATATCACAAAGTTTTGCTATGAAATTTAATATTATGGTTTGATTGTCAATATCTTCTGTTTCTATGATATCCTTAAAAGCATTGAAATTTTTAAATAATCTTAATCCAAGTTCTAAATTTTTATCTCCTATATTAAATTTACTAACATAAGCTCTATAAATATTGGCTAAAGATATTTCATTATCTTCTTTGATAGCACTTAAAAGTATAGTTAATTTAAGTGTTAATAAAATATTTTCATCAAATTCTTTTTCTTGTTCTTCAAAATGATACAAACAAAGTAAAGCTCTATCAAGAGCACTATAAACACCTTCTTCTTCGAGTAAAAACCTGCTTTGAGTTAAAGGTTTGCAAAAGTCTTTTAAGACATTTGCATCTAAAATAAGTTTTAAAATACTATAAGAATGTTTTCTTTTTAAAATTATTTTGAAAAGTTCTAAATTTAATTCTTTATTTTTAGCTCTTTTTATAGCAAAAATTAGTTTTATATCAAAATGATAATTTTTATCTTTTAAATTTAAAAGATTTTGCAAGATGTGGTTTAAATCTTTTTCTTGATTATTATAAGTAAAATAGTCATCTTGTGAAAAGTTGGAATTTAAAATATTAAAATGTTTTTCTTGTATGCATCTTGATAAAAAATGAGTATAAATTCCACAAGTATGCATACTTTGCAATGCTTTTTGTGTGAGTATAGAGCTAAGATTTAAATTTTTCTTTTCTTTTTTATGCATTAAATTTGCAAGTTCTTGGGCGTTGCTTATAAAAAAAGTATTAATATCTTTGCCTTCTAAAAGATTCATAGCACATTTAAGTGAAAATAAAAAATCACTTGCAAGTTTAAATTCACTCATTTCTTTTTCGTTAATAAAATTTAACATATAATTTTTTGGACTATCTTTATATAAGATATTTAAATTTTCAATATCTAATTGCTCATCAAGTCCGCCAAAATTTTTATTAATATCAAATTCTTGTTGGAGAAGTATTTTTTTAAAAGGATTAAATTTTTGGATAATTTTTAAAGCAAATTCGTCTTTTAGCTCAGTTTGTGCTTGAGTAATTTTTTCTCTTATTTGCTTAAATAAAAATTTAGATCCGCAGATAAATCTATATTGTAAAATATTTTGCTTTAGTTCATTTTTTGCTATATTATAAAGTCCATTAAGCTCACAAATTTGATAGTTTATATTTAGATTAATATCATTTAAAATTCCTATAAAACTTTTCATTAAAGGCTTGATATTATAAGCTTTAATATCTTTATATATTAAGAGTAAATCTACATTTTCTTTAATGCTTAAATTATTTTTTGCATATTGCTTGATGGCTAAAATACAAAGTGGAATTTTTTCATCGTTTGGAAAAAAATCATTAAAATAATCATTTAAAACTAATTCATAAGAATCTTCTATAAAATGATCTATTTCTTTAGAATGATGAAAGCTAAAAGAACCTTGTTTTAAAAAAAGCCTAGAGCAGTAAGCTTCATAATCTTTTAAGGAATTTTTTAGTTTAAGAGTTTTCTCTATACTAAGACTCACGATTTATCCTTAAATTGTATTTTTTAAATCATATCAAAAATATTTTGTATTAAATTTTAAGTAAGTTGAAAATATAATTATATTTTTAATTTCTAAAAATGGTTAGATAATGCAAACAATTATTCAAAAATTAGATAATGAAGAAAGATTAAATGAAGAAGAAGCTAATCAACTTTGGGATTTAGATCTTTTTACTTTAGGCAAATACGCTCAAAAAATTCGCACGAGATTACACGGAAAAAAAGTTTATTTTAATATCAATCGTCATATAAATCCAACTAATATTTGTGCAGATACTTGTAAATTTTGTGCTTTTTCGGCTCATAGAAAAAATCCAAATCCTTATACTATGACTCATGAAGATATTATGAAAATTGTAGACGAAACGGTTCAAAGAGATACTAAAGAAATTCATATTGTTTCAGCACATAATAAAAATACTTCATGGCAGTGGTATTTAGAAATTTTTAAGATGATTAAGCAAAAGTATCCATTTTTACACATCAAGGCTTTAACTGCTGCTGAAGTTGATTTTTTAAGTAGAGCTTTTGATATGAGTTATGAAGAAGTTATAGATAAAATGCTTGAGTATGGTGTTGATTCTATGCCAGGTGGTGGTGCGGAAATTTTTGATGAAGAAGTTAGAAAAAAAATTTGTCATGGTAAAGTTAGCAGTCAAAATTGGTTAAAAATTCATAAAATTTGGCATGAAAAAGGAAGATTAAGTAATGCTACTATGCTTTTTGGACACATAGAAAATAGAACTCATCGTATTAATCATATGATAAGATTAAGAGAACTTCAAGATCAAACTAAAGGTTTTAATGCTTTTATTCCGTTAGTTTGGCAACAAGATAATAGTTTTATAACAGATAAAAAACCTTTAGGTTCAGTAGAAATTTTAAAAACACTTGCCATTGCAAGAATAGTTTTGGATAATATTAAAAACATCAAAGCTTATTGGGCAACTATGGGGATAAATTTAGCTATGGTAGCACAAGACTTTGGTGCTAATGATTTAGATGGCACTATAGAAAAAGAAAGCATACAAAGCGCAGGAGGTGCAAAGAGTTCTAATGGATTGAATTTAAAAACTTTTATAGAAATGATACAAAGTTCAGGGTATGTTGCTATAGAGCGAGATAGTTTATATAATGAGTTAAAAATTTATTAAGGTAAAAAATGGATTTTTTTAAGCTTAAAGAGCATAAAAGTGATGTAAAAACTGAAATTTATGCTGGTATTGTTACATTTTTGTCGATGATTTATATCATTCCTGTAAATGCTAATATAGTAAGCAATTCTGGCATGCCATTAGAAGCTTTGATTATAGCTACTGCTTTGGTAACTATTATTGCGACCGCATTTAGTGCTTTATTTTCAAATACTCCTATTGCTATGAGTGTTGGTATGGGACTCAATACTTATTTTACTTTTGGGGTTTGCAATACTTATCAAATTCCTTGGCAAACGGCTTTAGGAGCTGTATTTATATCCGGAGCTATTTTTACTTTACTTTCTTTTACAAATTTTAGAGTTTGGGTAGTAAAAAGCATTCCTGAAGATTTAAGAAGGGCAATTTCTGCTGGAGTTGGAGTTTTTATTGCTTTTATAGGTTTATCTCAAATGGGGATTATAGTTAAAAATGAAGCAACTTTAGTAACCCTAGGAGATCTTTCTAGTACCAAGGTTTTATTTGGTTTATTTGGTTTATTTTTGGTTTTTACTTTTTGGGCTTGGAGGATTAAATCAGCTTTTATTTTGGCTGTGATTATTAGTTCTTTATGTGCATGGATTTTTAATATAGACGGGGCTATTTTTCCGCAAGAATTTATTTCTTTACCTGTGATTAATGGAGAAAATGGTTTAGGTGCTATTTTTGGACAGCTTGATATTAAAGGCGCTTTAGAATTAGCAATGATTCCTGTGATTTTAACTTTTTTTGTAACGCAACTTTTTGATAGCATAGGAACCATAACAGG
Source organism: Campylobacter volucris (assembly GCF_008011665.1). Classification (GTDB taxonomy): domain Bacteria; phylum Campylobacterota; class Campylobacteria; order Campylobacterales; family Campylobacteraceae; genus Campylobacter_D; species Campylobacter_D volucris_A. The sequence continues at coordinate 140,244 of NZ_VOWJ01000021.1, forward strand.
AGCTGGAGCTAGAGGTAAAATTTTTGATGGCAAAGATGGCGAGAAAAAGCTAGGTAAAACTTTAGGAGCAGATGCGGCTAGTTCAGTGATGGGGTCGGTAGTGGGAACTTCTACTGTAACCGCTTTTGTGGAAAGCTCAACGGGTGTTGAAACGGGTGGCAGAACAGGACTTACTGCTTTGGTGACAGCTATATGTTTTATTTTTACTTTATTTTTACTTCCTGTATTTAAAGCAATTCCAGCAAATTCTATTTATCCAATTTTAGTTTTAGTAGGTGTTTTAATGTTTATGGAAGTTACGAATATAAATTTCAAAGATAAATCTATCGCCGTGAGTGTTTTTTTCATAGTGACTATGATGCCTTTAACTTATTCTATAACAAATGGTATAGCATTTGGTTTTATTGCTTATATATTAATGTGCATTATGCAAAAAGAATTCTCAAAGATCACTTTCGGTATAGCTGTTTTAGGCTTTATTTCTTTATTGGTATTTTTATTACAAGGACATTAGAATGTATTATTACTCTTATGAAGAATTTCAACAAGATTTTATTCCTTTTGCGCGTAAAATTAAAGAGGAATTTAACCCAGAAGTTTTACTAGCTATAGCAAGAGGTGGAATGACTTTGGGACATTTTTTAGCTGAAGGTTTAGAAAATAGAAATTTATTTTCTTTAAATTCTATCCATTATGAAGATACGCAAAAATTAGATACTTTTAAAATTTTTAACATTCCTGATCTTGGTGCATATAAGAAAGTTCTTTTGGTGGATGATATAATCGATAGTGGTGAAACTATGATGGAAATTAAAAAAATTTTGCTACAGAAATACCCTCATTTAGAACTTCAAGTTGCAAGTGTGTTTTATAAAAGCTCTGCTTTGCTTGTTCCAGAATTTTACATTAAAGAAGCAAAAGAATGGATAGAATTTTTTTGGAGTATTAAAATTTAGTCTTTTAAAAGAAATATTGTAATAATATTTGCATATTACTTTTAAAAGGATATTTCATGAAAATAACAAGAAGAAAGTTTCTAAAGTCATTTGCAGCAACTTCAGCTCTTGCTTCTGTAAATCCTTTAGTAGCTGCAACTCAAACTACATTTTACGATACCAAAAAGATTCCTCATGCAACACATTTTGGAGCTTTTTGGGCTGAAGTCAATTCAGAAGGCAAGCTTATCAAAGTTACCCCGCAACAATCTGATAAACATCCTTCTGTTATCACTGATGCTATTATTGATAGGACCTATTCAGATACTAGGATAAAATATCCTTGTGTTAGAAAAAGTTTTTTAGAAGGTAAAAAGAAACCTCATTTAAGAGGTAAAGAACCTTTTGTGAGAGTAAGTTGGGAAAAAGCTTTAGAGCTTGTTTTGGAAAAATTAAAAGAAACTCCAATTGAGAATTTATTTAACGCAAGTTATGGTGCTTGGGGGCATGTTGGATTGCTTCATAATTGTAACTCAGTAGCTGGAAGGTTTTTTAATACAGCCTTAGGTGGTCATATAGGAACTGATGGTGAGTATAGTAATGGTGCTGCAGGTAGGGTTAATGCTACCATAATGGGAGATTTGGAAGTTTATTCTTTACAAACTGCGCATGAAGTAATTTTAAAAAATACCCAAGTGTATGTTTTATGGGGCACTGATCTTTACAAATGCAATCAAATCGATTTCAAAGTAGCTAATCGTGGTAATGATGAGTATTATAAAAAATATAGCAAATCAAATATCAAATTTATAACCATTGATCCACAATATACAACAACAGCTGAAATTTTAAATGCCGATTGGATTAAAATTCGTCCAAATACTGATGTAGCGTTGATGCTTGGTATGATGAACTATCTTTATAAAAGCGGTAAGTATGATAAAAAATTTATAGAAAAATATACTGATGGTTTTGACAAATTTTTGCCTTATTTATTAGGTAAAAGTGATGGTATCGATAAAACACCTGCTTGGGCGGCTAATATCACAGGAGTTGATGAAAAAGTTATTACAGCTTTAGCAGATACTTTTGTAAGCAATAGGACATTTTTAGCAGGAAATTGGGCTATGCAAAGAGCTCAACATGGAGAACAAGCTGATTGGACTTTAATGGTTTTAGCTTCCATGATAGGACAAATTGGTTTGCCAGGTGGAGGTTTTGGTTTTTCTATGCACTATTCAGGAGGAGGACAAGCTTTTTCAGGAGTTAGGCTTCCTGTGGGCTTGCCACAAGGAAAAAATAATCTTGATAGCAATATTCCAGCAAGCAGAATTTCTGAAGCTATTTTAAATCCAGGTAAAAAAATAAAATTCAAAGGTAAAGAAATAACTTTTCCTAAAATAAAACTAATGTATGTAGTTGGTGCATCAGTTTTGGGGCATCATCCAAATACAAATGAGCTTATAAAAGCTTTAAGAACTCTTGATACCCTTATAGTTCATGAACCATGGTGGACTCCTATGGCAAAAATGGCTGATATTGTTTTACCATCAACCACTACTTTAGAAAGAGACGATATAAGTTTTGGTGGATCTTATTCTCAAGATTATGTTTATGCTATGAAAAAAGTAATCGAGCCATATTTTGAAAGTAGAAATGATTATGACATTTTTGAAGAATTAGCAAAAAAAATAGGTGAAAGAGAGCATAAAAAATTTACAGGTGGAAAAACAAAACAGCAATGGCTTGAAGGATTCTATGGAAGAAGCGATTGTCCTTATTATATGGAATTTGCAGATTTTTGGAAACAAGGTTTTGTGCATTTTGAAATTCCAGAAGAAGCATATAAGTATGTTAGACACTCTGCATTTAGAGCAGATCCAGTAGCAAATAAACTTGCTACAGAAAGTGGAAAAATTCAAATCTATTCTCCTAAATTTGAAAGCTATAAATTAGAAGACTTTAAAGGGCATCCAACTTGGTTTGAGCCAGCTGAATGGCTTGGAAATGAAAAGCTCGTTAAAAAATATCCATTTCATTTATTAAGTCCTCATCCAAGATATAGAGTGCATTCTCAGCTTGATAATACTTGGGTGAGAGATTTATATAAAATTCAAGGTAGAGAACCTGTGGTTATTAATGCTAATGATGCTGAAAAATTAGGTATAAAACATGGTGATGTTGTAGAAGTGTATAACGATAGAGGTTCTCTCTTAGCCGGTGCTTTTGTGACAGATAAAATCATGGAAGGGGTTGTTAGTATCCAAGAGGGTGCTTGGTATGATCCAGAAGATGTGTCAGATAGCAAACCAAGATGCAATGCAGGTCATGTAAATGTTTTAACAAGTTCAAGGCCAACTTCAACTATGGCTCAAGCAACTAGTGTTAATACTTGTCTTGTAGGTATCAAAAAACTAAAAGAAGTGATTAAACCTTATAACTCAACTACACCACCAGAAATTATAGGAGCTTAATATGAAAAAAATTATATTTAGTTTATTGTTTTTAATGAATGCATTATTTGCTAAAGATATGTTTGTTTTTAATGAAAAAGTAGATCTTTTAGATAGCTCTAGTAAAAAAGTTGTGGGTCAAATTTATGAGGGTTCTAAGGTCGAGCTTATAAAAAATGAAGGAGAATATTCATTGATAAAAGTTAAAGGAGAAGTGGTAGAGTCAAATCCAAAATCTTTAGCTTATACAAAAGATGGTATTTATCTTTTACTGACTTTAAATTCTCAAAATGCAAAAAATGAAATGGAATTTTTAGTAAAAAGTAAAGATTTAACCGACAAAGAAATAGATGCTTGGGATGAAATAGAACTTGTGTATTATGATACTTGCACAAGTTGTCATGCAGCTCATAAACCAAAAGAACATTTAATGGAAGAATGGGATGCTTATCTTTCAGCTATGCAAGGATTTGCTAAAATAACAGATGCTGAAAAAGCCAGAATTTTAAGATTTTTACAATCTCATGCAAGCAATGGTCCTGTAAAACTTGACTAAATATGAAAAAATATTTAGCAGTTGTTTTATTGCTTGACTTTTGTGCTTTGCTATATGGCATAAGCGCTTTATCTATTAGCTATAATGAGGCTAAAATTTTCTTCTATGATCATAGCTTGATTGCTATGATCGCAAGATTTGGAACTACTCTTTTAGGGCAGAATGATTATGGTTTGAGAATTATTTTTGTTTTGCTTCATTCTTTAAGCTGTATTTTGCTTTATATCTTAGCTTTAAAATATACTAAAACTTCTTTTGATGCTTTTATGTCGGTAGTTCTTTTTATTCTTTTACCAGGTAGCGTTGCCAGTGCTCTTTTGATAAATGAATCATCTATTGTGATATTTTTTACTCTTTTGATATTGGTTTTGTTTGAGTATAAAAAGACTATATTTTTTTATATTTGTTTAGTTTTTTCTTTATATATAGATGGAAATTTTGCAATCTTATATCTTGCGTTTTTCTTTTTTGGAATTTACATACGCGATAAAATTCTCATCAGCGTAGCCTTATTATTATTTGCTATTGCGATGAGTGTTTATGGTTTTGATACAAGTGGCAAACCTCAAGGATATGTTTTAGATACTTTAGGTATATTTGCAGCTTGTTTTTCGCCTTTGGTTTTTTTATATTTTTTTTATGTTATATATAAAATGCTTTTTCAAAAAGATAAGCCTTTATTATGGTTTATAATAGCTATAACTTTCATTTTTTGTTTAATTTTTTCATTAAGACAAAAACTATTTTTAGAAGATTTTTTACCATTTTGCGTAGTTTGCACTCCGCTTTTGCTGCGTTATTTGATGTCTTCTTATCGAGCAAGACTTCCTCAATTACGCTTAAAACATAATGTTTTCATAGAGTGTTCTTTAATATTTTTGATATTTTTTTATTTAGGTATAATCTTTAATCATTCTTTTTATTATATTTTAAAAAATCCGCAAAAACATTTTGCTTATGATTACCATATAGCCAAAGAATTAGCATACCAACTTAAGCAAAAAAATATTTTTCAAGTACATACAAAAAAAGATCTTGCATTAAGACTTAAATTTTATGGTATTAAGGAAGGTAAAAAAGAATTATCCTTGACGGATAAGCCCAGTGATATTATCATTAAACTAGCAAAACATTCTTTGTATTTTAATTTACAATGATAAAAGCCTTTACTCTTATAGAGCTTTCTTTAGTATGTATTATACTTTCTTTGATTTTTTCTATAGGATATTTTTATATAAAACCAGATTATTTGCGTTTGGGTGCAGAGCAAATTTTAAATGATATTAAATACACTAGACACTTAGCATTAGTGCAAAATGATTTTAGAGCAAAAGAATTTAATATTGCAAAAAGATCATGGTTTCAAGCTAAGTGGCAGCTATATTTTATTAAATCAAAAACAGCCACAAATAACGAACAAACTTATACTATATTTTTAGACAAAAATGGTGATGGTAATGCAAATATCGGTAAAAATATTCTTAATAAAGATAGAGAAATAGCCATAGATTTGTTAAATCCTAATCTTTTGATGAATTCAGGACAAAGTGGAGTTATCACTCAAGGTGATGCAAAGACTAACCCTAGATATAACATAGAAAAAACTTATGGAATTACAAAAGTTTTATTTGAAGGTTCATGTAAAGGTAGTACTCGTTTGGTATTTGATGATTATGGGCGTTTGTATTCTCCTTTGAAAAATGCTTTAAGAATTTATGATAAATTACTTGATTTTAAAAATGATTGTATTATAAGGTTATCCACCAAGCAAAATCAACATATTTGTATAATTATAAATTCTCAAACTTCTTACGCATATATACCCAAATTTGAAAAAGATTTTAAACAATATTTGACTTTAAATAATAAAACAACAACTTGTGATAAATTGTAATTTTTATTGTTTCTAAATATTAACTTTCAAAGAGCATAATTACACTCGTAAAAGCAAAACATTCATAGATAACTCCTTAGTTTTTAAAGATCTAGCAAATGTTAGATCTTTAAAGATTTTCTTTTCTTTGCTTGCTTTAATTTATAAATTTTATTTACTTTAAGAAATTTCATATAAAACTATGATATAATTTTGTTACATTTTTAATTTTAATAAGGAGAATTCTCATGAAACTAGTTAAACTTAGTTTAGTAGCAGCATTAGCTGCAGGCGCTTTTTCAGCAGCTAATGCTGTTTCACTTGAAGAAGCTATAAAAGATGTTGATGTATCAGGTATGTTCAGATACAGATTTGAATCTGATAGATTAACTGAAGGAGATCTAGTTCAAGATGGTTATAATAGCTCTAAAAATAATCAACATAAATTTAAATCTCAATTAAATTTTAAAGCGGCTTTAGATGATAACTTCAAAGCTTTTGTGCAATTCCAATACAAATCAACAGATAATGGCTTTGGTGCGGAAAGTCAAGGAAATTTAGGAACTGATACTGATTCTACATTCAATGTTCAACAAGCTTATTTAGAATACACTAACGAAGCTTATGCTACTAGCGTAATGCTTGGTAAAATGGAAGTAGATTCTATTTGGACTGACGATGCAGTAGGAACAGGTGCTAGAATCACTAACAATTCTATCGATGGTTTAACTTTTGCTGGTTTTTGGTTTGATGCTCTAAACTGGCATGATGATAGTGATTTTGGATCAACAAAAATTAACAAATCTTCTTTATATGGTGCTGCTGTATTAGGCGAATTCGATCCATTTGCTTTCCAATTATGGGCAGCTTACTCAGCAGGTAATGCTTTCTTATATGCAGTAGATGCTAGCTATAGTTTTGCTTTTGATGATAGTATGAAATTTAAAGCAGAAGCTCAATATTTAGGAAATAGTCTAGATAGTGATTTTAAAGATTTTTATAAATTACAAAATGGAGCGGAAACATATAAAAATGGTAATTTTTATGCTGGAAAACTTTCAGCAGACATCTTAGCTTTTGATCTACAAGCTGGTGTAGTTGGTTATGGTGATAAAGCTAAAAATACAATTGTAACTATTGAGGATACTGGTAGAGTAATCGCTCCAGGCAAACAAATTTTCTATTCTGAAGGTAGTAAATTAACAGGAGATATGGGTAAAAATTTCTTCTATTTTGCAGGTGTAGGTTATACTTTTGCTGAAAAATTAAGATTAGGTTTTGACTATGTCGGTGGTACCACTAAATTAGAAAGCACTCCAAATGTAGATAAAAATGAATATGTTGGAAGTGTATCTTATGCATATAGCCCAAAACTTACATTTAGTGGATTCTATTCTTACTTGACTGAAGATCAAGGTCCAACAGACGCTGATGATCAATATATCAGACTTGAAGCTCTTTACAAATTCTAATTTTAAAAGCTAAGCCTTTTTGGCTTAGCTTGCTATTTCTAAAATTATCTCTTCTTTTAAACCTTGTATTTTTATCTCTTTTATTTTTAATTCTTTAGGTAAATTGGTTAAAATTTCTTCTTTGTTTTTGATTAAATTTTGTGCTAAAAAATTTAAAATCACCCCTCTATAAGCTTTTGCATAATGACTTAATGCTTTACCATTTTTTAAAAAAGTAAAACTTATATAATTTTGTTTTAAAGTATAAAATTTTTCATAGAATTTTGCTCTTAGATCTATAATGATTTCATCTTTTAAAAGCTCATCTAAATTTTTTGAAAAATTATCCTTATAAAATTTTTCTATATTAAAATTTTCTATTTTTTTACCTTGTTTAAATTTATAATAAGGCAAAAAATCACCAGCACCAACTGGACCAAATAAATTAGAAAATATAATTACATTATTATCGATATATTTTTTAGCATTATTATTTAACTTATCATAGTTTAAAAATTCATAGGCTACTCCATTATATCTTTGTATAGCTTTTGTGGTTTTTCTTTTAAAAATATCATTACTTAAAATATCTATCTCATCATCATTTTTTATCCCAAAAAAATCTTTTAAATTTTCATAATTTAAAGCATTGATATAATCTTGATATTTCTTTATAGCTTCTATTCTTTTTTTATACAATTTTTCAAATATAAATGATTTTTCATTAATTTCATCATTATCATTTATAATACTTTTACTTTCACTAGGAGAAAATAGTATTTTCATAACTTATTCCTTAAATTTTTAATTTTTTAAATTATATAAAATTATATAAAATATCTTGACAATATTTTAATTTTAGAATATAATTCAACTTTATTTTTGCTGGTTTAGCTCAGTTGGTAGAGCAGCTGCCTTGTAAGCAGCAGGTCGGGGGTTCAAGTCCCTTAACCAGCTCCATTGTTGATAGCAGTGTTTGACCAGAGATGAAAAGCATTTTTATTATGGTGAGTTACTCAAGTGGCCAACGAGGGCAGACTGTAAATCTGCTGGCTTTCGCCTTCCGTGGTTCGAATCCACGACTCACCACCATTGCTTTGCGGGAGTAGCTCAGTTGGCTAGAGCATCAGCCTTCCAAGCTGAGGGTCGCGGGTTCGAGTCCCGTTTCCCGCTCCAACCTTAATTTTGGTAGAGTGAAACTGGGAGCTGTTTTTATTTATTTCTAGCAGTTTCAAATTTCCAAAATTTTTTAATTTATGTTTTTAATTTTTCTGAGCGCTCGTATGGCTCAGAGGTAGAGCACTCCCTTGGTAAGGGAGAGGTCGCGGGTTCAAGTCCCGCTATGAGCTCCATTAATTTCAAAAGATTATAAAACATAAATTGGTATTTGTCTGAAAAATTTTATATGGAGGAAAAATATGGCTAAAGAAAAGTTTTCGCGAAATAAGCCTCATGTTAATATCGGTACTATCGGTCATGTTGATCATGGTAAAACTACTTTAACGGCTGCAATTTCCGCTGTTCTTTCTAGAAGAGGTTTGGCTGAGCTTAAAGATTATGACAATATCGATAATGCTCCAGAAGAAAAAGAGCGTGGTATTACTATTGCTACATCACATATTGAATATGAAACAGAAAATCGTCACTATGCACATGTTGATTGTCCAGGGCACGCTGACTATGTTAAAAATATGATTACTGGTGCTGCTCAAATGGATGGAGCTATTCTTGTTGTTTCTGCAGCAGATGGTCCAATGCCACAAACTAGAGAGCACATTCTACTTTCTCGTCAAGTAGGTGTTCCATATATTGTAGTATTTATGAATAAAGCAGATATGGTTGATGATGCTGAGTTATTAGAATTAGTTGAAATGGAAATTAGAGAATTGCTAAGCTCTTATGATTTCCCAGGTGATGACACTCCTATTATTTCAGGTTCAGCATTACAAGCACTTGAAGAAGCTAAAGCAGGACAAGATGGTGAATGGTCTAAAAAGATTTTAGATCTTATGGCTGCGGTTGATGATTATATCCCAACACCTACCCGTGATACAGATAAAGATTTCTTAATGCCAATTGAAGATGTTTTCTCAATTTCTGGTCGTGGTACTGTTGTTACAGGTAGAATTGAAAAAGGTGTTGTAAAAGTTGGTGATACTATTGAAATCGTTGGTATTAGAGATACTCAAACAACAACTGTAACTGGTGTTGAAATGTTTAGAAAAGAAATGGATCAAGGTGAAGCAGGTGATAATGTTGGTGTGCTTCTTCGTGGTACTAAAAAAGAAGATGTTTTACGCGGTATGGTTCTTGCTAAACCAAAATCAATCACCCCACATACAGATTTCGAAGCTGAAGTTTATATTTTAAATAAAGATGAAGGTGGTCGTCACACTCCATTCTTTAACAATTATAGACCACAATTTTATGTAAGAACAACGGATGTTACAGGTGCGATTAAACTTGCTGATGGTGTTGAAATGGTTATGCCAGGTGAAAATGTAAGCATTACTGTAAGTCTTATTGCTCCAGTTGCACTTGAAGAAGGTACTCGTTTTGCTATCCGTGAAGGTGGTCGTACTGTTGGTTCAGGTGTTGTTTCTAAAATTATTAAATAATCATGAGCGAGATTTTTCTCGCTTTTTATAAGGATAAAAATGAGAATTAAAGTTGGTTTAAAATGTGAAGAGTGTGGAGATATTAACTATAGCACATTTAAAAATAGTAAAAATACAACTGAAAAGTTAGAATTAAAAAAATATTGCCCAAGATTAAAAAAACACACTATTCATAAAGAAGTTAAATTAAAAAGTTAAGGCTTTTTAAGCCCTTAGGGCAATAGCTCCAATGGTAGAGCGCCGGATTCCAAATCCGATGGTTGGGGGTTCGAATCCCTCTTGCCCTGCCACAAAATAAGGTTAAGTATGGAAAAAATAATAACTTATTTTAAATTATCAAAAGCTGAATTAGGAAAAGTGATTTGGCCTTTAAAAGAACAGGTTAGAAATGCTTATATTACAGTTTTTGTTGTTGTTGCTGTTGTTTCATTGTTTTTGGCGTTAGTAGATTTGCTTATGTCGTTTTCGCTATCTAAAATTATAGGATAATAAAAATGAATCATAAATGGTATGCAATTCAAACTTATGCTGGTAGTGAAATGGCAGTAAAAAGAGCTATTGAAAATTTAGTAAGAGATCATGGAATTCAAGATCGCTTGCTTGAAGTTATAGTTCCAACTGAAGATGTAATTGAATTTAAAAATGGTAAAGAAAAAATAAGCGAAAGAAGTTTATACTCTGGTTATGTTTTTGCAAATATTGATTTATCAACAGAGCTTTGGCATAAAATTCAATCTTTGCCAAAAGTGGGTCGTTTTATTGGCGAAAGTAAAAAGCCAACCCCATTAAGCGAAAAAGATATTAATCTTATTTTAGAAAAGGTGAAAAATAAAGCAGCACCTAAACCTAAAATTTCATTTGATAAAGAAGAGAGTGTAAGAATTACTGAAGGTCCTTTTGCAAATTTTGTTGGTATAGTAGAAGAATATGACATGGTAAGAGGTGTATTGAAATTAAATGTTTCTATTTTTGGAAGATCAACACCTGTAGAAATTTTATATTCTCAAGTTGAAAAAATTGTTTGATAATTAAGTAAAGGAGAAGGTTATGGCTAAAAAAGTTGTAGGTGAAATAAAATTACAAATAGCTGCTACTAAGGCTAATCCATCACCTCCGGTTGGTCCTGCTTTAGGTCAACAAGGTGTGAATATAATGGAATTTTGCAAAGCATTTAACGAAAGAACTAAAGATATGGCTGGTTTTAATATTCCAGTTGTTATCACTGTTTATGCTGATAAAAGTTTTACATTTATCACAAAACAACCACCAGCTACAGATTTAATTAAAAAAGCTGCTGGTATAAGTAAAGGAGCCGATAATCCACTTAAAAATAAAGTTGGAAAATTAACCAAAGCTCAGGTTTTAGAGATTGTTGATAAAAAAATTGCTGATATGAACACAAAAGATAAAGAACAAGCTGCTAAAATTATAATGGGTTCAGCTCGTTCTATGGGTGTTGAAATAGTAGATTAATACTCTTTACCGCCAAGAGTATAAAAAGGCGGAAGCACTTTATATAAAATGCGGAGAAAATTGATGTCAAAGAATACTAAAAGATTTACTGAATTATTAAAAAAAGTTGATGCAAATAAAAATTACTTAATGGATGAAGCAATTACTACTGTAAAAACTCTTGCTTCTGCGAAATTTGATGAAACTGTTGAAATTGCATTGAAATTAAATGTTGATCCAAGACATGCTGATCAAATGGTAAGAGGTAGTGTGGTGTTACCTAGTGGTACAGGAAAAAAAGTTCGTGTTGCTGTTATCGCTAAAGATGCTAAAACAGATGAAGCAAAAAATGCAGGTGCTGATATAGTTGGTAGTGATGATTTAATAGAAGAAATTCAAAAAGGCAATATGGATTTTGATGTTTTAATTGCAACACCGAATTTAATGGGTTTAGTTGGTAAAGTTGGTCGTATTTTAGGACCAAAAGGTTTAATGCCAAATCCAAAAACTGGAACTGTGACTATGGATGTGGCACAAGCTGTGAATAATGCTAAAAATGGTCAAGTAAATTTCCGTGTAGATAAACAAGGAAACATCCATGCTGGACTTGGAAAAGTTAGTTTTACTCAAGAGCAATTAAAAGAAAATATGCTTGCTTTTATAAAAGCGATTAATAAACACAAACCTGCAGCGGCAAAAGGAAGATATATTAAAAATGCTTCTCTTTCTTTAACTATGAGTCCTTCTCTTTCTTTAGACACTCAAGAGCTTCTTGATACAAAATAATTAATGAGAGTTTTTCTCTCATTAATAAAATTTAGATAAAATAATTAATTATTTTATTTTATTTAAATTTTATCTTAGATTGGAGATAGCCGAGGTCTTTGACTTAATTAGATTTTCTACTCTGCTTGAAATCACCGGTCGGAAAGGAGTAAAGATGACAAAAAGCCAAAAAATTGAACTTGTTTCTAAACTTGAAGATAGTTTTAAAACTAGCGAAGCTGTTGTGGTTTGCAACTATAAAGGTTTACATACTAAAAAACTTGAAGAGTTAAGAAATAATGCAAGAGAAATGGGTGTTAAAGTTCAAATTATTAAAAATACTTTAGCAAGTATAGCTCTTAAAAATGCCGGCAAAGATGGAATGGAACTTAAAGATACAAATATTTATCTTTGGGGAGAAGATCAGTTAAATGTTTCAAAAGTTGCTGATAAATTTAGCGAAGTAAATCCATCGTTTGAAATTAAAACAGCATTTATCGATGGCGAAGTTGCTGCTATTAGCAAAGTTAAAGCTCTTGCTAAAATGCCTTCTCGCAACGATTTACTTGCTATGCTTTTGCAAGTTTGGAATGCGCCAATTACCAATTTTACAATTGGATTGGATGCATTAAAAAATAAAAAAGAATCAGAATAAAATCATAAAAAGGATAAAAAATGGCAATTACTAAAGAAGATGTATTAGAATTTATTTCAAATTTAAGTGTTCTTGAGTTATCAGAATTAGTAAAAGAATTTGAAGAAAAATTTGGTGTTTCTGCTGCTCCAGTAATGGTTGCTGCTGGCGGTGCTGCTGGCGGTGCTGCTGGCGGTGCTGCTGAAGAAAAAACTGAATTTGATATTGTTTTACAAGATGGTGGAGATAAAAAAATCAATGTAATTAAAGTTGTTCGTGCTTTAACTGGTCTTGGTTTAAAAGAAGCAAAAGATGCTGTTGAGCAAACTCCATCAGTTCTTAAAGAAGGTGTTAGTAAAGCAGAAGCTGAAGAAGCTAAAAAACAACTTGAAGAAGCTGGCGCTAAGGTTGAGCTTAAATAATTTTAATTTAACAAAAGAAAGGATGAAAATCCTTTCTTGTTTTCCTTGTATTAGGATCCTTTCTTACAATACTTTTACCATGGGGTATAAAAATGTTAAATACACAATCAGGAAATCGTTTAAGAATAGACTTTTCGAATGTTCCTCAACAAATAGACATTCCAAATTTATTACAATTACAAAAAAAGAGTTTTGATTATTTTTTAAATGTAGATGCAAAAAATTCTGAAAGTGGAATTGAAAAAGTTTTTAAATCAATTTTTCCAATTCATGATCCACAAAATAGATTAAGTTTAGAATATGTTAGTAGTGAAGTAGGTAAGCCAAAATATACTATTAGAGAATGTATGGAAAGAGGTTTAACTTATTCAGTAAATTTAAAAATGAAAATACGCCTTACTTTACATGAAAAAGATGAAAAGACAGGTGAAAAAATTGGTATAAAAGATATTAAAGAACAAGAAATTTATATTAGAGAAATTCCTTTAATGACAGATAGAATTTCTTTTATTATTAATGGAGTTGAAAGAGTTGTGGTAAATCAACTTCATAGAAGTCCAGGGGTTATCTTTAAAGAAGAAGAAAGTTCGACTGTAGCTAATAAATTAGTTTATACTGCTCAAATAATTCCAGATCGTGGCTCTTGGTTATATTTTGAATATGATGCAAAAGATGTTTTATATGTGCGTATTAATAAAAGAAGAAAAGTGCCTATTACAATTTTATTTAGAGCTCTTGGATATAAAAAACAAGATATTATAAAATTATTTTATCCTATTCAAACTATACATGTTAAAAAAGATAAATTTTTAACCCAATTTAATCCAAATGATTTTCTTGATAGAGTTGAATATGACTTAAAAGATGAAAAAGGAAATATCATCCATCAAGCTGGCAAAAGAATGACTAAGAAAAAAGCAGAGCAGCTTATTAAAGATGGTCTAAAATGGGTTGAGTATCCAGTTGAAATTTTAACTAATAGATATTTAGCAAATCCAATTATCAATAAAGAAACAGGTGAGGTGCTATTTGACTCTTTAACTTTACTTGATGAAGCAAAATTAGCTAAAATTAAAGAAGAAAAACAATTTGATATCGCAAATGACTTAGCAAATGGAGTAGATGCTGCAATTATAAATTCATTTATCCAAGATAATGAAACATTGAAATTGTTAAAACAAACAGAAAATATTGATGATGAAAATGATTTAGCAGCAATTAGAATTTACAAGGTTATGAGACCTGGTGAACCTGTGGTAAAAGATGCTGCTAAAGCTTTTGTAAATGATTTGTTTTTTAATCCTGAAAGATATGATTTGACTAAAGTTGGTCGTATGAAAATGAATCATAAGTTAGGATTGGATACACCTGAGTATGTTACGGTTTTAACCAATGAAGATATAGTAAAAACAGCAAAATATCTTATAAAAGTTAAAAATGGTAGAGGTCATATAGATGATAGAGACCATTTGGGAAATCGTCGTATCAGATCTATTGGAGAGCTTTTGGCAAATGAATTGCATGTTGGTCTTGCTAAAATGCAAAAATCTATTAGAGATAAATTTACCGCTTTAAATACTGATATTGATAAAGTCATGCCTTATGATTTAATAAATCCTAAAACTATAACTGTGACTATTATGGAATTTTTCACCGGTGGGCAATTGTCTCAATTTATGGATCAAACTAATCCTTTAAGCGAAGTAACTCATAAACGCCGTTTATCAGCACTTGGAGAAGGAGGCTTGGTAAAAGAAAGAGCTGGATTTGAAGTACGTGATGTCCATGCAACTCATTATGGTAGAATTTGTCCAGTTGAAACTCCAGAAGGTCAAAATATTGGTTTGATTAATACTTTATCAACTTATGCTAAAGTAAATGATTTGGGTTTTGTTGAGGCGCCTTATAGAAAAGTTGAGAATGGAAAAGTTAGTAACGAAATTATTTATCTTACAGCCACTCAAGAAGAAGGATTAATTATAGCTGCAGCTTCTACTAAGATAGACAATAAAGGAAATATCATAGAAGAATTTGTAGAAGCTAGACAAGATGGCGAAACAATTTTGGCTAGAAAAGAAGAAGTGCAATTAATCGATCTTTGTTCTGGTATGATTGTGGGTGTCGCAGCTTCTTTGATTCCATTTTTAGAACATGATGATGCAAATAGGGCTTTGATGGGTTCAAACATGCAGCGTCAAGCCGTTCCACTTTTAAGAGCTGAAGCTCCAATTGTCGGCACAGGTATGGAGAAAATCATAGCTCGTGATGCATGGGAAGCAATAAAAGCTAAAAGAGCAGGTATAGTTGAAAAAGTAGATAATAAGAATATATTTATTTTGGGTGAAGATGAAAATGGACCTTTTATAGATCATTATAAAATGGAGAAAAATTTAAGAACCAATCAAAACACAACCTTTATCCAACATCCTATAGTGAAAAAAGGTAATTTTGTTCAAGCAGGACAAATCATTGCAGATGGTCCAAGTATGGATCAAGGTGAACTTGCTATTGGTAAAAATGCACTGATTGCTTTTATGCCTTGGCATGGTTATAACTATGAAGATGCTATAGTAATTAGTGAAAAAATTCTAAGAGAAGATACTTTTACTAGTGTTCATATCTATGAAAAAGAAGTTGAAGCTAGAGAATTAAAAGATGGTGTAGAAGAAATTACCAAAGATATTCCAAATGTTAAAGAAGATGATTTAGCTCATCTTGATGAAAGTGGTATAGCAAAAATCGGCACTCACATCAAACCAGGAATGATTTTAGTAGGTAAAGTTTCTCCAAAAGGAGAGGTAAAACCAACTCCAGAAGAAAGACTTTTAAGAGCTATTTTTGGTGAAAAAGCTGGCCATGTGGTAAATAAATCTTTGTATGCAACTGCTTCTATGGAGGGTGTTGTTGTTGATGTGAAGATTTTTACTAAAAAAGGTTACGAAAAAGATGCTAGAGCTATAAAAGCTTATGATGAAGAAAAGTTAAATTTAGAAAAAGAGCACCATGATAGACTTTTAATGATGGATAGAGAAGAAACTTTAAGAGTTTGTTCTTTACTTTCTAAATCTGCTTTAAATTCGGATGAAGAAATAAATGGTAAAAAATACAAAAAAGGTGCAAAAGTTGATATTAAAGAACTTGAAAAAATCAATCGTTTTGCGCTAAATTCTTTGGTAAAAGTATATTCTAAAGATGTTCAAAAAGAATACGAAGAATTAAAAAATCATTTCCAAAATGAAAAGAAAAAATTGAAAACAGAACATGATGAAAAACTTGAAATTTTAGAAAAAGATGATATTTTACCAAGTGGCGTGGTTAAGCTTGTAAAAGTTTATATAGCAACCAAAAGAAAACTTAAAGTCGGTGATAAAATGGCTGGACGCCATGGAAATAAAGGTATAGTTTCAAATATCGTTCCTGAAGTGGATATGCCATATTTACCTGATGGGAGATCTATTGATATAGCTTTAAATCCTTTAGGTGTTCCAAGTCGTATGAATATTGGCCAAATTCTCGAAAGCCACTTGGGTATAGTTGGTATGAAGCTTGGTGATCAAATTCAAGAAATATTTGATAAAAAACAAAAAGATTTTATCAAGCAATTACGTACAAAAATTCTTGAAATTTGTAGCGTGTCAAGATTGATTTTAGAAAAGAAATTTGTAGAAAGTTTAAATGATGATCAATTAATTGCTTATGCAAGAGATTGGGCTAAAGGTGTTAAATTTGCAACTCCTGTTTTTGAAGGTGTAACTGTTGAAGAATTTGGTAAGCTGTTTGAAATGGCAAAAATAGCTATGGATGGAAAAAGCGAGCTTTATGATGGAAGAACCGGAGAAAAAATGGCAGAGCGTGTGCATGTGGGATGTATGTATATGTTAAAGCTTCACCATTTAGTAGATGAAAAAGTTCACGCAAGAAGTACTGGACCTTATAGTCTTGTTACTCAACAACCTGTTGGTGGTAAAGCTTTATTTGGTGGACAAAGATTTGGTGAAATGGAAGTTTGGGCTTTAGAAGCTTATGGTGCTGCGCATACTTTAAAAGAAATGCTAACAATAAAATCTGACGATGTTGAAGGTAGATTTAGTGCCTATAAGGCTTTAACAAAAGGTGAGAATGTTCCAGCTACGGGTATCCCAGAAACATTCTTTGTGCTTACAAATGAATTAAAATCTCTTGCTTTAGATGTTGAGATTTTTGATAAGGATGAAAATAATGAGTAAATTTAAACCTATCGAAATAAAAGAAGATGGTAGACCAAGAGACTTTGAAGCTTTTCAAT
The DNA here is from genome assembly GCF_008011665.1 of Campylobacter volucris. GTDB lineage: Bacteria > Campylobacterota > Campylobacteria > Campylobacterales > Campylobacteraceae > Campylobacter_D > Campylobacter_D volucris_A. Next base: position 157,688 of record NZ_VOWJ01000021.1, read on the forward strand.
TAAGACTTGCAAGTCCAGAAAAAATTAAGTCTTGGTCTTATGGTGAAGTAAAAAAACCTGAAACCATTAATTATAGAACTTTAAAGCCTGAAAGAGATGGTTTGTTTTGTGCAAAGATATTTGGTCCTATTCGAGATTATGAATGTCTTTGTGGTAAATATAAAAAAATGCGTTTTAAAGGTATTAAATGTGAAAAATGTGGTGTGGAAGTTACAAGCTCAAAAGTACGTCGTTCCAGAATGGGGCATATTGAACTAGTAACTCCTGTGGCCCATATTTGGTATGTGAATTCTTTACCTAGTCGTATTGGTACTTTACTTGGTGTTAAGATGAAAGATTTAGAACGCGTATTGTATTATGAAGCATATATAGTTGAAAATCCAGGTGAGGCATATTATGATAATGAAAATTCTAAAAAAGTTGAATTTTGTGATGTTTTAAATGAAGAACAATATTTAAATTTAATGCAACGCTATGAAAGTAGTGGTTTTAAAGCTAGAATGGGTGGAGAAGTTGTTAGAGATTTGCTAGCAAATTTAGATCTTGTTGCACTTTTAAATCAATTAAAAGAAGATATTGCTTCAACTAATTCCGAAGCAAAGAAGAAAACTATTATTAAGCGTTTAAAAGTAGTTGAAAATTTCTTAAATAGCAACTTAAATAGTAATACAAATATCGATGAAGTAGTGCCAAATCGTCCAGAATGGATGATGATTACAAATTTACCAGTTTTACCGCCAGATTTAAGACCTTTAGTGGCTTTAGATGGTGGGAAATTTGCGGTTTCTGATGTGAATGATTTATATAGAAGAGTTATTAACAGAAATACTCGTTTAAAAAGATTGATGGAGCTTGATGCACCAGAAATCATTATAAGAAATGAAAAAAGAATGCTTCAAGAGGCGGTAGATGCTTTATTTGATAATGGTAGAAGAGCAAATGCTGTAAAAGGTGCGAATAAGCGTCCGTTGAAATCTTTAAGTGAGATTATAAAAGGTAAACAAGGCCGTTTTAGACAAAATCTTTTAGGCAAAAGGGTGGATTTTTCAGGCCGTAGTGTTATTGTTGTGGGTCCAAAACTAAGAATGGATCAATGCGGTCTCCCTAAAAAAATGGCTTTGGAGTTATTTAAACCACATTTACTAGCAAAGCTTGAAGAAAAAGGTTATGCAACCACTGTAAAACAAGCTAAAAAAATGATAGAAAATAAAACTAATGAAGTATGGGAGTGTTTAGAAGAGGTGGTTAAAGGTCATCCTGTTATGCTTAACCGTGCTCCAACTCTTCATAAACTTTCTATACAAGCATTTCATCCAGTACTTGTTGAAGGTAAAGCTATACAACTTCATCCTTTAGTTTGTGCTGCTTTTAATGCTGACTTTGATGGTGACCAAATGGCTGTTCATGTACCTTTATCTCAAGAAGCAATTGCTGAATGTAAAGTATTGATGCTTTCTTCTATGAATATATTATTACCTGCTAGTGGTAGATCAGTAACTGTTCCATCTCAAGATATGGTTTTAGGAATTTATTATTTATCTTTAGAAAAAGATGGTGCTAAAGGTGAGCATAAAATTTGTACTGGTATAGATGAAGTAATGATAGCTTTAGAAGCTAAATCTTTAGATATACATGCAAGTATTAAGAGTGTCGTTGATGGTAGAAAAGTTACTACAACTGCTGGTAGATTAATTATTAAATCCATCTTACCTGATTTTGTTCCAGAAAATATGTGGAATAAGGTTATGAAGAAAAAAGACATTGCTGCTTTGGTTGATTATGTTTATAAAATAGGTGGGTTAGAGGTTAGTGCAAGCTTTTTAGATAAGCTTAAAGATCTTGGGTTTGAATATGCTACAAAAGCAGGTATTTCAATCTCAATTGCTGATATTATCGTACCCGATCAAAAACAAAAAAATATTGATGAAGCAAAAAAACAAGTTAGAGAAATTCAAAATTCATATAATTTAGGACTTATCACTTCAGGCGAAAGATACAATAAAATCATTGATATTTGGAAAAGTACTAATAATATTCTTTCTAAAGATATGATGGATTTAATCAAAAAAGATAAAGAAGGGTTCAATTCTATTTACATGATGGCTGATTCTGGAGCTAGGGGTTCTGCTGCTCAAATTTCTCAGCTAGCTGCTATGAGAGGTTTGATGGCAAAACCTGATGGTTCTATTATAGAAACACCTATTATCTCAAATTTCCGTGAAGGACTTAATGTTCTTGAGTATTTTATTTCCACTCATGGTGCTAGAAAAGGTTTAGCGGATACTGCTTTAAAAACAGCAAATGCAGGTTATTTAACAAGAAAACTTATAGATGTTGCTCAAAATGTAAAAGTTACTATAGATGATTGTGGCACACATGAAGGAGTTGAAATAAATGAAATTACAGCAGATGGTGTGGTGATTGAAACTTTAGAAGAAAGAATTTTAGGAAGAGTTTTAGCTGAAAATATTATTGATTCTATTACGAATGAAATTTTATTTTCTGAAGGTACTTTGATAGATGAAGAAAAAGCAAAAATTATAGTTGAAAGTGGCGTAAAAAGTGCAAGCATAAGAACTCCTATCACTTGTAAAGCTAAAAAAGGTGTTTGTTCAAAATGCTATGGTATTAACCTAGGCGAAGGAAAATTAGTTAAACCAGGTGAGGCTGTAGGTATTATATCTGCTCAATCAATTGGTGAGCCAGGAACACAGCTTACACTAAGAACTTTCCACAGTGGTGGTACAGCAAGTACTGATTTGCAAGATCGTCAAGTAGTAGCACACAAAGAAGGTTTTGTAAGATTTTATAATCTTAATACTTATGAAGATAGACAAGGTAAAACTATAGTGGCTAATCACCGCAATGCCGCTGTTTTACTTGTAGAGCCAAAAATTAAAGCACCTTTTAAAGGTGTGATTAATGTTGAGTATGCTTATGAAGATGTCATTGTAAGTATAAAAAATAAAAATAATGAATCAAAATTTATCTTAAGAAAATATGATTTAGCTAAAGCTAATGAACTTGCTGGAGTTAGTGGAAATATTGAAGGAAAATTATATATTCCATATAATAATGGAGATGAAGTTAGTGAAAATGAAAGCATTGTAGAAGTCATCAAGGAAGGCTGGAACATACCAAATCGTATTCCATATGCAAGTGAATTGCTTGTAAATGATGGCGATCCAATAACTCAAGATATCATTGCTGATGCAAAAGGAACTTTGAAATTTTATATTCTTAAAGGCGATGGCTTAGATAGAATTAAAAATCTTAAAAAGGGTGATATAGTTAAAGAAAAAGGTGTATTTGTAGTGATTGCAGATGAAAATGATCGTGAAGCAAAAAGACATTATATACCAAGAGATTCTGTAATTGAATTTAATGATAGCTCAGTGATTAGCAATCCTAAAACTATTATTGCTAAATCAAGCAAAAAAGATAAAATAATAATTGCTGAATGGGATGCTTATAACAATACTGTTATTGCCGAGATAAATGGAATTATCAGCTTTGAAGATATAGAATCAGGTTATAGTGCTGATGAGCAAATTGATGAAGCAACTGGTAAAAGATCGCTTGTTATTAATGAGTATTTACCAAGTGGAGTGCGCCCTGCTATTTTGGTTTTAGGAGATAAAGGAAAAACGATCCGTTATCAGTTAGAGCCTAAGACTGTTATTTATGTAAATGATGGTGATAAGGTTAAGCAAGCTGATATTTTAGCTAAAACACCAAAGGCAGTAGCTAAATCAAAAGATATTACTGGAGGTCTTCCAAGGGTTTCAGAATTATTTGAAGCGAGAAAACCAAAAAATACTGCGGTTATTGCTGAAATAGATGGTGTGGTGAGATTTGACAAGCCTTTAAGATCAAAAGAAAGAATCATTATCCAAGCAGAAGATGGAAGTAGTGCGGAATATTTAATTGATAAATCAAGACGTATTCAGGTGAGAGACGGAGAATTTATCCATGCGGGTGAGAAATTAACCGATGGTGTTATTTCAAGTCATGATGTGCTTAGAATTTTAGGTGAAAAAGCGTTGCATTACTATCTTATATCTGAAATTCAACAAGTTTATCGTGGACAAGGTGTTGTAATTTCAGATAAGCATATTGAAATTATAGTTTCTCAAATGTTAAGACAAGTAAAAATATTAGATAGTGGTCATACTAATTTTATAGTTGGAGATTTGGTTTCAAGAAGAAAATTCATAGAAGAAAATGAGAGAATTTTAAAATATGATGGAGATCCGGCTATAGCTGAGCCAATTTTACTTGGTGTAACAAGAGCAGCTATTGGAAGTGATAGTGTAATCTCTGCTGCTTCTTTCCAGGAAACAACTAAAGTTTTAACAGAAGCTAGTATTGCTGGTAAATTTGATTACTTAGAGGACTTAAAAGAAAATGTTATTTTGGGTCGTATGATACCTGTTGGTACGGGACTTTATGGAGAGCAAAATTTAAAACTCAAACAGCAAAATTAGTTTTTTATCCTAGCATTTTTGCTAGGATTTTTAATCATAATTCTTATATATAATTAAAAATATTCAATAGTTTATAATTTTATAAGTAAAATTTAGATAACATTCGAAGTTTATTATTTTATTAATGAAAGGAATTACTGTGCCAACCATAAATCAATTGGTTAGAAAAGAGCGTAAAAAAGTTTTAGAAAAATCTAAATCTCCAGCGCTTAAAAATTGTCCACAAAGAAGAGGGGTTTGCACTAGGGTTTATACTACAACCCCTAAAAAACCAAACTCAGCATTAAGAAAAGTTGCCAAAGTAAGACTTACAAGTGGCTTTGAGGTTATTAGTTATATCGGTGGTGAAGGTCATAACTTACAAGAACATAGTATTGTTTTAGTAAGAGGTGGTAGGGTAAAAGACTTACCAGGTGTTAAGTATCACATCGTTCGTGGTGCATTAGATACTGCAGGTGTTGCAAAAAGAACAGTTTCTCGTTCTAAATATGGCGCTAAACGCCCTAAAGCAGCTGCTAAATAGTATAAATATTACAGACAAATCCATTAGATTTGATTTTGTTTGAGTAAAATTATAAAATTTGAAGGAAAAAATATGAGAAGAAGAAAAGCTCCGGTAAGAGAAGTCTTGCCTGATCCGATTTATGGAAACAAAGTAATCACAAAATTCATTAATTCTTTAATGTATGATGGTAAAAAAAGTACAGCTACTACTATAATGTATGGTGCTTTAGAGGCTATCGATAAAAAAGGTGGCGAAAAAAAAGGTATTGAAATTTTCAATGACGCTATAGAAAATATAAAGCCTTTATTAGAAGTTAAATCTCGCCGTGTCGGTGGAGCTACATATCAAGTTCCAGTTGAAGTTCGTCCGGCTAGACAACAAGCTTTAGCTATAAGATGGATTATATCTTTTGCTAGAAAAAGAAGCGAAAGAACAATGATAGAAAAATTAGCAGCTGAGTTATTAGATGCTGCAAATAGTAAAGGTGCTTCATTTAAGAAAAAAGAAGATACATATAAAATGGCTGAAGCAAATAAAGCATTTGCTCACTATCGTTGGTAATAAGGAGAAAGTATGTCAAGAAGTACTCCTTTAAAAAGAGTTAGAAATATAGGTATTGCAGCGCATATTGATGCAGGAAAAACTACTACTAGTGAAAGAATTTTATTTTTCACTGGTATGAGTCATAAAATAGGTGAAGTTCATGATGGTGCTGCTACTATGGATTGGATGGAGCAAGAAAAAGAAAGAGGTATAACTATTACTTCTGCTGCTACAACTTGTTTTTGGAAGGATCATCAAATAAATCTTATAGATACTCCAGGCCATGTTGATTTTACAATTGAAGTTGAAAGATCTATGCGTGTTTTAGATGGTGCTGTGGCTGTATTTTGTTCTGTTGGTGGTGTTCAGCCTCAAAGCGAGACAGTTTGGAGACAAGCAAATAAATATGGTGTTCCTAGAATAGTATTTGTAAATAAAATGGATAGAATCGGAGCAAATTTTTACAATGTTGAAGATCAAATTAAAAATAGATTAAAAGCTAATCCTGTTCCAATTCAAATTCCAATAGGCGCTGAAGATGAATTTAAAGGTGTTATAGATTTAGTTACTATGAAGGCTTTAGTTTGGGAAGATGATACTAAGCCAACTGACTATGTAGAAAAAGAAATTCCAGCTGAATTGCAAGAAAAAGCTCAAGAATATCGTGTTAAAATGGTTGAAGCTGTTTCGGAAACATCTGATGAATTGATGGAAAAATATTTAGGCGGAGAAGAATTAACTCAAGAGGAAATTAAAGCAGGTATTAAAGTAGGTTGTTTAAATTTAAGCATAGTTCCTATGCTTTGTGGAACAGCATTTAAAAATAAAGGTGTTCAACCTTTACTTGATGCTGTTGTGGCTTATTTACCAGCCCCAGATGAAGTTGCAAACATCAAAGGTGAATATGAAGATGGTACAGAAGTTTCTGTAAAATCAACTGATGATGGAGAATTCGCAGGACTTGCATTTAAGATTATGACAGATCCTTTTGTTGGACAATTAACTTTCGTGCGCGTTTATAGAGGAAGCTTAGAAAGTGGTTCATACGCGTATAATTCTACAAAAGATAAAAAAGAAAGAATTGGTCGTCTTTTAAAGATGCACTCTAATAAAAGAGAAGAAATTAAGACTTTATATGCTGGAGAAATTGGAGCAGTCGTTGGTTTAAAAGATACTTTAACAGGCGATACTTTGGTTAGTGAAAAAGATAGAGTTATCTTAGAAAGAATGGATTTTCCTGATCCTGTTATTTCTGTTGCGGTTGAACCAAAAACGAAAGCTGATCAAGAAAAAATGTCTATTGCTCTAAATAAATTAGCACAAGAAGATCCTAGCTTTAGAGTTTCTACTGATGAGGAAAGTGGTCAAACTATCATTTCAGGTATGGGTGAGCTTCACCTAGAAATCATTGTTGATCGTATGCTTAGAGAATTTAAAGTAGAAGCTGAAGTTGGACAACCTCAAGTTGCTTATCGTGAAACTATTAGAAAAACAGTTGAGCAAGAATACAAATATGCTAAACAATCAGGTGGTAGAGGTCAATATGGTCATGTATTCTTAAGACTTGAACCGCTTGAGCCAGGTAGTGGGTATGAATTTGTAAATGATATTAAAGGCGGTGTTATACCAAAAGAGTATATACCAGCTGTTGATAAAGGTATACAAGAAGCATTGCAAAATGGTGTTTTAGCTGGATATCCTGTTGAAGATGTAAAAGTAACTGTTTATGATGGTTCTTATCATGAAGTTGATTCTTCTGAAATGGCATTTAAACTTGCTGCTTCTATGGGATTTAAAGAAGGTGCTAGAAAAGCAGGTGCTGTAATACTTGAGCCTATGATGAAAGTTGAAGTTGAAACTCCTGAAGAATATATGGGTGATGTAATCGGTGATTTAAATAAACGCCGTGGTCAGGTAAATTCTATGGATGAAAGAGGTGGTAATAAAATCATTACAGCGTTTTGTCCATTAGCTGAGATGTTTGGTTACTCAACCGATCTTAGAAGTCAAACTCAAGGTAGGGCTACTTATTCTATGGAATTTGATCATTATGATGAAGTTCCTAAAAATGTTTCAGAAGAGATTATCAAAAAAAGAAATGGATAATCTTTTCAATCCAAGATGAAAATTTCATCTTGGATTTTTGTGTTTTTTTTGATTTTGCTAAATTAATATTTACTTTCATTGATATCGCAAGCTTATCCAGATTCTTTTATAAATCTTCTTTTTTTAAATTAGTTGAAATCGATGAAAATCTTATATATTTTAATAATTTTCATAGTTTCATTTTATAGGGTTTTGTTTTTAGAAATTTTCAAAAATGATATTAATTTTTTATCTTTTTTATGAATTTCTTCTACATTTGTTTTAAATTTAACTCTTTTTCTAGTATAAATATTAAGTGATTGTTTGTCATCTTCTATGAATATTATTTCTATATTGTTATTGTGCTTAATCTTCTTCATATATAAAGAAAAATTTATCATTGATGTAAATAATTGGAGTATAAGAATATGCAGATTCATTTTTTAAATTAATAAAAAGCAATAATGTATATTTTTACAATCTTTTATAAAATTTATTATTTCTTTTTAATTATTGGTTTTCATTGATAAGTTTTTAAATAAAAGTAGATTTTTAGAGGTTTTTTATAGATGAAGAATTATTCTTCATCTATATTGTTTTTGCGTACAACTTTAATGCGTGCTATGCTATTACCATCCATTTTTTTAACTTCATAGTGACAAAATTCATCATCTATTTTATCTCCAACTACTGGTAATCTACCAAGAAGATTAAATACATAGCCACCTATTGTTACTTGTTCTAATTCTTCATTAAAATTAATATCTAGAAGTTCTTCAACACCGCTAATTTCATAACGACCTTGAAATTCATAAATATTTTCTGCTAGTTTTTTATAATTTGGACTAGAATCATCATGTTCATCATTGATATCGCCAATAATTTCTTCCATAATATCTTCCATAGTCAAAATTCCAGCAGTTCCGCCATATTCATCTACGACTAATGCAGTATGAACTTGCTCTTTATTCATCATAAATAAAATTTTTGAAATGCTGATATTTTCTGGAACTAGTATCATTTTAATTAAAAAATCATCAAGATTTTTTTTGCGTCCATTAAATTCATTTTGCATGATATCTCTAATGTGTACCATACCTAAAATGACATCTTTAGAACCATCTATATAAGGAAAACGAGTATGTTTGTATTTTGAAACTACTTGCATATTTTCTTCATAACTTTTTTGCTTGTTAAGACATATCATATCTTTTCTTGGAGTCATAATTTCTTTTGCAACGGTATCTGAAAAATCAACTGCATTGCGTATGATTTCAGTTTCAAATTCATCTAAAATACCGCCTTTTTGACTTTCACTGGCTATGAATTTAATTTCTTCTTCAGAATGAGTTAATTCATGTTCTTTTACAGGTTTTATACCTATAATTTTTAAAGAAATTGCTGCTAAAAAATCAAATGTTTTAATGAAAGGTAAGAAAAGCAACCAAAACAAATGTAAAGGTCTAGCTATCCATAAGACTACTTTATCAGCTATGGTTATGGCTATGCTTTTTGGTACTAATTCTCCTAAAACTACATGAAGTAAAGTTATTGTTGCAAATGCTATAATAAAAGCTATAGTATGCACTAATGTTTGGGTAATTCCTAAATTTGTTAGTGGTATTTCAAGAATTTTAGCAATAGCAGGTTCGCCTATCCAACCAAGAGCAAGTGAGCTTAAAGTGATACCTAGTTGGCAAGCGCTAAGATAAGTATCAAGTTTAGAAGTAACATCTAAAGCTTTTTTTGCATTTGGTTTTTTTTCTTTAACCATTTCTTCAAGTTTTGATCTTCTTACTTTTACAATGCTAAATTCAGAAAGAACAAAAAAACCATTTAAAAGCACCAAAACCAATGCTATGATAATCATAAAAGTAGAATAGCCTACATCAAGCGAGGCAACTGCGGGTAAAGTTTGATTTAAATCTAAATGTTGACTGGGGTCCAATGAAACTCCTTGTTGAGAAATAAAGTATTTAATTATACACAAGCAAAAGTAAAATTTTAGCTTAAAAAATTTTACTTTTATATTAAATTAAAATTTATATATCAAAACTATTAATTTATTTTCTATAATCAATGTTTTGCTCAAATTCATCTAAACGCTTATAAATACTGCGTAATTGAGTGATAGTTGTCCAATTTGTTATAAAGATACTAAAAGAACTTCTTACTTGATCAAAGGCATTGCCTACTTGTATAATAATGCCAAGTTGTATGACTCCTAAAAACAAACTTGGAGCCATAATTAAAAAAGGCACTATAACCATAATTTGTTCAAATAAATAAAGCCATATATTAAAATATCCATAATGTAAAAATAATCTTTTATAATTTACTTTAAGTCCTGTAAAAAGATTTAAAATACTTTCATCACTTGCATAATTTTTTCTATCATCTTCAGCATATACAAGTTCTTTTCTAAATGCTGCTTCTGCTTTTTGATTGTTATATTCAAGTCCAGGTAATTTAATACCTACAAACCAAGATATAACCAATCCCCCCAAAGAAACTAAAAATGCTATCCATACTAAAGAGCCTTTAATATCTTTTAAAATAGGCAAATTTACATGCTCGCTAAGCATCCATAATATTGGTATAAAAGCAATTAAGGTCATTAGAGCTCTTACAAAAGCAAGCCCTAGGCTTTCGATAATTTTTGAAAAATTATAAATATCTTCTTGAATTCTTTGAGAGCTACCTTCTATATTATCATCTTTTTTTTGCCAAAATTTAATATAATCAAAAGTCATAGCCTCGCGCCATTTGAATGCATAAATGCTACCAAAATATTTAGTTATAGTAGCAATTAACACATAAGGCAAGGCAAGATATAAAAATTGTTTAATAAAATGATAAAAATCGTTAATACTGTGATTTTTAGCATTTTGTAAAACATCATAAAAATCCTTATACCATTCATTGATAGCCACATTAATAGATGTTTGAGCCAATAAAGCACCTAATAACAAAAATAAACCTAAATAAGCCCATAATGCCCATTGTTTTGATAAAAAAAACGATTTAAACAAATTTATCCTTTGCGTGTAATATTATTTTCTATTTAAAAATTCTTTTATATTATAATTTATTGGTAAAATAAATGTAATTTTATCACTATTTTTAAGCATTTCTTTTGGTGGTTTTGGTAAAGGCGAAGCTCGAGTAACCAAATCAAGTGCTTCATTATTTAAGATAGCGTATGAAGAATATCTTTTAATATCTTTTAATATAACATTTCCATTCTCATTAATCATAACTTTTATACTTACTTTACCTTCTTGTTTTTCAAGTAATGCTTGTTGAGGATATTTTTGAAATTTTAATAAATGAGCCATTAGCAATGCTTGATAGCTTTGAATTTGTTTTTTTGCATTGCCAGTGATTAAAGTTTGAGTAGTCTTTTCTTCACTTTTTAAAGGCGCATTTAAATTTTGCTCTTGTGCTTTTGAATTATTTAAAGTGTTTGCATTATTTGATGAATTATTTTGTGTATTATTGTTTTTTTGAGAAATTTTAAAAGATTTTTTTTCGCTTGATTGTAGTTTTGCTTTGCTTGCATTAGTTATTGAATCTAAAGCATAATTTTCACTTTTTTCTACATGGCTTTGAGTATTGGAAGATTTTTGCCGATCTATTGTTAATTTTTTGATTTCACCTATAGGAAGTTCAGAGACTATCATGATAGATTCAAATTTATCTCCCTGTTTTAAATTCAACCCTGTTGTCTGATAATCAGAAGATGAAGAAAAAAATATAAAAAAAATAATGATTATATGAAAAGATACCGATAAACAAAAACTTAGACTTTTCATTTTATTGTTCTTTTTGTGAAACTAATGCAATTTTGACATATCCTTCTTCTCTAACTTTGCCAATAACTTGCATAATTTGCTCATATTGTGTCACTTTGTCTATATGAAAATAAATAATTTCTTCTTTATTATTTTTACTTTTATCGTTGATAATAGAATTTATCTTTTCTAGAGTTGTTTTAGTGTCATTAATTGCAATTTCTCCATTTTTATCAATATAAACTACAATTGGATTTTTAGGTTTTTCTTCAGATTGTTTAGAGCTTTTTGGTAATTCTATTTTTAATGAATTGGTTACAATTGGTGTTACAGCCATAAAAATAATGAGTAAAACTAGCATTATATCGATAAAAGGAGTAACATTGATCTCATTTAATTCTTTATCTTCTTCAATGTATTGCATTAATTGTCCTTGGTTGAAAATTCTCTATTGTAGAGTAAATATAATTTAGATACATTTTGATTTAGTTCATTTGAGAAACTAATACTTAATCTTGATAGATAATTGTAAAATAAAACAGAAGGTATAGCTACAACAAGTCCTAAGGCAGTAGCAAATAATGCTTCGGCTATGCCCGGTGCAATAATACTAAGACTGGTGTTTTCGGTTTTTGCTATATCAATAAAACTATGCATTATGCCCCATACTGTCCCAAACAATCCTATAAAAGGCGCACTTGAACTAATAGATGCTAAAAAAGAAATACTTTTTTTTGTATTTAAAATAATTGCATTGATTTTTAATTTTAAGCGTTGCTTTATTCTGTATTCTAGTGATTTGGATTTTATTTCACTTTTTTCTAGCTCATCATCTATTTCTTTAAAAAAATTTAAAATAATGCTTTTATTAGAAAAATCAAGATTAGAAAAATTATATTTTTGTAAAATTTCTTCATCGTTTTTTAATATCTTGATATATCTTTTATAGGTAATTGTTTTATAAATAAAAATTGTCCAACTAGTTATGGAAAATAAAACAAGTATCCAAATTATAGATTTTACAATTATATGAGCATTTAGATATAAATTTTCAAAGTTTAAATTAACTTCGTTGGGATTTAGAGCAATATTACTCATATTTCCTTCATTTGCGTATAAAAAATTTATACACAATAATAAAAACAAGCTAAATATTTTAATTTTTTTCATTTTCTTCTCCATTAATATTTATACTCAAAACTTAAGATAAAAGTTCTACCGCGAGCCGAATTATTATAAACATATACAGGATCAAATAATCCACCTATGTTTTGATTATCTCCTGTATTATAGGCATAAAGAGCATCCATATAATCTTTATCAAATAAATTTTGTACTTCAGCTTTAATATTGAAATCTTTAAATAACTTATATTCTATATATAGATCCACTATTGTAGGAATTTTTGGAAGATCATCAGTTTTTTTAAGCGGAGCCATAGCATCTGGATTATTTGGATCATCATCTAAGCTTCCAACAGGTGCAATTCTTTTTGCTTTTCCTGTGTATTTAATGATGCTACCTATTGTCAATTTATCATCTGCTCTTATCCCAATATCAAGATTTGCATAGTGTTCTGGTAATTGTGCAAATTGACTTTGTCCTGATTGAGCCCCACCGCTTTCTAAAGACTCAGAGTCTGAAAATTTGTGTTTTGATTTTTGATAAGTATAGGATAGGTTTAAATAAAAATGACTCATATCATATTTAAATTCAAGTTCAGCTCCATGAAATTTCGCTTTTTCATTATCATTTAACTGCATTACAAAAATACTATCATCTGCTTTTAGTTTATATCTTCGATTATAGATATAGTTTTTTACATCTGTGTTATAATAAAGCAGTTTAAAACCTAATGTATCTTCGTCTTTTAGAATACTATGAGCAAAAGAATTAAAGCCGATTTGGTAAGTATAAGCATCTTCTTGTTTTAACAAAGTATTCATATTGTGTTGTTTAGAAGCATCATGTGTAAAAAAATATTCTTGGACATTAGGAATTCTACTACTTTTAGAATAGGATATAAATGGATTAAATAAAGGATTGATATCAGCAGACAACATGAAAGAATAATTAAAACTATTATAGTCTTTATTAATATATGTTGCATTTTTTGGTTGGCAATAAGGATTATTTTCGCTACATTCTCCTTTATATCCGCTAAGGTTAGCATTGGTCCAGTTTATGTTTGTATTTAACTTAAAAATATCTATTGTGTAATCTGTATCAATATAAAATGTTTTAATTTCTTGTTTTCCTTTGGGATAAAAACTTGTTAAAATATAAGGCAATAAAACTCTTTCTTGTGGAAAACTATTATCGTATTTATTATTTAAAATATTCACTCCATAGGTAAAATCAAAATTAGAATTATCACTAATTTCTTTTTTCATCGTATTGCTTAAATCAAAAGTTATAGCGCGGTTTTTTGTAATAACTCCTTCCATATTATGATAACCCCAAGTGCTACCTTTATTATATTTTTGTCGCCCATCATTATAGGCAAATAAAAAATTTAAATCTAAGATATCATTTTCAGGATTATATCTATAATCTAATTGATAAGTATTATTATCCAATTTTCTTCCTGCTATGTTATTGTCGTAGGCTCTATAAGTTAATAAAAATTTATTAAAGTCATTTTCATATTCAAATTTTAAAAGTTGGCTTCTTGGTTGATTATATAATTTACTTGGATTAATAGGAGGATTTAAATTTGAATCAGGTACTCCGTCCCCATCGCTATCAAAAGGAGGTTTTTGATCCCCTATAAATCCACCTCCGCCAATTTTGTAATTTTGAGATACATTTTGACCGCTATACCCAAATAACATTCCCACACTTGCATTATTATCAAGTGAAGTTTTAGCTGCTATTGTTCCCATAAAATTAGGACCTATAGCATTACTCCCGTAGGAGTATTTTCCTAAAAATCCAAAAATATTGCCATCGCTAACAACATCATCTACACCAATAGTTCTAAAATTTGCTGTTCCCATTAAAGCATTTGATCCATTTGATCCACTAAAAAATCCACGAGTCACATCCACTTTAACTAAAAAATTTTTATCAACTAAAGTATTAAAACTAGAAGTTCCTATTTGACCATGAAAACTATCATCACTTGCCGAACCAAAAAAAGTTTGAGTTACGCCATCTATTTTTGTATTTGCCCTACCAAGTCCTGTCATACCTCTGATATTTACAGAAACTCCTCCTTGTGCTTGATCTACTTGGGTATAAGCACCAGGTATGCTTCTGATGACAGAATCTATACTTTGTGTATCAAAATCATCTCTAGTGCTCACAGCTCCAGGAGTGACAAAAGGTTTGTCGTTGTTTTCAATTTTTGATCCAGAAATTTCTAAAGTATCTAGCTCTATTTCTTCGCCTAAAATTGCATTTGCTAATATTATTGTTAGATAAAATAAATTATATTTTTTCATTATTGATTATCTCCAAAAACAAAAACATAATCACCATCTTGATGTTCTATATTTTTTGGATCTGTGTTGAAGATTACAACTGAAATTTTTTTCTTGCTTTTAAAATCTTTTATATGTAATGGGATACCTATTTTTTTACTAACATGAAACATTCCTGCTACGAGTAAAATTGTATTTTTAGAATTGACTAAGACATCTGCCATTCTTCTATCTTTGAATTGTTGAATTTCTGTAAGTTTTTCTAAAAGTTTTTCATCCTCAATTTTATGAGAAGAAGAAATGATTTTTTTAATTTCTTGTTTTACTTTGTTTTGAATAGATAAATTTCCTTTTAAGGGTTGAGCTCCTTGATAAATTTGAGCAATTTCATCTTTAGATAAATTTGCACCAATCATATTAGTATTCGAGTAAAATGTTAATTTAATTAAATCCTTATAGGATTTCCAATCCCATGTTTTATCCCAATTTAATGCTTTTGATAACTTTTCTTCCTTGATATTTTCTTTTTGAATTTTAGCTTTATTTATAATTTCTTGATTAGAAGTTGGAAACATTTCAAAAGCTATATTTAGTTTTTGATTATTTTGGCTTAAATTACCCTCTAATGATTTGATAATCATAATTTCAGAATTTCTATGATACATATTATCATGTTTTTCACCTAATAAAATAATATTACTTTGTGAAATATCATGAATAAAATCATTAAATGAAATTTTTTGATTATCAGATGTTCTAAGAATAAAAAAATTTTGATTTTCTTTTAGTGGTATATTTGTATTTAAACCAGCACAAGAATAAAAAAATAATGCCAAAAATATAAAAAACAATTTTTTCATTTTTAATCACCTAATTTGAGTTGTTATTTTTGATAGTGAATATTAATATTATATATCTAAAAATATTCTTAAAAATTTATATAATGTAAAATTTTGGCAACAATCTTAAATGTAAATTCAAAGAATCTAAATATAATTAGCACATATAAAATATAAATACAAAATTTTAGAATTTTAAAGGAAAGTTGATGAAAAATCTTTTGATTATAGGAGCTGGCGGAGTAAGTAGAGTAGCTACCGTAAAATGCGCTATGAATTCAGAGGTATTTAGCAAAATAACTTTAGCAAGTAGAACAAAAAGTAAATGCGATGAAATAGCCAAATTTATAAAAGAACGTTTAGGAGTTGAAATTCAAACTGCACAAATCGATGCTGACGATACTGATGCTGTAGTAGAGCTCATAAAAAAAACTGGTGCTCAAATTTTATTAAATGTAGCTTTGCCTTATCAAGATTTAAGCTTAATGGATGCTTGTATAAAAGCAAAAATTCATTATGTAGATACAGCAAATTATGAACATCCTGATTTAGCTAAATTTGAATATAAAGAACAATGGGCAAGAAATGAAAAATTTAAAGAAGCAGGTATTTTAGGACTTTTAGGAAGTGGTTTTGATCCTGGAGTGACTAATGTATTTTGTGCCTATGCACAGCAAAATTTATTCGATGAAATTCATTATATAGATATCTTAGATTGCAATGCGGGAGATCATGGCTATGCTTTTGCTACAAATTTTAATCCTGAAATAAATTTAAGAGAAGTATCGGCTAATGGAAGATACTGGGAAAATGGAAAATGGATAGAAACAAAACCTATGGAAATCAAAATGGAATGGGATTATCCAGAAGTTGGAGTAAAAGATAGTTATTTGCTTTATCATGAAGAATTAGAAAGCTTGGTAAAAAATATAAAAGGCTTAAAAAGAATAAGATTTTTTATGACTTTTGGACAAAGTTATTTAACTCATATGAAATGTTTAGAAAATGTTGGGATGCTTGGTATTAAACCTATAATGCATAAAGGTGTAGAAATAATTCCTATAGAATTTTTAAAGACTTTACTTCCTGATCCTGCTAGTTTAGGATCTAGAACAAAAGGATATACAAATATAGGTTGTGTTATAAGAGGTATTAAAGATGGAAAAGATAAGCAAATTTATATCTATAATGTTTGTAATCACGAAGAGTGTTTTAAAGAAACAGGTGCACAAGCTGTAAGCTACACTACTGGAGTTCCTGCTATGATAGGAACGAAGCTCATAGCTAAAGGAATTTGGAATAAACAAGGTGTGTTTAATATGGAAGAATTTGATGCTAAATCTTTTATGGATGAGCTAAATACTCAAGGACTTCCATGGAAAATAATAGAAATGGAGCCAAATTTAGGAAAGTAAAATAAGGTCTAAAAAGTGTTGAAAAATTTAGAAAGTATAGATTGGGAACCTTTTTTGGTTTCCATTAAATTATCTTTTATTACTTGTGTGATTTTATTTTTATTTTGTATTTTTCTTGCTTGGCTTTTTGCTTTTAAAAATTTTAAAGCTAAAAATTTTTTAGAAACATTTATATCTCTACCTTTAGTTTTACCTCCATCTGTTATGGGTTTTTATCTATTGATTTTATTTTCAAAATATTCCATAGTAGGAGAATTTTTAGAGAAAAATTTTAGTATATCTTTGGCTTTTACTTTTGAAGGATTGGTAATTGCTAGTTGTATTTATTCTTTGCCTTTTATGTTTAACCCTTTATATTCAGCTATGTTGGCTATTCCAAAAAACATTATAGAAGCTAGTTATTCTTTGGGAAAAAGTTTCCTAGAAACTCTTTTTCGAGTGATTTTGCCAAGTATAAAACCAGCTATAATAAGTGCTTTGGTTGTTACATTTGCTCATACTATGGGTGAATTTGGCATAGTGTTGATGATAGGAGGTTCATTAAGTGGTGAAACTAAAGTCGCAAGTATAGCTATTTATGAAAGTATGGAGAATTTAGATTTTACAACTGCACATATATATAGTTTGATTTTATTGATTTTTAGTTTTGTGGTTTTGTTTTGTGTAAATTTTTTTAAAAAAGAAAAATATAATTAATTACTGTATAATTATAAATCAAAATTTAAAGGAGAAATAATGGATAATTCATTATCTGGATATACAAAAAAATATGACAATGAAGGATACGGACTACAATATCCTGATGGACATGTTATTAGATTTTATGAAAGAATTTTAAAGTATAAGCTAAACAAAACAAGTGGAAATTTGCTTGATTTTGGATGTGGAAATGGTGTTCATTCTAAATATTTTCAAGATATAACGGGGGGGGGTATTAGGGCATATGGCTTAGACATAGTTCCTAGTTTAGAAAATACTTGGAAAAATGATCCAAAATTAATTACAGAAAATTTTCATGTAATCACTCCAAATTCTAGTTTTAAAGATCTGTTTAATGTTAAAATGGATTTTATTTTTGCGAATCAAAGTTTATATTATCTTCCAAATGAAAGTTTTAAGCAAGCTATAAATGAATTTTATGATTTATGCAATGATGGAGCTATAATATTTGCAACCATGATAACTTCAAAAGCATACCAAGAATTTACCACAGGAAATGTTAGCGAAAATGGCTTGATGGAGGTTAAATCTAGCCCAAGAATCAATGGGGAATCAACTTATATTAATTTTACAAATAATATTGAAGAACTAAAAGAAAAATTTAAACCATTTAAGCCATTATTTTGGGGAGATTACGAACTCATCAATCTTTATAATTTTGAAGGTAGCGTCCAACATTTTATTTATATAGGACAAAAATAATTTCTTTCCGTGCATATATAAAAATAAATTTTATATGCACCACAACCTCTTACAAAAAAACAAACTTTTATTTTTAAAATAAATTTATATCATTTTCTACCTCCACACCTCCTTTTTTAGCTCTCCTCAACCATTTCCACTTTCTTTTAAATTACTTATTAAAACTAAAGTTGTGCAAAATCCACTTAAAATTCCTAAAATACTATTTTTCAAATCAAACCCTTTTAATGTTTTTATTTTTTAATTTGTATCCTCCTTCTCTTTTCTTCCACCTAATAAAACTTTAAGCTTATATAGATATAATTTCATTTCCTTTTTTTTGAAAATAGCTAAA
>NZ_VOWJ01000023.1 GCF_008011665.1 Campylobacter volucris
GATAGTGCTGTAATATCTGAAAATGTCAATCAAATTGCTAATGATATCTTAGAAGATGCTAAGAAGAAGAAGTTTTAGTGTAAGCTAAAACTTTAAAGTTTTAAAATATTACAAAATAATAAAACAATAATTTAAGTCTATATAAACAATATATAGACTTAAAAAAAATATATAAGCTTAAAAAACAAAATTTGAATTAAAACTAAAAAAGAAAACTTATAAAATTATATTCTGTCATAAGTTTTTTAATTGTAGTTATTAGAGTAATAGCTAGTTTTGGTATTAAAAAATTTATATAGCAAAGCATTAAATTGATAGCTTACTAACTTCGTAGATAAATAATTATTATTAAGATGATTTAGCTTAACTAATTACATTTAAACTATATATGTTTTTAAACATATGCCATCTATTTTTAATTTGTAGTATTGGTTTATTTTCTGTTAATTCTTAAATTTATTAAATTTACAAAAATTAATTTTTATAAAATAGATTAAAATTATACTTTTATCCATATTTTTTAGAATTCTTTGTATTAAAAATTATAAAAAATTTTATGCAACTTTTTCAACTTTTTATTATATAATATCTACAAGTTTTTAAATAAAACTTAAATAATCCCACAAGGAGAATATCATGGGAACAAGAAAAGAACACGATTTTATTGGAGAGTTAGAAATTTCTGACGAAGTTTATTATGGAGTACAAACTTTCAGAGCTTTGGAAAATTTCAAGATGAGTGGAAGAGCTTTAAAAGAATATCCATTTTTTGTAAAAGCCTTTGCTCAAGTTAAAAAAGCCGCAGCTTTAGCAAATAAAGAATTAGGAACAGTTCCGGCTGATAGAGCTGATTATATTGTAAAAGCTTGCGATCGTATTATTGCGGGTGAATTTTTAGATCAATTTGTTGTTGATATGGTTCAAGGTGGTGCAGGTACTAGCACCAATATGAATGTTAATGAAGTAATTACCAATGTTGCCCTTGAAATGATGGGTCGCAAAAAAGGAGAATACCAATATCTTCATCCAAATGATAATACAAATTTTGGTCAATCAACAAACGATGCTTATCCAAGCTCTATTAAAGTAGCAGTTCATGCTAAAATGGGTAATTTATTAGAAGCTATGGAAATTCTAAAAAAAGAATTAGAAATTAAAGCAAAAGAATATAAAGATATTTTAAAAATAGGAAGAACAGAGCTTGAAGATGCCGTACCAACTACTTTAGGTAATACTTTCAATGCTTTTGCTAGCTATATTAAAAGCGATATAGAAAAAATCACACAAGCAAGAGAAACAATGACTTATTTAAATTTAGGTGCGACAGCTATTGGAACAGGAATTTGTTGCCATCCTGATTATAAAAATGTAGTTGAAAAACACTTAAGTGCTATTACAAGAACCACTTTTAAACCAGCTGAAGACTTTATAGCTGCTACTCAAGATACTGCTGATTTTGTTCATGTAAGCGGTGTTTTAAAAACAGCCGCAACTAGACTTTCTAAAATAGCAAACGATTTGCGATTAATGAACTCAGGTCCTAGATGTGGATTGGGTGAGATTAACTTACCACAAATGCAACCAGGAAGCTCAATTATGCCAGGTAAGGTAAATCCTGTTATTCCTGAAGTTGTAGGTGAAGCTTGCTATGAAGTTATAGGTAATGATGTTACCATTACTCTATGCTCTGAAAGAGGAGAATTTGAACTTAATGCATTTGAACCAGGTATTGCTTATGCATTATTTAATTCTTTAGTTTTACTAGAAAATGCTATGCTTACTTTAGCTAATAAAGCTATCAAACACTTAACAGCAAATCCTGAACAATGCAAAGAAACTATGTTTAATTCAGTAAGTTTAGTAACTGCTTTAAATCCTTACATAGGTTATGAAAAATCAGCTTCTATTGCAAAAGAAGCTTTAACAACAGGTAAAAAAGTCGGTGATATCTGTTTAGAAAGAGGATATTTATCAAAAGAAGAAATTGATAAAATTTTAACTCCTGAAAATATGTTAAATCCAAAATTATAAAAATTAAACAAAAAGGAGAAGTTTCACAATGGATATTTCACTTATACTACAAATTGTAGTCTTTTTGGGTGCAATTTTCATAGGTATCCGTTTAGGTGGCATAGCAATAGGCTATGCTGGCGGATTAGGGGTGGTTATTTTAGGACTAGTTTTAGGTATGAAACCAGGCAATATTCCTTGGGATGTTATCTTGATTATTGCCGCAGCTATTGCTGCAATTTCAGCTATGCAACAGGCTGGTGGCTTAGATTATATGGTAAAAATTACTGAAAAAATTTTACGCAAACATCCAAGATTTATCAATTATCTTGCCCCAGCTTGTGGTTGGTTACTAACCTTGCTAGCAGGAACAGGTAACGCAGTGTTTTCATTAATGCCAGTAGTAATTGATGTTGCAAAATCACAAAATATCAAACCTTCATCGCCGCTTTCGCTAATGGTAGTTGCTTCGCAAATTGGTATCACAGCTTCTCCAGTTAGTGCTGCTGTGGTGTATATGACAGGTGTTTTAGAACCCCTTGGATGGAGCTATCCTGTTTTACTTGGAATTTGGATTGTTACAACCTTTATTGCTTGCATGGCTACAGCATTTATAGTAAGTTTAATCACCCCTATGGATCTTAGCAAAGATATCGTATATCAAGAACGCTTGCAGGCAGGTCTTGTAAAAAGTGCTTCAGATGTTTTACATAGCGAAGATAAACCAGGAGCAAAACTTTCAGTAGCAATATTTCTAATCACAGTATTATGTGTTGTTCTTTATGCTACAGCGATTTCAAATAACATCAAATGGATAGATCCAGTTGTCATCCCAAGAGATGCTGCTATTATGAGCTTTTTATTGACTGCTGCGACTTTGATTACATTTTTTTGTAAAGTTGAACCAGCTAAAATTTTAGATACCAGTGTTTTCAAATCAGGAATGACAGCTTGTGTATGCGTATTTGGCGTTGCTTGGCTTGGAAATACTTTTGTTTCAGGACACGAATCGGCTATCAAAGATGTAGCAAGTGATTGGGTTAAACAAACTCCAGCTATGCTTGCAGTCGCATTTTTCTTTGCTAGTATGCTTTTATATTCTCAAGCAGCCACTGCAAAGGCTATTACTCCAGTTATTGTTACTGCATTAGGAATTTCTGTAACTAATCCAAATGATTCTTATATGCTAGTTGCTTGTTTTGCTGCTGTTTCAGCATTATTTGTTCTTCCAACTTATCCTACTTTATTAGGTGCAGTTCAAATGGATGATACAGGCACAACAAGAATTGGAAAATTTATTTTTAATCATTCTTTCTTTTTACCAGGTGTATTAGCTATTGCTATAGCAGTTTCTTTAGGATTTTTAGCCGTAGGAGTGATATAAGCCATAAACCACTTTTCAAAAAATGAAAAGTGGTTTTACTTCTAATTATTTTTTTAATATCTTTATTTATAAAGTTACAATCTAAATTTTTACTATAGTGATTGATTTATTTTATAATGCAAGAAATATTTTAATTTAAGTAGTATGGTGTCAAGGGGGAGACTTGAACTCCCGACCTCCGGCTTATGAGACCAGCGCTCTAACCAGCTGAGCTACCCTGACTTTCTAAAGTTAAAATAAGATGAAATTATACTTTATTTTGCTTAACATTTAATAAAAATTTTTATACGCTTTTATAATATTTTTATATTTTTTGTGCTAAAAATATAAATTAAAAATTTTTAAGAAAGTTTTTTATGCAGGTTAATTCTAACTATAATAACTCCTTTTACTTTCAGCAAAATTACCATAAAGATAAAGAAGAAAATAAAGATTTTGAATTTTTAACTGAAAAATCACAAGAAAACACGCAGACAAAAGATAAAAAACAAGAAGAAGATAAAGAAAATACTCAAAAAGTTAATGGTAAAGATTTAACCGAAGAACAGGTAAGACAAGTAAGAGAACTTGAAAAAATTGATAGAGAAGTAAGAGCTCATGAAGCAGCTCACCAAGCAGCAGGTGGAGCATTAGCAGGAGCTGCTAGCTATGGTTATACTAGAGGGCCTGATAATAGGATGTATGCAGTCGAAGGCGAAGTGCCAATTAGAATGCAAAAAGGTAATACTCCTGAAGAAACTATCGCAAATGCAATGCAAGTTATAGCTGCAGCAATGGCACCTGCTGACCCTAGCCCACAAGATTATAAAGTCGCAGCAAATGCAATGCAAATGCAAAATGATGCTCGTATGGAACAAGCTCAATTAAAAGCACAAGAATTAAAAGAAAAAAACGAAGAAAACAAAAAAGAATTTGAGAAAAATTCAGATCCAAAAGCTATAAAAGCTTACACTCAAAACACTACGGATAATTCTTTAGGAAATCAATATAATAAAAGTCTTTAGTGGCAGAGAGGAAGGGATTTGAACCCTCGGTGAGTTACCCCACACACGCGTTCCAGGCGTGCTCCTTCGACCGCTCGGACACCTCTCTAAAAAATAAAATTATAACTTAATTTTAAATTTAAAGCAAAAAATAATTTATATTATGCATAATATAAATTGCAAAATAAAAATAGAAAGCATCAAAAAATGATTAAAATTATTTTTATAATACTAAATTTATTATATATTGCTTATGCTGAAAATATAAATTCCACGCAAATAAATGGTCAAGCATATGGTGTGACAGAAGATGAAGCAATAAAAAATGCCATAGATCAAGCACTAGAAAATAAAGGCTTTTCAAAACTTCATAATTTTAAATTTTCTTTTGATGGAAATTTTGATGTTGGCTACAATCAAGACATAAATTCAAGTAGCAATGGAAATTTTAATAGCTATGAAATTCAAGAATTAACCCGAGCCAACCCTTCGCAATTTTATGCAAAAGTGTTGGTTTATAAAAAATTAGATACTGAAACTAATTTTATCAAAGAGACATCTATCATTGTGATTAACACTCAAAAAGATATTTTATCTATCAAATTTGAACAAGAATTTTTAAATTTATTATTGCAAGAAAAAACATTTAAAATTATTGATAGAACTGATATGGAAAATTACAAAAATGAAGAAGATGTTTTAAAAAAAGACAATAAAAACATAGAATTAATAAAATTTTATGCTGATTTAAAAGCAGATTTTTTACTTATACTGACTCCTAAAATCACAAATACGCAAAACGAAGGCTCTATGCAAATGTATGAAGTTGATATTAACTATGAATTGATAGATTGCAAAAATCAGCAAGTAAAACTATCTGATCAATTAAATTTTACTATGACTTCTACAAGCATACTTAGCAAACAAAAAGCTTTTAAAAATATAGCAAAACAAATTGTCGATGATATATCTAAAAATTCATATTCTTTTTAAACAACCTAGTCAAAGCTTTTACTTTGCAAAAACGAACATCTTTTGCAAAGTTCAGCTTTTAAAATACCTTGTTTAAAATTTTCTTTTAAGTCTAAATACAAAGAAGAATTAAGCAATGTTTTAAAATCTTGTTTAAAACAATTTCCAAGTTTAATATCTGCTTTAACATCCAAACAACATGGCACCAAATTTCCATCACTTAAAATAGCAATTTGCTTATTTAGTGCATAGCAAGTCCCATTGGTTCTAATGATTTTATCTTTTAAAGATGGCCATTTAAAAAGCCTTGCTTGGTGCAAAATGATATATCTTGCTAAACGATTTTTTTCCTTACGAGTTTGAATTTTTACCCCAAAATACTTTTGCAAAAACTCATAAATGATATGATTTTGCATAGGTGCTTGAAAGTTTTTGTCTAAATTCCAAAGTCTTAAGTTGATAAAAAATGATTTTTGTTCTTGCTGATGAAAAAACATCAATTTTAAAATATTTTCAAAATATTTATCAAGACTTATTTTATTTTGAGATAAAAATGCACCCAAAGAAATATTTATTTGATGAATATTTTTTGTATTTAAAAGCATATTAATGTTTTCATCATCAAAATAAAATCCACTCGTAGTAAGCTCTATTTGCATTTTATATTTTAAAGCAATATCCAAGTAAGCTTGTAAATTCTTATGCATTAAAGGATCACCTAAAACATGAAAAGTATATAATTTAGCCATACCTTGCACACTTTTGCATATATGTTCAAATTTTTCAAGCTCCATACTTTTTCTTTGTCCTTTTTTACTTGGACAAAAATCACATTTTAAACCACAAATATCACTTAACTCTATATAAATTTTTTCAAAGCGCATGTATATACTTTTTATAAATTTCTAAAGCTTTTAAAGCTAATTTTGACAATGCTAAATTAGACAATTGTTCATAAGTAAAAAGCTCTTCATTTTTAATTTCAAAAAAATCATCTTGTGCAAAAAATACCTCTGCTGTGATTTTATATTTAGTATAAGAATGTTTAAATTTGCCTATATAGATAGCATTCTTGTGATTTTTAAGCTCCAAAAAATTATACATATTAAAATACAACTTTTGTTTGCTTTTTTGAAGGACAAATTGATTATTTTTTAATACCACATATAAAGATAAATCCAAATTTTCATAAGCTATTTTTTTCTTTATAGTGTATTTTTCATAATCAAATTTTGCTCCACAAAATTCCAATAAAGGGCATATTTGACATTTTGCATTCTTTGGCAAACACACTAATGCTCCTATGTCTAGTAAAGCTTGATTGTGATCAAAAGAATTAGAATGATTTAAAAATTCTTTGGCCTTTTGAAAAAGAACTTTTAAAGAAGCATTCTCTAACTTATAAAATCTACTCAATACTCTTTTAATATTTGCATCCACAAAGGCTTCATTTTGTAAAAAACCAAAACAAGCAATCGCTCCAGCACTATATGCGCCAATTCCAGGGAGTTTTTGCAAATCTTGCACATTGCTAGGCAACATAGAATTAAATTCATTCACACAAATTTTTGCACTTTTATGTAAATTTCTAGCCCTTGTATAATACCCCAAACCTTGCCAAGCTTTTAAAACCTTATCTTCACTTGCATTAGCTAGTTTTTCTAAAGAATCAAATTGATTTAAAAATTGAAAATAATAATTTTGCAAAACACTTTTAACTTGAGTTTGCTGAAGCATTATCTCGCTTATATACACTCCATAAGCAGGATGAATATTTTTTAATTTATCCAAATGCTCTTTACTAGCATGAATTTTAAATTTTTCATGCAAAGTTCTCCATGGAAGAGCTTTTCTTCCATTATTTTCATACCATTTTAAAATGCTTTGATGAATTTGTTCCATATATAATTTATTTTCTAAATTTTTAAAGTATTATACAAAAAGCTTTATGTTAAAATATAAAATAATTTTTAAATTTAAGGATATAAAATGAAAAGTTTTTTCAAAGGGCTTGGTATTGGGTTGCTATGTTTGGTGCTTTTTATATTAGGGGTAGTATTTAACACTGAATTTTTAGGATTAAAAAACCAAAATTTCAGTGCTTTGCAACTTACAAGAGATATTAAAGTATATAATGAAATCACGCCTAATATTTATAGAGCAAATTTAACCTTTAGCTCAAGTAATGAATTAAGTCAAAAAAACTCGATCGATCAAGAAGATAAAACACTCATTGCAAATACTTTTAAAGAACTTAGTGCTCGTATAGCTAAAGAAAATTTTTGCAAAGGTGGAAGCTATAGCTTAAAGCCAAATTATACTTATAACCAAGAAGAAAAAAAGATAAATGGTTATAATTTATACTCTAATTTTACATGCAATATCTCTAAAGAAAAAATTAAAGATTATGAAATTCTTAGCAAAGATTTAGAAAATATTATCACCAATAATCCTTTGATTATTTTGCAAAATCAAGCTTTACAAGCTAGTTTTGATGAAAAAACTCTAGATGAAAATAAAGAAAAATTATATGAACTTGCTCTTAAAAAGGCTTATGAAAAAAATGAATATTATTCTAAAACCTTGTCTAAAATATGCTCTATAAAAAATATCAATTTTGATACAAACCAAGCAAGACTAATGAGTCTTAGTGCAAATTATGATAATTTGGTTTTACCTATAGCAGATAAACAAACACAAGAACTTGAAGCTAAGATTATATTTGAATGTAAATAAAATTACAAATGCAAATTGACATCAACAAAATTAATATCAATCAAGATTGGAAAGAATTTTTAAAAGATGAGTTTTTAAAACCTTATTTTGCAAATATAAAATACAACTATATCCAAGCTTTGCAAAGAAATGAAATCATATATCCACCAAGCAATTTAATTTTTAATGCTTTTAATTTAACTCCTTTGAAAGATTTAAAAATCATTCTTTTAGGACAAGATCCTTACCATGGAAAAGACCAAGCCATGGGGCTTAGTTTTAGCGTGCCATTTGGAGTAAAAACCCCACCTTCTTTGATAAATATCTATAAAGAGCTTTTTAATGATTTAAACATACCCATAGCAAATCATGGGAATTTAAGCAAATGGGCAAAACAAGGAGTTTTACTTTTAAACTCTATACTAAGTGTTCAAGCTAATAAACCTGCTTCTCATGCAAATTTTGGCTGGCAAGAATTTAGCGATAATATCATCTTAAAACTTAGCAAAGAAAGACAAAATTTAATATTTTTGCTTTGGGGAAATTATGCAAAAAGTAAAAAAAATCTCATAGATCAAAGCAAACATTTTGTATTAGAAGCAGCTCATCCTTCTCCTTTAGCAAGAGGTGCTTTTTTTGGCTCTAAACATTTTTCAAAGTCAAACGAAATTTTGAAAAAAATTGGTAAAACACCTATAGATTGGGATTTAAACCTTTAATTTACTTTTAAAATATATACTTTTTTAAATTTAATATTAAGGAAAAAGATGAATTGCCCAGCTTGTGAAAATACAGCTTTATTAATGAGTGAAAGAAATGGGGTTGAGATTGATTATTGTCCAAAATGCCGTGGTGTTTGGCTTGATCGTGGCGAACTTGATAAAATCATAGAAAGAAATAGCTCTCAAGCTCCATCTCAAAATCAATCTTACAGTCAACCAAACTACAACAACCAAGCACATTATAACCATCATAACAATGGCTATAAGTACAAGAAAAAAGAAAGTTGGCTTGGAGAATTATTTGACTTTTAAGCTTTTAAAGCTTAAAAGTTATAGTCTTACTCTTATGATAGCATTTTCAGCCATTTTAGGCACCCATAAATATTTACCATCAAAAAACATATCAGCAGAGCCTTTGATAAAAGGTAAGTCTAATTTTTCTTCTTTATTATTTTTTAACACATACACATAACCTTGCAAGTTTTTACCCCAGCTTGAAACTAAAATATTTTGATCTTTATCCATTACAATGCCATCAAATTGCTCTATTTTATCGCTTAATTCTTGAATTTGTTTTGTATTTATATCAACACTTATGATTTTACCACCCATTTTATCACTTGGATCATATCCTGCAATAAATAATTTATCTTTATAAACCAAAAGTCCATTTGGGCCACCATATGAAGGATCTAATTGTATAAATTCTTCATATTTATTTTCTTTCAAAAATACCTTATATACTAAACCTGTTACTGTATCACTAATAAGCAAAATATCATCATTTAACGCAACTATATCATTTAAAAACACCGCATTTTTAATTGGTAATTTAAAAACTTCTTTATTATCTTTAAATCCATAAACTATATCAATATCCACAACATATAAAACATCATTAATTTTAAACATTCCTTTTGGAGCATTTAAATTTTGTATAAATTTTAATTTTGAAATATTTCCATTATTATCAAGTTTAGATATAAAACCATCATTATCTTTAGCCAAAGGATTTAGCTCTTTTCCTAAATTAGATACATAAATTTCATTTTTATCTACATAAATGCTTTCAGGATGAGCAAATCCTTTTACTTCTTTAATATCCAAAGCATTAGCACCACACAACAACACAAAGCTTAAAAAAATACTTTTTTTCATAAATGTTACCTTTATAATAATTTTTATATAAAAATTATAATTAAAAAGGAATTTTAATTCTATAATTTTTAAGATAAAAAATATAAGTTTTTTGATTTTTGTTCTTGTTTTGGAGTGATTCCATATCTTTTTTTATATCTTGATATAAACCAAGCTGGAGAGTTAAATCCTAATTCTAAACAAACTTGAGTTACATTTTTTGTTGAAAATTCAAGTAAAAATTTAGCCTTTTCAAAACGCTTATTATCGAGCCATTCTTTAGCACTTATTCCAAAACTTTGCTTAAAATTTCGACTAAAACTTGCTATATCCATCTTACTAAATTTAGCCATTTGAGCTACATTTTCAAATTCATCCTTACAATAAGAAAAAATTTTATACAAATCTAGACTAAACCCATTTAAAATTTCTTTTATAAATGCTAAAAATTCATCATTATCTTCACTATATAACAAAGACAAAAATAACTCTTCAAATTTCAATTTTAAAAGAATTTCATTATTCTTATGCTCATTTTCAATATATACTAGCAAAGACAAAAAAGCATTTTTTACCAAAATATCCGTCTTGATAGCAAAAAAACTTTTGGATTTTTTAATAGTAATGATTTTTTGTATAAATTCTTTATACTTATAAATAAACTCTATCAAAACACTTTCCTTAAACGAAAAAATTATAGATTGATATGTCATAGCATCGTCTAAATAATCTCTAATAGAAAAAGAATTTTTAGTAAAAAATACCACTTCATTTTCTTTAATATCTACATGATTATCATGAGTATAAATTTTTTTATTACCTTTGATAATAAAAACCAAAGTATAGTCTTCAAATAATACCTCTTGGTTTTTACTAGTATGATTTTTTTCATATTTACATAATGTAAATAAAGAAGTTTGTAAACAACTTTTACTAACATTTTTTAAATATCTTGGAAAGACTAACATCACTACCTTTTTATAAGTTTTTTGATTTTTAATCAAATAATACTATCATAAAAATACGATTTTTCATTAACTATATTTGTTAAAATTTACAAACTCAAATTCACAAGGAGAAAAAATGAAAAAAATTATTTTAGGTTCATTATTGGCTTCAAGCTTTTTGCTAGCTGCAAATTTAGAAACTTTTGATCCAAAAGCACAAAAGGATTATTTAGTGATTAAAATGCAAACTCTTGATAAAGATACAAATAAAGATGCTGGAGAAGTAGTAGCTGTACAAACAAAATATGGCATTGCATTTTATCCAAATCTTCAAGGCTTAGAAAGTGGAATTCATGGTTTTCATATACATGAAAATGCTGATTGCGGAGCAACCGAAAAAGGTCTTGGTATGAAAGCTAGAGGGCATTGGGATCCTAATAAAACTGGAGCTCATTCTACTCCTTGGGATGATAAAGGACACAAAGGAGATTTACCACCGCTTTATGTGGAAAAAGATGGCACAGCAACAAATCCTGTTTTAGCACCAAAAATCAAAAAACTTAGCGAGTTAAAAAATCATGCTTTAATGATACATTTTGGTGGTGATAATCATAGTGATCATCCAGCAGCACTTGGTGGTGGTGGAGCTAGAATGGCTTGTGGAGTTATAAACTAAAGACTTAAGCCTTTAGTCTTATTTAAAAATTTTTTTAAAGTCAAAGCTATTTTGTGAGTCAAAATCCATTCCACCAAAGCTTTGGCTTGGACTATAAGCTGCAATAGCCAATGCAAGCTCACAAAGCAAAGAAGCGATCTCTTCTCTTTTGTCTTCTATATATGCTTTCATTCCTTCATAATCACTATTTTCTAAAATTTTAATAGGATTATAAATTTCAAAAGCAAAAGATTTACTACCAACATGGATATTATAATTATTATCAAATAAAGCATTTCCTAAAAATGAGCAATTATCTACTATTTTTACACTTTCACTAGCGATTAAAACTTTATCTTGGACATCTTCATAGTTTTTATCTTCTAATAAATTTGAAATTTTTTTCAAAGAAGAATCCAAAATTTGCAAAGCACCGACAAAATCATTTGCATCAGTGATATCTTCACTAAATTTTTGCGTTTGATGTTTTAGACTAGCTCCATCTAAACTAGTATTAGCTACTTGTCCTAAATGCTTTTGTAGCATTTCTAATTCATTTATCATAATACACCTTCCTTGTTATTGCTATAACAAAAAAAGCATTTTTTATTCCAAAATTTGACCCATCCAAGAGTTTAGATCTTGATTAAATTGAGAAAAAATTTCATTATAAACTTGCATTAACAATTCAGGCTCACTTTCATCAAGCTTTTTTTCATAGTAAAAATATCTACTCGCAACAATGTTTTTATCATTCATATTAATCAAAGTCAAACTTATACCAAATTTTGCAATAGATTCTTCATTGTTGATAAAATCTTGCTCTAGCACATTTACTTTACTTTCTAAGATAAAATCTGTCTTAGCT
The DNA here is from genome assembly GCF_008011665.1 of Campylobacter volucris. GTDB lineage: Bacteria > Campylobacterota > Campylobacteria > Campylobacterales > Campylobacteraceae > Campylobacter_D > Campylobacter_D volucris_A. Next base: position 12,394 of record NZ_VOWJ01000023.1, read on the forward strand.
AAGCTATCTTGGTTTAAAACAGCTTTAAAAATTTTTGTATTTTCTAAACTTGTTTCTAAAAAATTTTTAATAAGCAAATTTAAATTATCTTGCCAAAAATGATACGCATATGTATTAACTATGCCATCTTTTTTATAAAAAATTTCATTTGTATATACTAAGCCTTTAGGTAAGGCTACCATAATAGTTACATCTTTTTGCATATTGACAGTAGAAATATTATGATCTAAAGATATGGAAAAATATCTTGCAAAAGGTAAAGTTTGACTTGGACTTACCACAGAACAAGCACTAAAAAGCAAAGCCATAAAAAGCAAAACTATTTTTTTCATATCATTCTCCTGGAGCATATTTGATGACTTGATCTTTATAGAGTAAATTAGAAGGATTTTGCTTTAATTTATTTGTTAATTGAGTAAAATCTAAAAGCAAAATTCTTAAAATTTCTAAATTATCATTTAGCAATATCTTGCTTTTTTGTAATTCTTCAAGCTGTGTGTTTGCTTGTTTTAAAAATGATGAAAATTGATCTGAACTTTGAGCTATTTTTGAAGAAGCATTATAGATACTTGCTAAAAATTTAGGTGTGTTTTGGTTTAACTTTTGTGCTAACTCTGATGAATTTTGCAATAAATTTTCAAAATTTTGTAAATTTTTATCACTTAAAAGAACTTCTAATTTAACTTTAGCGCTATCAATTAAATCTAAAATATTTTCAGTTTGCTTATCAAGACTTGCAAAAAAGCTTTCTTTAGATTTTATGATAGGATATTTGCCATCAGTTGCTTTTAAAATCGGTGCATTTTCGCTACCACCTGAAAGTTGTATAAATTTAAATCCTGTTATACCTTGAATTTGCAAACTTGCATGAGTATCTGTTTTGATGATTAAATGAGAATCAAGCTGAACTAAAATTTTTACTCTAAATTTTGTTCCTTTAGTATCTATACTGATATTTTCAACGCTACCTACATCAACGCCTAAAAATTTAACCGGAGCTTTGATGCTAAGTCCGGCTACAGATTCTTCCATAAAAATTTCATAATATGAAAAAGTTTTTTCATCTTTTAAATTTCCATACCATATCAAAAAAAACAAACTTACAAAAAACAACACACTAACAAAAATACCTATAAGTATATAATTTGCTCTATTTTCCATTATTCCATAAACCTTTTATATAGTCTTTCATTTTGTTCTTTTAATTCTTTAACATTACCTAAAAACCCAACTTGTTTATCTTCTATAATCAAAAATCGATCCAAAACATTTTTCATACTTTCTTTATCATGAGTTACTAACACTACACATAGATTAAAACTTTGTTTTAAATTTAAAAGCAATTCATCAAATTCCCTTGAGCTATAAGGATCAAGTCCAGAAGTTGGTTCATCTAAAAATAGCAACTTAGAATCAAGTGCTAAGGCTCTTGCTATAGCCACTCTTTTTTTCATACCACCACTTATTTCACTAGGATAAAGCTTAGCTGCGCTCTCATCTAGTCCTACCATTTTTAATTTCATCATAGCTATTTCTTTGATATCATTTTTATTTAATTTTGTGTATTCATTTAAAGGCATACTGATATTTTCAAGTATATTAAAAAAACTAAACAATGCTCCATATTGAAAAACGACTCCCCATTGCTTTTGTAAAAATAAAGCATCCTCATCGCTAATATCTCTTAATCTTTTGCCTAAAATTTCATATTCTCCATCATCAAAATGTTCAAGCAAAAGCATTTGTCTTAAAAGAACAGATTTCCCACTACCACTACCACCTAAAACTCCAAAGATTTCATTATCTTTTATGCTAAAGTTGATATTTTTATGAACACATTTTGCACCAAAATAAGTACTAATACCCCTAGCTTTTATAATCAAATTCCAGCCTTTGTTAAAAATACAGAAAAAATTGCATCAAAAGCTATCACCCAAAATATAGCATTTACAACACTTTTTGTAGTGTAAATTCCTATACTTTCGGTCGTTTTTTGCACAAAAAACCCTCTAAAACAAGCTATAGAAGCGATTAAAAATCCAAACACAGGCGCTTTTACTAATCCTATGATGATATGCTTTAACTCCACAGCCTCTCTAAAACGACTCATAAATTCAGCCGCTGTAATATCTAAACTCACCAAAGCAACAATCACTCCACCTAAAACACTTAAAATATCTGCTACTATAACCACAAAAGGCATAGCTAAAGTCAAAGCTAAAACTCTAGGTAAAATGATAAATTCACTCTCTTTAAAACCCATAGTTTTCATAGCATCAATTTCATCTGTAAGCTTCATCACTCCAATTTGAGCTGTATATGAACTTGCACTTCTGCCAGCTATAACTATAGCACTTATTAATGGAGCTAATTCTCTAGTGGCAGAAATTCCCATTAAATCAACTATATAAATATTAGCTCCAAATTGCGCAAGTTGATATGCAGCCTGATAAGCTAATACTACACCCACAAGCAAAGAAGTTAGCATGATAATAGGCAAAGCATTTATAGCGCTATGTTCTACATGATATAAAAAAGCTCTAAAGCGTAATTTATGAATATCTAATAAAGTTTTGAAACAAGTTGCGATAATTAAACCTATAAAATTTAAAAATTGAATTAAAATTCTAAAAGAAAAAACAACTTTTTCTCCTAAAATTTCAAAAAAATCTTTTAGTTTGTTTTTTTTAATTTCTTGATTATTTAAAGGTTTGTAGTATTTTTCACAAAGAGTAAAAAGGATTGCGTGCTGAGTTTTTAAATTTCTTTTTTCTACTTGATAGTCTTTTTGTTTTAAATTTTGCTCTAAAGCTAAAAAATACCTTATCCCAGCACTATCAATAAATTCTAAATTAGCAAAGTCAAAAATGATATATTTACATTGTCCAAAGTCTAAATTTTTAGCTTTTAAAACACTTTCTTTATCCCAACTTCCAACAATACTAAAGATACATTCTTTAGTATTGCTAAGTTTTTTAATTTCCATTAGCTAAACTTAAAACATAAGAGCTTAATTTTTCCTCACTAAATCCAAAATGCTCAAATACATCTTTATCCTTACCACTTTCCCCAAAACTCTCTATACCATAAACCTCATCGCAAAATCTATAAAGTTCATTTGAATTTGCAGCTTCTACACCTATAACCTTACCTTGTAAAATTCTATCTTTATAACCCTTTTCTTGTTTAATAAATAATTCATAACAAGGCATAGACACTACATTAACACTCACGCCTTTTTCTTTTAAAATTTTTGCTGTTTTTAAGCATAATGCTACTTCGCTACCACTTGCTAAAAGTGTGAATTTTGCATTTACATTTTCTTCTAATAAATATGCTCCATTTTCAACATCTCCAAAAATTGGCTCACTTAAAGCACTTAACTTTTGACGCGACAATACAAAAACACTAGGCATATTAGTTTTAAGTGCGATTTGCCATGCCTTGACATTTTCAACCCCATCACCCACTCTAAAAGTCAATGAATTTGGCATAGCTCTAAAAGTGCTAAGCTGTTCTATAGGTTGATGAGTTGGACCATCTTCGCCAACCCCTATACTATCGTGAGTAAAAATAAAAAAGTGTTTTATCTTCATCAAAGCTGCTATTCTTGCTGCTGGTTTTAAATACTCGCTAAATATAAAAAATGTAGCACAAAATGGCAAAAACAAACCATATCTTGCAAAAGCATTAGATATAGCAGCCATCGCATGTTCTCTTATGCCAAAATGTATATTTTTACCATGTGGGAAATCTCCCATATCTTTAAGCTCGGTTTTGTTTGATGGTCCTAAATCTGCACTTCCACCTAAAAATCCTGGTAAAGTCTTGGCAATTTCATTTAAAATAAGACCATTGCTATCTCTAGTAGCTACATCTTTACCTTTAAAATCAGGAAAATTGATCTTGCTAAAATCAGGCTCTAATAATTCTTTTAACAATGCTTTTTTGCTTTCGTCTAAATTTTGCACCTTTTGATTCCACTTAGCTTGTGCTAAATCACCAAGTTCAATCGCTCCACTAAAGTAAATTTTTACATCTTCAGTGACTTCAAATGTTTTTTGTGGATCAAAACCTAAAGCTTCTTTTGCTTTTTTTATTAGCTCTTCACCTAAAGGTGCTCCATGAGAATGATGACTTCCCTCAAGCTCTAAAGCTCCTTTTGCTATCTTAGTATGTGCTATGATAAGACAAGGCTTTTGACTTTGTTTAGCTGTTTTAAGTGCTAAATCAATTTGTTCAAAATCATGCCCATCTATCTCAAGCACTTCAAAATTTTGCGCTCTAAAACGCTCTTTAATATTTTCATCAAAAGCAATGCTTACATCACCTTCGATAGAGATGTTATTACTATCATAAATGATGATTAGATTATCAAGTTTATGAAGTCCTGCTAAAGAACACGCCTCATAAGAAATTCCTTCTTGTAAATCTCCATCACCACATAAACAATAAACCTTATGATTAATAATATCTTCACCCAAAAGCAAACTTGCTTTTTTAGCAGCCATAGCAAAACCAACTGCATTTGCTACACCTTGTCCTAAAGGTCCTGTAGCTATTTCTACACCTGGAGTAAAAATTTCTGGATGACCTGGGGTTTTAGAGTGTAATTGTCTAAAATTTTTTAAATCTTCTAAGCTTATATCATATCCACTCAAATGCAAAAAGCTATAAAGCAATGCACTAGCATGACCACCTGAAAAAACCAATCTATCCCTATTTAGCCAAGTTGGATCTTTTGGGTTATGCACTAAATGTCTGCTTAAAACGCTCATAATATCGGCTAAACCCATAGGAGCGCCTGGATGACCGCTATTTGCTTTTTGTATCATATCAGCACATAAAAATCTTATAGTATTAGCTTGTTTTTCTAATATTGCTTTGTCTTTTTGCTTATCCATTATTTTTCCTTTAATCTTATAAGTATATTTGAATCATTTTTTTAAGCATTTGCGCTATATCTATATCTAATTGCTCTATTTGCTTTTGAGTCTTTTTTAACATCTCATCTTTTGTTTTTATAGCATTTTCTAATCCTAACAAATTCACAAAAGAATTTTTATGTATATCATTGTGAGTAGGTTTGCCCGCTTCTGTTGCATCTAAAGTTGCATCGATAATATCATCATTTATTTGAAAAATAAGTCCTAATTCTAATCCTATTTGGTATATTTTTTCACTATCTTCTTGGCTTAACTCACAAATTTCACAACCCATTTTTAAACTAGCAGCTATTAATCTTGCGGTTTTATGTATATGCAAAAATTCAACTTGCTCTAAATTTAAAGCTTTTCCTTCAAAATAACAATCAATAGCCTGACCTATTATCATGCCATTAATTCCTGCATTAAAAGCTAAGGTTTGGACTAATTTGACTTTTATCTCGTCTTTTAAATTAGATTTTGAAAGTAGCAAAAAAGCTTCAGTATTTAATGCATCTCCTACCAAAATAGCCGTAGTTTCATCATATTTTTTATGCAAGGTTTGCTTGCCTCTACGCAAAGATGCATCATCCATAGCAGGTAAATCATCGTGTATTAAAGAATAAGTATGTATAAATTCTATAGCTAAAGCTATATCTAATGCAGGCAAAAAAAGCTTTGGTGCTTTAGCTTCTACTATACCAAGCAAAAGTTGAGCCCTAAAGTGCTTTCCTCCTGCTTCTAACATCCACGCTAAAGCTTCATTAAAAAATGGGTGAAAACTTTGGACTTTAGGAAAATTTTGCTCTAAGTGCTTTTTGAATTTTTTCAAAATCACTTAGTAAGCCTTATAAAAAAGTCAAAATACCCTCGCTTTATCTGTTCAAGCTCATTATTTTGAGCTGATGGTATGCTAGTAGCTTTCCTTGAAACTAAAATATCAAAAGAATTAGCCTCTAAAAGTATATTTTTAAATTCATCCATATTTTTCATTTTTTGATTATTTACTCTTAGTATTTTATCGCCTTTTAAAAATCCAGCCATTTGTGCTTTTGAATTTGGAGTTACCTCTATGACATTCATCTTAGTATCGACGCGTAAGCCAAAATTAGAATAAAAAGAAGTCGGTTTAGGTGGCACTACTTTTTTTGGTTTTGCAAAAACTCCTAAATCTTTATCAAACACGATAGTAGATATATTTAAATCTTCATTATCTCTTAATACATTAAAATACAAAGTGCTCCCACGATCAGCAAACAAGATCTTTTCATTTAATTTTCTTACATCATCATAAGGCTGTCCATCAACGCTTATGATTTCATCGCTTAATAAAAATTGCCCATTTTTACGCACATTTTTTACATAAATTCTACCATCTCTTTTTTCAAAATCTACCCCAATATCTCCCCAATATACTTCAGGATATTTTGAAAAATGCTTTAAATAACGATTTCCAATCAACCTACCACCATCTAAAGTAATACCTAGCATTTTACAACAAGGAGAATTCAACTCACCTATTTTAGTGGTAAAATCAAGCTGATCACGCTCGGTTAAACTTTGACCAAAATACTTTAAATGTCCTATATAGCTTTGATTATCATCTAAAATTCCCACCCAGCTATTACGCGTAAGTTCTTCTTCATCACCCATGGGAGCAGGGATTAAACTAAAATCAGTTTTCACTAAATACAAATTTAAAAATGGATCGTATTTTGTGTAATTGTTTAATTTTCCATCTTTTACTTTCACCACTGCTAGGGTATTTTCATTTAAAGCAAAAGCAGGCAATCCCTCATAAATTAGCATACTTGCTTTATTTTTTTGATAACACGCTAAAAAGTCATTAAAACTTGGCCTTGGGATAGCAAATAAAACTCCAACTAATGCCAACAGACATATAAAAATTCTCATAAAGCCCCCATCTTGCTAAATAAATTACTTGCCATTGATTTTTTATTTTGCTCCACCATTTTAAGCACATCATTAATAGCAGATATTAATAAAATTTGCATAGATTCTTTATCTTCAAACAAAGATTCATCGATGTTAATATCGATGATTTCTCCTTTTCCATTAGCACTAACTTTCACAAGACCACCACCGCTTTTTGCACTAAATTCTTGTTTTAAAGCTTCTTGCTCTAATTCATTTGCTTTTTCTTGAGCCTTAGTTAAAAGCTCACCCATTTTTGAAAAGTCCATATTTTCAAACATTTATTTTCCTTCTTTTAATATTTGCAAAACTACTTCTTTATCATTAAAAGGATATTTAACTCCTTTTATTTCTTGATAGTCCTCATCACCTTTTCCTAAAATCACAACAAATTCATCATCTTTTTTAAATTCCAAGGCTTTTTTTATAGCTTTTTTTCTATCACACTCTATAAACACGCTCTCATCTTGCTCTATACCACTTAAAATATCATTGATTATATCCATTGGTTCTTCAGAGCGTGGGTTATCGCTTGTGATGATGAGTGTTTTAGCATAATGCTTTGCGATTTTTGCCATTAAAGGGCGTTTGGTTTTGTCTCTATCTCCACCTGCTCCAAAAACTACGATTAAATCTTTATATCTTAAAGCATCAAGCACTTTTTCTATGCCATCAGGAGTATGAGCAAAATCCACTATCACTTCTTTAGCAACTACTTGCATTCTACCTTCTATACCACCAAAATTACTAATGGCTTTTTCAAGTTTTTTCAAATTTGGCTTTATGAGCTCATTCACACAAGCACTCGCTGCTAAAAGATTATAAAGATTAAAAATTCCTACCAAAGAAGACTCTATCATAAAATTTTCTTTACCAAAATTTACCACTGCTTCTATGCCATTTTTTAAAGCATAAGCTTTTATATGATAATAACTTGGATTTTCTATACCATAAGAAAAAGAATTTTTCACATTAAATTTAATAGCACTTGCGTCTTTATTGAGAAATTTCATACACTCATCAGCAAAAAAGCTTTCTTTTGCTTGTTTATAGTTTTCAAAACTTCCATGAAAGTCTAGGTGATCTTGAGTGAGATTAGTAAAAATTTTAGCTTTAAATTCAAGTCCTTCTATACGATTTTGCACCAAAGCATGAGAGCTTACTTCCATAATCAAAAATTCACATTTTTCTTTTGTAGCTAAAGACAAAAGCTCTAAAGTTTGTAAAATCGCAGCTGTAGTGAGTCCTTTTGGAGCGATTTTTTTATCATTGATAAAACTTCCCCTAGTTCCCATCAAAGCACATTTATATCCCAAATCAAGCAAAATAGAATACATAGCCCCAGCTGTAGTGGTTTTACCATTAGTTCCTGTTATACCGATGATTTTTATGTTTTTATCTATATTTAAAAGCTCATAACATTGCTTTACATCGATTATTTTCGCACCTTTTTCTAAGGCACTAGGAGCAAATTTTTCATTTTGTGTGGTTTTTAAAAAATAGCATTCTTGTTTGCATTCGTTAGAATTATCCGTGATAAAACCATCATTAATTTTTACAATCACAACAAGCCTTTAAGTTTTTCACTAAGTTTTATAAAACGATAGTTAGAGTAAAAATGTGCTCCAACATCTTCCATATAAGCTACAAGCATATCTTTATAACCATACTCTAAAAGCTTTTCTAAAAAATCCACAAAATCTTCTTTATCGTTTATAATAAGTTTGTTTGAAATTATAACATTTTCTAAAGCTCGCTTAAATCCAAGTTCTTTTTCACTTAACAAAAAGTCTTGATAACTCAAGCCATCAAAATCTTCACTATCTTCTTCAAACTGCACACTTTGACTTAAATTTATAAGCCTTTCTAAATCTGTATCAATTTTAGGATTTTTATAATTTTGCAAGAAAAATTCAAAAAAAACAAAAGCTTCATCAGGGCTTGTCAAAGCCAAATCACAAATATTTATAAAAGTAAGCAATCTTTTATTTTTACGCTTTTGATATGCTAATGAAAAGTAAATTTTGGCGTTTTTAAAATCTTTATTGTAAAAACATTCTATGGCTATTTTTTTATAATTTTGCAAATTCGCTTTCTCCACCTGCTAAATTGACTATGGTAATATCTGGATGTATATCGATTTTAAGTTGCTTTTCTAAGCCGTATTTTAAAGTAGTGCCACTTGATGGACAACCATGACAAGCCCCTGTTAATTTCACATAAACTACGCCATTTTTTATCCCTAAAAACTCAAGCCCACCGCCATCGTTTTCTAAAATATGCATTGTTTTAGCTAGACTTGCTTTTACAGGCTCTATTAATTCTTCATCACTAAAAGGCATATTCATAAATTTTTTCCTTTTATTTTTATTTTATCTTATTTGCCTTTAAAAAATTTAAAATTTGATTAAAGAAGTTAAGTGCGATTTCTCGCACTTAATTAAGCAATATTTTTGAAAAGATTCACTAGCTATATCGTGTGTTTGTGAAAAAACTTTATATTTATTTTCAAAATGCTTATAAACAATTTATGTTAAAATTTCACATCATTCAACAAAGGCTTTATCAATGAAAAAAATAGCTACTATTTTTGCAGGAGCCGAAGGCTGTGGAAAAACTACCTTATATTATAATGAACTTGAAAAAAGCAAAGACTTTGGGCTTAGAATTAACATCGATGAGATCGTAAGTAGTTTTGGCGATTGGAAAAATCAAGAAGATCAATTTAGAGCTTCAAGGATAGCCATTAAAATGCGTGAAAACTATATCAAAAAAGCTTATGATTTTAACCAAGAAACTACACTTTGTGGCACTAGCATTTTATCTTTATTCAAAAAGTTGCAAAAAAATTCTTACACTATAAATCTTTACTACATAGGATTAGATTCTCCAAGCACAGCAAAACAAAGAGTTAAGATTCGCGTGGCTAAAGGCGGACACGATATAAAAGAAGAACTCATAGAAAAAAGATACCACGAGTCTTTAAAAAATTTTAACATCATTGCAAAATTTTGCAATCACATCACTATTTTTGACAATACTCAAAATTATAAAAAACTCTTAGAATTTAAAAACAACAAACTAGAAATATTTGAAACCACCAAATGGCTAGAACCACTAATGATAAATTTTAAAAGCAAAAATTTATAAATTTTTCTTCTCTTTTGTCGATATGAAATCATGCTACTCACTTCTTAGGCAAAAAAGAAGTGAGTTAGCAATAGATTGAAGGCTCAAGGCTATCAAGTATTACAAGGCTACCTCGATAACCTTGTAAAGCTTGACCCCAAGGCTTTAAAACCTTGGGTTAAAATTATTGTTTTAATTGCAATAGCGTATTTAAAAGCTGATCACTTGTAGTGATAGTTTTAGAGCTTGCTTGATATCCTCTTTGTATAACGATAAGCTGAGTTAATGAACGACTCAAATCCACATTCGACATCTCTATCGCAGAAGATTTCAATCCACCTCTACCGCCTTCTCCAGCGTGTCCTATGGTAGGAGTTCCTGAGTTTGCAGTAGCCTTAAAAAGATTGCTTCCTATTTCTTCAAGACCCATATTATTTGGGAAAGATGCAAGTGCAACTTTAGCTAAAGCTAGAGTTTTACCATTAGTAAATTCTCCATACACATAGCCGTTTTCATCAGTTCTTAGTGCATCTGGCTTTAGATTACCCCCTGTGTAGCCATCTGTTTCTTGTTTAGTAGTAGCTGAGTCTTTATCATAGCTTGTTAAGCCATCAAAAGCTCCAGTTGTCCCAAAGTCTAGTTTTACTACTTGGTTTGGCCTTGAGCCGTTGTTTCCAGTGAAATTAATCACATTTGGAGTATAGCTTTGAAGTGAGCCATCATTTCCAAATTTCACATTTCCCACTACTATATTACCAGGAGCACCATCTCCGCTAAAGTTTATCTCCGCAGGTTCAGGCACAGAGATGATCACCGACCATTCAGCACCACCATCAGCTGTTTTGGTTTCTTTGGCAAATTGCACGGTAAGTTCGTGTCTAGTTCCTAATGAGTCAAATATCTCTATACTAGCAGTATGCGCTGATAGATACATATCTTGAGAGAATTTTTCATTATTTCCTGCATTGAAATTTCCATCTAGGGCACTAAACATAGCGGTAAATTTATCATTCGTAGCTATTTTATTTGCTTCGTTAGAATAGCCTGTGATTTTAAAAGTCATATCTTTAGATTGATCATTTAACTTAGGATTTACTATCTTAAATCTTCCATCTTTTTCTACGGTTACTTTTACTCCAGCATTAGCATCAGCGCTTCCAGGAGCTCCATTAGGATTGTTATTAACAGTACCCCAATTTTCTAAAACTCCATCTCCATCATAATCCACCCCATATCTAGCATCTCTTTGCAAAAGCTCTCTTAAATCTTCAGTAGTATGGAAAGTTCTTCTACCTTTTGCACTAGGCATATTAGCTTCTGCCGCTGTATTAGCATTAGGATTAGGTTCGGCTCCTATATCTACTCCACTTGAGCTGTAAATATATTCGTGAGCTGTAATAACTTCTTTAGTTGTTATAATTGGACTATTAGTCCCATTTTCTGGATTTTGTACTCCAAGCCATGCACCATTTTGTCTCCCAGGTTTTTGCCCATCTATTTGCAATCCCAACCCATTAACTGCACCTTGACCACCTCTAACCACTCTTACTTGTGCTCCAGCAGTAGTGTCATTTCCTACTTGTATATCTATATTTTTAGTTTTTCCTGTGGTTCCTATGCTATTGTCATTAGTAAAAGTGATTTTACCATCTACTATGGAAGCTTCTACGCCTGTTTCGGCTTTTTTAGCATTGATAGCATTGATAAAGGTATCTTGACCTACACCTTCGGCTCTAATATGTGTTCCATTTATAGTTATATCTAAAATAGCTGGAACTGGAGTGCCATCTCGGTTATAACCCCAAAATGTGCCTGCAACTCCTTGTTGCCATTTAGTAGGATCATCGGGTAAAGCCGGACTTAATTCGACATTAGAAGTATGTTTAGCATCAGCATAGCTTACCCAAATTCCTTGTCCATTTCTGAGGTTTAAACCTTCGCCTTTAGCATTAAAAACTACTCCCATATCTACACCCTTTTCGGTTACTTGGGCTCCGCTTTTAGAAGTAGTGTAAAATTCAGTATGGCCTCTATCGTTTTCATTTACAACTGTTCCTGTATCTTCTCTTTGACCATGAGTAGAATCAAGAGCATAGATAGGGCGTTTAGCAGAGGCATTTGCACCTAGGCTATTACCGCTATCTAGGTTTGCTGTGAGTTTTACTATAGAGCTTTCTTTAGCTGGCATACTCATACCTGGTGGGATGACTATATCTTCTACTGATTTAGAAGAGTCTATTTGGCCTGTTTCTTGATTATAATTCCACCCTTGGACTGTGTAGCCATTATTATCTACGAAATTTCCTACCGCATCGGTTTTAAAGTCCCCTGCACGAGTAAAAAACTGAGTAGTCCCACCATCGTTTGATACGATGAAAAATCCATCTCCATTTATAGCTAAGTCTGTGTTTTTGTCTGTGGTTTGGATATTACCTTGTGAGTGGATTCTTGTAGTAGAATTTACACCTGCTCCAAGACCTACTTGCATAGGGTTTTTGCCACCTAAGTCTCCATCTGGAGCTGTGGCTATCTTAGAAGTTTGACTCATAAGTGTTGAGAAATCTGCACGAGAATACTTAAAACCAAAAGTATTCACATTTGCGATGTTGTTACCTTCTACATCCATTGCGTATTGGTGTGCTTGAAGTCCTGAAACTCCAGCCCAAAGAGATCTCATCATAATTAAATCCTTTAAAAAATATTGTTTTATGAATTTTTTCCAAAATTCTATTGCTTGTTAGAATGAAAGCAAGAAGTGTTCCAAAAATGAAGATATTTGTAATAAAAATTACATGTAAAATATAAACTGATAATCGTGTGATTAAGGATTGTTGGTATTTTTAAAAACTGATGAGAGAATGTCTATATGCTCTAATAAACCTTTTTTCATTTGAGAATTTGAAACTCTCATAGGGTCTAGTTGGACAATGACCCCTTCTTTTCTTGCGTGTTTTATAGCTGGTATAAAATCGCTATCTGCGGTAATAAGAATGATTTTTTCGATTTGTTTTTTTATAGATAAAGTGGCAATATCTAATCCTATTTTCATATCAACGCCTTTTTGTCTGATATCTAAAACAAAATCATCGGCAGTTAAGCTATCAATTTCTATTTCTTTTTGCAAAAGCTGTTTAAATTTTTTATAATCTTTGATTTTCCATTGAAAACTATTTTCATCAATCTCGCCCAATCTTACAGCAAAATACGGCTGTTGTCTTAGACAATCTAACAAACTAGTTCTAAATTTAAAAGTATCAGTTTTTCCAAGATTTAATGATTTATCTGTTTTTTCTATAGGTGGCATAGGAACATTTTTATTTAATGGCTCACAATCATAAATATACACTCTATATAAATAATCTTTATTTCTTCTAACAGACTCAAACACATAATCTTTTAATCGTTTTGCTAGTTCTTCAGGAGTCATATCTTTGATATGTTTTAAAGTATTATATCTTTCTATAAAAAAAGACAAATCCACTAAAACTGCGGTTTTTCTAGGCTGTATGATGGAAAAATTTATGTCTTCGTTAAGGTTGCTCATAAAAATCCTAAATACATAACGAGATGTCAATCTAAAAATAAATGGATAGACGACTTCTCGCTATGTGATGATAATTTATTCTAACATAAAATAAATTAAAAATTACTATAACTTTTTAAAAAGACATTTATAAAATTTTATAAAGTTTTTTCAAAAACACACGATATAGCTAGTGAATCTTTTCAAAAATATTGCTTAATTAAGCGTGAGAAATCACGCTTAACTTTTATTTCTTTCTTTTAATTTTGCTATGACATCATTTAAACTCAAATTTGCATCGGCTAATAAAACATCTAAATGATAAAGTAAATCTGCTGCTTCGCAGATTAACTCATCTTTGTCTTTTGCTGTGGCTGCTAAGGCTGTTTCTACGCCTTCTTCGCCTACCTTTTGTGCGATGCGTTTAGTGCCTTTTGCAAAAAGTTCAGCCGTATAAGAAGAATTTGGAGTGGCATTTTTCCTTGAATAGATGAGTTTTTCAAGGCGTGATAAAAATACAAAATCAGCCTTTTTAGAAATTTGCTCAAAACAAGATATATCACCACTATGACAAGTAGCTCCGCTTGGTTTAACCAAAACTAAAATACAATCTTTATCACAATCAAGCCCTAAATCTATGATATTTAAAAAATTCCCGCTTTCTTCACCTTTCATCCACAAACGCTCTTTTGTGCGGGAGTAAAATACGACTTTTTGGTGCTTAAAACTTTCTCTTAAGGCTTGTTCGTTCATAAAGCCTTGCATCAAAACTTCACACGAGTGAAAATCTTGCACTATGACAGGGACTAAATTTGCTACTTTGTTCCAATTAATGCTTTTTATAAATTCTTCTTGATTGATATCCATTATTTGTCCTTAAATGCGTATTGTGATGCCTTGATCTTTTAAAAAAAGTTTTAATTCTTTTATATCTATAAGCTTTTTATGAAAAATCGAAGCAGCTAAAGCTCCATCTACTCCGAGCTTAAAAGCGTCTAAAAAATGTTCTTTAGCACCTGCTCCGCCACTTGCTACCAAAGGCACAGGGCAGATTGATCTAGCTTTGGCAAGTTGATCTAAATCATAACCTTTTTTCATACCATCTTGATTCATCATATTTAGCACGATTTCACCTGCTCCAAGCTCACAAACTTGCTTAATCCATTCTAGTGTTTTTTTACCACTATGATGAGACTTACTCTCATCGCCTGTGTATTTATAGACTAAAAGTTCGCCATTTTCATCTTTAAACGAGTCTATACCTACAACAACGCACTGCACACCGAAATTTTTAGCAAGATTAGCAATCAAATTTGGATCATTTAACGCAGGAGAATTGATAGAAATTTTATCAGCTCCATTTGCTAAAAGCTCTTTTGCATCATCTTCGCTTTTTATACCACCTGCTACGCAAAATGGTATGGAGATATTTTGTGCGACCTTGCTTACCCAAGCCCTATCTACACGCCCATTTTTAGCTGAAGCTCCTATGTCGTAAAATACAAGCTCATCAATGCCATTTTGTGAGTAAAATTTAGCAAGCTCTATGATATCGCCCATATCTTGATGGTTTTTAAACTGCACCCCTTTTACAACTCTGCCATCTTTGACATCTAAACAAGCTATTATGCGTTTTGCAAGCATTTTTGAGCCTCCTTAATGCTGAATTTTCCATCAAGCAAAGCTTTGCCCGTGATGATACCACTTACTATACCTTTTAAATCGATAAAATCTTGCAAACTTGCCACGCCACCACTTGCTTGGACTTGCAAATTTGGAAATTTTTCATGCAAAGCTTTGTATAAAGCTATATTTGCTCCACTCATCGTGCCATCTTTGGAAATATCGGTGCATAAAATATGCGTGATGTTTTGATAAAAATTTAAAACATCAAACAAAGTTTCATTACTAGTTTTACTCCACGCATCAGTAGCTACAAAAAATTCATCATTTGTACAAATGCTATCTAAAGCCAAAACTAGCTTTTGCGTGCCAAATTCTTGCAAAAATGTTTCGGTGAGCTTTTTATCTTTAATAGCTAAAGAGCCTATAACCACGCGTTTAACTCCACTATCAAGCAAAGCTTTAACCTCATCTTTAGTGCGTATGCCTCCACCTACTTGCAAATTTACTTTGACATTTAAGGCTAATTTTTCTATGAGTTGTAATTGCCTTTTACTAGGATCTTTTGCACCATCTAAATCCACCAAATGAAGCCACGATATGCCTTGTGCCTCATACTCTTGGAACTTAGCCAAAGGATCATAATCATACTCTTGTTTTTTAGTATAATCGCCTTTATAAAGTCTTACTACTTTGCCATTTATTAAATCTAATGCTGGAATAATTTGAGTTTGCATTTTAACCTTACATTGATATAAAATTTTTTAACAACACTTCACCCGCTTCGCCACTTCTTTCTGGGTGAAACTGCACACCATAAAAATTTGCCCTATTTACACTTGCGCTAAATTTAGTAGAATACTCGCATTCAGCTATGGTATAAGCATTTAGCGGTATATGATAACTATGCACAAAATAAAAATAAGCTCCGTTTAAACCTTTAAAAAGTTCGTGCGTGCTTGATACTTGATTCCACCCCATATGCGGGAAAGTAAAATCAGCCTTTTGTTCAAATTTTATAGTTTCAAAGTCGATGATTTTTAGGGTTTCTTGCTCTAATTCTTGTGAAAAATTTCCTAAAATTTGCATACCAAGACAAATTCCTAAAAGTGGCTTGGTAGTGGTTTGAAGAAAATTTTCTAAATTTAATGCTTGTAAATTTTCCATCGCCTTAGCTGCAGTGCCAACCCCTGGTAGTAAAAGCTTATCTGCTTGTGAGAGTTCTTTTAAATCATGCGTGATGATACTTTTTTGCCCTAAACGATCAAGAGCAAATTTCAAAGAAGCTAAATTCGCACAACCTGTATCTATAATGGCTAAATTCATATCATTCCTTTAGAACTTGCTAGGTTTTCATTTTCTATTTTAATAGCCATTTTTAAAGCTCTTGCAAAGGCTTTAAAAAGTCCTTCAGCTTTGTGATGATCGTTTTTTCCTTTTGCTTTTAAATGCAAACTAGCCCCCATAGCATAACTTAAAGAATAAAAAAAGTGCTCTATCATCTCTGTGCTAAGTTCTCCAAGCTTTTCTTTTTTAAATTTAACCTTATAAACTAAATGTGGTCTATTGCAAAAATCGATCGCACATCTTGCTAAAGTCTCATCCATAGGCAAAACAAAACCATACCTTGATATGCCTATTTTTTGATCTAATGCATTTTTTATAGCCTCACCCAAAGCAAGTGCTACATCTTCTACACTATGGTGCTCATCTACTTCTAAGTCACCTTTGCATTCAATGCTTAAAGAAATATTTGCATGAGTAGCAATTTGCTCTAACATATGATCAAAAAAAGCTATACCTGTATTGATACTAGCTTTTGGAGTGTCATTAAAAGCTAAATTTAGTTTAATTTGCGTTTCTTTGGTGTTTCTAATCACACTAGCATTTCTAAAATGCTTTAAAATATACTCACAAATTTGCTCCCAATTAAAATTAGTTTTATCGTATTTTAAACCTTTGATTTGAAGATTTTGCGCTAAGAGCATATCGCTATCTCTATCACCTATGACAAAGCTTTTGTCTTTGTCAAAAAGTTCATTTTTTATATAATTTTCAAGCATAGCTGTCTTTGGCTTTCTACACGCACAATTTTCATGCTCAAAATGCGGACATATAAAAATATCTTCAAATTCCATGCCACAACTTTTAAAAACACTTAGCATTTTCTCATGAGCTTTATCAAAGTCTTCTTTAGGAAAAGAATTTGTGCCTAGGCCGTCTTGATTACTCACCATGACAAATTTAAAACCATAATTTTTCAATCTTAAAAGTGCATTTATAGCACCTTTTTCAAATTCAAGCTTTTCTAAAGAATCAATTTGAAAATCATTTTTAGGCTCATCAATCAAAGTGCCATCTCTATCTATAAATAAAATTTTTGCACTCATTTTAAGCTTTCTAATCTTACACTCACAGCATTTTTATGCGCATCAAGCCCTTCAGCACTAGCTAAAATTTCTACTATAGGAGCTAGTTTTTTAAAGCCTTCTTTGCTAAGCTCTTGCACGCTCATTCTTTTCATAAAATCAGCAAGTCCCAAAGAAGAATAAGCCCTAGTTAGACCATAAGTAGGCAAAACATGATTAGTTCCGCTTGCGTAATCGCCCATAGATTCAGGAGAATACTCACCTAAAAAGATAGAACCTGCGTGCAAAATTTGATCTAAAAGCTCATTTGGGTTTTGAGTATGGATGATTAAATGCTCAGGTGCATATTCATTAGAAATACTTATAGCGTGTTCTAAATTTCTTGCGATGATAATTTTTGAATTTTCTATAGCCTTGCTTGCAATTTCTTTTCTTGAAAGATTTTGAAGTTGTAAGGAGACTTCTTTGCTTACATTATTAGCTAAATTTTCATCAATACATACTAAAATCGCTTGAGAATCTGCTCCATGTTCGGCTTGAGAAAGTAAATCAGAAGCGATAAATTTAGCATTTGATTTATCATCAGCTAAAACCAAAACTTCTGAAGGACCCGCTTGCATATCTATAGCTACGCTATCGTTATTTACTTGCTTTTTAGCTTCGGTTACAAAGGCATTTCCTGGACCAAAAATTTTATCTACTTTTTCAACACTTTGTGTCCCATAAGCCAATGCTGCTATGGCTCCTGCCCCACCCATTTGATACACTTCATTAATGCCACAAAGCTTTGCTACAAAAGCTATGGCTGGGTGCAACGGAGCTGGAGATGCTAAGGCTATGTGTTTGCACTGAGCTATCTTTGCTGGGATAGCAAGCATTAAAGCAGTAGAAAATAAAGGTGCTAAACCACCTGGTATATAAAGGCCTACTTTTTCTATGGCTCTTGTGATGATTTTACAAGTTACTCCATCAAAGGTTTGCACTTTTATGCTTTGAGTTTCTTGAGCTTTGTGAAATTTATAAATATTTTTATAAGCTATTTTTATCGCCTCTTGCAATTTATCATTAACTTTTAATGCTAAATCATCTATTTGCTTTTGGCTTAATTTTATAGAATCTAGCTTTACTTTATCAAATTTTAAAGCCATTTCTTTAAGTGCTTCATCGCCTTTTTCTTTGACTTCTTTGATAATATTTTCTACTATAGTTTTAACTTGAGGATTAACGCCTATAGCTGGGCGTTTTAGAGCTTGTTCTTGTTGAGTTTTATTTAAATTTTCAAATTTTAATATCTGCATAGCTTTTCCTTATGAGAGCATTTTTTCAATTGGCAACACTAAAATCGCTGTCGCACCTTCGCTTTTTAAAGCTTCCATAGTTTCCCAAAAAAGATTTTCTTGACTTACCATATGCAAAGCTACTTTTGATTTATCATTTTCTAAAGGTAAAATGGTAGGTTTTTCTACACCTGGTAATAAGGCTGTGATTTTTTCAAGTTTTTCAATAGGCGCATGAAGCATAATGTATTTTGATTCTCTAGCTTGCATGACACCATTTATTCTAACTAATAATTTATCTACAAGTTCTTGTTTATGTGAATTTAGTGCTTCATATTTTTGGATAATACAAGCTTTTGATCGATAAATCACCATAGCTTCTTTTAAACCATTTGCCTTTAAAGTCGCTCCACTAGAAACTAAATCACAAATTCCATCTGCTAAATTTGCACTAGGAGCAACTTCTACTGAGCCTGTTAGCATACAAGTTTTATATGGGATGTTATTTTCTTGCATAAAACGCTTTAAAAGTTGAGGATATGAAGTAGCTATGCGTAAATTTTTAAAACTTTCTATGCCTTTATATTCTACATTTTCTGGTAAAGCCAAAGACAAACGACAAGTTCCAAAATCAAGCTTTTTGAGCATTTTATAATTTGAAATTTCATTTTTTGATTTTCTTTCTAATTCATTTTCTTCTAATACATTTTCACCCACAATACCAAGATCAACCACTCCATCAAAAATAAGCCCTGGTATATCATCATCTCTTACCCTTAAAATATCTATAGGTAAATTAGTGCAAAAAGCTATAAGGCTTTGTTCGTGCATATGCATTTTAATCCCGCATTTGTTTAAAAGCTCTATGGACTCTTTAGAAAGCCTACCTGATTTTTGTATAGCTATACGCAAACGAGAATTTTCTTGCATATTTTAATCCTTAATTTATAAGATAAAATATATTAGCATAAGTAATTGATTTTTTAGCTACAAATCATCTTTTTTCAAACAATCTTAAAATTTTGCTAATTTGTTTTTTAAAATGAAAAATCTATATTTTCGTAAATAAAGTAGATAAATTAAAAAATTGTAAAAATGAGTAGATAAAGTAGGAAAATCCTAGCAAAAGCTAGGATTAATTAGGCTACAAATTCGATAAATGCCATTTCAGCAGCATCACCGCGGCGAATTCTAGTTTTAATGATTCTAGTATATCCACCATTTCTATCTGTATATTTTGGTGCTATTTCTGTGACAAGCTTATTTGTAGCTTCTTTATCTTGCAAACTTGCAAAAACAGCTCTATGAGCATTAAAATCACCCTTTCTTGCACGAGTGATTAATCTCTCAACATAACCTCTTAATTCTTTTGCTTTAGGTAATGTTGTTTCTATTTTACCAGCTTTAATTATAGCAATGGTAAGATTTTTTAATAAGGCAGCACGGTGAGAAGATGTGCGTCCTAATTTTCTATATCCATGTCTATGTCTCATTGATTATCCTTCGTTTTGTGCTTTTAATTCTGTAATTTTTCTTGTCAGTGTTTCTTTTGCACTATCACTAAGTTTTGAACTTCCTATAGGAAATCCTATAGACTCCATAACGCTTTTAATCTCATCGAGAGATTTTTTTCCTAAATTTTTTAAATCTGCAAGCTCACTAGAACTCATTAAAGCAAGTTCTCCTATATAAACAACATTAGCTTTTTCTAAGCAATTATAACTTCTAGCACTTAAATTTAAATCAGTAATATTTTGTAATAATTTTACATGCTCTACTTCATTAGCTGAAGTTTGACTTACTGCTACACATTTTGCACTAGCAATTTTATCAAACACTGATAATTGTTTATACATAGCTTCTAAAGCATTTTTAAATGCATCGCTTGGTGAAATTTGTCCATCAGTTGTGATTGTAAAAACTACTTTTTCATAATCTGGGTTATCTTCAAAAAGCACTTTTTCTATGTCATATACTGCATGTTTTACAGGTGTAAAAAACGCATCAAGTGCTATAAATTCAGGATCTAAGAAATTTTGAACTTCTTCAGATGGAACATAACCTATACCTTTTTCTATTATCAATGTAAATTCTAAATCTGCATCTTCATTAATCGTAGCAAGATAGCTATCTGAATTTACAACCTCAATAACATCATTATCTAAGTCTTTTCCACAAATTTCTTTAGGGCCTTTAAAACTAAAAGTAACAATCTCTTTTTCAGAATCTGTTTTTAATCTAAATCTTAATTTTTTTAGATTGATAATAAACAGCGCCACATCTTCAAGCATTCCACGCATACTATCAAATTCATGCGATACGCCTTTGATTTTTACTCCAGTTGGTGCATAACCAACTGTACTAGAGTAAAGCAAACGGCGTAAAGGATGCGCTAAAGTAATCGCATAACCAATCTCAAAAGGCCATGCACTAACTTTTGCTACTGTATCGCTGATATTTTCAATACTAAACTCTGTCGGTGTATAAGCAGAAGTTGTAATATGTCTCATATCAAATACCTTTATTATTTAGAATACAACTCAACGATAAATCTTTCCTCAACTGGAATGATTACTTCTTCTCTCTCAGGTTTTCTTGTAAAAATTCCAAATCTTTTGTCTTTTTCTACATCAACCCAAGCAACTATACCAGTTTGAGCTGTCAGCTCAATAGCTCTTGAAATTTGAGGATTGTTTTTGCTTTTTTCGATAACTTCTATTTTCTGACCTGCTTCAACTCTATAACTTGGTATATCTACTCTTTTGCCATTTACTAAAATATGTCCGTGAGTTACAAGTTGTCTTGCAAAACGACGGGTTGTTGCAAATCCCATTCTATAAACAACATTATCAAGTCTTTGTTCTAAAAGTTGAATTAAAAGTGCACCTGTATTTCCATCTTTTCTTGCAGCTTCAGCAAATAATCTTCTAAATTGCTTTTCGCTAACTCCATACATAAATTTAGCTTTTTGTTTTTCTCTTAATTGAAGTCCATATTCGCTAATTTTTGCTTTTCTTTGTCCATGCTGACCTGGTGCATAAGGGCGTTTGTCTAAAGCACTTTTACCCGCTAATCTTCTTTCGCCCTTCATTGCTAAACTTACGCCAAGTCGTCTTTCTAATTTTTCAACTGGTCCTCTATATCTTGCCATAATAATTCTCCTAAATCTTATATCTTATTCTTAGACACGACGACGTTTTGGTGGTCTACAACCATTATGAGCTAATGGAGTTATATCTTTTAAGAAAGTTACTTTTATACCTTCCATAGCACCTACACTTTTTACCGCTGTCTCACGACCACTTCCTGGTCCTTGAACTTTGATACCCACTTCTTTAATACCATGTTCTTTTGCTTTATTTAAAGCATCTTCCACTGCTTGTTGTGCTGCATAAGGAGTTGATTTTTTAGAGCCTTTAAAGCCTAAACCACCTGCACTACTCCAAGCAATAGCATTTCCCATTTCATCTGTAACTGTTACCATAGTGTTGTTAAAAGTTGCATTGATATAAACTATACCTTTTGCAATATTTTTTTTAACTACTTTTTTCTTTACTACTTTTCTTTTTGCCATTTATTAGTCCTTATGATTTTGCACCAACAGTTTTTCTCTTACCTTTTCTAGTTCTAGCATTAGTTTTGGTTTTTTGACCGCGAACTGGTAAGCCTTTTCTATGTCTTAATCCTCTAAAACTTCCTAAATCCATCAATGCTTTTATATCCATAGCAACTTGTTTTCTAAGATCACCTTCAACCATGTAATTTTCTTGAATTTCTTTACGGATAGCTGCTGCTTCATCTTCACTTAACTCATGGACTCTTTTATCATAAGAAATCCCTGTTTTATCTAAGATTTTTCTTGAAGTATGTAAACCTATACCATAAATATAAGTCAAGCCATATTCGATTCTTTTTTTCTTTGGTAAATCTACACCTGCAATACGAGCCATAAATTATCCTTGTCTTTGTTTATGTTTTGGATTTTCGCAAATTATGCGAACCACACCTTTACGGCGAACTATTTTGCACTTGTCGCACATCTTTTTAACAGATGGTCTAACTTTCATGCCTTACTCCTGTATTGTAAATTCCACTTTTTTACAACTGCACCAGGTTTTTTGACTAACCAACTATTTTCAAAATAAGTGGTAATTTTGAAAATACTTCTTCATACAGTTTGATTGCAATTTCTGCAAAAGCACTAATTATATCTTAGTTTTTCTTTTAAACAACTTAGATTATTTATACCTAAAAGTTATACGACCCTTGTCAAGACTATAAGGGGTAAGTTCTACTTTAACTCTATCGCCAGGCATGATTCTTATATAATGCATACGCATTTTACCAGCAATATGACAAAGTATTATATGTTTATTATCTAGTTCAACTTTAAACGTTGCATTGGGTAAAGCTTCAACTACATTACCATCAATTTCGATAACATCATCTTTTGCCAAGTTTTCTCCTTTCATTAAAAATTTAAGCTCGGTATTTTAGCATATTTATTCTTTTAAGAATTTTATAAAAAACTCATTCCAAAGGAATTTATTAAGATTAAAATGATTTTAAGTTTTTACTTAGATAAAATATCTGCTTTTCCGTTAATAATAGCAACACAATGCTCATAATGAGCAGCATTTAAGCCATCTTTACTACCTGCTTCCCAATTTCCTTTTAAATGAACTGGAGTGCCATCTTTTTGACACACCATAGGTTCTATACAAAACACCATGCCATTTTTAATCTTTGGCCCACTTTTAACACTCACTCCATTTTCAAGATAATTTGGAATTTCAGGCTCTCCGTGGGGTTTTTTTCCTATACCATGACCACAATAACCTTTCAAAGGCACAAATCCTCTTTTAGTTATAAATTCACCTAACTCATAAGAAAGCTCTTTAAAGCGCATACCTTCTTTAATAATATCAATAGCATAATACAAAGCATCTTTCGCACAAGCTATTAAAGCTTCATCTTGCGCTGAAATTTTACCTATAGGTATAGTTCGTGCTGCATCTCCATAATATCCATCTATACAAGTGCCTACATCAAGACCTAAAATATCACCTTCTTTTAAAATTCTCTCATCACCCACGCCATGGATGCAAGCTTGATTTAATGAAATACAAATTGCACCAGGAAAACCATATAAACCTTTAAAAGAAGGTTTTGCTCCATGATTAAGTATAAATTCTTCAGCTTTTTGATCTATCAATTTTAAACTCATACCAGGCTGTATAATACTTTCTAAATAATCCAAAGTTCTAGCTACAAGCTCATTTGCTTTGCGTAATTTTTCAATTTCAAAAGGTTTTTTGATTTCTATCATAAATTAATCCTAAATTTTTTCTCAAATTTAACATTAATAGACTTAAAAGAAGTAAAACCAAGAAGTCTAAAAAGACTTCTTAGCAAACACTTGTAAGATTTGTAGCTAAACCACCTAGGGAAGTTTCTTTGTATTTTGAATTCATATCTTTGCCAGTTTCATACATGGTTTTAATTACCTCATCAAGGCTTACTTTTGGAGTAGATTTCCTACTCATTGCCATTCTTGCGGCTGAAATTGCTTTTATAGCGCCAAAAGCATTTCTTTCTATACAAGGAATTTGCACAAGACCACTTACAGGATCACAAGTTAAACCCAAATGATGCTCCATAGCAATTTCAGCTGCATTACAAGCTACATTTGCACTAAAACCCATAACAGTAGCCATAGCTCCAGCTGCCATAGAACTTGCACTACCAATTTCTGCTTGACAACCAGCTTCAGCTCCGCTTATACTAGCATTTTTCTTATAAAATGAACCAATTAACATCGCACTTAATAAAAAATTCATAGCTTTTTCATCATTAAAGCCCACTGTGTGATTTTTTAAATAAAGCATTACAGCGGGTACAACCGCACAAGCTCCATTTGTAGGTGCTGTCACAACCCTAGCTCCACTTGCATTTTCTTCTGCAATAGCAATAGCATACAAAGATATAAAATCAATAATCCCTAAAGGATCACTAGTCATAGATAAACGCTCATTAAGTCCTTTAGCACGACGCTTTAAATTTAAATTTCCGGGAAGATAATCTAAGCTTGGATGTATGCCATTGTAATAGACTTCTTGCATTACTTCCCAAATTTCTAAACAATAAGATCTAATCTCTTCTTTAGTATGAAATTGCAATTCATATTCGTAAGAAAGTTGTGCTAAATTCCACGATCTTTCTTCGCAAATTTTTAAAGCATCTTGTGCATTGTTTATATCTAATTCTAATTTTGTATTAGTTTTTTCACCATTTTGATTTTTATGTCTTTCAAGCTCAGCTTCACTCATAACAAATCCACCACCAACTGAATAATAAGTTTCTTCAGCTATTAACTCACCTTTTTCATCATAAGCGCTGATTTTTAAACCATTTTCATGCAAAGGTAAAAAATCTTTTTCAAAAATCAAATCTTCATCATAATTAAAATTCAATTCTTTTTGAGAATTTAAAACTAAAATTTTTTCTTGTAAAACTTTGTTAAAAACTCTATCTTGCAAAGCAGCATTAAGCTCTTTAGCTTTTAAACCGCTCAAGCCCCATATGATAGCTTTATCACTTAAATGCCCCTTGCCTGTTAAAGACAAAGAGCCATAAAGTTTAATTTGAATTTTCATAATTTGTGAAATTTTATCTTTGATTTTTTCACAAAACATATTACCTGCTAACATTGGCCCTAAAGTATGTGAAGATGAAGGACCAACACCCACTTTAAATATACTTAAATTACTACTCATTTACAACCTTAAAAAGTATAAATCACAGTAACGATAGTTAAAATTCCTGTAATAAAAACAAAAGCATCTAAAGCTTTATTTTGAAATTTTTTCATTTTAGAAACAGTGTAAATAGCAATCATTGGCATTAAAAACAATATAGCTGCTATAATTGGCCCACCAAGACTTTCTATAAAACCTAAAATACTAGGATTTATATAAGCGGTAATCAACATGACAATATACATTATTAATGTTGAATATATTGCGATTTGTTGCAAATTTGGATTTTCATTTCCTGCTAATTTACAACATTTTCTAACTATACCATAAGCTCCTTCTCTAGCACCAAAATAGTGTCCAAAAAATGAACTTGAAATTGCCAAAAATGCCACTAAAGGGCCACCATAAGAAATAAATGGATTATCAAGTTTATTAGCAAAATAAGAAAGCACAGGAATATTTTGGGCCCTTGCATCAGCTAATTCTGCTGGAGTTAAAGAAAGCACACAAGAAACTACAAAAAACATTACAAATATTAAAAGCATAACTGAAGTTCTAAATAAAATTTGATTTGCTTTTTGGACTGAATTTTCTTTGTATTCTCTTTTTACACTTAAAGAAAAAGTAGAAATAGCTGGAGAATGGTTAAAAGAAAATACCAAAACTGGCAAAGTTAGCCATACTATAGTGATAAATTCTTTCATTCCTGGAATCGCACCAAAACTTTCAAAAGACCATTGTGGTATGAGATATAAAGAAAATAAAAATAAAATAGCACACAAGGGATAAACAAGCCATTGACAAACTTTAGTGATTAATTCTTCACTAAAAAGCATAATAAGCATAAAAATACTTACTAAAACAAATGCAAGTATGGCCCTATATAATGGTAAAAGATTGGCTATGGTTTTGCCACTTGCTTCAACATTAGTTTCATACATCATACGAATACTACTAGCTAAAGTACCATCTGGGTTTAATAATGGTAAAAATTGATGGTAGATAAAACTTTCAAATGTATTTGTAATGCCTACACAATATGCTAAACAAATTGGAAAAATAGCAAAAAAATAAAGCACTGAAATAAAGATACTCACTTTTCTTCCAAAATACTCTTCAGCTGCATGAGTGATATCTCTGTCATGTCCATGTGCTTGACAAACAAAACGACTTAAAGCTCTATGGCTTAAATAAACCATTGGAAAAATAATCAAAGTCATAACAACAACAGGCCAAAAACCTCCAATACCTGCCTTAATAGGTAAAAATAAAATTCCAGCTCCAACTGCTGTCCCAAAAAGAGAAAGCATCCAACGCTTATCAAAAGAATTCCACTGAAGTTTATCCACAATTTCTCCTTGAAAAATAAAAAGTTTTTAAAACATCAACAATACTATATAGATAAAAAAATTAAAATTTCTTAAATTTTATGATTTTATGAAAAAATTTAGATTTTTTAATAATATTTTATTATAAATTGTTATTATTAAAAATATTTCATTAAATATTTCAGTTCAAATCAAATAAAGTTTTTTCAAATTTTTTTACTATAAAACTTTTTCTATGAATAGGGGTATGATGATAGACTCTAATTTGTTCTAAATGAAAATTTGTCCCATATCCTTTGTGCTTATCAAAGCCATACTCTGGATAAATTTGTGATAAAAAATTCATTTTTTGATCTCTACTAAATTTAGCCAAGATACTAGCAGCTGAAACGGCTTGAATTTTTGCATCAGCTTTGATCATGGTTTTAATCCCATCAACTCCATAATTTAAATTTCCATCATATAAAATTTCACTATCATTAAAATGCATTTTTATGATTTTAAGGCCTAATTGCAAACATTTACTAAGACCTAGTTGATCGATTTGAAAAGGAGAGAATGCTAAAATTAAAAAATTTGAATTTTGTATGATTTTTTCATATAAAATAGCTCTTTTTTTCTCGCTTAATTTTTTAGAATCTTTTAAATCAACCATATCGGTAAAAAGCTTACAAGCTCCCATATGCATATCTCCTGCTAAAGCTCCGCGTCCTGCTTCATCTACTCCAACCAAATCCATTAATTTTCCTTGATAATGCTGTATTTTTGAACTAGATCTTCTAAAGAATAACCCATATTTGCAGGAGAACTTGATGGAAGCTCAAAAAATTTAACATCAGGATAAAATTTCATAAAATATTTACTTGCAATTTTTCCCAAAACAAAAATTTTTTCTATCTTTGCTTTGTTTAAAATAACATTGATATCATTTGCTTTTGCATAAGAAATAGTTTTATCATCTGAATTCTTTATCTTACAACTTGCTATGACATCCCAAAGCGCTATATGATAAGTTTGCAAAAATAATTTTTGATCATGTATGGTTTGTAATTTACAGTCAAACAAAAGCTCAAAAATTTTCCAAAAACGATTTTTGCTATGTTGATAATAAAAATTTTCTTCTCTTGATTTTACAGAGGGAAAAGAGCCTAAAATTAAAATTTTTGAATTTTCATCAAAAAAAGGCTCAAAAGGATGAGTCAAAAATTGCATATTTAGCCTTTGATAAAAATAAAGCATTTTATCATTTTTATCAAGGCTTTAAAGATTATCCTAAAAATTCGCGTTTGAAGTATTCTTTTGGAGCTTTACACAAAGGACAGGCTGCTGGAGCTTTTTTGCCACGATGTATATGACCACAAACTTCACAAACCCATAAATCTTCTACTTCAGAATTAAAAAAATCTTCTTCTTCAAGCATTTTTTTAAGTGCTAAATATTCTCTTTCATGTTCGATTTCTACTTTACCAATAGCAGTAAATAATCTTGCTATATTTTTCTTTCCTTCATCTTCTGCGATTTTTGCAAAATTTGGATACATGGTGGTATGCTCATAATTTTCACCATCAGCTGCGCAAATTAAATTCTTAGCTGTTTCTTCTAAAGCCTTGCCATCGACCAATTCATGATAGGCTTTAAATTCAGCTCTTGCATGCCATTTTTCATTTTCAGCAGCTTCTCTAAAATGTCTTGCAATTGCATGCCAACCTTCTTCTTGAGCTATATCTGCAAACAAGTCGTATTTATTTCTAGCCATAGATTCTCCAGCAAAAGCTTTCATTAAATTTACCGCTGTGAGATCTTTAGTAATGCATTGCATTTGTTCATTACAGCAACTAAGCTTTCCGCCACCAACATTTTGAACCTCTACTTCATTGCCACATTTTTGACATTTATATGTTTCATATTGTCTCATTTTATCTCCTTGATAGACAATTGGATAAATCAAATAATCTTTACCCAAATTGCATTTTACTACAATTTGAGTAATTAAAATTTAGTATTTTAAGAAATATTCTTGAATTTTTTTAGAATCATTTGTTTTTGTTAAAGCAAGCATCAACAAAACCCTAGCTTTTTGTGGGCTCATATCACCTGTATCAATAAAACCAAGTTTTGCATCAGCTTCGCTTACCGATACCCTACCCGATACCACACGAGAACTCACTGCTACTTTAAGACCTTTTTTTAAAAGCTCTTTTAAAACATCTTTTTGATAATTATGGATACTACCAGCACCTGTTCCAGCCACCACTATGCCTTTTGTACCATTTTCAAACAAAGCCTTAGCTGCAACTCCGCTACCATCATTTGCATAACTATAAAGGACATCAACTTTTGGTAATTCTTTTAATTTACTTACATCAAAAGGTGATTTTTTGGTATGTAATTTTGTATTGGTATTATAAAAAAATACTTTACCATCTACTATATAGCCCATATCTCCCATATCAGGTGAGCTGAATGCATCGACATTTAAACTATGAGTTTTCATTACTCCTCTTGCATTTTGAATTCTATCGTTCATAGCAACCATTACGCCTTTATTTTTTGATTGCGGATCCACAGCTAAAGCTACGGCATTATAAAGATTTTTTGGACCATCAGCGCTTATGGCAGTTGAAGGACGCATTGCACCAACCAAAACAACAGGCTTGTCACTTTTTATAGTTAAATTTAAAAAGTAAGCTGTTTCTTCCATGGTATCAGTACCATGAGTAATCACTACTCCATCTACATCACTTTTTAAAAGTTTATTTACTTCTTTAGCGAGTTTGAGCCAAATTTCATTTGTCATATCTTTGCTATCAATATTTGCAATTTGCTCACCTTCAATCACAGCTAGATCTTGAATTTGAGGGACTGCTTTAATTAAAGCATCTACTCCCACAACACCTGCAGTATAACCAGTGGTTGCCACCGCACTATCTATAGAACCAGCTATAGTTCCACCGGTTGCTAAAATTACAATTTTTGGTTTTGCTTCCATAATTCCCACTCCTAAACTAAATACCATAGCAATACACATCAAAAATTTTTTCATTGTTAATCCTTTCATTTGAAACAATAAGGATTATAATGAAGGTAAGTTTAAATAAAAATAAATTATAAATAAAAAAAATATAAATACTAAATTAATATTAATTAAGCCAAATTTTTGCGATATTTTTTAATTTTTCTTCATCACTTGAAGCAAAAAATGATATTTTAGCATCTTGGTATTTTTCTTTTAAATTATACTCTTTTTTAAGTTGCAAAGCTATAGCTTCACCAGAATGTATAAGTCTAGTTTGCTTACCAAAATACTGCTGTAAGGATATTGAAATCAAAGGAAAATGTGTGCAAGCTAAAATCAACGCATCAGGAATATAAGCAAGATCATCAAAATAATACTTAAATGCCGAATTTAAAAAATCTCCTTGAAAAATTCCTTCTTCCACCATAGGTACAAAAAGTCCAGTTGCTCTTTCTTCTACCGCCAAATAGCCTTCTTTAGACAATCGTTGTTTATATTGATGAGAATTTATTGTAGCCTTGGTTGCAATAACTAAAATTTTAGAATTTTTATCATTAAGAATATTTGTCGCAGCTAAAACACCTGCTTCAATCACTCCCAATATTGGAAATTTTACATTAGCTCTTAATATTTCCAAAGCATAAGCACTTACTGTATTACAAGCAATGATTAACATATCAACTTGTTTTTGATTAAAAAATTCTAATGCTTCTAGGGAAAATTTAATGATAGTATCTTTATCTTTTACTCCATATGGAACCCTTGCGGTATCTCCATAGTAAATATATTCTTTGAAAAAATTAGTTTGTAAAAGCGATTTTAAGACACTAAGTCCTCCTACACCGCTATCAAAAACACCTAATTTCATTTTAAAATCAAGAAAGTAGAATTATCTCTACTTTCTTATAAGCCTACCGCACTTAAAGTTTGGTATTTATTCATATAAATTTGAGCTTCTATTTTTCTCATTGTATCTAATGCAACTTGAACAACAATCAACACAGAAGTTCCACCAAAATAAAAAGGTACGCCAAAAAATTTAACTATCAACCAAGGTAAAGTTGATACAAGTCCTAAATAAATAGAACCTGAAAGTGTTAATCTTGATGCAATTTCATTTAAATAATTAGCCGTTCCTTCTCCTGGTCTAATTCCTGGTATAAAACCACCTTGTCTTTTAAGGTTTTCAGCTATGTCTTTTGCATTAAAAACAATTGATGCATAAAAATATGCAAAAAAGATAACAAGTAAAAATGTCAAAAAATGAAAGAAAAATCCATTGGGATTTAAAAAATCATAAATTTTTAATACATATTCATTTGTACTTGATTGCAAAATAGTACTTGGAAACATCAAAATCGCACTTGCAAAAATTGGAGGAATTACTCCACTTAAATTAATCTTAATAGGAATATAATTCATAATGCGT
Organism: Campylobacter volucris; assembly: GCF_008011665.1. Classification (GTDB taxonomy): domain Bacteria; phylum Campylobacterota; class Campylobacteria; order Campylobacterales; family Campylobacteraceae; genus Campylobacter_D; species Campylobacter_D volucris_A. The sequence continues at coordinate 43,706 of NZ_VOWJ01000023.1, forward strand.
TTGTTTTGATTTTGCATGATTACTTTTCTTGAATAAGAAATAGGGATTCTTCTTTCTCCAAGTTCTACAATGATAATTGCCCAAATAGTAAGTAAAATCACAACTAAAATGGCAATGATAGTCAAGAAATTCATTTCACCTGTATTTACCAAATTTACCGTTCCACTAATTGCACTTGGGATAGTAGAAACAATACCTCCAAAAATAATCAATGAAATACCATTTCCTATTCCGCGTTGAGTGATTTGTTCGCCAATCCACATTAAAAGCATAGTTCCTGCTAACATAGAAACAGCAGATAATGCTATAAAAGTATTCATATCAATCATAATAGCAGATTGGCCAGCTTTTCCATGGAGACTTTGTAAGCCTATAGATACGCCTATACTTTGCACCAAAGTAATGACTATAGTAGCATAACGGATGATTTGCATATATTTTTGCATACCATCTCGTTCTTTTTTCATTTTTCCTATATTAGGGAAAGTTGCAGCTAAAAGCTCCATAATGATCGAAGCAGTAATGTATGGCATAATGCCTAAAGAGATGATGCTAAGTCTTTCAGCAGCACCTCCACTAAACATATTAAACAAGCCTAATGCATTAGAAGCATTAGAATCAAAAAATTCCTTGATAACACTGACATTAACCCCCGGAACTGGCACATAAGCTAAAATTCTATAAGCAAATAAAAAAGCTAATGTGATGAGAATTTTATTTGTCAATGTTTTATTCATTATTTTTGTCCGCTAAAAGTGATCTTCTCGTCTTTTATTTTACCTGCAAGATCTTTTGCACTTACACCAATAAGCTTAATTTTATTGATATTTTTTGAAAGTTTATGGATGCTATTAATTGTTTCAAAAGTAATCTCGCTAAGTTCTTTTATAGCTGTAATTTTTTCAACATTAATCACATAAGGTTTTTCGAATTTAGAAGTAAAACCAACTTTTGGTAGTCTTCTTTGAAGAGGTTGTTGACCACCTTCAAAACCTCTTTTTTCATTGTAACCTTTTCTAGCAGTTTGTCCTTTTCCACCTTTGGTAGAAGTTTTTCCCATACCACTACCTTGACCACGACCTATTCTTTTAGTTTTATGTGTTGAACCTGGTGCTTTTGTTAAATTCATACATTATCCTTTAAGCATTGTAAGTGCTTTAATAGTAGCACGCACAACATTTGCTGAGTTATTTGAACCTAAAGACTTAGTTAAAATGTCTTTGATGCCTGCAAGCTCTACTATAGGACGAGTTGAACCACCCGCTATTACTCCTGTACCCTCACTTGCTGGTTTAAGTAAAATTCTACTTGCATTATATTTTACCTCTACATCATGAGGAATAGTAGAACCTTTAGTTTTAACTTCAACGATATTTTTAAAAGCATCATCAACTGCTTTTCTTATAGCATCTGGAACTTCTTTAGCTTTTCCATATCCTACGCCGACTAAACCTTTTCTATTTCCAACAATCACCAAAGCAGTAAATCTAAATCTTCTACCACCTTTTACAACCTTAGTAACCCTGCCAATATCGACGATTACTTCTTCAAATTCTTCTCTATTATATTTTTCCATCGACCTTCCTTTTGGGTTATAGTTTGATTCCATTTTCTCTAAGTGCTTGCGCTAAAGTTGCAATAACACCATGGTATAAATAACCATTTCTATCAAATACCGCTTCTGTGATATTTTTAGTTTTTAAAACTTGCGCAAATTCAGCTGCTATTTTTTTAGCACCTTCTCTATTTGCTTTTACACCAATTTTTCTACCATCAACAGCCGCTAAAGTCACTGCTTTAGTATCATCAATAGCTTGGATATATAAAGTTCTATTTGACTTAAACACAGAAATTCTTGGAAGAGCTTGCGTTCCTGAAATTTTTGCTCTAATTCTTTTTTTTCTTTTAATTCTTAAAGATATTTTTCTTTTTAATACATTTGCTCTCATATTCTATCCTTACTTCTTAGATGTTTTACCAGCTTTGCGGATAATACGCTCAGTAGAATACTTAACACCTTTTCCTTTGTAAGGCTCAGGTGGTCTAAATTCACGAATTTGAGCAGCAACTTGACCTACAACTTGTTTATCATTACCTTTAACAATGATATTGTTTTTATCTACAGTGATTTCTATACCTTCTGGTATATCATAGTTAATAGGATGAGAAAACCCTAATGCAAGTTCTAAAACTTTACCTTTTAATGCAGCTTTATAACCAACACCATTGATTTCTAAAGTTTTGCTAAAGCCATCAGTTAAACCTATAATTATATTTTGAGTTAAAGCTCTATATGTTCCCCAATAAGCTCTGCTTTGTCTATCTTCACCTTTAGGAGAAAAAAGAATTTGACCTTCTTTGATCTCAACATTTACATTTGCTTTTGTATTAAGCTCTTTTGCCAAATTTCCTTTTTTGAATTTTAGCAAGTTACCTTCTAATTTTACTTCTACTCCATTTGGAATAGCAACTGGTTGTTTACCTATACGTGACATATTTTTCCTTTTTATTTGTCTACGATATGACTACTTTATAAGAATGGATATCGAATACCATAAAAAGTAGAAACTCTTACCAAATAGTACATAAAACTTCGCCACCAACTCCTGCTTTATAAGCTTCGTCGTTAGCCAAAACACCTTTAGATGTGCTTACTACTATAGTACCATAACCATTTTTAAATCTTTTGATTTCATCTTTACCTTTATAAACACGACGGCCAGGTTTTGAAATGCGTTTTACTTCATTGATAACACTTTTACCTTTTTCATCGTATTTTAAAACTACATTGATGAATTTCTTTTTATCTTCTTCTATAACATTGAAACTTTCAATATAACCTTTAGCTTGAAAAATTCCAAGCAAAGCTTCAATAACCTTAGAATGCAGAAGTTGAGTAGTTTCTAATCTTCTCATCCCAGCATTTCTAATTCTTGTAAGTGAATCTGAAATTAAATCATTTATCATGGTTCTTCCTCTTACCAACTTGCTTTTTTAAGACCAGGAATCAAACCTTCATTTGCCATTTTTCTTAAGCAAACCCTACAAATTCCAAAATCTCTATAAACTGAATGTGGTCTTCCACAAATTTGGCATCTAGTATACCCTCTAACGCTAAATTTAGGTTTGCGGGCAGCTTTTGCAATCATTGATTTTTTAGCCATATTACTTTCCTTTTGCAAATGGCACGCCAAATAATTCTAATAATTTTTGTGCCTCTTTATCTGATTTTGCTGTTGTAACGATAGAAATGTTCATACCATGAGTTCTTAAAATTTTATCATATTCAACTTCTGGGAACATCAACTGCTCGTCTAAACCAAAGTTATAATTTCCTCTTCCATCAAAACCATCTCTTGGAAGACCTCTAAAATCTTTTACACGAGGAAGTGCAATAGTAATTAGCTTATCTAAAAAAGCATACATATTATCTTTTCTTAAAGTTACCATAACACCAACTGGAAAACCTTCTCTAACTTTAAAACCAGCAACTGATTTTTTAGCTTTTGTAATAACTGCTTTTTGTCCAGCAATCAAAGAAATAGTATCAGCAACATTTTGCAATACTTTTTGATCTTTTGCTAATTCTCCAGCACCAACACTTATAACAACTTTTTCTATAAAAGGTATAAGCATAGGGTTTTTAATATCAAATTCTTTAACTAAAGCAGGTTTAATATTTTGAGTGTATTTTTCTTTTAATCTCATCATTTTATTCTCCTGCTTTTGCTACATTTGAAATATCCATTGGCATTTCTTTATTTACAAAACCACCATTTGGATTTTTATCACTTGGTTTTACAGCTTTTTTAGCAATTTTACATCCTTCAACTATAACTTTATTTGTTTTAGGGAAAACTGCTAAAACTTTACCTGTTTTACCTTTGTCATCACCTGCGATAACTTTTACCATATCATTTTTTTTGATTTTTAATTTCATTACAACACCTCCGGTGCTAGTGAAACAATTTTCATAAAGCCACCATATCTAACTTCACGACCTACTGGCCCAAAAATACGAGTTCCGATTGGCTCTCTTTTAGCATCAAGAATTACTGCTGCATTTTCATCAAAACGAATCAAAGAGCCATTGTCTCTATGAATTTCTTTTTTGGTTCTAACAATAACAGCTTTAACAACTTGACCTTTTTTTACTTTACCATTTGGCAAAGCTTTTTTAACAGATGCTACAATCACATCACCCACAGTAGCATATCTTCTTTTGCTACCACCTAAAACCTTAATACACATTAATTCTTTTGCGCCGCTATTATCAGCAACTGCAAGCCTAGTAAAACTTTGAATCATTACTCAACTCCTGCTGATACTATAGTTTTTAAGCGAAATGATTTTCTTTTAGAAAGCGGTCTACACTCAACTGCAATGATGATATTTCCCACTTTAAGCTCATTTCTTTCATCATGAATTAAATATTTTTTAAAGCGTTTTACTATTTTTCTATATTTTGGATGAACAACTTTTCTTTCAACCAAAATTGAAGCTGTTTTATCTCCAGCAATTTGAACAACAACGCCTTGAATTTCTCTCTTAAATGCCATTTTCTATCCTTATTTTAAAGCGCTAATTGCAGTATTGATTCTAGCGATGTCTTTTTTAACCTCGCTAATTTCTTTAGGATTAGTTAGCTGCATTGTTTTTAGCTTTTGTCTTAAAGTAAATAAAAGCACCTTTTTTTCTTTTAGCATTGTTGCAAGCTCGGCTGCTGTTTTATCTTTAATCTCAGTATATTTCATTTTGGCTCTCTCTTGTAACAAACTTAGTTTTAAACGGCAATTTATGCATAGCTAAAGTTAAAGCTTGTCTTGCCATTTCTTCATTAACCCCTGCCATTTCATAAATTATACGACCTGGCTTAATGTTCATTACCCATTCTTCAACTGCACCTTTACCTTTACCCATACGAGTTTCTAAAGGTTTTTTAGTTAAAGGTTTATCAGGGAAAACTCTAATCCAAGTTTTACCTTGTCTTTTTACAAAACGAGTTAAAGCAATACGAGCTGCTTCAATTTGACGAGAATTTATACGGCCAGCTTCTGTCGCCTTTAACGCATAATCGCCAAAAGTAAATTCAGTTCCTCTGTTGGCATAACCTCTGTTACGCCCTTTCATCATTTTACGATATTTTGTTCTTTTTGGCATTAACATGATTATTTACCTCTTCTTGCTCTTCTTGGTTTTTTAGTAGGAGTGTTTTCTTCGGTTTTTTCAGATTGAACACCTTTTTGTAAAACTTCACCTTTAAAGATCCATACTTTAATACCTATATTTCCATAAGTAGTATGAGCTTCAGCAAAACCATAATCAATTTTTGCTCTTAAAGTATGAAGTGGCACACGACCTTCTAAATACCATTCAGTTCTTGCCATTTCAGCTCCACCTAAACGACCAGAAACTGAAACTTTAATCCCTTTAGCGCCTGCTTTTTGTGCCCCTTGAATTACTTTTTTCATAGCTCTTCTAAAAGCAATTCTTTTTTCAAGTTGCGTAGCAACACTTTCAGCTGCAAGCTGAGCTGAAGCACCTGCTTTTCTTTCTTCTTTGATGTTGATATTTACTTCTTTACCGATTAAATCTTGAAGCTCTTTTCTTAATACATCAACATCACTACCTTTTTTGCCTATTATAATACCAGGTCTTGCAGCTACAACAGTTACTCTTAATTTTTTAGCTGTTCTTTCTACAAGAATTTGACTAATTCCAGCATAATAAAGTTTTCTTTTTAAAAAGGTTCTGATTTTATAATCTTCACCAATATTTTCTGCCATATTAGCTTTAGTAGGAAACCATCTTGATTCCCAGTTTCTATTAATTCCTAATCTTAAACCAATCGGATTTACTTTTTGTCCCATATTAGCTTTCCTTTTTCACTGATGCTTTTTTAGCTTTTGTAGTTTTTTCAGCACTTGATTCTACCTTGCTAACTTCTACTAAAATATGTGAAGTTGGCTTTCTAATACGACTAGCACTTCCTCTAGCTCTTGGTCTAAATCTTTTCAAAACTGCACCAGCATCAACACGACAACTTGAAACAATCACTTCATTTGCTTCAAATCCACCATTTGCAACAGCACTTGAAATAGCATTTGCTATAAATTTAGCACCCTTATTTGGCATAAATTTTAAGCTTGCTAATGCAAGTTCAGCATTCATACCTTGAACTTCTCTAGCTATCAATCTCGCTTTAGTTGGAGATAATCTTATGAATTTAATCAATGCTCTACTCATAAATTTCCCCTTACTTACCTATTTTTTTCTGAACAGAGCCTTTATGACCCTTAAATGTTCTAGTAGGTGCAAATTCACCTAATTTATAACCAATATGATTTTCAGTTATATAAACAGGTATAAAACTTTTACCATTATGCACATTAAAAGTTAGACCTATCATATCAGGTATAATAGTGCTGCGTCTTGACCAAGTTTTAATTGGCTTACCATCGTTAGCTTTTTTAGCAGCGATGACTTTTTTCATTACATGGTCATCAACAAAAGGACCTTTTTTTAGTGACCTAGCCATCTTACTTTCCTTTTCTTCTTGAAATTATTAGCTTATCGCTAGCTTTTTTACGGCGAGTTTTTGCACCTTTAGTTGGTTTACCCCAAGGAGTAACTGGATGACGACCTGAATTTTTCTTACCTTCACCACCACCATGTGGGTGATCTACTGGGTTCATTGCACTACCTCTAGTTTGCGGACGAATACCTCTATGACGATTTCTTCCTGCCTTACCGATAGTCACATTTGACCATTCTTCATTCCCAACTTCACCAATACTTGCCATACATTCAGCTAAAACTTGTCTCATTTCACCGCTTGCAAGTCTTAAGATAACATATTTTTCTTCTTTACCCATAAGTTGCGCATATGCTCCAGCTGAACGAATCATTTGTCCGCCTTTACCTGGTTTTAATTCTATATTATGCACTATAGTACCAACTGGGATATTTCTAAGTTTCATTGCGTTACCTGGTTTAATATCAAGACCACTTTCAGCAGCACAAACAATATCACCAACACCCAAACCTTTTGGTTGTAAGATGTATCTTTTTTCGCCATCTTTATAAGAAATCAAAGCTATACGACAATTTCTGTATGGATCATACTCAATAGCTTCAACTTTACCTTCAATGCCAAATTTTCTTCTTTTAAAATCTATAATTCTATAAAGTTTTTTAGCACCTGCTTCTTTATGACGGCTTGTGATTCTACCATTATTATTACGACCTGCATGTGCTGGAAGTTTTACAAGTAATGAACGAACACTAGCTTTTGCTGTAATATCTTCAGAACTTACGCCTGTGATATATCTTCTACTTGGAGTATATGGTTTATATGTTTTAATTGCCATCTTATGCCTCCGAATTTTCTAAGCTTACACCTTCTGGTAGCTTAACATAGAATTTTTTAAAGCTATTTCTTTGACCTTCACGACCTCTAAAACGCTTTACTTTTCCATCCATTTTTAAAGAATTAATTCTTACTGGAGTTACACCAAAATATTCTTTCAAAACTTCTTTTAAACCATTTTTAGTCATTTTTGGAGAAGTTTGAATCACTACAACACCTTGTTCTTGAAGGCTTAAACTTTTTTCAGTATAAAGTATTGTTTTTATATCAGTAATATCTGCCATTTTAACCCTCTTTTACGATAGATTCAAGTGCTGCTTTTTCAATAATAACAGCCTTAAACACAGATATTAAATAAGCATTTAGTTCGCTTATATCAACAACATAGCAATTTGCTAAGTTTCTAAAAGCAAGAAATGTTTTTTCATCTAGCAAGTCTTTTACTATTAAAGCATCTTTCAAGCCAAGCTTTTTAATAACTGCATTTGCATCTTTTGTTTTACCGCTTTCAATATTTAAGCTATCTACTACAAATAATGTATTATTGTTAGCCTTATCAGCTAATGCTCTTTCAAGAGCCAAACGTTTTTGTTTTTTATTAACTTTTTGAACATAATTACGATTGTTTGTAGGACCAAATGCTACAGCACCACCAACCCAAACATTTGTTCTTGTTGAACCAGCTCTTGCACCACCACGACCTTTTTGTCTCCATGGCTTTTTACCACCACCACTTACATCACTTCTACCTTTAGTATGAGCAGTATTTGCTCTAAGGCTAGCAAGATAAGATTTTACATATAAGTAAAGGTTATGAGGATTAACTTCTGCATATTTTGCAGGAAGATCGAGCTCACTAGCTTTTTCAAATTTATCATTTAAAACAGTTGCTTTACTCATTTTGCAATCCTTATTTTACCCATAGCACCATTATGTCCTGGAACCGCACCTTTAACAACTAAAATTCCATTTTCTTCATCAAATGATACTACTTCATTTTTCACAGTAACTTTTACATTACCATAGTGTCCTGCCATTTTCATACCTGGTTGAACACGACCTGGCCATTCGCGGTTACCAATCGATCCATGTCTTCTGTGGAATCTTGAACCATGACTTGCAGGACCACCAGCAAAACCATGTCTTTTTACAACCCCACTATAACCTCTACCTTTAGAATTAAAACTTACTTTTAAAATTGAAGCTTCTTTTAAAGGATTAAGATCAATATCACCTGCTTGTGTATTTGCTACTTCTAAAGAAGCGAATCTATTAAATTCTGCTGAAAGATTGTATTTTTTTTGCTGACCAGCAATGCATTTATTATTTGTTTTGCCTTTTACATAAGCAACTAAAGCCTTCCCATTTTCTACTTCACATACTTTAGTTTGAACAAGTTTAAGCAAGGTTACAGGAATGCTTGGTGTATTGATTGTTCTACTCATACCAATTTTTTCTACAATGTATTCCATATTCTATCCTTATTTACCCATAGCTCTTACTTCAACATTGACCTCTGGAGCCAAGTCAAGCTTAGTAAGTGAATCTACTGTATCTGGAGTAGCTGCTACTATATCAAGCATACGAGCATGAATTCTCATTTCAAATTGTTCGCGTGAATCTTTGTTAATATGCGGAGATTTCAAAACTGTATATCTTTTGATTTTTGTAGGCATTGGCACTGGACCTCTGATGTCTGCGCCTGTTCTTTTGACAGCTTCTACAATTGCTGCAACTGTGCGATCTAGAACTCTATGGTCATAAGCTTTTAGCTTAAGCCTGATTCTTTCCATATTTTTTCCTTTGTAAAGAACTCGTTAGATTTGATGTAAATCTAACCACCATATAAAAATGATTGTAAAATTATATAAAATAGCATTTTGAAAGTCAAGAAATAATATAATTTTTTTGTATTTTTATCCTTATAAAAAGGAAAAAAATGATTTTTTATATACAAATACAATCATTTAAGAAAATATAAGCTACGATATATTATCATTACTTAATTTTTTAAGAAAGAGGGGCATTAGCTCAGCTGGGAGAGCACAACGCTGGCAGCGTTGGGGTCAGCGGTTCGAGCCCGCTATGCTCCACCATAAATTATGAAATTACTGCATTATTTTTATGATAATTATCCAAAAATTCAGCATTTTAATGAAAGAAAAATTCAAATTCAAACCAATAAAAATTTTATTTTAAAAGGCGGTTTTGCTAGTGGTAAAAAAAATTTAATCTTAAATTTTTTATCTTTTTACAAACACGAAAAAATACTTTTTATAGATTGTGCTGATTTAAGATTTAATAAAAACAGCTTATTGCATTTAAATTCATTTTTGACTTATAACCCTCAAATTCAATTTTTAGTTCTTTGTAATTTTTATCATGATTTTGATTTCAACACCTTAAAACATCTTAATTTGCAAATCATCATAAGTACTGCCAATGCAAATTTAACAATAGATTCTTTTGAAGAAATTCATCTAGATTTTTTAGATTTTGAAGAATTTTTAAGTTTAAACAAAAAATATAGCGACATAAAAACTATGGTGAGCTATTTTTTGCAAACTGGAAGAAATGTTTTAAATCAAAATCAAGACATAGATTTTTTTTACCTAAAAAGTTTTTACACACCATTAGAACTTAATATCTTAAAAATCATAGCTTTAAATATTTCTAGTGAATTTAGTATCAATGATTTGTTTAAAACCTTAAAAAATGATATCAAAATATCCAAAGATACTTTATATAAAAACATAGCTACACTAGAGCAAAACTACACTTTATATTTTGTAAAAAATTATGAAAAAAAATTAAAAAAAGTATATTTTTGGGATTTTTCTTTAAAAAATTTACTAAGCATACAAAAAGATTTTAAAGCCTTGTTTGAAAATTTGGTGTTAAATGAATTGTTTAAATTTAAAAAAGAAATTTATTACACAAAACATTTTGATTTTTACATACCTTCATTAAAAAATGCTTTTTTATGCTCACCTTTTAAAGATAAAGACTTGATTTTGCTAAAAGTTAAAAAAATACTCAATAAAAATCAACTCCAATTATCATCAATATACATCATAACCCTTTCTCAATATGAAGAAATTTTCATCAATGGAGCAAGAGTTTTATTATTACCATTTGATGAATGGGCTTTGGGAATTTAGTCTAATTTATCAAGCTGATGTTTTTCAATAATTGATAAAATCAATTGTGTGTATTTGCTTTTAATTTCAGAATATTTTTCCAAATATCCCGCAGCTTCTCTACCATCTAATTTTTTATTTTTTTCTAAAATTCTTTGACGCCAAGTTCGAAAATCTTCATAAGCAAAATGACGATTTAAATTTAATACATAAGAATCCACACTTTCTTGCAAGGTATCAAAAATTCGGATTTTATGGGTTTTACCTGCTTCTCTGTTTTTAGGCACTAAACCTTTATCTCCCCAAGTCCATTCCCCAAAAAGATTGTTTGCTTCTTTGGCAAAACGACTAGTTCCAGTCGCACTTTCTATGATAGCTTGAGCTATGGCTAATGATTTTGGAACTTTTTGAATTCTTTTTTTAAATTCTTCAATGTCATATAAATTTTTAATGCGATATTTTTCTTTTAAATTGTTCAATCTAGCCAAAGCATTGGAATTTAAGTTTCTAAAATTAGTTTTCAATGCTTCATTGAAAAAACTATCCACAAATTTTTGCTCTTCTTCTATACACTTAAAAGATTCATCAAGCAAAGTATTGATTTTTCCTATAAAAATTTCTCGTTTTTGATCCATATTCAAAGTGTAAAAACTAGAATCAAATCCTGAAACAAATTCAGCTTTTAAAAAAATACAACTAATGAGAAAAATTATAACTAGCTTCAAAACAGCATTTTACCTTTCCCTTAAAAAATATCTGACCATCTTCCAATCTAAAAAATAACTCCTCGTCGCTTTTTGGTTTAACCATAACTTTATCTTTTATTTTTTTATTTAACCAAGCTAAATAAAAACAAGCTCCCATTCCAGTTCCGCAAGCTAAAGTCTCACTTTCAACACCGCGCTCAAAAGTTCTTACTCTTAATAAGTCATTTTTTTCAATTTTTGCAAAATTAATATTTGCATCATATTTTCTGCGGAGTTCTCCGCATAAATCCTCATCAAATTCTTCTAAATTTTCTACAAAAGTTACAAGATGTGGCACTCCTGTATCACACATTTGCCATTGTCTATTTTTCTCTTTAAAAGGATCTTTGATATTTTTTACACTGCTTAATCTAACTTCAACCATATCATCTTCTACATGAGATTTAATCAATCCTGCACCTGTCATGAAATTTAAATATTGAGGTTTTTTTAAAAAATAATGTGCAAAATGTGCTGCAGCTCTTGAACCATTTCCACACATACTTGCTTTACTTCCATCACAATTATAAAACTGCCATTCAAAATCATACCTATCGTGTGGAACTACCACTATAAGTCCATCAGCACCTATGCCTTCATAGCGATTACAAAGAATTTGAGCTAATTTTTGTCTATCTTTTTTTTCTGTATCTGTAAATATTACAAAATCATTTCCGCTGGCACAATATTTATAGTATTTCATTTAAAAAACCTTTAAGCTATATCGTAACAAATTTAACACATTTTTTTCAAACATTTCGTAACTAGAGTTATTTTCTACAATATAATCTGCAAATTTCTTCTTATCTTCTATATCCATTTGCAAATTTATTCTTTTTAATGCCTGTGATTTATCTATATTTTCTCTACTCATTAGTCTTTGAATCAAAAGATCTTTTGGAGCATATATCAAAATGCTTTTTCCTAAGCCTTGATAATGATCATTTTCAAAAAATAACGGAAGTTCTATAAAAAAAGCTTTGTTTAGCTCATCCAATTTTTTAGCTTTTTTTAAAATTTCTTGTTTGATTTTTGGATGGAGATATTCTTCTAATGTTTTCCTAGCAAGATTATCATTAAAAACTATATTTCCTAGTTTTTTTCTGTCTATTTTTCCATCTATTATTAGAGTATAATCATTAAATTTTTTTGCTATATCGTGAGAGTATTTGTTTAATAATTTATGGGCAATTTCATCTGCGTTTATAGTGCAAAAACCCAATTTTTTAGCTATTTTCATAAAACTTGATTTTCCACCTGCTATACTTGAAGTCACAAAGTAAGCATTTTTCATAATTTAGCCTTAAAAGTTTTTGGTTAAAATACATTCAAATTCTTAAAGGAAAGTAAATGGCTATAAGTTATAAAGATGCTGGAGTAAGTATTGATGATGGCAATGATTTTGTAAAAGCGATAAAGCCTTTAGCAAAAGAAACTTTTAATAAAAATGTCTTAGGCGATATAGGTTCTTTTTCTGGTGCTTTTGCTGTGCCACAAGAGTTTAAAAACCCTGTCATGTTAGCAGCCACTGATGGAGTTGGAACAAAACTTCGTCTTGCTATTGATGCTCAAATATATGATGGCATAGGCGAAGATTTAGTAGCAATGTGTGTCAATGATCTCATTTGTAATTTTGCAACTCCTTTGTTTTTTTTAGATTATTATGCAAGTGGCAAATTAGATATAAAAGTGGCAAAAAAAGTTATAACTAGTATAGCAAATGGGTGCAAAAAAGCAAATTGTGCTCTAATAGGTGGAGAGACTGCTGAAATGCCAAGTATGTATCATGGAAAAGATTTTGATTTAGCAGGATTTGCAGTAGGCATGGCAGAAAAAGAAGAGATAGATGGAAGAAATTTTGTCAAAAATGGAGACATCTTGCTTGCTTTAGCTAGTAGTGGGCTTCACTCAAATGGGTATTCTTTAGCTAGAAAAGTTTTATTTGAAAAACAGCAGCTTAAATTTGATGATAAAATCGATGGAAAAAATATTATTGATATTTTACTTGAACCTACAAAAATTTATGTTCAAGATTTTTTAAAATTAAAACCTTTTATTAATGCTCTTGCGCATATTACGGGTGGAGGTTTAATAGAAAATTTACCACGAATTTTCCCAAAAGGTATGGGAGCAATCATCAAAAAACACCATCTAAAAACCCCAGAAATTTTTTACCAAATAGGACAAGATGTTTATGAAGATGAAATGTATAGGACATTTAATATGGGAGTTGGATTAGTAATGGCTGTGAGTCCTTGCAATGTTGGAAAAGTTTTAGAAAATTCAAACGCTTTTATTATAGGTGAAGTAGTATTAAATGAAAAAATTGTATTAGAATAATCTCTTAGAAATAATCTAAGAGATTTATTTTTATTTTATAGGGTGTAATTCATTTGCATAAAAACTTACTGAATTCATACCTTCTTTAATAGCCCACTCATAAGCTTTAGAAACAAATTCCCAATTAATATGCGCATAAAATTTATCTAAATACGCAGGACGAGCATTGCGGTGATCAACATAATATGCGTGCTCCCATACATCTACTACTAAAAGTGGAATTTTATCTTCGGTAATAGGCGTAGCAGCATTGCTAGTAGCAACTAATTCTAATTTTTGATTTTGAGTATTATAAACCAGCCAAAACCAACCTGAACCAAATAAAGTCGTAGCACCTTTAATAAATTCTTCTTTTAAATTTTCCATTGATCCAAAATCTTTTTCAACTGCTGCTTTAAATGATTCATCTAAAGAACAGCCACAACCACAGCAAGTTTTTGGTTTTATACAATCAAAGTAAAAATCATGATTATAAACTTGAGCAGCATTGTTAAAAATCCCACCATTTGAATTTTTTATAATATACACTAAATCTTTACCTGCAAATTCAGTATCTTTGATAAGATTATTTAGATTATTTACATAAGTTTGATGGTGTTTGCCATGGTGAAAAGAAAAAGTCTCTGCGCTTAAAAAATCTCCAAAAGAATCCACATCATAAGGTAATTTTCTTAATTCAAACATATTTTTCTCCTTTTAAAATTTAAAATATTCTAACATAGTTAAGTTAAAAAAGACTAAATAACTCTTTATTTTTCAAAAAGCACAATTTTTCCTTGTCTAAAACTTTCCTTAGTATCTATAATACGCTGATTTGAACTTCCTCTAAATTTTAACGATAAGTCTTTTTGCTCTAAAATAAAACGCCCGTCTATAAGCAAATCTGCTAAAAAAAGCAATTCTTTTACACTTTTTTTATCCATAAGTAACAATTCTTCATAAGTAAAACCCGTATAAACAGTAAGATCAAGCCCAAAAGACTTAATCTTTTTAGCTAAAATAACTAATTTTTCAGCTTGCAAAAAAGGCTCTCCACCGCTAAAAGTAACACCTTTTAACAAAGGGTTTTTAACAATATCTTTTAGTAAAAAAGCCAAATCTTGCCAATAACCTTGATTAAAATCATGCGTATGTTGATTATGACAAGCTTTGCATTTGTGAGGGCAACCTTGAGTAAAAATCACATAACGCAAACCATATCCATCGACTATTGATTCTTTTACAACTCCTGCTAATTTAATCAAAATGGTGTTTAATTCTTGCATACACTTCAGCCTTTTTTGCATCATTAAAACGATCAATTGTTCCAACTAAATATCCAGTGATTCTTCGTATGCGTTCAAATTGATAATCACCTTCTTTTCGGTGACACTTTGGACAAACCTCATCTATAATGCCACTATAACCACAAAGTGGATCTCTATCTAATGGAAAATTGATAGAACCATAGCCTATATTGCTTTCTTTCATTAATCTAATTATACACTCAAAGCTCTCTAAATTTTTACTCACATCTCCATCAAGTTCGACATAGGTAATATGCCCGCCATTATTAAGCTCATGATAAGGTGCTTCAAGTTGTATTTTTTCATAAATACTAATTGGAAAATCCACAGGTATATGAAAAGAATTGGTATAAAATTCTTTATCAGTAATACCTTTTAAAATTCCATATTTTTGTCTATCTAGCTTTAAAAATCTCCCGCTTAAACCCTCAGCAGGTGTTGCAATAAGAGAAAAATTAAGCTTGGTTTTTTGTGCTTTTTCATCTACAAATTCTCGCATAAAACGGACAATCTTTAAACCGAGCTCTTGCGCTTTTTGACTTTGGCCATGATGAGTTTTGATTAAAGCTATTAAAGTTTCACAAAGTCCTATATAGCCTATGGCTAAAGTCCCATGTGCTATGATTTTTTCTACTTTATCATCTTGATTTAAATTTGAAGAATCAAGCCAAATTCCCTCACCCATTAAAAAAGGGAAATTTCTTACTTTTTTTTGACATTGAATTTGATAACGATGTAACAACTGCTCACAAACTAACTCTAATTTTTCTTTTAAAAATGAGTAAAAAAGCTCTACATTTCCTTTAGCTTTTATGGCTAAACGCACAAGGTTAATACTAGTAAAACTTAAATTTCCTCTACCACAAGTGATTTCTTTGCTCTCATCATACACATTTGCCATAACTCTAGTTCTACAACCCATGTAAGCTACTTCGCTATTATAGTCTCCTTGCTTGTAATATTTAGCATTAAAACTTGCATCTAAAAAGCTAAAATTTGGAAAAAGTCTTTTTGAAGAACATTCTATAGCAAGCTTAAAAAGTTTATAGTTTGGATCTTTTTCATTATAATTAACTCCTTCTTTGACTTTAAAAATTTGCACAGGAAAAATAGGAGTTTCACCATTTCCCAAACCTTTTATAGTCGCTAGTAAAAGATTTTCGATGACTATTTGTCCCTCATAAGAAGTATCAGTGCCATAATTTAAAGTGCTAAAAGGCACTTGCGCTCCTGCTCTTGAATTCATAGTATTAAGATTATGGATTAAAGCTTCCATAGCTTGAAAAGTAGTATTTTTAGTTTCTTTTAAGGCCCTATTATAAGCATAAACACTAGCTTGTTTTAACAAATTGGGTTTTAAATTTGGAAAAACTTTTAAAAGTTCATTAAAACAATAATCCTTACAAGAAACTTTAAATGAAGCATTGGCAACATCTTGCTCATTTAAATTTTGATCGATTTTAATCTCAAAAAATGCATTTAAGGCCTTTTTGTATTCTTTATGAAAGGTTTTTGCTACACCCTTAGCCATAGCAAAATCAAAATTTGGTATAGATTGACCTCCATGCATTTCATTTTGATTAGCTTGTAGAGCAATGCATGCCAAACTTGCATAAGATCGTATATCATTTGGCTCTCTTAAACTACCATGTCCTGTGCTAAAACCATTTTCAAAAAGTTTAATCAAATCTATCTGACAGCAAGTTTGAGTTAGCATATAAAAATCTTTATCATGTATATGGATATCACCATTTTTATGAGCATATGCTATATGCTTTGGCAAAATACGCTCATCTATATAATGCTTTGCGCCTTCTGAACCATATTTTAGCATCATACCCATAGCGCTATCTGAATTGATATTTGCATTTTCTCTTTTTAAATCTGCATCTTTAGAATCTTTAAAAGTTAAATCATCATATACACTAAGCAAATAATCATTTAAATTTTTATTTTGCTTTTTAAGATTTAATTCATTCAAACCAACACTACACTCATTTTCTTGCTTAAGAAATTTTATCTTCATAAAAATTTTCCTAAAAAATAATCTCTAAGCACTATTATATAGCACTTTAAAAAGTTAAGTGTAGTACAAAAACTTGATGAAAAACTTAAAAAAATCTATAAAAAATCATACCTTTTTTGTATCAAATAAAGCCTAAGTCCTATAAGACAATCTCATAAAGTGTATAAAAAAATTTTGATTTTTTTGGTAGCAAGAGGTGGTGACCCATACGAGACTCGAACTCGTGTTACCGCCGTGAAAGGGCGATGTCCTAACCGCTAGACGAATGGGCCAATTTGTTAGTATAATTCTTAAAAAATTAAAATTATATATATATTTTACTTAATAAATGATTAATTTTTAAAATTTATCCATTTATACAACTTTAATCTTAAATCATAATTTTACCATTAATATCACAAAATAAAACAAAAACAAACATATAAAAGTAAATTTTATATGCTTTTATTGTTTTAAATATCTATTTCAATTCCTACAGGAGCATGATCTGATCCAAAAATATCATCTCTTATAAAGGCATTTTTAAGCTTATCTTTTAAACCATTAGAAATGAAAAAATAATCAATTCTCCAGCCTACATTTCTTTCTCTTGCCTTCATTCTATAACTCCACCAAGAGTATTTTTCTTTTATATCGCCATTTATATACCTAAAAGTATCAACAAATCCAAGTTTTAAAAGCTCATCTATCCAAGCTCTTTCAATGGGTAAAAATCCTGAAGTTTTTTCATTTGCTTTTGGATGAGTTAAATCTATAGCACAATGAGCTGTATTTACATCACCGCATATTATAATTTCCTTGCCTTCTTTTAAAATTTTGTCTAAATACACTAAAAAATCATTATAAAATTTCATTTTAAAATTCAAGCGCTCTTCATCTTTTTGGCCATTTGGAAAATATATATTAAATAAAACTATATTTTTAAATCTATGCTCTAAAACTCTACCCTCATCATCATCAAAAAATTCACACTTTTTAACCTCACTATCAAAATTGCACAAACTCATAACACCAGAATATCCAGCTCTTTTAGCGCTATTAAAATACATATGCTTAAAATCATATTCATAAATTCTTTTAGGAAATTTTTCTTCATGTGCTTTAATCTCTTGAAAACCTATAAAATCTATATTTTCTTTATCTATCCAATCTAGTGCATTTTTATCGCATATAGCTCTTAAACCATTAACATTCCAAGAAAGTAATTTCATAACTTAGTCCTTAAATTTACAAAAGCAAAATCATACCATAAAGGCATTAAATTAACTATTTTAATTTATAATTAATCAAGCAATCACGAAAGGATTTTATGCAATTTTTTAACATATCTTGGCTTAAATTTGTTCTTTTAAGTGCTATTTATATAACCAGTATTAACTTAAAATTATTTTCTTATATCTACGAAAATTTACACTCTACTAATAATGATATTTCTATTATTTTATATATCATCATTTATTTTACACTATTAGTTGGAATTTTTGCTCTTTTATTTATACCCTATCTTAGTAAATTTTTAATGATTTTTTTAATCATTGTAAGCTCTATTAGTAGCTATTTTATGATAAATTATGGCGTTATAATAGATTCGGATATGATAAGAAATGCAGTACAAACGGATCAAAAAGAAGTATCTGACTTGCTTCATTTTAATATCTTTATTTATATATTTTTTACCTTTTTACTTCCAACATTTTTAATCATAAAAACTAAAATAAACTACTATAGCTTAAAAAAACATCTAATTGTCAAATTTAGCACTTTAATCATTGCTTTAATCATTGCTTTTGGATTACTTGGAATTTTTTCAAAAAACATAGTGCCTTTTTTGAGAACCTACAATGAAGTAAGAGTTTATAACACTCCTTTTTATCAAATTTATTCAGCAATTAAATACATAAAATTAGAAATCATTCCCAAAAAAGAACTTCAAAAGATAGCATTAGATGCAACATTGGAAAAAGATTTAAACAAAACAATGATTTTAGTTATCGGAGAAACTGCTAGAGCAAAAAATTACTCTTTAGGTGGATATACTAAAAATGATACAAATTTTTATACTAAAAATGAACCAAATTTAATATATTTTAGTCAAGTAAGCTCATGTGGAACTGCTACTGCTAGAAGCCTACCTTGTATATTCTCAAGACACAAAAAAGCTTCATTTGATAATAGTCTTTATGAAGAAAATGTCTTAGATATCTTACAAAGGGTTGGAGTGCAAAGCATTTGGCTTGATAATAATTCAGGAGGTTGCAAAGGAAATTGCGATCGCATTTCAAACAAAATTTTATCAAAAGATTACGATGAAAGCTTGCTTGAATTTGTAAAAAAAGCTTTGCAAAATACATCTTCAAATAAAATCATAGTTGTTCATTTGCAAGGCTCTCACGGACCAGCATATTTTAAACGCTATCCTAGTAAATTTAAAAAATTTACTCCAACTTGCGACACAAATGAGTTACAAACTTGCTCTCAAGAAGAACTAGCCAATACTTATGACAATACCTTGCTCTATACAGATTTTATTATCAAAAGTCTTATAGATTTACTCAAACAAAGTCCTTTGCAAAATGCTGCATTGTTGTATGTATCAGATCATGGAGAAAGCTTAGGAGAAAATGGAATTTATCTTCATGGGATGCCATACTTCATAGCACCACAAGAACAAACTCATATTCCAATGATATTTTGGAGTAAAGATGAAAATTTAAGCACAAAATTAAAACCACAAAAAGACTATAAGCTCTCTCATGATAATATTTTTTCAAGCTTACTAGGATATTTTAATGTCCAAAGCAAAGAATACGAAGAAAACTATGACTTATTCAGTAAAAATTTAAAGGAAAATCCTTAATGAAGCCTAAATATAGCTTATTTAAAAACGCTTCATATGCATTAAGCGGAATTAAATTTTTACTAAAAGACGAAATGGCTTTTAAAATTGAAAGTATTATCATTTTGCCACTTATTATGGCAAGCTTTTTTTTACCCATAAGCTTTATAGAACATTTTGTATTGATTTTTGTTTTGGTTTTAATTTTGATAGTAGAAGCATTAAATTCAGCCATAGAAGCCTGTGTAGATTTATACACAAACGATTTTCACATCTTAGCTAAAAAAGCTAAAGATTGTGCTAGCGCAAGTGTTTTTTTTAGTGTAGTACTAGCTATAATCACTTGGTGTTTTGTTTTGGCAAAATGGTGGTTTTATGGATGAACGAGTAAAAAAAATATGTGAAAAAATTCATGGTAAAAAACGCTTTGAGATCATCGAATTCCTAGCTTTAAATGCTGATGAAAATGGTTTTGTTTTTATCAGCATAGACGAGCTTGGCAAAAGATTAAACACAAGCAAACCAACCATAATCAATACTTTTAAATTTTTAGAAGAAAAATCTTTATTAGAAAAATTAAAAAATGGTTTATACAAACTCAAATAAAGGAAATATTATGACACTCAAAAATCCACTCGATATGCACTTACATCTAAGAGATGATAAAATGCTTGAGCTAGTCACACCTTTTAGTGCTAAAGATTTCAAAGCAGGTGTTATAATGCCAAATTTAATCACTCCTTTAACGGATTTAGAAAATTTAAAAGCTTACAAAAAAAGGATTATAAAAGCTTCTAAAAATGAAGATTTTATACCACTTATGACTTTATTTTTTCAAAACTATAATGAAACATTCTTAGAAAAAGCAAAAGATGAAATTTTTGCTATAAAACTCTATCCTGCTGGCATCACTACAAATTCAGATAATGGAATTTCAAGCTTTGATATAGAAAAGTTAAAACACACTTTAAACGCAATGAGTGAGCTAAATATACCATTGTTAGTTCATGGTGAAACAAATGATTTTGTGATGGACAGAGAAGCAAACTTTGCCAAAATTTATGAAAAATTAGCCACAAATTTTCCTAAATTAAAAATAATCATGGAACATATCACAACAAAAACTTTATGCGAGTTGTTAAAAGATTATGAAAATTTATATGCGACTATAACTTTACATCATTTAATCATAACTTTAGATGATGTTATAGGTGGAAAAATGGATCCTCATTTATTTTGTAAACCTATAGCAAAACGCTATGAAGACAAAGACGCACTTTGTGAGCTTACTTTTAGCGGATATGAAAAAGTAATGCTTGGAAGCGATAGTGCCCCTCATCCTTTGCACACTAAAGAATGCTGTGGATGTGCAGCTGGAGTATTTAGTGCACCTGTTATTTTACCTGTTTTAGCTGAACTTTTTGAAAAAAATTCAAACAAAGAAAATTTACAAAAATTCATAAGCGACAATGCCTGCAAAATTCATAATCTCAAATTTGAAAAAGAAAAAATCATAACTTTAGAAAAAAACACATGGCAAGTTCCACAAAAATATGGCGATATAGTGCCATTTATGGCTGAAAAAACTCTAAATTTTAAAACCATTCATTAGCAAAAAAGGATTTCAATGCTAAAAATCTATTTAGAAAAAATCAAAGATATTTCTATAAATGATAAAGAACATACTCATCGCACTGCTTTAGAAAATTTATTATTAGCTATAAAAGATACTCAAGATAAACAAAATAAAATTCACATAAAACAAGAACCAAACAATGACAAAGAAGGAAATGGTGCTCCTGATTTTTTAATCACAAAAGATTTTTTAACCTTAGGCTATATAGAAAATAAAAGAGTCAATGCAAACCTTGACGCTATAATCCAAAGTAATCAAATTTTAAAATACACCAAACTTAGTCCAAATATCATTCTTACGGATTATTTGAAATTTATATTATTAAATTTAAACGATAAAAATGAAATCATTATTTGTAAAGAAGTAAAAATTTGCTCTCTTGGGGAAATCAAAAGTGTTATTAAAAACCAATCTTTACTAGAAACAAAAACACAAGAGCTAAACGAACTTTTTGCTATATTTTTTTCTAAAATTCCAAACCCTATAAATTCAGCCTTAGAATTTGCAAATCACTTAAGCCTAAGAACAAGAATTTTAAAAGATGAACTTTTATTATCTAATGAAAACGAAGCATTGATAAGCTTATTTAATACTTTCAAACAAACACTTTATAAAGAATTATCCTATGAAGAATTTTGCGATTCTTTTGCGCAAACTTTAACTTATAGTTTATTTTTAGCCAAATTAAATAACAATACCACAAAAGAAATAGATCTAAACAATGCTAAAAAATTCATACCAAAATCATTTCCATTAATCCGTGCTATGAGTGGATTTTTAGATGATAGTTTTGAAAATTTAGAAAGTATAAAATGGCTTTTAGAAGAAATCATAAACATTATAAATCATATAGACATTACAAGCATCATAAAAGAACTAAACAAAGCTAGCGAAAAAGATTTATTTAATCGCAATATTTTATCTACTCACAAAGATCCTTATTTGCATTTTTATGAAACATTTTTGGCAAGTTATGATCCAAAGCTTAGAGAGGTAAGAGGAGTGTATTATACCCCTGCACCTGTGGTAAATTTTATCATCAATGCTATAGATGAAGTTTTAAAACAAGATTTTAATCACAAAAAAGGATTAAGCGAAGCTTTAGACAAAAACATAACCTTGCTTGATTTTGCTACTGGCACTGGCACATTTTTGCTAGAAGCTTTCAAAAAAGCCTTAGAGCCCATATCCAACAAAAGTCTAAAATACAACCCAAAAGCCTTACTTAATAAATTTTGTGGTTTTGAATTTTTAATAGCACCTTACACTATAGCACATTTAAAAATTTCTCAAAGCTTTAAAGAAGAATTTAACTCTGCTTTAAATGATGATGAAAGCCTTAAAATAGCACTAACTAATACTTTGTATTCTAAAAGCATATCCAAAGAACAATATAATCAAAACACACTTTTTACTCTTGCTGATTTAACAAAAGAATTTAAAAAAGCCCAAAAGATAAAAGAAGAACAAATCCTAATCATCACGGGCAATCCACCCTATAGCGGAGCAAGTAGCAACAAAGGCTTATATGAAGATGAGATCAAAATAAGTTATGGATTAGAGCCAAGCAAAGCAAATCTTAACGATGAGCAAAAAAGATATATAAATTTATATTTTCAAGAAAAAACAAAGCAAAACACAAGCACTTTCAAAGCCATATATGAAAAACACAAACTAGAAAATGAAAAAAATCCAAAATGGCTTTTAGATGATTATGTAAAATTCATACGCTTTGCCCAAAGCAAAATCGACTCTCAAGAAAGTGGAATTTTTGCTTTTATTTCAAACAATGGCTTTTTAGATAATCCTACCTTTAGAGGTATGAGATATTCTCTGATGCAAAGCTTTGATAAAATCTACATACTAAATTTACACGGCGATACGAGAAAAAAAGAAAAAGCTCCAGATGGAAGCAAAGATGAAAATGTCTTTGATATAATGCAAGGTGTGAGTATAAATATCTTTATAAAACAAAATGCAAAAACCAAAAATACAAAAATTTACTACTATGATTTATACGGAAAAAGAAAAAACAAATACGAATTTTTATATGAAAATGACTTAAATTCTATAGAATGGACTTTAGTAAAAAATAATGAGCCTTTTTATCTTTTCTTACCGCAAAATAATGACTTATTAGAAGAATACAACAAGGGCATAAGTGTAAAAGATATTTTTATGCTTTCAAGCGTAGGAATTGTAAGTGCTAAAGATTCTATATTAATATCAACTAATACTGAAAAATTAAAACAACAAATTTATAGTTATTATAATGAATTTGATAAGAAATATATAAAAGAAATAGCATATAGACCTTTTGATACGCAAAAAATTTATTTTGATATAGAAAAAATAGAAAGACCCAGAATTGAAACAATGGAGCATTTTTTAGAAAATGAAAATATTGGATTGATTTGCGATAGAGGAACAAAATTAGACAATATTAGTAATATTTTCATTAGTGATACAATTATAGATTTACATTTAGTAGGTAGTGGTAGCTATATCTTCCCGCTTTATCTTTACCCTACAACTAGAAGTAAAAAATTCCTAAAAAAAGAAAGTCCAAATTTTAAAGAAGAAAATTTCACCTCAAAAATAGAAAATTTCAAAGAAAGCTTTAGAATCTTCATAGATGATTTTTACAAAGAGAAATTCTCACCAAAAGATATACTAGGCTATATTTATGCGGTGCTTTTTCATAAAAACTATAGAGAAAAATACCTTGATTTTTTAAAAATTGATTTTCCAAAAATTCCTTTTGTAAAAGACAAAAAAACTTTCAAAAAATTAAGCAAACTAGGCTTAAAGCTTATAGATCTACACTTATTAAAAGATGAAGAATTAGACTCTAGTGTAGGCGAAGCTTTAATCAAAAATACAAAAAATAAAAATTTAAAAATAGAAAAAATCAAATACGACAAAACCACAAAAGAACTTTTCATAAACGAAAATTTGTATTTTAATGAAGTAAGTCCTGAAATTTATGAATTTAAAATAGGCGGTTATGCTGTGCTAGATAAATACCTAAAAAGTCACAAAGAAGAAGAAATCGATCATGCTCATTTTACTTTAATCATACAAACTTTAGATGCAACTTTAAAAATTCAAAATGAAATTTCAAAAATCAATCTGGCATAATTTGCTAGATTATTATATGTTTATTTGATACAATTGTCTCTTTATAATAACTAAGATATTTGTAATTGTTCAACCTTGTAGTTCTTGCACATTGAATAAAAGTTGTCAGATGATTTATAAAATACGCAAAAGGATTTTCAAGTATAAATTCATAAATACCTTTAGAATCTATAGCACTAATCCTAATTCCTTCATCACTTGCAAAATAAAATGATTTGCCTTCTATAGAGACAAAACAATTTGGAGATAAATATTTTTTATCGCCACATATATCCTTTAAATTTTTATGAATTATTTCTATCGATGGAAGAGTTTTTGCTATTAAAAAAGTAAAAATCTGATCTGTTTCGTTAGCAACAGGATCAAAACTTTGACTTTCTACTCCTTGTATAGAAGTTGAAGTAAAAAATTTTCTATATACTCCTTTTTCTTCTGATTTTTCTCTTTGTATTTCTTTAACAATCTTTAATTTTTCTATAGAATCTTTGATATCATTAGAGTTGGCATTTGATTTAACTTCACCAACTGCTAATACATTTTCACAAGAATAATACGCATAGTCTTCAACATTATTTTGCATAAATCTACTTGCAAAATTCTTCTCATAAATAATAATATCGCTTTGTTTTGATACTCCACCATAAAGATCTATAACAAAACCACTACCAATGCCAACACCTGAAGGCAATAATGCTTCTAGTTTTTCTATAACACCACATTCTCTAGCTCTTCCTATTGCATGAGGGTGGCTATTATTTGAAGCATTATTAAATTTTAAGACTAACTCTTGACCTATATTTCTTAAAAAATCAGAAACACTAAATTTCACAAAATTCCTTCATCAACAAATAATCAGTTTTATTTTTGAGCTTATAGCCTCTTCAATATCATCTTTTATAAAAGATTCTAAATCTTGCTTTGTTGCATTAATGCCATTCATATTTAAATGCCACAAAGCGTTTTCTATGGCACTTTCTTTGTCTCTTTTTACCACCCTAGTTTCGCTAAAAATTTCAAATTCATAAGGTATATTTTGAGTATCTAAAAAGCTTTGAAAATCTTCTTTATAAAAGCCTTTAAATTCTGTTTTAAAATGCTTAAATATAGGATCTAAAAAGCTACTTTTGCGTTTATCTGCCCAACCTAAATAAACTCTTTTTGGTGCTAAATTTAAAAAAGCTTTAAAATCTTCTTCACTTTTTAAAGCTGGAGACATACTTAAAAATGCTAAATCAAATTTCAAAGTATTGTTTTTGTAAAAATTTTCAAAGTTTAAATTTATAGTTTTGATATTATTTATACCATTTTTAAGTGCATCTTCTTTTAAAATTTCAAGCATAGCACTAGCATTATCCACGCCTAAAACTTCCTTAGCTTTTTTTGCTAAATGCAAAGTCCAAACGCCACTTCCACAACCAATATCTACTACATTTTTACCATCTAAAGAGCCTATTTTTTCAAAAGTTGCTTTTTGAATTTCATTTAACTCTAAAGAAAATCTTGTATAAGTTTTTGCTTTTTTATCCCATAAATTCATTATTCACTCTCACATTTTTGACAAATTCCTTTAATCACAACACTTTTTATAGTCCCTTTAACTTTAGGCATTTTTACATCACTAATCTCATGACACACATCACATATAAAATGTGCTTTAGCGTGATCTGCTAACTCATAAAAACTTTTGCGATCAAGTTGGCTTTTATTTACTATACCTTTTTTTTCAAAAAGTTCCATATTTCTATAAAAGCTAGTTTTATTTGCTTTAAGATTAAATTGATCATAGCTTAATGGGGTTTTAGCAAGAGATAAAATTTGCAAAATTTCTACTCTTAAAGTTGTCATAGCAATATCATGTTTTTTTAGCAAATCAACAGCTTCCATAAATCTTACCTTAGAAAATAAATGTATTTTATCACAAAAAAGTTTTATAAATGCAACTTTATTTTTAAGTTGCAACTAAGTTGCATTATATATAATTACGAAAATTTTTACAATCAAGGAGCAAATGATGTTAAAAATGCTATTGTTATCGCTACTATGCGTATTTGCTTTTTCAAAACCTATCGTAAGTGTGAGCATACCCCCTCAAGCATTTTTTGTAGAAAAAATAGCCAAAGATAGCGTGGAAATCAATATCCTTATAGAGCCTAACTCTAATGAACATAATGTAGAATTTAAACCCGCAGCAATTAAAAATCTTGAAAAAAGTAAAATTTATTTTCTTGCTGATTTAGAACTTGAAAAGATCCTAGAAAGCAAATTTAAAAATACACTCAAAAATGTCAAGATTGTTAATATCAACAATGGTATATCATTGCTAGAAAATGAAGAACATGACGAGCATGAAAACAATATACATGAGCATGAGCATGGCATAAACGATCCTCATACTTGGTTAGATCCTGTCTTGGTAAAAATACAAGCACAAAATATCTATAAAGCATTAAGCCAAAATTTCCCACAAAACAAAGACTTTTATGCAAAAAATTTAGAAAATTTTCTCAAAGAATTAGACGATTTAAATTTAACAATCAAAACAAATTTGCAAAATATAAAAAATCGCGAATTTATAGTGTATCATCCTAGTTGGGGATATTTTGCAAAAAGATACAACCTCATCCAAATTCCTGTAGAAATCGATGGGAAAGAACCAAAAATTCAAGATCTTCAAAAACTAATAAAAATAGCCAAAGAAAAAAATATCAAAGTTATTTTTGTTCAATCTGGTTTTAGTGAAAATTCAGCCAAAGTATTGTCTAAAGAATTAAACGCAAAAATTGTTTTTATCAATCATTTAGCCAAAGACTGGGATAAAGAGCTTTTAAAAAGCACTCAAGCTTTAAAAATGGCTTTAGAATGAAAGTCATTTTAATACTAGCCTTTATATGTTTTCAAAAAGTATTAAGCTGTGCTTTATGTGCAGCTTATACTCCAACGGCAAATGTAAGATTAGACTTTAATGCAAGCAATGATAGCATCAATAAAATTTATGTAACTTGGGAATTTTCGCAAGATTTTGTAAAAATACTGCTTCAAAACTATGATATAAACTATAATGACACCTTAGACAAAGACGAACTTACCGATATAAAATATACTCTTTTAGATTATATAGAGCCAAAACAATTTTTAATGCAATTTCAATTTTATAATTTAGATGAAAAAATTTACATAGAAAAATTTTCAAACGCTAAATTAATTTCAGATAAAACAAAACTATTTTTTACTTTTGAAGTAAAGCTTAACATCCCTATAAAAGAAAATAACACATTTAGCATAAGATTTGAAGATAAGGAAGGATTTTTTAATTTTAAATTTATACCGCAAGATTTTATCACTTTAAATTCAAGCTACTACCTAAGTGCAAATCCCAATTTAAATCTCATATTTTTACAAGCACAAAAAGGCAAAGCACCAAACACAATCTTTACAGAAATTCAAACCAAGCAAAATCCAAGTTTTATGGATAATTTTTTAAATAAATTACAAATTTTTAACGAAAATATTTTATTATATATCAAGCAACTTCTTCAGCAAGAATTTAACATACAAACATTTTTATTGTTGCTAATCATATCTTTTGGATATGGCGTTTTTCATGCTAGCGCACCAGGTCATTCTAAAATGCTTACAAGCTCGTATTTTTTAACACACAAAAGTTCATTTTCAAAAATATTTTATTTTGTATTAAAAATAGGTATAGTGCATATAATGAGTGCATTTTTACTTGTAAGCATTGGCATAATTATGCTTGAAAAATTACTTAAAGATATCAATATGGCTGGATTTATCCTAACCAAATTTACAAGTTTGCTTATAGTTTTTATAGCTCTTTTTATGCTAAGTAAAAAAATACTACATAAAAACTCTTGCTCTTGCTCTTGTCACTCACATAAAACAAGTGAATGGGTAGTCATACTAGGAGCTTCTTTAGTGCCTTGTCCTGGCGTTATTTTGCTTTTTATATTTGCGTATAAATTTAACTTTTTATATGCTTTAAGTTCTGCTATATTTGTAACTTTAGGAATGTGTTTTGTATTATTTTTATTTGCTATAGGAGCAAATAAAATTCATCAAAATATAAAAACTACAAAAATAAGAACTTCACTAGCGTGTCTAGCTTTGATATTTATGATATTATTTGGATTATTTTTATTTATCAATACTAAAGAAGGTGTATTTTAGTGGAATTATTTCAAATATCTAATTTAAATTTTTCCTATAACGAAGAACTTGTGCTAAAAAATATCAATCTAAGCTATGATAATAATGATTTTTTATCTATCATAGGACCAAATGGCGGTGGAAAATCAACTCTTATAAAACTCATATTTGGACTTTTAAAAAGCAAAAATTTAATTAAATTTAAAAATATAAATTTAAATCAAATAGGCTATGTCCCACAAAACACTCTAACTAATACCAATTTTCAAACTAGAGTTTTAGAAGTCGTACTAATGGGAAGAGTAAATCATAAAACATTTGGTTTTTATGCAAAAAAAGATAAAGAACTAGCCCTAGATGCTCTAAAAAAAGTATCTATGCAAGATTTTTGGGATAAAACCATCAGCTCTTTAAGTGGCGGTCAAAGACAAAGAGTGCTTATAGCAAGAGCTTTAGTAGGAGAGTGTAAATTACTTATACTAGATGAACCTACAGCAAGTGTAGATACTAAAAATGCTATACAAATTTTTGAACTTTTAAAACAACTTCATCAAAATGGTATAGGTATTATATGCATTAGTCATGATATTAATATAACCTTAGCATATAGTGATAAAATCGCATATTTAAACAAAGAAATTTTCATACACAAAAACATCAAAGATCCAAATAAAATCAACTATATAAAACATTTATACCAAAATCATTCTCATTTTTGCGATGTTGAAATGAGTTTGAATTCTTGCCTATGTAAGGAATGTGATGCTTGAAATTTTAAATTTTAACTTTTTTCAAAATGCTTTATTTTCTTGTGTGCTAGTAAGCATTGCTTGTGGCTGTATAGGAAGTTTGGTAATGGTAAATAGGCTTATGTCTATGGCTGGTGGTATTACACACGGGGCATTTGGTGGCATTGGAGTGGCATTTTACTTTTCTTTACCTATTTTACTTAGCACAAGTTTATTTACTTTGATTTTAGCCTTTATAGTGGCTTATTTAAGCCAACACTATCCAAACAGAAGCGATAGTATCATAGCTGTCATATGGGCATTTGGCATGGCTATAGGAATCATACTTATAGATTTAAGCCCAAAATACAATAACGACTTAATGGCATATTTATTTGGTAATATATTAACTGTTTCTAATGAAGATATTTGGCTTATGCTTGGTGTAGATATTATTTTTATCATTATTTTATTATGCTTTTATAGACAATTTGAAATCATAAGTTTTGATAGCGAATTTGCTCAAACTAGAGGGATTAGCATTAATTTATTTTATTATCTTTTGATTTTTATGATAAGCTTGTGTGTGGTTATTAGCATTAGGCTTGTGGGGTTAATTTTAGCTATGGCTTTATTAAGCATACCAAGCTTTATAGCAGAAGGCATTAGTAAAAAACTTGGCTGGATGATGATTTATTCAAGTATTTTGAGTTTATTTTTTTGCTTAAGTGGTTTAATGGCGAGTTATTATTTTAACATTTCAAGTGGCGCTAGTATCATTATGATCTCATGTATTGCTTTTGCTGTATATTTAGGAATCAATGCTTTAAAAAATTTCTCTCGTTCTTAAATAAGTAGCAAATCTTGGGGTGCCATTTTTTGTAAAACCATTGTATTTATAAGTGATGATTGATCCTATAGCAGGAGGATTTATACGATCTTTGTCTTTAAAACCTGAACCTATTTTAAAGCTTACTTTTTTACCTTTGATATCTGCTTCGCATAGCAAAGATCCCATTTTGCCTTCAAATTTACCCTTGCCTTCAAAATGCTTTTTTACAATACATTCTGCATCATCAAATGGTTTTAGCTTATAAGCATTGTCTGATCTTTTCTTTTCATAAGGCATATCATTTTTTCTTATGATTACACCTTCTGCTTTTTGAGCTATAAGTTCTTGGTAAAATTGCTCTAAATGTTTTTTATCTTTTATACGGATTTGAGGAATGATTTTTATAAATTTACTAGGATTTTTAGCCAAATACATTCTTAAAACATCAAGTCTAGCTTCTAAAGTACAAGGATAAATTTTAAATTCTTCACAAGCATTTGGCACATCAAAGACATTATAAGTTACTTTATTCCAAAGGTTTTCATCAGGATTTTCTTGACGCACTAAAGATGAAATTTCTTCAAAAGCATTTCTTTGGATCCAAAGCTCACCATCGAGTTTAAAATTTGGAAAATTTTTTGTAAAAAATTTAGGAAGCTTTATAGTGTTTTTTGCTCTTGTTTGCATATTTTTTCCATCCCAAAGTCCTCTTATACCATCAAGCTTTTCACTCATTAAATAATGGCTTAAATTTTTATCTATAAAAAGCTTTTCATCATAAACTTTAAAAAGTAAAATATCTTTTGCAAAAAGAGAATTTAAAGAGAGTAGGCAAAGAAAAACAAGGCTTATAAAAAGCCTTGCAGTGAAACTAAAGTGCTTTTTTAGCAGCATCTGCGATTTTAGCAAAAGCAGCTGCATCGTTCATCGCTAAATCAGCTAAAATTTTTCTATCAAGCTCAATGCCTGCTTTTTTAAGACCATTTATAAATCTTGAATAACTAATATCATTTAGTCTGCAAGCTGCATTGATACGCACTATCCAAAGACGACGAAAATCGCGTTTTTTGCGGCGTCTATCACGATACGCATAAACCAAACTTCTTTCTAATTGTTCTTTAGCTTTTCTAAAATGTTTGCGGCGACCACTATAAAAACCACGCGCAAGTTTTAAAACTTTTTTATGTCTGCGGCGTCTTACAACACCTGTTTTTACTCTTGCCATATTTATCCTTTCACAAATTGGCGTTCGTTAAACGAATCTTGCCCTTTTTTACAAGGGGAGTTTGAATGACTTTTTGTCAAAAACTAAATTTAAGTAAGCTTAAATTCCTAACATTTTTTCAACCGCTTTAACATTGGTCGAATGAACATACTTAGCAGTGCGAAGATCACGCATTCTCTTAGCAGGTTTTTTAGTCAAAATATGACTTCTAAAAGCTGAGCCTCTTTTGATTTTATTTTTACCTACTTTGAAGCGTTTAACAGCACTTTTAACGCTTTTCATTTTTGGCATGTGTATCCTTTGGATAAATTTTTTCATAAAAGAAAGCTACTATTTTACCACAACTATGCTTTAGAGAAATTAAATTCATCTTTTAAAAATTTTCTTTAAAATTAAGTAAAATATCAAAACACAAATATTATTTCAAGGAAAACTATGCATAATCTTTTAATCCTTTATAATCCTTACTATCAAGAAAATGTCATAAAAGAACATTTACAAATTTTACTCGATAAAGGTCAAGTTGCATTTGCCAAGGTAAAGTCAAAAATCAACGATCAAAATAATTCTTTTGAAAAAGATTTAAATGAAATTTATACAAATACTAGTAAAGATAAGCCCTTGCAACTTTTTTTAAGCGATTATGCAAATTTATTTGTAGCAAAGGTTACAAAGGTGAGCAAAAACTTAGATGATGAAAGTTTATTACCAAGCTACTATAAAGAAAAAAATTTTAACATCGAGCATTACTTCATCATAGAAGATTTAAGAGAATTAGTTTGTGAAGACTTTACAACGGTTAAAAATCATTATCTATCAAATTTTACCACACCAAATTATAAAAACAATTCTTACGCTATCTATGGAAATTCTTATGTATATCCTTTAATAGTTAAGCAAAAAAGTAAAATTGATTATTTTTTAGATAAAACAAAGCATTGTTTAGATGCTTATAAAAATCAAGAATATTTACAAATTCAAGATATTTTCAAAAAATACATTTTTGGTAATGAGCTTTTTTATCTTCTACATCCTGATAGTATTAACAATATAATATATGCTGAAATGGAATTTGATAAAAATCACCAAGATCCTGTGTATGATTTTACCTCCATCATTGTTAAATACTCTAAAACCTTAGAATATGAAATTTATGATTTTTGCAAAAAAATATTTTTTCAACTTTGCCAAAAAAATGAAAATATAAAAAATATAAACTATAGTGTGCAACAAAAATCTTATACATTAAATGATTTTTTTAAACACAAACCAAACATAGGAACTATGAAATTTTTATTGCAAAATAAACAAATTCAAGATTTACTTGATATAAAATGTAAAAATTTCATAAATTATGATTTATCAAAACATATAAATATTTTACAAGATATAAGGAATTCAGCTGTTCATGAAAAAATTCCTTCGTTACATCAAGCTATAAAGCTAAGAAATATTATCCTAGGTATAGATACTTTTAGTATGCTAAAAGGAATTTTACTTCAAAAACCAAAATTAAACGATAAACAAGTATTGTAACATCACAATACTTGTTTGCTACACCAATAAACTAATAAAATATTATCAACATATCTTTTTATATTTTTGAAAATTTAACTCTTATGTGACATAACCTGTCGTAAAGCTAAAATATAATTTTGTTAAAAAAGTTAAATATCTTGACATAGGGGGGGGGGATATGTATAATTTTAATTTTATAAAGGATAAAAATGCTAAATAACCATATATTAACTCAATTTAATATACAAAATGAATATGAAAATTTCTTAACCATCTTAGAAACGATTAATAAAAAACCAACAATTTGTGTCATAGGCTTATACAATAGTGGCAAAAGTTCATTGTTAAATGCTTTAACAAATTCTTTAGATAAAAGTAATTTTTCAGTTGCAGATAGAGTAGAAACAAAAGAAATTAAATCTTTAGAATATGAAGATTTTATTTTTATTGATACACCTGGATTAAATGTCGATAAAAATGATGATGTCAATGCTTTTAAAGGTTTTTTGCAATCTGATATATATCTTTTTGTCCATAATGTTTCAACAGGAGAATTACATAAGCAAGAATTTGAATATTTGAAAAAATTAGTTAAAGATAATGATGATAATTTTGTTAAAAATTTAATCATTATTTTGTCAAAATCTGATGGGATAGATAGAGAAAAAATCAAGCAGGTGAAAGAAAATATAAAAAATCAATTGTTAAATTTTATAGATCAAAGAGCTATTGATAAAATGAAAATAATTACCATTTCATCTGAAAGCTACATCAAAGGTTGTAATGAAAATAAAAAACTACTTATAGAAAATAGTAATATAGAATTATTAAATCAAACGCTTAATGATTTAAAATCCAATTTAACAGCAAATGAAAATAGAAAAAACAAACTACAAAATCATGAAATTTTTACAAAAATAAATGAGTTGATTTCTCAAAAAAATAAAGAACTAGAAGATAAGACTATAAAAAAAGAACAATTAAAAACAACAATTAATCAAGAAATTAAAGAAGCTAATGAAAAATTGGCAAAAATTTTACAATAAAGGAGAAAAAATGTTACCATGGATTATAGGAGCAGCTGCGATTTTTGTTGGTAAAAAAATATATGATAGCGTTACCGAAAATGATGATGATAGTTATAGTTTTGAACAAAAAGAACAATCTGATAAAAAAAGACAATATGAAAATTTGCTTAATGAGTATAAAAAATATTTTAAATCCAAAAATATAGAAGTTGAATTTAAATCATCATCGCTACTATACAATAATTTTATAAATTTTATTAACTGCCAATCTAATACAAACAATAATTTTATAAAATTTATTAAAAGCCAAGAGCTTGATGAGCTTAATGAACAAATACATTCACTTACAAACGATATTAAACAATTAAAAGAAATTCAAAATAAATTAAAAACAAAATTAGAGGAAATTTTATGAAAGAACAATTAAATCAATTCTATCACGACCTAGAAAAATTAAGCATAATAGGAACTAATTTACTTAAAAAAAGAGAGCAGGTAGAAAATTATATAAAAGAATTTAAAGAAAATTGTGTAAAAATCAATATAGCTCAACTAGAAGCTAAAAATCAAGAAATTGGTGAATTTCTAAAACAAAAACTAGATTCAATACATCTAGCTATATCTAACTGGGAAAATGAAATTTTAAAACTTTCCAATGAAGATAAATTCAGAGATGAATTAGAAAATAATTTCATCGTTATCATTTATGGAAAAGTAAAAGCTGGCAAAAGCACTTTAGGAAATTTTGTAGCTAGCAATTGCCTAGAAAATCAAAAACCTTATTTTAAAGTCTATGATAAAGCGGGAAAAGAAAGAGAAAGTGAAAAACTAGAAGAAATTCAAGAATTTAAAACAGATATTACAGAATGCACTAGTTCTATACAATTATTTAAACTAGGTGGAAAAAATGAAAATGGTGGTATAGCATGGGTAGATACTCCTGGATTGTTATCTACAACAGAAGAAAATGGAAATTTAGCCAAACAATACATTGAAGCTGCTGATTATATCATCTTTCCAACTAGCTCTGATGCACCTTTACAAAATGATGAAACAGAGCAAATCAAAGAATTAGTAAATTCTGGTAAAGGCTCTGCCTTGAGATTAATCATCACAAAATCAGACAAAACAACAGAAGATGAAGTGGATGGAAAAATAGTTGCTGTATTGGAAAATAAAAAAGAAGAAGATAGAAAAAAACAAGAAGAATATATTTTAAACACAATCAAAGAAAAAATTCCAAATTTAGAACAAAATGAAAAAATTATGTCAATTTCAGTTTTTACAGCACAAGAAGGGATTAAAACAAATAATACAGAATTATTTAAAAACAGCAATATAGAAGAATTTTATAATTCTATGTCCTTAGTGCTAACAAAGAAAGCTCAAAAGTTAAAAGAAGAAGTGCCTCAAAAAAGATTAAATTCTTTAATTGATCATATTTTAGAAAAATCAAGCGCTAAAGAAGATTATCAAGCTTTAAACAATCTAATCGAAGAAAAAAAGAGAGAAGGACAAACTATACAATCTGATTTAAATAATAAAATTTCTTTATTATTACATGAAGAGCTAACTACCATAACAAATGAACTCAATGAATTTAATGCAGAGGAAAAATTTAAAAACACAGCAAAAACTATAGCAGAAAAAGTAAATAACCAAATATGCTCTGAAGTTAATAAACTAGTAAATGATTTTGTTATGCGATTTAACATCATAGCTCCTGCTTTAGATTCAAAAATAGAAACAAAATATAAAACATACAAATATACCATACCGAGAGGCTTTTTTGAAAAAATTATAAATACCATCAGTTTTGACTATTTCTACAAAGAAGAAACAACAAATAAAAAAATCAAAGCAGGTGATAATAGGTCTGAATTGATAGAAAAAAATATCCAATTGCTAAAAAAACACTATGAGGAGGTAGCAAATGAGAGTATTAAAACATTTTATAATGATGTTTTAGTTCCTTGTGAAAAAATAGCAGAAGGATTAAAAATAAACATTATAAGCCTAGAAAACAAATTATTAAAACTAAAGGAAAATAAATGAAAAATATAATTGAACAATACAAAAACAAAATTACAATTTTACAAAATATAGAATCAGAACTAATTGATCATCAAATTTGCAATCAAGAAAAAATAACTCATCTTAAAAATACTTTGCAAGATAAAATAGAAAATTTTAAACCAAAAATGATGGTTTATGGGGTATATAATTCTGGAAAAAGCACCTTGATAAATGCCTTAGTAGGTAAAGAAGTGGCAAAAACAGGTGATGCTCCTGAAACAAAACAAGTACAATCTTACAAATATAATGATCTTGAAATTTTTGATACTCCAGGAGTAAATGCACCCGAAGAAGATCAAAAAATAGCAGATGATTATTATAAGCAATGTGAATTGATTTTGTTTGTAATGAGCAATGAAAATGTTGAGCAAACCTTTTTATATGAAAAAATAAAAAAAATTATAGATGATAAAAAATCAGCTATTATTATCTTAAATAAAAAACAAAATGTAAGCGATGAAGATGATATTAAGCAACGCGAAGTAATTTACTTAAATCTTGAAAAATTTGGTTTTGATAAAGAAGATGCTAAAGAAAAAATATCAGTTTATTCGGTTAATGCATTAAGTGCTTATAAAGGTAAATCTGAAAATAAAAATCTTTTATATGAAAATAGTGGATTTTATGAACTTGAAAACAAAATCAAAGATTTATTCTATAGCAGTGGCGAAAAAGAAATAATACAATTATGTAATAAAAATATTAATGATTTTATAGATGATGTTAATATATCTATAGATAAAAAGTTAGATGATAAATCTATAGAAATTATAGAAAATTTCATCAGCAACACTCAACGCGAAAAAGAAGTAGTAAAACATGAATTACTAGGTATTGTCAATGAAAAATGTTCTAAATTAGAAAATGAGTTATATGATAAAAGCGAAGGCAACACAGCTTTACTTGAAGATGTGATAAAACAAAGTATAGATGAAATAAAACAAAAATTAGAAAATACCATGAAAGAAAAAGTTGAAAATCTCAAAAAAAATATTGAAAATATCAACTATACTTTTGATAAATTAAGTAAATGTGATGAAATTAAATTTAATACCTCTGACTCTGATGAAGATGCTGGTATAACAGATTTCTTAAAAAATGATGCGAAAAAATGGTTAAATGGACTAGAGCTTGTACTTACAACAATTCCGCATCCTCTTGCCAAAATAGCCCTATCTTTTGTTAAGTCTATAAATTTATTCCTATCCAATATATTTTCAGATAATGAAACAGAAGAACAAAACAGACAAAATAAAGCAAAACAAATGCACATTATCAATGAAATAAAAAATATAATTCTTCGTATTGAAGGTAATTTTACAAAAGCAATAACTGAACAAGTTAATGATATTTATAATCCGATTATCAATAGTAAATTATCTGAGAAATTAAGCACAGAAGAGCTTAATGCTAAGTTGCTAGATATAAAAAATCGTATCGGAGAACTAAACCACGAATTACCAACTGCATAAATTTATAAAAAACGACACAACCTGTCATAAAGCTAAAATATAATTCCTTTTGTAGATCAAAACAAAAGGAGTTATTTATGGGAAAATTGGGTTTTATTTTAGGTGGAGTTGCTTTAGCTGCAACTGGATATGGATTAAAAAAATGGTATGACAAGACCAAAGAAGAAAATGCATACTGGACTGATGATCCAAAAGACATAGCATGCGAAATGCTTGGGCAAGCTGCTGAAAAAGTCTATAATGCAGTAGATGATAAATTTTTCAACGAACCTTTAATTGTTTCAGATTTATTTGGTAGAAAAGAAACCATAGAAAACAATCCTGAACTCAAAGAAAAATACGAACAAACATGCACTAACATAAAAGAGATTTTTGAAAACGCAAATCCAAACGAAACGAAAGAGCAAAAATTAGATAATGTTAATAATTAAATTATATAAAGGAAATTGAATGATACGTCCTATGCCGTTTAAAAAAGTATGTAAAAAATGCGGGTATTCTAAAGTAATAGTTCCAAAATCTGATGTTATGCCATTTATGGGTGATGTTTTTACTTGCCCAAAATGCAAAAAACCTCTCCAAAGAAAAAACGCTAATGCCTTAGAAATGGCATTTAGCACCATACTAAGCGCTTTTAAAAGATAATGCTAACTTACGCGACACAACCTGTCACAAAGCTAAAATATAATTCTTTTTACATTGAAATAAAGGAGTTAAATGGCGATTATAATTGGCATCATAGTGATGATAGCTACTGCTATATGGGCTATAGTTTGCGGAGCCTTTTGGGCTTTGCTTGTGTTTGTATTATTTTGTGTTATTTTGCCGAGTTTATTTTTAATAGAAAAATACGGAATTATAAATGTAGCAGTGTCTTATGTGCTAATTTTAGCAGGCTTAGTGGTGCTTATAAGAATTATTAAAAGCAATAAAACTTAAGCAAATTTAGATATAATAAAAAATAAATTAAAAATTGAATAAAATTCATAATTAGACTGATATAATCAGCATCCATACAATAATAATTGGAGAGAATTTTTGGAAAATATTTATCAAAAAATAAAAGTTAACATTGATGATTTAGAATATATATTTAATAATACCAATGATAATGATAAGATAAGTGATTTAAACCAAAACGCCTTATCTATATTTAAAGATCTAAAACAAAATAGTATAAAAGAGCTTGATGTTTTAAAAGATAATCAAGAATGGAATAATTTTACTATAGCATTTTATGGAGAAACTAACGCGGGCAAATCTACGCTTATAGAAGCTTTAAGAATTTATTTTAAAGAAAAAATTAAACTAGAACAAGAAGAACAATTCAATCAATTTAGTTTGGAATATAACGAGCGTTTTGAAGATAGTGAGCAAAAAATTCAAGCATTTGAAGAGCAAATAATAACTCTCTCAAAAAACAAAGAATCTATAGAACTACAATTGCAGGATTTAAATAATAAGGGAATATTTTCTAAAATCTTAATTTTTTTTGTAGGTAATTTAAAAAAACTCAAAAAAAATCTTTTAGAAATTGATGATAATATTGCTTTTATTATTCAAGAAAAAGAAAGATATTGCAAAGAAAAACAAGATTTAGAAGATAAAATTTTAGAAGTTCAAGATGGAGTTATTATAGGTGATGGTAGAAGTGATTTTACAAAAAATCTTTCTGCTTATAGTCTTACTTATAATCAAGAGTGTATTACTTTACTAGATGTTCCTGGCATAGAAGGCAATGAAAAGATAGTCATAGATGAAATATCCAAGGCAACAAAAAAAGCACATGCCGTTTTTTACATAAAAAGAGAACCAACTCCTCCTCAAAAAGGTAGCACTAGTAATAAAGGAACTATCGAAAAAATTCAAGAGCATTTAAGTGAGCATACCGAAGTCTATACTATCTATAATAAACCAATCAACAATGTAAGAGCCTTATCGCGTGGATTAATAAATGAAAATGAAGAAGAAAGTTTAAAAATTTTAGATGAAAAGATGCAAGAGATATTACACAATAATTATAAAACCTGCAAAATTATCAGTGCTCAAGTAGCATTTTATGGTGTTTCAAGATGTGTGTTTAAAAACACCGATCTTTATAAACAAAGGGCTAAATTTTTAGAACAATTAAAACCTGAAGAATTATTACAAAAATCTTATTTTTACGAATTTGTAGAATTTTTACAACAAGACTTGTTTAAAAATTTCAAAAAGAAAATTAAAATATCAAATTATAATAAAGCTTTAAAAGTTGTTGAAAAATTTATACAAAACATTGATGTAATTAACAAGCAATATATTTCTTTGCTTCAAGATTTTCAAAACATACAAAAATCAACCAGCAAAGATTTAGATCTATTAGTAAAAAATTTTATTTTAGATTTAGACAATGATTCTAATTTACAAATTGAAAAATTCCAAAATAAAACAAGAGGTATAATGTATAAAATTATAGAACAAGATATTACAGATGCTGATTTTAAAGATTATTTTGAGCAAGAAATTAAAAAACAAATCGAATTTTTGACGCAAAATACAGACAAATGTTTTAAGTCATTAATAGTAGAGTTTGAATCAAAACTGCAAAAAATTTTACAAAAATTTCAAGAAAAATTAAAAATAAGTACGGAAAATAATTTTAAAATAAACAACGAAATACCACTTAGTATAAATATAGATAGTGGTTTAGACAAAACAGCTCTTTTTGGTGCTTTAGGTGGCATGGTAGTAGCAGTAGCTGCAATGAATTTTTGGAATCCTGGTGGGTGGGTAGTTTTAGCTCTTTCTGTTATCTCTGGATTTATTGGAGTTTTTAAGTCTATTAGAAAAATGTTTGACAAAAACTATAAGCGTTCTCAACAAAAAAAATCAGTGGATGAAAATTTAAGAAAAATCTTATCTAAATTACAAGATGATATTAAAAAACAATTAAAAGATAATGATAAAAATATTAAAGATCCTATAAATAATATAAAAAATACACTACTACATCCTATAACACATTTAAAAACAACTATTGGTGATCTTGATAAAATAAAAAATGATTTAGACAAACTAGCAAATACTATAAGAAAGGATATTATATGAATCAAACTATTGCAGAATTTAAAACCTTGCAGCAAAAAAATTTAGAGCTTTTAACTAGCTTATTAAATTTTGTAACAGAAGGAGAAAGTTATGGTATTGAAGTAGATAGTTCTTTTATTAAGAAATTACAAAATACTATTAATAATGTAAACAATGAAAAGCTAAAAGTAGCTTTGATAGGAGGTTTTTCAGAAGGCAAAACATCTATAGCAGCTGCTTGGGTTGAAAGACTAGATAAACAAAGTATGAAAATAAATCATCAAGAGTCAAGCGATGCTATTCAAATTTATCCAATTGATGATGATTTAGAGCTTGTGGATACTCCAGGATTATTTGGTTTTAAAGAAAAAATAAATGATGAAAATAAAATTGAACAGTATAAAGATATTACTAAAAAATATATTAGCGAAGCACATTTGATCCTTTATATTTTAAATCCGTCTAATCCTATTAAAGATTCACATAAAGATGAATTAAATTGGATGTTTAGAACTCTTAATCTTTTACCAAGAACAATTTTTGTTTTAAGTAAATTTGATGAAATCGCAGATATAGAAGATGAGCTAGATTATAATCATAATCTAGCTATTAAACAAGAAAATATCAAAAAGAGATTAAATGATTTAATTGGTTTATCAGACAAAGAAAAGGAACAACTAAGTATAGTTGCGGTATCAGCAAACCCTTTTGATGAAGGGGTTGAATATTGGCTTAAACATAAAGATGAGTTCCAAAAACTTTCTCATATAAAAAATTTACAAAATGAAACAGAGAAGAAGATTAGTGAAAATGGAGGAAAACTAGCGATAGTTGAAGATACTAAAGAAAGTATTATTAAGGATATACTAACAAAACAACTCCCAGTGGCCAAAAATTTACACAATGTCTTTTGTGATGGTTTAGACAGATTAAAACAAACTGCTTTAAATATGCAAGATAATATCGATGAACTTGATAGTGATATAGCTCATGCTCGTATAAAACTAAGAGAGTTTATAATGGATTATTTTAATGGACTTTGCGAACAATTACAAGGAACAACACTAGATACTTTTGGTGCTTTTATAACAAGAGAAATAGGACAAAATGGTATCAATATAGACACTAAAATTCAAAATGCTTTTGATAAGCAAACACATAGAATCCATACTCAATTTTCTAGAATTAAAACTAATTTTACAACAGAACTTTCTTTTTTTGAAAACAGCATTTCAGCTTTTGGAAAACAAGGGGTAAATTTTTTGCGCCACAGCGGGGTGATAAATGCTACTAATATAAAAATCGCAAGAGATGTTGTAGTTCAAGGTGCTAAATACATAGGAATTGATCTAGGATTAAAATTTAAACCTTGGGGTGCGGTTAATTTAGCAAATAAAGCTAATGTGGTTATTACAGTTATTGGAATTGGTATAGAACTTTGGGATAGTTATAAGCAAGCACAGAGAGAAAAAGAATTTCAATT
This sequence comes from Campylobacter volucris, assembly GCF_008011665.1. Classification (GTDB taxonomy): domain Bacteria; phylum Campylobacterota; class Campylobacteria; order Campylobacterales; family Campylobacteraceae; genus Campylobacter_D; species Campylobacter_D volucris_A. Next base: position 85,821 of record NZ_VOWJ01000023.1, read on the forward strand.
AACCAAACAAAAAATGGAAAATAATTTTCACGAGCAAAAATCAGAAATTATAGAACTAATTAATGATGAAAAAATATTTAAGGAGAGATTTTTTCCAAAAGTCTCCGATTTAGAATCAGCCTTAAAGCATATTAAAGATAATATCTTAGAAGAAGAAAATCGTAAAAATTCTTTTTCTAATTGGCTTAAAAAGGGTGAAGAAATTATAGACACCCAAATAGTTTTATAGGTAATACCATGCTAAACAAACTACCTCAACTTTTTTCACTGCTTTTTAGTTATAAATCAAACATCTTTGATATCATCTCAAAGCCAAAGCAAGCTTATACTTACACCAAATTTGCTTTTGAGCTTAAAGAACTTTATGAAAAAGAAAACGACAAAACCGAAGCTGCTTTTATTATCCTAGATAGAGTGCTTAAATTTAAAAAAGAAAATCCTGATGATTTTGATGATTTTTTAAAGCTTATCCAAGAACTTTTAGTTACTTATGAAAAAGATCCAAAATCAATCAAACAAAATATAAAGGATTTGCTAAAATAAAGGCATATTATGGACAAAGACAAACTTTCTACGCGTTTAGTATCTATACTGCAGTGTTTAAACAATGGTGAGCGTTTTAGCTTAGAAGAACTTGCACAAGAATTTAATGTCAGCATTCGCACCATACAAAGAGACTTGCATGAGCGTCTTGCTTTTATGCCTATAAAAAAAGAAAATGGAAAATACTTTTTAGAAAGTTACGCTCTAGGGAAATTAAGCTTTAAAGATATGCAAAATTTTGCTATATTAAGCGGTATTGGCAAACTTTATCCTAGTTTAGATAAAGAATTTTTAAATGATTTATTAAATGAAAAAATAAACAAAGCATTTTTAATAAAAAATAAAAATTATGAAATTCTCAATAGAGAAAATTTTGAAGATCTAAGTACAGCTATAATAGCAAAATACACTATTAATTTTTACTACAAAGAAAAATATAGAAAAGTTTATCCTTACAAACTTATAAATATAGATAATATATGGTATCTTTTAGCCGATGAAAATGATACTTTAAAAACCTTTACTTTTTCCAAAATAAGCAAATTAAAAATAAACAAAAAAGAAAATTTCACACCTAAAGAAAAATTTATCAGCCAAATAGAAAAAAATCAAAACAATTGGATAGTTGAAAAAGAAAAAGAAGCTATTTTAAAAATAGATAAAAAAGCAAAAGAGTATTTTTTAAGAAAAAATGCTTCAAACAAATATAAACTTATAGAAGAAAATGAAGAATTTTTGTATATAAAAACTTTTTATTCTTACGATGATGAACTTTTAAATTTAGTAAGATATTGGATACCATATATAAAGATTTGCCAACCTTTAATCTTAAAAGAAAAGCTATATGAGCAATTAACCTTATATATGAAAGATTAATACTTCTTTAGCACATAAAGTTGTTCTTGTATATGTATAGAGCGTTTAGAAAGATTTCTACTAGCTCTAAATGCATTGTATTTTTGCTCTAAAATTTCGCATTTTCCAAGACTTTGTAAACGCTTTAAAAAACTATCTTTTTTTACAAAACCTTCGCAATTATAAGAAAGTAAAACAATCTTGGCTTTTAAATCATTTATCAAATCAAACAAAGCGTCTTCAGCTTTATTTTGCTTGTTAAAAGCACTTCGGTTCCAGTCTTTTGGAATGCCAGAAATTTTAGAAATATCTTTTGGTTTTTTATAATTAGCAATCAAATTTAACATAAAGTAATTTGATCCGTAAGGATGTTGATTATAAGGAGGATCTAAATATGCCACATCAAAACCATCAAGCTCTTTGGCTAAAACATTTGCATCTTTTTGAAATACTTTAAAATCGCAAGTATAATTTGAAAAAATAGGCATTTTTAAAGCGATATCACCTTTAATACGAGTTAGTGCATTTTCACCTACTCCACCAAATTTTCCCATGCCATTTTTGTCTTTATAAAAACCTTTAAAAACCCCGCTAGTATTTGCATGAACACTAGCTTCATAAATGAGTGGCGCAATGAAGTATTTTTGCATATCACAAGGTAATTTTGAAATATTTTGTCTCATGGTATCTAAATACATCGCATTTTTAAGTGTATAAAATACCCTTTCTTCTTTTTTAATGCTCTCATCATCATTAGGAGCATAGAGCTTGCTGATAAAGCCTTTTTTTAGTGTTAGATTAGAAGTTAAAATTTCATAATATTTTTGTAGTTCTTGTAAAAAATCTGTATTTTGATTGGTCAAATAGCACTCATTAATGATTTTAGAATAATCTTCCAAATCATTTGCTATGATAAAACTCGCATAAGGCTTCACAAAACGCGAAACTATACCCGAACCACTAAATATATCACAAAAGCTAAATTTGTCTTTTTTTAGCTCATTTTGTACAAATTTAAAGCCTTGGTTTAAAAATTCGAGCAAAGATCTTTTGTTTCCAAGATAAGTTATGATTTGTTCTTTTAAAAAAGCAGGATTTTCTTTTTTCATCAATTTAAAGCACAAGCCTTAAAGGCTTGTAATTACTTTTTCTTTTTAGGAGTTACTAACATATTTACATAACGACCTTCAAGTAAAGGTTCTTTATCTCTATCTGATATCTCTTGTACCATTTGCCAAATTTTTTCAAGCAAAGCTATAGCCGCTTCTGGAGTACCCATTTCACGACCTTTTAGAAAAACTCTAAATTTAACATGCTTGCCTTGTTCTAAAAATTCACTAGCGTGTTTTACTTTATAATTTATATCATTTTGAGCAATTTTTACAGAAAGTTTGATTTCTTTAACATCAATAACTTTTTGTTTTTTCTTGGCTTCTTTTTGTTTTTTCTCTTGCTGATAGCGGAATTTTCCATAGTCCATTATTTTACATACTGGTGGTTTTGCATCAGGAGCTATCATCACTAAATCAAGCCCTAGTCTATTTGCTATATCTAAAGCTTCATCTGAACTAATAATACCATAAACTTTTCCATCATCACCTATACATCTAATCTCATCTGCCTCGATTTCATCATTTAGCAAAACTTCTTTTTCTTTACTCAAAAGCGTACCTCACTTAATTTCTCCTTTGTTAGGGTTATAAAATCATCTAAAGTCAATGTTTTTTGTTCTTTTGCTCTTCTATCTCTTAATGCAACACTTTCATTTGCCACTTCTTCATCGCCTAATACAAGTATCATAGGAACATGTGCTTTTTCAGCTAAGCGAATTTTTTTATTTAAGCTTTCGTTTTTGGCATAAATTTCACTATCGATACCAAGCTCTAAAAGCTGTGCGGCAATTTTTTTTGCATATTCATGGTGATTTTGTGAAATTGGTACTATAGCCACTTGAGTTGGTGCTATAAAAAATGGCAACTCGCCGCCACAATGTTCTATTAAAATTCCTATAAATCTTTCAAAAGAACCTAAAATCGCACGATGAAGCATTACAGGTTGCTTTTTTTCGTTATTTGCATCGGTATATTCAAGTTCAAAACGATTTGGCAAATTAAAATCTACTTGTATGGTTCCACATTGCCATTTTCTTTTTAGTGCATCTGTTATTTTTATATCTATTTTTGGACCATAAAAAGCTCCACCGCCTTCATCTATGCCATATTTTAAACCCTGCTCGTTTAGAGCTTCTTTTAAAGCATTAGTAGCTATATTCCAAATTTCATCATCACCAATTGCTTTGTTTGGTTTAGTAGAAATTTCCATTTCATAGTCAAATTCAAAAGCTTTCATTAAAGTATCAACAAAACTTAAAATTTCTAAAACTTGCTCTTTGATTTGACTTGGCATACAAAAAATATGTGCATCATCTTGAGTGAATTCTCTAACTCTAAAAAGCCCATGCAAAACACCGCTTTTTTCATGTCTATGAACCACGCCATATTCAAAAAATTTTAAAGGTAAATCTCTATAAGATCTCACATCATTTTGATAAACTTTGATATGCCCCACACAATTCATAGGTTTTATACCATATTCTTGCTCATCAATTTGAGTAAAATACATATTTTCTTTATAATTTGCATAATGCCCGCTTATTTTCCAAGCATCAGCTTTTAAAAGCTCTGGACCTCTAACTGGCTCATATCCTCTTAATCTATGAGCTTTGTATAATAAATGCTCCAACTTACTTCTTAATTTTGCACCACTACTAAGCCATATAGGAAGTCCGCCTCCTATTTCATCATCAAAAGCAAAAAGTTTCATTTCATTACCAAGCTTTCTATGATCTCTTTTTTTTGCTTCTTCTATGATTTTTAAATATTCATTTAAGCTTTCTTTATCAGCAAATGCCACACCATAAATTCTAGTGAGCATTTCTCTTTTTTCATCGCCACCTAAATATGCTCCAGCAACTCGTGTTAATTTGAAAAATCTCAAATATATTGTATTGGGCACATGAGGACCTCTACATAGATCCTCAAAATCGCCTTGTTTATAAACACTTACCTTACCATCTGGAATTCTTAACAAAACTTCTTGTTTTAAATCATCATCTATAAATTTTTCTTTGACTTCTTGTTTTGAAAGCTCATATTTGGTTATATCTAGCTTTAATTGAGCTAGTTCTTTCATTTTCTTTTCTATCTTAGCTAGATCTTCTTCAGAAATTTTACTATTTACTCTAAAATCATAGTAAAATCCATCTTCTATAACAGGACCAACAAAAAATTTAGCTTCTGGATATAAGCTTTTAATAGCTTGCGCCATCAAATGCGCACAAGAATGACGAATGACTTCTAAGCTATCTTTAGAATTATCAAAAAAAATCGGAGTTAAATTTGCATTATCTTTACAGCTTTGAGTGTCTATCAAAGCACCATTATCTATATATGCGATAATATCTTTTGTCATTTTTACCCTTATCACTCACCTACTTTGTGAGCTTCATTTAAAATTCTAAAGACAATTTTAGCTATGAAAACTTAATATTATTTTAAATTAAGCATATTTTATGTTTTTAAATACTAGTTTTACTTGTATCTAAAATTCCATTTGTAAAAAGCCATAAAAAGATTAAACCTAAAATTATCCTATAAATTCCAAATGGTATAAAATTTATCTTACCAATAAGCTTTAAAAAAATTTTAATCACTATAAATGCTGTTATAAATGCTGTTATAAAACCTATTGACAAAGGTATGAAATTATTCACATTATTTAAAATTTCTGGCTCTTTATAAATACTATAAGAAGTTGCAGCTATCATAGTAGGAATCGCAAGTAAAAATGAAAATTCAGAAGCAATTTTACGATCAAGTCCTAACAACAACCCCCCAATAATACTAGCACCACTTCTTGAAGTCCCTGGTATGATAGCTAAAGCTTGAGTTAAGCCTATTAAAAAAGCCTGCTTATAGCTTACCTCATCTAAAGAATGTATAGCATAATCTTTTTTTCTATGTTTAAGCTCTATAATGATAAATATAATACCCCCTATAATAAGCATAGTGGCTACCGTATAACCATTAAATAATTCTTTTAAAAATTTATACATTATAAAGCCTACACCACCTGCTGGTAAAAAACCCACAAATAATTTAAGCCATATGTCTATTTTTTGGGCTAGTCTATCTTTAAATATAAAAATCACAGCTAGGATAGATCCAAGCTGGATTATGATAAAAAAACTACGCCAAAAATCATCAATTTGCAAACGCAAAAGCTCTGCTCCTAAGATCATATGACCTGTAGAAGAAACAGGTAAAAATTCAGTCAAACCTTCTATGATTCCTAGGATTAAAGCATAATAATATTCTATATTCATTTTTTAAGCACTCTTTTTATAAAAATAAATATAATCATTACAAAAACAATTAAACCAATACTTTCACTATTTTGAAAAGAACTTGTTATTGCAAGTGGATTTTCAATGCCATATTTACTCACAGAAAATACCGTTAAACCAGCTATAAGCACACCAAAAATACTTTCTCCTACTATCAATCCTGAAGCAAATAAAATGCCTTTTTGTTCATGCTCTTGTATAAGTTCTTTTTTGTGTGCGTTGTTGTGATATTTTCTCTCAAGACGCTTTTTGGTTAAATATGCTATTAAGCCACCTATAAACAAAGGCGTACTTACAACAGGTGGTAAATAAATACCTATACCAACGGCCAAAGGAGGTAAAGACATATTTTTCTTTCTTAATAAACGATCTATGATAATAACACCAATTCCTACAAAAGCTCCTATAATAATATAATTCCAATCCATATTGGCATTAAAAATACCTTGAGCTATGGTATTCATTAAATTTGCTTGTGGTGCTGCTAAAGCATTTGCCGCATCCATATCTTCTCTTGGCATAGCACCTACAAAACCATAGGCCTGATAAAGCAAATTTAAAACAGGAGCTATAGCTAAGGCCCCAAAAAAACATCCTATAATCAAAGAAACTTGTTGTTTCCAAGGAGTAGCTCCTACCAAATAACCTGTTTTTAAATCTTGCAAGTTATCATTAGATATAGCTGCAGTCGCTAAAATAACACTGGTGGTAAAAATAGCAAAAGCGATTGCAAATTTAGCCATTAAAGGATCGCTAAATAAATTTATTTTATATCCTATTAATAATATAATCAAAGAAGAAACCATAATAGCTATAATGCCTATACCTGATATAGGAGATGAAGAAGATCCAACCAATCCTGCCATATAACCACAAGCTGATGCGACAAAAAATCCTATAAAAACAGCTAATAAAGTCCCCAAAAACGCAAAAAGTACTTGATGAGAGCTAGACAAATTTGAATCAGCCACAAAAGCATAAAAAGATACAAACAAACCAAAAACCATTAATGCAAATAAAATCAACATCACCTTCAAAGATAAATCTGTATCTTTAGAATCTTTATAAACATTAAAAGATGTTGTTTTGAGTAAATTTCTTATTCCTTCATATACAGGTTTTGCAAGTTCAAGTAAAGTCCATAAAGCTGCTATAGCTATAGCACCTGTACCTATAAGACGCACTTTTTGTGCCCAAATTTGATTAGCTATATCTAAAGCACTTAAGCTTATATCAAAACTTTCTTTAGCAGAAAAATAAGGGACAAATACCGCCCAAGCTAAAATCATCCCTGCAAGCAAAGCTACTCCACCAGCTATTCCTACTAAATACCCAGCTCCTAATAAAGCTACGGAATATCCCATAGATAAACCAAAAGCCATTTTTTGCCACATAAAAGCAAAACTACTCCCACCTGCAATTAATTTAAATCCACTTAAAAACAAACTCACTATCGATGCTAAAATGGCCCCTAAGCCTATTTCTTTTAAACCAATTTTTCCTTTTTTATCAGCTTGATCTTTGTTAGCAACCTTTAAAATTTCAGCCGCAGCGCGTCCTTCAGGATATGCTAATTTACTTTCAACAACCATAGTTTTTCTCAAAGGTATGGTAAAAAGCACCCCTAAACCTCCACCGCAAAGACAAAGCATAAAAGTCAGCCATAAAGGAAATTCAAACCAATATCCACACATAAAAAGACCTGGGATGACAAAAATTACTGCCGAAAGCGTTCCTGCAGCAGAAACTTGAGTTTGAACCATATTGTTTTCTAAAATGTTTGAATCTTTAAAGAATTTTAAAACTGCCATTGCAATCACAACAGCAGGAATCGAAGTAGAAAAAGTAAGACCCACCTTAAGCCCCAAATAAACATTTGAAGCTGTAAAAATAACCGTTAAAATACTTCCTAAAATTATACCTCTAAGCGTAAGCTCTGGTAATGAATTTTTCCTATACATATTTGCCTCTCCATTTTCACTGACAACCTTCACATTCTATAGAACGATCTGCTACATTAACCTTTTCACTATCTGGACTTTCACTTCTTAAATAATAAGTTGATTTTATACCAAGCTCCCATGCTAGTTGATAAATTTCATTTAAATATCCACCACTTGCTTTATCTAAAGATACAAAGATATTTAAAGATTGACCTTGATCTATCCATTTACCGCGTATAGCAGCAGCTTTAACTAAAATCTTTTGATCTAATTCATAAGCAGGGGTATAATACTGCCAAGTGTCAAGATTTAAATTTGGAACCACAGTAGGTATCATACCGCTTAAATTTTGCTCAAACCATTTTCTTTTATACACAGGCTCTATGGTTTGAGTAGTTCCAACCAAAATCGATATAGAAGAAGTTGGTGCTATAGCCATCAAATAACCATTTCTAATACCATCTCTTTTGAGCTTTTCTCTTAATTTTTCCCAATCACACTCACTTTGAGAAAACAATCCATCGCTAATTGTAAGTTTTTTAGCATTTTCATTAGCCACATCTATAGGAACTATACCCTTGCTCCAATTAGAACCTTCAAAATCAGGATATTTTCCTTTTTCTAAAGCCAAATTAGAACTAGCCAAAATAGCTTCATAGCTAATCATTTCCATAATGCGATCTATTCTTTCAAAATGCTCACTAGAACCCCAATGAATTTGATCTTGTGCTAGCATTTGTGCTTCACCCATTACACCAAGTCCTATAGCACGAGATTTCAAGTTGGTATTTTTTACTTTTAAATGAGGATAAAAATTTAAATCAATTACATTATCAAGCATTCTAATAGCTGTTGGGACAACTCTTTGGATATCTTCTTTTGTATTAATTTTGCTTAAATTTATACTAGCTAGATTACAAACTGCGGTTTTACCTTCGTTTTTAAATTTTTCTACTATATAAACTTTTTTACCATTAATGCTATCTAAGGTAGAAATTTTCTTAGCAAATTTTTCATAACCACCATCGATGATTATTTCATCGTCTTCATTAAAATTTTCAAAACTACCATCTTCATAAGTAACTTTTATTTGATAGTAATTTGGCTCTGTGTTTTGAAAAATTTCTGTACATAAATTTGAACTTCTTATGATCCCACTATGTGCATTTGGATTTGCTTTATTTGCACTATCTTTAAAACACAAAAATGGCAAACCGCTTTCAAAATAACTAAGCAGTATTTTTTTCCAAAGCTCTTTAGCATCAATTATTTCTTTAGCTATGCTTTCATCTTTTTCGTATTCTTCATATTTTTGCTCAAAAGCCTCACCATATAAATCACACAAATCTTGCGTATCAGCTGGATCAAATAAAGTCCATTTTCCATTTTCTCTTACACGCTTCATAAATAAATCATTCACCCATAAAGCCGGAAAAAGCTCATGAGCTCTTCTTCTTTCTTCACCTGAATTTTTACGCAAGTCTAAAAAGTCATTTATATCCATGTGCCAAGGTTCTATATAAACTGCAATCGCACCTTTTCTAGTACCAAGCTGATCTACTGCTACTGCTATATCATTAGTAATTTTTAAAAATGGTATTATCCCACCAGCCGCATTTTTATGTCCATCTATACTTCCGCCCATAGCACGCACTTTAGACCAATCCCAGCCTATACCACCACCAAATTTAGACAAAAGCGCCATTTCTTGATAAGAATCAAAAATTCCTTCTATGTTATCAGGCGTGCTTCCTATATAACATGAGCTTAATTGATGTCTTGTGGTTCTAGCATTAGACAGAGTTGGAGTTGCACACATCACTTCAAATTTGGAAATTAAATCATAAAATTTCTTAGCCCAAGTTTGGGAATCCAGCTCATTTTGTGCTAAAAACATCGCAATAGCCATAAACATATGCTGTGGAAGCTCTATGGGATTGCCTTTAGAATCTTTAATTAAATATCTATCATATAAAGTTTTAATCCCAAGATAGGTAAATTGCAAATCTCTGTTTGGATCTATATAGGAATTTAAATCATCTAAATCATACTTTTCTTTTAGACCGAGTAAAATTCTACCTTCTTTCTCACCTTTTTCAAGGTATTCTCTTAAATGCTTATATCCGCTATATCCACTTACTTTTTTATAAAGATCATATAAAAACAATCTTGCAGCAACAAAAGTCCAATTAGGCCTATCTATATCTATTTTATCTACAGCTGTTTTTATAAGAGTTTGTTGGATTTCTTCAGTACTTATACCATCGCGAAATTGAATTTTAGCATCAACTTCAAGCTCACTTTGACTTACATTATCCAAATTTGCTACAGCATCTGTGGTATATTTTTTAATTTTAGACACATCTAATTCTTCTGTGCGTCCATTTCTTTTTAATACCTTCATTTTTCCAACCCCTCTTATTGAAATGTTCTGTTAAAAATTTTATCTACATTTTTTGTGTAATAATCATAATTAAAACACTCTCTTATATCTGCCTCATTTAAAGATTTTTTAAGATCTTCATCGTTTAAAAGTGCTGTCAAAAACAAACTCTCACCTTTTTCATTTAAAGCCGACTTACCATTTTGTAAATCTTGCCAAACTTTCATTGCGTTTTTTTGAACTATTTTATAAGCATTTTCTCGACTGATGCCCTTTAATGGTAACTCAAGCAATACTCTTTGAGAAAATACAAGACCCCCTGTTAAATTTAAATTTTTCATCATATTTTCTGGATATACAAGTAATTTTTCTATCACCCCACAAAGTCTTGATAACATAAAATCAGTAGTTATAAAAGCATCTGGCAATATAAATCTTTCAACACTAGAATGGGATATATCTCTTTCATGCCATAAAGCTACATTTTCCAAAGCTGGAGTAACATAAGATCTTATAATCCTACAAAGTCCTGTTATATTTTCACTTAAAACTGGATTTCTCTTATGCGGCATAGCAGAGCTTCCTTTTTGCCCGCTTGAAAAATATTCTTCAGCTTCATAAACTTCAGTCCTTTGAAAATGGCGAATCGCTACAGCAATTTGTTCACAACTTGAAGCTAAAATCGCTAATGCTGAAATCACTTGAGCGTATCTGTCTCTTTGTATGATTTGATTAGAAACTAAAGCGGGTTTAAGACCTAAATTTTTGCAAACTTCTTCTTCAAATTCAAGCGGTGCATGAGCAAAATTTCCCATAGCTCCACTAATTTTACCATGACTGATAACTTCTTTAGCGCGGATGATTAAATCCTTAGCATGTATCAAAGAATCATACCAAATAGCCATTACCAAACCAAAAGTTATAGGCTCTCCATGAATTCCATGACTTCTTCCAACCATAAGAGTATTTTTGTGCTCATAAGCTCTAGTTTTAATAACTTTTAAAAGCTCATCCAAATCTTGTAGTATCAACTCTAAACTTTCTTTAATTTGCAAAGCTACAGCCGTATCGATACAATCTGAGCTTGTCATCGCATAATGCACAAAACGACTTTCATCTCCTAAATTTTCACTAATATTGGTTAAAAAAGCTATAACATCGTGCTTGGTAGTTTTTTCTATTTCATCGATTCTTGCTATATCAAATTTTGCATTTTTTAGAATTTTTTCACAATCTTCATCATTGATAAGTCCAAGTTTATTCCAAGCTTTTACCGCGGCTAATTCTACTTTTAACCAAGCATCATATTTTGCTTGAATATCCCATTTTTTAGCCATAACTTCTCTGCTATATCTTTCAACCATTTTAAGACCTTTTTTTGTATTATATAAATAAATACTTTTTTATAAAAAAGCATTTATTTTATCTAACTTTATTTTACACTAGGATTAAAATTGCCTTATATAAAAATTAAACTTTCAAATAATGGAAAAAAAGCTTTTAGAGTGCTTATGGATGAACTAAAAATTTCTATAAATGAAGCTCAAAAAATCATAGATAAAAAAAGACTTTTTTGCAATGGAAATTTAGTAGAAGAAAAAAATAAAATTTTAGATGGATCAATAGAATTGATAACATATGAAAACAACCCCAAAGGCATAGATATAGTATATGAAAATGATGATTTTGCAGTAGTTGAAAAACCAAGCGGAGTTTTAACCCACCCAAATGGAAGAAATTGTACATATAGCCTTTGCGATGAAATTTGGCATTTATGGGGAGAGAAAGCTTGTGTAGCTCATAGACTAGACAAAGAAACTAGCGGACTTATACTCATAGCAAAAAATAAAAAATCTCAAATAGAATTTAAAACTATGTTTGAAAAAAGACTTATAGAAAAAAATTATATAGCTTTAGTAAATGGTAAAACACAACCATTTTTTGCAGTAAATGAAAGTATGAGTTTAGAAAAAAACTATGATAATATTAAAACTAGAATGTGTATAGACATAAATGGGAAAAATGCTATTACGCATTTTGAAACATTAGAATATATAGATCATTTAAATGCTAGTTTAATTTTAGCAAAACCTTTAACGGGAAGACAACATCAAATTCGCCTTCATTTGTTTCATGTGAAACATAAAATTTTTGGAGAACCTTTATATGGTTTAGAAAAAAAAGATATAGAAAAAATCTTAGATAACAAACTAAATGAAAAAGAAAGGGTGCAAATAACAGGAGCCAAAAGATTGCTTTTGCATTCTCATAGCTTGAAATTTAGTTATAATAATGAAAATTATTTCATAAAATCAAAAAAAGATATAAAAGAAGAATTTTTTTAAAAAACAGGAATTTTTAATGGCTAAACAAAAAAGTGATAACAATTTAATAAATATATACACAAAAACTAGAGATATTATGGGGGGGGGCGTAAGCAGCTTAATATAGGATATTATTGCTCAACCCAAATAGGAGATACAATATTAAGTCTTAAAATGCTTTATTCTATTAAGCATATTTATAATGCCAAAATTATTATTTTTATAGAAAATCACAATCTAAAAAATCTTTTAAACTTAAATTTTATTAATCAAATACAATTAATAAATAAAAACAATATAATACAAAAAATCAATAATCATAAATTAGATTACCTTATAAGCTATATTTCAACATATTCGATAATACAATTATTAGAACAAACAAACGCTAAAAAATATAATAAAAGCAAAATTTAAAAGCATATTATCTATGAAATGTAAAGTTGTATTTTTTAATATATTAAAAAGAATACACAACAATAAAAATATTGAAGATTTGATGCTATATTATGCAAGAAAAATACAACCAAAAATATTTAATAAAAAGATTAAAAATTTATATTTTAATATTAGCATACAAACGGTACAAAAAAAATAAAAATTTAATAAATAAATTTTTATATAACAATAGAATTAATAATTTTATCATTATCAATCCATTTAGCATATCTACCAAATTTAATTTAAATATATTTTTATATTTTGATCTGATTCAAAAAATATTAAATACTAAAAATATAAGTATAGTTATTCCAACTTATAATAGGGTTTATAAATATTTTATAGAAAAAATTACAGAATTTGATTCAAAACTTTTGACAAAAATATTTATTTTTCAAAATAACAACGATATTTTAAATCTTGTAGAATTAATATCTAAATCAAAATGCGTAATCAGTCCTTCAACTGGAGTTATACATATAGCAAATAATTTAAAAATTTCTAGCATGGGACTATATTCAAAAAAAGATAGTATATATTGGTCAACATATAATAAAAATTATGTTTTTATTGATGCAATACATAATAAATTTTCACGCAATGATGCAGATAAAATCATATCTGATGTTATAAATAAATTGCAAAAATATATAAGCTAGAAAAACTTATATATTTTACAATGACACTATTATTAATTTTAAGATATTTTAAATACTACTAAACTCATTAAATAAATATCACCATAAGAAACATAAATTTATATAATACAAATTATAAAAATTAATCTTTTTCTAATTTTAAAATCTTGTCTGTTTGTATTGCTATTAGAATTTTTTATTTGGCTTGCTAAAATCTCTACAATAATTACAAGATTTATAAAAATTTTGTATATAAAATTCTAAAATTCTTTCTCTATTATCATCTAAATTTATAAAATCTCCGTTAAATTCATCTAAACCTTTAAGTCTTGATAAAGAACTATAAATAGGGTATACAAAAATAGCTCCATTTGGTACTAAAGATTTATTTTCCAATCTTTTTAATAATTTTTATTATATCTCTTTAGTTTTATTATATTTGTAAATTTTATCTATATCATATCAATAGTCTATAGTGTTATATAAATTTATTTTAAAATATATTTGGCTTAATATATCTTTTCTGAAATAATTCATTATTTATCAAATCTTGTTTATTTGTCATCATTTTTTCCTTCATTTTTCAATACATAAATAATTCCACCAATACTTACTATAACAACTATAGCAATAAATATAATTTGCATAATATCTAAAAGTGTCATGATAACCTTTCTTTTAACTGCCCACAAGCTGCTGATATATCAAGTCCTTTGCTTTCTCTTATAGTACAAGTAACACCTTTTGCGCTTAAATAATCTTGAAATTTAACAGCATTTTCAATGCTTGGTCTTTTATATTCACTACCTTCGTGTGGATTAAAAAGTATTAAATTTACTTTAGCTTTTATACCATTTAAAAGTTTTACCAATTCTTTTGCATGCTCTATTTTATCATTCAAACCATCTATTAAAAGATATTCAAATAAAACTCTTTTTCTTTGATCTATAGGAAAAGCTCTAACAGCATCCATAATACTAGCTATATTATATGCCTTATTTATAGGCATAAGCTTAGTTCTAAGCTCATCATTTACAGCATGTAGCGAAATGGCTAAAAGAACGCCTAAATTCATATTTCCAAGTTCGATTATTTGCTTTGCCAATCCACTAGTACTTATAGTTTGTCTTCTAGGGCTTATAGCTAATGCATCATTATCAGCTAAAATTTTTACAGCTTTTGATACATTTTTAAGATTATCAAGTGGCTCTCCCATACCCATATAGACTATATTTACTCTTCTTTCATAAGGGATATTATTGTGCTTTTTTATCCATAAAATTTGTCCTACTATCTCACCAGCACTTAAATTTCTTTTTAAACCACCTTTAGCTGTCAAACAAAAACTACAACCACTTTTGCAACCCACTTGAGATGAAACACATATAGTATATCTAGCATGTTTAATTATTTTTCCATTCTCATCTATAAGCTCTTTTTTCATAGGAAGTAAAACTGATTCTATTTTCATGCCATCTAAAAGCTCAAAAAGATATTTTATACTACCATCTTTACTTTCTTCACTTTTTATACATTTTAATGGAGAAAAATGATAAGTATTATTTAATTCTTCTCTCAAATTTTTTGGTAAAGAAGACATTTGCAAAAAATCATTTGTATTTTTTTTATAAATCCATTCGAAAATTTGTTTTACTCTAAAATTTGGTTTTATTATTTCGTATAATTCTTCTTTTGTGTAATCTAAAATATTTATCAATCTAAACCTTTTATATTAATTTTTTATCAAATAAATAATCTTTTAATTTTTCTTTAGCAAATTTATGATTTTTTAAAAAATCTTCATGGGCAAATTCATTACAAAAATTTGTAGCACATAAATAACAAATTGCATCTATATTATGATTTTTTGCACAAGAAAGCACTGAATAAGCCTCCATATTTTCTATGCTAAGTCCAAGTTGTGCATATTTTTGAGCTATAGTTTTATCTTTACATATATAGTTAGAAGAATTGATAATAGTTTCATGTGAAACATTTAATATAATTTTATTTTCTATAGGAGTATAAAATCCGTCAAAAAAATTAGAATATTCTATATTACTAGCACAAGAACTCTCATAAATATCCAAAATTTCTCCATCTTTATAAATTCCACAAGTTCCTATAAAAATGATTTGTTTAGCACTTGTTTTGCTTAAAATTTTTCCTAAATTAAAAGCAGAATTTATAAGGCCTATTCCTATATTTTGTGCAAATTCAAATTCCTCATTACCGCCTGCACAAACTATCAACTTATCCAATTGAAACCTTTTATAAAAAATAAGGTAAATTTTATCTAATTGGTGCTTAAAATAATGCTATAATTAATTAATTTTAGATAGAATATATCAATGATAAAAGCAAAAAAACATTTTGGACAAAATTTTTTATGCGATAAGGGTGTGATAATGAAAATCACTCAAGCCATACCCAAAGATACTACAAATATAGTTGAAATTGGGCCTGGCTTAGGTGATTTAACGCAAGAACTTTTGAAAATCCCACAAGTCCAACTAAGAGCTTATGAGATCGATAAAGATTTAATTCCTATTTTAGATAAAAAATTTCAAAATGAAATTCAAGGTGGAAATTTCGAGCTTATACATAAAGATGCTAGTTTAGCTTTTGAAAATGGAAATTTAAGCAAGAAAGAGTATTTTTTGGTAGCAAATTTACCTTATTATGTTGCTACAAATTTAATTTTACAAGCCTTAGAGGATAACAAATGTCTAGGGCTAATTGTTATGGTGCAAAAAGAAGTCGCGCAAAAATTTTGTGCAAATTTTAAAGAAAGTAATTTTTCAGCATTAAGTGTTCTTTGTGAGTTGATTTGCAAACGAAATTTATTATTTGAAATCAAATCAGAAAGTTTTAATCCGCCTCCAAAAGTTACTTCAGCTGTAATGAAGCTCAAAAAAATAGCGACTTATGAGCAAAAAATTGAAAATTTAGAAGATTTTAAAGCTTTTCTTAGAATTTGTTTTCAAAATCCAAGAAAACAATTAATATCAAATTTTAAAGATAAAAAAGAAAAAATTTTAGAAATTTTCAATACATTAAAAATAATGCCTACTTCAAGGGCTCATGAAATAAGCGTTGATCAATACCTTAAAATTTTTAAGTATTTAAAGGATAACTATGAACGAGGAAAACAAAACTTTAGAGCAAAATAAAGCTAGAAAATTTAATAAATTTAAAAATAAAAGAAAAAGAAATTTTGAAAATACAACAGAAGAAGGTGTTAATAACATAGAAAATTCTACCAATTCTGATGATAAAAAGAAAAAAAAGAAAAATCGAAATTTACCTTCAAAATTGAATGGCAATGAAGATTGGCAAATAGAGCTTGCAAAAAGCATAGAAGCAAATAAGCTTATGCATGAGTTAAGATTACACCCTTTAAAACACAATAATCAAAGTGAATATAAAATCAAAATTACACCTCTTGGTGGGCTTGGAGAAATAGGTGGAAATATAACCGTTTTTGAAACAAACAATGATGCAATTGTTGTTGATATTGGGATGAGTTTCCCTGATGGAACTATGCATGGAGTGGATATTATCATACCTGATTTTGATTATATAAGAAAGATTAAAAATAAAATTAGAGCTATTATTATCACTCATGCACACGAAGATCATATAGGTGCTGTACCGTATTTTTTTAAAGAATTTCAATTTCCAATTTATGCTACTCCATTGGCTCTTGGAATGATTTCAAATAAATTTGAAGAGCATGGACTAAAAGCTGAACGCAAATGGTTTAGACCAGTTACCAAAAGAGAAATTTATGAAATAGGTGATTTTGATATAGAATGGATACATATAACCCATTCTATCATTGACGCTTCAGCATTAGCCATAAAAACTAAAGCAGGTACTATAATACATACAGGAGATTTTAAAATAGATCAAACTCCAATTGATGGCTATCCAACAGATTTAAATCGTTTAGCTCAATATGGAGAAGAAGGGGTTTTGTGCCTTTTAAGTGATAGTACAAACTCATACAAAGAAGGCTATACTAAAAGTGAAAGTTCAGTGGGACCTACTTTTGATCAAATTTTTTCTAAAACTAAAGGTAGAGTAATAATGAGTACTTTTAGCTCAAATATACATAGAGTCTATCAAGCAATTAGCTATGGCTTAAAATATGGAAGAAAAGTATGCGTCATTGGTAGATCCATGGAAAGAAATTTATATACAACCATGGAACTTGGATATATTAAACTAGATAGAAAAATTTTCATTGATGCAGATGAGGTAAGCAAATATAAAGACAATGAAGTGCTTATAGTTACCACAGGAAGTCAAGGCGAGACAATGAGTGCTTTATATAGAATGGCCACAGATGAGCATAAATTTATTAAAATCAAACCTAGTGATCAAGTGATCATCTCAGCTAAAGCTATACCTGGAAATGAAGCAAATGTTTCTGCTGTGCTTGATTTTCTTTTAAAAGCAGGAGCAAAAGTAGCTTATCAAGAATTTAGCGAAATTCATGTAAGTGGACATGCTAGTATAGAAGAGCAAAAACTAATGCTAACCTTAGTAAAACCTAAATTTTTTCTACCTGTCCATGGAGAATATAACCACATAAACAAACATAAAGAAACGGCTATTAAATGTGGAATTCCTGAAAGAAATATTTATTTAATGAGTGATGGTGATCAAGTAGAGCTTTGTCAAAAATACATCAAACGCGTAAAAACAGTCAAAACAGGTAAGGTTTTTGTAGACAATCAAATCAATAAACAAATCGCTGATGATGTTGTAATAGATAGACAAAAATTAGCAGATAGTGGTATAGTAGTCATTATTGCTCAACTAAATAAAGAAACCAAAACACTTATAAATAAACCAAGAGTTTTTAGTTATGGCTTGGTAGCAGATAAGCAAGATGGAGCATTTTCTAAAGAAATGAGTGATGTTTTAAGTCAATTTTTACCAAATATAAAGGATGAAATTTTAAACAATCCAAAAATTTTAGAAGCACAAATTAGACAAGTGTTAAAAAAACATATATTTAAAAAAATTAAAAAATATCCAACCATAGTTCCAACAATATTTGTAGTATAAAATGAGTGAAAATGAGAATTAACAAATTTATCTCACACAATAGCAAATATTCACGCCGTGAAGCTGATGAGCTTATAAAGCAAGGTTTGGTTAAAATAAATCACAAGATTGCAAAATTAAGCGATAGTGTAAAAGAAGATGATAAAATTTTTATAAATGGTAAAAAATTACATAAAAAAACACAATTTTCAGTCATCATTTATCACAAACAAAAGGGTGAAATAGTTAGTAAAAAAGATGATAGAGATAGAAAAACTATTTATCATACCCTGCCAAAACAATTTAGCACTTGGCTTAGTGTGGGAAGATTAGATTTTGCAAGTGAAGGTTTGCTTTTACTAACAGACTCTCCTGTAATAGCTAATGCGTTAATGCATAGTGATTTAGAAAGAGAGTATTATTTAAAAGTTAAAGGTATTGTAGATAAAAATGTCATAGAGGCTATGCAAAATGGTTTAGAAATTCAAAATGAAACAAAAGGAGCTCACGCAAAAACCAAAATAACATCTATGAGTTTTGCTCCTTTTTTGGATTTTGAAATTTTTGGATCAAGTGGAGGATTTACCAAACTAAAAGTAATTATCAATGAAGGTAAAAATAGAGAACTTAGAAGATTTTTTGGACATTTTGATCTAGAAGTAATGGATCTTAAAAGAGTGGCTTTTGGTGCTTTAGATCTTGGTGTATTAAAAGCTGGAAAATATCGCTATTTAGAAAATGGAGAGTATGATAAATTAAGAGATTTTCTAAAATTTAATAATATAAAATATTAAAACAAGTAAGCAATTTAAACTTTAATAGTTCGCATTCTAAATACTTTAATATCGCTTAAATTTATAAAAATTTAATTTATTTTTTGTATAATTATCAACTTAATTTATAAAAAAGGAACATTATGGCAAACCATAAATCTGCTGAAAAAAGAGCAAGACAAACTATAAAAAGAACTGAAAGAAATAGATTTTATAGAACAAGATTAAAAAACATTACTAAAACAGTTCGCGAGGCAGCAGCAAATAACGACAAAGAAGCAGCAATAAATGCATTAAAAGTAGCAAATAAAAGCATCCATGCTATGGTAAGTCGTGGATTTTTGAAAAAACAAACCGCTTCACGCCGTGTAAGTAGATTAGCATTGTTGGTAAATAAAATAGCATAATTTAATGTTAGCTGATAAACTCAAACCCTTTTTAGCACGCTTTGATGAGCTTAATGCTCTCTTGATCGATGTTAATATCTCCAATGATATTTCCAAAATGACTGCTCTATCAAAAGAGCAAAAAAATTTAGAACCTATAGTAGAAAAAGCTCAAGAATATCTTAAAACTTTAGAGGATATAGAAGAAAATAAGGTTCTATTATCTGATCTTGAGCTTGGAGAATTAGCCAAAGAAGAATTAAAAAATTTAGAACTTTTAAAACCTAAACTTGAAGAAGAATTAAAAATCCTTTTATTACCAAAAGATCCAAATGATGATAAAAATATCTTTTTAGAAATTCGTGCTGGAACTGGTGGTGATGAGGCTTCTTTATTTGTTGGAGATTTGGTAAAAGCTTACATACGCTATGCTGAAAATCGTGATTATAAATACGAAATAGTCAGTTCAAGCGAAGGAAGTGTTGGTGGATTTAAAGAAATCATCATTCTTATAAAAGGAAATGGAGCTTATTCTAGGTTAAAATATGAAGGTGGTACTCACAGAGTTCAAAGAGTTCCTGAAACTGAATCACAAGGAAGAGTTCATACTTCAGCTATTACAGTAGCTATTATGCCTGAAGTTGATGATATAGAAATTCAAATCAACCCAAACGATTTAAAAATTGATGTAATGCGTAGTAGCGGTCATGGTGGACAAAGTGTAAATACCACAGATAGTGCTGTAAGAATTACCCATATCCCAACTGGCATAGTAGTAGTAAATCAAGATGGTAAAAGTCAGCATAAAAATAAAGAAAGTGCTATGAAAGTCTTAAAAGCAAGACTTTTTGAAATGCAAGAACAAGAGCGCTTAGCAAAAGAAAGTCAAGCAAGAAAATCTCAAGTTGGAAGCGGTGATAGAAGCGAACGCATACGCACTTATAATTTCCCTCAAAATAGAATTAGCGATCATAGAATAAATCTTACTCTATATAGACTTGATGCGATTTTAGAAGGTGGTCTTTTTGATGAAATCATAGAACCATTGATTGCTTATCATCAAGCTCAAGCTTTAAAACAAGAAAATTTATAATTTAATTGTTTGTTAGATCAAGTATTATTTTTCGTTAAACTTAAGCAATAAATACATAAATTTTGTTATCCTAATTTTTCTACTACTATAACTTTAAACACTACTGTTATAAAAATTTTTGCTACTTTATTAAGATTTTTACATTTTTTATTAGAGAGATGGTTATAGTATATTCTAATTAAACCATATTCTTATGTAATTTCATATCGCAATTCTTGCTACTGTATCAAGCTCTTTGTTATTTTTTGCTAATTCCATAACTCTTCAAATAGATGCTATTAATTTGCATTCATCCATAATTTTGGTTTTTTATAATACCTATGCTATAACGCTCAAAAGAAACATTTTCAGTCAAAGCTATAGCTTTTAGCAAAAATATAAGTATATTGTTTAGATGTACTTTTAAAGTTTTTATCATACCTGTAAAAATTTCAGGTTAAGTATCATTAATAAAAATTTTTACTTCATAAGTATAAACAATACCTTGAAATATCATCAATAATAGCAATTTTTGAATCAACTATTCCAAAAACACTATTTTATAATCTCTCTTATAGTGAGCTGAGGAGTAATTAAACCTCTAAAATTATTTTTGGAAATACTTGCAATTAAACTGATATTTTCACCTATATTTGGCTCATAATCATAATTAAAAAACAAAGCTTCCAATGTTTTATTATCATAGGTTAAAATCAATTTAATATGTTTTTCATTTTTACCTATATATTTTTTATTTTTTACAAAAAGCTGATTAAATTTAAAATATGGTCTTGGATTTTTATGACCAAATGGCTCAAAAAATTCTAAAAGTTCTAAAAGTTCAAAATCAACATCGTTAGGATCAATACTACCAAGAACTTCATCTAAACTATAAAAATCTTCTTTTGGAATTTGAGCACAAATTTCATTAAGTCTATTTTTAAATAACTCAAGTTGATCTATATGAACCATTACTCCAGCAGCACCTTTGTGTCCGCCATAGCTTAAAACTAATTCTTTGGCTTTTTCTATAACTTCTAAAATATCAATTTGCCCAACACTTCTAACACTTGCTTTAGCTCTATCTTCACATTCTGAGAATACAAAAGCAGGTTTATTAAAATGTTTTGCCAATCTACTTGCTACTATGCCTAAAACTCCTTCATGCCAATTACAGCCATTCGCAATAATTACATTATTATTCCCATCAATTTGTTCTAAGCATTGTTTAAAAAGTTCTCTTTCTTCATCTTTTCGATTATTATTATAAGAAACAATTTGCTCTAAATAATCCATCACCTCATCCATATTCTTTGAGTGTAAAAATTTATAAGAAATGATGGCATCATCCATTCTTCCTGCACTATTGATTAATGGTGCTATTAAAAAGCTAATATTGTCAATTTCAAATTTATCTTTTCCAAAATATTTTCGCATGGCTTTAAATGCAACACGATTAGAAGAGTTAATACATTCTATGCCTTTTCTTACCAAAGCTCTATTTAAATCCCTAAGCTCCATCATATCAGCTATAATAGCAATAGCCAAAAGCTCGATAAATTTACACATATCATAATTAATTTTACAAACTTCTTTTATAGCTCCAATTAAATACCACGCAACTTGAGCTCCACAAATTTCAACATTAGGAAAATCACAATCTTGCTGTTTTGGATTAATAATAGCATAAGCATCAGGTAAAATAGCAGGTGGCATATGATGATCTGTGATAATTAAATCAATACCCTTTTCTTTACACATTTTTGCAGCTTCAATAGCAGCTATGCCATTATCCACAGTGATAATTAAATCAATTGATCCAAGTTCATTAATGATTTCTTCATTTAAACCATATCCATCTTTAAAGCGATTTGGAATTTTAACTATATAATCAAAACCTATATCATCAAAAAATTCTGAAAGTATGACACAAGAAATGACTCCATCTACATCATAATCACCGACTATAGCAACTTTTTGATTTTTTTCTATAGCTTCTTTTATACGCAGTGCCCCTTTAAAAACATCTTTTAAGCAAGAAGGCATCGGAAGATCGCAAAGTTTTACATGAACATCATTTTCAAAACGCTGATGTAAAATTTGTTTAATTTGTGCTTTATTTAACATATTTTTTATCTAACGATGCTTTTATAAAAGAAAAAATCGCAGGATTTACTTTCACCAAACGAGAAGTAAATTCTGGATGAAACTGCACTGCTAAGAAAAATGGGTGATTTTTTAATTCTATAGCTTCAACTAATCCATCATTTTCTCCGCTAATCATAAGTCCATTTTTTTCAAAAATATCTTTATATTTTGGATTTGCTTCATAGCGATGACGATGGCGTTCTTTTACTATTTTTTGACCATTATAGACCTTACTAAGCAAGGTGTTTTCTTTTATATGGCACTCATAAGATCCAAGTCTCATAGTCCCACCAAGTGGAGTTTTGCTTGTTCTAATTTGTTTTTTACCACTAGAATCAATAAATTCATCAATCAAAAATATAATAGGATTTTTACAATTTTTGTCAAATTCGCTCGAATTTGCATCTTCAAGTTTTAAAGCATTTCTTGCAAATTCTATTAAAGAAAGCTGCATCCCTAAACAAATTCCCAAAAATGGAATTTTATTTTCTCTTGCATACTTTATAGCTTGAATTTTACCTTCTACACCACGATATCCAAAACCACCAGCTACTAAAATCCCACTTACATCTTTAAAATTTTCTTCTATATTAGAATTTTCTAATTTTTCACTATCAATCCATTTTAAATTTACCCTTGCATCTAAAGCTGCACCAGCATGGATAATAGCTTCAGTTAAACTTTTGTAACTTTCTTTTAAATCAACATATTTTCCAACAAAAGCAATGTTTAGTTCATTGCTTGGAGCTATAACCCTTTTTACTAAAATATCCCATTCATTCATATTTGGCTTTAAATCTTTTAAATCAAGCAAATTTGCAATAGCACTTAAAATATCTTGACTTAAAAAATTCAATGGAATTTGATAAATACTTGCTGCATCAACACTTTCTATAACACAATTTTTTTCAACTCCACATGAAATTGCAATTTTATCTTTTAAGTCTTTATCTAAAGATTTTTCACTTCTACATATAATCATATCAGGACTTATACCTATACGACGAAGCTCTCCAACACTATGTTGAGTTGGCTTAGTTTTAAGCTCTCCTGCTGCTTTTATAAAAGGTACTAAAGTTAGATGTATATTAATAGCATTATGCTTTCCAACTTCAAGCTTTAAAGCTCTAATGGCTTCTAAAAATGGCAAACCTTCTATATCGCCAACCGTTCCGCCAATTTCTACTATCAAAATATCTTTATCTACCCCAGCTTTTTTTATACGATCTTTTATTTCATCCACTATATGAGGGATAACTTGTATAGTTTTACCAAGATAATCTCCTCTTCTTTCCTTTTCTATGACGCTTTGATAAACTCTTCCTGTGGTAAAATTATTATCTTGAGACAAACTTTCATTTAAAAATCTTTCATAATGACCCAAATCAAGATCCGTTTCAGCTCCATCATCAGTTACAAAAACTTCTCCATGCTCTAAAGGGCTCATGGTGCCAGGATCAACATTTATATAAGGATCAGCTTTTAAAATACTTACTTTTAAACCTGAATTTTTTAAAATTGTAGCGATTGAAGCTGCAGCGATACCTTTGCCTAAAGAACTTAAAACTCCACCCGTTACAAATATATATTTAGTTTGTTTTAATTTCATAAAATTACCTTGCTATTTTTTTAAAATTATAACCAATAAAAAATTTTATTTTTATAAACTTTTTTTGTAAAATTAGCTTATTTTTTATAAGGATAATTGATGAAGATTACATTATTAAACTACACTCCACTAAGCGTGTGCTCACATGCTACAAGAACTTGTTGGCAAAGTTTTGATAAAGGCGATTGTGGAGGAGAAAAAGATAAAGAATTAATCGATCGCGTAGGAAATAAATTTAAACACGCTTCCACTTTAGAACATTTAAATTATACTTTTTATATACAAGATATTTCAAGAGCTTGCTTGCAAGAAGTTGCAAGACATCGTCATACTAGCCCTAGTGTAAAAAGCACAAGATATACTTTAAAAGAACTCAAAAATGAAAGTGAATTCAAAGAAAATGACTTTGAAAATGCTAAAAGATATTTAGTATTAACAGGAAATGAAATAGTAGATAATGCAAGTATAAAAGCTTTGGAAAATTTGCGTTTAATTTTGCAAAATAGCATAAGCTTAGACATCGCAAAATACTGCTTACCAGAAAGCTATAAAACCGAACTCACTTTGACTATAAACGCAAGAAGTTTGCAAAATTTTCTTACTTTAAGAGGCTCTAAATCAGCTCTTTGGGAGATTAGAAATTTGGCTAATGCCCTATTTGCAAATTTACCACAAGAACATCAATTCATTTTTAAACATTGCATAGAAGAAAATTCTCAAAAATAATTTTTGAGAATTTATTTAAATTTTCTTAAGAAATT
Organism: Campylobacter volucris; assembly: GCF_008011665.1. Taxonomy (GTDB): domain Bacteria; phylum Campylobacterota; class Campylobacteria; order Campylobacterales; family Campylobacteraceae; genus Campylobacter_D; species Campylobacter_D volucris_A. The sequence continues at coordinate 111,160 of NZ_VOWJ01000023.1, forward strand.
CTGTTTTTAGCACTATCATACCAAATTTATCAACCTTAGCTTCAATCTCGGTATCTTTATTTGTTAATTTGATATTTTTGATAGTAGTGCCACGCTTTAAAGTAGCACCTGCTCCTTTGACTTTTAAATCTTTTATGACGCTTACACTATCACCTGCATTTAATTCTGCACCATTTGCATCTTTTGGCATTTTTACTCCTAGAATTTATAAGTATAACCTAGATATAAACCATAATTAGTTTGTTCAGGATTATAAAAATTTGATCCTATAGCACTTTGATAAAAATTCTCCGAAGTATAGGTGGTTTTTTCTATTTTAAAACCAAATTCTATCTCATTTGAAGAATTTAGCTCATATAAAGCACCTATTTTTGCTCCATAAGTAAAACCATCAAAATTTTCAGATAGAGATAAAAGAGTTGTTTTTAAAGTAAGATCTGTTCTAGCATAACCACTATAAAGTCCCAAAACAGCTCTTGTATTATCAAATACTTTTGGAGTAAAATCATAACCAAATAAAATTTTATGAGTATCAAATTCTCCATCTATTGTAAATTTAGGAATTGTGATAACATCACTCATTTCACTTGAATAATTATAAGCACTATATACTCTATGATTTTCATTGATACGATAACCTATTTTTAAACCAAAAACAGGAATATTTCCTTCTAAATCACCATTAAAATTTGATTGAGTTGTACCTCTATGTTTAATGCTACTATCTATTTTAGTATGAAACCATCCAGCATCAACACCTAAAAACATACCAGAATTCTCATCTGCCATAGCTACATTAGAAAACAAAGCAATGCTTGCGATAATACTTAACGATTTTAATTTCATCTTTTTTCCTTTATTCTATATAAATGATTATCTTTCTGATAATAAATTTAAAGGGATTCTTCGTCTAGTATCGTATTTTTCCCCATAATATTTAGTTAAATAATTTAAAATTTTTTCTTCATCATCTGCAGGAATTTCCCATAAACCTTCAGATTGTTGCATCCAACGAATAGCAGCAAGCCAAGCTTGCCTACTTGCGCGCATATTAGTTATAAGACCTGAAGCATGACACGCTAAACAGTTAGCCTCCACTAAAGGAGAATCTGGATCTATAATCAATCCTGTATCAGGATTTACTTTATATTCTGTATTTGCAAAAAGAAAAGAAAATCCTACACATAAAACTAAGATTATTTTTTTAAGCATATCATACTCCAAAAACATTTATTCTATGGCAAGCATTGTTGATATAACCACCTGGATTCCATTGTGCTAAAACCATAGGCTGACTATTTCCTTCACTATCAACTGCTCTAGCCCAAATTTCATAATATCCTTTTGTTGGAATTGAAATTTGAGTGCTCCATTTTTGCCATGCAAGACGATTCAAAGGTTTTTCAACTTTTGCTTTAGTCCAAGTTACACCATAATCATTACTTACATAAACTTCTTTAACTTCTAACTCACCTGCCCAAGCTTTTCCTCTAACTTCAAATTTTTTACCAGCTTTAATCTTATCGTCTTTTTTAATATTAGTAATAATCGATCTTACTGGCATTGATTCTATGATTTTCATTTCGACTTTAGATGTAAAATCACCTGGTTTTACAGGATCTACTGGAACCTTATAAGAAGTTCCCATTTTTTCACCATCATGGACTTTATTTCTTACAACAATTTTTGAAAGCCACTTGCCACTTGTACTTGCAGGGTATCCTCCGCAAATCAAACGAAGAGGATAACCATTTACCCAAGGTATATCTTTACCCTCATAAGCCCAAGCAACTAATGTTTCATCTTGCATAGCTTTTTTAATAGGTACACCCCTGCTAATAGGAGAAGCTTCTTCACCATTTAATTTAGTATCAATTCCATAATATCCTATATAAACAGCATCATCTTTCATACCACAATCTTCTAAAATATCTTTCAATCTAACGCCTGTCCATCTACCACAAGCAACAGCTCCATAACCCCATTGAGTTCCTTTAGTGCTAGGTATAACTTCACCTCTACCATTACCACCACACTCTAAAGTTAATGCATAAGTGTAATGTTTAAATTTTTTCTTTAACTCATCTAGAGTATATGTTTTTGCAGTTTTTACACTTTCTCCACCAATTTCAAGTGTCCAACCTTTTTTCATTCTTTCTTTTATTGTACTCATTTCAGGTGGAACACCATTATTTCTTACAAAGAAATTTTCAGGTTTTGTAAAATCAGAATCCAAAGCATAAGTTTGTGCTTCTGCTGTCATAGGTCTTTGCCCATGATAAATCATATCTTTTTTTCCATCTATTTTAAAGCTATCTAATTCTTTAGCAAGTGCTTGACTGCCTAAAAAATAATTATCAAAAGAAACATTTGCCAAAGCGCTAGCTCCAAGCAAAGTAATACCTAAATTTTTTAAAAAGCCTCTACGATCTTCTTGGGATTGCAAATTTTGTTTTTGATCTAATTGATACTTTTCCATTGTATTATCCTTAAAATGTAAATTCGCGTAAATTTTAAGATACTTTTTTATAAAAAAATATAAAAAATATCCTATTTATATTAAAAATGTTTCTAAAAGTAAAAGTATTTAAAATATATAATTATTATATTTTAAATAAATTTAATTTATATTTTAAAAATATATTTTATTTTGGCACTACTAAATCTGATCTACATTCTATAACAGTATGAACATTACCGCGTGGATTAAAATCACCTACTACTTTTATCCATTTTGGATCTAATTTTTCTTTTAAAGTATTATAAATTTCATTTATACTTGCTTCATGTGAAACATTTCTATGCATAAAAGTATTTATATAAAGTTTTATAGCTTTGAGTTCAACTACTAATTTATTTGGTATATATTCAAGATAAATAGTAGCAAAATCAGGATACCCACTACGCGGACAACAACACATAAATTCAGGCAAAGTAATTTTAATAACATAATCATTTTTAGCATCATTTGGCCAAACTTCCATATTTTCTACGCTAAATTCTTTTATCTCTTTTTCACCATATCTCATTGTTTTTCCTTTATTATAATTTTTTTATCAATTATATATTTTTCCATCTCTTCATCTTCTAAAATTTCATCATAAAATTGAGTTCCTATACGATTATAATCCCCTACATTTATATCTTTATTGATATTTTCTATAAAATTTCTAAAATTTATATTTTTATAGATAATAAATCCAAAGTTTTTAAATCTAAATTTAATTTTTCTTTTGCTGGAATTATAATTTGAGAAGAATTTAAATCACTCACATCAAGTTTTATAAATCCTATACCAAAAGCATTATTTAATCTCCAAAGCTCATCTAAAATTTCTTCATCATAATCTAATGCTATTAAATATCCTTCATTAGCCCAGCTAGAATTACTCACAGCTTGAAAATAACATTGTCTTAAATTTGAAAAATCAAGTCTTACTTTAAGCTCAAAACTATAAAGTTTATAAGAAATTTGATTTAAATTTTTAAAAAGCTCAAAAGAATCACTTTCATAATCTTTAAATGGAAAATGCACTCCGACAATATCTGGATGTATCCATTCATTTTCGCCAATTTTTGCCCTAGTACTTTTTTCATGAAAAATAGTTTTACTAAAAAGGTTAAAACTAGCATTATCGTATAAAAATTTAACAACTAAAGGGTGTAAATCTCTTTCATGAAAATGATTTTTTGTTTTTTGTTTTTCTTCTTTTTTTTGTATATCTTCTAGTTTTTTAGAATTTAATTCATATTCACGAGATTTTAACCAAAATTTTGTAGGGTTTTTTGATGTTATTAAAAAAATAGAATTTTCTTTTTTTAAATTTGTATAAATTTTTGCTAATAGACTTTGAATAGGAGTTTTAGTTAAATTTCCATCTTTATAACTTTGTAATTTTTTATCATAACCTTTATTTAAAGCTAAATTCCAAATTTCATTACCACTAAGTGGAAATTCACAATTTTCTAAAACCTCTTTAATTAAGTCCAAAAAACTATATTTCATTCATAAACCTCAATTAAATTCTCAACAACATCAAAACTTTTAAAACTTCTAAAATATCTTTGTAAATTTTAGCTCTCCTTCTCTTATTTTTTGATGAATATAATTTATTTTCATGATAAAGAAAAATAAAATTAAAGTTTATATATGATAAACATATGTATTAGTATCTGCCATGGCAACTTTATAAATTTAATTTTATTTATTAATTTTTAATGATATCATAGCAATTTTGATTTTTATTTCTATATTGTCATTGCCAATACTTTCGTTAAAAAGAAAAATTTAAAAAACTAAAATCTAATGAAAATTTAGATTATTTTAGTATTAATAAATTTGATATTTTAAATAAAATTTAACAAAAATATGTTGCTTATAAAAATATAAACTAGATTATTTTTAAAATATGTAAATATTCTGTAGTTTTATTTTGTTTCTGGTTACGACTAGAATCAGATTTATACCTTTGATAATCTTGTTTGATATAATCATATTCTCCATATTTTTCAAATATTTGTTTTATATCATTAAAACCTAGTAATCCTTCATCATTATAACTTAAAAAAATAAACTTTACTCTAGAATGTTTTATTAAATCATCTAAAGTTTGATAAACTAATTTTTTTTTACACCAATTTGATTTTTCATAATTTCTTAATCCAGTTATTCCTTTAGGAATAAAATCATCATATAAAGCAATAGTATTTAGCAAATGATAATTAGCACCATATTCTCTAGAATTATAAGGTGGATCTAAGTAAAGAATATCGCCTTTAATTTTTTTAATTAATTCATTTGAATTTGAATTAAAAACCAAATGTCGATTTTGACTAATTTCAAATTCAGCAGGAACTAAATTCATAGATTTATTAGCAGTTTCTTTAAGTTTTTTTAAAAAAGCACCATATACAGATGCTGTATTAGCTACTTTATCAGCGGTTTCCAACAAAGAAGCTAACAAAAAATAATATTCTTGCTCATTAATAAAATGTTCTACTTTCCATTTAGCAATTTGTGTGCGTATACTATCTATTTTCAAGGCATTCTCATCACTAAAATATTGTCTATTTTCTCCACCACCTAAAGCATAATGTTTATATATTTTACCTTTTATAGGATTGGTTTTTGCAATATTATTTAGCTTTTCAATTAATTCTTTTTCACGATCTATTTTCATGGTATTTTCTATATAATTTTTAGCCAAAACAAAACTATAAAATTCTTTATCATTAGAAATAATTTTTTTAACTCTATTTTTAAATTTTTTTCCAACAGCTGAAGTTCCAGCAAATAAATCTATAAAAGTGCATTGTTCTAAATTGATATTATTTTTTAATAAAATATCATTAATACTATCAAATAAAAAATCTAAAAGTTTTACTTTGGAACCAATATAATTCATTAAAATATTCTTTCAAATTGAATTTGATTTTCAGATATGAAAAACTCCATATAAATTAAAGGTAAAATATTATTATTAACACTAAAATTTTGTGCTTCTTTATAAAAAATTTCATAATTCATAGAACTTTTATCAGTTTTTCTACATATAATTACCGGTAAGATAAAAGATTGATGATTAGAAATATAATATTGATTTAACCAATTAATATATCTTTGCATTTGAAACAATACTTCAGGATAAACTTCACAAGATTTTAACTCTACAGGAATAACTTTTTTGAATATAAGTCCATTCATATTTATAGAACTAGAAGCCATTATATCAATACTTTGCATACCAACTCCACAACCTACTTCATTACCCAGCCACTCTATATACTCATTTGATAAAAGTCCAAAAAATTTTGTTTTATAAAATTCTTGTAAGATATAAACTTGAAGATGTGTTTCAAATTGTTTACCATCATAATATTTTTGAAATAATCTAGGTAATATATTAATTTCTTCCTTTCTTCCAATATAATTTACATTATAATTACTAGTATTTATTATTTTCTGTAAAAATATATCAAAGCTATACTTGTTATAAGACAAATAAGAATAATTATTTTTTTTCTTATTAAATTTATTAATCTATCACCTTCATACAAGGTAATCATGGTATTTCCACGATTTCCTTTTAATTTTCTATAAATTAAACTCCATAACATCTGATTTGGTGAAATAATATTTTTAATTTCATCTAAAGCTTCCCATTCTGTAACACCTTCAGCATAAACTTCGCAAGGCTCAATAAAACAACGAAAAGTTAAAGATTTTTTCAATTCTTCTTTTAAAAATTGTTTATTATCATTATTATCTAAAAATACCAATGAACTAACTTTAAAAACACCATAAAATTTTCCTTCATAAATATCATTACAATAATTTTGCTGTAAATAAAAAATTACAAAATCACCAATTTGTACTCTCGCAAAATCTGCAATTAAGCTTAAAATAGAATTTTCACTTGCTGAGTGTAAAGATGTATAATTTCTATTATTAAAATCTACATAATATTCTTTACTTCCAGTGCCAACAAACTGATATTCTAAATGATATTTAAAAGTATTGACATCTACTATAAAAACATGAGTTGTCATTATTATTTTAACTTTCTATGGGTGGTATTTTTCTTACATTTATTACAAAATTTTATTTGACAAAATCTATTATTATTATTTGGATCGGTTTCAAATTCATATCCATCTTTTCTCAGTTCTCTAACAGTGGAAGCAATATGAGAAGAAGATTTTCCAAATGCACAAATAACACAATGCCATTCTTTATCTTTTAAAATATTCAACATTATTTCTTTATTAGTCACTTTTTACCTTTCTATTTTATATTAAATTTGTTTAATATAAATTCCTCTACTTCTTTAGAAATTCTTTTAATACTTTCCATTCTATAAGCAACTGGATCATATTGATAACAACCAATACAACCTAATTCTTTAGTATAGTTTTCGTCTCCTTCATAAAAACTATAAGGATTCCCTAAAATATTTCTAGCGTCCCATCTTGTATTTGTTTCTTTGCATCTTTTACAAATTTGTCTTTTTATATCATTTGCAGCTTTACATAAAGGTTGAAAATCTTCTAATTTTTGCAAATTAATATTAGACACTCTTAAATTTTGTTTTCTTCCATCTTTATGGTCTATTTCTATTCTTGTATTTTCAGATTTTCCATGAATTCCAAGCATAACACAATTTTTATTTTTATAAAAATCTTTAATATCTTTCCTTATATTTTGATTAAAATGAGTTTTTGTATTAAAACCTATAAGTCTTATTCTATCAATAGAATTTCCATTACTCTTAGTCTTATCCAATTCTATCCTATATTTTTTTGCTAAAGCACTACTGGCACGACACCAGCTTCCACCATTTCCAAGTTGTAAATCTTTATATTTATTAACAAATTCTTTTACATCTACCCAACGAGAAAAACCATTTTTATCTGGCAAAGCAATTTCTAAAAATAGTTCCATTTTAGTTGTTTTCATTTTTGAATCCTTCAAATTTTACTATATCAATAGAATTTCCCTTTGTTATATTCGTATCTTTTGTTATTAAATATGTTTTGTTTAAATAGCTAGTTTTTCTAGTATATGGAAATCCATTTCCTATTTTTATGCCTGCTTCCTTAATTTGTTCTCTAGTTATCCATTCAGAACAGTCATTTTTATCTAAACTTGCTAATTTCAACAATTTTTTCTCATTTTCTGTCATTAAAATTCCTTTTTAAATATAAAAATATAATCATGTTTAAAAATATAATAATCACTTCTTAATGCTCTATATCTCCATATAGCATTAACGCCTAATTTTCCACGATTACCTTCTATATTTTTAACAACGATTCCTTTTAGTTTAACTTGAAAATTTTGTTTTATTAAATTCATAAGCTCAAAACCTAGAGGAATAATTTCACTATTTTTATATAAATCTGCTATTATTAAAGCAAAATAACGATTTTTTTCTAGATATTTTAACAAATTTTGACAAGTAAGTAAAAATTTATATTTAAATTCTTTTAAATCTGAAATTTGACTTAAATCTTCTTTTTTTTCACTAAATTTAACTATATCCATATAAGGTGGATGCAAAAATATAAACTGAGCTTTTTTGCTTTCAAGCTTATTTAAAGCGTTTTCTAGAAACTCATCAACTTTTTTTGCATCAGTATTATCGCAATTTCCTAAAAAATAACGCTTATTATCAAAATTTATCCCAAAGTTATCTAATACAAACTCCAAAATACTCTCATTAATATCAAGTCCTATACATTTTCTATTTAATTTTTCACATTCATAAAGCGTTGTTCCACTTCCTAAAAAAGGATCTATAACTAAATCATCTTTTTTTGTATAACGACGAATAAGCTGATTAGGAATTTGCGGTATAAAATTACCATGATAAATATTTCTATGCTTTCCACTTTTATCTCGACTAGCAATAATCCATAGAGAATCTGTATTTATATCATATTTTTTCCAATTATTTAAATCTAAATCATTAAATTTCATTTTAATATTATTCCAATATATTTTATTATTTTTTCATAATATATATTTCACTCATAAACCTTAATTTGTTTTATTAATTTTTCTTTTTCATTTATATCTAAAAATGAGGAATTTACAGCATTGATACAAAGCTTTTTAACCTCATCTTTACTAAGTTTAAAAGCTTCATCTAAAGATATAAAATTTTCTAAAATATATCCACCAAAATACGCAGGATCATCTGAATTTACACAAACACAAAGATTTTGTTTTAAAAGTTTTAAGATATTATGCTCTTGCATGGTATTAAACACTTTTAATTTTATATTTGATAAAGGACATACTGTTAATGGAATTTGGCTTTTTGCTAGTTGTTTTACAAGCTCTAAGTCCTCTTGACATCTTACTCCATGATCTATTCTATTTACACCAAGCTCTAAAGCTTGTTTGATATATTCACTATCTCCTTCTTCACCCGCATGCATAACTAGTAAGAAACCTTCTTCTTTAGCTTTTTTAAATAAATTTTTAAATTTAAAAGGAGGATTATTAAGTTCTGAGCTATCAAGTCCTATAGCTTTGATTTTATCTTTATACAAACAAAGCTCATTTAAAGTTTTTAAGCCATCTTCTTCACTTAAATGTCTTAAAATACAAGCTATTAAAAAACTTGAAACTCCAAATTCATTTTTAGCTTTTTGTAAAGCTTCCCAAATACCTTCTATAACATCTTTTAAAGGAATATTTCTAGCAGTATGAGTTTGAGGATCGAAAAAAATTTCAGTATGGATTACATTTTGTTCTTTACATTTTTTCATATAAGCAAAGGTTAGATCATAAAAATCTTGCTTAGTTTGTAAAACATTTGCACCTTGATAATAAATACCTAAAAAATCTTGCAAATTTGAAAAATCATAAGCTTTTTTAATCTCTTCTTCACTTTTATATTTTAAAGTAATATTATTTTTCTTAGCTAAATCAAACATCATTTTAGGCTCTAATGAGCCTTCAATGTGTAAGTGTAATTCTACTTTTGGGATATTTTGTAAAAAGGTTTTCATTTTGAAAATAAATCTACATTCCAAATTTCAAAAAAATCATTTATAAATTTTGTTGTTCTTTTTTCTACTTCATCTTTAGTCCAAGATTTTTTATTCGATAATTCTTGATTTATTGATAAATCAGCGTTTTTACTAATATAATTTTTAGATTTTCCATCTCCATTAAGTTTAGTTTGCCAATTCATATTTTGCAAAGATGAGTTAAGTTTTCCTTTTAATAAAGTCATATTTCCTATTTGATATATGAATTCTTCAGCTTCTTTTTCATTTTTTATAATTTCATTCCAGTGTTCTTGCCAACTTTGTGGTAATAAATGTTCTAGAGTATAAACATAATTTAATCCTGAAGTCTTATCTTTATAATCTTTATTTTGTTCTTGTCTATATAATTCAATCCAAAATAAAATTAAAGTTGCATCTTTATTATCTATATAAGATAACCAATTTTTAATTTCATCTTTATTAAAATATTTTCCATATCTATCATAGATTTCAACTTTAATAATATTTAATATACTATCAATATTTGTTTTTTGAATTTTTTTCATAATTTTAGAAAAAAATTTATTATAATCTTTTGTCTCAGGATTACATAAAATCAGTATTTCTAATAAATATAAACATTCTTTATAGATATTTTCTTTATTATTTAATATTTTTTTCAAAAATAAAATCAAAGATAATACAGTATTAGTCTTATAGATATGTATAATATGAAAAAATCTCAGCTCATAATTTTCATATTTAAAAATAGTTTCTTTATTATTTATAACTGGAAAATTACGATATATTTTTGCATAATCTTTTAATTCTTTTAATAATTCTTTTAAATCATTTTCATTTAAATTTTCGATATGTTTTTTATACAAATTACTTAAATTACTTAAATTGTGTATTTCTGTATTAAAAATATCTTTTATTATTGCATAAGAATATAAAAATATTTCGCTTTTACTCCTTTTAACTCTACCTGTTTCAATTTCTTCATTCCAAAACTCTTGTTCTGTTTCATCTTTATCAAATACATTATCCCAATATTTATCGTAATATTCCGCAGCTTTATTTTCGTTTGTAACTTTTATAATCTTATCAAATAAGGCATTTTTTATAATATCAGTAGAAGATAATCTTTGTCCTGTAGAATTTATAGAATCAAATATTTTTTGTTCATCTTCATCTTCATTTAAGCAAACAATAACCCATAATTTACTTTCTATAATAAATTCTGTAAATTCAGATAAATTAATTTCTTGTTTTAATTTATCAACTTCTTTTTTAAAATAATTAAAACAACCAAAAATTCCATTTTTTTCTTTTGTATCAATATCTTCATCTTTTAAAGCTTTTTCATATTTTTCTTTATCTAGTTTTGAATGATTAATTTTTATTTCTTTTTTATAAAACAAATAAGTTCTTAATTCTAACTCATCTCTTTGATCTTGCTCTAGAAAATCATACAAAACTTTAATTAAAATTGAAAAAGTAGTAAGCCTTTGTTGCCCATCAATAATGATAGAATAATTTTTAACCTCACCTCTTTTTAAAATAATAGAACCTAAAAAATACTCTTTTTTTTCTAAAAAACTATTTTTTAAATCATTTAGCAATTGTTTCCAATGCTCTTCTTCCCATACATAATGTCTTTGAAAAAAAGGAACAATTACTTTTTTATTATCTATTTCTCTTATAAAATTAAAATTATTTTCTATAGCTTTCATATTATTTCTTTATAAAAATCAAACATCTAAATGTTTGACATCTTTAGCGTGAGTTTGTATATATTCACGGCGAGGTTCTACATCATCTCCCATAAAAAGATTAAAAGTATCATTTGCACTTTGAGCATCTTCTATAGTAATCTTTAATAAACGACGATTATTTGGATCCATAGTAGTTTCCCATAATTGATCAGGATTCATCTCACCAAGACCTTTATAACGCTGTATATAAGCACCTTTTTTAGCATTTTTTTCTACATCATCTAAAATTTCTAATACATCTTTATCAAATTTCAAATCTCTATCTTTAATTTTTTGATAAATATAATTTGCTTCTTCATAAAGAGGATGAGTAAATAAATCATCATTTATTATAAGTTCTTCTAAACCATTTTCAGTTTGTACATAAAGACGAATTTCATTTTCATTGATATATGAATTTAAGATATTATGATTTTGTTTTTCTAAAAATTCTTTAATAATATCAAATAATTTTTGATTATCTAATCTTATAAAATCAGGATTTTCTATCAAATATCTAATCACTGAAATGACATTAAATCTTTTTTCTAATTCTTTTAAAACATTTTTATATGCTGCGACTATTTTTAAAAAATCTTTTAAATCATTTAAACCTATACCTTCGTAAGGTAAAGTTTCTATACCAGTTTCTATTAGATAATCATTTAAAGCTTTTTCATCTTTTAAATAAATTTCTTTTTTTTGTCCTTTTTTATAGCGATATAAAGGTGGTTGAGCTAAATAAATATGACCATTTTTAACTAAATCATTCATAAAACGGAAGAAAAATGTTAAAAGCAAAGTTTGTATATGAGATCCATCTACATCAGCATCTGTCATAATGATAATTTTATGATATCTTAATTTTTCTATATCAAATTCATCTCCTATTCCACAACCAAAAGCTGTAATCATATTTTGAATTTGTTCAGATTTTAAAATCTTATCAAGTCTTGCTTTTTCAACATTAAGTATTTTTCCTCTTAAAGGTAAAATAGCTTGAAAAGTTCTTTCTCTACCCTGTTTTGCCGAACCTCCTGCACTATCTCCCTCAACTAAATAAATTTCACTTTCACTTGGATCTTTACTTTGACAATCAGCTAATTTTCCAGGTAAAGTTCCTACACTTGAACTTTCTTTTTTTCTTGTTAATTCTCTTGCTTTTTTAGCAGCTTCTCTACCACGAGCAGCCATTAAAGCTTTATTCATAATAGCTTTTGCTTCTATAGGATTTTCTTCAAAATATTTTGTTAAATATTCAAAAGAAGCTTTTGAAACTATAGGGCGAACATAAGAAGAACCTAATTTACCTTTAGTTTGTCCTTCAAATTGAGGTTCAGGAACTTTTACACTAACAACAGCTATCAAACCTTCTCTTACATCTTCACCTGTGATTTTAGAATCTTTTTCTCTAACACTAGCATTTGCTTCTATATAATTACTTATTACTCTTGTAAGACCCATTCTAAAACCAGCTTCGTGAGTTCCACCATCTGGAGTTTTAATATTATTTACAAAAGAAAGTAAATTTTCACTATAACTATCATTATAAAGCAAAGCTACTTCCACATTTACATCTTCTTCATCTACATTAAAAAATATGGCTTTAGTTAAAGCTTGTTTTTTATTCATATCCATTACAAATTGGCTTATACCACCTTCATAATGAAAACTTTCACTTTTTCCTATACGATTGTCTTTAAAATTTATAGTTATTTTTGGATTTAAATATGCAAGTTCTCTAAATCTTTTTGCTAAAATTTCATAATCAAAATTAGTTATTTCAAAAATTTGATCATCTGGCCAAAATTCTATGATTGTCCCTGTTTTTTTACTAGTTCCTATTGTTTCAAAATTACTTATTACTTTTCCTTCTGAAAATTCTTGTCTGTAAATTTCGCCATCTCTATGAACTGTAGCCACAAGTTTTTTTGATAAAGCATTTACAACACTTACACCAACTCCATGAAGTCCTCCAGAAACTTTATAAGTATCTTTATCAAATTTACCACCTGCATGTAAAACAGTTAAAACAACAGTTAAAGTAGGCATATTTTCAGTAGGGTGCATACCAACAGGAATTCCACGACCATTATCGCTAACTATACAAGAACCTTCAGTGGTAATTTCTACATCTATAGTATCACAATATCCGGCCATAGCTTCATCTATAGAATTATCTACTACTTCATAAATCATATGATGAAGTCCGCCTATGTTTGTATCACCTATATACATACCAGGGCGTTTTCTAACAGCTTCTAAGCCTTTTAATACTTTTATATTTCCAGCACCATAATTTTGATTTTCTTGCATTTATTTTCCTTATAAAATTACTGGCATTATTACAGTTTGTAATTCTTCACTTGAAACTAAAAAAGCCATGTGAGGTTCATTTATACTTAGTTTGAAAGTTTCACTTTCTATAGAATTTAAAAAGTCTGTAATGAATTTATTTTTTATACAAAGATTGAATTCTTCTTCTATGTCAAGTTCTATGTCAAGTTCAGTTTTTGCTTCCATATTATCTAAACTAATACCTTCAAATACTAATTTATTTTTATGAAAATTTAATTTCATTTTTTCAGTAATGACATTGATTTTTTTTAGTGCATCTGAAAAATCTTCGGTTTTAAAAATAAATTCTTTTGTGATATTTTTTGGTATAACTCTTTCATAATCAGGGAATTTATCATTGATAAGTTTTGTGAAAAATTCAAAATTATCATTTTTAGCAATTAATATATTTTCATCATAGTAAATTTCAATTTTTTCAAAGAAGATTTTTTGCATTTCAAGTATAGCTTTTTTAGGGATACAAAGATTTAATTCTTTTTCATTTGTTTTATTTAAAGTAAAAATTGCTAAGCGTTTTGTATCTGTTCCTACAAAATTTATATGAGTTGTTTTTATATCAAGCAATGCACCATTTAAAGAGTATTTTGGATTATTTGTATCTACTGCTGGTAAGATTTTTTTCAAAGATCTACTTAAATCACTTGAGTCAATATCAAATTTATCTTTACCTTCTATACTTGGAAAATTTGGAAAATCTTCATAATTAAACATAGGAAGTTTGTACTTTGTTCCTTTTTGTCTAATAAAAAGGAAATTTTCTATAGTTTCTAAAATGACATCTTCGTTATTTAAACTTTTGATAATATCTAATATACTTTTTGCATTAGCTGTTGCAAAACCTGCATTTTCAACTTTTATTTTTTTGATTTTATAGTTTATTCCTATTTCATAATCACTTGCTCTTATGATTAATTTATCTTCTATTACTTCAAAAAGAAGATGTGAAGCTATATTACTAGAATCTTTTTTATCAACATAAGAATTTGTTAAAACTATAGCTGATTCAAGGGTATTTTTGTTAATGCTTATTTTCATTTTTATTCCTTGTAATTTTTAAAATTTATTTTATCATAATAATAAGTAATGTGAAAATGTGAAAAAGTATTTTGAAACTTTTTTCTATAGCTTTTTTATTTATAGAATAAAAAATAATATTTTTCACATTTATTCACATATTACTTTTTATTTTTGTTAAAATTTTGTTTCTTAGTTCATCAATAATAATTTTTAAATTTTCATTTTCTTTAATGAGTTCTTGAATTTTTTTAATATTATGTGATATAGCTGTATGATCTTTCATATTAAAAAATCTTGCAAGTTGAGGCATAGACATCGTTGTTAATTCTCTTGCTAAAAATATCACTACTCTTCTTGCTATGACTATATTTTGTGTTTTTTTGTTTGATTTTATATCATTTGGTTTTAGATTATAGCTTCTTGAAACTTCACTTAGTATATCTTCAATGCTAATATTTTCTTTTGTTTCCTTGATATGATCTTTCATAAAGCTTTTTACTATTTCTAATGTGATTTTTTGATTAAAAAGTCTTGCTTGAGCATTTAAATTTGTAATCATTCCTTCAATTTCTCTGATATTATCTCCCATAGAAGTAGCAATATAGCTAATTACTTGTGAGTCAAGATCAATAGCATTAAATTCGCATTTTTTCTTAATAATTGCTATTTTTGTATCAAGTTCAGGTGGGGTAATATCTGCGATAATGCCATTTGCAAAACGACTTTTTAAACGCTCTGTAATGCCTTTTAGCATATTTGGAGGATTATCGCTTGTCATTATGATTTGGCCAAATTTTTCTTTTATTTCATTAAAGGTGAAAAAAAATTCTTCTTGAATTTTATCAGTTTTACCTAAAAATTGCACATCATCTATAAGCAATACATCACAACTTTTATATTTTTCATGAAATTTATTCATAGTTTTATTATTTAAATGTGAAGTAAAATCATTGATAAAATTATCACTTGTAGCATAAATGACTTTATATCCATTATCTAAACACACATTGCCTACTGCTTGAAGTAGATGCGTTTTGCCAAGTCCTGTAGGTCCATATATAAAAATAGGATTATATAATTTACCTAATTTATTTTTATTTGTGATGGCTTTGCAAGTTGCATAAGCGTATTGATTAGAATCACCTACAACAAAACTTTCAAAAGTAAAAGATGGATTGAGTATAGTACTTTGAGCTTTAATTTGTGAAATATCTATTTTAGAATTATTTTTATTTGAAGATTTTGTTTCATTTGTACTTATGGTAATTTGAGGATTAATGCCAGTTTTTACTTCATAAAAATAAGCTAATTTTTGTGCATATTTTGTTTGTATAAATTTAGCTAAAAAATGATTAGGGGCTATAAATACCAAATTGTTATTTTTACTTAATTTTTCACTAAATTGTAAATGCGTGATATAAGCTTGGTATTCATTATCGGTAATTTCGGTTTTAAATTCTTGTAAAAATTCTTTTATGTCCATTAATTTTTCTTAAAATTTTTAGTAGTTTAAAAGTTTGAATTTTAGCTTAGAGTTTATAAAAAATTGTTAAAATTATTCACAATAAAATATAAAATTTCACATTTTATGTGAATAAAAAGGTGAAAAGTTGAAAGTTTTAGGAATTGATCCTGGTTCTAGGTATTGTGGATATGCAATTGTGGAAAAAATAAATAATAAAAATAACCTTATAGAAGCAGGGCTTATAAAAATCAAACCCAATGATCTTCAATATCAAATCACAGAACTTTGTGAAGGCCTTGATTTAATTTTTAAAAATCATCATTTTGATGAGGTAGCAATAGAGGATATATTTTTTGCTTATAATCCAAAAACGGTTTTAAAGCTTGCTCAATTTCGAGGAGCTTTGAGTTTAAAAATTTTACAAATACATGGAGAATTTGCTGAATACACACCATTGCAAGTAAAAAAAAGTGTTACAGGTAAAGCAAAGGCTACAAAAGAACAAGTTGCATTTATGGTTAAAAGATTACTTGGAATTTCAAAAGATATAAAGCCACTTGATATAACTGATGCTATAGCAGTGGCTTTAACTCATTTGGCTAATTTAAGAGCTTAGTTTCCTATAAAATAAATTTCAACATCGCGTAAAAGTTTTTCACATACAGCTGAATCTGTATTTTTATCGACAACTAGATTGATATGATTTTTAGTGTCTCTAAAACTTCCTGCAGATTTTGAATTTTTCATTTCTAATTTTTGATTGTCTTTTAAATATTTGATAGTGATTACAAATTTAGTCGCAGCACTTGCTTCACCAAGATTAGTTTCTATAACTACATTCATATTTGATGCTTTTGCTAAAGTGGCTTGAGTTTTGTTAAGAATTTCTTTCATTCTTCTATTAAGTTCTAAAATTTTTGAAATAAATTTATTGTCAATACTTTCAAAAGAAACTTTAAGTTTATTCATAATTTCTTGATTTGTCGGTTTATCAGGAGCTGTATAAACCATATAAAAACCATTTTTAATATCTACTTTAGTACTTTTTGCATCTCTTCCACTTCCAAAAACTTTGACATAAATAGCATTATCAAGATAAACTCTATCTATCATAGGACCATAAATTTCATACTCTCTTTTTCTTACTATGACTTCTCTTGATGCTACTTGAATTTTAACTGAACATTCGTGGATTATAGGTTCCATTTCTTTTTTGATTTCAAGTAGTTCTTTAAGCATTCATTATCCTTAGTTTAATTATTTTTGATAAATTATAACAAAAAAATATTTTAGTTTAAATATTTTATAATATGAGCTAATAATCAAAATATAAATCGAGGATAAAACAATGATAAAAACAAAAATTTTAATTTCGAGTTTAATCTTTACAAGTTTTTTGTTTGCTATGGATTCGCATCATCAACATCATGGAAGTCTTAAAAATAAAAATCATCAAAGTGTTTCAACTCAAATTATGGATAAGATGCATGAAGAAATGATGAAAAATCCTTTAGTTCAAACTAATGATATTGAAAGAGATTATTTAACAAATATGATACCACATCATCAAGGTGCTATTGATTCTTCTAAGCTTTTATTACAACACACCAAAAGTGAAGAAATGAAAAAAATTGCAACCAATATAATCAATGCTCAAGAAAAAGAAATTCAAGAATTTAAAGAAATTTTAGAAAAAAATCTTTACAAAAAAACTCAATTAAGCGAAGAAGAATATAAAAAATTTGTTCAAGAAGAAAAAGAATTGATGCAAAAAATGATGCTTTTAATGGGTGCTGTTAAAGAAAGTAAAAATATCAACAAAGATTTTTTAGAAGGTATGATCGCTCATCATCAAGGTGCTGTTGATGCTTCTAAACAGATATTGTTTTATTCTAAGGATAAAACTATAAGAGAAATTGCTAAAAAAATCATTTTAGATCAAGAAAAAGAAATTCGAGAATTTACACAATTATTAAAATATATGTAAGCAAAATGGTGGCTCCGATTGGACTTGAACCAACGACCACCACCATGTCAAGGTGGTGCTCTACCAACTGAGCTACGGAACCTTAAAAAAACAAAAATTATATAAAAATATTTTTACATTGTGCTTAAATTTAGCCTTTAGGTTTTTTCATGTCTTTTAACCACAAATTTAGTTGCGCTTCAAAACCTATACCTTTACTATGATAAAATCTTAAATTTTTTTCTAAGTATTGTTGTTTTACCCAACCTCCAAAATCATGTGGGTAAAGATAGTTTTTTCTTTGAGGATTATTGTTATCAAGATGAGGTAAAATTTTTAATGTAGGGTTGTTTTGGACATAATTTAGAGCAGAATTTATAGCTAGATAGCTTGAGTTTGATTTGGGTGAGCTTGCTAAAAAAACTACACATTGAGCTAAGATGATCCTAGCTTCAGGATAGCCTATGTTTTTTACAGCTATTAATGTGCTTGTGGCTAAATTTAGTGCTTGTGGATTTGCATTAGAGATATCTTCACTAGCAAAGATAACTAATCTTCTAGCGATAAAATCCGCACTTTCTCCCCCATCAATCAATCTTGCAAGATAATACAAACTCGCATCTACATCACTCCCTCTTAGACTTTTTATCAAAGAACTTGCAAGTTTATAATGTGTATCTTTACTTGAAGTGCCATCACTTAAAACATTAGCTCTTAGTTTTTTTAAAGTTTCAAGCTTGATATGTGTAGGATTTAATGCTAATGCAAATTCGCATAAATTTAAAAAACTTCTAGCATCATTCGCACTTGAGGTGATTAAAAAATCTTTTGCATCATCATCGATTTTGCATTGTAATTTCTCTTGAATTTTTAAAGCTAATTTTTCTAAATCTTGGTTTTTTAAACCTTTAAATTCAAAAAGCATAGTCCTGCTTCTAATGCCTGAAGTTAAAGTAAAATAAGGATTTTCAGTGCTTGCACCTATGAAAATGCACTTTTGATTTTCTAAAGGAATTAAAAGCATTTCTTGTTGAGTTTTTGAGAGCCTGTGAATCTCATCGATAAAAATTAAAGGTTTATATAAAGAATTTTCATAATTATTTAGTATTTTTCTAAGATCTTCAAGCTTAAAATTTCCACCATCAAATTCAAAAAAATCCACTTTAAAATCATTTGCTACAGCTCTTGCAAAAGAAGTTTTTCCACATCCTGCTGGACCAAAAAATACACTATGGGGAAGTTTTGAAAGTGATATAAATCGTTTAAAAATTTCTACTAAATTTTCTTGTCCTAAAATTTCATCAAGAATTTTAGGACGAAATTTCAGACTTAAATTTGGCATTATAAGTTTGAATTAAATTCTTCTCCATTAAGAATAATTTTAATATCACTTTTATTGGTATCATCATAATTAAAATCTAGTGTATAGCTTCCGTTATTATCTACAAAATACATATCAAAATTATTAAATTGCGGATTGATTTGACTTGGAAGAAGTTCAGATTTAATATTTGCTTGAGTTTTTATGTTGTTATTTTTTATTAGAGCTTGAGCTTTTGCTTGAAATTTCTTTTCTTCTTTTAAAAATGAAAAATCATTTAAGAAAAATTCTGGATCACTTTTTAAGAATTGACTAAATAGTATCATCATTGAAAAAAAATCTCCATTTGATTGTAAATACTGATCATAAGCTTTTTTAGATAAATTAGTAAAATTTAAATCTACATTGATATTATCTAATGAAAAATCCTTAAAAGGTGCTTGGAATCGATTGATATTAAGTTTTAACAAACCATCATAATCATTGTTTGCATTGATTGTAGTTTTTATATCAGCTTTTAATGTATTAATAATTGCATCTTGCAAGTCAATTAGTTCTATATTAATTTTTTGTTCTCCATTGTGTGAAGAGTTAAAAATATCTTCAAATTTCAATCCTTCAAAAGGAAATTCTGTTATTTGAGCATTTTTTAATTCTAATTTTTTATAATCATCTTCAAATAAAAAATGATTTATATCTAATTGAATTTTTTCTACAAATTTTTCCTTGAGATCAATGTGAATATCAAAATTTTTGATTAATAATGTTTTATTATCTTTGGTTGTATTAATATCATTGAATTTAGCATTAATAGCTATTTTATCATGTGTTTTAATATTAACAAATATTTTCATTATTTCTTTATTTGTAAAAAAGTCATTAATATCTTCATTTTCATTTATAATGGAAATTTTTGCATTATTGCTTGCAAAGAAAATATTTGAAAAATCAATATTGATTGTAAAAATATAAGGCAAATCATTTAGTAAAATTTTAAAACTTCCTTTAGAATTTAAGAAATTTTTAGTGTAATTGATATCTTCAACTTGATAATAATCTGTGTTTTTACTTATTTGATTAAAAATTTTTTCATTGATAGAATTAATATAAAAAGTTGAAATAAAAAATAAAACAACAAGTGATATTAAAAAAATAATTCCCATAATAATTTTTTTCATATTTTTCCTTGAAAGTAAATTTTTGTTTGATTTTTAAAATTTTGTATAGTGTTTTTAAAAATTAAAATATTATAAAATTTTTATATTTATACATTACTTAACTTTTTTTTCTATAATTGTATCATTTTAAATAAAAGGTAAAAAATGAAACTTTTTGGAACTGATGGGGTTAGAGGAAAAGCTGGGGAATTTTTAGATCCATTTTTAGCAATGCGTTTAGCAATGGCTGCTGGAATTTATTTTAAAGATAAAGCTATTACAAATAATATTTTAGTCGGAAAAGACACAAGAAGAAGCGGTTATATGATAGAAAATGCCATAGTTTCAGGGCTAACTTCTATAGGTTATAATGTGATAGAAATAGGGCCTATGCCAACACCTGCAATCGCATTTTTGACTGAAGATATGCGTTGTGATGCAGGTATTATGATATCAGCTTCACATAATCCTTATTATGATAATGGGATTAAATTTTTTGATGCACATGGTAATAAATTAGATGAACAAGCAGAAGCTAAAATTGAAGAAATTTATTTTAACGATAAGCTTATAGAAGAAGCTAAAACTACTAAAGCACAAATTGGTCAAGCAAAAAGAATTGATGATGTTATTGGTAGGTATATTGTTTCTATTAAAAATTCTTTCCCTAAAAATTTGACTTTAAAATCAATGCGTGTGGTACTTGATGTGGCTCATGGTGCATCGTATAAGGTTGCCCCGACAGTATTTAAAGAGCTTGGAGCTGATGTAATTGTGATCAATGATAAACCAAATGGTTTAAATATTAATGAAAATTGTGGAGCTTTGCATCCTTTAACTTTGGCAGCAGAAGTGAAAAAATTTAGAGCTGATGTGGGATTTGCTTTTGATGGAGATGCAGACCGCTTAGTGGTTGTAGATGAAAAAGGTGAAGTAGCTCATGGAGATAGTTTGCTTGGAGTATTGGCTTTGTTTTTGAAAAAACAAGGAAAATTAAAATCAAGCGTAGTAAGCACTATAATGAGCAATGGCGCTTTAAAAGAATTTTTAAACAAACACAAAATTAAACATGAAACTTGTAATGTTGGGGATAAATATGTTTTAGAAAAATTAAAAGAATGCGATGGTAACTTTGGTGGTGAGCAAAGTGGGCATATTATTTTTAGTGATTATGCTAAGACAGGTGATGGTTTAGTTGCTGCGTTGCAATTTAGTGCTTTAATGCTTAGTGAAGAAAAAAGCGCTAGTGAAATTCTAAGCCAAGTTAAGCCTTATCCTCAACTTTTGCATAATCTTAAAATTTCAGAAAAAAAAGATTTATCCACTCTTGAAGGTTTAGATGCTTTAAAACAAGATTTAGAAAAAAAAGGAATTGCAAGTTTGTTTAGATATTCAGGGACTGAAAATTTAATTCGTTTGTTATTAGAAGCTAAAGATGTAAAAATACTAGAAAAACAAATGAAAGATGTGGAAAAATTTTTTATGAAAGCACTTAATGCTTAAAATTTTTCCTTTGAAATTTTGGGCTATTTTTGCTATTGTTTTTGCATTAGATCAAGCTAGCAAATATTTATTTTTACAAGGTTTAGAGTATAAGGGTGAATTTTTTGATTTGATTTTGACTTATAATACTGGCGTAGCCTTTTCAATGCTAGCTTTTTTGGGTGTATATTTAAAATACATACAACTTGCATTTATCGTGGTGTTATTTGGATATTTGTTCTATCAAAAAGAATTTTTAAAAACCCATCTTGTAGCTTTTGCGATAATGCTAAGTGCAGGGTGTTCAAATTTATTAGATAGATTTGTTCATATTGGCGTGGTTGATTTTGTATTTTGGCACAAATGGTTTGAATTTGCTGTGTTTAATTTGGCTGATGTTATGATAAATATTAGCGTAGTAATGATCTTAGTAAAAGAATTTTTAAATAAGGAAGAAAAATGCAAGATTTTATAATTGAGTGGTATTTGTGGATTAAAATGGTGCATTATTTAGCTTTTGTTTCTTGGATGGCTGGATTATTTTACCTACCAAGACTTTTTGTTTATCATGCAGAAAATAGTAATAATAAAGGCTTTGTAGATGTGGTAAAAATTCAAGAGCGTAAATTGTATTTTTATATACAAACTCCTGCGATGATAGTAACTTTAATTAGCGGCAGTTTAATGCTTCATGTTAATAAAGTTTTGATGGTAGGATCTGGGTTTATGCATGTAAAATTAACCTGTGTTTTGCTTTTGATTGTTTATCATTTGCAAAATTATTATTATTTAAGACAATTGCAAAATGATGTATGCAAAAAAAGCGGTAAATTTTTTAGAATTTATAATGAAGTTCCGACTATATTGTTTATTATCATTGCGATAATGATGGTTGTAAGGCCATTTTAATAAAAGTCTTTTAAGGCTTTTATCCTTTAAATTCCATACTTTTAAAATCAAGCGGATCAACATTTTCTTGCATGATGTTAATATGTTCTTTATCTTGTAAGCGTTTATCATCTCTAAATACAGCACGCACTAAATCCATACCTGTATAAAAATCTTTCATTAAAACCATGAATAAATAGCGCCCAAATTCGCTTATGTATAATGTATTATTTTCTTTTTTAATAGCTTTGTTTAGTTTAAGACCTAAAAGTTCTATAAAAAGATCTTTTTCTAAATCACATTCTAAAGTTTTATTAAATTTATCAATTTCTATTTTTCCTGTAAACATTTCTGTTAAAAATACATATTTGATAATTTCTTTCTTGCTAAAATTAGCTTTAGCTATGTTTGCATTTTGTTTTTCTTTAATTAAGCGAGAATAATCATTTAAATTAAAAGCATTGATTAAAAGCTCTCCATCTAAAAAGCTAAACGCACCGCTTCCAACTCCTAAATATTCATGATGAGAGCTTACATACTCATCATTAAGGCTACTTTTTTCTAAAGAAAAAGACCAAGCGTTATTTCTTTCATAATCTTTGAAAAAATCTACAATTATTTTATAAAATTCAAACTCATTATCTTCAAAGCTTACCCCTAAAGTTTTGGCTATATTGTCTTTAGTGAGATTTGATTTCATCAATGGATAAGTAGTGATTTGCTGAGGTTTTAAATTTTTAGCAATTTGTAAATCTTTTAGCAATTGTTCTTTAGTTTGGCTTGGAAAATTAAAAATTAAATCAAGACTCATAACAGGTAAAATTCCAATGGCTTTAGAAAGTTTTTCTTGTAATTGCTCGCTAGATCCAAATTTATGATATCTTGCTACTTTTTTGAGTATATCATTATCAAAACTTTGTATGCCACAGCTTAAGCGATCGATCAATCCTTTAAAAATTTCTAATTTTTTTGGCTCTATATGATTAGGATCAGTTTCACAAGAGATTTCCTTGATGCTAAAAAGTTTTTTACAAAGTTCTAAAGTTTTAGCTAACTCTGCTTCATTTATCAAAGTAGTACCACCACCAACATACATAGAGCTAAAATCAAAACCTTTATCTTTAATTTGTTTAATTTCTTCTCTTAAGCTTTTAAAATATCTTTTTGCTAAATTCTCATCATAGTAATATTTGTGAAAACTACAATATGGACAAAAAGTATGACAAAATGGTATGTGAGCATATAGCATATAAGATTTATTCAGATTTGCCTTTTTATCTTGTCCTGTTTTTAAAAGTTTTACATTAAAGCTATTTTTTAGAGATCGTTGCATAGCTTTATGTGAATATGCAAGTGTGATTTTTTGTAAAAAATTCATGCTTTTCCTAAAAGTTTGTAGTTGTCAAAATAAGGCTATAATTGTATCATATTTTTATAAAGGCTTAAATATGAAAAAAATATTTATAACTTGTTTGATTTTTATAATGATATTTTTAAATATAATCCACGCTGCCCCATTAGATGAAATCTTTCAAGATGTTAATGTTTCAGGTAAGATGCAATATCGTTTTGAGTATAATAATCCTAAAAACGATAAATCTCATCAAAGAATTAAAATTCCAACGCATTGATGGTTTAAAAAAGCAATTTTGGCATTTATTTTTTATCAATATAGTTGTCATATCTTTGAAAAGAGACTATAAAATATAAAGTTTCTATTGTCAAAATAATGCTTATTGTGTAGATTAATTCAAAAACAACTAGGCCCTAAGACTTAGTTGTTATAAAAGTTTTTTTCTAAATTTTCTTCCATAGCTTTAATGTTTTCTTTGGAATTTTCCTTAGCATTAAATCCACCGCCAAATGCTTTAATCACATCTACTATAGAATTTGCCAATTCATAAGAAGAACTAGTATATGAAAGTTTTGCGTTTAAATAATTTCTTTGATCTTGTAAAAAATCAGCTAAATTAATCACACCATTTTCATATCTTAAAGTAGAAATTTCATAAATTTTACTTTGAGCTATAAAGAGATTTTTGTAATTTTGCTCATTTTCATAATAGCTTTTGCGGTTAAATAAAGCTAGTCTGATTTCTGCAAATGCTGTTTTTAAGGTATTTTCATATTGTAAAAATGCTTCATCTTTAGCAAGTTTTGTTATATTGACATTATTTATTATTTCGCCCCAGTGAAAAATTGGCATCATAAAATTTCCAGCTATTCCCCAAGTACCACTTCCATTTTTGACTAATAAATCCAAATCTTTGCTTTGAAAACCTAAAAGTCCTGTCAAAGAAAGACTTGGCAAAAATGCACTTCTAGCAACTCCAACAAGATAATTTTTTTCTTCTAAAGTTTTTAAACTAGCTTGTATATCAGGTCTTTGAAGTAAAATTCCACTTCCTATGCCTTGTGGTATTTTAATATCATATTGTCCGATTTTTGAATAGTTTATGCCATTATAGAGTATATCATCGATATTGTTTGAAGTGAGTATTTTTAAAGCTTTAATATTTGCTTCTTTTTTCATTTTAGCATTGGTAAGTAATATTTTAGAATTTTCAAGTTCAGCTTTAAATTTATTAAGCTCATATTCTCCTATAACTCCTAATTTAAAATGCTCTAATTTTAAGTTATAGGTTTTTTGATAACTTTGCATATTTTCTACTAAAATTTTTTCTTGCTCGCTTAAATTTGCTATATTAAAGTATGTTTTTACGACATTAGAAATCAAACTAAGTCTAGCACTTTCGTAATCAAATTCGCTTGCTTTGAGTTTTGATTTAGATGCTCCATAATTGTCTCTATATTTTCCCCATAAATCAACTTCATAGCTTAAATTTAACCCCAAGTTAAAATCGTTTCCATAAATAAAGTTTTGAGTTTTATTACTTGGTGTATTGATGCTTGTTTTAGACCTTGCTCCGCTTGCACTAGCATCAAGCTTAGGAAACAAGTCACTTCTTGATATACCTAAAGCTTCATAAGCTTTTTGTAAATTTAAATAAGCAATTTGCAAATCGTTGTTGTTTGTTAATGCTTGTTCTACTAAAGCATCTAAATTAGAATCATTAAACATTTTCCACCATTGTTTGTCAATGCTTATATTTTCATCCAGACTTTGTGTATAATTTACATCAGAAATTTTTAAATTCGGTTTTAAACTGCAACCTACTATAAGAAGACATCCTATAAAGAGTAGTATTTTACGCATGTGTTTTACCTCTTTTTTTATCAAGCCAGTTGTTAAAACTTTCTAACAAATAGAAAAACAAAGGCACAAAAAATATTGCTATAGTGGAAGCTGCTATCATACCTCCAACAATTCCTGTCCCTATAGCATGACGACTTGCACTTCCTGCTCCATAAGCAAAAACTAAAGGTAAAATTCCACAAATAAATGCCAAAGAAGTCATTATAATAGGTCTAAATCTTAGTTTTGCTGCATTCACTGAAGCTTCAAAAATACTTTTACCTTTTTTAAGATGCTCTTCTATTGCAAATTCCACAATTAAGATTGCATTTTTGGCAGAAAGTCCTATTAAAAGTAAAAGTCCAGTTTGAAAATATATATCATTATCTATACCCCTTAGCCATACAAAAAGCAAAGATCCAAAAACAGCAAAAGGTACTGCTGTAACAACAGCTAAAGGCATGAGCCATCTTTCATATTGTGCAGCTAAGATTAAAAATACAAACAAAAGCCCTAGTGCAAAAGCAACTTGTCCAGCTCCACTACTTGTAACTTCTTGATATGCTGAACCAGCCCATGCTATAGAATAATCTTCACCAAGTGTTTCTTTTGCAACTTGTGCAATAGCGTTGATTGCTTGACCAGAGGTATATCCTGGTGCAGGAGTTCCTTGGATTAGTGCTGAAGGAAACATATTAAATCGTTTTACATCATCAGGTCCAACACTTCTTGAAAAAGTTAAGATACTATCAAGCGCTATCATAGAACCATCTTTTGCTCTAACAAAGATATTTTTTAAAGCATTTTGGGTATTTCTAAAATCGCCTAATGCACTAATATTAACACGATAGTTTTTGCCTAACATTGAAAAATCATTGATATAGTAGGTTCCTATGGTGGCACTTAAAGTATCAAAAACATCATTTAAATTTAAACCATATAGTTTTACTTTATCGCGATTAATATCTAGTTTAAATTGAGGAAAATTTGTATCAAGAGTTGTTCTTACATTGATGAGTTCTGGGCGTTTGTTTGCTACTTCTAATAATTTATTAACATCTTGCTGAATTTCATCATAACTTTTGCCACTACGATTTTGGGCATACATTTCAAAACCACCTGTTAAGCTTAATCCTTGTATAGGAGGTAAGTTGAAAAAGTATGATTGGAAATTAGGGTTTAAAAAATATTGTTTATTATACATACTAATAATATCAAAACTACTTGTATCTCTATTATCCCAATTTTTTAAATTGATAAACATTGCAGCAGAATTTTCTTTTAACGAACCCGTAAAAAGGTCATAACCTATCAATCCAACAACATTTGTGATATTTTCATTTTTCATTATTTGTTCGGTTAATGCATCAACTGATTGGGTTGTTCTATTTAGCGAAGAAGCAGCTGGTAAATTTACGATTGATAAAAAACTACCTTGATCTTCTTCAGGAACCAAAGAAGTTGGTACAATTTTAAATAATACTACTAATCCTATTAAGAATATACAATATATCAAAACAAATCTAATAGCTTTTTTTAATATATAAGCAACTCCAGCACCAAAAATATTAATAGACCAATCAAAAAAATCATTGAATTTTTTTACGATATAAAAAGGCTCGCTATGAGTTCTTTTTAAAAAGATTGCGCACAAAGAAGGGGTTAGTGTTAATGCTACAAAACCTGAAATCGTAACTGAAACAGCTAGAGTGATTGCAAATTGCTTTTGAATTTCTCCCACAAAGCCTGATATAAAAGACACAGGAATAAAAACTGCACAAAGCACAAGTACTATAGAAATAACTGGAGCTGCGACTTCCTCCATGGCTTTTATGGTTGCATCTTTTATACTGATATTTGGATCTTCATGTATGATTCTATCGACATTTTCAACAACAATGATAGCATCATCAACAACTATACCGATAGCCAAAATAAGTGCAAATAATGTTAGCAAGTTAATACTAAAACCTAAGACATAAAGCCCTGCAAAAGTTCCTAGTATGGACACTGGAACTGCTATCATAGGTATGATAGTTGAGCGGAAATTTTTTAAGAATAAATACATTACAATTACAACAAGGATTAATGCTTCAAAAAATGTCTTAACTACTTCTTTAATGGAAGTTTTGATAAATAAAGTAGTGTCATAAGGGATTTTATATGCTAAACCTTCAGGGAAGTTTTTGGAAAGTTCTTCAAATTTTTTATGCACTAACTCTGCAGTGCTAACAGCATTTGCTCCAGTTTGTAAAAAGATTAATATAGGAGTAGCACTAGAGCCATTTAATCTCCCATTAAAAGTGTATTCTCTTGAACCTAAAGCAACTTCTGCTACATCTTTTAATCTTAAAAATGATCCATCTTCATTGACTCTTAAAATGATATTTTCAAATTCTTTAGTATTTTTTAATCTTCCTTGCATAGTTACTGAATATACATAAGGAGATTTTTCTACCACAGGTTCTTGTCCTATTTTACCTGTAGAATATTGAGCATTTTGTTCTCTAACTGCTGTTATTACATCTGTGGCTGTGATTTGATATCTATTTAGTAAATCAGGATTTAGCCAAATTCTCATAGAATAATTTCTTGAGCCAACTGCTGCAGCATTGCCTACACCAGGAACTCTAGCAAGATCATCTAAAATATTTAATGCAGCATAATTATATACTTCTAACACATCCATAGATCCATCAGGCGAGTATAAACTTGCAATTTCTAAGATATTTGTCCCAGTTTTTCTAACACTAACTCCAGTTTTTTTTACTTCTTCAGGAAGTTTTGCCATAGCGGCTGAAATTCTGTTATTAACATCGACTGTTGCTTGATCAGGATCTGTTCCGATGTTAAAATACACACTTAGAGTCATTTCACCAGATGAACTTGAGGTTGAATCCATATAAATCATGTTCTCAACCCCATTGATAGCATCTTCAAGAGGTATCGCAACTGTTTGAGCTACGGTTTGTGCGTCAGCTCCTGCATAAGTAGCACTTACTTTAACAGCAGGAGGGGTTAAAGAGGGGTATTGTTCTACAGGTAAAGAATAAAGCCCAATGAGTCCAGCCAAAGATATAATAATAGAAACAACACAAGCAAAAACAGGTCTTTCTATAAAAAATTTAGAAAACATTACTTATTCTCCAATACACTAACACTTGAACCAGGTCTTATTTTTTTAAAGTTATTAATAATTACTTTGTCTCCATCTTTTAACCCTGTGCTGATAATCACTTTATCTGAAGTTTGATAAATGACATTAACAATGGTTTTTGCAACTTTTCCATCAACTAAAGTATAAACAAAAGTAGAGCTATCATCTTGCAATAATGCAACTTGTGGAATTTCAAAGCCATTTTTTTGTACAAAACCTCCAACGCTTACATTGGCAAATGATCCAGGCATTAAATCTGAAGTATTATTGTCAAAAATAGCTTTAGCTTTTACTCCCCCGCTATTTGCATCTATAACACTATCTACAAAATATAATTTTCCATTATAAATTTCACCGCCAATATTAGCTTGAACTTGAATATCTTCTAATTGCCAGTTTCCATTTTTTATATTTTTATTCATACTAATTTTATCTACATCTGAGATATAAAAATCTGCAAAAATTGGATTAATGTTTGTAATGCGTACTAAATCAGTATTAGCAGTATTTACATAATCACCCACATCTACTAATGCATCGCTCAACACACCATCAAATGGAGCACTAACCACTGTGTATTTTAAATCTAATTTTGCATTGGAAAGTTTTGCTCTAGCACTTTCTAAAGTAGCTTTTGTAGAATTAAATTTAGCCAAACTTGCATCAAATTCTTTTTGAGAGATGGCATTTTTTTCTATCAAAATACTATCTCGTTCAAAATTTTTCTTTGCATCTTCAAAATTTGCTCTTGCAACTAGTGTATCACCATAAGCTATATTTACATTTGCTTGATATTTATCAGGTTCAATTAAAAATAATTTATCACCTTTTTTTACAGCTTGCCCACTTTTAAAATATTTTTGTTTTATTTCACCACTTACTTTAGGTTTTATTATGACATCTAAATCCGTGCTTAGCTTTGCTGGGTAAGAAAATTTTAAAGGTAAATCTTTACTTTGCATTGTTATAATATTTACAGGTTGAGGAGGTAGTTGTTTTACTTGATTATTTTGCTCTTTAGAGCAAGCTGATAAAATCATTAAAGCGCATATAGAAGCTATAATTTTAGTTTTCATTGAATTCCTTAATGTTGTATTTATAAAGTAATAAAATTGTTATAGTTTATTATTTATTTTAACAATATTTAGTTAATTAAAACCAACAAGTCCTTGAGTGAAAAGTTTGACAACTTTTTTTGCATGTTTTTTTTGTTCATTTTTATCCATTGAAGCTTTATTTTGAAATAAACTTTGTATAAAAAAAGAACCCCTAAGCATAGCACGGAAAGTATGACTTAAAAATTCCGCATTTCTTGCTAATTTTTTGTTTTCTTTTGCAAATCTTTGTTGAAGTATAGCTTCTACGCCGGTGTCATTATTGCCTTTTAACCATTTGGTAAAATTGATTTTTTCATTATAAATTTCAGAAAATAAAAGTCTTAAAATTGCAATAGTTTTTTCATTATAAAAAATTTCTAAATAAGCCAAAGCAAAATTATATAAAAAATCTTCTAAACTACTATTTTCTTTTGCTTTCATAGTTTCGTTAAAAATCTTTAGGAAATGATTTTCTGTAAAATCGTTTAAAATTGCTTCAAACAAGCCTTCTTTATTGTTATAATACTGATAAACAGAGGAAAAAGATCCGCCAGCTTCCTTGATAACATCTTTAAGATTGGTTGCTTCATAACCATTTTTTAAAAATGATTCTGCTGCAATTTGTTTTATTTTTTCAAGTCTTGCTTGAGATTTTGTTATTATTTTTTTATCCATCAATTTTACTCCTTGTAGTTTAAAAGTGAATTTTTTGGATATACAAAATTACTTTCTCTTGTAACAACGATTTTTTTATCATCTAAAGCATATGCTTTTATTGTTAAAGGTATAACAGTATCTTTTCTATCACTATTTGCTAATTTTTTCTTTGCTTTTAAAACTACTATTTGTTTGCTTTTTTGACCTGCATCAAGTTTAAATGACTTTTTAGGTCTAATAATTTCTAGGCTATCTTGCATATCTTTTAAATTTATATCAAAATAATACTCGTGTGGTTTATTATCTGTATTTTGAAATAAGAAGATATAAGCATTTGTAATTTCGATTTTATTTTTTGAAGTTTTATTGATGTTGTATAGTTCGCTTGATCGGTTGATGTTTAAAAGCATATGTTCTTTTTTGCTTCCCATAATTATTAAAGCTGTAAAAACTATGCATAAAACCATTAAATATCCAATAGTTCTAAATCTAAGGTATCTAACTTTTGTATTATCTTGGATAGCTTTTGCGCTTGTCCAATTAATCAAACTTGGGCGATCAAATTTAGCTTGAACTTTAGAGCAAGCATCAGCACATTCAAGGCAATTAATACACTCAAGTTGCATTCCTTGGCGTATATCTATATGTGTTGGACAAATTTTTACACATGCTTCACATCCTATGCATTCACCTTGTGGTGGTTTTTTGTGAAGTTTAGTGTGCCCATCGTAAATAACCCCACCTCTTTTTTCATCATAAATTACTTGTATGGTGTTGTCATCAAACATAACAGATTGTATTCTTGCATAAGGACATACATAAATACAAAATTTTTCACCTAAATAAACTATATCAAAAGTAAAAGCTAAAGAAGAGCAAAATAAAATTCCTAAAAGCAAAAGATGATCTTTAGGATTTTGTATATAGGTAAAAAAATCTTCAGGTGGAACAAAATACCACAAAAAAGCACTCATCATAATTAAAGATAAAATATAAAAAATCACAATGCTTAAAAATTTTCTTATAAAAAAGCCTTGAGAATGTTTTTGTTTATTTTCAATGCTTTTGTGAATTTTAAAAATTTTAGTTTGCAAAAGATCTCTATAAATAACTCTAGCAATAGTTTGAGGACAGGTCCATGCACACCAAATTCTTCCTGCTAGTGTAGTGATAAAAAGTATAGTTAAAAACATTCCTATAATCAAAAAAGGCATCAAATATAATTCTTGTGTGTCAAAAGCTATAAAAAATAAATTTAATTTTTTATGATCAAAGCTTAGTAAAAAAAAATGATTTTCATTGATTTTAATAAAAGGTAATAATATAAAAATTATCATAGATATAATATAAGCTATATATCTTTTTTTAGTAAAATTGGTAATACAACCACTCATGATAATCCTTGAATATGCATTATTATTTACATAATTTTAGTCTTATAAAATTAAAATATTCTTTGGTTTGAAATTCTAAATTTTTAAGATTTATATTTGACAAATAAAATATTTTTCAATATTGTGATATAATTTTAAGCCTAAATTTTATTAAGAAAGGTGGTGAGGGTAGTGCCAGGAATTAAGGTGCATCCTAACGAGTCTTTTGATGAAGCGTATAGAAAATTCAAAAAACAAGTAGATAGAAATTTAGTTGTTACTGAAGTTCGTGCTAGAAGATTTTTTGAGCCTATGACTGAAATTCGCAAAAAACAAAAAATTTCAGCTCGCAAAAAAATGCTTAAAAGACTTTATATGCTTAGACGCTACGAGTCAAGACTCTAATACCAGAAAAGCCGAGAAATCGGCTTCATCTCCATAAATTTTTTATTGTATTTTATTGATTAGATTTTGTTAATATAATTTTTGTTAGAATTTATTTTAAAGTAATATTATAGTTTTAGGAAAATTTATGAAACATATAAAAAGCATATTAAAATTAAGTATGATTAGCGGTATAGCTGCTATTAGCGTAGGTGCTTTAAGCGGTTGTGGCAACTCAAACGATGCTAGCACAAATAATGCTTTAGCTCAAGCTTCTAATACTCAAGGTGCTTTTGTCATTATAGAAGAAACTGCTCCAAATCAATACAAAATTAAAGATCAATTCCCAAGTGATGAAACTAGAGTAGTGTTAAAACAGCTTGATGGCACTGAAAGGGTTTTAAGCAAAGAAGAGATGGATAAATTGATCCAAGAAGAAGCAGCAAAAATAGACAATGGGACTTCAAATTTAACCAATCCAAATAATGCTTCCATGAGTAGTGGTGGTTTATCTTTAGGAGAAACTTTACTTGCAAGTGCAGCTGGAGCGATTTTAGGTAGTTGGATAGGTTCAAAACTTTTTAATAATCAAAATTTTACAAATCAACAACGCGGAGCTTTTTCTAATCAAAGTGCATATCAAAGAAGTGTTAATAGTTTTAATAAAGCAGGTGCTACTACAAATACAGGATCAAACACTAAAAAGTCAGGTTTTTTTGGTGGTGGTTCAAAAGCTACTTCTTCAACTCAAAATTCATTTGGTTCTTGATTAAGTAAAAAAGGAAAAATATGAAATTTTTAAAAGTAAATCCTTTGGAAAAATCTTATTTAGAACAAATGGGTTTTTCATGGCATACAGATAGCGATGGAAGTGATTATTTAGATTCTAATTTAATTTGTGTTAGTGAAAATGAAGCTAATGTTTATTATGAAGCAGTTAATGAACTTTATGATATGTATGTAGCAGCAGCACAAGAAGTTATAAACAATAATCGTTTTGATGAGCTTGGAATTCCGTTTAATTTGGTTGAAGCTATTAAAATGAGCTGGGAAAATGATGTGCATTGGCATTTATATGGAAGATTTGATTTAGCAGGTGGGCTTGATGGGAAACCTATTAAGTTGATAGAATTTAATGCTGATACTCCTACTTCTTTATTTGAAAGTGCTATTTTGCAATGGGCTTTGTTAAAACAAAACAACTTAGATGAAAGTTTGCAATTTAATAACATTTATGAAGCTTTAAAAGATAATTTTAAAAGATTAGTTACCTTAGATGAGAATATTAGTGATTTTGACAAATATTATGATGGATGGAAAATTCTTTTTTCATCTATAGCAGGAAGTGATGAGGATGCAATTACGACTAAATTTTTAGCTCATATAGCTAAAGAAGCTGGTTTTGAGAGCGAGTTTTCATATATTGATGAGATAGAATTTTCTCCAGATGGAGTTTTTAAAAATGACATTAATTTTGAATATTTATTTAAGCTTATCCCTTGGGAAAATATAGCTATAGAAGAGGGCGAACTTGCTATGCTTTTAACTCAAATCATGCAAAATCAAAAAGCTATCGTTTTAAATCCTGCTTATACTTTGCTTTTTCAAAGCAAAGGTATTATGAAAATTTTATGGGAGCTTTATCCAAATCATCCTTTATTGCTTGAAACAAGCGATGAGCCTTTAGTGGGTAAAAAATGTGTTAAAAAGCCTGTTTTTGGCAGAGAAGGGGCTAATGTGTCTATTATAGAAGCTAATGGCGATGTGAGTTTTCAAACAAATGGAGATTATCATAATAATCGTTTTATTTATCAAGAATTTGCTGAATTTAATCAAAATGAAAATGATTATTATCAAGCTGGAGTATTTTTTGCGTATGAAGGCTGTGGTTTGGGCTTTAGAAAAGGTGGCTTAGTGCTTGATAATTATTCTAAATTTGTAGGGCATGTGATAGAACAATGAAAATAGTATGCTTAGATGCTGCCACTTTGGGCGGTGCTGATTTATCTCTTTTTAAAAATTTTGGCGAATTTGAAGTTTATGATTTAACCCCTAAAGAAGAAGTTATAACAAGAATCAAAGATGCACAGGTTGTGATGATAAATAAAGTCATCATTGATAAAGAAGTTATAGATAATACTAATTTAAAATTAATCTTGCAGCTTGGCACGGGGGTTAATAATATCGATGTAGCTTATGCTAATTCAAAAAATATCATAGTAAAAAATGCCGCTGGATATTCTACAAAAAGTGTTTTAAGTCACACTTTTGCGTTAATGTTTGCTTTTTTAAATCAGATTCCTTATTATGATAGATGGAGCAAAGAAGGAAAATGGTGCACAAGTCCTATTTTTACTGATTTTAGTAGAAATTTACACACATTAACAGGAAAAAGACATGGCATTATAGGTCTTGGCACTATAGGCAAAGAAGTGGCAAAAGTATCGCAATTATTTGGCGCTAATGTGTGTTATTATTCTACTTCTGGAGTAAATTTTAATGATGAGTATAAACAAGTTAGTTTAGATGAATTATTAACAACTTGTGATGTGATTAGCATACACTCTCCTTTAAATGAAAAGACAAAAAATTTGCTTAGTAAAAAAGAACTAGATAAGTTAAAGCAAGGTGCAATTTTGATTAATGTTGGTAGAGGTGGCATTATAAATGAAGATGATTTAGCTTGGGCTATTGATGAAAAAAATATCAAAGCTGGTCTTGATGTATTAGAAATTGAACCTATGGTTGCTAACCATCCTTTGCTTAAAATCAAAAATAAAGAAAATTTAATCATAACCCCGCATGTTGCATGGGCTAGCGTAGAATCGATACAAAATTTAGTCCAAATAGTTTATGAAAATCTTAAGGAGTATGTAGAAAATGGCAAATGAACATAGTTTTGATATAAGCGGTGAGATTGATAAACAAGAATTAAAAAATGCACTTGAGCAGGCCAAAAAAGAACTTGATAATAGATATGATTTAAAAGGCATAAAAAGTGAAATTGAGTTAAATGAAAAAGAAAGTGTTTATAAGCTTATTTGCTCTAGCGAGTCAAAGCTTGATGTTTTAAAAGATATACTTATTTCTAAGCTTATTAAAAGAGGAATTAATCCAAATGGCGTAAAAGAATTAAGCAAAGAAAGTGGTGCTAATTTTAGATTAACTTTAAAAGTAAATGATACAATTGATACAGATAGTGCTAAAAAAATCAATAAAGCTATAAAAGATAGCAAATTAAAAGTGAGTTCTAGTATAAGAGGCGATGAGATAAGAGTTGTTGGAAAACAAATTGATGATTTGCAAAGTGTTATAAAGATAGTAAAAGATTTAAATTTAGAACTTAATCTAAGTTTTAAAAATCTTAAATAAAAATGTTGAAAAATATTTTTCCTTGTTTTTTATGTTTGTTTTTGAGTGCTTGTGCTATAAAAAATAAAACACAATCACAAAGTGTTTTTGTTATTTTGAAAAATTCTCAAATTAAATTTAATGATTATGGCTTTTTATACCAAGGCAAAAATGATATAAATTTAGAACTTTATAATGCTTCAAAAGCATTATTTACACTAAAAATAGCAGATAATATCTGTATAAATGGCGTGTGCTATGCCAAAAAGCTTTTTAATAAAAAGTTTTTTAACTATGAGTACTATGATGATTTTACAAAAGATCTTATTTTACAAAAAACAATTTTTAATAGTAAAAATAAAATTTTAAATTCTTGCGGTTTTATACAAGAGTTAAAAAGCAAAGATTATGAAATTTTTTATGAAGTTTGCGATGGTAAGATGAACTTTAGCGAAAAAAAATCAAATATCAAATTTAGTATTACTCGTATAAAAAATTAAAAGGAAAATATGAAAGATTTAAAACTTTTTTTAAAAAATACCACTAAAAGCAATATATATAAAAATCTACAATGCAATGAAAATGAAATTTTAATTTTAAAGCAAATGTGTAAAAGTTATTTACAAGCTAATACTAGCATTAATGCTTATAGTTTATTGAGTGAAATTTTTAAGACAGAAGATTATCAATATCTAGATCACCTTCAAAATTTAAAAAATCTTATTGAAAAAGGTTTTGTAATTCAAATTTTTTCTGATTTTAAAACCAGTAAAAATTCCAATTCACTTTTAAATTTGCTTCAAAGTGATTTGAGTTTGAGTGAAGTTTTTTTGCAAGTTTTAGAAAATAAACAAATAGACTTTTCGCAAGAAGATGGTTATGAAGATCATATGGCTTATTTAAAAGATGAATTTTTTAAAATA
Organism: Campylobacter volucris; assembly: GCF_008011665.1. Taxonomy (GTDB): domain Bacteria; phylum Campylobacterota; class Campylobacteria; order Campylobacterales; family Campylobacteraceae; genus Campylobacter_D; species Campylobacter_D volucris_A. The sequence goes on from NZ_VOWJ01000023.1 coordinate 148,209, forward strand.
GATTTATATCAAAGATTGAGATTTTTTGCTAATAACAAAGAGCAATTAAAAATCAAAGAAGATATTAAAAAATTTGAAAATTGCATTAAAAAAAGGCTTAAAAAAAGTAATATCACAAATGTTTTAATGGATATTTTTAAAGAATACTCTTTAAATGATAAAGAACGCCTGATATTTGTGAGTTTATTAAAAGAAGAATATCTATTAAATACTGAAAATTCTTATAGTAGAGATTATAATTTTTTACTCCATTTAATTAGCAATGATACTAACGAAAAAAAACAAAACAAATTTTTACTAGATGAAGATTGTAAGCTTGTTAGCTCTAATCTCATAGAATTTGATGAATTTATAAATTCTTTAGGGGATATTTCCAAGACTTTTTATTTAAGTGATGATATTTTACAAAGAATTATAAATCACAAAGAACCAAAGAAAAATAAAAAAATAAAACTACAAAATTTAGTGAAAAATCAAGATATTTTTGAATTAATTGAACCAAATATAAATATCGATGATGTTATCATGCCACAAAGTACAAAAAATTTATTAGAAAATATCTTAAAACAGCAAGATAAAAAAGTCCTTCAAAGACTAAATAATTGGGGTATTAAAAGCAATAAAAATATAGAAGCAAAGATTATTTTTTATGGACCAGCCGGCACTGGTAAAACTATGAGTGCTTTGAGTGTAGCTAAGGCTATGAAAAAGGTTATTTTAAGTTTTGATTGTTCTAAAATTTTAAGTAAATATGTTGGAGAGAGTGAGCAAAATGTAAGAAAAATTTTTGATACTTATAAAGAGCTTTGTCAAAATAGTAAACAAAGTCCAATTTTGCTTTTAAATGAAGCAGATCAGTTTTTAAGTACTAGAATTGAAAGTAGCGGTGGCGCTGATAAAATGCACAATCAAATGCAAAATATTTTTTTAGAACAAATTGAGCGTTTTAGTGGAGTGATGATTGCAACAACGAATTTTTTAGAAAGTTTAGATGTGGCATTTTCAAGACGATTTGACTATAAAATAGAATTTAAAAAACCTGATTTTTTACAACGATTGATGATATGGAAAAAATCTTTGCCAAAAAATGCCAAATTTGATAAAGAATTTAATGAAGAATTGCTGGCAAATTATGAGCTTAGTGGAGCACAAATTGTCATGGTAATTAAAAATACTGCCTTAAAAGCTGCTGTTTGTAAAGATGGAATTTTTAAAATGAGTTATTTTTTAGAAACTATACAAAAAGAATTAGAATCATCCTTTGATAAAAATAAAATAGTTGGTTTTAAAAATTAAATTCACATAAATTTTTATAAAAATATCATTCTTTCAATTTTTATTTAAAGGATAAAAAATGAAAATGAAATTAATATTGGCTAGTTTTGTCAATTTTATATTTGCAGTGTTTTATCTTAAAAGACTCAAAAGTCTTTAAATGTTCATTTTAAAGGTATAAATGTAAGTTGTGTAAAAAAATAAGAAGTAAATTTAGTTGATGAAGCTGAAATTGTTTTTATCATCAATAGAGATAATAAGTTAGAAAGAAGTTGATATCAAATAAAGGCATTTCAAAAAAAGAAGTAATGATTAAAGCATAAGTGGTGTAACCAAATGTAACTTATCGTGGAAGTAATAAAAAATTAATGATTATATAAATTCAGAGCAAATAATATAATAGAAATTATGTAGATTTCAAAGATAATATTCTTAAGCAAAAAATGCAAGCCACTCAAAACCTACATTAGCGAACTAAATCCTTAATGGATTTAGTTCGCTATTTAAAACTTCTTCTTCTTAGCATCTTCTAAGATATCATTAGCAATTTGATTGACATTTTCAGATATTACAGCACTATC
>NZ_VOWJ01000028.1 GCF_008011665.1 Campylobacter volucris
TTAGTTTGAATTAGTTTGAATTAGTTTGGCGGGTGAAAAATAAAAAAGCTTATAGATTATAGTTTTAGTTTTTTATTAGGATGTATGGTTTTTATATAGAAATGATAAAGATTATAATTAAGGTATTTTTTGGATGGGTTGTTGGTTGTTTTATTTATTTAAAGATTTTTGTTTTTTTGGTTTGTGTTATTGAAAAAAAGGGTTGTAGTAAAAAATTATCTAGTATTAGATTAAAAAATGTAAATTAGATAATTTATTTCATATATGATGTGAGATTATTGATGATTTTTATGATATGAAAAAATTAGAAAATATTTATTATAATAAATTATGTTTTTTAAATTTGTAAGATAACTTTGAAGTGATGATTATAAAAGTGTAAAGTTGTGTAAGGTGAAGCATGGAAAAATTTATTGAAAGACTACTTAAAGAAGTGTTAAATTTGAACAAGATGTAGATAATGGTTTGAGCAATATAAATATATTTAAAGCTTTGGGTGTTGAGGAGAGAGAAAATTATCATTCTAAATTTATAGCTTATTTGATTGATATAGACAAAGGGCATTATCAAAAAATTTTTGCAAAAATATTTTTAGAAAAACTTGGTAAAAGTTTAAAAAATACTGATTTTGAAAATTTAAATATAGAAGATATAAAAGGTATAGAAACAGAAGCTTGTATTAAAGATAATAGAAGAATAGATATTTTAATAATATTAAATGATAAAAGATACATCATAATAGAAAATAAAATTTATGCAAAAGATCAAAAAAATCAATTGAAAGATTATATTAATTTTATAAGAAAGAGTATTAAAAATATAGAAGATTGTTATAAAAATATATTGACTATATATTTACATCAAGATGAGTGTGCTAGCCCTAGTGATTATAGTTTAGGAAATTTTATTATAACAGAAAATTGGATTAAAGACAAAAATAAAAACAATATTAGTCATTATTTTAAGATGGACTATATGTGGATTAAAGAATGGATTTGTGAATGTATAAAAATATATGAAGAAAAATTAATCAAAAGTTAAAATTTCACGCTAGATATACAAAATATTATTTTTACTCTTAATCAATATAAAAATATTTTACAATGGTATATAACAAATGAGTATATTCAAAGAGACGATGTATTAGAATTTATTTTTAAAAAAGATACAAAAACAAAAATACAAAATTTAAACAATGCTCTGATTTTATATAGATACAATAAAAATAAATCAGAGCTTAAAAATTTAAACGAACAAGATTATAAAAAAGCCAAAAGCATCATCCAGCATAAATGGAATAGTATTTGTGAATACATAATAGAAGAATTTTTTGACAATTTAAAACATATAGAAATTAAAATAGGTAATATAATCTTTATTGGTAATAAATTAGAAGAAAATCGCGTCAATCACGGCGTATTTGCATTTTATCCTAAATTTTACAAAGATGAAAGTTTGTATCCTTGTATATATTTGTATTTTAAAAAAAGTTATTATGATACTTTTGGACTAACATTTGAAATATCAAACGATAATGATGAAGATGTAGAAAATGAAAAATATAAAGAATGTTTAAAATCATTCAAAGATACCAAAGAAGAAAATATCAGAAAGTATCAAAACCATTATTATTGTGATAAATTGATAAATAATGAAAAATTAGAAGGAGAATATGCTTTTATTTATTGGTTGATTGAAAATCAAAATTCTACAAAAGATTTTATTAAAATTTTAAATGATTTTTTTAATAAAAGCCCTATACAACAAGTGTATACAGATATTAATAAAATATTAAATTCTAAAAATATATAGTTTTTATATAAAAGCAAATTTTAGTAAAATACAAATTATTTTTTTATAAAAGGTTAATTATGTATCTTGCTTTGCTTAGTGAAAAAGATTTTTTAAATCCATATTATCGTAAAAAACAAATCACACAAAACGAATTTGATCATTTTAATAAAGCTTTATCAAAATATCTTTTAAAACTCGAACAAGCACACGAACAAAATGAAGATTATTTAGTGGCAAATGCGTTGAGTCCATTTTTAGCAAGTTTAAATTTCAAAACACACATAAAGACTAAACAAAAAGGTAAAAGTGAGATAGATTTATCTATAACAAAAGATGAGCTAAGCACAGATTTAGAAGTTTTAATAGAAGCTAAAAAGATAAATTCAAAAGAATTTATCTCTCAAACTAAGCCAAATGCAAAAGCTTTGCATGAAAGTATTTTGTATTATTTTAGAAATAGAGAGCATAGCTTTTCTTTAAAATTTATCATCATTACGGATTTTTATAAATTTTATGTATTTAGATCCAGGGATTTTGAAGAGCTTTTTTACAAAAATGCTAAATTTAAAAAACTTTTTGAAAATTTTAATAATGAAAATTCACTTTTTAAAGGCAATACAGATGAATTTTATAAAGAAGCAGCTAAGATTATAGAAGCTTCTAATGACACTTTAAAAGGCTTTTTTATAGATTTGACACCATTTAAAGATAAACAAAATTCAAATTTTAAAAATCTTTCAAGTATTTTTAAAATTTTTAACAAAGATTTTTTATTAAATGAATTTAGCCCAAATGATGCAAATTCATTAAACAATGCATTTTACAAAGAGCTTTTATATATCTTAGGACTTTGTGAGCAAAACTCAAAGGCTATCATCACTCAAAGCGAACAAAGCAAACAAGGCCAAGGCACGCTTTATTATGCTATAGAAAGCAAATTAGAAGATAAAAATTTTGAAACTATACTAAAGTTCATCATACTTTGGCTAAATAGAATTTTATTTTTAAAACTCATAGAATCAAATCTTATAAGATTTAACAACGATAAAAATTTAAAATTTTTAAATTATGAAAAAATTCCAAATTTCACCGCACTTTCTCATCTTTTCTTTGATATCCTAGCCAAAGAAAAGCAAAAAAGAAGCGAAGGTAAATTTAGCTATTTGCCTTATTTAAATTCTTCTTTATTTGAAAAACAAGATATAGAAAAATCACTCCTTTCTATAAATGCCCTAGATGATGATAGCACCTTAGAGTATTTTCCGCATACGCAGTTAAAAGATGAAAATGGCAAAAGCAAAAAAGGTAAAGTTTTATTATTAGAATATTTGTTTGAATTTTTAGATAGTTTTGATTTTGGAAGCGATGAGCAAAGCGAAGAACTTATAAAGCAAAAAGAGCTTATAAACTCAAGTGTTTTAGGAAATGTCTTTGAAAAACTAAATGGCTATAAAGAAGGTTCTTTTTATACTCCAAGTTTTATCACTTCTTATATGTGTAAAGAAAGTATTAGTAAAGTAGTGCTTGATAAATTTAATGCCAAATTTAAGTTAAATTCTACAAATTTAAATGAGTTGAAAAAAGATCTAAGGGATTTTAGAATTTCCAAAGAAGAAAAACTTGATTTGCTAAATTCCATACGCATTTGCGATCCGGCCGTAGGAAGCGGGCATTTTTTGGTTTCGGCTTTAAATTGTTTGCTTATGGTGTATTATGAGTTGAATTTATTTGAGCAAGATTTTTACCTTAGTATAGAAAATGATGAAATTTTAGTGCAAAATGAAAAAGGCGAATTTATAGAGTATAAACGCCCAAGCTTTGAAAAAGACAAAGCCCACCAAATTCAAAAAGAGCTTTTTGAGTGCAAAAAACTCATCATAGAAAACAATCTCTTTGGAGTGGATATAAATTCAAATTCATGCGAGATCACTAAGCTTCGTCTTTGGATAGAGCTTTTAAAGCATAGCTATTATCAAAGTTTTGAAAACGAGTATTATCACGATCTAAAAACCTTACCAAACATCGATATAAACATAAAATGTGGAAATTCACTCATAAGCTATTTTGATATAAACAAAAGCCTTACTCATTATCCAAACATAAAAGAGCGTATGGACAAATACAAACGCATAGTCAAAGACTACAAAGACGGCTTTTATACCGACAAAACTATGATAAGCAAAGAAATACAAAATCTCAAAACTTCTTTTAAAAATTTTTGCTTAAAAGACAAATTTGCAAAAGAGATCAAAGCCTTTACAAACGATGCAAATGAGTATTCTAAAAAATATGGCGATTTTTTAATAAATTCTTATGATGATGAGAATTTTAAAAGCTTTTTTTCGAAAAATATGTTTGAATTTGACTTTGATGAGAGCAAAGCCAAAAAAGAATTTACAAAATTAACAAAGCTTTATGAGAGCATTTTTGACTTAGAAAGTTCTCATCCTTTTGAGTGGCGTTTTGAATTTCCTGAAGTGCTAGATGAAAGTGGAAATTTCAAAGGTTTTGATCTCATCATCGGCAATCCACCTTATATAAAAGAAAACGACAATAAAGAAGTTTTTACAAATACAAAAAATTTAAGAACATATCAAGGTAAAATGGATATTTGGTATCATTTTGTAGGGCGTGGATTTGATGTTTTAAAGGAAAATGCAAATTTATCTTTTATAGCTACAAATAATTGGATAACAAATCAAGGTGCTAAAAAATTACGCAATATAATTTTAGAAGAATCACAAATTTTAAATCTTATTGATTTTAGCTCTTTTATGGTTTTTGATTCTGCTAGCATACAAACTATGATAATGGAATTTAAAAAGACTAAACCACCTAAAAACTATAATTTTCATTTTGCAAAAATTATAACCCAAACTCCAGATTATGAAGATGCTATAGCTCTTTTAAATAATGAAAATTCTCAAAACAATGAAATACTCGATATAAATTTCACCCCAAAAAATTTCATAGATAAGACTTTAAATTTTGTAAAAAGTGATTATGATGGATTGTTTGAAAAAATTCAAAAATATGGAAAATTTTATCTTGATGAAAAAGAAGTGGCACAAGGGATAGTTCCAGCTATAGATGAGGCTTTTATTATAAAAGACAAAGATATTTTTTCTGAAAAGGAGCAATGTTTTATAAAAGAATATTATACGGGATTGAGTGGAAAATTTTATTCTGATTTTACTGATAAATATTTAATTTATTTATCTAAAAAAAATTACTCTGGAAATTTAGATGATTTGCCTAATTTAAAACAACATTTTAAAAAATATAAAGAAATATTGAAAGAATCTAAAATTAAATATAAAACTCCAAACAAACCATATTTTTATTTACATAGGGAACGAGAAGAAAAATTTTTTAAAAAAGGTGAAAAAATTATTTCACAAGTTAGGTGTATAGAGCCTATTTTTGCATATTCTAATGAAAATTTTTATGGTTCTAGGGCATTATTTTTTATTCAGACCTATAGAATTAATTTGAAATATTTAACAGGACTTTTAAATTCTAAACTTATAGCATTTTGGCTTAAACATAAAGGAAAAATACAAGGAAATCTATTTAAAATTGATAAAGAGCCTTTGCTAAATATTCCTATAGTAGATATAAATTCCAAAAATGAAAAATTAGTAAATGAGCTAGCAAGTTTAGTCGATGAAATTTTAAAAGCCAAAGAGCAAAATAAAAACGCAAACACCCAAGAACAAGAAAACAAAATAAACTCTATAGTTTATAAACTTTACAACCTAACCGAAGAAGAAATAAAAATCATTGAAGGAAAGTGATGGATTTAGTAAGTAGTTTTTTATCTAAAAAAAATATCAATAATGAAGAAGATATAAAATTTGAAAATTATATAAAAGGTGAAGCAAAGTTAAATAGTGAAAAACAATATATTATAGAAGGTATTTGTTATTTTGATGGAAATAAAGATAATTTTAAGCGACACTATAATGCCAATAACAATTTAAAAATATCTTTAAAAGATATGATTTTTAAAGAGAATTTAGCTTTTGATAATGTTGAACGACTAGATTTAACAATTGAAGATAATGTCGAAATTGATATGTTGCATATTAATAATTGTAATGAATTAACTTTAAAATTTAATGGGAAAGTTAAAGTTATAAATAAAATTAGCATTAATGGATGTAAAAAAATTAAACAAATATCTATCAATAATCATATAGATGGAAATATTGAATTTCAAAAGTGTGAATTCGATGAATTTAATTTATGTGATTATGCAAAACCTACTATTTATGGAAATTTTATATTTGCTTTTTGCAATATTAAAAAAGTAGCTGATTTTATGAATTTTGATTTTAAAAATAGAGTCAGTTTTAAAATGTCTAAATTTAAAGATAATGTTTATTTTAACAACTCTCATTTTAAAGATTATGTTGATTTTCACGAGTGTGAATTTGAAAAGACAGCTTGTTTTTATGGGGTTACATTTGATAAAGCTCCGAATTTTTCTCAAGTTATTTTCAAAGGAAATTTAAATGCTGTAAATACAAATCTAAATTTTACTTTTAAAAATTTAGAAAACAAAATTACGCAAGAGTGTGAAGATTTTAATAAAGGCAAAAACGAGCAAGATAAAAAATCTTTAGACAAATTTGCAAATGATTTTAGAGATTCTTTTAGGACTTTTAAAAGTGCTTTGATAAAAGATAATAATGCTTTAGATGCTTCAAATTTTCATAAATATGAACTTTATTGCAAAGAGATAGAGTTAAAACAAAATTGGTATAAAAAAGGTATAGAACCACAAAATCAGCAAGATTTAGAAAAAAATACTTGGAGAGTTAAGGAACTTTCGGATTTTTTACTTTTAGGATTTTACAGAAAACTTTGCGATCATCATACTGATTTTTTAAGAGTTTTTAATAATTTTGTATTATTGATAGCTTTATATGCTTTATTTGTTTTTGGTTTTACTTGGCTTCATTATGATAAACTTGAAGATACAAGAGCTATTTTAACTTTATATGGCTTTTTAGATAATTTTAAATCGTGTATTGACGGTGTAATAGCTTTGTTTATGATTTTAGGATGTGTTTTTACATTGCATAAAATCGATAAAAATAATTATTTTGAAATTAATTTTTGTAATTTTTTAAGATATACAAAAAATAAATTATTAAAAGGTTTTAAAATAGTAATATGTGATATACAGCTGTTATTAGAAAGTATGTTTTTTGCATTATTTTTTACTAGTGTATTTTATATTTTTCTTGGAGGATTTGCTGAAAAATTTTTAAATTTAGGTAATGATTTTAAATACTCTTTGTCCATAAATATTTTGTTTGTTAGTTTATATGTGTCTTTAATTTGCACCAAATCTTTAATTTGTAAACATATAATTATTATTATTTCTTATGCAATAGTTTTAATCACAATTATTAATAAACCTAGTATAATCCACCCTTTAATAGGAAAAATTATTGATGATGCTGAAAAACTTTATTATCCAAGTTTGATAGTGTTAAATATATTTTATACTATACTTATAGGTTTAATCCTTTTCTCACTCCAAAAAACCGCACGAAAAAATTCCATCGTGCCAAGTTAGAAAATATAAAAATGGAAAAACAATAATTCAAGATGAAATAAAACAATAATAGGTGTTTAAATTTATATATGTTATACTTTAAACAATTGATTAGGATTTATATGTCGATATGATTAATAAAACAAACTAAAGGAGTAACAATGGTTAATGCTTTAGATTTAGCAAAATATATTCTTTATAAATCAGATAAAGATTTGAGTAATTTAGAACTACAAAAAACTTTATATTTTACAGAACTTGATTATATTAAAAAATTTGATAAACATCTTATTAATGATGATTTTGAAGCTTGGAAGTATGGTCCTGTTGCTAGAGATGTTTATTGCGAATATAGAAATTATGGGGCTAATTCTATAGATAAACCTAACGATGAAATTCAATTAAATCTTGATAATGATGAATTGGAAATAATTAATACTTCGATTAAAAAATGCAATAAACAATCTTATTGGATTCTTGTTGAAAAAAGTCATAGAAAAGGTGGAGCGTGGGAGCAGAGTTTTAAAGAAAATAAAAAGGAAGTTATCAATAAGGAATTAATAAAACAAGAAGCCAAAAATGAGTTTTAAAAAAGAACACAAGGAGCTAAAAGTAATTATAGAAAAAATATATAATGAGCAAAGCTTAGAAAGTAGTTGTGATGACATTGTAGAAAAGTTAATCACAATTTATAAAACAGAATATAAGCATAAGTATTCAGAGCTTACGACGATAATATTAAATATTACAAAAAGCGATAGAGAACAAGATTTGATGACATTAGCTCAAAATGTTAGAATGCTTGAAGAAAAATTAGATAACAAAACTTGCGATGAGTGTATTAAAGAAAAAATTAAAGATTTTTATGATCATATTAATTTGGAGTGTGTCAGGTTACAAGATTCTGATGGTAAAATAAAAAAGATAAAAGATGAATATAATGAGCTTTATAAAAATTACAATAATATAAAAGATAACCTTAGTAAGCAACAAACTCAATATATTACTATTTTAGGTATTTTTGCTTCTATTGTTTTGACTTTTGTTAGCGGTTTGGTTTTTTCAACTTCTGTATTATCAAATATAGATAAAGTAAGTATTTTTAGATTAATTTTTACTATGGCTTTTATAGCTTTTTTTGTAGGAAATATTCTTTACTCTTTGTTTGCTTTTCTTTTAAAAATTTCTTCAATATATAGTTATAAAAGTAATATTTACATTTATATTTTTAATTTAATTATATTTTTAATTATGCTTATTGATTTTTGTTTTTATTTGTATTGTTTTTATTAAAAATTCCATAGTGCCAAGCTAATTTTTATAATTAGCTTGTTTCTTTTTATCGCTATAAATTTAAATTAGCTTTTGCAAATGTTACTCTTATACTCATATATTATTAAATCTTTTCCCATGAAAAACACTTAAAAACCAAATATTTGTTAAGATGAATTCAAATTACTTAAATTTGAAAGGAAAAGTATGTGGCAACAAATCTATGATCCATTTAACAATATCATCTTAAGCGCTTTAGTAGCGTTTTTACCTATATTGTGCTTTTTAATTTCTCTTGTATTTTTAAAGCTTAAAGGCTATCAAGCAGCATTTTTGACACTTATTTTATCAGCTTTGATAGCTTTGTTTGCTTATGGCATGCCTTTGTCTTTGCTAGGGGCAAGTTTTATACAAGGCTTTGCTAATGGCATTTGGCCTATAGCTTGGATTATCATTGCAGCTATATTTTTATATAAGCTTTCTATCAAATCAGGTTCTTTTGAGATCATAAAACAAAGCGTGATGAGTATCACTCCAGATCATAGAATTCAAGTGATTTTGATAGGTTTTTGTTTTGGTTCTTTTTTAGAAGGTGCTATAGGTTTTGGCGGGCCTGTTGCTATCACAGCAGCTTTATTAGTGGGGCTTGGGTTAAAGCCTTTATACGCAGCAGGGCTTTGTCTTATAGCAAATACCGCTCCAGTAGCCTTTGGAGCCGTTGGAATTCCTATTATAGCTATGAGTAATTTAGTAGGTATAGAACAGCATTCGGTTTCAGCTATGGTAGGTAGAATGCTTGTGCCACTTAGCTTAAGCATACCATTTTTTATAGTATTTTTAATGGATGGTATAAAAGGTGTTAAAGAAACTTTCCCAGCTATCTTAGTAGCGACTGTATCTTTTACTGCTACACAATTTCTAAGCTCAAATCACTTAGGAGCAGAATTACCAGATATCATTTCGGCTGTAGTTTCATTATCTATTACGACTATATTTTTAAAATTTTGGAAACCAAAAAATATCTTTAGATTAGATGATGTAAAAGATTTTGACAACACACAAAAGTTAGAATTTAAAAAAGTGCTTTTGGCTTGGACGCCATTTATACTTTTAATCATTTGTATCATTATATGGACTCAACCTTGGTTTAAAGCTTTATTTGCTAAAGATGGAATCTTAAATTTCATGCAATTTAGTATAAAATTTAACGAAACATTAGGCTCTATCGTAAGTCCTGATATAGTTAATCCACAAAATACAAAAACCATGATCCCATCACACACCATAGACTTAGTAGCTCAAGCAGGAACGGCTATCTTGCTTGCTGCTTTGATGAGTATAGTGGTATTAAAAATTAAACTAAATGACGCAAGTGAGTGTTTTTGGGAAACTTTAAAAGATATGGCTATTCCTTGCTTTACCATAGGTTTGGTTGTAGCTTTTGCTTTTATAGCCAAAAACAGCGGTATGAGCACTACTTTAGGTCTTGCTTTTGCAAATACAGGCGATGCTTATGCATTTTTCTCACCTATTATAGGCTGGATAGGGGTATTTTTAACTGGTTCAGATACTAGCTCGAATTTGCTTTTTGGAACTTTACAGCAAGTTAGCGCTCAAAAACTTGGCGTTTCTGAAGCTTTATTTTTAGCAGCAAATTCAGTAGGTGGGGTAGTAGGAAAAATGATATCTCCGCAAAGTATAGCAGTAGCTTGTGCGGCTGTTGGACTTGTAGGAAGAGAATCAGAGTTGTTTAGATTTACTTTAAAATACTCTATTGCTTTTGTAGTTTTAATAGGAATTTGGACCTTTGTTATAGCGTTTTTCTTAAGCGGTATAATACCTGATGTTATAACTTTAAAATAAGGCTAAAAATGAAAAAGGTGTATTTATTTGCTACTTGTTTGGGTAGTGCTATCATGCAAGAAAGCGTGTTGAGTGCTGTTAGACTTTTAAGAAGAGAAGGGGTTGAGGTGATTTTTAAAAAGCAGCAAACTTGCTGCTCTCAACCTTCTTTTAATTCAGGATATTTCAAAGAAAGTAAAAGCATAGCTTTGCATAATATAAAATTATTTGACAAAGATTATCCTATAATCGTTCCAAGTGGATCCTGTGCGGGGATGATGAGCCATGATTATTTAGAGCTTTTTAAGGATGATGAAAATTATACTTTGGTAAAAGATTTTAGTTCAAGGGTAATCGAACTAAGTCAGTATTTAGATAATGTTTTAAAAGTGGAGTATGAGGATAAAGGCGAACCACTAAAAGTTACTTGGCATTCTAATTGTCATGCTTTAAGAATTCAAAAATGTATCGATGCGAGTAAAAATTTGATTAAAAGATTAAAAAATGTAGAATTAGTGCCTTTAGAATTTGAAGAAGAATGCTGCGGATTTGGTGGAACTTTTTCAGTAAAAGAGCCTCAAATTTCAGATGCTATGGTAAGAGAAAAAATTAAAGATATCCAAAATACAGGTGCTAAGTATGTATTAAGTTCAGATGGTGGATGTTTGATGAATATCGTAGGAACCATGCAAAAAATGGGACTTGATATCAAAGGTATGCATTTGTATAGTTTTTTAAACAAGCGTCTTGAAGGAGCTATGATATGAAAGTAGCACACGAACAAATCGTAGATATAAAAATCCATGATACTCAAATGAGAGAAAATTTAAGATCAGCTATGCATACTTTGCAAAAAAATCGCTTAAAAGTTATAGATGAAAAATTTAACGATTGGCAAGGTTTAAGATCTAAAGCAAAACAAGCTAAAAACAATGCTTTATCAACTCTACACGATAGACTTTTAGAATTTGAAAAAAATGCTAGTAAAAATGGCATAAAAGTGCATTGGGCTAGTTCTGACATTGATGCTTGTGAGATTATATATGAATTAATGCTTGAAAAAAATGTGAGTAAAATTTTAAAAGGTAAGTCTATGGCTAGTGAAGAAATAGGCTTAAATCATTATTTAGAAGCTAAAGGGCTTAAAGCTATAGAAACAGATTTAGGCGAGCTTATACTTCAGTTAAATGATGAAACTCCGGTCCATATAGTGGTACCAGCTGTGCATAAAAATCGCTATGAGATTGGTAAAATTTTTCAAGAAAAATTAGGAGCAAATTTAGAAAATGAGCCAGAAAAACTAAATGCTATAGCTAGAAAACATTTAAGAGATGAATTTGAAGGGCTTAAAATGGGACTTAGCGGGGTTAATTTTGCTATGTCTAAAGAAGGTGCTTTTTGGCTTATAGAAAATGAAGGTAATGGCAGAATGTGCACTACAGCAAGCGATATACATGTAGCACTTTGTGGCATAGAAAAAGTGATGGAAAGCTTTGAAGATGCTGCTACTATGGTATCTTTGCTTACTCCTTCAGCTACAGGGCAATTTATACCAACTTATAATAACATCATAACAGGTCCTAGGAAAAATGGAGACTTAGATGGTCCTAAAGAAGTGCATATAATACTTTTTGATCACAATAGAAGTAAAATGCTAAATGATAAAGACTATTATGAAGCTTTGCGTTGTATAAGATGCGGCGCTTGTATGAATTTTTGTCCAGTGTATGATAAAATAGGTGGTCACACTTATCAAAGCGTGTATCCAGGCCCCATAGGAGAGGTTATAAGTCCTAATCTTTTCGGTATGCAAGAAAATGGAGATATACTTACTTTTTGTTCTTTATGCGGAAGATGTTCTGAAGTTTGTCCAGTAAAAATTCCACTTGCTGATTTAATAAGAAAACTAAGAGCAGCAAAAATAGGTCAAGGAAGCTTTGGAAGTGAAAATCCAAACAAACTAGAAGCTATGAGCTTTAAAGCTTTTGAAAAAGCCGCTACTTCTCCAAAAATTTGGCAATTTACTATATCTAATTTGCATAAATTTAATTGGTTCTTGCAAAAAAGTAAAAATTCTTTGCCTGTAGTAAAAAAATGGAGTGCTTATAAGGAATTCCCGGAGGTGAAAATGAATTTATACCAAGAACTTGAAAACATTGAAGGAGTAAAATGTGAGTAAGATTGATGAAATTTCTTCAAAAAGTAAAAAAATTATTTTAGATAAAATCAAAAACGCCCAAATAGATATTGAAAAAATTCCAACTATAGATCCTATAGAGCATATCAAAACAAGTCAAAATATGCTTGAAGAATTAAAAGAAAAAATGCAAGCAAATAAATATATAGTCGAAGAATGCACCAAAGAAAATTTAGAAAAAACGATAAATAAAATCGTTTCAAGTTATGGTTATAAAACTTGCATTTATCCAAGTAAATTAGATATAGATATCGAAAAAATTGATGCTGAAAAAAAGACTTGTTTTGATCAAGAGGTTGAAAATTTAAGACAAGAGCTTTTTCATAGTGATTTTTCTATCATCCAAGCAAGGCTTGGAGTGAGTTCTCATGGGGTTGCTTTAGTAACTTCAAGTAAAGATCAGCCTAGAATGCTTTCTTTAGCACCTATGCTTTGTATGGTGTTGCTTAAAAAAGAAAATGTGGTAAAGAGTTTAAGCGAGGCTTTAAATTTGGTTAAAAAAGAAAATGAAATTCTACCGAGTAATATTTTATTTATAGCAGGACCATCAAGAACAGCTGATATAGAACTTGTAACAGTTTTTGGAGTCCATGGATCACAAAAGGTGCATGTAATATTTTATTAATTTATTTAGAATTCGCATTTTTGTGAATTCTAAAATTATTTTTTTAATTCTAAAAATGTATTTTTCAATTTATAAAACTTATAGTTTGTATTTTATTATCTTTTTATTAGTTTTATTAATTTAGTTGAGTTTAAGAAAATTTTTGACATATTAAAAAATATTAACTTAAAATTTAAAACTATAAAAAGGAAAATTATGTTTAAAACTAGTTTTAAAAAAGCAGTATTTTTACCAAGTATCTGCACTATAGTGCTTTTAAGTATTAGCTGTATTTTCTTACCTAAACTTACAAATGATTTTATTAGTCATATTAAAAGCGTAATTTTTGTAAATTTTTCATGGTTTTATATATTAAGTGCGAGTTTTTTTGTAAGTTTTATGTTGGTGCTTGCATTTTCTAAAATGGGCGATATTAAATTAGGTGATGATAATGAAAAACCTCATTTTAAATTTACTTCTTGGCTTGCTATGCTTTTTGCGACGGGAATGGGTGTAGGGCTTATGTATTTTGGAGTGGCTGAACCGCTTATACATAAAAAAATCTTAAAAATAAATGACGAAGAAGCCATGCTGCATACTATTTTTCATTGGGGAATTCATCCATGGGCTATTTATGGAGTGTGTGCATTGGCTATGGCTTATTTTGGCTTTAGGTATAAAATGCCTCTTAGCTTGCGTAGTGCTTTTTATCCACTTTTAAAAGAAAAAATTTATGGTTTTTGGGGAAATTTGGTTGATATTTTAGCTTTAATTGTGACTGTTTTTGGGATTAGCACTACTCTTGGTTATAGTGCTTCTCAACTCAATGCAGGTTTTTTAAATTTAGGTATTTTAAATGAGCAAAATTTTTTAGAACAAAGCGTGATTATAATCATAATCATCTCTTTGGCTACTTTATCATCTATTAGTGGTTTAACTAAAGGTTTAAAGATTTTAAGTGAAGTGAATTTGGTTTTTGCAATGTGCTTAATGTTTTTTGTGCTTTTTTCAACTAACACCATTCAAATTCTTTCGCAATTTAGTTCCAATATTGGCAATTATTTACAAAATTTAATTGTTTTGAGTTTTAAAACTTATTATTATGAAAAAGAACATATAGAATGGTTTAATAACTGGACTATTTATTATTGGGCTTGGTGGCTTAGCTGGGCACCTTTTGTAGGTTTTTTCATTGCTAAAATTTCACGCGGTAGAACGATAAGAGAATTTATCTTTGGTGTTCTTGTAGTGCCTACTAGTTTTAATATGCTTTGGTTTAGTGTTTTTGGCAATAGTGCTTTAAATTTTAGCGATATTTTAAGTCCATTTACTTCAGCGCCTGAAAGTTTGCTTTTTTATTTTTTACAAAATTTTTCTTTTTCTTATCTTAGTTCTTTGCTTGCGCTTTTAGTTTTGGCTTTGTTTTTTATTACTTCAGCAGATAGCGGGATATTTGTGTTAAATTCTTTAAGTAGCGGTGGAGTCCATGAGTCATATAAATGGCAAAATATCCTTTGGGGTTTTGTGCTTGCACTTTTAGCTACTTCTTTGCTGTATTCAGGTGGTTTAGGAGCTATTTTAAGCATCACTATGATTGTGGCTTTACCTTTTGCATTTTTGCTTTGTTTGATGTGTTTTTCATTGCTTAAAGGTTTGATTGTGGATGTAAATTATTCTTTAACTAAGCTTAGTCAAAGTAGTGTTTATTTTTCAGGAGAATTTTGGCAAGAAAGACTTGCTAGAATTTTAAAACAAAGTAAGGAACAAGATATACAAAAATTTTTAAATACCCGGGTTAAAGGTGCTATGCAATTACTTAGTCAAAGTCTTAAAGATTATGGTTTAAAAACACAAATTATTCACAAAAAATCAAGTATTAGTTTGATTATCAAAAAAGAATTTGCTAAAGATTTTATTTATGGGGTGCAAATAGTAAAAAAACAAGCAAGTCAAAGCATTATAGATGATAAATTTATACCAACTTATTCTAAAGAATTTATTTTTGAACCACAAACTTTTTTTGTTGATTCGCGTAATGGCTATAATATAGAGTATTTAAATGAGCAAGAAATCATCGTAGATATACTTAAGCAATATGAGAGATATTTACAACTTTTGTTTGATGACAAAAATGAAATTTTTACCAAATCTTATGATTAAAAAGCGTTATAATAGTATTTTATTTTAACAAGAAAGGTTTTGTATGTTGAGATTTTTTATGATGCTTTTTTGTGCGATGAGTCTTTTTGCCACTACACCAAAAGATGCAATCGTTATCGCGGTTGAAAATGAGCCAGAGCGTATCAATCCACTTTTTAGCGAAGATCACGATGTGGCTATAGGACTTGTATTCTCAGGGCTTACGCGCTTTGATGAGAAAATGAATTTAGCACCCGATCTTGCTAGTTCTTGGAAAGTGAGCAAAGATGGACTTGAGTATGAATTTACTTTAAGAGATGATGTATTATGGCACGATGGAGTTAAATTTAACGCTAAAGATGTGGAATTTAGTATCAATGCTTTAAAAGATGAAAAATTAAATTCTCCTTCAAAGGTAAATTTTGACGCAGTTAAAGAAGTAAAGATTATAGATGATTATCATATAAAAATCATTTTATCTAAACCCTTCCCTCCTTTTTTAGATGCTTTAAGTATAGGAATTTTGCCAAAACATTTGCTTGAAAACGAAAATTTAAACACTGCAAAATTTAATCAAAATCCTATAGGAACAGGCTCGTATAAATTAAAACAATGGAAACAAGGTCAATATATGATCTTAGAAGCAAATGAAAATTATTATCTAAGCAAGGTAAAAACTCCAAAACTTATACTAAAACACATTAAAGATCCTAGTGTGAGTGCTATTGAGCTTAAAAATGAAACTATAGATGTGGCTTTGGTTGATTTTTCTTTGGCTTCAAGTTTTCAAAATGATAAAAATTTTAAAATGATTCAAATGCCATCAGCTGATTATCGTGCTTTGATGTTTAATCTTAATAATGAATTTTTTAAAGACCCAAAGGTTCGTTTAGCACTAAATTATGCTATTGATAAAAAAGCTATAGTAGATACTCTTTTACACTCTTTTGGAAGCGTGGCAAATCATCCTTTAGAAAAATCATGGGCAAATCCCGATAAATTTGCTACTTATCATTACGATCTAAAAAAAGCAAATGAGCTTTTAAAACAAGCTGGTTTTGTAAAAAACAAAAATGGCATTTTAGAAAAAAATGGCAAAGAATTTAGTTTTCAAATGTATGCAATGAGCAATGATCCACTAAGAGCTGCTTTGGTAAATATCTTACGAAGTGAATTTTTAAAACTAGGTATTAAAGCTCAAGCCATAGCTAAACCAAGTGGAAGTTTTGACTATACCAAGATAGATAGTTTTTTGATAGGTTGGGGAAGCCCTTATGATCCTGATTTTCACACCTTTAGAGTTTTTGCAAGTTCTGAAGATGCTGCTTTAAATTCAAGCGGGTGGAATTTTGGACATTATCAAAATGCTAAAGTAGATAAAGCTTTACTTGATGCTAGAAATTCATTAGATATAAATCAAAGAAAAAAACATTACAAGGAATTTATCCAAGCTTTGCATGAAGATCCTGCGTTTTTATTTATAGCTTATATTGATTATCCTTTAGTTTTTAGAGCAAATATCAGCGGTATAAAATCACATGTTTTAGGCCATCATGGGGTTGGTTTTACATGGAATGCTTACGAGTGGAGCAAAAACTAAGTGCTACAACTCATTTTAAAACGCCTATTATGGGCGTTTTTTTTGATTTTTTTTGCAAGTTTTTTATGTTTTGTGATGATGTATTATGCCAAAGGTAGTGTGGTATTTGCTGCTGTGCCTCAAGGTGTTAGTTTAAAAGTAAAAGAAGAGATAGAAAAAAATTTAAATTTAGATAAACCTTTGTTAGAGCAGTATGAAAATTGGGCTTTTAAAGCATTAAAAGGCGACTTTTCCTACTCTTTAATAAGTGGTGAAAAAGTAAATGAAATTTTAAAAGAAAAACTTCCCTATACCATTATACTTGGAAGCTTGGCTTTTTTTGTGTTGTTTGTTTTATCTTTGATTTTAGGGCTTTTGTGTGTATTTTATAAAGATAGTTTTTTAGATAAATTTATCACTTTTTTTACAATGAGTTTTTTAGCTTTGCCTACTTTTTCTTTATCTTTGATGCTTATTTTATTTTTTTCGGTTATTTTTAAATTTTTTCCAAGTTCAGCTATAGCAGATATTGGTTTTGAAGATGATGTAAAAAATCGTTTGTGGCATTTGTTTTTGCCAGTGTGTGCTTTGGTTTTTTCGCATTTAGCGGTTTTTGTGCGTTTTATAAGAACTACTTTAATCGATAGTTTAAATCAAAATTTTATAGAAAGTGCTTTTGCTAGAGGACTTAGTAAAAAAAGAGTGTATTTGCATTTTGTGTTAAAAGATGCTTTTGGTTCTATACTTGCATATTTTGGTGCTTCTTTTGTGAGTTTTTTAATGGGCACTTATATAGTAGAGAGTGTGTTTTCTTATGAGGGTATAGGGAATTTGGTGATTAAAAGTATATTGTTTAAAGATTATCCTGTAGTATTAGCTGTAGTTACTTTTAGTATATTGGCAGTGGTTTTTGTAAATTTGATTGTAGAAATTCTTTGCAAGATGATTAATCCAAGGTTTGCAAATGCGTAAAATATACTTAGTTTTATTTTTTATCGGTATTATTTTAGCTATATTTGCTCCTTATATAAGCTCTTATGATCCAAATTTAATCGATCTAAGCAAAGCCAAGCAAGCTCCAAATTTAACTCATATTTTTGGTACAGATTTACTTGGTAGAGATCTTTTTGCAAGAATTTTATATGCTTTAAGAGTTTCTTTACTTGTAGGAATTTTGGCTGCATTTTTAAGTGTAGTATTTGCTCTTTTTTATGTTTTTTTAACTAGATTTTTTGCTTATGCATTTTTTGCAAGAGTGCTTGATATGTTGTTAGCTTTACCTTCTTTGCTTACGATAATGTTTTTTCAAAGTTTTTTAGCAGGTTCTATTTGGAGTATGATTTTTATCATTGCTTTGGGGCATTTTGCTTTTGTGGCTAAGGTGCTTGATACACATATTAACAAATTCCAAAAATTAGAATTTTATCAAAATGCTATAATCTTAGGAAGTACCAAAACAAAGGCTTTATTTAAAGAGCTTTTGCCTGCATGTTGGAATTTGCTTTTTGTGCTGTTTGTGTTAAACATTGCTCATGCTATAACTAGCGAAGCAACTTTGAGCTTTTTTGGTTTAGGAGTAGATCTTTCTACACCAAGCTTAGGCAATATACTCAATGAAGTTAGCAAAAGCGTGTTTTTAGGATTTTGGTGGATGATAGTCTTTCCTGTGATGTTTATACTTTTACTTATTTTACCTTTGCTTGCTTTGGGTAATGATATGCAAGAGGATATCAAAATATGATAAAAGTCGAAAATTTAAATTTACATTATAAACAAAAAGTTTTGTTAAAAAATATCACTTTTACCCTTGAAGATAATAAAACTTTAGCCATTATGGGTAAAAGTGGTGTTGGTAAAAGTTTATTACTTAAAAGCTTCATTAGACTTTTTGATAAACATTATTTATTGCAAGCTTCATCGCTAAATATAGACTCTAAAGAAATTTTAAATCTTAGTGCTAAAGAGTTAAACACTTTAAGATCAAAAGTAAATTTACTTTTTCAAGATGTTTATGGTAGTTTTTATCCGCTTATAGATATTGGGAGTTATTTTAATATAGTTTTAAAAACCCATACTACTTTAAGCACAAAAGAAATTAAAGAAAAAGCATTTTATTTTTTTGAGCGTTTAGGGCTTAAAAATCATGATCTTTTGTGGCATTCTTTTATTTATCAATTAAGTGGAGGTATAGCAAGGCGTGTTCAAATAGCCCTAGCTTTATTAAGCGGGGCTAGGTATTTATTGTGTGATGAGATTACAAGTTCTTTAGATAAAAAAAATGAAGAAAAAATCATTACTATTTTAAAAGAATTAAAATCAGAATTTATTAATATACTTTATATTACACATGATTTAAATTTAGCAAAAGAATTAAGCGATGAGGTTTTGATTATGGAAGATAAAACTATCATCGAACAAGCAAGCATTTTGGAATTTTTGAAAAATCCAAAAAGTTCTTATGCTAAAGAATTGATAGAACTTTCAAAGAATGAAAATGTTTTTAGAGATTAAAAATTTAAGTAAAAGCTATGCTTTTAAAAAACACTGGTATTTAAAACAAGAAGAAATTTTTATTTTAAAAAACATCAATTTTACATTAAATAAAAATGAAAATTTATTGCTTTGTGGAGAAAGTGGAAGCGGTAAAAGCACTTTAGCTAAAATTTTGTGTATGTTAGAAACTGCAAATAGTGGCGAAATTTTGTTTGAAAATGAAAATATTTTAAATTTAGATTTTTCTAGCCAAAGAAAATTACGCAAAAAAATTCAATATCTTTTTCAAGATCAAAAACTAGCTTTAAATCCTTATAAAAAAGTTAAAAATCTCATATTGGATGTGTATGAAAATTTTAATCTTAAGCCAAATTATAAAGAACTTTTTGAGTTATTTGATATTTTTGAGCTTGAAAAAGATATTTTAGATTTAAAGCCTTCAAAGTTAAGTGGTGGGCAAAGTCAAAGACTTGGACTAATTAGGGCTTTGATTTTAAAACCAAAATTGTTAATATTAGATGAAATTATTTCAGCTCTTGATATACCAACTGCTTATAAAATCTTAAATTATCTTATTAAATTTCAAAATTTAAATGATATTACTTATATTTTTATTTCCCATCAAGAAAATTTGTTAAAAAATCTTTGCCATAAAAAGATTATTTTACAATAGAGATAAAAAAATTGTTTCATTTTGAAATATTAAAAATTTATTTGATTGATAATAAGTTTTTATATAGCTAATTTGAAGTAAAATAATTCCAATTGTCTTTTAAAAGGTTTATTATGACTCATGCAACAATAGAGCATCAATACTTTGGTATATTTGCAATGCTTGTGATTGCAAGCGTTATCTTTTTTACTTTAGTATATATTTCTTCAAAATTAGGCTCCAAACTAGCTTCGCACAATAGAAAAAAACTAGGACTTGGAATTTATGAATGTGGTCCTATGGCTTCTAAACAAGCTAATAAAATCAATTCTCAATTTTTTGTTTTTGCTTTGATTTTTATATTGCTTGATATAGAAGTAGTATTTTTATTTCCTTGGGCTGTTGTGTTTAAAGATTTAATTGCTGAGCTTTCAAAATATGGTTTGTCTATGTTTGCTTTGGTTGAAGTTTTTGTATTTGTTTTATTGCTTGCACTTGGGTTTTTATATGCTTATAAAAAAGGAGCATTTGAGTGGCAGAGTATCAAAAAATGAGCACAGCACCTGTTGTTTTAACCACTGTTGATAAAATAGTCCAATGGGGTAGGAGTAATTCTTTATGGGCTTTATCTTATGGACTTGCTTGTTGTGCTATTGAAATGATGGCAGCAGGTGGTTCAAGATATGATTTTGATAGATTTGGGACTATTTTTAGAGCAAGTCCTAGGCAATCTGAAGTGATGATTATAGCTGGAACTTTAAGCAAAAAACATGCTGAATTTACAAGAAGACTTTACGATCAAATGCCAGATCCTAAATGGGTAATTTCTATGGGTTCTTGTGCAAATACTGGCGGTATGTTTAATACTTATTCTACTGTTCAAGGTGTAGATAGAATAATACCTGTTGATATTTATGTGCCAGGCTGTGCGCCACGCCCTGAGACTTTTCAATTTGCACTAATGATACTTCAAAAAAGAATTCGCAAAGAAAAAGCAAGTAGACACATCGCTCCAAAAAGGCTTATATGATGAGAAAATATAGTGATAAAAAAAATGTTCAATTGAAAAATTATTATGAAGATAGATTTTATCATGCTCCAAAAACTCAAAAATTAAATTTAGAAAATAGTGTTTTTGAGCAAGATTTTCTTCAAATTTCTCAAAAATTTAAGATTAAAAAATCTTTTATTGAGCTTGATTTTTGGGTGATTGAAATAGAAAAAGATGATAATGTTGCTTTATTAAATGAGCTTAAAAATTTAGGCTATAGCTGTTTTACCGATGCAAGTGCTATTGATTTTGTAGCACAAAAAAATGGATTTGAAGTATATTATCAGCTTTTAAATATGGATAAAAATCTAAGAGTTAGGATAAAAACCTTTGTAGGTATAAAAGAAAAGCTTCAAAGTATTATGAGTGTTTTTAAAGGAGCTAATTGGTGCGAGAGAGAAATTTATGATATGTTTGGAATTTTCATCATTAATCACGCTAATTTAAAAAGATTATTAATGCCAGATGATTGGTTTGGTCATCCTTTTTTAAAGACTTATCCTTTAGAGGGTGATGAATTTGCTAAATGGTATGAGATTGATAAAATTTTTGGTAAAGAATACCGCCAAGTAGTAGGAGAAGAAAACAGAGATCCAGGTTTTGTTGATGAAAAAGATACTTTAAATTTTAGCCGAATTTATCATGAAGTATCTAAAGGTGAGGCTCCAATAGAAGATAAATACTTGCAAGATTATCAAGAAGAAGATGGTGTTGCTTTTGTAAAAAAAGTTAAAAGAAATCAAGCTAAAATTTTAGATAAGAGAAGATAAAATGCAAATTTCTACTAAATTAAAACCTTATTATGAAAATATAAGCTTTGAGCGAGAAGATGGGGTAATGATAGTAAATCTTGGCCCTCAACATCCTAGTGCTCATGGAAATCTACGCCTTATTTTAGAGCTTGATGGAGAAGAAATTATCAAAGCTTCTCCTTGCATAGGCTATATGCATCGTGGTATGGAAAAAATGGCTGAAAATATGATTTATCAAGAATTTATTCCAACTACTGATAGGATGGATTATATAGCAGCAAGTGCAAATAACTATGCTTATGTAGCAGCGGTTGAAAAACTTTGTGGTTTAGAAATTCCACGCAGAGCAAGTGTGATAAGGATGATTTTGCTTGAGTTAAATCGCATTGCTTCACATTTATTATGGCTTGCTACTCATGCACTTGATATTGGTGCTATGACTGTATTTTTATATTGCTTTAGAGAGCGTGAATATGTGCTTGATTTGATAGAAAAATATTGTGGTGCAAGACTTACACATTCTTCTATGAGAATAGGCGGAGTGATGCTTGATTTGCCAGATGGATTTTTAGATGAGCTACTAGCATTTTGTAAAAAATTTCCAAATGATATAAAAGATTATGAAGCCTTGCTTGATGATAATAGAATTTGGCGTATGCGTACTGAAAATATTGGTGTAGTAAGCAAGGAACAAGCTTTAAGTTGGGGTTGTAGCGGAGTGATGCTAAGAGGTAGTGGGATTGCTTATGATATAAGAAAAGAAGAGCCGTATTTGCTTTATGATGAGGTGGATTTTGGAGTGCCTGTTGCTAAGATGGGTGATTCTTATGCTAGGTATAAAGTTTATATGCAAGAATTTAGAGAAAGTTTGAAAATTTTAACTCAATGTGCTTTTTTATATAAAGACACTCCACCTCAAATTTTATGCGAACATCCTGAATATGTGAGTGCTTCAAAAGAGCAAATTATGACTCAAAATTATTCCTTAATGCAGCATTTTGTTTTGGTTACTCAAGGTTTAAAACCTCCAAAAGGAGAGGTTTATGTGCCTACTGAAAGTCCAAAAGGTGAGCTTGGGTTTTTTATCCATTCAGATGGAAGTGGCAGGCCTTATAGATTAAGAGCTAGAACCCCTAGCTTTTTTCATTGTGCATTTTTAGAAGAAATGCTTGTGGGTTCATATTTAGCCGATGCGGTGGCGATTTTAGGAAGTATAAACATAGTTTTAGGCGAGATAGATCGATGAGACGAGTGGATTTAAGAAAAAGTCAAAATTTATTTCAAGATTTAAAAAATATCATAGATGATGCTTATATGGGTGAAGTTTTGGTTGTTTTATTTGAAATAGGAGATTTTTCAAGTGTAGAAAAAAGTTTTGCTTTTGTTAAAGAGCAAAATTGCGAGCTTTTAAATTCTTTAAAATTTAATCAGGTAGATTGGACTATAGTCATAAAAAAGGCAAAACAATGAAACTAGCTAAATATCAAGAAGGTTTTAATGCATTATGTTTTACAGATTTACTTTCTTTAAAAAATCCAAATTTAAATACAAAATTAAATAATAGTAAAAATATCAATATTTCTTGCATTCAAGATAACAATTTAAATGCGACTTTTTATAAATGCGAAATTGCAAGTGTATCCTTTGTTTTGGCGTTGTTATGCAAAATGAGTATGGGTGGTTTTGATGATTTGGATGAAGGATATTTAAGTGCTGAATCTTGTTTTGGTGAAGAAGAGGCTTTAGAAGTTTTAGAATTTTTGCAAAATGCTAAATGTGTAATCTTTGATGAAAATTTAAAACAACACAAAGATTTTGAAAATATCAAATACTTTTTAATCAAGCTTTGTGAAAAATTTAATCTTATTTTGGTTTGTACAGATGAAGAAGAAAGTATTTTAAGTGTGCAAAAAGAATTTGATGGTTTATTAGATCTTGATAATTTTGATGGCATTGTTGTCTTAAAAAATCCACTTAAAGATTTAAATTTACATTGCTCTGCTTCTTTTGCTTTGATTGCTAAAGTGAAAGATAAAGATCATATAGAATTAAAACTCAATGATCAAATTTTTAATACTAAAGTTTTTATTGATCCAAATTTAAAAGGCACCGTGGCTTTATATGATTACAAAAGCAATGATTTTGCTTTTGTAAAAGCTCAGATTAAGGTTATAAAATGAAAGTCATCATTAATGGTATAGAGTGTGAAGCAAATGAGGGTGAGTATATTTTAAATGTAGCTAGAAAAAATGATATTTTTATTCCTGCAATTTGTTATTTAAATGGCTGTTCTCCAACTTTGGCCTGTCGTATGTGTATGGTAGAAGCTGATGGCAAAAAGGTTTATTCTTGCAACACTAAAGTTAAAGATGGTATGGTTATAGAGAGTGATTTGCCAAATTTATGGGATGAGCGAAATGCTATCATGCAAGCATATTGCATTAACCATCCTTTGCAATGTGGAGTATGTGATAAATCCGGCGAGTGTGAGCTCCAAAACTTTACACACAAAGCAAGGGTTAATACTCAAGATTATTGGATTAAAGATACTCATAAAGAGCATAAAAAATGGGGTGAGATTAATTATGATCCTGCTTTATGTATAGTGTGTGAAAGGTGTATTACTGTTTGTAAAGATAAAATCGGTGAAAGTGCTTTAAAAACTACTCCAAGAGGATCAAATACACCCGATGCTAGCTTTAAAGAGACTATGAGCAAAGATGCTTTGGCAATTTGGACTAAATTTCAAAAAAGTTTAATTGCTCCAAGTAATGGAAATATGCTTGATTGTTCATTTTGCGGAGAATGCACTAGCGTATGTCCAACAGGAGCTTTGATAGGTGCAGCTTTTCAATATACTTCTAATGCTTGGGAGCTAAAAAGAATTCCAGCGAGTAATCCACATTCTAGTGATTGTGAATTGATGTATTATGATATCAAACAAACTAGTATCAATAATCAAAAAGAAAAAATTTACAGAGTTAGTAATGATTTTGCCTTTGCAACGCTAAATAAAGCTGCAAGATATGGTTTTAATACGCAAAATGAAGTAGAAGCTAAAGATGTAAAAGCTTTTGAAAAATTAGTAAAAATGATACAAAATCAAGAAATTAAAAATATAAAATTTAATAGTTTTATTACCAATGAAGAAGCTTTGATCTTGCAAAATATTAGTGATAAATTTGAAATTAATCTTATCAATGATGAAGCTAAAAAATTTCAAGATTTTCTAAATATTTTTTATCAAAATGCTAATGTTATTTATAATGCTAATACTCAAGATGTTAATCAAAGTGATTTTTTAATCATCGCAGGATCTTTTTTAAGATATGATGCGCCAACTCTTGGATATAAGGTTAATAATGCTTTAGTGATGAATAAAGGCTCGGCTTTATATTTTCATCCTATTAAAGATAAAGGTGTGGATAAATACTCTAAAAACCTTTTGCAAATTAACCATGATATTAAAAATAATGAAGATATTTTACTTTTTATCTTGCAAAAATTTGCAAAAGAGCTCCCGCTAGATTTGCAAACTATTGTTGAAAAAGCATACTATGAAGATAGTAAAGAAATAGAAGAAATTATAAATGAAGAAGTGATTGAAAAAATAGAACGCGAAAATGAAAATGGCGAAGTAATTATAGAAGAAGTAAAAAAACAACTTCCTAAAAAAATTCAAAAAACTATACAAGTTAAAAGATCTATTTATGCTAAAAATCTTGGATTAGATGAAGATATTGTAGAAAATTTATTAGCTAAAAAGCAAAATTTTACTCTTATTATAGGTAGTGATTTTTATTATGATGCAAAAAGCACAGAACTTGCAAGACTTTGTGCTTTGGTGCAAAAGCACACTGAATTTCAAGTATTTTTGATTCCAACTTGTACTAATACTTTAGGTGTGAGTTTGATTTGTAATTTGCAAGATACTTATAAAGAAGGAAAAATTTTAGGCTATAACGAGCAAGGTGATTTTACTTTTTCTTATGATGGACATTGTAATTTAGCAAGCTCTAGTTTAAATCAGCAAGAAGGAAGCTTTGTGAATTATGATAAAAGATTGGTTCCTACTAATGCAGCTTTGGAATTTAAAGGATATTTTTTAAATGATTTAGCAAATGCTTTAGGATTTAATGAAGAATTTACCATAAATTATACCAAGCTTTTACCACAAGATAAGGGCTTTAGAGCAATTGAATTTGATGATTTGAACAATTATTATGACAATGGTGGAAAAAACCATCGTGGCTATGAGCTTGATTTTTCCAATTTAAAATTAGAAAAAAAAGAATTTAACACTCAAAAATTAGATGAAAATGATGGAAATTTAACCCTTTATTTTGCAAATAGCATACATCAGTTTGGAAAACTTAGTAATAGAGCTTTTAATGAGGTTGGAGCTTTATTTTTATCAGCTGATTTGATGAAAAAATTTGATTTAAAAGATAATGATAGCATTATTTTAAAATCAAAACATACCCAGCTTGCACTTAGTGTTAAAACAGATGAAAATTTAGAAAATGGTGCATATTTGGGTGATTATGATAGCAAGCTTAATACTCAAGATTTATTTCAAGGTTTGCGTTATATTAAAGTGGATCTTGAAAAAACAGGAGCAAAAATATGAATGATATTACATTTTTTATTATAGAAACTATCATCAAATGTGTTCTTGTTATAGCAGTTTTTGCTACTTTAGCAGGAGTTGCTACTTATCTTGAAAGAAAGGTTTTAGCTTTATTTCATCGTCGTTTAGGACCTGATATGGTAGGGCCTTTTGGTTTATTACAAGTTGTTGCTGATATGATAAAACTTTTTACAAAAGAAGATATAGTGCCAACTTATGCACAAAAAATTGTTTTTTTAATCGCTCCTTTAATAGCAGCTATTTGTGCTTTTGTTGCCATAGCAGCTATTCCTATTTTTCCTGAATTTACTTTATTTGGCAGAGTAATTCGCCCTATTATAGCTGATATTAATGTAGCATTGTTGTTTGTTATTGGCATGGGTGGAATGAGTTTTTATGCTATTTTTTTAGGCGGTTTAGCAAGTCATAATAAATGGTCATTGTTAGGTGGTGCTAGAGGGTTGGTTTCTATCATTTCTTATGAGAGTGTAGCTGGACTTTCTTTAGTTTGTGTTGTAATGCTTGTAGGATCATTGTCTTTGATAGATATTAATAATTATCAAAGCGATGGAGTTTTTTCTTGGCTTGTATTTAAACAACCTTTAGCTTTTGTGTTGTTTGTTATAGCTATTTTTATAGAGACTAATAGAACCCCGCTTTGTTTAAGTGAAAATGAAACTGAGCTTGTGTCAGGTTATGGCACAGAGTATTCAGGACTTAGATGGGGTATGTTTTTTATAGGTGAATATACAGCCATGATAACTGGAGCGATTATGATATCGCTTTTATTTTTGGGTGGTTTTAATGATTTTTGGATTATACCTGGAGCTATTATGATGCTACTTAAAGTATCTTTTGTGTTTTTTTGGTATTTTTGGGCTAGGGGAGCATTTCCGCAGCTTCGTCCTGATCAAGTTATGAAAATGTGTTATTTGATTTTAATACCTTTGGCAGTTTTAAATTTATTAATTAGTGCTTTAGTGCTTGTGATATAGGAAAGATTATGAAAAAAGGTTATTTTAAAGTAGATTTTGAGCGTAAAAATCCTACGAATGCTTATGAAAAAATCATACAAGTGATCAAGCGTTCTTTAAATACTGAACTTTTTGTGGGTTTGTATGTTGTTTTAAGAGAAATGTTGAAAAAAAACAATAGTGCAACGATTAAATATCCTATGGAAAAAGTTGCTTTAGATGATAGATATCGTGCGGTTCATCGTTTGATGCGTTTTATTGAAAGTGAAAGTGAATGTTGTATAGGTTGTGGATTGTGTGAAAAAATTTGTATTAGTAATTGCATAAGAATGGAGACATCTTTAGGTGAAGATGGGCGTAAAAAAGTAGAAAATTATAGTATTAATTTAGGGCGTTGTATATATTGTGGGTTTTGTGCTGATGTATGCCCTGAGCTTGCAATTGTTCATGGCAAAGAATATGAAAACGCAGCAGAGCAAAGATCGTATTTTGGTCAAAAGCAAGATTTTTTAACTCCAATTGATGAATTAAAAAACCAAGTAGTATTTGAAGGTAGTGGCAGTCTTAGAAAAGATGCTGATGATTTTGTTAAAAAAACTCCAAATTATTATGATGTAGATTTACAAAGAGAAAATACAAGGGAAGAAAATGTTTGAGACATTAGCCTTTTATATATTGAGTGTTTTGGTGTTAGGATTTTTTTTAGTGAGTGTATTAAGTACTAGTGTGCTTTATGCGATTAGTTCTTTAGCTGCAGGTATGGTTTTTTTAAGTGGATTTTATTTTTTATTAGAAGCTGAATTTATTGGAGCAATACAAATTATTGTTTATAGCGGGGCTATTTTGGGGCTTTATAGTTTTGCTATGATGTTTTTTGATGCTTCTACTAAGGTTAAAGAAAGTTTAAAAAATAAAAGATTTTTTATTTTAGCTGTGGTTTTTACTGCTTTTTTACTTATAGGTATAATTTTTGGTTATGATATTAATGATTACGAAACATCTTTTGAAATTTTAACTTCCACGCAAGAAATCGGTTTTGTATTATTTACTAAATATATGCTTGCTTTTGAATTTATGGCTGTTTTGCTGCTTATTGCTTTAATTTGTGCTATTGCATTAACTCAAAAAAATACACAAAAGGATAAGTAATGATGCTAGAAAAATACTATGTGGTTGCTATTTTGATGTTTGCTATAGGATTGATTGGTATTATAAAGCGTCAAAATTTGATCATGCTTTTTGTATCTAGTGAAATTTTACTCAATGGGGCCAATTTGGCTTTAGTTACAGCAGGGGTTGCACACAATAGCATTGATGGGCAAATTTTTGCTTTATTTATAATGGGAGTAGCAGCTTGTGAAGTGGCTGTTGGAATAGCTCTTTGTGTATTGTGGTATAGAAAAACTGGAACTTTAGAAATTAGTTCTTTAGCTGAAAAAGGAGATGAAAAATGCAAAATTTAGCTCTAATAGCGCTTTTTTCGCCTTTACTTTCTGCGATTATTTTGGGAATTTTTGCTTTTAAGCCTAAAAAAATTTTACTAGGATATCTCGCTTTTGTTTTTATTTTGATTTCAGCTATATCTTCTGTAATTTTATTTATCAATAATGTGCATTTTGATTTTACTTTAGGCACTTGGATATCGTTGCTTAATGTAGATTTTGGATTTAAGATAGACACTATTACCTTAGTGATGATGTGTGTAGTTGGTATTGTTTCAACTTGTGTGCATTTATATAGTATATTTTACATGGAAAAAGATGAGGGTTTTAATCGTTATTTTAGTTATCTTGGACTTTTTGTGTTTTCCATGATGTTTTTAGTTATGAGTGATAATTTTTTAGGACTTTTTGTAGGCTGGGAAGGCGTTGGTGTATGCTCTTGGCTTTTAATAGGTTTTTGGTATCAAAATCAAAAATACACTTTTGCTGCCAATGAAGCATTTATAATGAATCGTATAGCAGATTTAGCTTTACTTTTAGGAATTTTTTTAATCTATTTAAAATTTGGATCTTTAACTTATGATAATGTATTTGCTCTTTTAGTGTTAAGCTATGAGGATAATAAAATTTTAATTTTGATTGCAATTTTACTTTTTATAGGAGCTATGGGAAAATCAGCACAATTTCCTTTCCATACTTGGCTTGCTGATGCCATGGCAGGACCAACCCCAGTTTCAGCGTTAATCCATGCTGCGACTATGGTGACGGCTGGAGTTTATTTGATAATTCGTGCTGGAGATCTTTATCTTCAAGTACCTGATGTAGGTTATTTTATAGCGATATTAGGTGCTTTTGTGGCTTTATTTGCTGCATCTTTAGCTATGGTAGCCAAAGATTTAAAAAGAATTATTGCGTATTCTACTTTATCTCAGCTTGGCTATATGTTTGTAGCAGCTGGACTTGGTGCTTATGCTATAGCTCTTTTTCATCTTGCAACTCATGCATTTTTCAAATCTTTGTTGTTTTTAGGTGCTGGAAATATTATGCATGTTATGAATGATAAATTAGATATTAGTAAAATGGGTGGACTTTATAAAAATATGCGTTTTAGCGCTATTTTAATGAGTATAGGATCTTTAGCTTTAGCTGGAATTTATCCTTTTGCAGGGTTTTTTTCTAAGGATTTAATTTTAGGGTTTTCTTTTATAAGTCATCATCATGAAATTTTTTTAGTCTTATTGATTGCAGCTTTTATGACTGCATTTTATAGTTTTAGACTTTTAATGTTAGTATTTTTTACCCCAAAAAGACATGATGAACATCCTCATGAGGCAAGTAAAATAGCCTTACTTGCGATGACTCCACTAGCTTTGCTTGCTATTGTAGCAGGATTATTTGAGTATAAATTTATGGAATTTGTAAGTTTAGATTTGACTTTAATTGAAGCTCAAAATTCTTTAGTGATGAAACTTGCGCTTAGTGCAGCAATACTTGGGATGCTTTTGGCAATCATTGCTTATAAAAGAAATTGGTTTAAACCATCTATTTCTAATACAAGTTTATATAAGCTTATATCAAATGAATATTTTATTCCAAAATTTTATCATCAATTTATAGTGCAAAAATATACTTTATTTTGTGAATTTTTAAAAAGAAATGATAAAGAAATATTAAATGCTAGTATAGATGCCATAGCGCAGTTTTTGCAAGCTTGTGGAAAGGCTATTATAGTCAAAGGAGATTTATCTTTGGTTTTAAGAATATCTATTTTAGCATTTGTTTGTTTGCTTTGCTTAGTTTTGGTGGTGTAATATGTTGAATTTATTGATATTTTTTCCATTTTTTGCTGCTTTGGTTGCGCTATTTTTAAAAAAAGAAGAAGGCAAATTTTTTGCCGTGTTGGTTAGTTTTTGTATTCTTGCTTTGAATGTATTTTTATTATATAAATACCAAGAAGGTATTGCTTATGAATTTGAATTTAGCTTTTTAATGGCAAGCTATCATATTGGTGTTGGTGCAATTGCGCTTTATTTGATGTTGCTTTGTTCTTTGATGATATTTTTGTCTTTTGTGTGTTTGGATATACCAGATAAAAGTGTTGTGGTAAGTATTTTTTTATTAGAATTTTGTATGATGGGGCTTTTTGCTTCATTGGATGCAATTTTGTTTTATATATTTTGGGAATTTTCTTTAATACCGCTTATTTATCTCATAGGAAGATATTCTAATAACTATAAAGCAGGAATTAAATTTTTTGTTTATGCATTTTGTGGATCCATGTTGATGCTGCTAGCTATTATTTATACGGGATATTTGTATTTTAAAAGCTTTGGTTATTGGAGTTTTGATTTATTACAATGGTATAAAAGTGATTTTTTCATACCTGAAAATGCACAAAATTTAATTTTTATAGGATTTTTTATAGCTTTTGCGATCAAAAGTCCTTTGTTTCCATTTCATACTTGGGCACCATCTGTATATGCTAAAAGTCCTACTTTGGTTTCTGTGATGTTAGTGAGTTTTAAAATGGCTCCTTTTGGAATGATTCAATTTATTTTACCTTTAACAGTAGATGCTTTAAATCATTATTATTCTATTTTAGCAATCTTGTGTATAGTTAGTATTTTATATGCAGGATTTATAGCTTTTAAAAGTAAAGATTTAAAAGAGCTTATTGCTTATAGTTCTATATCACATTTAGGTGTTGTTATGCTGGGGATTGTGAGTATTACTAATGATGGCTTAAGTGGTTCTGTGTTTTATATGTTTGCTCATGGTATAGTTACTGGAGGGTTATTTTTACTTGCTTATATGCTTTATCAAAGATACAATACTTATGAGATAAGCTTTTATAAAAATTTAGCTAAAAAAGCACCTTTATATAGTGTATTTTTTGGTATTTTAATGCTTTCATCGATATCTTTACCTTTGACTATATCTTTTGTTGGGGAATTTTTAATTTTACAAGGTATAGCAAGTGTGAATTTATGGTATGCATTATTAGCTGGTATAGTGATAATACTTGGGGCTATTTATATGTTAAATCTTTACAGAAATATGTTTTTTGCCACATCAATCCAAGAAGATAAGATAGAATTTAAACTGAAAAGTGGTGAAATTTTTGTTTTAAGTATTTTGAGTGCTTTGGTAGTTTATTTTGGTATAGCACCAAGTTATATACTTGATCAAATTTCAACTAGTGCAAACGATATTCTTGAGATAATACAAATTAAAAATGTTGTTTTAGAAAATCAAAAAATTATAGATAGTATAAGAGGTTTATAATGGGTGGGTTTAATTTAGAAAACTTAAATTTTGTATTGTTATGGCCTATGTTATCTTTATTTTTTTGGGCTATTGTTTTGTTATTATTAAGTGCTTTTAAAAATTTTTCTAAAAGTTTTTATACGAGCGTTAGTGTTATGGCGCTTTTGGGTAGTTTTTGCCTTTTGTGTGTTTTTAACGGGTTTAGATTAGATAATGCAAGTGCTTTTTTTGGTTTGTTTATTAGTGATAATTATTCTATTTTTGCACAACTTATTATTATAATTTTTTCTATTTTTTATTTGATTATGGATAAAGAAGACAAAAGAGCTGAATTTTTTTCTTTGTTTTTGTTTATGATAGGAAGTTTTATTTTAATGATATCAAGCACTAACTTGATAGTCATTTTCCTAGCTTTGGAAGGCTCTTCTTTAGCTCTTTATACACTAATTGCCCTAAGAGGAACACATAATGCAATTAGTGCAAGTATTAAATACTTTACTATTGCTGCTGTTGGAGCTGGATTTTTTGCATTTGCTTGTGCTTTTGTATATTTAAAAATTTGCTCTTTGGATTTGATTGATTTATTGAATTCAGAATATATTTCAGATCCTGTGTTATTAAGTGCTGGTGTGATGTTTTTAGTTATAGTTGGGATTAAACTTTCCATAGCTCCTTTTCATTTTTGGTTGAAAGATGTTTATTACGGAGCTCATACTAATTTTGTAGCTTTTATTTCTGTTGTGCCAAAAATAGCAATGGTTGTAGTGGTTTTGAGAATTTTTTCAGCCTTAGGCGGGGGTGTAAAATTTGAATATATTGTTGCATTTTTGGCTATGTTTTCTATGTTTAGTGCTAGTATAGTGGCTTTAGTGCAAAATGATGTTAAAAAAATGCTAGCATATAGTTCTATAACTCATTCTTCTTTTGTATTAGCTATTATAGTATCTGGTATAAATTTAAATTCTCAAGAAGGTGGTATTGTTTATTTGATAGCTGTTTTGGCTTTATTTTTATATTGGATTGCTTTTGCTTTTGCTAATTACGGTTTATTTGTAATATTAAGCTTATTTAAGAAAAGCTCGTATGAAAGTTTTGCTGGATTATTTGATAAAAATCCTGTTTTGGCAGTTGTATTGGCTTTGTTTGTTTTATCAATAGCTGGCATTCCTCCATTTGGAATTTTTTGGGGTAAATTATTGATTTTAGCTTCGATTTTAAATTCAGGTTATTATGTAATGGTATTCATCATCGCGCTTAGTTCAATGATTATGATTTATCCATATTTGAAAATTTTAATTTATGTATTTTTTAAAAAATCAGACAATATCACATATGAACAATTAGCTATAGAACAAAAAATAATCTTAGGTATTTGTCTTGCTGGAAGCTTCGGTAGCGTGTTTTTGCTTTTGTAAAGTAATATTGCTATAATCACATTTATGATAAGAATATTATTTTTATTTTTGCTAAATATAAGCTATGTATTTTCATTTGAAATATTTGTCAATAAAGGAGAAGACGCGAGCGTCCCTTTTAGTATATTACATTTAAAAGATAGTAAAGATTTTATTTGCAAAGATACTTCTCAATCACAGAATAATTACTTTGAGTGTAAAATTTTAGGTATAAGTAGTATGCATTTTCAAGATAAAGAATTTGATGATTTTGTGATTAAATTTAAAAAAGAACAAACTTATGTAAATATTTTTATAGAACCAAAAGTTCCGGTAAAAATGTATAGTTATTCTCAAGAGCTGTTTGACTCAGAAGAAATTCTTAAGCCAAATCCAAATGCATCAAATCATTTTGTATTTATATTTACCAAAGACATCAAGCGAGAGCAAGTAGAAGATGGTTTGGATTTTAATCCTTATTTTAATGATGGTTTAATGCCATATATTGGTGCTTTGGATTTAAATTCTAGACCCTTGGAGAGTTCTAAAAGTGCGGATTTTAATGCTTATTTTAGCATCAAAAAAGAATATGAAGCTAAAAAATATGATCAAGTTTTAAGAGATGCTAATAATGCCATTAAAAGATACCAAGGTAGTATTTTTATGAGCGAATTTGAGCTTTATAAATTAAGAGCGCAAAATCAACTTTATACTTATACTTTAGATAAAGACCAACAAATTTTAGGAGAAATGCTTGAAGAGGCTAAGAGATGGACTAGAACTTATGTAAATGATAAAGATTTCACAGAAGTTATGTATATTATGATGAGAATTTACATAGGTTTATCACAAAGATCTAATGTAGAATATATTGTAAATCTTTTAAGTACAGAACATAAAAATGATCCTTATACTGTTATGGCTATGCTAGATTATGCAGATTATTTGTATAATCTTGGAAAAAAAGATAAGGCAGTTGAAATTTATGAAAATGTTTATTATTCCACTCAAAACCAAAATTTGGCAAGTAGGGCAGCATTATTTTTAGCTAGAAATTATTTAGAGCAAAAAAATATCCAACAAGCTAAAGAGTTAAGTGATAAAATTTTAGATTCAAATCCAAAATTTTTCGTGAGCGATTTAGCAAATTCTTTAATTTTAGCAAAAGCTTTGGATAATAATAAAGCCTATGATGTAAGCTCAAAAATATACGAATATATTTTTAAAAATTTGACTAAAGTTGATAAAGATTATGAAAGAGTTTTAAAAGAATTAGCTTTTTCATTGCTTAATACTAAAAAATACAATCAAGCTCAACAATACTTAGATTTATATATAGAGGAATTTCCACTAGGAGAATATCTAGCTCTTGTAAAACAAGCTCAAGATAGAAATTTTTTATATTTAAAAGATAACAATTCTACTTATTTGCATCAAAAATATGAAGAAATTATGGCTAAATATGCAGGAGAAATTTCAAGCAAGGCTCTTTTTGATGATGTAAAATTATATTATAAAGAGAAAAATTATGAAAAGATAATTTCCTATAAAAATGAAATAGAAAAGTATTCTAATAAAGAAATTAAGGATATTTTAGAAAAATCAGCTATTGAAATTTTAACTCAAGAGCTTAAAAAAGATGAATGCTTAGAGGCAATTAAAATTTATGATGCTTTCAAGGAATATAATATAGGTAACAAAATTTACAATAAAAAACAAATGTTAGCCTGCTTTAAACGGACTTTGCGTATAGAAGAAGCTAAAAAATATATACTTGAAAATGAAAAAGATGATGAAATTTATTATAAGCTTCAATGGGCTGATCTAGCTTTAAAAGATAAACAATATCAACAGGTTATTAAAACTATTGATGATGTTTTATCCACTCGCACTATTATTAGTGATGAGGAAAAATTTGAAGCTAATTATCTTAAATTTTTTGCTCAATTGAAATTGGAAAAATACAATGCTATGGTTGAAACTTTGCAAAAATTAGAGCGTTTTGATATGAATTATCGTATGGTAGAGCTTTATTATGAATTTTTATTATTTTGTGAGAAAAATAATTTTATTACCAATATTCTAACCTATGCACCAAAAGCTATTGATTATCAAAACTTAAAAGGTGTGAATCTTTTTTCTCCAGATTTAGAATTTATGTATATTAAAGCTTTGCAACAAAGCAATCAAGATCAAAAAGCTTTGAGTTTGTTTAAAGATTTGTTGGCTAATCCTTTAAAAGCAGATGAAAGAGCTAGAGCATTTTATTTGCAAAGTAGTATTTATGAAGATTTAAACCAAACCCAAAATCAAAAACAAAGCTTACGAAAATGTTTAGATATTAATGTAACAAGTGATTGGCAAAATTTATGCAAGGAAAAAATAGATATTTTAAATTCTCAACCTTAATTTATAAATTTTTTTCTTAACTCATTGTATGCTGCATCGTAGCTTAGTTGAGTTTTGTTAAATTTTTTATTAAAAGTTCTTTGTCGTTTGGCAAGTTGTCTTGTGTGTATGATGATGAGTTCTTCTAATTTATCTAAAGATATTTTATGTTCAAAAAAACTTTTGCATTCTTTTAATCCTATGCAATTTAAAGCTTTAAGATTATTATCAAAATTTTCAAAAAGATTTTTTGCTTCATCTAGTAAGCCTTCTTTGAGCATATTTTTGGTGCGTTTAATGATGCGTTGTTCTAAAATTTGTTTATCCCAAGTGATTTCAAAGATATCTAAATTTTTTATCAAAGCTTCTTGCTTGTTTTCTTTTAAAACTTCGCTCGGAATTTTTTTACTTTGCTCATAAATACCAAGCCATTTTTTTAAACGATAGGTGTCGTTTTTTTCTATTCTAGCATTGGTGTCGATTTTTTTCATTAAAGTGTAAATTTCATCATTGCTAAGCAAGCTTTTGCTTTCTTCAAAATGATCACTAAGGCCATCCATTAAAGCTTTTAAATAAAAGCTAGTTCCGCCTGTTATGATTAAAGCTTTGTTGTTTTCTTGCGCAAATTTTTTAGCCTTTTTATATTCTTGAAAAAACAATGCTATATTAAAATGTTCATCGATATTGATTAAATTTACACCAAAATAATCAAGCTCTTTAAGGGTTTTTTGATCGGTTTTAGCAGATGCTATGTTGATTTGTTTATATACACAAAGACTATCAAGACTTAAAATACT
The DNA here is from genome assembly GCF_008011665.1 of Campylobacter volucris. Classification (GTDB taxonomy): domain Bacteria; phylum Campylobacterota; class Campylobacteria; order Campylobacterales; family Campylobacteraceae; genus Campylobacter_D; species Campylobacter_D volucris_A. The sequence goes on from NZ_VOWJ01000028.1 coordinate 36,837, forward strand.
TGCATTAAATTCATAAGCTAACTTGTTTGCAAGATCGGTTTTGCCACTTGCTGTAGTCCCAATAAGTGCAAATTCAAAAAACATCGTAAAAATATCCTAAATTTAAAATTATTTTAGTAAAATCATAACAAAAATATATTTAAAGAGTGAAAAATGAATTTATTTAAAGACAAATTAAAAGATATTTTAGAATTAATTGTTTTTAAACATTCTATTTTTGCTTTACCATTTTTATTTGTTTCTATGATAGTTGCTTCAGTAATTTTAAATAACAGCACTTGGTTTGGATTTAAGGCTTTATTTTTAGGTGTTATTTGCGCTATTAGTGCTAGAAATTTTGCAATGGCTGTAAATCGTTTGATGGATGAAGATATCGATAGAGACAATCCTCGTTGTGCAGATCGCCCAAGTGTTGATGGTCGTATAGGGAAAAGTAATATTTTGATTTTTATTATTTGCAATGCAATTATTTTTGTCTTATCTGCTTATTTTATAAATAAACTAGCTTTTGCTTTATCTTTGCCGGTATTGTTCATACTTGCAATTTATTCAGCGTTTAAAAGGTTTTCTTCTTTAGCGCATTTAGTGCTTGGTTTTTGTTTAGGCCTTGCTCCTATTGCAGGAAGTATAGTTGTACTTGGAAAAATTGAAATATATAGTGTGATTTTGTGTTTAGGTGTTACATTTTGGACTGCTGGTTTTGATTTGCTTTATGCTTTGCAAGATATGGAGTATGATAAAAAAGTTGGACTATATTCTATACCTGCTAAATTTGGTCTTGAAGCGACTTTGTTTATTTCGGCTTTTTGTCATGTTTTAGCTGTGCTTTTTTGGCTTTTGTTTGTTTGGGTAGCTCCAACTGGCAATATAGCATTTTTAGGAGTGATAATTAGTGCTTTGATTTTATTTTTTGAGCACAAAATTGTTAGGAAAAATTTTGCAAAAATTGATAAAGCATTTTTTACTCTTAATGGCTATTTGAGTATAGTATTTTTTATTTTTATTTGGGTTGACCTTGTATGGAAATAATTTTTTTTAAAAGTTCTTTAAATATTGAATTTGAAGAAGTTTCAATGCGATATGATGAATTTTTACAAGAATATTTAACAAGCAATAATTTTGTAAATTTAAACAAATGGAAAAAGCTTGCATCAAGGATTGAGTTAAGCGAAGGCGAGCAGTTGATTTTTGACTTATTGCTAGATTTAAAACAAGAATTTTTTTTATTGAAAAATGCCATAAATCAAACAAAATTATATGTAAATTTAAATAATCAAGAAGAGCTAGAAGGGGTAAATTTTTCCCATTTGAAATTTAAAAATGAGTGTTTAAAAAATAATCAGGAGTATTATGGAAGAATAGAGCTTAATGGTCAAAAAATATGTTTTTTCTTTAAAACTTTAAACCAAAATGAAGCAAAAATAACCCAAATGAAAAATGAAGATGAAAATATTTATAATAATTTTGTTGCAGATATGCAAAGAGCAATGATAAAAATTTTAAAGGAGAAAAGCGAGTGAATACAGATATCTTATTATGGTTGGTTATTGCAATTTTGATATTTGCTTTATTTGTTTATATGATAATACGCGAAAAAGAAAATGCAGCTAAATTTAATGAATTGGGAAGAATTATAGAAGATTTAAATAGGCAATATCATTATTTAAAAAAAGATAGTCAAGAAGATATTTTAGATGTAGAAAAAGAAGAACTAGACATAGAATCAATCAAAGAAGAACTTAAAGAAGAACTTGTACAAATTTTAGAAAATAAAATTCAACAAAATATATTTCCAATACTTAGTGCTTTAAAAGAGGTAGAAGAGGTTATAGAAGAATTTCAAAGTGAGCAAAAAAATAGACTTTTAAATTTAGAACAAAAAACCCAAAGCATTACTAAATTAAGTCCAAGTTATGATAATGAAGAACAAAAGGTCATAAAAATGTTTGAGCAAAAAAAATCTATAGAACAAATTGCAAAAGATTTGCGTATAGGCACAGGTAGAGTGGAGCTCATATTGAAATTTAACAAGCTTATATAGGATTTTTTTATGTTGATTGATAGCTATGGTAGAGTGATTGATTATTTAAGAATTTCTGTAACTCAAAGATGCAATTTTCGTTGCTTATATTGTATGCCTAAGACTCCATTTGAATGGAATGCAAAAGAAAATTTACTTTCTTTTGAAGAGCTTTTTATGTTTGTTAAAGTTTGCATTGATGAAGGTGTTAATAAAATTAGAATTACTGGTGGTGAGCCATTGGTTAGAAAAGATTTGTATAAATTTATAGCTATGATTAGCCAATATAAACAAGATATCGATCTAGCACTTACTACCAATGCTTCTTTGCTAAAACAACAAGCAAAAGACTTAAAACAAGCTGGCCTAAAAAGAATTAATATATCATTAGATACTTTAAAAGAAGAAGTTGCTTTTAAACTAGCACAAAAAAATATACTAAAAGATGTTTTAAATGGTATAGACGAAGCTTTAAATTTGGATTTTAAGGTTAAATTTAACACCGTAGCTTTAAAAGATATCAATGATAAAGAATTTATTGATCTTTTAGAATTTGCAAAAGATCGCAAGTGCCAAATTCGTTTTATAGAATTTATGGAAAATCATCATGCTTATGGGGATTTAAAAGGGCTAAAATCAGAAGAAATTTTAAACATCATAGCACAAAAATATACATTTAAATCATGTGAGAAAATTCCTAATGCACCTGCTTCATTATATGAGCTTAGTGATGGTTATCGATTTGGAGTAATTGATCCACATAGTCATGATTTTTGCGATACTTGTAATCGTATTAGACTTTCAGCTGAAGGTCTTTTGATACCTTGTTTGTATTATGATGAGGCTTTGAGTATAAAAAAAGCTATTAGAAATAATGATATAAAAGCAGCTTGTGAGGTATTAAGAACGGTTATAAAAAACAAATCAGAAAAAAACAGATGGAGTAATGAAGACAATAAAAGTTCAACTAGGGCATTTTACCAAACAGGTGGATAATGGAAATTGTTGAGACTTTTTTAAGCATCCAAGGTGAAGGAAAATATAGCGGAAATTTAGCCATTTTTGTTAGATTTGCAGGGTGTAATTTTAATTGTGTTGGTTTTGGTGTTAGTAAATGCAAAGGTGATAAAATTTTTGTAGGTTGTGATACTATTAAAGCAGTGTTTGTTAAAGAATTTGCATCTACTTATGAAAAATATAATGCTAAAAATTTATTTGAAAAAATTAATTTTTTAAAAAAAGATTTTAATCCTATTGTGGTAATTACTGGTGGAGAACCTTTAATCCATTATAAAAATGAAGAATTTGTTAAATTTATTTGTTTGCTTTTAGAAAATAATTTTTGCGTACATTTTGAAACCAATGCTAGCATAGAGCTTGATTTTACAAAATATAGCATGTATAAAGATTGTCATTTTGCTCTAGGTGTAAAATTAAGCAATAGTGGTATGATAAAAGAAAAAAGGATCAATCAAAAAGCATTACAAAATTTCAAACAATATGCTAAAGATAGTTTTTACAAATTTGTTTTAGATGAAAATATTATATTAGAAAACAAAGCTTTGATGGAGATAAAAGAAATTTTACAATTATGTGAAAATGAAGTTTTTTGTATGCCAATGGGAAATACGCAAGAAGAAATTTCTAAAAATGCCTTAAGTGTTGCTGAATTTTGTTTAAAAAATGGATATAATTACTCCGATAGATTGCATATTAGACTTTGGGGAGACAAAGAAGGCGTATGATAATTAGAAAATTATTTGAATTTGAAAATGCTCATATAGTTAGATTTTGTAGTTCCAAACGATGTAAAACAAGCATACATGGCCATTCTTATAAGGTTGAAATTTTATTAGAAAGCAAGTATTTAGATAATGCAGGAATGGTTTATGATTTTGGTTTATTAAAAGATGAAATTAAGCAAATTATCGATAGTTTTGATCATGCTATTACTTTGTATAAAGATGATGATGAGCAATATTTAAATGATATGAAAAAACACTCAAGACGCTGGGTAATGTTACCTGTAAATGTGAGTGCTGAAAATTTTGTAAGAGTTTTTTTTGTGCTTATTGATACTTTACTTAAAAAAACTAAAATGATAAATGGTGAACAAGGTGTAAATTTGCAAAGTATTATAGTCCATGAAACTAGAACAGGCTATGCACAAGGATTTAAAGAAGATGCTTATAGCGAATTTTTGCCTAAGATAAATTTGCAAGATATTGAATTTTCAAAAGCCATCCAAGAAGAATGGAAAAACAAAGATTTTTATAATCAACTTAAAGATGAAAATTTTATCTTTATCAATCAAAAGGAGGTTTGATGAAAAAAATTTTGTTATGTTTTGTACTTTTATTCTTTTATGCATGTTCTAGTGAAGATAAAAAAAACAATGCTAAAGAAATTCAAACAGAAAATGTGCAAATTGAACAAAGTGATTCTAATGTACAAATTAACGATGAGACTCTTCCTTTGCCTGTTGATGATGAGGTTAAAGATGAAAATACAACTCAAGGACAATAATGGATCAAAATTATGAATTTTTTTTAGCCATCCATATTTATAGTTTATATACCAATGGATTTTTGATGCTATTTTATTTGTATTTAACACAAAGTTCTTTTTCACAAGAATTTATTTTTATTAGAAGAATTCGTTTGTTCTTGCCAATTTATTATTTATTTTTAGCTATAACCTTATTTACAGGTGGCTTATTGTGGGCTTTAAAACATTTTGAAATTAATTTATATATTGTATCGATGTGGCTTGCGTGGGATTTAATTTTTGCCTTAGCAATTTATCAATTTGTTTTATTTAAAAAAGCAAGGTTATATAAGCGTTATGCAAAATTTAGATTTTTGAGTTTTTTTATATTGTGTTTGGATATTTTTTTACTTTTTACTCCTTATTTGCTTCAAAGGTTTTATCTATAAATGCAATTTTTATATCATACTCAAAGCGGTGATGAAAATTTAAAATTAGAAAACCAAGCTTTGTTGCATTTAAGAGCAAGACGCTTGAAAATAAATGATGAGTTGATTTTTAAAAATTTAAAAGATAATTTTGCTTATATTTATGAATGCATACAAATAGAAAAGAAATTTTTTCTTTTTAAATTAAAAGCTAAAAATGAAGAAAAACCGCAAAAAATCTCAAACATCCATCTTGCTTTAGCAGTGATTGACCCAAAGATTATAGAAAAAAATTTACCTTTTTTAAATGAATTAGGAGTTGAAAAACTTTCTTTAGTTTATATGCAATATTCTCAAAAAAATTTTAAACTAGATACACAAAGAATGGAAAAAATCCTTATAGAATCATCTCAGCAGTGCGGTAGAAATTCTTTGTTAAAGATTGAAATTTTTAAAAATTTTGAAGAATTTAAGACAAAATATCAAAACATAGTTTTGATTGATTTTGAAGGGAAAAAATTGAGTGACTTTAATCCTTTAGATTATGTTTTTTTGGTTGGCCCTGAAGGTGGGTTTTCCTTAGAAGAAAGATTAACATGCAAGGTAAAAGCTAAAATGGATCATCCTTTTATTTTAAAAGCACAGACTGCCATTATAGCTTTAGCTTCAAAATTTGCAATTTAAAATATTGCTTAAATTTAGTTTTTTTTTATATAAAAATTTATATAATTACGCCTTAATGTTTAAAAAAAGGATAGAAAATGAAAAAAGAAATTCATCCAGAATATGTAGAATGTAAAGTTAGCTGTGCTTGTGGAAATTCTTTTACTACTAAATCTAATAAGTCAGAAATTAAAGTTGATATTTGTTCAAATTGCCATCCATTTTTCACAGGTAGTGAAAAAATTGTCGATGCTGCGGGTCGTGTAGAGAAATTTAAGAAAAAATACGCAATGCAGTAATGCTTTATTTTGTTCCTACTCCTATAGGAAATTTAAACGATATTTCATTTCATTCTTTAGAAATTTTACAAAAATGCAAACTCTTTTTATGCGAAGATACGAGAGTTTGCAAATCTTTAATCACTTTGTTAAATAAAAAATATAATCTTAATATCCAGCCCCAAAATTATTTATCTTTTCATACTCATAATCAAAAGCAGTTTTTAAGCTCTATTGATGAAAATTTTTTTAATCAAGACATAGCTTATATGAGCGATGCGGGTATGCCAGGTATTAGTGACCCAGGACAAATTTTAATCGACTATGCTATTAAAAATGATATAATTTATGAAGTTTTATCGGGCTCTAATGCAGCTTTGCTTGCTGTGGTTTCAAGTGCTCTTTGTTATAAAGAGTTTATTTTCATGGGATTTTTATCAAACAATGGTTCTCAAAGAAAAAAAGACATAGAAAATTTAATGTTAAATCCTTATCCAAGCGTAGTTTATGAGGCACCTAGTAGAATTTTAGAGCTTATAGAAAAAATTAGCAAGATTGATCCTTTAAGGGAAATTTTTGTCATAAAAGAAGCAAGTAAAAAATTTGAAACTAAATTTAGAGCTAATGCATTAGAAGTTTTTAAAAAGCTCCAAGAATTAGATTTAAGAGGAGAGTGGTGTGTGGTGGTTGATTGCGTTAAAGATAAATTCTATCAAAACACACTTTGTGAAGATGATATTTTAGAGCTTGACTTGCCTTTAAAAACCAAAGCTAAGTTGCTTTCAAAAATTAATGCAAAATCTACAAAAGAAAATTATCAAAAACTGCTTTTAAGTTGAATTTAGTTATTATTAAATTATGATAGTTTATGGTAAACAAGTGTTTTTTTATGTTTTAGAAAAACATAGAGAAAAAATTAATGAAATTTATTTAGCAAAAGAGTGTGAAAAGTCTGAATTTTCAAGGATTGTTAAAAGTTCTAAGAAAATTAAGAAACTTGATTTTAAAGCAGCTCAAAGTTTGGCAAGAGGTGGTAATCATCAAGGTTTTTTAATGGATATTTGTGATTTTGAATTTTGTGACTTTAACGAGCTAAAAGATAAAAATTTCGTTATTATTTTATATAATATAAGTGATGTTGGAAATATTGGAGCTATCATAAGAAGCGCCTATGCTTTAGGAGTTGATGGGGTAATTTTAGCAGCTAAAAGTGTAGCCATGGATGGAGTTATTAGAACTAGTAGTGGCGCAGCTTTAGATATGAAAATAGCTTTAAATGATGATATTTTAACCATGCTTAATGAATTTAAACAAAAGCAATTTTGCATTTATGCTAGTGCAAGTGGGGGTAAAAATATACACCAAATAACTCCACAAAAAAAGAAAATTTTAATCATGGGTAGTGAAGGTTTTGGCATACCTAATAAAATTTTAAAAAAATGCGATGAATGTGTAGGGATAAAGATGCACAATAATTTTGATAGTTTGAATGTCAGCGCAGCATTTGCGATACTTTGCGATAGGATGATAAATGGATAATTGGAAAAAATTAGAAGATTTAAATTTATTTGAAGTTCAAAAACGAACACAGATAGAAATTGCTTGTCTTGAGTTGATTATAAAAAAAGATTTTAAATCTTTATCGCGTTTTAATATTAATGGTTTTATAAAAATTTTACAAAGAGAATATGAGCTTGATTTTACAAGTTTTTTAGAAGAGTATGATGCTTATCTTGCTGAAAATGGTGTGGAGAAAAAAAATAGTGCTCATGTGTGCCCAAGAATGAGTTCTTACACTAAAGAAAAATCATATTTTTGGTTTTTTATTGCTATTATTGTGGTTGCTTTGATTATTCTTAGTGCTTTGGCTATTTCAAAATTACTCCAAGATGTAGCAGATGAGAATACAACCAATGTTTTAAATCAAGAACAAATTATCATTGAAGGAAATGATACTAATGCTACTATTTTGTTTAATGAAAAAGGCTTTATAGAAGAAAATTCTACAGATGATAATGAAAGTATAAAAGAAATTTTAGATGTTAATGTAAGTGTTCAAGATGAAAATGCAAGCGTAAATGAGAATTTAATTATCGAAGAAAATGTGCCAAAAAAAGCTAAGATGGTGGTTAATGAAAGCACCATTAAACCAAATGCTGAATTATGGCTTGGAATGGTAGATTTAAAAACATTTCAGAAAAGCTCTAAAACTATTAAAAATGAATATGTAATTTCTTTAGAAAAAGATATGCTAATTACCACAGGTCATGCAGCTTTTAGTCTCAATGATGAGTATAATAACATTTTAGAATTTAAAAGCGGTGTAAGTAAATTTTTAATGATAAAAGATGGCAAAATCAAACAAATAAACAAAACTGAATTTATCAAAGAAAATAGAGGAAAACTATGGTAAAAATTTTTTTTTGTATAGTTTTTTTTAGTATTAATGTGTTTGCTTTAAGCGCCTTAGATGTTGCTAGACATATAGTTAATGATAATACAAAAAATTCAAAATTGCAGTTATTATTTGGAAAAAATGATTATAGAGATAAGTATGGAAATATAGATATTTACACTATTTCTCAAATTTTAAAAACCAATTCTTTGGCAAATTTTATTTTCAATGAGCCAAAAAATTTAATATTTTCCTTTAAAGCTCAAGCTGATGCGGTAATTTTTTTTAAAATTATTAATGATACCTTAAATGAATTAGGCTATGTATATTTTATACCCATAGAATTTACATTAAGAGAAAATTACATTACTTATAAACTAGCAGTTGATTCTCAATATATGTTGGATCCTGGAATTTTTTATAAGGCTTTATTGGCAAATTCTGTATTTATTAAAGATATTTCTAAAATTTCAGAGTTAAATTATGAATATGAGCTTGATTTTTCCAAGGCAAAAGCAAAGATTAATACTCAAGTACCACTTAATACCTTCGTGCAATTAAAAAAACCTTTGGTAGAATATATCGTAGATTTACAAGATGCTAAAGCAATGGAGTTAAGTGCGCATAATCTTGATTCTTGGTTTTGCAAAATACGCTTTTTGGATAAAAATTTAAATTTTATCCAAGGTGTAGAAAATACTCAAAAACAAAACGATATCACTATCAATGTTCCGCTTGGTGCAAAATATGCCATCATAGGAGATATGTTTAGTTTGGATAATATAAAAAGAGGGTTAAAAATTTACCTACGAAGATAAGGGGTGAGTAATGTTTGAAGAAATTCATTTTAATACCATAGAAAGACTGCCAAATTATGTTTTTGCAGAAGTAAATGCGATAAAAATGGCTGCTAGAAGAGCAGGGGAAGATATTATTGATTTTTCTATGGGAAATCCTGATGGTAAAACCCCACAACACATTATAGATAAACTTTGTGAAAGTGCTAATAAAGATAAAACTTCAGGCTATTCTGCTTCTATTGGTATATATAAATTAAGACTTGCAATTTGTAATTGGTATAAAAGAAAATACAATATTGATTTAGATCCAGAAAGCGAAGTAGTCGCTACTATGGGTTCAAAAGAAGGCTTTGTAAATTTAGCTCGTGCAGTGATTAATCCTGGTGATGTGGCTATAGTGCCAACTCCTGCATATCCTATACATACACAAGCTTTTATTATAGCAGGTGGAAATGTAGCCACCATGGATTTTGAATTTAATGAAAATTATGAATTAAATGAAAATGTTTTTTTTCAAAATTTACAAAAGACTTTGCATGAGAGCTTACCAAGGCCAAAATATGTAGTAGTAAATTTTCCTCACAATCCTACAACAGTAACTGTGGAAAAAAGTTTTTATGAAAGATTGGTTGCTTTGGCAAAAAAAGAAAGATTTTATATTATTTCTGATATTGCCTATGCAGATTTGACTTTTGGATCTTATAAAACTCCTTCCATTTTTGAAGTTGAAGGAGCAAAAGATGTAGCAGTAGAAACTTATACTTTATCTAAATCTTACAATATGGCAGGATGGCGTGTAGGTTTTGTAGTGGGCAATAAACGCTTAATTAGTGCTCTTAAAAAAATTAAATCATGGTTTGATTATGGTATGTATACGCCTATACAAGTGGCTGCTACTATAGCTTTAGATGGAGATCAAGCTTGTGTTGAAGAAATTAAGAATGTTTATGCTAAAAGATTGGATGTTTTAATTGAAGCTTTTGGACAAGCGGGATGGAATTTAAAAAGACCAAATGCTAGTATGTTTGTTTGGGCTAAGCTCCCTCAAAAAAAGGCTCATCTTGGTAGTATGGAATTTTCAAAACAAATTTTGCAAAAAGCTAATGTAGCACTAAGTCCTGGAGTGGGTTTTGGTGAAGCTGGAGATGAGTATGTAAGAATAGCTTTAATCGAAAATGAAAATCGCATACGCCAAGCTGCAAGAAATATTAAAAAATATTTAAAAGAATAAAATGAAAGTTGCAATTTTAGGTTATGGAACGGTTGCAAGTGCAGTTGTAAAGACTTTAATTGATAATCAAGAATTGATCAAAGCAAGATGTGATGAAGAAATTATCCCTGTAATAGCTTTAGCAAGAACCCCAAAAGAAAATGCTTTAATCCCTGTAGTAAATGATATAGAGTTTGTTTTAAATCATGATGATATAGATGTGTTTGTAGAATTAATGGGAGGGATAGAATTTCCTTTTGAAATTATTTCTAAAATTTTGCAAAGAAAAAAAGCAGTTGTTACAGCTAATAAAGCTTTGCTTGCTTACCATAGATATGAGCTTGAAAAATTGGCTAAAAATTCAGCTTTTGGCTATGAAGCAAGTGTGGCGGGTGGAATTCCTATTATAAAGATTTTAAAAGAAGGTTTGAGTGCAAATAATATACTTTGCATTAAAGGAATTTTAAACGGAACTAACAATTATATTTTAAGTAAAATGGCAGAAGATGGAGTAAATTTTAAAGATGTTCTGCAAAAAGCTCAAGATTTAGGTTATGCTGAAGCTGATCCTACTTTTGATATAGAAGGTTTTGATGCAGCGCATAAATTACTTATATTGGCAAATATTGCATATGGTATAAGAGCAAAACCTGAAGAAATTTTGATTGAAGGTATTAGCAAAATAAAACAAGAAGATATTTGTTTTGCTAAAGATTTTGATTATGTTATTAAGCATTTAGGTATTGCTAGAAGTAAAAATGAAAAAGTTGAGCTAAGGGTTCATCCTGTGATGATTAGTAAAGATAAAATGCTTGCTAAGGTTGATGGCGTGATGAACGCTATTAGTGTTGATGGAGATATTTTAGGTGAGAGCTTGTATTATGGAGCTGGAGCTGGTGGTAAAGCAACCGCGAGTGCTGTTGTAGCTGATTTAATTGACATAGCAAGGAAAGAAAAAAACACGGCTATGTTTGGGTATTTAAATGATACTTCTTATGGTTTATTAGCTAAAGATGAAATTTATACAAAATATTATTTAAGATTAAAAGTATTAGATAAAATCGGAGTTTTATCCATCATTACCAATTTAATGAGTCAATTTCAAATTTCTATTGATACTTTTTTACAAAAACCTAAAAAAGAAAACGATTATAGTGTTTTATTTTTTATCACTCATGAAACTTATGAAAAAAATATCCAAATTTTAATTGAAGAATTAAAAAAACAAAATTTTATACAAAATGAAATTTTTATGATGAGAATAGAAGATTAATGGGCTTAAAAGCTTATCTTTTTGGTATAAGAGGTGAAGATAAAGCTTGTGAATATTTAAAACAAATGGGCTTTGAAATCTTAGAGCGAAATTTTCATTCTAAATTTGGAGAAATTGACATTATAGCTTTAAAAAATAATATTTTGCATTTTATAGAGGTAAAAGCAACTTGGAGTGACTATGAAGTAAGCTATAGATTGGATAATAAAAAATATACTAAAATACTTAAAACCATAGAGTATTACTTTATGAAACATAGTTGCGATAAAAATTATCAATTAGATTTACTTTGTGTCTATAAAGATGATATAAAGCTTATTGAGAATATAAGCTATTAAGATAGTATTTATTCTATTTTAATAAAATTTAAAAAAATCAAGGAGAAAAAATGGGAAAATATATTGAATTAACATCAGAAAATTTTGCTCAAGCAAAAGAAGGGGTAGCTTTAGTGGATTTTTGGGCACCATGGTGTGGGCCTTGTAGAATGCTTGCTCCAGTTATTGATGAATTAGCACAAGATTTTGATGGCAAGGCTAAAATTTGTAAAGTAAATACAGATGAACAAGGTGATTTGGCAGCTGAATTTGGAGTAAGATCTATCCCAACTATCATTTTCTTTAAAAATGGTGAAGTAGTAGATCAATTAGTCGGTGCTCAATCAAAACAAGCTTTAGCTGATAAATTAAATTCACTTTTATAATCTTACAAGTCGCTTTTTGCGACTTTTTCTTCTATTTTTTACTATTTAATAATTTTTATTATTTATAATTAAAGAAAAATTTGTATAATGGACTTAAAATATTTTTTAAGGATTAAAATATGTTAGATTTAGCAATTATTGGCGGTGGTCCAGCAGGTTTGAGTGCGGGATTGTATGCTACAAGAGGTGGTTTAAAAAATGTTGTGATGTTTGAAAAAGGTATGCCAGGTGGTCAAATTACTTCAAGTTCTGAAATAGAAAATTATCCTGGTGTTGCTCAAGTAATGGACGGAATTTCTTTTATGGCTCCTTGGAGTGAACAATGTATGCGTTTTGGCTTAAAGCACGAAATGGTAGGGGTAGAACAAATTTGTAAAAATGAAGATGGTAGTTTTACCATTAAGCTCGAGGGCGGTAAAAATGAAACAACTAAGGCTGTGATAGTTTGCACAGGTTCAACTCCGCGTCGCGCAGGATTTAAAGGAGAAGATGAATTTTTTGGTAAAGGTGTTAGCACTTGTGCAACTTGCGATGGCTTTTTTTATAAAAATAAAGAAGTTGCGGTTTTAGGTGGTGGGGATACTGCTTTAGAAGAGGCTTTATATCTTGCAAATATTTGTTCAAAAGTTTATTTAATCCATAGAAGAGACGAATTTAGAGCAGCTCCATTAACCGTAGAAAAAGTAAAAAAACATGAAAAAATAGAACTCATTACTAATGCAGTAGTAGATGAGGTTTGTGGTGATAAAATGGGGGTTAATAAAGTAAAAGTTGCTTTTAATGATGGCCAAAAAAGAGAACTTGATGTGCCTGGAATTTTTACTTTTGTAGGATTAAATGTAAGAAATGAAATTTTAAAACAAGACGATGGCAAATTTTTATGCAGCATGGAAGAAGGCGGACAAGTAAGTGTTGATCTTAAAATGCAAACAAACATTGCAGGATTATTTGCTGCAGGTGATTTAAGAAAAGATGCACCAAAGCAAGTTATATGTGCTGCTGGAGATGGCGCTATAGCAGCTCTTAGCGCTTTGGCTTATATTGAAAATTTACACTAGAAAACTAGTGTAAATTTAATTAACTTTCAATCCTAACTATTTATTTTGTTTATTGTCACTATGTCTAATCTGGGTGTTTTATTATAAGGAAAAGTATTATCTTTTAGTTTTTCTCTAGGAAGTTGGATCTCAAAACACATTTTTCTAATTTTAACTAAATACACTTTCTGTTATTTTATAAGCTATAGAATCTGTTAAAAACCTTTTAATTTCTCCTAAGAGAATTAAATTTATTTTTATTTGTGATGTTATTTTAGCCTTTATTGAGATTTTTTGCTTATTAGGATTTTTTTGCAAGTGTAAAAAATTTCCAAGTAAATTTATTTTTTTAATTTATCCATATATGTATATTTTGTTCTTGGATTTGATAGATTTGGTTGGTATTATTTTATTATTTGTAAGTCGTAAAAACTTCTGTTGATTTATTTTCTTTATTATTCTCGCCATATTCTACTCAATTCATTTTCTATAATTTCTTATTTTGCTATTAAATTGTGTTACATTATAAACCATTGATCTTTTTTGAATTTCTAAAATACTTATTTTCAAACTTGCTTATTTGTATAAATATCATATGCAGTAAGATATTTTCTTTGATGGTTGAACATAATTTCAAGATTTATATGTTTTTTTCATAAAAAATCCTTTGTGAAACTGTATTTTAAGTTTAAAATTTTTGGAAACTTTCATGATTAAGATGTAATATTGTATTAATTACTTAGTGTTACAATTTCTTACCATTAATATAAAGGATAAATTTATGATTTGTATAGGAATTCATGGAAGTAATGGTCGTATGGGTAAGCAAATTGAGCTTTGTTTGCAAGAGCAAGAAGATGCTAAGGCAAGTGCATTTTTCGATCAAGGTTCAGCTTATGAAGAATTTTTTAATCAATGTGATGTGGTTGTAGATTTTTCAACTCCTAAAGGTTGTGAAAATTTACTTTTATATGCAAGAAGCAATCCTAAGCCTTTAGTTATAGGCACTACAGGACTTGACGCAAAGCAAAATGAGCTTTTAAAAAGTGCAAGTATTACCATGCCTATTTTATATGCTACAAATATGTCCTTAGGGGTTGCTGTTTTAAAAAAATTATCTTTTTTGGCTAGTGAAATTTTGCGTGATTTTGATATAGAAATTTTAGAAATGCATCATAATAAGAAAAAAGATGCGCCAAGTGGAACCGCTATGACTTTGGCTGAATATGTAGCAAAAGCTAGAAATTTAGACTTAGAGAGTGTTAGAATTAGTGGAAGAGACGGATTAATAGGTGCTAGAAGTAAAGATGAAATAGCAGTGATGAGCTTAAGAGGAGGAGATATAGTAGGTTCTCATAGAGTTGGATTTTACAATGAGGGTGAATTTGTAGAATTAAGCCATAATGCAACCTCAAGAGTTACTTTTGCAATGGGGGCTATTAGATGCGCCAAATGGCTTGCAAAACAAGAAAATGGCTTATATGATATTGATGATTGTTTAGGGCTTTAAATGTGTGCTGTTGTAGGAGTGATAAATTCAAAAAATGCTAGCACGATAGCTTATTATGCTTTATTTGCTATGCAACATCGTGGGCAAGAAGCAAGTGGTATTAGTGTAAGTAATGGTGAAAATATCAAAACTCATAAAGCAAAAGGCAAGGTGGATGAGGTTTTTAACACTCAAATTTTATCACAATTACAAGGAAATTTAGCCATAGGACATAATCGTTATTCTACAGCAGGTAGTTTGTCTTTGCATGATGCACAACCAGTAAGTGCTACTTGCTCATTTGGTGATATTGCTTTAGTTCATAATGGAAACTTAATCAACAAAGAAGAAATAAGAAAAGAACTCATTGAAAATGGAGCTATTTTCCATTCTAATATGGACACAGAAAATGTAATACATTTAATAGCACGCAGTAAGCAAAAAAAATTAAAAGATAAATTTATCGAGGCTTTAAAACTATCCAAAGGGGCTTATTCTTTTATACTTGCAAGTAAAAATCAGCTTTTTGCAGCAAGAGATCCTTATGGGGTAAGACCTTTATCTTTAGCAAGATTAAAAGATGGTGGTTTTGTTATAGCAAGTGAAACTTGTGCGTTTGATTTGATAGAGGCTGAATTTATCCGCGATGTTAAAGCAGGGGAAATGCTTATTTTTACAGAAGGAAAAGATGAATTTGAAAGCATACAAGTGTTTGAAGAGACTAATCCTAGAATTTGTGCTTTCGAGTATATTTATCTTTCAAGGCCTGATAGTGTTATAGAGGGCAAAAGTGTTTATGAAGTGCGAAAAAAAATGGGTGAAAATTTAGCTAAAAAATTTAAAGAAAAGGTTGATTTTGTAGTGCCTGTACCAGATAGCGGTGTGAGTGCTGCAATAGGATTTGCAAGTTATCTTAATCTTCCTCTTGAAATGGCTATAGTAAGAAATCATTATGTAGGAAGAACTTTTATAGAGCCAAGTCAAGAATTAAGAAATTTTAAAGTCAAATTAAAACTTAATCCTATGAAAGAAATTTTAAAAGGTAAAGATATAGTAGTTATAGATGATAGTATAGTAAGAGGAACAACTTCTAAAAAAATTATTTCTCTTTTAAGACAGGCAGGTGTACGAAAAATCCATTTAGCCATAGCATGTGCACAGATTAAATTTCCTGATGTTTACGGCATAGATACGCCTACATTCAAAGAGTTGATTTTGGCAGATAAAAGCATAGAAGAAGTAAGAGAATTTATAGATGCAGATAGTTTGATTTTTCTTGATACTTGTGAATTGATTGCAAGTATGGGCAAAGAAAGGGAATACTCTTTGGTTAGTTTTAATGGAGATTATTTTATAAAATAGTTTTAACGACACTTTAGTTGTTTAAAGACTTTGTAGTCTTGAAATTGTGGAGGTAGTGCTACTTCAAAAGAAAATTCTTTATAGGTATGGCCTGCAAGATTTGTAGCAACTTTTATATGATATGAAGCATCTTTTAGCTTTTGGTTGGATTTTTTGATGCTATCAAAATTATTTTGATTAAAAATTTCTCCGCTAACTTTTTGTTTTTTATCATCGATGATTCTAAGTTCTAAAAAACATTCTGAAATTTTAAAATTTGTATCGTTAGTTACTCTTCCTTTTATGATAAGACTTTCATTGGCTAATCTTCTATAAGTTGAAAAATTGCTTAAACTAGCTTTTTTTGTGTATTGATCTATAGTTAATAATAATGAAATAGTAAAAACCACGGCCAAAATAAAACTAATCATACATAAAATTATCATATTTTTTTTATTTTGAATTTTTATATAAAGCAACACCCAAATCAACGCAGTTGAGATAATCATCACAAAAATAATTAAAATATGAAAAATATTAAAGTATCCCATTAAAAGCACTTTGAACTAATTTTTATGTCAATTTTTTGATTTTCTTTGAAATCGGAAAATTTCGTTCTAAGATGTATAGTTTGTTTAGGTTTTATTGTTTTATCAAGCATGATTGTTTTTTTGCGTAAAGGTTTAAGTTCATTTGCTATTTTTTGTAAAAAATTTGCCATTTCTTGCTTTTTAACTATATTTATATCGATCTTGCAATTTTTAAAATTATTGTTCGAAGTGTTTGTTATGCTATATTGGATACTTAAAGAGTTATCATATGTAAAGTGTTTAAAATTGTCAATGCTTATAGTTCTTGAACGAATTTGGTTATCAATAACATAATAACCCAAGTAAGCCATGCTTGCTGAACATAAAATTCCTAAAATGATAATTGTAAAAGCAAAGCCATTTTTATTGCGTATAATTAAAGCCATTAGTAAAGTAGCAACAAAGAAAAACACAACTACTACAATTAGTAAAAAATCTACTAATTGCAGATGAGATGTTAAAAAGATCATTTGTTCTTTAATTTGTTGTGTATTCATTGTTGTTCTTTAAATTTAATTATTCATAGACGTTGTTTTTTTTACATCTTTACTATCAACCCATATGTTTGGAACTGCTCCACCAGGTGTTAAGAAAATTTTAGCATCATTATTTACTTTTAAGGCTTCATTAAATTGTTTTTGAGTTTCAATTTGTTTTAAGGTTAATAAAGGATTGTTTAAGCTTTTTGCAATTTCTCTATTAGAATAAGCTTGTGCATCAGCTTCTATTTTAACAGCATTAGCACGACCTTTTGCACTAATTATAGTTGCATTTGCTTCCCCTTCAGCTAAAGCAGCTTTTTTCAAGGCTTCTTGATTTGCACGCTCAACTTCGTATTTGGTTCTTTCTGCTTCTTGTTTGGCAATTTGAACTCTTTCAATTTGTTCTTTCACTTTTGATGGTAATATAATTTCTCTAAGCTGAACTGCTTGAAGCTCTGCAGGTTCATTTGGTTGGTTTTCTATAGTTTTTCTAATACCTTGATCGATTTGCACTGCTATAGTATTGCGATTAGTTGGAAGTTCTTCTGCAGTGTATTGTCCTACTACATTTCTAACTATATCTCTTACTACAGGATCTATGATTTTATTTTCCCAGTTTAAACCCCAAGTAGCTATAGTTTGAGGAACTTTTAAAGGATTTAGTTTATACTGAACTGTCACATCAATAGATACAGGTAAACCTCTTGAATCAAGTACTGAAATACTATTTTTATTGATCACTCCAGAGCCTATTTGTAAATTTTCATTTATACCTTCAATCGAAGCATAGTTAATTTGTCTAACTCTAGTATCTATAACGGTTATTTTTTGAAGCACTGGTATGAAAAAATGAAGACCAGGTTCTAATGGAGTAGGGCTATACTTACCTGTTGTTGATTTTATGCCCATTTCACCTGAATTTACAATAGCAAATGGTTTAAAAAGTGCAAAAACTAAAATAATTGCAATCGCGCTATAAATTAAAGGTGAAAATTTCCCAAATCCTTTAAAATTAAAATCAGGTGCTTTAAAATTTAGATTTTGTCTATTGTTATTGTTTTGATTGTTTTTCTTATTAAAATAATCATTTAAATCAGCTGGCATTGATTTCCTTTAAATATAAGTTAACATTGAAGCGTATTTTTCATTGCGACCATACACTACATCAAAATACGCATTTTGAAGCTTTTGTGTAAGCTCACCTCTTTTTCCATTGCCTATAATCCTTGCATCTATATTATTAATCGGAGTGATTTCTGCTGCAGTGCCTGTGAAAAAGGCTTCATCGGCCACATAGACTTCATCTCTTGAAATTCTTTGACGCACTATACTCAAACCCAAATCATGAGCAAGTTTTAAAACCATATCTTGGGTGATACTTTTTAAAGAAAAATCATTTGGTGGTGTAATAAGCTTATTATCTTTAATCATAAAAAAACATTCACCTGTTCCTTCTGCTATAAAACCTTCCTCATCAAGCATCAAAGCCTCTTCATACCCTGCTTCAATTGCTTCAAATTTGGCCATTTGCGAATTAAGATAATTTGCGCTAGCTTTTGCTTTTGCAAGACTTGATTTTACACTATTTCTCATAAAAGATGAAATTTTAACTTTTATACCTTTTTCTAAAGCTTCTTCGCCCAAATACGCCCCCCATTCCCATGCTGCAATAGCTACTCTAACAGGTGCTTTGGCGTGATATACTCCCATAGTTTTATCACCTAAAAAAATTAATGGACGAATATAGGTGTTATTTTGAAAATTATTTGCTCTTAGAAGTTCAATTTGTGCATTTTCAAGCTCTTCTTGAGAAAAAGGGGGATTGATGAGAGTGATTTTGGCCGATTCTAAAAGTCTTTTAGTGTGCTCTTTAAGTCTAAAAATGGCTAAACCATTTTGAGTTTTATAAGCTCTAGTGCCTTCAAAAACAGCATTTCCATAGTGCAAAGAATGTGTTAAGACATGAATTTTTGCATCATTAAAATCAATGATTTTTCCATCCATCCAAATTTTATCTGCTAAGATCATTTTTTTCCTTGCAATTTATTATTTTTATTTAAAAAAAATTTAATTCTATCAAAAGTAAATTAATAATGCACTTTAGCTTTTTAACTATTGACAAATGTTTGTGTTTTTAAAAAATAAATTTAGAAAATAATTATTATTAAATTTGATTTGAAATAATTATAAAAATTTAAAGGAGAAAAAATGCCTATAGTAAATATAAAATTAGCAAAACCAGCCTTAGATAAAGAGCAAAAAGCTCAGCTTATAGCTGATATAACAGAACTTTTAAGTACTAAGTATAATAAAAACAAAGAACGAGTTGTAGTTATGATAGAGGATATAGAAAATTATGATATAGGATTTGGCGGACAAAGTGTTGAAGCTATCAAAGCAAAGGCAAATAAATGAGTGGTTTAAAAATAGGTGATAAAGCTCCAGATTTTGAGCTTTTAAATCAAGATGGAGTAAAAATTGCTCTTAAAGATTTTATTGGTAAAAAAGTAATTTTATATTTTTATCCTAAAGATAACACTCCAGGTTGTACGACAGAGGCTTGTGATTTTAGTGCAAATTATGAACATTTTAGTGATAAAAATGCTGTGATCATTGGTGTAAGTCCTGATAGTGCTGTTAGTCATGAAAAATTTATTACCAAGTTTGATTTAAAGCATATTTTATTAAGTGATAGTGAAAAAGAAGTAGCGAAAATGTATGGTGCTTGGGGGCTTAAAAAAAATTATGGTAAAGAATACGAAGGTATTATACGATCGACTTTTGTTATTAATGAAGCTGGAAAAATAATGCAAATTTATAGCAATGTTCGTGTAAAAGATCATGTTTTACAAGTGCTTGAAAGTATTTAATGCTAGTTCATATTTGTTGCAGTGTAGATAGTCATTATTTTATAGAAGAATTAAAAAAAATATATCCTGGTGAAAAAATCATAGGCTATTTTTATGATCCAAATATTCACCCTTTAAGCGAGTATGAGCTTAGATTTTTAGATGTAAAAAGATCTTGTGATAAATTAAATATCAAACTTTATAAAGGCAAATACGAGTATGAAAAATGGCTAAATGCTGTGCGTGGTTATGAAGATGAGCCTGAAAAAGGTGCAAGATGTGAGATTTGTTTTGATGTAAGAATGGGATCAAGTGTTGAGTTTGCTGCAAAAATTGGAGAAAAAAAGCTTACGACTACGCTTTTAACTTCTCCTAAAAAGGATTTAGAACAATTAAAAAATGCCTTAGAAAAAGAATGCAAACCTTACGGGATAGAATTTTTAGCTCCTGATTTTCGCAAAAATGGTGGCACACAAAGACAATTTGCACTAGCAAAAAAAGAAATGCTTTATCATCAAAATTATTGTGGGTGTATTTATGGACTTAAAAAGCAAAAACAAGATAAAAGTTTTATTGATGAGTTGATGTCTCCTGTTAATAAGCAAATTTTACCTGCTAGCATAGAAGCAAAAATACAATTTTATAAAAAAGTAAAATTGCTTGAAAAAAAAGGCATAAAATTTGAAATTCAAAGAGAAAAATTTTTAAATTATCGTTTGTTAAGTACCTTGATAAAGCAAGGTAAAAAGCCTATAAAAGCTTATATTTTGTTTTATTCTCATTTTAAGAATGCTTATACTAAATTTAACATTAATGAAGAAAATTTACAAAAATACAAAAGTCTTAAAGATGAGATAAATTTATGGAGTTTTGAGTATTTTAATAAAATTTGTAAAAATAAATTTAAAAATTTTCAAGATTTACTTTCTAATCCTTTAAAAGTCGAACAAGAAATTAAAATTCGACAAAATTTTTTTGGAGCTTATGATCTTTCTCCTATTGTCATTGTCGAAAATTTAATCAATACTTCTTATGAATTTATAGCAAAAAGTGAAATTTATTTTGATAGTAAAGAAAAGATTGTAAAGTTGTAATTATTTAGTGAAATATTAATATTTTTTTTGTAAAATCTAAATTTTGAATTAAGTTTTAAGGTTAAATTTATGATTGATGTCATGCAAATTCAAAAAATTTTACCACATAGATATCCTTTTTTGTTGGTAGATAAGATTGTTGAGTTAAAAATAAAAGAAGTGGTAAAAGGATATAAAAATATCAGTATTAGTGATCATGTTTTTTTAGGACATTTTCCTGATCATCCTATATATCCTGGTGTTTTGATTTTAGAAGGTATGGCACAAACTGGTGGAGTTTTAGCTTTTGAAAGTATGGAAGATAAGGTTGATCCTAGTTCAAAGGTAGTTTATTTTACAGGAATCGATAAGGCTAAATTTAGAAATCCTGTTAAGCCTGGTGATAGACTTGATTATGAAATGAGAGTGGTTAAAAATCGTGGCAATATGTGGATTTTTGAAGGAAAAGCTTTTGTGGAAAATCAACTTGTTGCAGAGGCTGAACTTAAAGCTATGATAGTAGATAAATAATGAGTCATATTCATCCAAGTGCTGTAGTTGAAGATGGAGCTATTATCCAAGATGGTGTTGTTGTAGAAGCTTATGCTTATATAGGAGCAAATGCAGTTATAGGCTCTAATAGTATTATTAAACAAGGTGCTAGAATTTTACCAAATGTAATAATCGGTGAAAATTCGAAGGTATTTTCTTATGCTATAGTCGGGGATATTCCTCAAGATATTTCATATAAAGATGAGATAAATTCGGGTGTCATTATAGGTAAGAATGCTGTAATTAGAGAATTTGTTACTATAAATTCAGGTACAGCTAAAGGTGATGGATACACTAGAATAGGCGATAATGCTTTTATAATGGCTTATTCTCATATAGCACATGATTGTCTGCTTGGAAACAATATCATTTTAGCAAACAATGCTACTTTGGCAGGTCATGTTGAGCTTGGAGATTATACAGTTGTTGGAGGGCTTACTCCTATACATCAGTTTGTAAAAGTTGGTGAAGGATGTATGATAGCAGGGGCAAGTGCACTTTCTCAAGATGTAGTCCCTTTTTGCTTAGCTGAAGGCAATCGCGCTAGTATTAGAAGTTTAAATTTAGTAGGTATTAGAAGACGCTTTGATAAAGATGAAGTAGATACTTTAAATAGGGCTTTTAAGTTTTTATTTAGACAAGGTTCTTTAAAAGAGAATGCTTTGAAATTATTAGAACAAACCCAAAGTGATAATGTTAAAAAAATGTGTAATTTTATCTTAGAAACAAAAAGAGGAATTCCTATCTATAAGGAAAAAAATCATGGTTAAAAGATGTAGTTTTTGCAATGAAATTGAAACAAGTGATAGAAGAATTTTGGTTAATGATTACAACAACGCTTTTATATGCGAATATTGTGCAGAGAGTGCTTGTAATATTTTCTTTGGAGAAGAAAAAGATTTAAAAAATCAAGAAGTTAATAATGAAAATTTTAAAGACATTACTCCAAAAGAATTAAAAGCTTATTTAGATAAATATGTCATCGGTCAAGATAGGGCTAAAAAAATTTTTAGCGTAGGGGTTTATAATCATTATAAAAGATTATTTAAATCTAATTTAGAAGAAGATGACACAGAATTGGCAAAATCAAATATTTTATTGGTTGGTCCCACAGGAAGCGGCAAGACTTTGCTAGCTCAAACTTTGGCAAGATTTTTAGATGTGCCTATAGCAATATGCGATGCTACTTCTTTAACTGAAGCTGGTTATGTAGGTGAAGATGTGGAAAATATCTTAACTCGTCTTTTGCAAGCTGCTGATGGAGATGTCCAAAGAGCACAAAAGGGTATCATTTTTATCGATGAGATAGATAAAATTGCTAGAATGGGTGAAAATAGATCTATCACTCGAGATGTAAGCGGAGAAGGTGTTCAACAAGCTTTGCTTAAAATAATAGAAGGATCTTTGGTCAATATACCTCCAAAGGGCGGTAGAAAACATCCTAATCAAGACTTTATACAAATAGACACTACTAATATTTTATTTGTTTGTGGTGGTGCTTTTGATGGGATAAGTGATATTATTAAAAGAAAACTAGGTGATAATGTCATGGGTTTTTTTAGTGATGAAAAAAAAGATGAAAAAGAAACCTTGCTTCAAAGATTAGAGCCTGATGATTTAGTACATTTTGGATTAATCCCAGAGCTTATAGGAAGATTACATGTTTTAGCTTCTTTAGAAGAACTTGATGAAGAAAGTATGGTTCGTATTTTAACAGAGCCAAAAAATGCTATTGTTAAACAGTATCAAAAACTTTTTGCAATTGATGATGTTGAGTTAAAATTTGAAGATGATGCTTTAAGGGAAATTGCAAAGTTATCACTTGAAAGAAAAACAGGTGCAAGAGGATTGCGAAGTATTATTGAAGAATTGATGGTTGATTTAATGTTTGAATTACCAGAATATAGTGGTTACAGTATAGTGATAACCAAAGAAGTGATCAAAGAAGGTGCAAAACCTTTATTTATAAAAAATAAAAAAATTAAAGGCTGAAAATGATTTTAGATCAAATAATTGGATTTTTTTCAAGTGATATGGGTATAGATTTGGGTACAGCGAATACTTTAGTTTTAGTTAAAGATAAGGGTATAGTAATTGATGAGCCTTCTGTGGTTGCGGTTGAGCGTGAAAGATATGGAAGAGTAAAAATTTTAGCAGTAGGTAAAGAAGCTAAAGAAATGGTTGGTAAAACTCCGGGTAATATAGAAGCGATTCGTCCTATGAAAGATGGGGTTATAGCTGATTTTGATATGACTGAAAAAATGATTCGTTATTTTATAGAAAAGACCCACAGAAGAAAGTCTTTTTTAAGACCTAGGATTATTATTTCTGTCCCTTATGGCTTAACTCAAGTGGAAAGAAAAGCAGTAAGAGAAAGTGCTTTAAGTGCTGGTGCTAGAGAAGTGTTTTTGATAGAAGAACCAATGGCTGCTGCAATAGGTGCAAATTTGCCAGTTAGAGAACCACAGGGAAGCTTAGTTGTTGATATTGGTGGTGGTACAACTGAAATTGGTGTAACTTCTTTAGGCGGTCTTGTAATTTCTAAATCAATCCGCACCGCAGGAGATAAATTTGATACTAGTATAGTAAATTATGTAAAAGAAAAATATAATCTTGTTATAGGTGAGAGAACAGGTGAGGAGATAAAAATAGCTATAGGTTCTGCAGTGCAGCTTCCAAAAGAGCTTTCTATGGTGGTAAAAGGACGCGATCAAGTGACAGGTTTATTAAATAGAATTGAACTTACTAGTGAAGATGTAAGAGAAGCTATGCGCGAGCATTTAAAAGAAATTGCAGATGCTTTAAAAATAGTTCTTGAAATGATGCCACCAGATCTTGCAGCAGATATTGTTGAAAATGGCGTTGTTTTAACAGGAGGAGGGGCATTAATACGCGGTCTTGATAAATATCTTTCAGAAGTAGTTAAACTTCCAGTTTATGTGGCAGATGAGCCTTTATTGGCTGTTGCAAAAGGCACAGGTAAAGCTTTAGAAGAAATTTCTTTATTGCATCAGCTAACCAATGAAGAGTAAAATTCTTAGCGTTCTTATTTTATCTTTTTTAGTTTTTATTTCGTTTTATTATGGAGATGTAATAAAACGAAATGTCTTAAATTTAAACACAGTAGCAGTTGATAAATTTTCTCAAAGTATTGCTTTTGTTAAACATAAATTTGATGAACATTTTAATCAAGCTCAAGAAATTAAAAATTTAAGGGAAAGAAATTTAGAGCTTGAAAAAAACAACATTTATATGAAAAATTTTGCCAATGAGCTAAATAATATTTTAAGCGATAAAAATTCTAGTTTTTATTATCCTAATGTTAGTTTGGTAAAAGCTGTATCTTATGTGCAAATTAGTGATTATAATAAAGTGTGGCTTGATATTTTAGATTATAAAGGAAAAATCAAGGGGTTGATTTATAATGGCTATACTGCAGGTATTGTTATAGAAAAAAATGGAAAAGCACTAGCTCTTTTACAAGGAGATGAAGAATGCACTTTTTCGGTATATATAGGAAAAGATCAAGCTCCAGGCATAGCACATGGAAGAAATGATTATGTATTGGTAAAATTTATACCAAAATGGCTTGAGATTAAAATCAATGATAAAGTCTATACTAGTGGATTGGATGAAATTTTCTTTTCAGGTGTTCCAGTTGGAGAAGTGTTTAAGGTAGAAGAAGAAGGTGCTTATCAAAACGCTTATGTGAAGCCTTATGCACAAATTAAAGTTCCTAGTTATTTTTATATGGTAGAAAATTTTTAATAAAAAATTATTTATATTTATTAATATAAATTATCATTTACTATTAAATATTAAGATATTCTCCTAAATTTAGTTTTTAGGAGAATATATGAAAAAATATATCACTAGTTGTTTAGCTTTTTGCTGTTTAAGCGGGGCTATGTATGCAGATGAGATAAAATATGATGCACAAAAAATAGCAGATATTTTTTATCAATTAAATGCTGACCCCAATAACCCCAAAGCAAAAGTTAATCATGCTAAGGGTTTTTGTGCTATGGGAAGTTTTGAGCCAGCTCAATCAATTAATAAAGAAATCGATATTCCTTTGCTAACACAAAAAAATTTACCAATACAAGTAAGATATTCTTTGGGTGGAGCTTTTAAAGATGATAAAAGTAAAACTAGAGGAATGGCCATAAGAATTGAAGATCCAAAATCATCATCAACTTGGACTATGGTAATGCTTAACACTGAAATCAATTTTGCAAAAAATCCTACTGAATTTGGACAATTTTTTGAAATGAGATTGCCTATAAATGGAAAAGTTGATCAAGAAAAAATCAAAAAAATGACACAAGAAGTTGATTCTTATAAAAATTTTGCTGCATATACAGATAAAATTGGTATTAGTAAAAGTGTAGCAAATACACCATTTTTCAGTATCCACACTTTTTATTTTAAACAAGCAAATGGTGATAATTTCATACCAGCAAGATGGAAACTTGTTCCAGTTGATGGGGTTAAATATTTAGATGAAAATGAAATGAAAACTGCTAGTAAAGATTTTTTAAAAGAAGACTTTGAAAATCGCATAAAAACCCAACCAATAGAATACAAAATGTATCTTATTTATGCAAATAAAGATGACATCACTAATGATACCACAGCTTTATGGAAAGGTAAGCATAAAGAAAGTTTTGTTGGAAGTTTTAAAGTTAATGCTTTAAGTCAAGAAGATTGTAATTTTGATGTATATTTTCCTTCAGATATTCCACAAGGAGTTAATCCTCCAAAAGATCCTTTATTTGATGTGAGAAATGAAGCTTATGCTATCACTTTTGGAAAACGCCAATAAATATTTTTAGCTCTTTAAGGGCTAAATTCTTTTTTAATTCAACTTTTATAAAAGCTAATCTTTGTTATAATCAAACTAAAAAATCAGCTTAGGAAAATTTAATGCCAAAAAGAACAGATATAAATAATATATTATTAATAGGCAGTGGTCCTATAATCATAGGTCAAGCATGTGAATTTGATTATTCAGGGACTCAAGCAGCTAAAACCTTAAAAGATCTTGGTTATAGAGTGGTTTTAATCAATTCAAATCCAGCTACTATCATGACAGATCCAGAATTTGCTGATGCAACTTATATAGAACCAATCACAAAAGAAAGCATTTTAAGCATTATAGAAAAAGAAAAAATTGATGCAATTTTGCCTACCATGGGAGGACAAGTTGCTTTAAATGTTGCTATGGAAGTCTATGAAAGTGGGCTTTTGGGTGATGTTAAATTTTTAGGTGCTAATCCACAAGCTATAAAAAAAGGCGAAGATAGACAAATTTTTAGAGAATGTATGAAAAAAATTGGTATGGATTTACCAAAATCTATGTATGCATATAATTATGATGAAGCTTTAAAAGCTGTTGAAACTATAGGTTTTCCTTTGATGATAAGAGCTTCTTTTACCTTAGGTGGTGCAGGAAGTGGCGTAGTCTATAATATGGATGAATTTAAAGAACTTGCAAATGCAGCTTTAGCTCTAAGTCCAATCCATGAAATTTTAATTGAAGAAAGTTTGCTTGGTTGGAAAGAATACGAAATGGAGGTTATTAGAGATAAAAATGACAATTGCATCATTGTTTGTTCTATAGAAAATATCGATCCTATGGGGGTTCATACAGGAGATAGCATAACCATAGCTCCAGCTTTAACTTTAACTGATAAAGAATATCAGGCTATGAGAAATGCATCTTTTGCCATTTTAAGGGAAATTGGTGTGGATACAGGTGGCTCAAATGTCCAATTTGCAGTAAATCCTAGTAATGGTAGAATGATAGTTATAGAAATGAATCCTAGGGTTTCAAGATCTTCAGCTCTAGCAAGTAAAGCCACAGGTTATCCTATCGCAAAAATAGCTACTCTTTTAGCCGTTGGTTTTAGTTTAGATGAGATTAAAAATGATATTACAGGTACTCCAGCATCTTTTGAACCAGTGGTAGATTATATAGTTACTAAGATTCCTCGCTTTACTTTTGAAAAATTTCCATCTGCAAATACAGAACTTGGTACAGCTATGAAAAGTGTGGGTGAAGTGATGGCTATAGGTAGGACTTTTAAAGAAAGCATCCAAAAAGCTTTATGCTCACTTGAGAGAAATTTAAGTGGTTTTGATATCATAAAATGCGATAAGAATGATCTTTTAGCAAATATTAGAAACGCTAACGAAAAACGCTTGCTTTATATAGCTCAAGCTTTTAGAGAAGGCTGTAGCATCGAAGAAATTCATGAGCTTTGCAAAATAGATCCTTGGTTTTTACATCAAATTCAAGAAATTGTCAATTTTGAAGAAAAAATTGATATGGATATTTTAAACGATAAGCATTTGCTAAGAAAAGCTAAGAATTTAGGATTTTCAGATAAAAAAATCGCTTATTTGGTCAATCAAAAAGATAATTTAGAGTTAAGTCAAAATGATATTTATTATGCAAGAATCAAGCATAAAATCATAGCTACATATAGCGAAGTAGATACTTGTGCGGGTGAATTTGAAGCTTTAACGCCTTATTTATACTCAAGTATTAATGTAAATGAAGCTACACAAATTAAAGAAAATAAAGATAAAAAAGAAAAAAAAGTGATGATCATCGGTGGTGGTCCTAATCGCATAGGGCAAGGTATAGAGTTTGATTATGCTTGTGTGCATGCTTCTTTTGCACTTAAAGATATGGGTGTAAAGACTATTATGTATAATTGTAACCCAGAAACTGTTTCAACTGATTATGATACAAGCGATGTTTTGTATTTTGAACCGATTGATTTTGAGCATTTAAGAGCTGTGATTGATAAAGAAAAACCAGATGGAGTGATAGTGCATTTTGGAGGTCAAACTCCACTTAAATTTGCAAAGCGATTAAGTATTTTTGGTGCTAAGATTATAGGTACAAGTGCAAGAGTGATAGATCTAGCTGAAGATAGAAAGAAATTTGCTAAATTTATAGATGATTTAGGGATCAATCAACCTCAAAATGGTACAGCCATAAGTGTGGAAGAAGCTCTTAAAAAAGCAAATGAGATAGGTTATCCTGTGCTTGTTAGGCCAAGCTATGTTTTAGGTGGTCGTGCTATGCGTGTAGTGTATAATGAAGATGAGCTTAGAATTTACATGCAAGAAGCTGTGAATGTTAGTGATAAAAGTCCTGTTTTGATTGATCAGTTTTTGGATGATGCAACTGAGCTTGATGTAGATGCAATTAGTGATGGTAAAGATGTTTATATAGCAGGTATTATGGAGCATATTGAAGAAGCAGGAATTCACTCAGGAGATAGTGCTTGCTCTTTACCTACTTTAAATATCAGCGAATCAATGCTTGATTTAATAGAACAAAAAACTAAAGAAATAGCTTTAAATTTAGGTGTTATAGGGCTTTTAAATATACAATTTGCTATCCATGCAAATAAACTTTATATGATAGAGGTAAATCCAAGAGCAAGTAGAACTGTGCCTTTTGTGAGTAAGGCTACAGGTATTCCTTTGGCTAAAGTTGCTACGCGTGTGATGTGGCAAGGAAATTTAAGAGAAAGTTTAAATTTTTATGACACTTTTAAAGTGGTAGAAGAAAACAATGGCATTTTAAGAGCTAAAAAATCAAAACACATCAGTATAAAAGCTGTGGTTTTTCCTTTTGCAAAACTTAGTGGAAGCGATCTTGAGCTAGGGCCTGAAATGCGTTCAACTGGAGAGGTGATGGGTGTGAGTAAGGATTTTGCCAATTCTTATGCTAAAAGTCAAATTTCTTCTTCGAATTTCTTGCCAGAAAGTGGGAATGTATTTTTATCTTTAAGAGAAAAAGACAAAAAACACGCCGTAAAACTTGCAAATGAGTATATTAAACTAGGATTTAAGATCATAGCTACAAGCGGGACTTATAAAATTTTACAAGAAGCAGGTTTAGAGTGTGAATTTGTGCATAAAATTTCAGAAGGTCGTCCTAATGTGGAGGATAAAATCAAAAATTCACAAATTCATCTAGCTATAAATACAAGTGATGAAAATAGCTTTAAAGATGATACGAAAAAAATAAGAGCAAATATCTTACGCTTTAAAACGCCTTATTTTACAAATTTAAGAGCAGCTTATGCAGGTGCTAAAGCGATTAAAGCTATACAAAATAAAACTTGTCTTGAGATTAAAAGTTTGCAAGAATACTTAAAAGGATGATCTATCTAGCGCAAACTGATACAACAGCAGGATTTTTAAGTAAGGATTTAAAAAGTTTAAATTCACTCAAAAAAAGGAGTTTAAATAAACCTTGCTTAATCACAACAGCTAAATTTAGTGAGCTTCAAAAACTCACAAGAATTCCAAAGCACTTTAAAAATACCATTAGAAAAAGCAAAAAAACTACCTTTATATATCCAAATAAAAAAGCCATTAGAGTAGTCAAAGATCATCCACATGAGCAATTTTTAAAAAAATTTGACTGGCTTTATTCTACTTCTGCAAATAAGCATGGAAAAAAATTCAATCGTATTTGGGCTATGCAAAATTGCGATATAGTAGTAGATGAGGTGTTTTTTGAGATGAGTGCCTCTAAAATTTTTAAATTAAGAGGCACGAAAAAGATTAGATTGCGTTAGTTATTGTATAAGCGTAGTATTTGCTTAAACATAAAATTATTTATTTTTTTACAAAGTTTGTAATTTTAAAATAAATTAAGTTATGAAAATTATGCAAGATTTAAAAATTAAATTTTTTGATATAATTTGCACTTTTGATTTTAAGGATTATAATGAATGTAAATTTTGCTTGGTTTTTAGTGATTTTAGGTGGTGTTGTAGAGTGTTTTTGGGTGAGTGGATTAAAGTATTCTGTGGAATTTTGGCATTATGTTTTAACTGCTATTGGAGTTTGTATATCTTTTACTTGTTTTTTAAAAGCTTGTGAAAGGCTTGAAGTGAGTATAGCTTATAGTGTTTTTGTAGGTATTGGTACGGTTGGAGTGGTGCTAAATGAAATGTTTGTATTTAACGAACCTACTTCAAATTTAAAATTAACTTTGATTGCGATTTTGCTTTTGAGTATCATAGGATTAAAACTCGTTAGCAAGGAAGTTAAATAATGGAATGGTTTTTTTTATTTTTGGCTACCGCTTTTGAAATTTTTGGCGTGATTATAATGAAACAGCTCGTGATTACAAAAAACAAGCTTTATCTTTTAGCCTTGATAGTGTGTTTTGCTTTTTCATTTGGATTTTTAAGTCTTAGTATGCAAAGTATTGCCATGAGTGTGGCTTACTCTATATGGACGGGTGCTGGCACAGCTGGTGGGGTCATAATAGGAGTGGTTTTTTATAAAGAAAATAAAAGTTTTTTAAAATTATTTTTGATCGCACTTATCATTGCTTGCACTATTGGTTTAAAGCTTCTTTCTTAATATGAAAATATATATAAGTGGTATAGACACAGATGTTGGTAAAACTTATCTAAGTGCTAGAATTTGTAAGGAATTTGGCTTTGATTATTTTAAGCTTATCCAAGCAGGTGTGCCAAAAGATAATGATGTGGTGGCTAAGTTTAGTCCAAAAACTAAGATTTTTAAAGAAGGTGTATTTTTAAAAACTCCTGCTTCACCACATAAGGGAAGAGTTTTGGAAAATTTAACTTACAAAGCTTTTGATATAAAAATTCCACAAAGTGATAAACTCATCATAGAGCTAGCCGGTGGGCTTTTTTCGCCAATTGATGATGAAAAAACGATGATTGATTATATGAGTGCGTTTAAGCACCCTACTATTTTAGTCGCAAAAGATTATCTAGGAAGTATAAATCACACTCTTTTAAGCATACAAGCTCTAAAACAAAGAGATATTAAAATCCTTGCTTTAATCTTAAAAACCCAAGATACTTTTAGCAAGGATTTTATAAGCAATTACGCTAAAATTCCCATCATAGAATTTGATGATAAAGTGTGCGAAAAACTTTCAAAACTCCTTAAAAATCTCTCTTAAAGATTGCACTACATAAGCAATTTCCTCTTCATTTATAACATATGGTGGCATGAAGTAAATTGTATTTCCAAGCGGTCTTAGAAGTAAGCCTTTTTCTAAGGCTCTTTGAAAGACTTTAAGTCCTGCTCTTTGGTATTTGCTTTTTTGTATGTCAAATGCACTTACCATGCCTAAATTTCTAAAATTTCCTAAAAAATCAAATTCTTTTAAGCTCTCCCATTGTGTTTTTATAAAAGCACTTTTGATTTTATTTTTTGCGATGATATTTTCATTTTCAAAAATATCCAAAGTCGCATTAGCCGCTGCACAAGCTAGGGCATTACCCGTGTAAGAGTGAGAGTGTAAAAAGGCCTTTTGGCTTTCATAGCTATCATAAAATTTCTCATAAATTTCATCTTTAGTAAGCACCACTGAAAGTGGCAAATACCCACCAGTAATACCCTTAGAAAGACATATATAATCAATGCTTTGTGAGCAATAATCAAGTGCAAACATTTCTCCTGTTCGCCCAAAACCTGTGGCTATCTCATCAAATATCACTTGCACGCCATAATTTTTAGCTAATTTTATAGCTTCATTTAAATACCCAAGCTCATACATATGCATATTTCCCGCACATTGAAGTAAAGGCTCAAGTATAAAAGCACAAATTTCATGATGATGATTTTTTAAAATACTTTCTAAAATTTCAAGCTCTTTTGTATAGTCCTTGCTTGTTGGCACAGGCGTTGTGATACTTTTTAAAAGTAAAGGCTCATAGGTTTTTTTATAAAGTGCTACATCGCCAACGCTTAATGCGCCTAAGGTTTCTCCATGGTAAGAATTGCTAAGTGATAAGAATTTATCTTTTTTAGAGCCATTGTTTAAGTGGTATTGAAAGCTCATTTTTAAAGCCACTTCTATGGCTGAACTACCATTGTCTGCAAAAAAGCATTTATCAAAAGGCAAAAGCTCACAAAGTCTTTGCGAAAGCTTTATGATAGGCTCATGTGAAAAACCCGCAAGCAAGACATGCTCTAAATTTTGAAGCTGATCTTTGATTTTTTCATTGATATACTCATTACAATGACCAAAGATATTCACCCACCAAGAGCTAATGCAGTCTATGTAGGATTTTTCATCAAAATCATACAAATACACTCCCTTAGCCCTTTTTATAGGTATAAGCGGTAAAAACTCATGATCGCTCATTTGCGTGCAAGGATGCCAAATGTGTTTTAAGTCTAGTTTTTTTAAGTCCATCTTTACTTCTTTAATTTTTATCACTAATGATACTACAATTTTTACCCAAATTGACGCTATAAAATGAAAAAGGATTATTTGTAAAATATTTATATAATTAGTTTTTTATCTTAAATTTAAAGGTAAAGTATGAAAAAAGTTTTGATTATCTTAGTGATTTTATTTTTAAATTTTGCATATTCGCAAGAGGATTTATTTGTAAAAGGATTTAAAGCTTATGAGAGTGGTGATTACCCAACAGCTTTAAAATACTTTCAGCAAGCTTGTGATTTAAATAATGGTAGCGGTTGTAATAATCTCGGGATTATGTATGAAAACGGAGATGGTGTTAGAAAGAATCTTTCTAAGGCTTTAGAATATTTTGGCAAGGCTTGCGATTTAAAAAATGATGAAGGCTGTCAAAACTACGCAAGGCTTAAACAATAATGCATATTGCACAAATTTTAAATGCATTAAAACAACAAGATAATTTTAGAATTTTACGCTCGTTAAAGCATTTGGATAAATATGTCATTTATAATGGGCAAAAATTGCTAAATTTAGCGAGTAATGATTATTTAAATTTAAGCAATGAAAAAGCATTAAAGCAAGATTTTTTAACGCATTTAAAAGAATTTGAATTTTCTAGTTCAAGTTCAAGAAGCTTGAGTGGAAATTATGAGATTTTTGATGAATTTGAAAGCTTTTTAGAAGCTAAGTTAGGCAGAAAAATCTTACACTTTAACAATGGCTATGCCCTAAATGTTAGCTGTTTGCAAGCTTTAGCAAGCATTAAAAATACTTTATTTTTAGCAGATAAGCAAGTGCATGCAAGTATCATCGATGGTTTAAGACTTGGTGGGGCTAAATTTATAAGATTTAAGCACAATGATATAAAGCATTTGCAAAGTTTAGTGCAAAAGCATTATAAAGAATTTGAAAATATTATCATCGTAAGTGAAGCGCTATTTAGTATGGATGGAGATTTTGCACCTATAAAAGAATTCATAAATTTAAAAAAAGAATTTAAAAATATCAAAATTTACATTGATGAAGCCCATAGCATAGGGTGTTTTAGTGATGATGGTTTGGGTTATGTGAAATTTTTGGGCTTAGAAAAGGAAGTGGATTTTTTAGTTTTTACCTTTGGTAAAGCTATAGCTTCTATGGGAGCTTGCATGATAAGTAATGAAAAAGATTTTTTTATCAACAAAGCAAGAGCTTTTATATACTCAACTGCTATTGCGCCTATCAATGTAGCTTGGACTTTGCATGTTTTTAAGCATTTGCATGAATTTAATGCTCAAAGAAAAAAGCTTTTAGAGTTAAGCACTTGGTTTAAAAATGCTTTAGCAAGTAAAGGTGCAGTTTTAGGCGAGGCTTATGTGATATCTTTTATTTTAGGGCAAAATGCACTAGCTAGTGAAATTTCAAAAAAGCTTTTAGAAAATGGTATTTTTGTACCTGCTATTAAAGAGCCAACCGTGGCTAAAAATACAGCTAGAATTCGCTTTTCTTTACATGCTGGTTTAGTGAAAAAAGACTTAGAAAAGATTTTGGAGATACTTTGAAAACTCATTTTTTACATGAAAATGCAAATTCATCTGAATTGATTTTATTTTTTTCAGGTTTTTGCTCACATTTTAGCCATTTTACACATTTAAAAAGTGATGTAAATGTTTTAATGGTGTATGATTATACGAGTTTTGATTGGGAATTTGATCTTCATAAATTTGAAAAAATTACTCTTGTTGGCTTTTCTATGGGGGTTTGTGTGGCAAGTAAAATTTTAAAAGATATAAATTTTTATAAAAAAATAGCCATAAATGGCACAAATTTACCTATAGATGATGAATTTGGAATTAAAAAAGCCATTTTTAAACTTACGATGAAAAGATTTGATTTAGAAAATTTCAAACGAAATATATTTGAAGAAAAATTAAATTTAAGTGAAAATTTTTTCTTTAATGATAAGCTTTATTTGAAAAATGAGTTAAATTTTTTGTATGATTTTTGCACCAAGGATTTAAATGAAAATTTTATTTGGGATAAGGCTTTTTTGAGTAAAAATGATAGAATTTTTCCTTTTGCAAATAGTTTGAAATTTTTTAAAGGAAAAACTTGTATTTTAAATGCTCCGCATTTTGTATTTTTTGATTTTAATACTTGGGAAGAGCTTTGCGAACTTTCTTAAAAGCCAAAAATACTTATAGTGCAAATACTCCTGTACAAAAATTTATGGCTAAAGAGCTTTGTAAAATGCTTATAGAGTATGAATGTAGCTATTTTAATGAAGTCTTTGAATTTGGTTGTGGGGTGGGAGTTTTTAGCCAAATTTTGCAAGAAAATATACAATTTAAAAAATATTTTTTAAATGATTATTTTTATTTTGAAAATCCTTGTAAATACAATGAATTTGGTGTTTTTGATATGAATGAACTTAAAAGTCATCATTTTTATAATAAAAAATTTGATCTTATTGCTTCAAATGCTTGTATGCAGTGGCTAAATATCGATAATGCTTTGGATAATCTTGCAAATATGCTAAATAAAAATGGAATTTTACTTTTTTCTACCTTTGGAGAAAAAAATTTCACTCAAATTAAGCAAAGCACAAATTTATCACTAGATTATTTTAATTTAGAGCAAATTTGCCAAAAACTTTCAAAAAAATTTAAAATTATAAAAGCAAATGAAGATTTAATAAATCTAAAATTTGATCATACTTTAGAGCTTTTTAGGCATTTGAAATTAAGCGGGGTGAATGCTTTGAGTGATAAATTTTTTATAAGCAAGGTATTTTTAAAAAACTATGAAAAAGAATTTCAAAACACCTTGACTTATCATCCTTTATTTTTTATGTGTCAAAAAAATTAATTTTTTTTCATATTTGCTTGGATAATAATAAATTTTTATCTTTTAAATCTTGGTTTATTTTTATAATTTTTTCAGCAATATTTTTTACATCATTGTATCGGATATTTTTTCCGAAAGTAACCTCTATTATCGTAATGGGAATATATTTTTTATTTGAAATAACTCTGTATTCTTTTTCATATTCCCAGCATTTATGTTTGGTAGATAATATCGTATTTAAATCATTTTTTACCTCTATAAGGGTTATTGTATATTTGTTCTTTATTATTTTCTTTTTTGTATGTCACTTTCTTTGCCGTATCATTTGTAAGTAAAAATTTGATTTTTATTCCTTTAGATCCGTTTGCATAATGAGCCCACATAAGCTTTTCATAATCTTTGAGTTGAGTAGAACTAAAAGAGCAAATATGTTTTGTTTCTTTGAGATTTTTTATATCTTCAAGTTCGCTTTTAGAAATTCCTTTGTGATAAAATAAACCTTCTTCTATGTCGTTAAGCTTTTCAAAACTAGGTGCGTAAAGACAATTTTTTGTAAAAATTTCCTCCACTTTTTTGGTAAGATATATTGACCTTTGTATTCTTGCAAAGCTCTGAATTTATAAAATTCTTTAGGCATTTTTTTTCTCAATCACTTTCCTTAAAGCTAAAGAAGCTAAAGCAAGTCCAAAAGAGGCTGTCACACCCATAAATGAGCCAAGATCTTTACAATGAGCTTCTTCATCTGAAAATACTACATCAAAATTTCCTTTAAAGCCTGATTTTCTAAGCTCATAACGGAATTTTTTTGCTAATGCATCTCCGTAAGTTTTAAATATACTTGTGGTTTTTATGCGAGTTGGATCAAGTTTTCTTGCTCCGCCTGTTGATGAGATAAAAATTTGTTTTTTAAAGTCTATTTTATTCACCAAAGCAACTTTAGCAGGTATATCATCGATTGCATCTATGATAAGATCAAAATTTTTTAAATCAAAAGTTTTTAAAAACTCATCATCTATTTTGCTTACTATGCCTTTTGCATTATAAATTTTTTCAAAGACTTTAGCTTTTTCTTCGTCTATATTTTCGCTATGAAGTTGGCGGTTTTGATTTGTTGTTTCAAATTTGTCAGCATCTATTAGTGTCAAATCTTTAAAGCCACTTCTAAAAAGCGTATCAACACAAATTCCACCAACTCCACCAAGTCCGCAAACTAAAACTTTGGTATTTTGGATTTTTTTAAAATTTTCTTCATTTATAAGCCATTTTATACGAGTGTATCTATCCATTTTTTATCCATCTTTTGAGATTTTTCATTTGTTTATAAGCTGTTAAATCAAGCATTATAGGTGTTATGGTAGCATAACCTTGTTTTAAAAGTGCAATGTCTGATTTTTTTTCATCTTCATGATCAAGATTAGCAGCAGCTAACCAATAATACTCAACACCTCTTGGGTTGATATTAGAGTGAGCTTCATAGCTATAAATTCTTTTACCTGCTTTGCAAATTTTTACACCTTTGAAGTTAGTTTTTGAAGATGGAAAATTGATATTTAAAAATTCTTTTTTGTCTAAAGGAAACCCTTTTTTTAAAATTTTTTTTACGATTTTTTTGGTTATATTAAGAGCGAGTTTGAAATTTAATTCTTTTTGATCATCTTGATAAAATTGTGATAAAGCAATAGCAGGAATGCCATGCAATACCGCTTCCATAGCACCTGCACAAGTTCCTGAATAAGTGATATCTTCTCCTACATTTGCACCTTTGTTTATACCACTGATGATAAGATCTGGAAGGTGGTTTTTATATAAAGCATGTAAAGCTAAATACACACAATCTGCTGGTGTGCCATCTTCAAGCTTGTAAAATCTTTTTTTTACTTTTTGAAATCGTAAAGGTTTTGTTAGAGTTATAGAATGCGAACAAGCTGATTTTTCATTTGCTGGAGCAACTATGGTAATTTCAGCCTTAAAATGTTTTTTGAGCATTTTGGCTAGTTTTATCAAGCCTTTACTTTCATATCCATCATCATTAGTTAGTAAAATTCTTTTCATATTTTTCCTAATTTTTTGTGAAATTATATCTATATTTTTAATTATTTATTTGCAAATATTTTTTATTATTATTTTATATTTTATTTTTAAGGAAGATAAATGAAAAAAATATTAAGTTTATTTGGTATTTGTGCTATTTTTGCGAGTATGTCTTTTGCTGATATAAATATGTATGGTCCTGGTGGCCCACATTTTGCATTAAAAGAAGTTGCTAAAGTATATGAAGATAAAACTGGTATTAAGATAAATGTAAATTTCGGTCCACAAGCTACTTGGTTTGAAAAGGCTAAAAAAGATGCTGATATTTTATTTGGTGCTTCTGATCAATCAGCCTTAGCAATAACTACTGATTTTGATAGTTTTGATCCTAAAAAAATTCAGCCATTGTATTTTAGAGAAGCTGTGATACTAACTCAAAAAGGCAATCCTTTAAAAATTAAAGGTTTAAAAGATCTTGCTAATAAAAATGTAAAGGTGGTTGTTCCTGAAGGTGCTGGTAAAAGCAATACTTCTGGTACAGGTGTTTGGGAAGATATGATAGGTAGAACTAAAAATATCGACACAATAAAAAAATTTAGAAACAATATAGTAGCTTTTGCTCCAAATAGCGGTGGTGCTAAAAAATTATTTTTAGAGCAAAAAGCTGATGCTTGGATTACTTGGAGTGATTGGGTTAAGGCAAATCCTGATTTTGGTGATGCAGTTAGTATAGAAAAAGATTTAGTGGTGTATAGAACTATCAATGTGGTTGCAAAAAATAATTCCGATAAACAAACACAAGATTTTATAAAATTTTTACAAACAGATGATGCGTATAAAATTTTTAAAAAATATGGCTATAGCAAATAATATAAAATAATTTTTTATATAAAAAGCAATTTTTGTATAATACCTTGTTATAAAAATTATAAAAGGTATTATATGTTAAAACTTCTACTTTTTAGTGCTTCTGGCTATAAAGATAGCCCGTATTTAAGCCATACTATCGAATTTATAGATACATTTTTAAAAGAAAATACAGCGATTGATGAAGATATACTTTTTATACCTTATGCAGGTGTTAGAAGAAGCTATGATGCTTATGAAGCTAAGGTAAAAGATGGTTTAAAGAAAGACAATATAAAGTCTTTGCACCATTTTAGTGATAAAAAAGAAGCTATTTTAAATGCTAAGGTTTTTTTAGTGGGTGGTGGAAATAGCTTTATGTTATTATCTAAACTTTATGAGTATGATTTACTAGAAGTGTTAAAAGAGCGTATTATAAACGGAGCTTGTTATATAGGTTGGAGTGCAGGGTCTAACATAGCAGGAAAAAGTATAATGACTACCAATGATATGCCTATAATTATGCCAAAAAGTTTTGATAGTTTAGGCGTTTTCAAACATCAAATCAACCCACATTTTATAAGCGGTAAAATTTCTGGACATAATGGAGAAAGTAGAGAAGAACGCTTGGAAGAATTTTTAATCACTAATCCTAAAGATATAGTATATGCCATTCCTGAAGGTTCTGCTTTAAAAATACAAGGGGATATTTTAAAAATCGTAGGTCATCATGATATTTTAAAAATACAATATCCTTTTGAGATTGAATACTTAAAAATCAATTGTGAATATAAAATTTAAAGGAAATAAATGCAAACTTTATATCTTTTAATTGCTATTTTAGGTGTTATTGCTGTGGTGTATTTGCTGATAAAAAAAGTAGAAACTAAAACAGCATTAATTGGAGTGGGATTTATCTTGTGTTTGCTCTCTTTAAAACCTATAGAAGCTTTGAGTGCTTTTACTCATGCTATGGTTCAACCTGCTTTGATTAAAGCAATTTGTGCAAGTATGGGTTTTGCTTTTGTGATGAAGGTGACAAAATGCGATAAACATTTGGTAAAGCTTTTAACAGCACCTTTAAAAAATGTAGGATTTTTCTTAATCCCACTTGCTTTTATGGTAACTTTTTTTATTGCCATTGCTATACCTTCGGCTGCTGGGTGTTCGGCTGCTGTGGGAGCTACTTTGATACCGCTTTTAATGGCTTCAGGTGTAAGACCTGCTATGGCAGCTGCTACTGTTCTTTGTGGAACTATAGGTGGTATTTTGAGTCCTGGGGTTTCACATACAGCTTTGATTTCTGAAATTTCTGGTAAAAATATACAAGAAATAATCTTAGTACAAACTCCAAATGCTCTAACCGCAGGAGTTATAGTGATGATTTCTTTGATGATTATGGCTTTGATTTTTAAAGATTATCAAAAAGGTAAAGTATTTGAAGTAACAAATCAAAATGTAAAAGAAGAAAGTATAGAAAAAGTCAATATTTTATACGCTTTAATGCCTTTGGTGCCTTTAGCGATTTTGATAATAGGTGCAAGTCCTTTGCATACGCATGAATTTTTATTTTGGACTTCTAAAATAGGCGTAGCCGAAGCTATGCTTTTAGGATCGATTGTAGCTGTGGTTATAACTTGGAGTAAGCCTGATACAATTTCAAAAGAATTTTTTAATGGCATGGGAAAATCTTATGCTGAAATTATTGGTATTATTATAGCAGCGAGTGTTTTTGTGGCTGGTCTTAAAGCGTGTGGTGTGGTAGATATGATTATAGAATGGCTAAAAAATGAGCAACATTATGTGCGTTTTGGTGGAACTTTTATACCATTTTTAATGGCTATGATCACAGGAAGCGGAGATGCTGCTGCTATGGCTTTTAATAAAGCGGTGACAATCTATGCTCAAGATCTTGGGTTTGATCAAGTTAAACTTGGTACAGCTGTAGCGATGTCTGCTGTGCTTGGAAGATATGTTTCTCCTATTTTAGGAGCTTGCATTATCGTTTCAGCTATTGCTGGAGTTAGTCCTTTAGAGATTGTCAAAAGAACAGCTTTAGGATGTGTGATTTCAGTTGTGGTAATTGCGTTTGTATTATTATAAGTTTAAGCTTTTCAAGCTTAAACTTCTTTAGCTGCTAGTATGATAATTTCTTGTATAACTTTACTAGCAGCTTTTAAAGAATTTACTGGCAAATATTCATAAATAGAGTGAAAATTATGCGCTCCTGTAAAAATATTTGGACAAGGTAAGCCTTTTTCAGATAATACTGCTCCATCATATCCACCACGCATAGGAATGATTTTAGTTTTTATGTTTAAATTTTCATAAGCTTGTAATGCAAGTTTTATAGGTAAAGAATCCGTGCTTTTTAAGGAATTAAATACATTTTTATATCTATTGCTTAA
Source organism: Campylobacter volucris (assembly GCF_008011665.1). Classification (GTDB taxonomy): domain Bacteria; phylum Campylobacterota; class Campylobacteria; order Campylobacterales; family Campylobacteraceae; genus Campylobacter_D; species Campylobacter_D volucris_A. The sequence goes on from NZ_VOWJ01000028.1 coordinate 77,848, forward strand.
TTTTATATTTATTCTTTCTTCTCCATAAAGAGTTTTAAAACCATCGCATAAATTTTGTAAAAATTGCATTCTTTGAGTGTATTTTTCATCATCAAATTCTCTAACATCTATTTTTAATATAGTTTTAGCACTATTTCCTTTTAAATCTTTTACCCAAAAATACCCTTCTTTATTTTCTGTATATTCTGGAGCTTCACCATTTGGAAGCAATGATATAAATTTATGAGCTAGTATTAAAGAATTTATTAGTTTTCCTTTAGCACTCATAGGATGGGCTGATTTACCTATAAATTCGACTTCGCAATCACCTGCATTCCAATTTTCATATATAAACTCACCTATTTCACAACAATCTAAACAATATCCAAAATCAGCATCTATCTCTTTTACATCAAAAGCTTTAGCACCTCTTAAACCTTGTTCTTCATCTGGTAAAAAGCAAGCATAAATATCGCCATGTTTAATATCAGGATTTTTTACAAAAAATTCTAACATATCCATTATAGCTGCAATTGCGGCTTTATCATCAGCTCCTAGTAAGCTTGTGCCATCTGTGTGGATAATATCACCATTTATATAATTTTTAAGTTCTTTAAATTCATCTTCTTTTAGATATAAATTTAAATCTTTGTTTAGACAAATATCTCCGCCTTTATAATGTGTAATTTGAGCTTTGGTATCATTTGTTTGCTCCATACTTGTATCTAAATGTGCAAAAAAAGCTATTTTGGGAGCATTTGGAGTATTTGCTGGTAAAAGAGCTGTTGTGATGGTATTTTCTCTTCTTTTTATGTCCTTTAAGCCTAATTCTTGTAGTTCTTTTTCAAGTAATTTTGCAAGATCTGTTTGGTTTGGGCTTGATGGCATTATGCCTTTGGCTCCATTTTCTCTACTTGTGGTAGTGTTTATTTTTGTGTAGTTTATAAATCTTTCAACTATATCCATATTTTTCCTTTAATTTTTGTTTAACATAATGATATTTAACTTTGTTTTATATTTTTATAAAATATAATATTATTCTTAAGTAACAATAAGGAGAAAATGAATGAAAAGAATATATCTTTTTATGATTTTTGTAATATTAGGTATAGGAGTTATGGGTTGTTCTTCAAAAGATCTTAATCCTTTAGGTAGGTCTTTTGGTAAATTTAATGATAGCGATCCTTTAAAAATAGGTGATACTCCTACTCCACCTGCTGAACAAAAAATTCCATCTTTGGTTGATGGGAATAAATTAGTTCCAAAAACTCCACTGCAACCTCCTATTATTAATTCTAATTCTTTTAAGGGAGATAATGCCCAAAAAGGGCCTTTACCAAGATTTGAATCACAAAATAAATTTAGTAGCAATTCTGTGTTTGAAAATAGAGGTTTTGCTAGTGATTTTGTAACCATAATGAATCCAAATGGTGCTGCTTTAACGGTATGGGCTTTGGCTTCTGGTAATTGGATATGGGGTTATAGTTTATTTGCAAGCAAACCTTTTGGAGATGCAAGAGTGTGGCAACTCATTGAATTTCCTAATGATATGGTTATGATTAAAAATGCAAAAACTAACACTTGCCTAAATGCTTATGGTAAAGGTATAGTTCATTATCCTTGCGATCAAAGCAATCATGCTCAATTTTGGAGGCTTTTTCCAATGAGTAATGGTGCCTATCAAATTCAAAATTTTGCAACACAAAAATGCATTCAAACTCCAATTAGCAATGTAATGAAAGATTTTAATTTTAGTTATTTTAATATTTATTTAACAGATTGTTTAAAAAGGGGAGAAAAGAATTTAGATAGACAATGGTATATAACAGCACCAACTTTTACAGCAGAGACGCCTTATATAAGATAAAGAGAGGAAAATAATGAAAAAAATATTTTTTTTAGTAATTTTTATAAATTTTCTTTTTGGAGCTTTGGAAAATTATAATATGGGAACTTGGAATTTACAAGGTTCTTCGGCTTCTACTGAAAGCAAATGGAATATTAGTATAAGACAATTAGTTACAGGTGATAATCCTATGGATGTTTTGGCTGTTCAAGAGGCAGGAACTTTGCCAAGTACAGCTACTATGACTTCAAGACAAGTTCAGCCTGTAGGAGTGGGGATTCCTATACATGAATATACTTGGAATTTAGGCTCGTCAAGTCGTCCTAATTTGGTTTATATATATTATTCAAGAGTTGATGTTGGGGCAAATAGAGTCAATATGGCTATAGTTAGTCGTGTTATGGCTGATGAGGTTATAGTTATACCATCACCTACTGTGGCTTCTCGTCCTATTATAGGCATACGCATTGGTAATGATGCATTTTTTAGTATCCATGCTTTAGCAAGAGGTGGAAATGATGCTGGTGCTATAGTAACCGCTGTAGATATGCATTTTAGAAATATGCCCAATGTTAATTGGATTATTATGGGAGATTTTAATAGAACCCCTGGACTTTTATCTCCTTTATTAGATTCAGGATTAAGATCAAGGGTTAATTTTGTTATACCACCTTCTTTTACTCAAGCTAGTGGAAATACTCTTGATTATGCAGTAACAGGAAATTCAGATACTTCTAGGCTTTATAATCCACCAGCTATTCTTGCAGTTTTGGCTTTAGCTGGGCTTAGAACATTTTTAGCATCAGATCATTTTCCTGTTAATTTTAGAAGATTTTAAGGGTTAGTTATGAAAAAAATTTTTATTTTATTTTTTATTTTTTTGAATTTAGTTAAAGCTATTGAACAACCTGGAGATTTGTCTGATTTTACACCTATGTTTTCCATAAGATCTCTAGAAACAGGAATTTCTCTAAGTCCTTTTAGAGAAACTTCTAAAAAATTAGAAGATCAAAATTGGATTTTAAAGGAAATTCAACTTAGTGATGAGTTAAAAAGAAAAGACAAATATGCACAAAAATTACCTTTTGGATATGTTCAATTTGTAAATCCCAGTGATAATGACTTGTGTTTGGCTATTTTAGAGAGTGGTTTTTTTGGCGGTAAATCTTGTCAAGGAGATTTAAAAGATGGCAAACTAGAAACAGTTTTTTCTATTATGCCTACAACTGGTCCTGCTGTTCAAATTCGTTCTTTGGTGTTAGGCGGAGGAGAGTGTATAGTTACTTTCTTTAATCCCAATGTTCCCATAGAAAATCGTTTTGGGATACAAACTTGCACATTAGATTCAGCATTATTTTTAGATCTTAATGAGTTGATGTTCTTTACACCTGCTATAGTAGAGGCTGTGCCTTTATATTAAAACGTAAGGGTTAGATATTTATCAAAACCCTTATTTAGATAAATCCTTAAAAATACATAAAACAATAAACTTGTTTCAAAAATTAGCAATATTTTCTGTATTTTTTTATTAAAAATTACTTGTATAACAACTAATGCTATAATCTAAGTAATTTTATATAAGGAAACCATATGAGTGCTAGTATTTTATTGATTATTGGTATAGTTGTGTTTGTGTTTGGTTATTTTGTTTATTCTAAATTTGTAGCTAAATATATTTTGCAACTAGATGATAAAAATATCACTCCTGCTCATGAATTTAAAGATGAAATTGATTATGTCCCTGCAAATAAATTTGTATTATGGGGTCATCATTTTACTGCAGTTGCTGGAGCTGCACCTATAGTTGGTCCTGCTATAGCAGTTCAATGGGGCTGGTTGCCAGCATTTTTATGGGTCGTTTTAGGAACGGTGTTTTTTGCTGGAATTCATGATATGTCAGCTTTATGGGCTAGTGTTAAAAATCAAGGAAAATCCATAGGTAATGTTTGCCAAAAAGTTATAGGAATGAAAATTGGGCAATTGTTTATGGTGGTAATATTTTTAGTTCTTTTGATGGTAAATGCTGCATTTGGTGTTATCATAGCAAAAGAATCGGTAGAGTATCCAACTACTATTATACCTGCTTGGGGAGCTATTTTAATAGCCTTATTAATGGGTCAAGCTATATATAGATTTAAAATGAATTTAGCTTTAGTTACCATAGTATCTGTGGTTTTATTATATATTTTAGTGCCAATTGGTGTTGCTTATCCTGTAAATTTACCTGAAAACATAGCAGGACTTGATTCTTTAAGACAATGGGTTGTGATTTTGTTTGTATATGCTGGAATTGCTTCTATTTTACCTGTTTGGATGCTATTGCAGCCTAGAGATTATGTAAATGGTGTTCAGCTTGTCATAGGATTGATACTTTTATATGGCTCTATTATCATAGTAAATCCTGTCGTTTTAGCGCCCGATATCATTCCTGCTATAAAAGCTGGGGATTATAGTTTAATTATACCTGTTTTATTTATAACCATAGCTTGTGGTGCTATAAGTGGTTTTCATGGTATAGTAGCAAGTGGAACCACTTCTAAACAAATCAATAAAGAAAGCGATGTAAGATTTGTTGGGTATTTAGGATCTGTTGGAGAGGGAAGTTTAGCTTTAGGAACAATTATAGCTTGTGTGGCTGGAGTTGGGCTTTTAAATGCTAATGCTGGATTAAATCCTGATACATGGACAAGCCTTTTCAAGCCCGGTGCGGGTAATTTTGCTTCTGGCGGTGGAGCTATAGTATCAAATGCTACTGGGCTTTCTTTTGAAGCAGCTTCTACTTTATTTTCGCTAATGCTTATTTTGTTTGCAGCTACAACTATGGATGCTGGTATAAGACTTCAAAGATATATCATTCAAGAATGGGGAGAAATTTATAAAATTCCTTTTTTAAGAAAAAATGTCATTGCGACTATTTTGGCTGTGGGTATATCTTTTATAATGGCGATGAATGGTATAGGAGAAGGCGGTAAAAATGAAGTTGCAATTTGGCCTTTATTTGGTGCGACAAATCAAATACTAGCTTCGCTAACTTTACTAACTATAGCAGTTATTTTGATTAAAAATAAAAAAATAGGTGGATCTTTAGTCGTTTTAGTGCCTTTAGTGTTTATATTGATCATGGCATTTTGGGGTGCTTCGATAAAGGTTCTTGAATTTTATAATCAAGGCAATTGGTTATTGTTGGTAATTGATATTTTAGTTTTAGTTGTTACTATAATGGTGGTTTTATCAGCATTATCAACGATAAGTAAAACTTTAAGTGAAAATAAATGAAAGTATTTTATAGCTTTTCTAAAAAATTAGAAGAATTTTATTTTTCTAAATATGGAAAAGCTATAAAAAAAGAGCAAGAAGAAATTGATGATTTTTTTATGATCATCACTTTTTCAGAGCTTATGGGTATAGAAAATCCTTTTATGCTACAAACTTTAGAGCTTATGCCTACTTTGGCACCAAAATTCCATAAATGGCACACAAAGATGGGCTTAAAACATAGCATTTTTGATAATTTTCCTTGTTCTTGTTGTTAAATTAAGGTATTTTTGGATGATTTTTCCAAGAGTGATTTTTGTAGGCGGTAAAGGCGGTGTGGGCAAAAGCACTATGTCTAGTTCTATAGCAAAGATGTTATCTTTAGATGGTAAAAAAGTGTTATTAATCTCAACCGATCCTGCACATAATCTAAAAGATATTTTTGATATAGAAAAAAATAATCAATTCAATACAAATTTACAAATACTAGAGTTAAATCCACAAAAAGAAGCAAAAGAATATGTGGAAAATGTAAGTAAAGCAACTAAAGAGCTTATAAACCCTAATTCTTATGAAATGCTTGATAATTACTACAAAATAGTCAAAGAAAGTGCCATTGCTCAAGAAAGTGCTATGTTTGATAAACTTATAAAAATTATAAGTGAGGATACAAATTTTGATCATATCATCATAGATACAGCTCCAACAGGCCATACTTTAAGATTATTTAAAATGCCAAAAAATTTAAAAATTTGGAGTGAGCTTTTATTAAAACAAAGAGAAAAAAATTCAAATTTGCAAAACATCATCGGTAATATAGAAGGTAAAGATATCTTAAAGGATAATCTTGAAAATAGATATTTAAGGTATTCTAAATTTTTAAATATATTAAAAAATAACAATCAATGTGCTATTTTACTAGTTTTAAATTTAGAAAAACTGCCTATTAATGAGACTTTAAGAGCTATCAAAGAATTGCAAATAGAAAATATCACTCCTTTTGCGATAATCATAAATAAAATTCCACCCAATAGTAATGATGAATTTTTTAAAAATAGATTTGAGATAAGTTTGCAAAATTTAAAGCTTGCAAAGAAACTTTTTAAAGATTTTAGTATATTAGAAATTCCTTTGCACAATAAAGACATTTCTAGTGAAGTTGATTTAGAATTTATAATTAAGCATTTAAAATCTTTTATCGTTTAAGCTTTACAAATTAACTAAATTTTCTTACAACGATAAATATATTTATAATTTTATTATGTTTTGTTAAAATATATGTTTTATTTAGGGATTTAAATGATTTTTGAAAATGAAACATAATTAATATCTACTTTAAGGAAGAGCAAAATATGGATTATAAAAAAGCATTTTATTCAAAATTAGAAGATTGTTATTTGGGTTCTAAAATTAAACATTCGCAAAATCAAGCTAAAAATGGTTTTACAAATTTACTCGTTATAAAAGAAAAATATTTTCAAAAAATTAAAGACTATTTAGACACACAAAAGCTTTATACAGATACTTATAATAAACTTTATAATTTTTTTAGCACTTATTTAAACGAAACAGGAACACCGTTTTTTTACGATACGCCTATGTATAAAAATATCTATGCAAGGGTATATTCAAATTCAAAAGACACAAGTCTTTTTTATAAAACACAAAATTTATACTATGTAAAATCAGATACTATTTATAATCCTTTAAACTTACAAAGTGAAGATAAAAAATATACTTTAAATTTTCTTACTGATGAGTATGAGCAAAATGCTGATAATAATAAAAGTAAAATCAATTTTTATTTACAAAATATACAAGATGATAATATAAACATAAAAGTAATAAATTCTAAAAATTATGATGGCACAAATGTATTTAAACAAAACTCAAGTGAATTTAGTGATGTTTTTTTAAAAACTTTAAAAAATGCACAAATAAACATAAAAGAAGAAGAATTGCAAAAGCTTTTTAAAACTTATAAAAAACAAAATGAAGTAGATTTTTTCATACATAAAAATGCGAAAGAATTTTTAAAAGAACAATTTGATTTGTGGTTGTTTTCTTATGTGAATGATAGCATTACTGATTGGACTAAAGAAAAAATAGATGAGATCAACACTCTAAAACAAATCGCTTTTGCTATCATCGACTTGATAGCTGACTTTGAAAACGAGTTAAAAGCTATATGGCTAAAGCCAAAATTTGCTAAAAATGCTCACTATGTATTTAGTTTAGACACTATAAAATCGCATTCAAATAACGCTGATGAAATTTTAAACTCCATATATAAAGATGTAAATTTTAATGAGCAAATCACAGAATGGAAAGAATTAAATTTCATAAATGATGAGTTTGATATAAATGCTATAAATGATGAAAAATACAAATTCTTACCACTTGATACAAAGTATTTAAGTGAGGAAAATTATTATAAACTTTTGCAAAGTTTTGAAAATTTAGATGAAATTTTAAACGGAGAGCTTGTAAAAGCAGATAATTTTCAAGCGCTAAATTCTTTAATGCCAAAATATCAAGGCAAAATAGATTTAATTTACATAGATCCGCCATTTAACACAGGAAGTGACTTTGACTACAAAGATCAATTTCAAGATAGTACTTGGCTTTCTTTGATGCATAATCGCTTAGAACTAGCAAAAGAATTTTTAAGTGATAAAGGAAGTTTTTATTTGCATTTGGATGAAAATGCTGATTATTTTGGGAAAATTTTATTAAATGAATTTTTTGGGGAAATGGAGTGTAAAAAAATCACATTTGATACAAATGCTACTAAAGACGGAGAAGCTGATTTGTTTGGATATAAAAGCTTTGGAAATAATTTTGTTTTAAAAAGCTCAACTATTCTTTTTTTGAAAAAAACAAATAGTATTTTTAATAAATTATGGAAGCCAAATAGAAACACTTCATTATTAAATTTGGGACAGCTTGATCTAATAGGAGTTTCTACAATTGCAACACCTAAAAAAATAACAGACTATGAGTATTATATTCAAAAATGGAAAAATGATAAACTATATTACGAAAAGATTGATATCAAAGATGAAAAAATATATCCATTAGGTGATATTTGGAATGATTTGTATTCTTTTACTCAATCTGAAATGAGAGTTAGTGAAAATATATCTTTTTATAGCTCACAAAAACCGGAAAATATGCTAAGAAGAATAATACAGTCCAGTTCCGATGAAAATAGTGTTGTAATGGACTTTTTTGTAGGTAGTGGAACTACCTCAGCAGTATCTCATAAATTAAATAGAAAATATATCGGTATAGAAATGGGTGAGCATTTTTATGAAAGGTATTTGACATTTAATAAGGATGCTAATAAATATGAGTATAGATTGGGTTTACTTGGAAGAATGAAGAATGTTATAGCCGGTGATATTGAATTTTGTGCCATAGATAAAAAAAGAAGATCATCTTTTTCAAAAATGATAAATTTTAAAGGCGGCGGCGCTTTTAGATATTATGAACTTGAAAGTTATGAAGAAAGTTTAGAAAATTGTGAGTATAAACTTGATGAAAATTCATTCATAGATTATAGAAAATCACGCAAACTCATAAAAGCACTCAAAAAAGGTGAAAATATATGCTTTGATATGAAAGCTTATGATAAAGAATTTGATATATTTTTAACGATGTCAAATCTTTTAGGACTTAAAATCAAAAATATTTTTATAGATGAAAATGGTATAAAATCTTGTAAATTTGAAAACGATGAGATTGTAAATTTAGAAAATATAGACTTAATTAAATATCCAAAACTAAAAAATTTAATTTGGTGGGAAAAGTGATGAATAATTCATATGAAAAACCTGAGATAAATAAAGACGCTTTTACTTGTCCATTTTGTGGAGTTTATGCGAAAATGGATTTTGTAAATTTTTCAGCATCAGCTTCAAAAATTGACGATGGAATCGGTAAAATAAAATATATATATTCTATAAGCTCAGATTTAGAATTTGAAAAAATTGAAAGCATAATTGACTTTTATAGTAGAGTAGTTCCTATTTTAAGTATTTGTCATAAATGTAGTAAAACTGCTATTTGGGTAGATGAAAAAATGATTTATCCAAAACCTAGATTAGCACCTATGCCTAATGAAGATTTAGATGAAGATTTAAAATTAGATTATGAAGAAGCATCTAATATAGTTCAAGATTCCCCAAGAAGTGCTTGTGCTTTATTGCGTTTAGTTTTACAAAAATTACTTATTGGTTTAGGTGAAGATAAAAATATAAATAATGCGATTAAAAATTTGATAGATAAAAAAGAAATAGATGAAAAACTACAAAAAGCATTAGATTCTGTGAGAGTTATCGGAAATAATGCTATTCATCCAAATGAGTTAGATTTAAGAGATGATGTAGATACAGCATTGTCTATGTTTCGTATTATAAATTATATAGCAGATAGAATGATAAGCTCTAAAAAAGAAATAGATGAAATTTATAGTATATTACCTGAAAATGCAAAAAGATATTAATGCAAAAAACATCATTCTCTACACCATTTGCAAGATAAGCGGTTGCAAGAAATTTCAGTATGTAAAATTCTTACATACTGCAAATGATAAAAACAATTAAAGCTTTAAAGGAAAAACAATGGCTAAAGCAAAACAAAATACAAGAAAACATTTATTGCTAAATAAATTTATCCATGATAAATCACTAGTGCAAAAGCTTGATGAAAGTTATGATTTTAGTAATTTTTCTCAAGCTATAAATTTGCAATTTTATCAACAAGAAAGTGTTAAAAATGCTTTAGCCATACTCTCTTTTTACATGATGGATGAGTTAAATTCGCATGAATATAATCAAGAACGCAGAAGACTTTTAGAATTTTATCAAGATGAAAGTGAGAATTTAAAATTACAAAAAGAAGATATTGCAAGGGCTTCATTTTGGATGGCTACAGGAAGTGGTAAAACTATAGTTATGATTAAACTTATAGCTTTGATACATGAATTTATTAAAAATAATCAATTACCTAAAAAGCCTATCATGCTTTTAGCGCCAAATGATAAGATTTTAAATCAATTCAAAGCAAATATAGCTAAATACAACAATCATCACAGCAATTTTATCAAAATAAAAGATTTAAAAGATTTTGAAAGCATAGAAAAAGAAGCTAGTTTGTTAAATGAAGCGGTGGTGTATTTTGCAAGAAGTGATTTACTTGAGAGTGAAGAAAATGTAGGCAAAGATAAAAAAGCAAAAAGATTAAACTATAAAAATTATCTTAATAAAGATGGTTGGTATATATTGTTAGATGAAGCTCATAGAGGCGATAGTAAAACATCACTAAGAAAAAACTATTATCATGAGCTTGCTAGAGGTTTTATCAAAGAAGATGAATTTCCAAAAGGCTTTGTTTTTAATTTTTCTGCTACCTTTGAAGATGAAATAGATTTTATAACTTGTGCTTATAATTATAATCTTCAAAAATTCAATCAAGAAGGATATGGTAAAAATATAGCAGTTTTAAATGAGAATTTAGATTTTAAAAGTGAAAATAACGAAGAAGCAAAAATAAAAACAATTTTGGAAAGTTTTATAATTTTTAATGCCATTATAAAAACAAAAGAAGAATTGATTTTAAAAAGACAAGATTTTGTATATCATAATCCTTTAATCATAGCAGTTTCTGATAAAGTAAATACTCAAGATGCGGGTATAAAAGCGTATTTTAAAGCAGTGCATAATGTATTAAAAAATAAAGTAGATGTAAGCAATATAGCCTTAGAGCTTTATGAAAAACTTCAAAATCAAAATTTGCATTTTGGTATAAATACGCTAAGCGATGATTTTTTAAAATATATAAAAAATGCAAATAATGATGAACTTAGAGAAAATATTTTTTATGCAAATGCAAATGCAAATTTAGAATGCTATAGTATTAAAGGAAACGATAAAGAATTGGCTTTTAAGAGTAAAAATTCAAACAAACCTTTCATGCTTTTAAATATTTCAAATGCAAAAGAATGGGAAAAAGATTTTTTACTTGAGCTTGGGGTAGAAAGCATAAGCGATATATCACAAAGTCATTTTGAAAATATCAATAGCACGCAATCTTCTATTAATATCATGTTAGGAAGTAAGGTTTTTTCAGAAGGTTGGGATAGTAATCGCGTAAATTTAATTTCTTTTATCAATATAGGTAGTATTAATGCTAAAAAATATGTTTTACAAACTATAGGAAGAGGTGTTAGAATAGAACCTTTCTTAAGTATAAGAAAGAGATTAAATGCTTTAAAAGAGATGTTTAAAATCGATGAACAATGTGTAAATTTAGCATGTGGTTTAGAAACTCTTTTTGTAATGGCAAGTGATAATGAAGCTATTAAAGCTATCATAGAAGGTATAGAATGTGAATTTATGGAAAGTAAGTACTTGAAAGGATTTAAAGAGACGAAAATGTCGTTTGATTTACCTATACCAAAATATAAAAATGAAAGTAAATTAAATAATATTTATAAAATTTCAAAAAGAGAAGCAGATTCTTTAAAAAAATTTATAAATTCTTATGATGAGGATGTTTTAATTTTAGAGCAGTGTTTGTATAAAAGTTTTAAATATTCTACATTGCAGGAATTTGAAAAATTTATCAATGGAGAAAAAAGTAGAATACGGATATCAGGAGATAGAATAGAATTCAATGAAAAAACAACATTAAAAACAATCAATAGTGTATTAAATTCTAATGCTAAAGTTTTGGATAAATTTGTAAAGTTAGAGGAAGAAATAACACATCATAAAAATATACAAGCAAAATTAGATTTTGAAACAGTTCAAAAAATTAATAAAACTATAAAAGATGTTTTAAATGCAAAAAGCGAAGATGAATTAAAAGTGGATTTTGAAAATAAAAGAATAAATTTAGATGAGCTAATGCAAGGTATAAAAGAAAGTCAAAAAAGTAAGGAAGTGCAAAATTATATAATTAGTGCAAAGCTTAGCAAGCATTATTATAATCCTTTAATTATTTACAATAAAAACGATAAAGAAAGTAAGATTAATTTTGCTATTTCTAATGAAAGTGAAAAAGAATTTTTAAAAGAATTGGAAAATAATTTGAATTTATCTTTTTTTGAACAATATGAATGGTATTTTTCAAAATTGGTAGAAAATCAGGATGAAATTTATATTCCTTATTTTGATGAAGAGCATCAAAAAGAAAGAAAATTTTATCCAGATTTTATATTTTGGTTAAAAAATAAACAAAACGGAGAATTTAGTATATATTTTATAGATCCAAAAGGTTTGAAAATAGAGGATAATCCTAGATTTAAATTAAAAGGTTTTAAAGCGATATTTGAAGATAAAAATTTAACTTATGAAGATAAAAATATAAAAGTCAATTTATTTTTTTATAATAAAAACAATAATAATGCCTCAGAAGAAATAAAAGATTTTGTCAAGTCAAATATAAAAGATATTTTTAAATGAAAACCTTTTTAGTTTGTGCCCTAGAGCCATCAGCGAATTTACATTTAAAAGAAGTTTTAAAAGCTTATAAAGATGAGTATAAAGAATTTGATTTAGTTGGAATTTATGATGAGAATTTATGTAAAGAATTTGATTTAAAATCTAAACCTTTATATAGCTCACATGAATTTAGTGCTATGGGTTTTATAGAGATTTTACCGCTTATTTTTAAAGCGAAAAAAGCTATAAAAGAGCTTGTAAATTTAAGTTTTGAAAAGAATGTAAATGCTATTTTGTGTATAGATTCTCCAGCTTTTAATATACCTTTTGCAAAGGCTTTAAAAAAAGCAAATTCTAAAATAAAAAGAATTTATTATATATTACCTCAAGTTTGGGCTTGGAAAAAAGGACGCATTCCTATTATAGAAAGTCATTTTGATGTGTTAGCTTCTATTTTACCTTTTGATGATAAATTTTTTAGTAAAAGCACTTATGTAGGACATCCACTTTTAGATGAGATAAAAGAATTTAAAAATGAAGATGATATAAAAAATACACTTTCAAAAAAAGATAATGAAAAAATTATAGCTTTTTTACCAGGTTCAAGAAAAAGTGAAATAAAGCGTTTAATGCCTATTTTTAAAGAATTGAGCACCAAATTTAATGGTGAAAAAATACTTTGTGTTCCTAAATTTAACTTAGAAAAATTAGATCTTTATGGTGATATAGATGGATTTAAGATAGAAAGCAATACTCCAAAAGTGCTTAAAAAAGCTGATTTTGCTTTTATTTGTAGTGGCACAGCTACACTTGAAGCAGCTTTAGTCGGCACCCCTTTTGTGCTTGCTTATAAGGCTAAGGCTATAGATATATTTATAGCAAAACTTTTTGTCAAACTCAAACATATAGGACTTGCAAATATATTTTTAGATTTTGCAGAAAAAGATGAGCTTAATCCTGAATTTTTACAAGAACAAGTCAATGTAAAAAATTTATATGATGCTTATTTAGATTATGATTATCAAGGATTTTTTGATAAAATTTCTTTTTTGAAATCTTATTTAAAATTTGCAAGTGCTAAAAATATTGCAAAAATACTATATGAAATTTAAAGGAATAAAAATGCAAAAAGAACCTATGAGCAAATATGGCTATGAAAAATTAGAAAAAGAATTAGAGCATTTAAAAAAAGTTGAGCGTCCAAAGGTTGTAGAAGAAATTGATATAGCAAGAAGCCATGGTGATTTAAAAGAAAACGCAGAATATCACGCAGCTAGAGAAAAACAAGCTTTTATAGAAGGTAAGATTGCTGAACTTGGGGATTTGATCTCAAGAGCGCAAATCATTGATCCATCTTCCTATGAGCACGATAGTGTAAAATTTGGCTCTACAGTTGTTGTAGAAGACTTAGAAAGTGAAAAGCAAAGCACTTACACTATAGTTGGAGTAAATGAGGGAAATTTAGAAAAAGGTTATATTTCTATTAGTTCGCCTATTGCCAAAGCGATGCTTGGTAAAAAAGAAGGAGATGACTTTAAAGTGCGTTTGCCAAAAGGCGAGAGTGAATTTGAAATCATTTCTATAGAGTATAAAGCTTTGGAATTTTAATGCAAAAAGAAAATTTTTTTGATTTTATTATCAAATTTTTTCCTTATATAGCATTAATTTTTATTTTAGATACGATTATATCATTGTGGTGGAGTTATTTAACTTTTGAAAGAGAAATATTTGAATGGATTATATTTAAAGCTGTAAAAAATGTTTTCATAGTGCTTGTTTTAAATATTTTTATTATTCAAGTATTTTTTCTTTTTTAAAGACAAAACAAAATTTATAGTTTATTTTTTAACTTTATTTGCTATTTTAGTTTTTTTGTTGCAAACTTATTTATTATTAAATTATTCTGTCAAATTCAATCCTTTGTTTATAGATGTGTTGCTGCAAACAACTTGGATTGAAATTTTTGAATTTATAGAAACTTATATCAATAAAAGCTATATTATTTATTTATTTTTATTTTTTTGTATAGTATTTTTGTTTTTTTATATTTTTAAATCTATTCAAAAAAAACTTAATATTGAAAATAAAATAATAAAAAAGTCTATAGGAATCATTTATATTTTATGTATTTTTGGATTGTTTGTAGATTGTTCCAATAGATATTTTATCAAAAAACATGGAATAAATTCTATTGATAAAATAAATTTTAGTTTTTTTATTGATATTCCAGAACAGTTTTTAAGATATTACGCTAACAATGGTATATGGGCAAGTTATAATTTTTATTTGAAAAATTATGAGCGTATTTTTAATTTATATAAAAAAAAAGGGGGGGGGTAAGTATTCAAAAGAAAATTCCTTATATAGTATTTATTATTGGAGAAAGTACTCAAAGAAATTATATGAGTTTATATGGATATAATCTTCAAACAACTCCAAAACTAGAAGAATTAGAGAAAAAGGGATATTTGATTAAATTTAGCGATGTTATAGCTCCTTTTGCAAACACCCAAGCTTCTTTAAGAAGGGTTTTAAATTTTTCAAATATTGAAAATGAAGAAGAATGGTTTAATCAGTTAAATATGGTTGACTTATTTAATTTGGTGGGTTATAAGAGCATATTCATATCAAATCATGAACCTTTATCTGGGCATACAAGTAATATAACAGCTATAGCAAATAGGGCAAATAAAACTATTTTTATTGATAAATTTATTACTGATGACAAAATTTTTACAAAACAAGTAGATGGTGTGATCTTACCCATTGTGAAAGATAACCTAAAAAATAATGATTTTTTTGTTGTACATTTAATGGGAACTCATTTTAATATAATAGAAGATTTGAGAAAGGGTTTGCAAAATTTGAAAATAAAGATATTAATAGAGCTCTTAATAATGAAGAAAAACAAAATGTTGCTGATTATGTAAATGCAGTTTTGTATAATGATTATTTTGTTAATGAAATTTTTAATTTGTTTAGGGACAAGGAGGCGATTATAGTGTATATAAGCGATCATGGAGAGAGTGTTTATGAATTTAGGGATAGAGCTGAACATTTTGTTACTTCAAGATTTACTGCTGAAATTCCATTTTTTATTATAGTTAGTGATCAATTTAAGAAAAATAACCCAAAATTAATTGATAAAATAATCAAAGCAAAAGATAAACCTTTCATGAGTGATGATTTGATTCATACTATGGCAACTATAGCAGGAGTTAAGGTGAAAGATTATAATGAAACTAGAGATATTTTAAGTGATAAATTTAATGAAAAAAGAGTGAGAATTTTTAATGGCGAAATTGATTATAATCAAATTTTAAAATATGAGAAAGCCAAATATTGATTAATATCAAAGAAAATGCCATTTTTATAGCTGATGCTCATGAAAATGAAAATAGACGCGGTTTTTGGAAATTTCTACAAGCTCTAAAAAATGGCAAAATTCAAACTCCGCAACTTTTTTTAATGGGTGATATTTTTGACTTGCTAGTTTATGAAGTCAAAGCTACTCATGAATTTGCGTTGCCTTATATAGAGATTTTAGAAGAATTAGCTATAAAAATTGAGATAGTATATTTAGAAGGAAATCATGATTTTAATTTAGTTAATTTTTTTACTCGTGTAAAAGTTTTTAGTATAGATAAACAACCTTTGCTTTGTAAATTTGAAGATAACGCACACACTTTTGTAGAGTTAGCTCATGGAGATATTTTTCTAAAACCATTTTTGCAGTTTTGCTTAAAAAGTTTGAGAAATCATCATTTACTTTGCTTTTTAAATTTTATCAATAATCTTTGTGGTTTTAAGATAACACAAAAAATTTTAAAAAATCAAAACAAAAAACAACTTGTTAGAAAAATTAATAATTTTGATTTAATTGTTAAAAATCGCATTAACAATTATAAAACTAAATTTATCATAGAAGGACATTATCATCAAGATGTGTTTTATAAATTTAATAAGATAAAATATTTAAATTTACCGACTTTTGCATATAAGGAAAGTTTTTTTATAGTAAAATATGAGTCAGAAATCAGATTTCACAAAATAGAACTTAAGGAGGCATAATGTTTGATGAGAATGTCGTAAAAACAGGTTCAAATGAGATGGAACTTGTTGATTTTCGCATCTTTAAGCAAGGCCAAGATAAAGTCTATGAGGGAATTTATGGTGTAAATGTTTCTAAAGTTAGAGAGATTATTAAAATTCCTTTTTTGACTGAAATTCCAGGAGTGCCTGATTATGTTGAAGGTATATTTGATCTTCGCGGTGTGGTTATTCCTGTTATTAATCTTGCTAAATGGATGCAAATTCAAGAACCAGAAATGACTAATATAAAACCAAGAGTTATTATTACCGAATTTAGCAATGTTTTAATTGGTTTTATAGTTCATGAAGCTAAAAGAATTCGTAGAATTAATTGGAAAAATATCGAACCAGCTACTTTTGCTACAAGTGCAGGTAGCTTAGATAAAGGCAAAATCACAGGTGTTACGAAAATAGAAGGCGATGAGGTTTTACTTATATTAGATTTAGAAAGCATTGTTCAAGAATTAGGAATTTATGCTCCACAAACTGATATTGATGATAGTAAAATTAAAAAAATTGATGGTATTGCTTTAGCGCTTGATGATAGTTCTACTGCAAGAAAACTTGTAAAAGATCTATTAAGTAAAATAGGATTAAAAGTAGTAGAAGCAAAAGATGGTGTTGAAGGTTTGCAAAAATTACAAGAGTTATATGGCACTTATGGTGAAGATTTAAGCAAACACTTAAAGATCATTGTGAGTGATGTTGAAATGCCACAAATGGATGGATTTCACTTTGCAGCAAAAGTTAGAAGCGATGAAAGATATAGAAATATTCCTATAGTATTTAACTCTTCTTTATCTAATGAATTTATGAGTGATAAAGGTGTTAAAGAAGCAGGTGGTGAGGGATATTTGGTTAAATTTAATGCAAGTGATTTCTTTGGTGAAATTTCTCGTATTATAGCAAAACATGAAAAAGGTGAGGAGTAAAAATGGAAGATATTCAAGAAATACTTGAGGATTTTTTAGTTGAAGCCTTTGAATTGGTTGAGCAAATTGATCATGACTTGGTTGAACTAGAAGCAAATCCTGAAGATCTAGAACTATTAAATAGAATTTTCCGTGTTGCACATACTGTCAAAGGATCTTCAAGTTTTTTAAATTTTGATGTTTTAACTAAGCTTACTCATCATATGGAAGATGTTTTAAATAAAGCAAGGCATAATGAGTTAAAAATTACTCCTGAAGTCATGGATGTGGTTTTAGAGTCTATTGATATGATGAAAACTTTATTAAATTCTATTAGAGATAATGGAAATGATACTGCAATAGGACTTGATATAGCTCCAATTTGTGCAAGATTAACTGCAATTTCAGAGGGTGAAAGTTTAGATGATGTCAAGGTAGAAACTAAAACTGAAGAGAAAAAAGAAGAAGTTAAAGAAGAACCTAAAGCTGAAGAGCAACCAGAGGTTGATGTTAATAAACTTAGTGATGATGAAGTTGAAGCAGAAATTGAAAGACTTTTAAAAGCAAGAAAAGCTGAAGATCAAGCAAGACGCGCTGAAAAGAAAAAAGCTCAAGAGGCCCCAGCAGCCACTCCAAAAGCCACTCCAGTGCAAAATACGCCAGCTGAGAAAAAAGTTCCAGCAGCAGGTGGCGGAAGTAGCGGTGCTACTATGGATCAAACGATTAGGGTTGAAGTGAAAAGACTTGATCATTTGATGAATTTAATTGGAGAGCTTGTTCTTGGAAAAAACCGCTTGTTAAAAATTTATGATGATGTTGAAGAACGCTATGATGGTGAAAAATTCTTAGAAGAATTAAATCAAGTTGTATCTCAATTAAGTATAGTTACTACTGATATCCAGCTTGCAGTTATGAAAACAAGAATGCAGCCTATTGCAAAAGTGTTTAACAAATTTCCAAGAGTTGTGCGTGATTTAGGTCGTGAGCTTGGTAAGCAAATGGAGCTTGAAATTTCAGGTGAAGAAACAGAACTTGATAAGTCTATTGTTGAAGAAATAGGTGATCCTATCATGCATATGATTAGAAATTCTTGTGACCATGGTATAGAAGATCCCGCTACTCGTTTAGCAAATGGTAAGCCAGAAAAAGGAACGGTAAATCTTAAAGCATATAATGAGGGAAATCATATTGTTGTTGAAATTGCAGATGATGGTAAAGGGCTTGATGCAGATGCGTTAAAATCAAAAGCGATCGAAAAAAATCTTATCACAGAGCGTGAAGCTGATCAGATGACAGACAAAGAAGCTTTTACTTTGATTTTTAAACCAGGTTTTTCAACTGCCGCTAAGATTACAAATGTTTCAGGTCGTGGCGTTGGGATGGATGTTGTTAAAACTAATATTGAAAAATTAAATGGTGTTATAGAAATAGATAGCGAGCTTGGTAAGGGTACTGTAATGAAGCTCAAAATCCCATTAACACTAGCTATTATTCAGTCTTTACTTGTTGGTACTCAAGAAGAATTTTATGCGATTCCACTTGCATCAGTTCTTGAAACAGTTAGAGTTCCTATTGATGATATTTACACCATTGAAGGTAAAAATGTGCTTCGTTTAAGAGATGAGGTATTATCCTTAGTAAGACTTTCAGATGTTTTTGGTGTAAAACAAGTGCTTGAAAATACTGAACAAACTTATGTAGTTGTAATTGGTGTTGCAGAAAGCAAACTTGGTATCATAGTAGATACTTTAGTAGGACAAGAAGAAATCGTTATTAAATCAATGGGTGAGTATTTGCAAAATATTCAAGGTATAGCAGGTGCTACAATCCGTGGAGATGGTAGAGTTACATTGATTATTGATGTAGCTGCAATGATGGATATAGCTAAAGAAATCAAAGTAGATATCAAAGCTCAAATTGAATCTCAAGCTAAAAAAGTAACTAAAGAAAAACCAAGTGATTACACAGTGTTAATTGTTGATGATTCTAAGATGGATAGAAATATCATGCAAAAATCTTTAGAACCACTAGGCGTAAGCGTGATTGAAGCTACAAATGGTGTTGAAGCATTAAGCACTATTAAATCAGGTGAGCATGATATTGATGCGGTGTTGATTGATATTGAAATGCCAAGAATGGATGGCTATACCTTAGCAGGTGAGATTAGAAAATATTCTAAATACAAAAATCTCCCACTTGTAGCAGTTACTTCAAGAACTAGTAAATCAGACCGTTTAAGAGGTGTGGAAGTAGGGATGACTGAGTATATCACCAAGCCTTATTCTCCAGAGTACTTAGAAAATGTTGTTAGAAAAAATTTAAAACTAGGATAAGAAGATGAATGATAAATTAAACCAGGTTTTGCAAAAACAACAAGCACAAATTGCAGAACCTGATATTGATAAAGAAGAGGATATTATTCAACTTGTTGGATTTGTTGTTGGAGATGAAGAATATGCTATTCCAATTCTTAATATCCAGGAAATTATTAAACCTATAGAATATACTAGGGTTCCAAGTGTTCCTGATTATGTTTTAGGTGTGTTTAATATGAGGGGAAATGTTATTCCTTTGATTGATCTTGCTAAAAGATTTAATCAAGGAAGTTTAAAAATGACCCCTCAAACTAGATATATAGTTTTAAAAGGCATCGCAAATGATAATCAAATCCCTGCGGGTAATGCGGGATTTGTGATTGATAGATTAACAGAAGCTATCAAAATTCACAGAAGTAGAATTGATCCGCCACCTGAAACTTTATTAAAAGAAAAAGGAATGATTTTTGGTATAGGTAAAAGAGAAGAAAATATTCTTACTATATTAAAAGCAGAAGCTTTATTAAAGCGTGAGTTTTAATGATAAAGCTTTGTGCTTTTGATTTTGATTCCACTTTAATAGATGCAGAAAGTATTGATATACTAGCAAAAGCTTATAATGTCGGTGATGCTATAAAGAGTATTACCGATAAAGCTATGAATGGTGAGATTGATTTCTTTGAAAGCTTATTAGAAAGAGTAGCTTTACTCAAAGGGATGCCGTTAAATCAAGTACAAAAATGTTTTGAAAATTTACCATTGATGAATGGCGCTATAGAACTTTTTGAATATTTAAAATCACAAAATATAAAAATTATTGTTTTAAGTGGCGGTTTTCATGAGGGGATTAAATTGATGCAAAAAAAACTTCATTTTGATTTGGCATTTGCCAATTTTCTACATCATAAAGATGGTGTTTTAAGTGGGAAGGTTGGCGGTGAAGTTATGTTTGGCGATTCCAAAGGCAAAATATTACAAAATTTAAAAACAATTTTAAATTTAAATATCCAAGAACTAATGTGTGTAGGTGATGGAGCCAATGATATAGCTATGTTTAATGAATGTGGTTTAAAAATAGCATTTTGTGCTAAAGAAATTTTAAAATCACATGCGGATTTTTGTATTGATAAAAAAGATTTAACGGAAATAAAAAAGGTTGTAAAATGAAAAAATTTTCTCTATGGTGTGATTTTATAGAAAATGAGTTTTTGGATCATCAATTTATGAATTTAATCACTCAAAATATAATCAATGGTGCTACTTCAAATCCAGCTATTTTTAAAAACGCTATTTTAAATTCTAATATTTATAAAGAAAAAATTAAAATCTATAATATAAAAGATAAAAAATCTTTATATGAGTGTTTAGCTATTGAGGATATTAAAAAAGCTGCTGATAAACTTTCTTTAAATTTTTATGAAAATAATGATGGTTTTATTAGCATTGAAATTGATCCAAGATTAAAAGATAACACTAGTTTGTCTTTGGCTGAAGCAAAAAGATTATATACTCAAATTTCAAAAGATAATGTAATGATAAAAATTCCTGCCACTGAAGCTTCTTATGAAGTTATGCAAGAATTAATGAAAAATGGTATTAGCGTTAATGCTACTTTGATTTTTGACTTTGAACAAACTCAAAAATGTTTTGAAGCTTTAAATTTGGGACTAAAAGAATTTAGAAAAAATAATATTGCAGGCAGAAAAGAACCACAAGCGGTTATTAGTATTTTTGTAAGTCGTTTTGATAGGCTTTTAAATAATCAAATTATAGATAAAAATTATATGGGTATTTTAACTGCGACAAAAGCTTATAAATACATCATAAAACAAAATGAAGACAATATTAGAGCCCTATTTGCAAGTACAGGTGTAAAAGGTGATGATTTAGAAAAAGATTATTATATAAAAGAGTTATTATTTGATAAAGCTATTAATACAGCACCACTAGATGCTATAGATGCTTTTAAAGGTAAAAATTTAATTTTTAAAGAACCTTTAAAGGATGAATGTATCGAGAAAAAAATATCAGCAAATATTTCACAAGATGAGTTGAAAAAGAGTTGTAAAATTTTATTAAATGATGGTTTGGAGCAATTTTGCATAGCTTATGAAGAGATTTTAAAATCTTTATAAAGTTATTTAGTTAAAATACCAGCTTATTTTTTTAGAAAGGAAAAAGATGTTAGAAGGTATCGTTAGAGAGAGTATCGGTAGAAAAGCTGCCAAAGCTTTAAAAAGAGATGGTTATCTAATCGCAAACATCTATGGAAAAGGATTAGAAAACATACACGCAGCTTTTAAAGTAAATGATTTTATTAAAGAAGTTCGTAAAAAAACTACTTTAACCTTTGATGTGAAAGTTGCAGATAAAATATTAAATGTTGTTGTGGTTGATTATCAAAAAGATCCTGTAACTGCTGAATTAAAACATGTTGATTTAAAAGTAGCCCAAAAAGGTGTGATTTCTAAATATATGGTTCCTGTTAAGATAGTTGGAACTGCTATGGGTCTTAAAAATAAAGGTGTTTTAATACAATCTAAAAGAAGATTAAAAGTAAAATGTGCAGTTGAAAATTTACCAAATTATTTTGAGCTTGATGTAACAAAGCTCGATGTTGGTGATGCGCTGTTAATCCGTGATGTAGTTGTGCCTGAAGGTGTAACTATGGTAGATGCTGATAGAGTTGCTGTAGTTGGCGTAGAAAAAGCAAGATAAAATGACCTTAGTCGTAGGACTTGGTAATATAGGAGAACAATACGAAGAAACTAGGCATAATGTTGGTTTTATGCTTATTGATTTGCTCATAAAAGATTTAGAAACTACTAAAATTTCTAATGTTAAATTTAAAGGAGAGCTTTTTAAAAGCTCTTCTACTCTTTTTTTAAAACCTTCCACTTATATGAATCTTTCTGGAGAAAGTGTAAGAGCTGTTAAAGATTTTTATAAATGCCAAAGAATTATTATTATCCATGATGATATTGATTTAAATTTAGGAGCATTGAAATTTAAAAAAGGTGGATCAAGTGGAGGTCATAATGGGCTTAAGAGTATTGATCGATTATGTTCTAATGATTATGAAAGAATTCGTATTGGTGTTGGAAAAAATACAGATGTTGCTTCTCATGTTTTAGGCAAATTTAAAGCTGATGAAAAAGAAAGTTTAGATAAAGTTTTAAAGCATTCTAAAAAAGCTTTATTTGAGCTTTTAGAGTCTAATATAGAGCAAATTGCTTCAAAATATTCTTTAAAAGTTAAATGATGAATATTTTTTTTCGCTACATTTCATCTTTGTATTTAAAATCTTTTTTTATATTATTTTTTTCTTTAACATTTTTTTTTGTAGCGATTGATTTTTTGGTAAATTTTAATAAAATTCCAAAAAGTGCTAATTTAGAATTACTTTATATCTTTTTTTTAACTTGTTCAGCTATTTCTTATATTTTGCCTCTTGCTATAATTTTTGCATTGATTTTATGTATTTTTAATATGATAAGATCTAATGAATTTGTTAGTTTGTATGCTTTAGGTTTAAGTAAAAATCAAGTGATTTTTTATCCATTTATATGGGCTTTGTTTTTTTGTTTTGTTTATATTGGATTAAATTTCACTCATTTTGCTTATGCAAATGAATATAAAAGCAATATAGTTAAAAGAGGTGTTGTGTCTAAAGAAGGCGGTGATGTTTTAATCAAATATAATGAAAAATTTATTTATATAGAAAAAACAAGTGCTAATTCTTTATACAATGTAAAAATTTTTGATATTAATAATTTAAATATTAAGCAACTCTTACAAGCAAAAAATGCACATTTTGAAGGAAAATTTTGGAATTTAAATGAAGTTAAGTCCATAACTATTCCAGAGCAATTAATAGTTTCTAAAGAAGGTTTAAAGATAGAAGATTTTCAAAGCATTCAAGGGCTACAAGATTTTTCCCCTAAAATTTTAGAGCGTATTTCTTTAGTAGAAAGCGATCCTTCTTATTCCATTAGTGATGCTTTAGATAGTATTTTGATATTTTCTAAACAAAATATTTCTACTAATGCTCTTAGAACTAGCTTGTATTCTTTGATTTTGATTCCATTTTTTGCTCCTTTTTTGATGTTAATTATTTATTATTATTTTCCAATTACTGCAAGGTTTTTTAATCTTGCTTTTTTAGCTTTTGTATTTTTTATATTTGTGCTTGGAATTTGGGGGATGTTATTTTTGCTTGCTAGATTAAGCGAAAATGAGATTTTACCTCCAGAGCTCGGTATAATGTTGCCAATATTTATTTTAATAATGATAGGTGGTTTTTATTATTTTAAAAATAGATAAATATAAAAAGGTTGTTTATGGATTATTATGAATTAGCAAAGCAGTATAAAACTCCATTTTATCTTTACGATTTTGACAAAATTAAAAGTCGTTTTTATGTGCTCAAAGATGCTTTTAAAGCTAGAAAATCTCAAATTTTTTACGCAGTAAAAGCAAATTCTAATTTAAGTGTTTTGAAATTTTTAGCTTCTTTAGATAGTGGGTTTGATTGTGTAAGTGCTGGAGAAATTTATAGAGCTTTAAAAGCGGGAGCTAAAAAATATAAGATTATTTTTAGCGGAGTAGGTAAAAATGCTGATGAACTTGAGTACGCACTAAAGGAAAATATACTTTATATTAATCTTGAAAGTGAAGCTGAAATGCTTTTACTAGAACAAATTGCAAGTAAAATTCAAAAAATTGCAAGGGTTAGTATAAGAGTAAATCCAAATGTAGATGCAAAAACTCATCCTTATATTTCTACAGGTTTGCATGAAAATAAATTTGGTGTTGATATAGAAAATGCTAAAAAAATGTATATTTATGCTAAAAATTCCAAATTTTTAGAACCTGTTGGAGTGCATTTTCATATAGGCTCACAAATCCTTGATATTAGTAGTATCCACGAGGCTTCCAATATTGTAGCAAAATTAGTTAAAGAGCTTTTAGCGCTGAAAATAAATCTTAAATTTTTTGATATAGGTGGTGGTCTTGGGGTTTGTTATAAAGACGAACAAGAGCCAAATTTATATGATTATGCACAAGGAATTTTAGCTAGTTTGCAAGGTCTTGATATGTGTATTTGTATGGAGCCTGGAAGATTTTTGGTTGCAAATGCAGGAGAATTCGTAACAAAGGTTTTATATGAAAAATTTAATAGCTCAAAGCGTTTTGTAGTGGTAGATGGTGCGATGAATGATTTATTGCGTCCAAGCTTATATGAAGCTTATCATGAGATAAAACTTTTAACTCAAAGTCATGAAAATGAAAGTTTTTGTGATATAGTGGGTGGAATTTGTGAAAGTGGAGATTTTTTAGCAAAAAATAGAAAATTACCAAGTACAAAGTCTGGAGATTTGATAATAGTAAAAAGTGCAGGTGCTTATGGTTTTAGCATGAGTAGTAATTATAATACTAGAAATAAAGTTTGCGAATTAGCTTATGAAAATGGTAAAGTTAGGATAATCAGAAAAAGAGAAAGTTATGAAGATCAAATTGCCTTGGAGCTTGAATTTTTAAAGGATTAAAATGCTTTTTTTAGATGTTCAAGGAACTTTAGTATCAGATACTGATAAAAGTCCTATCCAAGGATCTTTAGATTTAATCAAATTCTTAAATGATAATAATATTGCCTATGTTATCATTACCAATAATACTAAAAAAATTCATTTTTTAAATGATTTACAAAATTTAGGCTTTGAGATTAAAAAAGATTGCTATATTGATCCTTTTTGTGTTTTAAAAGATTATTTAAAACCATGTAAAATCGCAGCTTTTGGAGCAAAGGAATTTTTACAAAGTTTGGAAGAATTAGGCTATGAGCTTGATTTTAATGATCCACAAGCTTTTTTGGTGGCAAGTTATGATGATTTTAAATTTCAAGATTTTGCTAAAATGATTGAATATATAAAAAATGGTATCAAAGCTATTGCTATGCATGAAGGTAGTATTTATAAAAAAAATAATCATCTTTACCCAGGTGTTGGTAGTATCATGGCTATGTTAAAAAATAGTTATGAATTTGATTATGCTGTCATAGGAAAACCCAGTAAGGCTTTTTACTATAGTGCTTTAAAATTATTAAAAATGCAAAAGCTTGATGTGGAATTTAAAGATGTATTGATAATTAGCGATGATTACAAAGGAGATTTGCTTGGAGCTTATGAACTAGGTATGCAAACAGCATTAGTTTTAAGCGGTAAAATTTCAAATACAAAAGGTATAGATACTTCTAAATTAAATTTTGTATATGATAGCATTAAAGATTATTATATATCGAGGTTTAAATGAAAGAGATAGAAACATTACGCTTAAAAGTTGATAATATAGATGATAAAATTTTAAATTTGCTTAATGAAAGAATGCTTTATGTAAAAAATATAGGGGAAATTAAGCAAAATATAGGTGGACATATTTATAGACCTGAGCGAGAAAGAGCGATTATAAATCGATTGAAAAATAATAATCATGGTTTATTAGATCAAAATGCAATTGAAGCAATTTATCAAGAAATTTTTGCTGTTTCAAGAAATTTAGAAATGCCTCAAAGCATTGCATATTTAGGGCCAGAAGGGAGTTATACTCATCAAGCTGCTAGAAGTCGTTTTGGAGCGATGAGTCGTTATAATGCTTTAGCAACCATTGAAGATGTTTTTAAAGAACTTTCTCATAAAGAAGCAAAGTATGGAGTTGTCCCTATAGAAAATAATACAGCAGGTGCAGTTGGGGTCACGCTTGATTGTTTAGGTAAATATGAAGAGGTGAAAATTTTTGCTGAACTTTATATGGATATACATCATTCTTTTATAAGTATGAGTGAAAATTTAAAAGAAATTAAAAGGATTTACTCTCATCCGCAAGGCTACAACCAATGTAAAAATTTTTTGGAAAGTCATGATTTAAATGAGGTGGAATTTATCGCAAGTAAATCAACAGCTAATGCTGCCTATTTAGCTTCGCAAGATACACAATCAGCTGCAATTTGTTCAAAAATAGCAGCTAAGCTTTATAATGTTCCAGTTTTATTTGAAAGGATTGAAGATAATTTAGCAAATCGCACAAGATTTTTAATACTTAGCGATATAACACTTCCTAAAATGACTAATTGCAAAACTTCTATTTTAGCTCATACTGCGCATAAGCCAGGAGGACTTAGTGATTTACTTTATGAATTTAAAAAAGAAGGGATTAATCTTACAAAATTAGAATCTCGTCCTATCAAAACAAGAGAATTTATCCATAGTTTTTATATAGACTTTGAAGGACATATTGATGATGAAAATGTTCAAAGAGTAATCAAAAAGGCTGATTATATCCAATGGTTGGGTTCATATTTATCAGGGGAAGATAGTGGAATTTAATCCTTTTTTAAAAAATATTAAAACTTATGAGAGTGGAAAAGATATAGAGTTAATTGCAAAAGAATTTGGCCTAAAAGAAGTTATTAAATTAGCAAGCAATGAAAATCCTTATGGAGTAAGTCTAAAAGCTAAAGAAGCAATCATAAACAATGCTCATTTAGCATATCTTTATCCTGATGATACTATGAGTGAGTTAAAACAAGCTTTAGCAGATAAATTCAAGGTTCAAAAAGAAAATATCATTATAGGTAGTGGTAGTGATCAAATCATAGAATATGCCATCCATGCTAAACTTGATCATAATAAAGCTTATTTGCAATGTGGTGTTAGTTTTGCAATGTATGAAATATATGCAAAGCAACTAGGTGTAAAAGTTTATAAAACTCAAAGTCTTACTCATAATATAGATGAACTATATGAGCTTTATCAAAAATACAAAAATGATATCAAAGTGATTTTTTTATGCTTACCTAATAATCCTTTAGGAGAATGTTTAGATAAAACACAAGTGTTTGAATTTATAGAAAAAATTGATGAGGATTGTTTAGTTGTAATCGATGGAGCATATAATGAATTTGCAAGTTTTAAGGATAAAAATAAACATATTAATCCGCAAGAGCTTATTAATAAATTTACTAATGTTGTTTATTTAGGAACCTTTTCAAAGCTTTATGGTTTAGGTGGTATGAGAATTGGCTATGGTATAGCTTGTAAAGAAATCATTGATACTTTTTATAAATTAAGAGCACCTTTTAATGTCACTAATTTAAGTCTTAAAGCCGCATACGCTGCTTTAGATGATAAAGAATTTATTTTTAAAACTTTAAAAAATAATTTTTTACAAATGAAATTATTCGAAGATTTTGCTAAAAAAAATAAAATTTCATATATAGAAAGTTATACAAATTTTATTACATATTTTTTTGATGAAAAAAATAGTACAGATTTATCTGAAAAATTGCTTAAAAAAGGTATAATAATAAGAAATTTACAAAGTTATGGTTTAAATGCTGTGCGTATAAGTATAGGTACAGAATACGAAAATTCAAGATTTTTTGAAGAGTTTTCTAAATTTTTTTAATTTATAGGGATTAAATGGATTATAAAACTATGCTGCACCAAGTCGGTCAGCTTTATCAAAATTTAAGTCTAAGACAACGCATTATTATTGCTGCATCTATTGTAGTTGTAGTTGGATTTTTAGTTTTTTTAACTCTATTTAGAAGTGGTTCAAGTGTAGCTAATGATGCTGGATATTCAGTATTGTTTGAAAATGCAAATACTAGTGATTCAGCGATGATTGTAGCCCAGCTTGAGAAAAATGGCGTTCCATATATTTTGCGTAATGAAGGAACTATTTTGGTTCCAAATGACCAAGTTTATAAACAGCGTTTAGCAGTAGCTTCAGCTGGGCTATTGCCAAAAGATAATAAAGTGGGTTTTGAACTTTTTGACAAGCAAGAATTTGGTGCAACAGAAGCAGAGCAAAAAGTAAAATATCAAAGAGCTTTAGAAGGTGAGCTTGCTAGGACTATAGAAAGTTTAGAGCCTATTCATAGTGCAACCGTGCATATTGCTTTTGCAAAAGATACACTTTTCACTCAACAACAAGTTCCACCAACGGCTTCAGTTACCTTGACTGTAAAAGATGGTTTAAAGCTTAATAAAAAGCAAATTATGGGAATTAAAAATTTAATTTCTTCTTCAGTTACAAAGCTTACTCCTGAAAATGTAAAAATTACAGACCAAAAAGGCATTCCACTTGATGATGAAGAGGGGTTTGCAGATGATTTGATTGCGGCTCAGATTAAATATAAAAGAGATCAAGAATATGAGTTAGAGCAAAAAATTATAGCAGCTATTGCTCCTTTTGCAGGTGGTTATGATAGGGTTGTTGCTAAGGTAAGTATTGATTATGATTTTTCTAAGGAACAATCACAAAGTGAAGTTTTTGATCCAAATACAGTTATACGCGGTGAGCAAACTTTAGAAGAACACAGAGAAGGTTTTAAAGAAAAAGAAATTCAAGGTGTGCCAGGAGCTGTTTCAAATATAGGTCCAGTAGAAGGTTTAGATAATAATGGTGCACGCGAGGTTTATAGTAAAAAACAAACTACAACAAATAATGAGATTTCAAAAAAAGTTACTAATACCACCAAACAATTTGCAACCATTAAAAGAATTTCAGCTGCAGTTGTGGTAGATGGTAAATACAAGGTTATTACTGATGATCAAGGTAATATTACTAATGAGTATGTTCCTTTAAGTGAAAGAGAAATTCAAGCGATTGAAAATTTAACTAAAGGCGCTATAGGGTTTAATCTTGCAAGGGGTGATGCGGTTGAGGTAGATAATTTAGAATTTCACAAAACTGCTAAGGTTGAAGATAAAGTTCAAACATTTTATAATAGATTTGTTGAGCCATTTATTCCACCTGTTAAGTATGTTTTTGCAGCGATTTTACTTTTCATTTTTTACAAAAAAGTTATCGTGCCATTTTCACAAAAAATGCTTGCAGATATCAAACTTGAAGAAGAAATGGAAGGCAAAGATGGCCAAGTTATCGATGATGCTGAAGATGCTATTGAAAAATTCAATGCTGCGCGTAAAAAAGTCGAAGAACAGCTTGGTTTTGGTGATAGTTTTGATGAGGATGCATTGCAATATGATGTATTGCTTGAAAAACTAAGAGGGGTTGCAAATGAAAAAAGCGAAGAGGTTGCTTTGCTTTTGCAAAAACTCGTTGAAAATGATGCAGAATTTGGTGAGAAGGATATCTAATGATAAAGCTCAGTGAAGAACAAAAAATGGTCTATGATGACCTTTCTATGCCAGAAAAGGTTGCTATATTTTTGATTCAACTTGGAGAAGATGTAACTACTGTTTTATTTTCTCATATGGATATAAATGTTATTACTGAAATTTCTCGTTATATCGCTTTAGCAAAAAATGTAGATAAGCCTGTTGCTACTGCAGTTCTTGAAGAATTTTATACCTTGCTTCAATCTAACCAATACCTTAAAAGTGGTGGTTTGGAATATGCAAAAGAAATTTTATTTAGAACTTTTGGTCCTGAGATTGCAGGTAAAATTTTGGAAAAACTTACCAAAAGTATGGAAAATAATCAAAATTTTGCTTATCTTTCTCAAATCAAGCCTCAACAACTTGCAGATTTCATTATCAAAGAGCATCCTCAAACCATTGCTTTGATTTTAGCACATATGGATACTACTCAAGCTGCTGAAACTTTAGAGTATTTTAGTGATGAATTAAGAGCTGAAGTGGTAATTAGAATGGCAAATCTTGGAGATATTTCACCATCAATTATCAAAAGAGTATCTGCTGTGCTTGAAAGCAAACTTGAAAGTCTTACCTCTTATAAAGTTGAAGTTGGTGGTCCAAGAGCAGTTGCTGAAGTGCTCAACCGCCTAGGACAAAAAGCTTCAAAGACAACTCTTACTTATATTGAACAAAGTGATGAAAAACTTGCAACTACTATTAAAGATTTAATGTTTACATTTGATGATATTTCTCAACTTAGCACTAATGCAATAAGAGAAGTTCTAAAAGCTGCTGATAAGCGTGATTTGATGATAGGTTTAAAAGGAGCAAGCGAGGATTTAAAACAAAAATTTATGGCAAATATGTCTACGCGTGCTGCCGAAGCTTTTGTTGAAGAGATGGGTTTTTTGGGTGCTGTGCGTGTAAAAGATGTGGAAGAAGCACAAAGAAAAGTTGTTGAAGTGGTGCAAAAATTAGCTGAACAAGGTCTTATCCAAGTGGGTGAGGCAGATGAGATGATAGAGTAAGAGTATGGCAAAATTAACCAATGTGATTTCAAGTGCTAATATAACTAATCATGTAGTTGAAAATTATCACTTTAAAGTAATGAGCGAAATGTCTTCTAATGAAGAAGCTAAACCAAGTGAAGAAATTCAAACTCCTCAAAAAACTACCATCGAGCCCAACACTTCGCAAGTTAATCCAATCCAAGAAGATGAAAACACTAATCAAGCTCCAACTCCACAAATCCAACCTGATTTTGTAGAAGATTTGCTTAAAAAAACCGATGAAATGTCTGGAAACATCATTAAACTGCAAATGCAAATAGAAAGTCAAGAAGCAGAATTTAACAATCGCTTAACTAGTGAGCTTGAGCATGCTAAAGAAAAATACACTAAAGAAGGTTATGATGAAGCCCAAAAAGCTTTTGAAGATGAGCTTGCAAATTTAAAAGAAAAATATCTAAAAAGTGTAGAAAAATTAGAAAATACCATTGAAACTTTAAATAATTTTTTACTTAAAAATGAAAATGAACTTGCAGATACAGCTGTAGTTATTGCTAAAGAAGTTATTGCTAAAGAATTAGAAAAAAATTCTTCTGCTATTGCTTTGAATTTAGCAAAGGAGTTAATGAATGAACTTAAAAATGCTACTAAAATAGAATTAAAATTAAATCCTTATGATTTTGACTATGTAAAAGAACATTTACAAAGTGATAATATTAAATTTAGTGTAGATGATGCCATAAATAAAGGTAGTATTTTAGTACTTAGTGACGCAGGTAATATAGAATCAAACCTTAATTCTCGTTTGCAAAAAATCAAAAATATGGCAAATGAATGATAGATTTTGAACATTTAAATATCAAACAAATGAGCATAAAAGAGCTAGAAAATTTAGCTTCTTCTTTGCGTAAAATCATTATTGATACAGTAAGTAAAAATGGCGGACATTTAAGCTCAAATTTGGGAGTAGTAGAGCTTAGCATTGGGATGCATTATGTTTTTGATGTTGATAAAGATCCATTTATTTTTGATGTTTCACACCAATCTTATCCTCATAAGCTTTTAAATAAAAAATATGATATTTTTCATACTTTAAGACAATTTAATGGCCTAAGTGGCTATACAAAGCCTGATGAGGGTGATTATTTTGTTGCAGGACATTCTAGCACTTCTGTTTCTTTAGCAGTTGGAGCATGTAAGGCTATAAGATTAAAAAATGAAGATCGTTTGCCTGTTGTTTTAATTGGAGATGGAGCTTTAAGTGCTGGTATGGCTTATGAAGCTTTAAATGAGCTAGGAGATAGAGAATATCCTTGTGTTATCATTTTAAATGATAATGAAATGAGCATTTCAAAACCAATTGGTGCTATATCAAAATATCTTTCTCAAGCTATGGCTACGCAGTTTTATCAAAAATTTAAAAAACGCATTGAAAATATTTTAGAATATTTTCCTCAAGGTGCTTCTTATATGGCTAAGCGTTTTGAAGAAAGTTTAAGACTAATTACTCCTGGACTTTTTTTTGAGGAATTAGGGCTTGAATATATCGGACCAATTGATGGACATGATATTGGTGAAATAATTAATGCTTTAAATCAAGCAAAAGCTATGCAAAAGCCCTGTATTGTTCATGCGCAAACCATCAAAGGTAAAGGTTATGTACTTGCTGAAGGAAAAAATGCAAAATGGCACGGCGTGAGCGCTTTTGATGTTAATAGTGGTGAAAGTTTAAAGCAAGGTGTAAATAAAAAAAGTGCTACCGAAATTTTTGCCAATACTTTATTAAATTTAGCTCAAAAATATGAAAATATAGTAGGGGTAACTGCTGCTATGCCTAGTGGAACAGGGCTTGATAAACTTATAGAAAAATATCCTGAGCGTTTTTGGGATGTTGCAATTGCAGAACAACATGCAGTTACTTCTATGGCTGCTATGGCAAAAGAAGGTTTTAAGCCTTTCATAGCAATTTATAGCACTTTTATGCAAAGAGCTTATGATCAAGTGATTCATGATTGTGCGATTATGAATTTAAATGTAGTTATTGCTATGGATAGAGCTGGAATTGTAGGCGAAGATGGAGAAACTCATCAAGGTGTTTTTGATATAAGCTTTTTAAGTGCCATACCAAATGTATCCATAGCTGCTCCAAGGGATGAGGTAATGATGGAAAAAATGATGGAATATGCTTATTTTCATCAAGGTATTTTTGCTTTTCGTTATCCTAGAGGCAATTTTATTTTAAATAATGAATTTCAAGCAAAAAAAATTCAACTTGCTAAGGCTCAAATTTTAATAGAAAATCAAAGCGATAAAGTTTTTTTAGGATTTGGACAAGGTGTAGCAAGGGCAAAATTAGTTTTAGATGAACTTGGTCAAGATTATGCAAATTTGGTTGATCTTATATTTGCTAAACCATTAGATGAAGAGCTTTTAAAAGAATTTGCTAAAAATACCAAAATTTGGTTTATTTTTTCAGATAGTGCTAAGATTGGCGGAGTTGGAAGTTTGATTATGAATTTTTTACAAAAAGAAGGATTAAATCATATCAAAGTTGTTAGTTTTGAATATGAAGATTATTTTATCACCCATGGTAAGACAGATGTAGTGCAAAAACACTTAAGGCTTGATGTTAAATCTTTATGTGAAAAAATTAAAACTTATTAAAGGATAAAAAATATCTTTTAATATAATAATTTTTTTATAAAAAAGTCGTTATACTAAAGATAAATAAAATTATTAGGAGTTATAAATGGAACTTATGCAAATGCTTAAAGACTGTGATTTAAAAGCTACTCCGCAAAGACTTTGTATTCTTAAAATTTTAAAACGCCATGAGCATCCAAATATTGATTCTTTGTATGAAAGTATTAAAGAAGAATATCCATCTATTTCTTTAGCTACAGTTTATAAAAATCTTAATACTTTAAAAGAACAAGGTTTGGTTGTAGAGATTAATACCCCAAATCAAAAAACTTGCTATGATATTTATGAATACCCTCATATCCATGTAATATGCAGCAAATGTAATCACATAGAAGATATACGATATGAAGAGAGTGGATTACAAACCTATCAAGAAAAACTTGAGAAAAAAATTGGAAATATCATTGATTATCTTGGAGTTTTTGCTCATGTCAATGGATGTAAATTTTGTAAAAGCAAATAATATATTTTAAGACGCATTAAGCGTCTTTATTTTTATAGTTTAAAAATGATAGAAATTTTAGATAATCCACAAAAAATAATTTTTAATAAAAAAACTTTTAAAATTCTTACTTATGATGATTATATAAAAAAACTAGATAAAAATTATAAGATAAAATTATTTTTTCCTTCTTGTATCCCAAGTTTCATTGCTTTTAAAATTTTGCTTTTTAAATTATTTAAAAAGTTTCAAAATCGAAAAAATATTTTTTTAGAAAAAACTACTTTTAAAAAATTTAAAAAGCTTTATAAGGCTTTGTATCAAATTAATATATTTTTTTTAGTTTTTGACAATATATTTGAACAAGATATACAAAAAAAATTGCAAGAAGATTTATGTGATTTAAAAGCTAAAATTGATCTTCATAAAGATGAAGTAAATTTTAAACAATGTGTTGATTTGCTTCATTGTAAAAATAGCAAAAATTTATTTTTAAATATAGAAATTATTTTAAAAGATAATAGTGATTTTTTCAAGCAAAACAATGAATTAAATTTAAAACAAGCTATTGCTTTGCTTTTAGAAAAACAAATGTTAGGGTTGGAAAAAATACCTAAAAAATCTTTAGAGAATTTTATAGAATTTGATAAAATAAAATTTTTATTTAAGCATTTTTCATATGTTTTTAAAAAAACAGACCTTAAAAAATGCAAAATATTTTTAAAAATAAACATTAGAAAACAAAAATATTAAAATCAAGATAGGAAAAAAATGCAAAAGCAAGAAAAAATTGTCCAAATGTTTGATGATATAGCTCCAACTTATGATAAGGCTAATAGAATTTTGAGTTTTGGCACTGATGTGAGTTGGCGAAAAAAAGCTTGCTTGAGTGTTTTTAAATATTCTAAATATAAATTAGATATTGTTGATATAGCTTGTGGAACAGGCGATATGATAATAGAATGGCAAAATCAAGCAAAAAAAGCTCAAAAAGAAATTTCTAGTATTAAAGGGGTTGATCCAAGTGCGGGTATGCTTGAAGTGGCTAAAAAAAAGATTTTAAATGCAAGTTTTATTCAAGCTAAAGCCCAAGAATTACCTTTAGAAAGTCAAAGTGCAGATATTATAAGTATTAGTTATGGAATTCGCAATGTTGTAGATAGAAAAGAAGCGATTAAAGAATTTTCAAGGGTATTGAAAAAAGATGGAATTTTGCTTGTGCTTGAATTTACTAAAAGAGAACAAGGTGGTTTTATCACAACTTGTAGAGATTTTTATCTAAAAAATATTTTGCCAAAAATTGGTGGTTTTATTAGTAAAAATTATAGTGCTTATGAGTATTTACCTAATTCTATTGATGATTTTTTAAGCAAAGAAGATTTTATTAATGAATTAAGTGAAGATTTTCAAATGTTAGAGTATAAAAGCTTTAGTTTTGGTGTTTGCTCTATGTTTATTGCAAGAAAAAAATGAAAGTTTCAGAATTAAATTTAAAAGCTAAAAGCTTATTAGAATGCCATTTTGAAGACATAGAATTAAGTGGTGAAATTTCTAAAATAACTATACATGGTTCAGGGCATTGGTATTTTGATTTAAAAGATGAAAAATCAAGCATAGCTTGTGTGATATTTAAAGGTTTTAATCAATTTGTATCACCAAAGCCTCAAGTTGGAGATATGCTTGATTTAAGGGGCTATGTGAGTTTATATGAAGCTAGCGGGAAGTATCAATTTATAGCCAAAAGTATGCAAAAAACAAGCCTTGGTGATTTAGAAGCTAAATTTTTAGCTTTAAAAGAAAAACTTGAAAAAGAAGGTTTGTTTGATAAAAGCACTAAAAAAACTGTCAATTTATATCCTAAAAAGGTTGCAATTGTTACTTCTTTAACTTCAGCAGCATTGCAAGATATGTTAAAGCTTATCAAACAAAAAGAATATAATCTTTGTAAAATAAGTATTTTTAATAGTTTAACTCAAGGTTTAAATGCTCCTGCTTCTTTGATTGATACATTGCAAAAAGCAGATAGTTGTGGTTTTGATGTGATTGTTTTAGCAAGGGGTGGTGGAAGTAGAGAAGATTTATTTTGTTTTAATGATGAAGAATTAGCAAGAAAAATTTATACTTTAAAAACTCCGGTTGTATCTGCTATTGGTCATGAGATTGATTATGTTATTAGTGATTTTGTTGCAGATTTAAGAGCACCCACTCCAAGTGCAGCTATTGATATGATTTTTCCTTCTAAGATAGCTTTAGAGCAAAAACTCGATGAAATTGAAATGAAATTCAAATTTCAAATTTCAAATTTCATAAAACTACAAGAAAATAATTTAGTTCATTTGCAAGATTTAGTCAAAGCCAAATCTTTAGAAAGTATTTTTGAATTAAAAAAACAACAGCTTAAAATGTTTAAAGATCAGCTGTATAGTTTTATGAAAATGAAAATTTTATCTTGTCAAAATCAGCTTAAAAATTTTGAAGAGCTTTTAAAGCAACATGAAAATTTCTTTCAAAAAAGCAAAAATTTAATTAATCTTCAAAAAGATGAAAAAAACATTTCTTTGAAAGATTTAAAACAAGGAGATATCGTAAAACTTTGCTCTATAGATGAAACTAAAGAAGCAAAAATGCTATAAGGAGAAAAAATGAGAGTGATGAATTTTAGCGCAGGACCTTCTAATTTACCCGATGAGGTTTTACAAGAAGCCAAGGAGCATTTGTTTGATTATCATGGCAAAGGTTTTTCCATCATGGAAATATCTCATAGGGGAAAAATTTTTGAAGAAGTTCATTTTGAAGCTATGCAAATGGCAAAAAAGCTATATGAGCTAAATGATGATTATGAAGTTTTATTTTTTCAAGGTGGAGCAAGTTTGCAATTTGCTATGATTCCTATGAATTTAAATTTAGGTGGAGTGTGTGAATTTGCAAACACTGGTATTTGGACAAAAAAAGCCATTAAAGAAGCTCAAATTTTAGGAGTAAATACAAAAATAGTAGCAAGTAGCGAAGAGAGTTTGTTTGATCATATACCTGATTTTACATTTAGTGATGATGCTGATTATGCTTATATATGCTCTAATAATACCATATATGGTACCCAATATAAAAAATATCCTAAAACTAAAAGTCCTTTAATCATCGATGCTTCAAGTGATTTTTTCTCTAAAAAAATTGATTTTTCAAATATAGCTATGCTTTTTGGTGGTGTGCAAAAAAATGCTGGAATTTCAGGACTTGCATGTGCATTTATCCGCAAAGATATGATAGAGCGTAGTAAAAATAAAAATATACCTAGTATGTTAAAATATAGTGTATATTCTGAAAATCATTCTTTATTTAATACTCCTGCAACTTTTGCCATATATATGTTTAATCTTGAGATGAAATGGCTTTTAAACCAAGGTGGTTTAGATAAAATCAATGAGCAAAATATCAAAAAAGCACAGCTTTTATATAAGATTATAGATGAGAGCAATGGTTTTTATAAAGGACATGCTAAAAAAGAAGATAGATCTTTAATGAATGTAAGTTTTAATATAGCTCATGATAAAAATTTAGAGCCAATCTTTGTAAAAGAAGCAGAAGAAAATGGTATGATAGGGCTTAAAGGACATAAAATTTTAGGTGGAATTCGCGCTAGTATTTATAATTCCATTAGCTTTGAAAAGGTTAAAAAATTAAGTGAATTTATGGAATATTTTGCCAAAAAATATGTATAAAATTAAAGGGATTTGATGAATAATGACAAGATAAGTATCATTGGTGCTAAGGAAAATAATTTAAAAAATATTAATTTAGAAATTCCAAAAAATAAACTTATAGTTTTTACAGGACTTAGCGGCAGTGGTAAATCCACTTTAGCCTTTGGTACACTTTATGCAGAAGGCCAACGCCGTTATATAGAAAGTTTAAGCGCATATGCTAGACAATTTTTAGACAAAGTCGGCAAGCCTAATGTTGATAAGATAGAAGGTTTAACACCAGCTATTGCCATAGATCAAAAAACTACTTCAAAAAATCCTAGATCAACGGTTGGAACCATTACTGAAATTTATGACTATTTAAGACTTTTATATGCAAGAATTGGCACTCAACATTGTCATCAATGTGGGCAAAAAATTTCATCTATGAGCGGTGCAGATATTGTAGGTGAGATTTTAAAACTTCCACAAGGAGCTAAGATTATCATTTATGCTCCTTTGATAAAAGAAAAAAAAGGAAGTTTTGCTGATTTATTAGAAAATTTGGTTAGTAAAGGTTATATTAGAGCTCAAATTGATGGGGTTTTAACTAGATTAGATGAAGAAATTCAATTAGCTAAAACTAAAAAACACACTATAAAATTAGTCATTGATAGGCTTCAAATACAAGATGATATGCTAGCAAGGCTTGCTAATGATGTTGAAAAGGGTTTAAACGAGAGTTTTGGAGAGATTGAAATAGAAGTGATTAACAATGAAGAATTTGATCTTCCAAAACATTTTCATTATAGTGAGCATAATGCTTGTTTTGATTGTAAAATTTCTTTTCCGTTGCTTGAGCCTTTGAGCTTTTCTTTTAATTCTCCAAAAGGAGCTTGTAGCTCTTGTGATGGACTTGGGATTCGTTATTCTTTGGATATGAAAAAATTAATTAATGAAGATTTAAGCTTAGAAAATGGTGCTATAAAATTACTTTATGGATTTAATAAAAGTTATTATTATAAATTTTTAATGGCATTTTGTGAGCAAAATGATATTAGAGTTAAAATTCCTTATAGTGAGTTAAATGAAGATGAAAAGCGTTTAGTGCTTTATGGAAATGCTAAAGAGATTAATTTTTTATGGAAAAGACATAAGTTAAACCGCAAATTTGAAGGTGTAGTAAAATATGCTTATGAAATGTTAAAAGATGATAAAGATTTAAGCGAGTATATGAGTGAAAAAATTTGCAAAGATTGCAATGGTCATCGTTTGAGAGCTGAAAGTTTAGCTGTAAAAGTAGCAGATAAAAATTTAGGTGATATTTTAGATATGAGCATAGAAAATACCACAGCTTTTTTTTCTAAGAAAGAAAATTTTA
Source organism: Campylobacter volucris (assembly GCF_008011665.1). GTDB lineage: Bacteria > Campylobacterota > Campylobacteria > Campylobacterales > Campylobacteraceae > Campylobacter_D > Campylobacter_D volucris_A. Next base: position 117,070 of record NZ_VOWJ01000028.1, read on the forward strand.
ATTATTTAAGTGAGCAAGAGCAAATGATTGCTAAGCCTATTTTTAAAGAAATTAATGAAAGATTATTTTTTCTTTATGATGTAGGGCTTGGGTATTTGTCTTTAGGAAGAGATGCTAGGACTATTAGTGGCGGGGAAGCTCAAAGAATTCGGATTGCATCGCAAATTGGTAGTGGTTTAAGTGGGGTGATGTATGTTTTAGATGAACCAAGTATCGGTCTTCATGAAAGAGATACTCAAAAACTCATAAAAACTTTAAGAAATTTACAACAAAAAGGTAATACCTTAATCGTAGTTGAGCATGATAAAATGACTATAGAAGAAGCAGATTTTATAGTAGATATTGGCCCAAATGCGGGTAAATTTGGTGGTGAAGTGGTTTTTAGTGGCACTTATAAACAATTGTTAAAAAGCAAAAGTCAAACAGCACTTTATATGAGCGGTAAAAAGCAAATTTCACATCAAAAGCATAGAAAACAAGAAGATTTTATAAGCTTAAAAGATGTTAGCATTAATAATATTAAAAATTTAAGTGTAGAGTTTCCTTTGCGAAATTTAGTAGCTATTACGGGTGTTTCAGGTAGTGGCAAAAGCTCTTTGATCTTACAAACTTTATTACCTTTTGCTCAAGAAGAGCTAAATCGTGCAAAAAAAGTAAGAAAGCTAAATGGAGCTAAGATAGAAGGATTAGAAAAATTAGATAAGGTAATTTATCTTGATCAAAGTCCTATAGGAAGAACTCCAAGGTCAAATCCTGCAACTTATACAGGCGTTATGGATGAAATTAGAAATCTTTTTGCAGCTACTAAAGAAGCTAAAATGAGAGGGTATAAAATAGGTAGATTTTCATTTAATGTCAAAGGTGGTAGATGTGAAAAGTGCAGTGGTGATGGTGAGATTAAAATAGAAATGCATTTTTTACCTGATGTTATGGTTACTTGCGATGTCTGTAATGGTAAAAGATACAATGATGCAACTTTGGAAATCAAATATAAAGGCAAAAGTATAGCAGATGTTTTAAACATGAGCATCATAGAAGCAAGTGAATTTTTTCAAGCTGTGCCAAAAATAAAGCAAAAGCTAGATACTTTAGTAAAAGTAGGACTTGATTATCTCACTTTAGGACAAAATGCTACTACTTTAAGTGGTGGTGAGGCTCAGCGTGTAAAACTTGCCAAAGAATTAAGTAGAAGCGATACAGGAAAAACTTTATATATTTTAGACGAACCTACCACGGGACTTCATTTTGAAGATGTAAATAAACTTGTTCTAGTTTTGCAGCATTTGGTAGATCTTGGAAATAGTGTATTTGTGATAGAGCATAATTTAGATGTGATTAAAAATGCTGATTATATTATAGATATGGGACCAGAAGGTGGTGTTAAAGGTGGTAAAGTCATTGCACAAGGAAGTGTAGAAGAATTAGCTAAAAATCATAAAAAAAGTGGTTCTTATACAGGATGTTATTTGAATTTAGAGCTTAAGAATAAAAATAACTATGCTTAAATTTTTTAAGCATAGTTTGTATTTATTTGCCATCTAATATGTCTTTGATTTTATCTTTTTGAAGCTTTCTTTCCCAAATACAACCCATATCATTACCTAAATCACAAGCTTTATCAAAGTATTTTTTAGCTTTAAAATAGCTTTTTTTCACATTAATACCATCTCGATAAATAACTCCTAATCTATTGCAAGCAGTTGCATCGTTTTTATCGCAAGCTTCTTTATAAAATTTAATGGCTTTGTATTTATTTTATAAACTTTACCTCGCCCTTCTTCATACATATAGGCTAAATCTCTGCAAGCTTTTGCTTTACCATTATCACACGAATTTTCTAGATCATCTATCTTATCTGCATAAGAAACTCCAAATATTAAAAACAAAAATAAAATGATTTTAAGCATAATTAATCCTTTTTTAATTTTTTCAATTATATAAATTATAATTTAAATTACAATTTATATTATTAAAATAATTAATTTTTTAGCCCTGCTATGTTTAGCAGGGTTATAAAGGATTTTTGTAAGTTCTTATGATATCTTTTTTATCACTAGTGCGATCGAGTATATAAAGTGTGTCATTTTTAATAGTAAAGGATTTTGGATTTTCTAATCCTTCTACGCCATAAGCATCAATGATTTTTGCGTTTTTATAATCAATTACAAGAAAGGTATTATAACGCAAACTCAATGCAAGCATTTTATCTTTGACTATCTCAGCTCCGACTATATAATAATCATTGATATTTTTATTTTCTTTAAGCTTTAAATCATCTCCAACACTTAAAACTTTTTCTCCACTTAGTAAATAATCTTTAGTGCTAGCATAAGATAAAATGAGTTTTTTACTAAATTTATTTGGTATTGAAATTAGATATAAATACTCTCCATCATTTGCATAAGCATGGACATAGTTTTGTTTTGCTCTAATGGTTAAGATATATTTTCTTGATGGTTCATACCAATCATTTTTTTTCGTAAAAAACGCAGGAGATATATTTCCACTAGTTTCTTTAAAAGTTTGCCATTCAAGTATAGGATCAATTTGCTTGTCAGTTTTTTGAGTGCCACTAAATGTTTTATTATAAGCTCCTATGATGACTTTATCTCCAACAAAAGTTCCATCTACAATATATCTCATATCATATCCATTTGTTTTATCAAATAATGCAAAATTTGTAGCTGTGTTAAAATCTTTTGTGTAAGCAAGCGCCATTTCATTTGAAATTAAAACAAATTCATCGTTGATCTTATCATAAACAATAGCATTGATATGCTTATATTTTTGAAGTTCTGGTATTTTTATTTCGAAATTTTCATTTAAAGCTTGTATGTTTTTTGTGATTTCAAAAGCTCCATTAGAGATATTTTTGTCAAATGTTAAATCTTTTGGCTCAACTAAGTCTTTAATGAAAACTTCTTCAGGAACATTTTTACCAAATAAATCAAAATGAGCAAGCCTACTCCAAACTTCTGTAGTCCAAGTTTTACTCATGATACTCATATCAAATGTTAAACGATCAGGGTTTGATTTTCCTGTATATGGAGGCAAACCATTTATAATTAAAGCTTGAAATGCATTAGAACAAACTACTACAAAAGATATAACAATAACAAATTTAGAATACTTGTTTAATTTTTTTATTTTGATTTCTTCGCTTGAAAGATCTTGCATCATTGAGCTATTTTTTCTTATAAAAAGTAAAGCAAGTCCCATTACAACTACAACACACCAATAAACCACAACAGCCCAAGTATAAGTATGAGCTCCAACTAATTTATCTCCAAGACCTATACCAATATCTCTTTGCCACCAGCTTGCTGTGTGTCGCACGCCCATGTAAATTCCATATCCTGCAAATAAAAATACACAAACTATGTATTTAATCTGAGGACCATATCGTAAAATAAACATTCCTAAAATACCAATTACAATCATACCAATACGCTCAAACCAACAAAGAGTGCAAGGTGATTCGTTATGAAAATATCCCAAATACATATTAGCAAATCCAACTGGTATGGCTAATATAAGCAAAATAGCAGTGGTCATAAATAGGTAAAAGTATTGATCATTTTTATTTAAATATGTATTCATTTTTACTCCTTACCAATTTCCACTAGGAAGTATAGAATTAAAACTTGCTATTAAATACATCAAGCAGTTTAAACAAGCTCCGCATAGAAAAATTCCAAATATTAACTTTTCTTTTTCAGGTTTTATAAGTATGAGTAATATAGAAGTTGCAAGTAAGATAAGTATTGTAAATTCCAAAAATTCTCCTTTGAATTAAAATTTAAATCGAAATTTAATTTAAAATATATTAAATTTTTCTTAATTAAAAGGAGAAAATATTATTTATTTATTAACTATAAATTTGACCCTTTTTATACTCATAAACACTTTGCATATCTTTATCGCCTCTTCCTGATAAATTTACCACTATAGTGCTTTTTTTCTTTAAACTAGGGCATAATTTTTCTAAGTAAGCTAAAGCATGAGAACTTTCAATAGCAGGTATGATACCTTCTTTTTTGCATAATAATTTTAAAGCATTTATACACTCATCATCATTAATAGCATAATAATTTGCTCTTTTACTTTCTTGTAAATATGCATGCAATGGTCCAATTCCAGGGTAATCAAGTCCAGCAGAGATACTAAAAGTATGTGAAATTTCTCCTTGATCATTTTGCAAAACCTTAGTTTGCATTCCATGAATGATTCTTAATGTTCCTTTTGTAAGAGTTGCTGCGTGATAAGGAGTATCTTTGCCTAATCCTGCTGCTTCAACCCCTATAAGTTTTACTTTTTTATCTTTTAAAAAAGCATGAAAAATTCCAGCTGCATTACTACCTCCTCCAGCAGCTGCTATGATATAATCAACTTTTTGATTGATTTTCTTAAGTTGCACTTTGCATTCTTTACCAATGATACTTTGAAAATGCGTTACAATTTGCGGATAAGGATAAGGTCCAACTGCACTTCCTACTACATAAAATACATCTTTTGTATTTTTAACCCAAAAATTTAAAGCCTCATCAACTGCATCTCTTAGTGTTTTTCTGCCTTTTGTTATAGCATTAACTTTGGCTCCTAAAAGTTCCATTTTATAGACATTTAAAGCTTGTCTTTGGACATCAGTAGCCCCCATAAAAATTTCACATTCTAATCCCAAAAGTGCAGCTGCAGTCGCTGTTGCAAGTCCGTGTTGTCCTGCTCCAGTTTCTGCGATGATTTTTTTCTTGTTCATTTTTTTAGCTATTAAAGCTTGGGCTAAAGCATTGTTGATTTTATGAGCTCCAGTATGTGTTAAGTCTTCTCTTTTTAGGTATATTTCGTGTTTATAGTGTTTGCTTAAATTTTTTGCATGATATAAAGGTGTTGGTCTTCCAACATAGGTTTTTAGAAGATATTGCAATTCTTGTTTAAATTCTTTATCATTTTTTAGTTCCAAAAAAGCCTTTTCTACTTCATCTAATGCTATTTTTACTTCATTTGGGACAAATTGTCCGCCAAATTTTCCATAATATTTTTTCATAGTTATTCCTTAAATTCAAAAATAAACTAAGATCAAAAGATCAACTAAAATCAGACAATAAAAAATAAATTGAAATTAAAATGCAGTAGTAGGCTTAACGCCAAGAAAGAAGAGTTTGAAAAGATTTGAAATCTAAAATTGTTTTAAAAAATATTTCCCTTTCCATGTAATTTCCTTAATAAAATTTGCTTAAAGCATTTTCATTGTAAAGTAAATATAATTAAAAAAGATTTAAATTTAAATCATAAAATAAAAATAAAATTATTTTATAGATGAAAGTTAGTAAAAGTGTTTGAATTTTTATATAGTGATATTAGTTATATAGGGCTTTTCATAGTAAGTTTTTTATCAAGCACTCTTTTACCTATGGCTAGTGAAGCTTTTGTAATAGCTTTTGTAAAATTAGATTTTAATGTATATTGTGTTCTTTTTATAGCAACTTTGGCAAATACTTTAGGAAGTTTAAGCACTTATGCCCTAGCGTATTTTGGCAAGAGTCAAATTTTAGAAAAATATTTTAAAAATTCCATCAAAAAATTAGACAAATTCAACGCAAATTTTAAAAATTTTGGTTTTTTGTATGCTTTTTTTACTTTTTTGCCTGTGGTAGGCGATATTTTTTCATTAGGACTTGGTTTTGCTAAATACTCTTTTTTAAAATCTTGTGTTTTTATAGCTTTAGGAAAATTAACCCGTTATATTTTTGTAATTTTCATAGCAAATTCCATTTGAAAGTCTTGTTTTTATAAGCTTTAAAAGTTTGTCATTATCAACATTATTTAAAACTTTTATAGTGGTTTTTTTATGAGAATTTACTAAATTCATCTTAGCATCTTTTAAGCATCTTATAGAATTTCCTCTTGCTAAAGAGCTATCGCAAATAACATCGACAAAATATTCTTTAAAACTAGCCAAGCTAGGATCAATCATATAAGCAATCGTTAAAGCATCGTGTATCCAAGTGCCATTAGTACCTCTTGTTTTGCTTGCATAATCGATCCAAACTTTTAAAGTTTGCACTAAAAAATCACAAAGAGGATTTTGGTCTTTTAAAGAATCTAAATCTTTATGTGTAAGTAGAGTTTGCATGGTAGCATTATATGGTACTAAAGTGATCTTTGTTTTAGAGTTTAAAACTATGCTTGCAGCTTCAGGATCAAAGCCAAAATTTGTATCTTTAGCATAATAGGGCATATCAAAGCTTCCGCCCATAATGAAAATTTCTTTTACATTAGTATCAAAATTTTCAAACAATCTCATTGCCATAGCTATATTTGTCAAAGGTCCTATGGCACAAATTGAAATTTCATTAGGATATTTTGTGATTAATTCTCCCATTTTTAAACAAGCATTTGGAGTGATGTTATCTAAAATTTTAATAGGCCCTATCTCATTCCAAAGATGAGTAAGATTAAAATTTTTAGCACTATTATCTAATCTTTGTCTCCAAAAATTACTATCTTCGCATAAAGCTTCATTAGCTCCTAAATACAAAGGTATGTTTAAATTTAATTTTTCTAATAAATTTTTAGCCACGCTATAAGCAATTTTTGCTTGAACATTACCACTAACAGTGCTAATCATTTCAAGTTTGATTTCTTTAGAAGCCAAAATTAACCCAAGAGCTAAACCATCATCGGTGTTAGCTCCTATAATGCCATTACCTATATCTGTGTCTAAAATAAGGCGTATCATGCTGCATCTTCAATTAAATTTAAATCTCTACCTCTAGTTTCTGGTGCAAAAAATGTCGTTATAAAGCCAATACCTGCAGTAATCACAAAATATAATGCAATAGGCCACCAAGTCCCATAATAAGCTAGTAATGCAGAAGCTATCATAGGTGCAGTCCCACCTGATAATATAGAGCCACATTCTTTAGCCAGTGCCATTTTAGTATAGCGATTTTTAGCTCCAAATAATTCTACTCCCCAAGCAGCTTGAACTCCAAAAATTCCTAAAGACGCTAAAGACATACCTACGATAATTGTTAAAATTACTATAATTTCATTTCTGCTATCAAGTAGCATAAAAGCAGGAAAGGCATAAAGCATCAAAAGTAAGCAAAATGTTCTATAAGTAATGCGTCTTCCAAATTTATCACTTAAATATCCTGCCAAAGGTATAACTAAAAATCCAACTAAAGAAGCAATCATCACAGCAGTAGTAGCGACTGATTTATCAAGAAGTAAAATTTTGGTCACATAACCTACTATAAAGCCTTGTGCTAAATAAGAAGGCCCATTTTCTCCTATCCTAATGCCTACCATGATCCAAAAAGCTTTTGTTTTCTGCCATAAATTTCTTTCATCTTTTTTAGCATGCATTTCATTTTCATGACGAATTTTTAGCATCATTTCTTTTTGTTTTTCAAAAACAGGAGTTTCTTTTACATGTAAGCGTATATAAACAGCAAAAATAGCAATAAAAATACTACATATAAATGGAATTCTCCATCCCCATTCTTTAAAACTTTCACTATCCATTTGTAAAGTTAAAAGCCAAACCATAGACGCAAGTAAGGTTCCGCTATTTGATCCAAGAGCTATAATAGAAGAAATTAAACCTCTATGCTTACTTGGAGCATACTCTCCAAGCATAACCGTTCCACCAGAAAGTTCAGCACCAGCACCAAAACCCTGCATAAAGCGTAAAATAACCAAACAAATTGGAGCCCAAATTCCAATCACTGCATAACTTGGTATAAAACCTATGAGAGTAGTTGAAATTCCCATTAACGCAATGGTAATCATCAATACATTTTTTCTTCCATATTTATCACCTAAATAACCAAAAAACAAAGCTCCAATAGGTCTTGCTACAAAACCTACTCCATAAGTTACGAAGCTAAGTAAAAGTGCTATAGTAGGAGTTTGTTCGGGAAAGAAAATTTCAGAAAAGATTGTGGCTGCTGCTAAGCCATAGAGTGCAAAATCTGCATATTCCATAGCTGTACCCAACCAGCAAGAAAATATAGCTTTTTTAAAAGCTTTTTTGCCTTGAGGCGTTTTAAAATTCTCATCCGCGATTGATTGTATTTGCAAAATTAAACCTTTGTTTTAAAATTTAAAAAGCGTAATTTTATCTAAAAAGCATAAAATTAAATTTAGATTTTTTACTCTCTTTTAAATAAAATTTAGTGATAATTTCTTAGTTTTTAATAGAATTTACATGGGAAAATTAATGAAAACTTTAACAATAATTGATACTTTTGGCTTTTTCTTTAGGCTTTTTTATGCTTTAAAGGGTTTAAAAAATTCAAAAGGGGAGCCTAGTAATATGATAAGTGGTTTTGCTAATTTTATTTATAGTTTGAAAAATGAACATCCTAGTGATATGATTATTTTTGCTCTTGATAGCAAAGGAAAAACTTTTAGAAGTGAAATTGATCCAAATTATAAAATCAATCGTCAAACACCACTACCAGAACTATTAGCTCAAATTCCAATTTGCATACAAATGATAGAAAAAATGGGTTTTGCAAGTTTTTCTTATGAAGGTTATGAAGCAGATGATATCATAGCATCTTTAGTTAAAGCATGCAAAGATAAGGATATATTTATAAGAATTATCACTCAAGATAAAGATTTGTATCAACTTATAAAAAATGGAAAAGTTAGCATTTATAGCCCTATTTCAAAAAATGATTATGATGAAGCAGGATGTTTGGAAAAATATGGTGTTAAACCTTTCCAAATGAGAGATTTTTTAGCACTTTGTGGTGATAGTTCAGATAATATCCCAGGGGTTAAAGGTATAGGTGCTAAGGGAGCTAAAAATTTACTTGATGAGTTTGAAAGCATAGAGGGTATTTATGAAAATTTAACCCTAGTGCGAAATGAAAGAAATAAAAATTTACTCTTAGAAGGTAAAGAAAATGCAATTTTGAGTAAAAAATTAGCTACTTTATATGAAGATTTGGATGTAGTACATATGCTTGAAAAATGTGCTTATCCTAAAGATGAACCATTATTAAAAATTGTAGATATATTAGAGCATTATGAGCTCAATGCTTTGCTTAAAAAATTGCGTGTTAATCCTCAAAATAAAGATAAAAATTTAGGTTTTAATGCAAGATTGATTTTAGATGAAAAAGAATTATTTGACATTTTAGAAAAATTAGACAAAGAAAGTGTCGTAGCTTTTGATACTGAAACTACTAGTTTAAATACTAAAGAAGCAAAGATTGTAGGTTTTAGTTTTTGTTTTCATGAAAGTGAAGCTTTTTATGTGCCGCTTAATCATGATTATTTAGGAGTTAGCGAGCAAATTCCTATGCAAAGAGCTAAATTTGCCATAGAAAAAATTTACCAGAGTTTTGTTGTAGGGCATAATCTTAAGTATGATTTTGAAATCATTAAAAACAATTTTGGTTTAAATCCTCCAAAAAATTATGCAGATACTATGATTTTAGCATGGTTAAAGGAGCCAAGTTTAAGAGTAAATATGGATGATTTGGCTAAAAGGTTGTTTAATTATGAGACATTGCATTTTGAAACTTTGGTGAAAAAAGGTGAGGATTTTGCTGGCGTTGATTTAGAAAAAGCTTGTAAATATGCAGCTGAAGATGCTTATATAACTTTAAGATTTTATTTATATTTTTTACAAAATTTAGATCAATCACTCTTAGAGCTTGCTAAAAATAGTGAATTTGAATTTATTAAAGTATTAATGATGATGGAAAATAATGGCATTAAACTTGATACTATACAACTTGAGCAATTAATGCAAAATTTTAATCAAGATATTAAAATTTTAAGTGAGAAAATTTATGCTTTAGCAGAAGAAAAATTTAATATTAACTCTCCAAAACAAGTAGGTGATATTTTATTTGAAAAATTAAAATTACCAAGTGGTAAAAAAACAAAAACGGGTTATTCTACTGATGAAAAAGTTTTAAATAATCTTATGGATGAACATCCTATCATAAAAGAAATTTTAGATTATAGAGAGCTTGCGAAATTAGTTTCTACTTATTGTGAGCCTTTGTTAAAACTTGCTAAAAATGATAAAAATTCAAGAATTTATTCAAGTTTTTTACAAACAGGAACTGCAACAGGCCGTCTTTCTTCAAAAGATCCAAATTTGCAAAATATACCTGCACATGGCCAATATGCAAAAAACTATAAATCTTGTTTTATACCAAAAGATGGCTATAGTTTTATTTCTCTTGATTATTCTCAAATTGAACTTAGAATGCTTGCTCATTTTAGTGAAGACAAAAAACTTTTAGAAGCATTTGATAATGATGAGGATATCCACGCAAAAACTGCGATAATGATTTTTGGTGAAAATAATTATCATACAAGAAGCATTGCTAAAAGCATTAATTTTGGACTTATTTATGGAATGGGCTATAAAACTTTAAGTCAAAATCTAAAAATTGAAGCAAAATTGGCAAAAGAATATATTGAAAAATATTTTGAAAATTTTACAAGTATTAAAAAATATTTTGAAAAAGTAAAAAATGAAGCTAAAAAAGATGGTTTTATTACAACGCTTTTAGGTCGCAAGAGATATTTTGATTTTGATAATGCAAAGCCTATGCAAATTGCTATGTATGAAAGAGAAAGTATCAACTCTATACTTCAAGGTTCAGCTGCCGATATAATAAAATTAGCAATGATTGAAATTGCAAAAAAAATAAATGAAAGTCAGCGTTTGATTTTACAAATCCATGATGAGCTTATTTTTGAAGTTAAAGATCAATTATGCGAAGAATTTGCAAAAAATGCTAGTGATGTTATGGAAAATATTGTAAAATTAAAAGTAAAATTAAAAACTTCATCAAGTATTGCTAAAAATTGGGGTGAATTAAAATAAGGAGATTTTTTTATGGATTTATCAACCATACTTGGAATGGTTTTAGCTGTAACTAGTATATCTATTGGAGATATTTTAGAAGGAGGAAATCCTTTACATGTTATACACCTTAGTTCATTTTTGATTGTGATGCCAACAGCAGCTTTTTGTGCGATGACTTCTACGCATAAACATATTGTAAAAGGTGCTTATAAAGAACTAAAAATTGTTTTTAAAGGTTCAGGGGTTAATTTAGGTCAAAGGATAGCTGAACTTGTGGAGTATTCTACTATAGCAAGACGAGACGGACTTTTAGCATTGGAATCAAAAACCAATGAAATCGATAATGAATTTTTAAAAGACGCTATGATGATGATGGTAGATGGAAAAAGTGTTGAAGAAATCAAAGAAAACATGGAAATTCAAGTAGAAGAAATGGAAGAATATTATAAAGAATGTGCAGAGTATTGGGTTCGTTTTGGTGAAACTTGTCCTACCATGGGGCTTGTTGGAGCGGTATTTGGACTTATTTTAGCACTTCAGTTGTTAGATGATCCACAAGCTATGGCAGCAGGTATTTCAGGTGCATTTACAGCAACTGTTACGGGTATTTTTGGAGCTTATGCTTTGTTTGGACCTTGGGGTAATAAAATGAAAGCAAATTCTCATGATTTGATCAAAGAAAGAATAGTTATTATGCAAGCTATTACAAGTATAGCCGAGGGTGCTAATCCTAGAGATTTAGAAGCAAAGTTATTTAGTTATTTAGGTCATGATGAACCAAGAATTTCACAATTTGATAAGTAAGAGTTAATATGGGTAAAAAAAAGAAGTGTCCAGAATGTCCAGCTGGAGAAAAATGGGCTGTTCCTTACGCAGATTTTTTGAGCTTACTTTTAGCACTTTTTATTGCTTTGTGGGCAATTTCTGAAAGCAATCCATCAAAAACAGAAGCTTTGAAAACAGAATTTGTTAAAATTTTTGAATTTACTGCTTCAAATCCTGTAGAAAAAGAAAGTGATGTGCATAATAAATATAGTTCTCCTGCTAATGCAAATGTTGACGAATTAGAAAAACTTAAAAAATTGAGTATCACTCAACAAGAAAGTATAGAAAAATTAAAAGCAGCATTAGATCAAAGGGAAAATAATATTATTTTAAATTTACCTGCAAGGGTTGAATTTTCTAGAGCTAGTGTTGAGATTGATTCTGCTGATGTGCAAGATTTTTTAAAGCGTATAGCAGATGTTATTAAAGAACTGCCTCATCAAGCTCAAGTAGAAATAAGAGGATATACTGATAATAGCGACAAAGATCCTAAGCGAAACTTTGATCTTGCAAGTAAAAGATCTCAAGTCGTTGCTGATTATTTAATCAATAGAGGTGTTGATGCAAATCAACTTATCGTAGTTAGTTTTGGAGATAATTACCCAATAATGCAAGATAGAGAAGATGAAAGAAACAATAGAGTAGAATTTTATATTAGGGTGGATTCTTCAGATGTTAAGGCAAAAAAATCTATATTAGATAAAATTGAAAAGTTAAAATAATTTCATTATTTTAACCGCCAAATTTAAGTAAAGCAGAACCCCAAGTAAATCCCCCGCCAAAAGCATCAAGTAAAAGTAAAGAACCCTTTTTTAACCTACCTTCTTCATATGCATCATTCATAGCCATAGGTATGGAAGCGGCTGAAGTATTACCATATTTATGAACTGTAAGCATACATTGCTCATCGCTAAAATTTAACTTTTCTTGCACTGCTTTAATAATTCTTAAATTTGCTTGATGTGGTATAAATAAATCTATTTCGCTGTGTGAAATATGGTTTTTAGATAGAATTTTAATTACATCATTGCTTAAAGTATTTACAGCTACTTTAAAAACTTCATTACCTTTCATTTGCATAGATAAAGCAGAGCATATACTGCTTTTTTGAGATCTTTGAGTCATTAGTAAATCTCCAAATTCTCCATCGCTTGCAGTATGCACATCGATAATAGGAAAATTTTCATTTAAAGAAACTACTCCAGCACCAGCTCCATCGCCAAATAAAACACAAATACTTCTATCAGTATAATCAATAATAGAGCTAATTTTTTCAGCACCTATTATCAAAATATTTTTTTTAGCACCACTTTCTATTAAAGATTTAGCAAGCTCAAGTAAGTAGATAAAACCAGAACATGCCGCAGAAATATCAAATGCAGTAATATTTTTTAAACCTAAATTAGAAGCGATTTTACATGCAGTAGAAGGCATAGTAAAATAATCAGGACTTAAAGTAGCAACTATAATAGCATCTATATCTTTAGGAGTTAAATTTGCTCTTTGTATAGCTTTTATAGCAGCCTTAGTTCCTAAATCGCTAGTATTTTCATCATCACTTGCTATGCGTCTTTCTTTTATACCAGTTCTCCTAAGAATCCATTCATCGGTTGTTTGCACTATTTTTTCTAAGTCAAAATTGCTTAGAATTTTTTCTGGTACATATGAAGCTATGCTGATTAATGAGGCTTTATTTTGTTTCATAATTGCAAAGTTCTTTTTCTATTGTAGAGTTTATATTAGACTGACTAAAATTTAAAGCTTGAAAAATAGCGTTTTTAATAGCCTTTGGTCCACTTTTTCCATGGCTAATGATAACACATTCTTTTACGCCAAGTAAAGGAGCACCGCCATATTCTTCATAATCTATATGAGTTTTTAATTCTTTAAATGCAGGTTTTGCCAAAAGATAACCTAATTTTGCAAAGAAAGATTTTTGAATTTCTTGTTTTAATAGTTTTGTAATAACACTTGCAACACCTTCTCCGGTTTTTAATAATATATTGCCATTAAAACCATCACATACTAACACATCTATACTACCATTGAAAATATCTTTTCCTTCAGCATTGCCTATAAAATTTGGAAGCTGCTTTAAAAGTTGATGAGTTTCTTTTGTAAGTTCATTTCCCTTGCATTCTTCTTCTCCATTTGAAAGAAGTGCAATTCTTGGTTTTTTTATATTCAAAATTTCTTTCGCATAAGCTTCGCCCATAATTGCAAATTGAAATAAATGTTCACTTTTGCAATCTACATTAGCCCCTACATCTAAGACAAGAGTCCTTGAATGAATATTTGGCATTAGTGTAGCAATTGCAGGTCTAGCAATATTGGCTAATCTTCCAAGTTTCAAAGTAGCTAAACTCATAGTGGCACCACTATGTCCAGCAGAAACTACAGCTTGAGCTTTTTGATTTTTTACAAGTTCTATAGCTTTATATATAGTACTATTTTTTCTTTTTAATGCCTCGGTGGAATTTTCATCCATGGCAAAAACATCGTAAGTTTCTTCATAATCTATAAATTGATTTAAATCTTGAGGGATCAAGGCTCTAAGTTTTTTGGGATCACCTACTAAGATAGCATTAAACTCTTTTTCTCTTAAAGCCTGTATAACGCCTTCTATAATAGGTTTTTCTCCAAAATCTCCGCCCATTGCATCAATAGCAATGCTTGTCATCGTTCTTAGTATTCCTTAGTAACTGGATTTACACGATGAGGCATTTTATAGCTACCATCTTTATCTTTGATAGGCATAGGTAATGTAACTTTATAGTGAGTTCTGCGTTTTGCTGCACGAGTTTTACTCACTCTTCTCTTAGGTACTGCCATTTTTTACTCCTTTATTAAAATTATAAACATTTATTACAATAAAAATAATCACTTAAATAAGATTGTAACTCACTATTTGCAAGCTCAAGTAAATCAATATGAGAATCAAAAAATTCTATAGTATCACTTAAGATATTGTTTTCATCTTTAAAAATACCATCGCTTGCATAAAGTTCAATATTCTCATTTATTTCTAATTCTAATTCTTCTCCACAACGATCACAATGTCTATAGGTAAAACCTTTTAAATTGCTATTGATTTTAGCTAATTTTAAATTTTCTTTTTTGATTGATCCTTCAAAAATTATTCCATCAAGATCTAACTTAAAAGGATAAGCGACAAAATTGAGCTTTGCGAAAGGAATTTTCATTATAAAATTTCAGTTTTTGAAAAGAAAAATTCTATCTCAATTTTAGCATTTTCTAAACTATCACTTCCATGAACTGCATTTGCATCAATATTTTCTGCAAAATCAGCTCTAATGGTACCAGGAGCTGCTTCTTTTGGATTTGTAGCACCCATCAGTTCTCTATTTTTTAAAACAGCATTTTCACCCTCTAAAACAGAAACAACCACTGGCCCACTAACCATAAATTCTACTAAATCTTTAAAGAAAGGTCTTTCTTTATGAATAGCATAAAATTCTTCAGCTTCTTTTTGAGAAAGTTGAATTTTTTTAGTAGCAGCTATTCTTAAACCATTATTTTCAAAACGAGTTAGAATTTGACCAATAACACCTTTTTTTACTGCATCAGGTTTGATAATAGAAAGTGTTTTTTCCAAAATTACCCCTTATATATTTTAAATACAAAGAGCTAATATTATCAAAATATCTTTTAAAATTAGATAAATTTAGTTATTTGAGAATAATGTCAGAATATTTAATTAATTTTTAAATATATAAACGCAAAAAGCGTTTATATATTTTGATTAAGCAAATACAGGAGTTGATCCGTCTCTTAAATCATTTCCGATATTATCACGACTTGGTTGCCCATTTGCAATATCACTCCAAACTATACACCCATCAGTTGGACATGCACTTGCACAGGCTGGTTGATCGTTATAACTTACACATTCAACACATTTATCAGCATATACATAGTATCTATCTTCACCTTCTGGATTGTTTGCATCATCAACTATAGCACTAACTGGGCACTCATCTATACAGGATCCACATGATATGCAAATATCAGTAATTTTAACCGCCATTTTATCTCCTTTAAAAATTAATAGTCATTTGTAAGATTATCAAAATTGTTTTAATTTTATTCTTAAAATCTTTTAATTTTGATAATGGCTTAATTGTTTTTGTTGATTTGTATATTTTTTCATAATTTATTTTTTTTTAAAATTATAAATGATATTATTTTCTTACAAATAAAATTTATTAATTAGGAGATAAAAAATGATAGTTACAAAAAAAGCTATAGATTTTACAGCACCAGCTGTATTAGGTAATAATCAAATAGTTGAAGATTTTAATCTTTATAAAAACATTGGTCCAAAAGGTGCGGTAGTATTTTTCTATCCAAAAGATTTTACTTTTGTTTGTCCATCTGAAATTATTGCTTTTGATAAAAGATATCAAGATTTTAAAGATAGAGGTATAGAGGTAATTGGTGTTTCTTGCGATAATGAATTTTCACATTTTGCATGGAAAAATATGCCAGTAAATCAAGGTGGTATAGGTCAAGTGAAATTTCCTTTAGTTGCTGATTTAACAAAACAAATTGCTAGAAATTTTGATGTATTATTTGGTGAAGCAGTAGCTTTAAGAGGCTCATTCTTATTAGATGCTGATGGAACTATTCGTCATGCAGTTATAAATGATTTACCTCTTGGAAGAAATATTGATGAAATGATTAGAATGGTAGATACCATGTTATTTACAAATGAACATGGAGAGGTGTGCCCTGCAGGATGGAATAAAGGCGATGAGGGTATGAAAGCTGATCCTAAAGGTGTTGCTGACTATCTAAGCAAAAACGAAGGAAAATTATAAAATTTAGGAATTAATCAATAAAAGTCAGCATGGCTGACTTTTCTTCAAATTATCACAAAAATTATATTTATAAAGCTCCTTTTTATACTTTAATTAATAGTAATGATTATTATTTAATAAATATTGAATAATTATTTTTTATCTGCAGTATATACTTCGTTTCAACTTATTAGTTTAAATTTCTATGCATTGCTAATCTAAAAGAAAGGATGGTGTTTAAAGTAAAAATATAAAAAAACCTAACATAGATATAAAAATAAATTTAATTTGAAATTTAAAGGATGAGAATAATGAAAATAAATAGTATTGTTTCAAAAGTAAATATACTAGTTGGAATTTTGTTTTTGCTAACTATACTTATTATAACAATTGTGGCATATTTTCAATCAAAACAAAGTAGTTTTGAATATTTGAGAGAAAATCATGATAAGGTTTTATTTGATGTTGGCTATATTTTCAATACTTATGAAGCAGATAATAAATCGGCTGTAAAAAAATTAGCTAATTTTATAGTAGAAAATCATATTTTAAATAATGAAAAAGAAATTTTTAATGCACTAAAATTGACTCAAGAATATGTTGGTTTTGAAATGGTTTTTTTGGTAACAGAAGATGGTATTGCATATGATAGCAAAGGATTTAAGAATACTTTAAATAATGGTTCTGACTATAGAAGTAAATCATGGTATATAGGTGCAAAGAAAAACATGAATTTATATACTAGCGATCCTTACAAATCAATCACTTTAGGAATAGAGGGTATTGCATATTCTATGCCATTAATTATAGAGGGGCAGTTTAGGGGAGTTGTTGCTGGTGTTTATAGTTTAGAGCAATATTCAGCAGATGCTTTAGAGGTTGGTAAGACTGAGAATTCATTTGTTGCGGTATATTCTCAAGATGGAACAACAATGTTTCATCAAGATCCAAAACTTATATTAACTAAAACGATACTAGGACAAAATATCGCAAAAGCTATTACAGATGATCCTAATCTTTTAGATCCTAATAACATTGACACTTTATTTTATGCAAAAGATGATAATGGTGTTACACAAGCTGTATTGTGTGATAGAACACCAAATCCAAATATTAATATTTGTGCTATGGTTGAAAATGATACCTATACAAAATCTAGTGATTTAGCTCTTAGAGCCCAACTTATTATAGGATTTATTTCATTGGTTATTGCATTAATTTTGGTTAAAATTTTTGCATCTTATTTGCTTGGTCCAATTTTTACTATCCAATCAGGCCTTAACTCATTCTTTGACTTTATTAATCATAAAACCAAAGATTCTAAACTCATAGATGTAAAAAC
>NZ_VOWJ01000014.1 GCF_008011665.1 Campylobacter volucris
TAGCACCAAATGCTAATAATAATTTTATTTTGATTGATAAGGATAAAGATTGTATAAATGATGTGTTAATACCTGAAGGGAAGGATTATTATGATTTCTTTAAAAAAGAAGATGGCAAAGTCAAGCTAAAACAAAATATATATTACAAACTATTTAAAGATTTATTTCATCTTCCAAGCGATATAAAGCATTATATAAAGGAAAAATATGCAAATAAAAATAGATAATCTAATCATCTCACAAGAAAATCCTTTAATAATACCCGAAATTGGTATAAATCATAATGGAAGTTTAGAATTAGCAAAACTAATGGTAGATGCTGCAAAAAGAGCTGGAGCAAAGTTAATAAAACATCAAACCCATATAGTAGAAGATGAAATGTGCGAAGCTGCCAAAAAAGTCATACCAGGTAATGCAAAAATAAGCATATATGAAATAATGAAAAATTGTGCTTTAAGCTATAAAGATGAACTAGCCTTAAAAGAATACACTCAAAAGCTAGGACTTGTTTATCTTAGTACTCCTTTTAGTAGAGCTGCAGCCAATCGTTTAGAAGATATGGGAGCAAGTGCTTATAAGATAGGCTCAGGTGAATGCAACAATTATCCTTTAATCAAGCATATAGCACAATTTAAAAAACCTATGATAATAAGCACTGGAATGAATAGCATAGAAAGCATAAAACCAACTATTAAAATTTTAAAAGAATATGAAATTCCTTTTGTATTGCTTCATACTACAAATTTATATCCTACCCCTTCTCATTTAGTAAGACTTAATGCTATGTTGGAACTATATAAAGAATTTAATTGTCTTTATGGTTTAAGCGATCATACCACAAATAATCTTGCGTGCTTAGGAGCCATAGCACTTGGAGCAAGTGTAATAGAAAGACATTTTACAGATACTATGGATAGAAATGGTCCTGATATAGTTTGTTCTATGGATGAAGATGCTTTAAAAGAACTTATAATAAATACAAAAGAAATGGTTCTTTTAAGAGGAAATAATAATAAAAACGCATTAAAAGAAGAGCAAATAACGATTGATTTTGCTTTTGCTAGTGTAGTAAGCATAAAAGATATAAAAAAGGGTGAAATTTTATCTATGGATAATATATGGGTTAAAAGACCAAGCAAAGGTGGCATTAGCGCAAAAGAATTTGAAAATATCTTAGGCAAAAAAGCTAAAAAAGATATAAAAAATGATACTCAACTTAGCTGGGAAGACTTTGAATGAAAAAAATTGTTTTTGTAAGTGGAACAAGAGCTGATTTTTCTAAAATTAAATCTTTAATGTTAAAAATTGAAAAATCTTGCGAATTTGAATTATTTATCTTTGCAACAGGTATGCATATGAATAAAAATTTTGGATATACTTACAAAGAAATAGAAAAATGCGGTTTTAAAAATATATATAAATTCATAAATCATGATAAATATTATCAAATGGATAAGGCCTTATCGGCAACTATAGATGGTTTTTCTAAATTTATACATGAAATAGAACCTGATTTAATAGTGGTTCATGGTGATAGGATAGAGCCATTAGCTGCAGCTATAGTTGGGGCTTTAAATAATATTTTGGTAGCTCATATAGAAGGTGGGGAGCTTTCAGGAACTATAGATGATAGTTTAAGACATAGCATAAGCAAACTTGCTCATATACATTTAGTAAATGATGAAATAGCTAAAAAAAGATTAATGCAAATGGGAGAAAATGAAAAATCAATCTTTATTATAGGCTCTCCTGATCTAGAAATTTTAAACAATAATAAAATTTCTCTACAAGAAGCTAAAAGATACTATGATATAGATTATGAAAATTATGCTATGGCTATCTTCCATCCAGTCACTACCGAATTTGATACTATGGCTAAACAAAGCGAAGAGTTTGTAAATGCTCTTATAAAAAGTGATAAAAATTATATTATCATTTATCCAAATAATGACTTAGGATTTGAGTTTATAATGCACTCATATGAAAAATTAAAAACAAATAAGAAATTTAAACTATTTCCATCTTTAAGATTTGAATACTTTATAAGCTTACTCAACAATGCTGATTTTATAATAGGAAATTCAAGCTGTATTTTAAAAGAAGCTTTATATCTTGGTATAAATGGAATTTTAGTAGGCTCAAGGCAAAATCAAAGAGCTGACATAGATAAGGTAGTAAATACTAAAGCAAAAGAAGATGAAATTTTAAAAGCTATAAATAATTTGATAAAAACCAATAAAACAATAGCTAACATAGATATGCTAAACAGCTCTGATGAGTTTTTTAAATTGTTAAAAAATGGAATATTATTTAAGGCAAAAAAACAAAAAAATTTTGTGGATAGAATATGACTTTAGCCATAATACCAGCTCGTGCAGGATCAAAAAGTATTAAAAATAAAAATTTAATTCCTTTAAAGGATAAGCCACTTTTATACTACACTATAAATGCTGCAAAAAATTCAAATTGTATAGATAAAATTGTTTTAAGTAGTGATGGAGATGAGATATTAGAATATGGAAAAAGTCAAAATATTGATATTTTAAAAAGACCTAAAGAATTAGCACTAGATGATACAACTAGTGATAAGGTAATCTTGCATACTTTAAATTTTTATAAAGATTATGAAAATATTATTTTATTGCAGCCTACTTCACCGCTTAGAACAAATATGCATATAAATGAAGCTTTTTTAAAATTCAAAAACGAAAAAGCAAATGCACTAATAAGCGTTATAGAGTATAATAATAAAATTTTAAAAGCTTTTATAGAAGAAAATGGAAATTTAAAAGGAATTTGTAATGACATTTATCCATTTACACCTAGACAAAAATTACCTAAAACTTATATGAGTAATGGTGCTATTTATATAATAAAAACTGATTTATTTTTGAAAAATCCTACTTTTTTGCAAGATAAAACAAGTTATTATATAATGGATGAAAAATCGAGTATAGATATAGATAGTTTGGGTGATTTGGAAAAAGTATATAGATTTATATAAATAATCAATATTTATAAACATGGTTCTTAAGAATATTGATTATTTATTCAATGCTATCATTACACAAAAAATTAAAGAAAAATCATGAAAAAGATATTAATCACAGGTGCAGATGGTTTTATAGGTTCGCATTTGGTTGAAATGCTTTATGAGCAAAGCAAAATGCAAGAGTCGTCATTTTATGGATATGAGATTAGAGCTTTAAGCCAGTATAATTCTTTTAATCATTGGGGATGGCTTGAAGATATCAAGTGTTTAAAAGATATTGAAGTAGTTTGTGGGGATATTCGAGATCCATTTTTTTGTAAAAATATCACTAAAGATGTAGAAATCATTTTTCATTTGGCTGCTTTGATTGCTATACCATTTTCTTACATCGCTCCTTCATCTTATGTGGAAGTTAATGTCAATGGGACTTTAAATATATGTCAAGGTGCGCTTGAAAATAATGTAAAACGCATCATCCATACAAGCACGAGTGAAGTTTATGGCACTGCTTTGTATATGCCTATTGATGAAAAACATCCTTTGCAAGCACAAAGTCCTTATTCAGCTAGTAAAATAGGTGCTGATGCAATGGCGATGAGTTTTTATAATGCTTTTAATCTTCCACTAACTATAGCAAGGCCTTTTAACACTTATGGTCCAAGACAAAGTGCAAGAGCGGTTATACCTACTATCATCACACAAATTGCAAATGGGGCTAAACAGATCAAGCTTGGAGATGTAACGCCTACTAGAGATTTTAACTATGTAAAAGATACTTGTGCAGGATTTTTAGAGTTAGCTCAATGTAAAAATTCCATAGGCGAGGTGGTAAATATAGGTTCAAATTATGAAATTAGTATTAAAGATACTTTAGAGCTTATTAAAAAACTTATGAATTCAAATGTGGAATTTATCATAGAAAATGAGCGTATAAGACCTAAAAATAGTGAAGTTTTTAGACTTAGATGTGATAATAGTAAAATCAAAAATCTTACTAATTTTATACCTCAATATGACATAGAAAAAGGTTTAAGCCAAACTATAGAATGGTTTAGCAATCCTTTAAATTTAAAAAAATATAAAAGCAATATTTATAATGTTTGAATTCTTAAAAAGGTGCAAAAATGAATAAATATATAATTGGTGCTAGCGGTTTTTCTAATGAATTAACTCAATATATACTCCAAGATGGGGGGGGGATATGTGGATATTTTGATATAAATGATAATGGGTATAAAAAATATAATTTTAAAGCACCTTTTTTAGGAAGTGAAGATTTATATGATTTTAAAAACAATGATGCTGTAATCATTTGTATTTCAAATCCTAATATCCGTAAAATTATTTATCATAAACTTCAAATTAAAAATGTTAATATTTTTAGTTTTATTAGCTCTTTAGCTTTTGTATCTTGTGAAGCTAAAATATCACAAGGTGCTATTATTTGTCCTTTTGTAAGTATCACTTCTAATTGCTCTATTGGTGTGAATTTTCAAGCAAATATTTATAGTTATGTTGCTCATGATTGTATTATTGGAGATAATGTGACTTTTTCACCTGCTGTTAAATGCAATGGGAATGTTATCATTGGAAATAATGTTTTTATAGGAACTGGAGCTATTATACATCAAGGAAAACCTTCAAAACCTTTGGTGATAGAAGACAATAGTGTTATAGCGGCTGGCTCTGTGGTAACAAAAAGTATAAAATCTGGCGAGGTTGTTTTTGGAAATCCTGCTATTAAATTAACAAAAGAAAATTTTAAAAAAAGAGTAAATTGATGAAATCTAAAAAAACATTCGGAGTAAATTTAGATAAAATACAAATTGGAATGCAAGAAAGCTATAGTTGTATAATCACTGAAGAACAAGTTGTAAAATTTGCTGAACTTTCAGGAGATAAAAATCCTATTCATTTAGATGAACAATACGCATCTAAAAGTAGATATAAAAAAAGATTAGCACATGGACTTTTTTGCGCATCTTTTTTCTCTGCAATGTTTGGCACAAAATTACCTGGAGAAGGATGTGTATATGCAAATCAAAAACTTTATTTTAAAAGGCCGATATATATAGGAGATATGGTAGAAGCTAGTATAGAGGTTTTAAAAATAGATTATGCAAAAAAGAAAGTGATTTTTAAAACTATATGTAGGGTTAAAAATAAGATTGCTATAGATGGAGAAGCAGAAATTTTTATCCCTTAATTTATATAATAAGGAATAAAATGCAAAAAACCATAATCATAGCTGAAGCTGGAGTTAATCATAATGGTGATATAAATATCGCAAAAAAACTTATAGAAGTAGCTAGTGAAGCTGGAGCTGATTATGTAAAATTTCAAAGTTTTATAGCTAGTGATTGTGTCAGTAAAATAGCAAAAAAAGCTTCTTATCAGCTTGCAAATACAGATGAAAACCAAAGCCAATTAGATATGATTAAAAAGCTAGAGCTTGATGAAAAGGCACATGAAGAATTAATCAAGCATTGCAATAAGTGTGGCATTAAATTTCTTTCAACTCCTTTTGACTTAAAAAGTATAGAGCTTTTGGCTAGATTAAATGTGGAATTATTTAAGATTCCAAGTGGTGAGCTTACAAACTATCCTTATCTTAAAAAAATTGCTTCATATGATAAAAATATCATTCTTTCAACAGGTATGGCTACACTTTTAGAGATTCAAAATGCTTTAAATGTTTTAACAAGTAATGGCACTCAAAGAGAAAAAATTACTATCTTACATTGTAATAGTGAGTATCCAACACCATTTGAAGATGCGAATTTAAAGGCTATGCAAACTTTAAAAGAAACTTTTAATTTACCTGTGGGGTATTCTGATCATACTTTGGGTATAAGCATACCTATAGCAGCTGTGGCTATGGGAGCTTGTGTGATAGAAAAGCATTTTACTTTAGATAAAACTATGCAAGGACCCGATCACAAAGCTTCACTAGATGTAAATGAGTTAAAAGCTATGGTAAAAAGCATTAAAGATATAGAGAAAGCTTTAGGGGATGGGGTTAAAAAGCCAAGCAAAAGTGAAATGAAAAATATCGATATAGTTAGAAAATCTTTAGTGGCTAAAAAAGCTATTAAAAAAGGTGAGCGTTTTGGTGAAGAAAATCTTACTACAAAGCGTCCAGGAAATGGAATTTGTGCGATGAATTATGAAAAATATATAGGAAAAATAGCACAAAAAAATTATCAAGAAGACGAGCTTATTAATGAATAGAAAAATTTGTGTAGTAAGTGGGACTAGAGCTGAGTGGTATTTGTTAAAAAATTTATGTAAAGAAATAAAAA
Organism: Campylobacter volucris; assembly: GCF_008011665.1. Lineage (GTDB taxonomy): Bacteria > Campylobacterota > Campylobacteria > Campylobacterales > Campylobacteraceae > Campylobacter_D > Campylobacter_D volucris_A. The sequence goes on from NZ_VOWJ01000014.1 coordinate 6,295, forward strand.
ATGATAAAGATTTAACACTTCAGCTTATAGTAAGTGCTTCTCATTTAAGTCATGATTTTGGCTTAACTTATAAAGATATAGAAAAAGAATTTAAAATAGATAAAAAAATCAATATTTTATTAAGTTCAAATGATAGTATAGGTATTTGTAAAAGCATGGGGCTTTTACAAATTTCATTATGCGAGGCTTTTGAAGAATTAAAGCCAGATATTGTAGTAATTTTAGGTGATAGATATGAAATGTTAGCAGTTGCAAGTACTTGTTTGATGATGCAAATTCCATCAGCCCATTTGTGTGGAGGAGAATTAACCTTAGGTGCTATGGATGATAGTATAAGACATGCTATTACTAAAATGTCGCATTTGCATTTTGTAAGCACAGGGCTTTATGCTAAAAGAGTTATTCAACTTGGAGAAAATTCTAAAAGAGTTTTTAATGTGGGCTCAATAGGCGGAGAAATCATACAAAATATGCAATTTTTGAATAAAGAAGAATTACAAAATCAATTAAATTTAAAATTTAATGAAAATATATATTTAATTACCTATCATCCACAAACTTTAAATTTAAAATCAACCCAAAAAGAAATTGAAATTTTATTAAATTTTTTAGACCAATTAGAAAATGCTACTTTGATTTTTACTAAGGCAAATGCTGATGAAAATGGCTTAATGATTAATGAAATTTTAAAAAAATATTGTGATGAAAATAAAAATAAGGCCAGTTTGTTTGATAATTTAGGTTCTTTAAAATATTTAAGTCTTATGAAATTTGCTAAAGCAGTGATTGGAAATAGTTCAAGTGGAATTTGTGAAAGTCCTTTTTTTAAAACTCCTTGTATTAATATAGGAGATAGACAAAAGGGTAGAATTTTTGCTAAAAATATTATTAGTGTTAGCATTAATGACTTAGATAAAGCTTGGAAAATATTTAATTCAAAATCATATAAAGATGAATTAAAAACTATGGTAAATCCTTTTGCAAGTAAAAATTCTAGTTATAAAATTAAAACAATTTTAAAAGAGCAAAATTTAAAATCATTATTATTTAAAGAGTTTGTGGATTTATGAATATAGAAAAATTAAAACTTAAAGAAAAATCTAGCATCAAAGAAGCTTTAGCTACCATAGGGAATTTAAGAGTTAGACTTGGTGTGGTAGTCGATGAAAAGGATAAATTTTTAGGCATTATTAGTGATTCTAATATTAGAAAAGCATTGATTAATGGTTATAAGCTAAATGATAGCATAGAAAAAATTTATACAAAAAATCCTATTGTGGTTGATGAGCAAACTAGTGAAAAATCTTTATTAAATTTAAGTGCGAAATATGATATTTATGATTTCCCGGTTGTTAATAAGCATGGTAAGATCATTCAAATTAAATCCATTGCTTCTTTGCTAAACAAAAACAAAAACAAAAATCAAGTTATTTTAATGGCAGGAGGCTTAGGTACTAGATTAAAAGAGCTAACTAAAAATACTCCAAAGCCTATGCTAAAAATTGGTAATAGACCTATACTTGAAACTATTATCACAAGATTAAATGAACAAAATTTTGAAAATTTTACACTTTGTTTAAACTATAAAAAACACATCATCCAAAAATATTTTCAAGATGGGGCTAAATTTGGTGTAAATATTGATTATATAATTGAAGAAAAGAAATTAGGTACAGCAGGGGCCTTAAGCTTGATAAAAAAAGATATAAATGAAAGTTTTATTGTAATGAATGCTGATATTTTAACCGAACTTGATTTTAATCAATTATTAAAAGCACACAAAAAGAGCAAAGCTTTAATGAGTGTAGCTCTTAGAGAATTTAGCTATCAAGTTCCTTATGGTGTTATAGAGCTTGAAAATAAATTTATTACTAAAATTACTGAAAAACCAACTTATAAATTTTTAGTTAGTGCGGGAATTTATGTATGTGAGCCTTGTGTGCTTTCATTTTTAGAAAAAAATCAATACCTTGATATGCCTGATTTGATTAAAATAATTATGCAAAAGGGTAAGGTAAATTCATTTGTGATTGATGATTATTGGATTGATATAGGAAGAATGGATGAGTTTTTAAAAGCTAGTGAGGACTTTAAGTGAAAGCTTTGATTATAGGTTTTGGAAGTATAGGTAAAAAGCATTTTTTAGCCTTAAAAGAGCTTGGATATGAAGTTCATATAGTTTCTAAAACTTATAAGCAAAGAAATTTTTTTCATATAAGTGAAGTAAATTTAAAAGAATATGATTTATTTATCATAGCAAATATAACAACAGAACATTTTAAAATTTTAAAATTCATAGATGAAAATGTAAAAGATAAAATCATCTTAGTCGAAAAACCTTTATTTGAAAAATATAAAAAATTTATACCTAGTTTAAATAATCAAATTTATATCGCTTATCTTTTAAGGTTTAATCCCTTGGTGAAAGATTTAAAAAATATATTGTGTGAAGATAAGGGTGTTTATTTTGCCAAATTTGTTTGTTCATCATATTTACCAAATTGGCGTGATGTTGATTATACTAAAAATTATAGTGCTAAAAAAGAATTAGGCGGGGGAGTTTTGTTAGATTTATCTCACGAATTAGATTTAGCCTTTTATTTTTTTGATAATTTAAAACTTTTATATAGTCAAAATTTAAAAATTTCAGAGCTTAAAATAAATAGCGATGATTTTGCTTTTTTAGCTTTAAAAGCCAAGAAAAAATTAATTCATATAAGACTTGATTATTTTTCTAAATTTGTTAAACGAGAAATTGTATTTTGCTCTAAAGAAAAATCTTACAAAGTTGATTTGATTTCAAATCAATTATTTGTTTTTGATAAAAATGGTTTAATAGAAGAAAAAAAATACGAAAATGATACAATCAATACTTTAAAAAATATGCACAAAGCAATTTTAAAAAAAGATGAAAATTTATGCACTTTAAATGAAGCTTTTAAAATTTTAAAACTATGTGATAAGGTTAAAAATGGATAATATTTTATGCACTATTTGTGCAAGAGGCGCAAGTAAGGGAGTAAAAAATAAAAATATTAAAAAAATTAATGATTTAGAATTAATTGCTTATAGCATAATCCAAGCTAAAAATTCCAAACTTTTTAAGCATATAGTAATTAGCACAGATAGTGATGAAATAGCACAAGTTGCTTTAAAATATGGCGGAGAAGTTTTTTTCAAAAGAGATGAAAATTTGGCAAAAGATGATAGTGCTAAATTGCCTGTTATAAAAGATGCTTTGTTAAAAAGCGAAGAATATTTTAATACCAAATTTGACACTATAATAGATCTTGATGCTTCTGCACCTTTGCGAAATAGTAAAGATATTTGCAAAGCATATGAGCTTTTTAAACAAGAAAAAAAATCAAATTTAATTACAGCTACTCTAGCAAGACGCAACCCATATTTTAATCTAATAGAAGTAGATAACGATGAGGTAAAAAAATCTAAAGAAGGGAATTTCACTACGCGTCAAAGTGCTCCAAAATGCTATGATATGAATGCTAGTATTTATATTTTTACTAGGGAAAAATTGTTAAAAAATGATACTTTATTTGGAAAAAATACGAGTTTGTATATAATGGATGAAAAAACAGCTTTTGATATAGATAGTGAGTTTGATTTTGAAATAGTTGAATTTTTAATCAAAAAGGCTAATTTAAAACAGGAAGATTTTTAATGATTAAAGATAAAGTAGTATTTATAATAGGAGCATGTGGCCGTATAGGAAGTGCTTTGAGCAAGGCGTGTTTAGAGCATAATGGAAAAATTATCATTGCAGATATTAACGAAGAAAGATTATCTCACTTAGCATTAAAATTAAATAATAAAGAACGCATTTTAAGCAAAAAAATTGATATAAATGATCAAAAAGCAATCGAAGATTGTTTAAAAGAAGCTGTTTTAAAATTTGGAAAAATTGATGCTTTTGTTAATTGTGCTTATCCTGTGAGTAAAGATTGGGGGAAAATTGCTTATTATGAGGCAAATTATGAACAAATTTGTGAGAGTTTAAATTTGCATTTGGCTAGTTTTATTTTTATAGCTAATATAATGGTAAAATTTTTTAAAAAGCAAGGATTTGGAAATATTATTAATTTAAGTTCAATTATGGGTGTTTATGCACCTAAATTTGAAAATTATAAAGGAACTTCCATGCAAAGTTCTTTAGAATATAGTGTGATTAAAGCAGGCATTAATCATCTTGGTATTTGGCTTGCTAAGGAGCTTTTTAATACAAATATAAGAGTAAATAGCGTAGCCTTTGGTGGTATAAAGGATAATCAACCTCAAGTGTTTTTAGATGCTTATAGAAAGTGTTGTGCTTCTAAAGGTATGCTAGATGCTAATGATGTGTGTGGGACTTTGATATTTTTAATGTCAGATTATTCTAAATTTATAACAGGGCAAATTATAATAGTAGATGATGGATGGGGACTTTGATGAATATTTTAGAAAATAATATTAATGCGGTATTTGATCATAATTTAAAAGAGCAATTAAAAAAAAGTGAATCAAACTTATCAAATAGTGCAAGGTGATGATAATTTAGATATAAATATCATAGACGGGGGGGGGTATAGCCTTTATGATAAGCCGCTAGAAGAATTAAATAAAACATTAAATTTATATAACGATAAATATCTTTTATATCCTGTATTATTTTTTTATGGTTTTGGAAGTGGAATTTTATACAAAGCTCTTTTGCAAAATCCAAATCATAAGATTATTTTAATATTTGAACCTGATGTAAATATAATCTATACCATGTTTAAAGCGATAGATTTTTCTCAAGAATTGAAAGAAAATAGATTATTATTACTGGATCCAAAAAATTTAAGCATACATGATTTAAAAGCTATATGTTTAAACAAAAATATATTTAATTTTTTAAGGACTTATTTTTTAGAGATACATTGTGATTATTATGATGGCAAGTACCAAGAAGAAATTTTAAAATTAAATTCTTTAATACAAGATGCCATACGAGAAAGTATTTTTTCACATGGTAATTCTCCAGTTGATTATTTACAGGGTATAAAGCATTTTATACAAAATATTCCTAAAATGATAGCTCATCCAAGCTATAAAGAATTATTAAATAAAAGAAAAAATTTAAGTGATACAGCTATCATAGTCTCAACAGGTCCTAGCTTAACTAAACAACTTCCACTTTTAAAACAATATCAAAACAAAGCCAGTATATTTTGTGCTGATAGTGCTTACCCTATACTTGCAAAAGCAAATATTAAACCTGATTATGTTTTTTCACTTGAAAGAACTGATTTCACTAGTGAATTTTTTAATCATGATTTTGGTGAATTTGATAAAGATATTTTATTTATTGTAAAATCTGTAGTCCATCCAAATACTATTAAATATTTAGAAAAAAAGAAATCCTATGGAGGAAATTACACAATAATTTCTAATCCTTCAAATTTTATAGCTAATGTTAAACTTGATCATTTTGGATATTTTGGTATGGGTCATAGTGTAGCTCATATGGCATATACTTTAGCAAGCTATTTAAATCATAAAAATATAGTTTTAATAGGACAAGATTTAGCCTATAATGATATAGGAGAATCTCATCCAAAAGATTATCAAAATTCATCTACCTTTGAAACTGATACTTATGAGCATATGGATGTGCTTGGGTATGGCGGAAAAGATATGGTTAAGACCCATTGTATATGGCTTTGGTTTAAAAGTACTTTAGAGAATCTTATAGCTACAAATAAATTTTTGATAACTTATAATTGCACCGAAGGTGGAGCAAGAATAAATGGAACCATTGAAGAGCCTTTTAAGCAAGTATGTGAAAAATTATTAAAAAAAGATTTGAATAAGCCTTTTACAAAACTTGAAAATTTAAATTTAAATAAACAAAATGAATTATTGTTAAAAGCATATTATAGAATAAATAAAGATATACAAATTTGTGAAAAATTAAGTAAAAATTTTAATGATGAGTTAGAATTAATATTAAATGATATTGATTTAATAGGTTATCAAAATGATAAAGAGTTATTAGAAAACATTATGCAGAAAATAAACACGATTAAAACAAAAGTAGAAAGTTTGTTAATGCATAGTTTATGTGAAGTGCTTAATCCTTTAATTAGACAATTTGAATTAAATTTAGCAAGAATTTATGTGTTAAATCCAAAAACACAAGAAGATAGCTACAATAAATCAATGCTTTGGATAAAAGAACACCTAGATTGGATAAAATTAATCATAGCTCATATAGACTCTCAAAAGGAAGTTTTACAAAGAAGTATAGTTACAACTAAAGATGAGCTTATAGAAAAAGGTTTTCTAAATTTAGTAGAAAAAATCGAGCAAAGAGCTTTAAAAAATGTTAATTTTTGATATTTTATAATCTATTTTTTAAATTTATTAAATCCATTTTAAAAATTCCAAATAATTTTTCATTAAAATTTTTATAATTAAAATTATATGAGAGCTTTTTTATAAGCTCAAAGCTTCTTTTTTTGTCTTTATAATTTTGATATAAAATTTCCTTATTTTTATTTTCATATCTTCCAAATTCATTAAATTCATAATGATAAAAACATTCTTTAGATATAAAAAAACTCTCACTAATTATAAAATTTATATAGTTAAAAAACACATCTTCACCATAACACAATCTTTCATATATATCAAAATATTCAAAACTTTTAAGTAAATTTACCTTTTTATAAAGTTTAGCCCAAACACTCCAACAAAAATGCTTTTGATTGAGTAAAAAAATTAAAAAATCATCCTTATTAAAATACTCATTATTTTTAAATCTATAAAATTTTTTAAATTTAACTCTATGAACAAAAGCATCAAAAATGATCATATCAATATCATTTTTTATATTTTCCAAAGCTATCTCACAAGCATTAAGCTCTAGATAATCATCAGGATCTAAAAACATTATATAGGGTGAGTTTGAGTTTAATACGCCTATATTTCTACTTGCAAAAGTGCCTAAATTTTTATCATTATGTATGATTTTAACTCTTTTGTCTTTACTAGCATATTCTTTTGCTATATCTATGCTTTTATCACTTCCAAAATCATCTACTACTATGATTTCTATATCTTTAAAAGTTTGATTTATACAACTATCTAATGCTCTAGCTATATATTTTTCTACATTATAAGTTGGAAGTATTATGGAAATTTGACTCATTTAAAACCCTTGATTATGTTAAAATTATATCTTTTTTAAGGATGAAAATGAAAATTTTTATAAATCTACCTACTTGGCTTGGCGATGCTGTTATGGCAAGTGCGGCAATTTATGCAATAAAAGAAAAATATCCAGATGCTAATTTTTTATTTTATGGTTCTTTTGTTAGCACGGAGCTTTTTAAAAATTTACAAAATTCAAAAATATTAGTAGAGAATAAAAAACGAAGATTTTTTTCAATTTTTAAACTTAGAAAAGAACTTGGAGAATTTGATCTTGCTATTAGTTTTAGATCAGCTTTTTCAAGTAAGATAATCTTAAATTTAATAAAAGTAAAAAAAAGATTTTATTTTGATAAAAATTACAATAAAAATGAACATCAAGTTTTAAAATATCTAAAATTCATAGAAAATTCTTTAAATTTTAAGGCTAATTCAAATTCTTTAAAACTACCTATAAAAGCAAAAACTACAAAAAAAATTCTAGGGATAAATGCCGGTGCTCATTATGGAAGTGCTAAAAGATGGAATAGTGAGTATTTTGCACAAGTAGCAAAAGAATTTGCATCTACTCATAAAATAATAATCTTTGGTGTAAAAACCGAACAAAAAATATGTGATGAAATACAAAATTTACTTTTAAAAGATGGGGTGCAAGCTAAAAATTTATGTGGAAAAACTAGTATTTTTACTTTGTGTAAAAATATATCCATGCTAGATATTTTAATCACCAATGATAGCGGACCTATGCACATAGGTGCAGCTTATGGAGTAAAAACCATAGCCATTTTTGGATCAACTAATTTTCATCAAACATCACCTTGGCAAAAAAATTCAAGATTAGCATATTTAAATTTAGCTTGCATGCCTTGTATGAAAAGAATTTGTCCTTTAAAACACCATGCATGTATGAATGATTTAAAGCCGCAAATTGTTATAGATAAGGCAAGAAAATTGCTAGATAATATTTAATCTTGTAAAAATTAAATAATATTTAATTAAAATTGCTCAAAACCCTTGCAAAAGCTATTTAAATGTGTTAAACTTAACAACTATTTTAAAAAAAGGAGCTTTTTATGACTAAAGCAGATTTTATTTCTCAAGTTGCTCAAACTGCGGGGCTAACTAAAAAAGACGCAACTGCTGCTACAGATGCGGTTATTGCTACTATTAGTGATGTGTTAGCAAAAGGTGATAGCATTAGCTTTATAGGTTTTGGTACTTTTTCAGTAGCTGAAAGAGCTGCTAGAACAGCTAGAGTTCCAAGCACAGGAAAAACTATCGAAGTTCCTGCTACTAAAGTTGCTAAATTTAAAGTGGGTAAAAATCTTAAAGATGCAGTTGCTGCTGCTAAGGCTACTAAAAAAGCTAAAAAATAATTTTTAAAGCAAGAGTTTAAACTCTTGCATTTTTCTATTAATATTCTTTTGATATTGTTTTTTAAAATATTAAGAGGAAACAATGCGAATTTATAATAATATCTTAGAATGTATAGGAAATACTCCAATAATTTCTCTAAAAGAATTTTCATCTAATCTTTACGCAAAGTGTGAGTATCTTAATCCAAGTCACTCTATAAAAGATCGAGCTTCTTTTGGAATGATAACTCAAGCTTTCAAAGATGGAAAAATAAATCAAGATTCAACTATTATTGAAGCTAGTAGTGGAAACACAGGTATTGCTCTAGCAATGATTTGTGCAAGTTTAAAACTAAAACTTATTATTGCTATGCCAGAATCTATGAGTATTGAGCGTAGAAAGATGATGAGCTTTTTTGGAGCAAAGCTTGAATTAACTCCTGCTGATAAAGGCATGCAAGGAGCATTAGATAGAGCAAAAGAACTTTCAAGGGAAATACCTAATTCATTTATAATTAGCCAATTTGAAAATATTAATAGTAAAAATGCTCATAAAAATGAAACAGCTTTAGAAATTTTAAATATTATGCCCGATGTCGATATTTTTGTTGCAGGTTTTGGAACAGGTGGGACGATTAGTGGTGTAGGAGAAATTTTAAAAGAGAAAAATCCTAATGTTAAAGTTATTGCTATAGAGCCAAAATCTTCTCCTCTTTTGAGTCAAAATATAGCTTCAAGTCATAAAATTCAAGGCATAGGGGCGAATTTTATCCCTAAAATTTTAAATCAAGATATTATAGATGAAATTTGGTGTGTAAGCAATGAAGATGCGATAAATACTACTTTAAAACTTGGAAAAATTGGCATTATGGCAGGAATATCAAGTGGTGCTAATGTTTTTATAGCTTCGCAAATTGCAAAGCAAAATAAAGATAAAAAGGTTTTAACCGTGTTAAATGATACAGCCGAGAGATATTTATCAACGGATTTGTTTTTAAATTTATAGGAGTGGTTGATGAGTCAAAATAATGAACATTTTGATTTAGATTTAGAAAGAGCTATACTTAGTTCTTGTATTTATAGTGAGGATTCTTTTTTTAGTATTTCTTCAGATATTGAAATCAATGATTTTTCACTCAAAGCTCATCAAGATATTTATAAAGCAATTTTAGCTTGTGTGAATGCTGGCGAACCAATTAGTATTAGTTTTATCAAAAAACATAAAAAGGTTGATGAGGAAATTTTAGCTGAAATTTTAGCTACCACTTCTATAGCTGATGTTAGTAAATATGCTCATGAATTAAAAGAAAAATCAATTAGAAGACAACTTTTAAATTTTGCTTATACTATTCCAACTAGAGTCAATGAAGATAAAAGTATTTCTCAAATTTCAGATGAAATTGGTAAGGAAATTTTTAATCTAACCAATAGAGTAAATTCTAGTAGTATCAAAGATGTAACCATGGTTATGTCTGAATTGATGGAAGAATTTAAAAAATTAAAGGAATCAGAAACTAAAGATATTTTAGGACTTGATACAGGTTTTAGTGAGCTTAATAAAATGACAAAAGGCTTTAAAGCAGGAGATCTCATCATCATTGCTGCACGGCCTGGTATGGGTAAGACTACAATTTGTTTAAATTTTATAGAAAAAACTTTAAGACAAAACAAAGGCGTAGTGATGTTTTCACTAGAAATGCCTGCAACCCAAATCATGCAAAGATTAATTAGTGCTAAAACATCTATTCCATTACAAAAAATTTTAGTTGCTGATTTAAATGACGATGAGTGGAGTAGAGTGGGTGATGCTTGTAATGAGTATTCTCAAAAAAATCTTTATATTTATGATAATGGTTATGCTAGTATAGCCGATATACGCTCGATTTTAAGAAAAATCAAAGCTCAAGATGAAAGCATAGAGCTTTGTGTGGTTGATTATATAGGTCTTATGATGAGTAATTCTGTATTTAATGATAGACATTTGCAAGTGAGTGAAATTTCAAGAGGTTTAAAACTTTTAGCAAGAGAATTAAATATGCCAGTAATTGCATTATCTCAGCTCAATCGTTCATTAGAAAGTAGAGCAAATAAGCGTCCTATGCTTAGTGATTTAAGAGAAAGTGGAGCTATAGAGCAAGATGCTGATACTATTTTGTTTGTATATAGAGATGAAGTGTATAGAGAACAAGAAGAAAAAGAACGAGAGAATAAAGCAAAAATGGAAGGAAAGAATTATGAAAGAAAATTTCTACCAAATCCTGTCCAAGAAAAAGCTGAACTAATCATAGGTAAAAACAGAAATGGTCCAGTAGGTCATGTAGATTTGTTATTTTTAAAAGAAAAATCTTGTTTCATAGAAGCTCCTAAAGAAGAATTTGTTGTGACTAATTTTGAAGAATGAGGTAAGCTATAGCCATAATTTTCATACATAAATATTTCTAAATCTTTAAAGTCAAGTTTTTCCATAATATCTTTACTAAATTGCTTATAAACAATTTTGCCATTTTTTACTACAAAAATAGCTCGAGTTAAAAGCCCAGCAAAGATGCTACTGCCTATTAAAGTGCCATTTTAAACCAAATTCTTTAAATGCAAAATCACTAGCAAACATTATATTAGCAGTGCCTTCTGTGGCGCAAAACCTATCTATTGCAAAAGGAAGATCCATATGTTGATTAAAATTACTTCTATATTTTTCATAGAGGCAAGTTTTTTGTTTGTTTCTTTGGCTTGTTTAGAGCAAACTGGAGTATCTAAACTTGGAACACTTAATAAAATTTGAGTTTTTTTAGCAGGAGCTGTTTCTATAGAAGCTAAATTTTTAGTTTTTAGTGTGAGTTTTGGGGCGTTATCTCTATATTTAATTCATTTCCTAATAATTTAATTTCTTGATTTTTAAATTTTACAATCGCCATATTTACCTACCTATAATAACATCATTTTTGCTAAAAGTAAAAAACTAAAAAATCCTAATGCATCAGTAATTGCTGTTATAACCACACTTGAACCAACTGCTGGATCGATTTTGAATTTTTTTAATGTTAGTGGCACAAAAGAGCCTACAAAACCTGCTAAAGCTAAATTTATAAGCATAGATAAAGCTATAACAAGTCCTAGCATAGCAGTTTTAAACCATATAAAAGTTATAATACCCATAATAACTGCAAAAATAAATCCATTGAGTAAAGACATGCCACTTTCTCTTAATATAACTTTTTTAGCATCTTTAAATTCAACTTCATTTAGTGATAATTTTCTAACGGTGACAGCTAAAGCTTGAGAGCCTGTATTCCCTCCCATAGAAGCTACTATAGGCATCAACACAGCTAAAGCCACTAGTTTTTCTATTTCTCCTGAAAAAAGACTGATAATATTGGCTGAAATTAAAGAAGTAGTAAGATTGATCATAAGCCAAAAAGCCCTTGCTTTAGCTGCTTTTAAAGCGCTTTCTTCTTCCACTTCTTTATCTACACCTGCTAGATTATAAATTTGCTCGGTCGCGTTATCTTGGATTAAATCATGAATATCATCATAAGTAATCCTTCCTAAAAGCACACCCTCTTCATTTACCACAGCCAATACACTCAAATCATAATCTTCAACCATATCAATAGCCATTTGTATATCATCGTAATCTTTTACACTGTAGCTTTTATATTTATTGGTATTATTTTTGATAATATCAGCAAAGCTTAATTTAAAATCCCAAAGCAAAAGATCGCTTAAATTTATAGAATTGCAAAGCTTTCCATCTTTATCGGTAATATAAATTTGAAAAATTTGATCTATTTTTTCACTTTTTTTTAAAATTCTATAGCGTTTTATTGCTTTTTCTATGTTTTCATCTAAAGAAGCTGTGAAAATCTCAGTTTGCATATAAGCACCAGCTGTATTTTCATTATAATTTTTTAAGCGTAAAATTTCTTCCTTGTCTTCTGAACTTAGACGATTTAAAATTGTTAGAGTTTTTTGAGGATTTATGTCTTCAAAACGCTGAATTAAGTCGGTTGCGTCATCACTTTCTAGTTCTTCAACTGCTTTGGCTATTTTTTCAATGCTTAAATGCTCTAATATATCTTCAAGTATATACTCGGGTGTTATGGTAGAAATATTTGCCAATGTAAAAACATCAAGAGAATTTAAGGTTTGTAAAAAAAGATTTTCATCATGCCTTTTGATGGTTTTTAAAGCTTCATTAATTTCATATGTACTTTGATTGTTAGAAATATTTTTTAAAAGTTCTTGTGCTTTTAAAAAATCATTAGACATATTAAAGCTCCATTGAATTTTCTATATTTTGTTCTTTTGGTGGATTTTTAAAATCTTCATCTATGCTATAAAGTTTTTTTTGATAATTTTTAGAGATTTTTAAAAATTCTTCTTTGTCTTTGCCATTTAAGCTTGATTTTGGAATTTTTACTATGGTCTCAGGGTTTATGGCTTTATCATTTAGATATAAGCCAAAATGTAAATGTGGTCCAGTGCTCATACCAGTTGATCCTACATAACCTATTATTTGACCTTGTTTTACTTTTTGACCGCGTTTGATTTTAGCAAAACGATGAAGATGAGCATATAAAGTCATATAACCTGACATATGTTTTATTTGTACCACTTTTCCATATCCACCTTTATTTCCGATAAAACTAACCACTCCCTCTCCTGCGCTTTTAACGGGAGTTCCAGTTGGAGCAGCATAGTCTATACCTAAATGTGCTCGGTATCTTTTTAATATAGGATGATACCTTGCCTTGGTAAAACGATCTGAAATTCTTGTATATTGAACAGGTTTTATTAAAAAGAAATTTTCTAATTCTTTTCCTTGAGCATTATAATAAGAATCTTTATATAAAAAAACTAAATAATCTTTTCCTCTTATATTTGCCAATGCAGCATTGATGTTAATATCTCCAAAAAGCCTTCCTAATCTTCTTTTTTGCTCATAGATTAAAACTACACTATCGCCTTTTTTAACATTTTTAAAATTTACGCTATTTTTAAATGCACGCACCATAGCTCTTGCTAAAGTTACACTTCCGCTTTCATCATACACATCTTGATAAGCTGAATTGTTTATAGCTACTCTTAAGGTTTTTGTTTCCTTTGTGTAAGAAATTGGAGTAAAACTTAATACAAATTTATTTTCTATATTTTTATAAATATGAATTTGTAAATCATCGCTAATTGGAATCAAAACTTGTTCAAGCTCGCCTTGATCATCTTTTAACATTTGATATTTTACTCCGCTTGAAATTTCTGCACTTAGTTCTTTGTCTTCAGCATCTAGATTATAGTATAAACTTAGTGGTATAGAATGATCTTGTAAAAAATCAAGTAAAGTTTTGCCATTTTCCCAAGAAAGCTCTTCTATGCTTGAAATTGCAAATAATTTTATAGATAAAATTAAAGATATAAAAATTTTTTTCATCATTAAAAATTAAGCCTTCAAAATAAAATAAATTTGTATTTTACTTAATTTTTCTTACAATTTTGTAAGGAAAAAACAATATAATTTATTTTCAATAATTCAAATATAAGGAGAATAAATTTTGGTAAGAATTATTCTAATGTATTTTTGTTTTATAATATTTTCATATGCAAAAGGTTTTGATTTGATACAAACAAAGTTAGAAAAAGTAGAAGATATTTATGGCTATATCAAAGATGATCCTAAAATTTTGATGCACTCTAGTGGTATAGTTGTGCATAATATTGAAAATCAAAAAACAATTGTAGCAAGAGCTAGTGTAATAGGTCGTGAAAATGATTTTGTGAAATTACAATTTAAAGTTTTTGATATGCTTGTTCAAGATGCTATGCCTTTGCCAAATGTTTTGCCTGAAGTTGGAGATAAAGTTGTTTTAAATTATTTATACGATAGAGCTTTAATCATCGCTCCTGATAAAAAAGTTTATGATTATATAGCGCAAAAATTTAGTGATTTGTATTTTTTACACCCTGATTTATTTGGCGCTCATATGATACAAGAATATCGTCAAACTCCAAGAAGATCAGATTTTAGATCATTTTGTTCAAAAAATGCTGTAGGACTTTTGGTAGTAGCTTTAGAAAAAAAAGCTGAATTGGTTGATTGTCAAGATTTTGAAAAAATACAAGAAATTGAAATTCCTCAAGCTCAAAGCTTACAAATTCCATTTTACTCAAGAATTACAGGCTATAAAAGTGATATTTTTAGTTTAAATGATGAAAGTATAGGAAATTATTATATTTATTATGAAAAATTGATTAATTTAACTCGAGAATAATCAATGCAAGAAAAACATAAAATTTTTTTTCAAAATTTATTAGGAAATGATAATGCTTTTTTTGATGAAGTTCATAAAAGAGCATATAGTTATGATGCAACTAAAAAGCATTATTTGCCCGATGGGGTTTTATTTCCAAGAAACGAAGAAGATGTTAGTCAAATTTTAAGATACTGCAATGAAGAAAAAATTATCATTATTCCAAGAGGATCAGGATCAGGCTTTACAGGTGGGGCTTTAGCGGTTAATGGTGGTTTGGTTTTAAGCTTTGAAAAGCATATGAATAAAATCTTAGAAATTGATCTTGAAAATTTAGTAGCTGTGGTAGAACCTGGAGTGATTAATGCAAATTTGCAAAAAGCTTTAAGTGAATTTGGTTTGTTTTATCCTCCGGATCCTGCTAGTATGGAGTATTCTTCAATAGGGGGTAATGTCAGCGAAAATGCAGGTGGTATGAGAGCGGCAAAATATGGTATCACAAAAGATTATGTCATGGCTTTAAGAGCAGTTTTACCAAATGGTGAGGTAATAAAAGCTGGGAAAAAAACCATTAAAGATGTAGCAGGTTATAATCTAGCTGGTATTTTGATAGCAAGTGAGGGTTCTTTGGCTGTGCTTACTCAAATCACTCTTAAGCTTGTAGCCTTGCCTAAATTTAAAAAAACCGCAATGGGAATTTTTGATAGCATTGATGATGCTATGAATGCAGTTTATAAGACTTTATCAAAGGGTGTTACTCCTGTTTCTATGGAATTTTTGGATCAATTAAGCATACAAGCTTTAGAATATAAGTTTAATAAAGGATTACCAACTGATGCAGGGGCTATTTTAATAGCTGATGTTGATGGTAATGTAGAAGAAGCTATAAAAGCAGATTTGCAAATTTTAGAGCAAAGTTTTTTGGAATTTAGAGCAAGAGAATTTAAAGTAGCTAAAAATGAACAAGAAGCAGCAGATATTTGGTTTGCAAGAAGAAATTGCTCTCAAAGTATCACGATGTATGGAAATTTAAAATTAAACGAAGATATTACTGTGCCAAGATCAAAACTTCCTGAGCTTTTAAAAGGTATAGATCAAATTTCTAAAAAATATGGTTTTAAAATCCCTTGTTTTGGTCACACGGGAGATGGAAATGTGCATACTAATGTCATGGTAAGTGATAAAAATAATCCTGATTTAGTTAAAAAAGGATATAAAGCAGTGGAAGAGGTGTTTAAACTAACTATATCTTTAGGTGGAACCTTAAGTGGTGAACATGGAATAGGGCTTTCTAAAGCCCCTTTTATGAAACTTGCTTTTAGTGAAGCTGAAATGGAATTAATGAGAAATATCAAAAAAGCGTTTGATCCAAATAATATCTTAAATCCATTTAAAATGGGACTTTAATGGTTTTTAAAAATATAGTAAAAATTTTTTTAGGATTAAGGGATAAAGAAATTTTAAATTATGCTGCAGCTTTAAGTTTTTATACTATATTATCTTTAATTCCTTTGCTTTTTTTGTGTTTTTGGGTTTTTACTCAAATTCCGAGTTTTGAAATGTATCAAGAAAAGATAAAAAATTTAATTTTTACTTTTTTAATCCCAACTCAGCAAGATCTAATCATAGGTTATATTAATACTTTTTTAAAAAATAGTGTAAATATAGGCTTGATAGGGCTTTTGGCTATGGCTATTACTTCTTTGGCTTTTTTTTCAGGATATGATTATGTAATCAATAAACTTTTACAAGAAGAAAGCAAAAGTCTTTGGTATAGCATTAGTTCTTATTGGACTTTGGTGACTTTAACACCATTAGGACTAGGTTTGAGTTTTTATATTTCAGGACTTATACAAAAAACTTTAGATGAATTTAACATAGGAATAAATTTTTTTGAAATTTTACCTTATGTGATTATTTGGATTTTATTTTTTATTTCATATTCTAGCTCTTTAAGTAAAAAAGGTAATTTAAAATTACTTCTTATAACTTCATTTGGAGCATCTGTTATATGGTATATTTCTAAAACTATTTTTGTGTATTATGCTGTGTATAATAAAACATATTTAAATGTATATGGTTCTTTCTCTGTGATTTTATTTTTCTTTTTGTGGATTTATATTTCATGGATTATTTATCTTTTGGGTTTAAAAGCATATCTTTTATTTGAGCAAGAAAATAAAGGGCACAAACCCAAGAGAAATTACAAAAAGAGCTAAATATCTATTAAAAATACTAAGTAGTGATAAAAATAAATATCCTATATAGACCCAAAAAGATATTTTAAAATTTATGCTGTGAAATTTAATATTAAAAAAATCTAACAAATAAAAATCCAATAAATTTCCATAATTAAAAATATGAAGCAATAGCACCATAGGATAAAAAATTATAAATAAAATACTAAGAGGTATAGCTAAAAATTGTTGCAAACTTAGTAAAGGGAAAAAATATAAAACAGGTATAATCATAGCTAAAAATGTCCAAAAATTTAAAAGAATAATATGGGTTAAATTAGAAAATTTATTTTTAAAATGATGTAAATATAAATAAATATAAAATACCCCAAGCACAGAAAATAAAAATCCTACGCTAAATAATAATTTTGGAAAAAGACTAATGCATAAAACTATACTTAAAACTAAAAATTTAAAACTTAGAATTTTTACATTTTTACTATAAAGATAAAATCCAAACAATGCCATACACAAAGCCCTTGTATAAGAAGGAGTAAAATCTATAAGATACATATAAGCAATTAAAAGCACAAAAGTAAATACGCTAAGATCTAACTTTAAACTTCTATATGGAAAATATCTTTTTTGAAAAAATGCATACAATGGTGCAAATACTACAAAACAAAAGCTAAACAATAACCCTAAATGATACCCACTAATTGCAATTAAATGTGCAATGCCATAAAAATTTACATCTTGTCTTAGATCCTTAGAAATAGCTTTTGCAAAAAATAAAGCCCCATAAAATTCTTTGATTTTTTCATTTGTATGTTGGTTTAGGAAATAATTGATGATTGTGTTTTGATTTTGAACATAGCTAGTTTGATGAAAATCATAACTCGGTGCAAAAAAACTTTTACTAAGATAGTTTTTAAAACTAATATCTTTAGTGATGATTCTAAGTGATAGTATTTTGTTCTTATCAAAAGTTAAATTTTTATAGCTTATAGTGTAAAAGTTAAAATTGGAATTTTTAAGTTTTAATACTTGATATTTTTTACCATATTTATTTTCTTTTGTATAACTTGATAAAATAATATTATTTTGAAGATAAAGATGTTTTGTAAGTTTAAAATTTTGATAGTTTTTATATTCATAAAAAATATTGAGTAAAAATATAACTAAAAAGCACAAAAATAAAATAAAAAATTCTCTATAATGATAAGAGAATTTTAAATTCATTTTTTCTTAGAAAAACGCGATAAATATAGCCATATAACTAAAGCTAGTATGATTATAAAAACAGGTGCTATATAAGGATAGTTTGAAAGAACTTCAAACATTTCTTTTAAAGTATTTCCAAAAATAAATCCTGCATATCCTAAAACAACTGCCCAAATCAAGCTTGCTAGTGTATTAATGATTGCAAATCTTAAAAAGCTAAATTTGCAAAGACCTGCTGCTATAGGTACTATGGTTTTTACTCCATATATAAATTTTTGAATGATTAAGAGTAAATCACCATATTTTTTGATTTTAATCATTGCAAGAGCGATTTTTCTTCTGTGGTTTTTAAAATAAGGCATGATGTCTTTTTTGTAATACTTGCCAAGTATAAAAAGCAAAGTAGAACCTAGTGTATTTGCTAAAAATGCTAAAAAAATACACCAATGCAAATCTAGTTTGGTTGAACTAGCACAAAGCACTCCAGCTGCAAGTATAGCAACCATGCCACCGCCAAAAGAATAAAAAAATAAAATCAAATAACCATAAGTGCTAAGATTATCAATCATTTCTTGCATAATTAGACCTTATTTTGCATAATCAATAGCTCTTATCTCTCTGATAACATTAACTTTAATTTCACCAGGATATTGAACTTTTTCTTGAATTTCTTCAGCAATTTCTTTAGCTAAAAGTATAGATTCATCATCATTTATTAATTTTGCATTGACTATGACTCTAATTTCTCTTCCAGCATTAATTGCATATGCTTTTTTAACCCCTTCTTTGCTTTTTGCAATATCTTCAAGTTCGCTAACTCTTTTTAAGAAAGCTTCTAAAACTTCGCGTCTTGCGCCAGGTCTAGCTGCACTTAGTGTATCTGCTGTGCAAACTGCTGCTGATTCTATGCTTGTGGCATCTTCGTGGCCATGATGAGCATAAATTGCATTAATTACCACAGGATGTTCTTTATATCGTTTGCAAAGTTCAGCTCCTAAATCCACATGAGAGCCTTCAAATTCATGCGTTAAGGCTTTACCTATATCGTGTAAAATTCCAGCTCTACGCGCTAATTTTTCATCACCGCCACATTCTGCTGCTATTATACCTGCTAGATGAGCTACTTCTAAAGAATGGGCTAGAGCATTTTGCCCATAACTTGCCCTATATCGTAATTTTCCTATGAGTTTTATAATTTCCGGATGAATATGATTAAGCCCCAAATCCATCACTATAGTTTGACCTTCTTCTAAAATGCTATCATCAAATTCTTTACAAACTTTTTCATATATTTCTTCTATTCTTGCAGGTTGAATTCTACCATCTTCAACTAAAAGCTCAATGACTTTTGTAGCAATGGCTCTTCTATAAAGATTAAAACAACTTACTATAATAGCTCCAGGTGTATCATCTATGATGATATCTACCCCTAAAACCATTTCTAAAGTTTTTACATTTCTTCCTTCTTTGCCTATAATGCGTCCTTTTAACTCATCATTTTTGATATTGACAACATTAATAAGTCTTTCAGCAGCAAATTCACCAGCAAATCTTGAAGTAGCTTGAGCTAAGATATAATTAGCTTTGCGTTTAGCCTCATTTTTAGCTTCTTCTTCGTATTTTCTAACTATATGTGCGATTTCATTTCTTGATTTTTCTTCTGTTTTTTGCAAGATTATACTTTTAGCTTCTTCTTGAGTGAGCCCAGCTGAGTGTTCAAGAATTTTTAAAACATCATTGAGCTTTTGAGTGTATTTTTGTTTTAAATTCTCATTTTCTTCTATCAAGGCTTTTATGTCTTGTTTTTCTTTGATGAGTTGATTTTTATTTTCTTCATGAAGTTTTACTTGATGATTTAAAGATTGCTCTTTTTTATTTAAATCTTCTATTTTACTAGAATGTTCTTTTTGAAGTTTTTGCAATTTTTCATCAAATTTTTTCTTTGCACTAAATTCTGCTTCAGCTATTGAATTTTTAGCATCTTTTAATATTAATTCAGCTTCGTATTCTATAGCTTTTGCCTTTGCTTTTGCTTGTTCTAAAAAGATGTTGAAATTGGCATCATTAATCTTTTTAGCGACTACATATCCAATCCCTCCGCCTATAAAAACGGCTATTAACGCGACTATAATTTCTATCATTTTTACTTACTTTCCTAAAATATTTTTTATAAAAATTGATATAAAAATCACCTTTTATATCATGCTTTTGACATAATTTTTCTTCACTTTTACCATTAATTATTTGCGTAAAAATAATTTTTGGTTTATCATGAGTTAAATTTGCAAAAAATCTATCATAAAATCCTTTTCCATGTCCTATTCTTTTAAAGTCTTTATCAACTCCTAATACAGGAACAATGGCTACATCTATACGAGATTGTAAAAAAGAATTTTTAGGTTCATACACTCCAAAACTTTTTTTTTCAAGAGTTAATCTTAATTTTACTACCTTTAAACTTTTATCTTGCATAAATGGAACAAAAATTTGATATTTTTTCGCAAAAAAGCGTCTAAATTTATAAATATCAACTTCATGTTTTAAAGGTATGTATATGAGAATATTTTTGCATGTTTTTAAAGACTTTAAAATTTTAAATATTTCTTTAAAAGCTAAAAAATCTTTTTTGTATTGATGTGTTATAAATTGGTTTATTTTATTTTTTTGTATTTGTCTAAAAGTGTTTTTTGTCAAGCTTTTCCTTAAGTTTTTAACTTTTTATGTTATACTTTTAAGCTTAACAAAACATAAGGAAAATGCTTGAATATAAAAAATTTATTATTTGTTTTTGTATTGGTTTTTTTTAGCGCTTGTTCTAGTGAAAAAGAAAATTTACAAGAAGAAAGTGCGAGTATCTCACAAAGTGAAAATATCCATTTTACTTTAAATTTTTTAGATGGCAAAAAATTATTAGTTAAATACAATGATCAAAAATTTGATTTTAATGATAATTCTAAAGCAAAATTATTTGTATTCTTTACTACTTGGTGTGTTCCATGTAAAGCACAAATTCCTCATTTGAATAATTTATATAAAAAATATCAAGATCAACTAGAAATTATTGCAGTTTTTTTAGAGGAAAATAAAGATCAAGAAATACTTGATTTTATCCAAGAAAATAAAATGGCCTTTTTAGCAACTTTGAGTGAGAATAATTTAGTATTTTCTAAAGTATTAAATATCAATTCTGTTCCAACTATGGTTTTGTTTAACACAAAAGGTGAAAAAGTAAGAGAGTATTTAGGGATGATTCCTGAAGAAATGTTAGATATAGATATACAAAAAGTGATAATGTAATGTTTGGATTTTTAAAAAATGGTTTAAAAAAAACCTTAGAAAGTATTAATTTAGTCAAAGCAGATAATAAAGTCATCACAAAAGATCTTTTAGAAGAGATGCTTTTAGAAGCTGATGTGGCTTATGAAATAGTAGAAGAAATTATTTATTATTTGCCACCAAATGATGAGGTTAAAAAAGCTGATTTAGAGCGCGTAATGGGAACTTATTTTATATATGATAAACCACAAACTATTAACGCTAAACCTTTTGTTGATTTGATTTTGGGAGTAAATGGAGTTGGTAAAACTACAAGTATAGCTAAAATGGCTAATTTGCATAAAAAAAATAATGAAAAAGTCATACTTGGAGCATGTGATACTTTTAGAGCAGGAGCTATAGAACAACTCAAACTTTGGGCTCAAAAACTTGATATGGACATCATTGCTACTTCTCAAGGACACGATCCTTCAGCTGTTGCTTATGATGCTATATCAAAAGCTTTAGCAAAAGGATATGATAGAGTTTTGCTTGATACCGCAGGACGCTTACAAAATCAAAAAAATTTAGCAAATGAGTTAGAAAAAATTGTGCGTATTAGTGCTAAAGCGATGCAAGGAGCTCCACATAGAAAAATTTTAGTATTAGATGGGACTCAAGGAGTAGCTGGAATTTTACAAGCTAAAGCTTTTAATGAGCTTGTAAAGCTAGATGGCGTGGTAATTACAAAGCTTGATGGAACCGCAAAAGGCGGTGCTTTATTTAGTATAGCAAGAGAACTTGAGCTGCCTATTATTTATGTAGGAGTGGGTGAAAAAATGGATGATATTTGCGAATTTAATGTTAAAGAATACTTAGAAGCTATTTTGGAGCCTATTTTTAAATGAGTGTTTTATCAAAAAATTTAGCCGCATTAAATAATCCTTATTTGTATAATAAATTAAAAGATATAAAGATAAATCAATTTCAAAAAATAGAAAATGTGGGGGGGGGTATTATAGAGTTAAATTTTTTAAATATACAAACTAATACTCCAATTTATAAAAATCCAAATTTGCATTTGCAAGAAAAAATTTCTTTTTATAATGATAAATATCTTTTATATCCTATTTTGTATTTTTATGGTTTTGGCAATGGAATTTTATATAAAAGTTTATTGCAAAATCATCATTTAAAGCATATAGTTATTTTTGAAGATGAACTTGAAATTTTATATTTAGCCTTTAATGTTATAGATTTTTCTCAAGAATTAAAAGAACAAAGACTTATAATTTTAAATAGTGATATTTCTGAGTTGGATTTAATGAATTTTTTTCAAACTCCTCCATTTTTTAATTTTTTAAGACTTTATGATTTGCATTTGCATAATGAATATTATGAAATATACCATGAAAAGATATTGAATTTAAATGAAAAAATTATCAATATTATAAGAAATGTAATTTTTTATCAGGGTAATGATATAAAAGATGCTTTACAAGGTTTAACACAATTTATTTATAACTTACCTAAAATGATACAAAATCCACCTTTAAGAAATTTATGGCTAAAGCAAAATAAAAAAGCAAAATCAGCTATTATTGTTGCTGCAGGTCCATCTTTAAGCAAGCAGCTTTCCCTGCTTAAACAATATCAAGATAAATTTAGTATATTTTGCGTTGATAGTGCTTATCCTATTTTAGCAAAAAATGATATTAAGCCCGATTTTGTATTAGCAAGTGAAAGAACTAAGTTAGCTTCAAATTTAATACAACAAAACTATAAAAATATAGATGATAACATAATATTTATTTTATTGACTTTAGCCCATCCTTTGGCAATTAAATATTTAGAAAACACTGATAGAAAATTTTTGTTAATCCCATATCCTACTATATTTTTTGATAAATTAAATTTGTTTGATTTTGGAAAATCTCCATCTGGAGGAACTGTTGCTTATAATGCTTTGCAATTAGCGTGTGATTTTAATCATGAAAATATTATTTTTATAGGTCAAGATTTAGCATATGGAAAAGATGGCAAAACTCATGCTAGTGGGTATTATTATGAAGATGAGGAGTTAAATGAGATTCAAGAAAAAACTATAGCTTATGGTGGAAATGAAGAAATTTTAACTAGTGCTACATGGAATGTATTCAGACTCACTATACAAAATTATATAGCCAAGAAAAAAGGTTTTAAATTTTATAATGCCACAGAAGGTGGAGCTAGGATAGAAGGAACTATAGAAAAACCATTCAAAGAGTGTTGCGAAGAATTTTTAGATGAAAATTTAACAAAGCCTTTTGAAAAACCATCGCCATTAGATAAGAATGTTCAAGATGATTTGTTATTGCAAAGTTATAAAGTAATTAATGATAATTTAGAGTTTTGTAACGGATTTGTTAAAGAATTTGAACTTTATTTTGAAAATTTGATTCAAATAGAAAGTAAAATTCAAATTTTGACAGCATTTAAAGACAAGCAAGAATTAATAATTAAAAGTATAAATGATTTAGATATTTATAAAACAAAACTTGATGAATATTGCAAAACTTTTTTATATGAGTTTATTAGACCTTTTTTGCAGCAATTTGAATTTAATTTAGCAAGAATTTATGTTTTAAATCCTAAAAATGAAGAAGAATGGCTTAGCAAAAATATAACATGGATTAAAGATCATGTATTTTTATTTGAGGTTTTAATAGTAAATATTAAATTATTAAAAGAAGAGATTAAAAATAATATAAATCCTTTAAAAGACGAGCTTGTAAAAAGAAATTTAAAAGCTAATTAATATATAATTTTTAAAAATTAGGTGATTAAATGGCTAAAAAACAAATTTTATTTGAATGTCAAGCTTGTGGAAATCAGCAAAGCAAATGGCTTGGAAAATGTCCAGATTGTGGCTCTTGGGATAGTTTTGTAGAATTAAAACAAGAGCAAATTAAAATTTTAAAACAAATTTCAAATAAACCAAGTACGGCTTTATGTATAGAAGATGTTACTATACAAGAATTTCAAAGACTTAGCACTGATGATAGTGAGCTTGATTTGGTTTTGGGTGGAGGTTTAGTAGTAGGATCTTTGGTTTTAATAGGTGGCTCACCAGGTGTTGGTAAATCTACACTTTTATTAAAAATAGCTTCAAATTTAGCAAGAAGTGGTAAAAAAGTCTTGTATGTAAGTGGAGAAGAAAGTAAAACACAGATAAAATTAAGAGCAAATCGCTTAGAAGCTAATGAGAAGAATTTATTTTTATTAACCGAGCTTTGTTTGGAAGATATTTTAGATGAATTATCTAATAATAATTATGAAATTTTAATCATAGATTCTATACAAACTATATATTCTAATAAAATAACTTCAGCAGCTGGAAGTATAACTCAAGTTAGAGAAATAACTTTTGAGCTTATGCGTTTTTCTAAAGCAAACAATATAAGTACTTTTGTGATAGGTCATATAACAAAAGATGGGGCTATAGCAGGTCCTAGAATTTTAGAACATATGGTAGATGTTGTGCTTTATTTTGAAGGTGATGCAAATAAGGAAATAAGAATACTAAGAAGTTTTAAAAATCGTTTTGGAAATATAAGTGAAGTTGGTATTTTTGAAATGACTTATAAAGGTTTAATTAGCGCTAAGAATATTTCCAATAGGTTTTTTACAAGAACTAAGGCTATAAGTGGAAGTGCATTAGGAGTTATTATGGAAGGAAGCAGGGCTTTAGTGCTTGAAATTCAAGCTTTAGTTTGTGAGAGTTCTTATCCTAAAAGAAGTGCCACAGGATATGAAAAAAATCGTCTTGATATGCTTATTGCTTTGCTTGAGAGAAAACTTGAAATTCCGCTTGGTAGATATGATGTTTTTATAAATGTAAGCGGTGGAGTTAAGATAAGTGAAACTGGAGCTGATTTAGCTGTGGTCGCAGCCATTATTTCTAGCTTTAAAAATCGTCCTTTGAGTAAGGATAGTATTTTTATAGGTGAGTTAAGTTTAAATGGTGAAATAAAAGAAGTTTTTTCTTTAGATGCAAGATTAAAAGAAGCAAAAGCTCAAAAATTTAAAAACGCTATAATACCTAACAAATCTATTGAAAATATAGATATAAAATGTTTTATAACTAAGGAATTAAAAGAAGTTTTAGAATGGATGTAGGTTAAGAACTAGAATATTTCATTAAAGTATAAGCAAAATCACTATATAATGATAGTTTTTAAATTGTATTAAGGACTTTTTGATGAAAGATTTATTTTTATTTAGTTCTTTTATAGATTCTAGTCATACTTTTGCTTATTTTTTTCACTTAGGTATAGTAGTTTTTATTTCCATGTTGTTAGCTAAATTTGCTACAAAATCCATGCGAATAGTTCCAAGAGGGAGTCAAAATTTGGCTGAAGCTTATATGGAAGGAATTTTAAGCATGGGAAAAGATACCATGGGTAGTGAAGAAGCAGCAAGAAGATACCTTCCTTTGGTTGCTACTATAGGTTTTATAGTATTTTTTAGTAATTTAATTGGTATTATTCCTGGTTTTGAATCGCCAAGTGCAAGTTTAAATTTTAGTGCTACTTTGGCGATTATCGTATTTTTTTATTATCATTATGAAGGTATAAAAACCCAAGGATTTTTTAAATATTTTGCCCATTTTATGGGGCCTGTAAAAATTTTGGCTCCTTTAATGTTTCCAATCGAAATAGTATCTCACATTTCAAGAGTTATATCTTTATCTTTTCGTTTATTTGGAAATATCAAGGGTGATGATTTGTTTTTAGCTGTTATTTTAGCACTTGTTCCTTGGGTAGCACCTTTACCAGCTTATATGCTATTAACCTTTATGGCATTTTTACAATCATTTATATTTATGATTTTGACTTATGTTTATTTAGCTGGAGCTACTACTATAGACGAGCACCATTAATTTATAAAAAGTAGATCTTTTTATAAATTCTTCTTTTTCTTTTAAACTCTTTTTGAAATAAAAAACGATAAAATAAATAAAAACTCTAAGGAACTATTAATGTTTGAAGTGGTTATAGGACTTGAAGTCCATGCACAATTAAATACTAAAACTAAAATTTTTTGCTCATGTGCGACTTCTTTTGGAGAAAAATCAAATACTAATGTTTGCCCTACATGCTTAGCTTTACCAGGTGCTTTACCTGTTTTAAATGAAGAAGCGACTAAAAAAGCTATTGCTTTTGGTAAAGCTATAAATGCCACTATAAATAAAAAAAGTATTTTTAATAGAAAAAATTATTTTTATCCTGATTTACCAAAGGCTTATCAAATTTCTCAATTTGACATACCTATAGTGGAAAATGGAGAGCTTTTTATAAATATTAATGGAGAAAACAAACGCATAGGTATAACAAGAGCTCATCTAGAAGAAGATGCGGGAAAAAACATACATGAGAGTAATTTTTCAAAAGTAGATTTAAATCGTGCAGGCACTCCTTTGCTTGAAATAGTTAGCGAACCTGAACTTAGAAGTTCTGATGAAGCAGTTGCTTATCTTAAAAAATTGCATTCTATTATAAGATTTTTAGATATTTCTGATGCGAACATGCAAGAGGGAAGCTTTAGATGTGATGCTAATATTAGCATACGCCCAAAAGGAGATACCTCGCTCTACACAAGGGTGGAGATTAAAAATTTAAATTCATTTCGTTTTATACAAAAGGCTATAGAATATGAAGTAAATCGTCAAACTCAAGCTTGGGAAGATGGAGTGTATGAACAAGAAGTAGTGCAAGAAACAAGACTATTTGATACGACTAATTTAATCACTAAAAGTATGAGAGGAAAAGAAGATTCTGCTGAATATAGATATTTTCCCGATCCTGATCTTTTACCTGTTATTTTAAGTGATGAAATGTTAAATATAAAAATTCCAGAATTACCAGATGAAAAAAAGACTCGATTTGTTAGTGAATTTGGTATCAAAGAAAGTGATGCTGAAGTTTTAGTTTCTTCATTAGAGCTTTGTAGATATTTTGAATATTTAATTGATCAAAAATTAAATCCTAAACTTTGTGTTTCTTGGCTTACAACCGAGCTAATGGGACTTTTAAAAGGTGAGCTTACTATAGAAAATTCTCCTATAAAAGCTGAAAAATTAGCTTTACTTATCAAACGCATAGAAGAAAGCGTGATAAGCGCTAAAGCGGCTAAGGAAATTTTAGCTTATATTTTTGAAAATACCCAAATTAGTGTAGATGAAGCCATAGAAAAGCTTGGTTTAAAACAAGTAAGTGATGATGGTGCTATTGAAAAAATAATTGATGAAATTTTAAGTGCTAATGAAGATAAAGTCGCTGAATATAAAAGTGGTAAGGATAAATTATTTGGATTTTTTGTAGGTCAAACAATGAAAGCTGGTAAAGGAGCTTTTAATCCTGCTAAAGTTAATGAAATTTTAAAAGCAAAGCTTGGATAATGAAAATATCGGTTATTGGCGCTGGTAAGTGGGGAAGTGCTTTATATGATGCTTTAAGTGTCAATAATCAATGTTGTATCACCTCATATCACTTTAAGGATATTGCAAATTTTGTTGATACCAAGAAAGCTTTAGAATGTGAGTATTTGGTTTTTGCTTTGTATGCTCAAGGAGCACATGAGTGGCTTAAAAATAATTTTAAAGATAATAATCATAAAATTTTAGTAGCTTCTAAAGGTATAGATTTTAAAAGTTTAAAATTTATGGATGAAATTTTTTTAGATTTTATCGATGAAAATAGAATTTGTTTTTTAAGCGGTCCTTCATTTGCTTTGGAAGTGTTAGAAAAAAAGCCTTGTGCTTTAGTTATTAGCGGTAAAAATCAGCAACTTTGCGAAAATTTTTCTTCATTTTTCCCAAATTATATCAAAACATATATAAGTAGTGATGTCAAGGGTGCTGAAATTTGTGGAGCTTATAAAAATGTTTTAGCTATTGCAAGCGGAATTTGCGATGGATTAAATTTAGGAAACAATGCCAGAGCATCTTTAGTTTCAAGGGGTTTGGTAGAGATGCATCGTTTTGGGCAGTTTTTTCAAGCTCAAGAAGATACTTTTTTAGGTTTAAGTGGTGCTGGAGATTTATTTTTAACTGCTTCAAGCTCACTTTCTAGAAATTATAGAGTAGGATATAATCTTGCACAAAATAAATCATTAGAGCAAATTTTACAAGATTTAAAAGAAGTTGCAGAGGGCGTGCAAACTGCGTTTGCTATACATTCTTTAGCTCAAAAATATCAAATATATACACCAATTGTTAATGAGATTGTTTCTATACTTAATGGAAAAAGAGTTCAAGATTGTGTAGTTGATTTGATGTCATCAAAGGAGAAAATGCAATGATCTTAAAAAATGCAAAAATTTATGGCGAAAAAAAAGCAGATGTGAAAATTCAAAATGGAAAAATTGCTCAAATTAACGATTGTATTGATGATAGTACAGAAAAAAGTATAGATTTAAAAGGACAAATTCTTTTACCTTCTTTTATTGATTTAAATGTAAATTTGTTAGATGCCGCATTTGATATTGATAAACTTGAAAATTTAGAACAAGAGTGCTTAAAAGGCGGAGTTGGTTCTATTATCTTAAGAGACAATTTAGGATTAAATACTCAAGGGTATAAATTATATTTTGAAAAATTAAAAACTTTAAAAATTAATGTATTGCCTAGTATTAAGGCTTTAGATAATGAAAATAAGTTAAAAGATATTTCCATTTTACTTGATAGTGGTGCAAAGGCAATACAAATTCAAAGTAATATGGGAGCTAACCTTATAAGACAAAGTATGCAATATGCCAAAATGAAAGATAGTATAGTTTTTGTGCAGTGTTTTGATGAAAATTTTGACGATCATGGTGTGATGAATGATGGAAAAGTTAGTTTTGAGTTAGGACTTATAGGAATTAGTGATATAGCCGAAAGTAGTGAAGTAGCTAAAATGAAGGAAATTTCGCAATTTTATCAAAGTAAGATTGGTTTTGATGCTTTGAGTTTAACTAGATCTTTTGATCTTTTAGAAAATTTAAATAATGAAATTTCAATACATCATTTATTAAAAAATGACAATGCATGTGAGAATTTTAACACTAAGGCTAAAATTTTACCTCCTTTAAAAGATCCATTAGAGCAAGAAAGGCTACAAAAATATTTTGTAGAAGGAAAAATTAAATTTTTAACCTCGCTACATTCTCCAATATCTGATTCTAAAAAAAATATAGCCTTTGATGATGCTTTATTTGGTATAGATAGTGTGAGTATGTATGCGAGTTTATGTTTTACTTATTTTGTAAAAAATAAATTGTTAAGTTGGAAGCAACTTTGTGATTTTACTAGTTATAATCAAGCTCAGTTTTTAGGACTTAATAAAGGAAAAATTGATATTGGCTATGATGCTGATTTGTTTGTTTTTGATGATGATATTGTATTTGAAGGTAAGGGTTTATATAACAAAGATTTATTGCAAGGGCAGGTAAAAATGCATATAATTAATAGAGAAGTTTTTAGCATTTAAGCTAAAAACTTTTTTAATCATTTTGCATAGCTTGTGCAACTTGAGCAGAGCTATTTCTAATTTTTTCCATACATTCTCTAGCATCTTTTGCTAAATCCACACTTTGATTTACTCCATGTAAGCCATCTTTAATACTTTGAACTACTTCAGCGGTTACATTTCTAATTGAATTAATAGTTGTGGTTATTTCATTTACAGATTGACCTGTTCTTTCAGCTAAATTTCTAACTTCATCAGCAACTACAGCAAAGCCTCTACCATGATCTCCAGCACGAGCTGCTTCGATTGCAGCATTCAATGCTAAAAGATTAGTTTGATCAGCTATATCGCTAATAGTTTGGATGATATTTTTAATTTCTTCAGATTGTTCATTAAGTGATGATACTAGATTACTACTATTACTCATCATTTCTGCGATATTTTGGATATTTTGCACAGTATTTTCTATGACGCTATCGCCTTCTTGGGTTAAATTATCATTTTGTTCTGCTAATTCACTAATAAGTTTTAATTTTTCTTCATCTCTTACAACTTGATCTGTGATGTCTGTTGCAAATTTAATCACTTTATAAACTTGACCATTATCATTTTTTATAGGATTATAACTTGCTTCTAAATGGATTAGTTTATGATTTTTACCAAAACGAACAAATTTTCCAGACTGATATTTTCCATTTCTTAATTCTTCCCAAAATAAAGTATATTCTTTTGAAGTCCTAAATTTTTCATCACAGAACATACTATGATGCTTTCCTTTAATTTCATTTAATGAATACCCCATTGTCTTTAAGAAATTTTCATTAGCTGTTACAATTTCACCTTGAGGATTAAATTCAATAATAGCCATCGAACGATTTACTGCTTCAATGGTATTTTTTAAATCTAACATTTCATAATGTCTTTGTGTAATATCGTTTGCAAATTTTATGACTTTATAAACTTGATTATTTGGATTGATGATTGGAATGTAATTAGCTTCTAAAAAGATTTCCTTACCATTTTTTGCAATACGCTTAAAAAGACCATTTCTGGATTTTCCATTTCTTAAATCTCTCCAAAATTCAGCATAATTTGGCGATTTTACAACTTCTGGTAGACAAAACATACTATGATGTTTGTTATGAATTTCATCTATAGTATAGTTCATAGTTTTTAAAAAGTTTTCATTAGCACTTATAATATTACCGTTTATATCAAATTCTATCATGGCCATAGTGCGACTTATGGCATTTAAGATATCTTGGAAACCTTGGTTTGATTGTTCTAATTGGAGAATTTTATTCTCATTTTTTTGCCACCAAACATTATAAATCCTTTGTTTGTTGTAAATTTATGTGTTTGGATTTTAACTAAAAGGCAACAATAAAAATCATATGTAAATTAAATTTTTGATAAATTAGTAAATTTTTCTTGCAAGGAAGTTCTTATAGTGTCATTAATCTCTTGAGCATTTAAGAGATATTGCTTATTAAGTTCTTCAAGTTCGCTTAAAAAATTAAATAACATTTCTTGCCATAAAGCATCATCTTTTTTACTTAAATTCATGGTTTGTAGGTGATTTAATTTTCTACTCATATCACTTAATGCTTCTAAAAATTGTTCTTTTTGATCTTTTTCTTTTAATGCAATCTTATCTTGCAAGAGTTCGTTTTTGATGTTTCTTATTTCTTCGTTGATTAGATCGCAAAATTCAGGATATAAATTTGTTTTTATGGGTTCTAGTAAAGCTTTTTCATCTAAATTTAAAGTATATTTTTTAATTACAAAAAAGAGTATTAAAAAAGCTATAGCACTAATAAGAAGATAAAAGGCCATTTGCAAAAATCCTTAAAAATGGTGCGGTTAGCGAGATTTGAACTCGCACACGCTGAGCGCACCACCCCCTCAAGATGGCGTGTCTACCAATTCCACCATAACCGCAAAAACCCTTTTAAAAAGGGTCTGTTTTAAGCTGCTACTAATGCTTGAAATGGATTAGCATAAAGAGCAATAAGTGCAATAACAAGTGCATAAATAACTTGAGCTTCTATCATAGCTAAAGCAATGAACATAGTAGTCATTAATTTACCACCAAGACTAGGATTTCTAGCTGTTCCTGCGATAGTTGCTGCTGCAGTATTTCCCATACCAATAGCACCACCTAAAGCTGCAACACCAAGTCCTAAACCTGCTGCTAAAATAGAAAATGATGCTAACCATTGATTCATAGTTGCATCAGCTGCAAATACAAAAGTACTCATAGCTAGCATTAAAAATGCGATTTTTTTCATATTTAATCCTTTGATTTAGATTTTAAATCCTTTCGGCTCGCGTATCCCTACTCGAGATTTAATAAAGCATCAATTATATAAAAATATAACTTTAAAATTATTGAAATTTAGTCAAAATTATTATATTTTAAAACAAATTAAAGTTTTTTTTAGCTAAATTAAATCCTTTACATTGCTAAATTAAGGTATTTTTATGAATGATAAATTTTCTAAAATAGGATTTATATTAGCTGTGGCTGGTTCAGCTGTAGGACTTGGGAATGCTTGGAAATTCCCAACCTTGGTAGGACAAAATGGAGGATCAGCTTTTGTTTTATTATATTTACTTTTGACTCTTGGGGTTGGTTTTGTAATTTTTTTAGCTGAACTTAGCATAGGAAAATTAAGCGAAAAAGATCCTGTAAATGCTTATCATTCTTTAGCGCCAAAATATAAAAAAGCATGGTCGATCGTGGGTTTTTCTATGATAGGAGCAATTTTAATTGTTTCTTTTTATAGTGTTATTATAGGATGGATTGTTAATTATACTTATTTGGGATTATTTCCTTTACCAAAAAGCATAGATGAGAGCGGAGCTATCTTTGGAAATTTACTTTCTAAAGATGTTTTGTCCCAATTTATATGTTTTACTTTCGTGTTTATAGTGATTTTTTATGTAGTATCCAAAGGTGTTAAAAGTGGTATAGAAAAACTTAATGTTTGGATGATGCCAAGTTTATTTATATTACTCATTTTAATGCTTGGATATTCTTTTAGCATGGATGGATTTTCTAAAGCAAGTGAATTTTTATTTTCACCAGATTTTTCAAAACTTGGAGTAGGTGCTTTTTTAAGTGCTTTAGGACTTGCGTGTTTTAGTTTATCTATAGGTGTTGGTTCGATTATTACTTATTCTGCGAGTTTGCCTGATAAGACAAATTTTATTAGTAGCACAATTAACATTATTATTATAAATATTATTATTGGTATTATGATGGGGCTTATTGTATTTACTTTTATTTTTGAATTTGGTGCTGATCCTACCCAACAAGGCCCAGGATTGATTTTTGTATCTTTATTAAGTTTATTTGCAAATATTGACCCTGTAGGATTTTTACCATTGGGTAATATCCTAGCAGTAGCGTTTTTTATAGCTTTATTTTTTGCAGGTATTACTTCAGCAGTTTCTATGATAGAGCCTTTAACTTTTTATTTGATTAATTCTTATAATTTTACTCGTAAAAAAGCTTTGGTGTTTATAGGTTTTATTGTTTATATTTTAGGAAGCTTGTGTATATTTTCAAGTGTTGAATGGAGTAAAGATTCTTTAGAATTTTTTGGAAAAAGTTTTTTTGATATACTTGATTTTATAGCTTCGAATTTGATGATGCCTTTGGGAGGATTATTTGGAGCTATTTTTGTAGGTTTTGTACTTAAAAAAGAAACTTTACAAAATTTATTTAATCCTTATATGAAAGGAAGATGGTTTGAAATTTGGTATTTTTTTGTGAGATTTATCTCGCCTTTAGCAGTAATTTTAATCATGATAAAACAACTTTCTCTTTGAGGATTAAAAATGAATGATAAATTTTCTAAAATAGGATTTATATTAGCTGTGGCTGGTTCTGCTGTAGGACTTGGAAATGCTTGGAAATTCCCAACCTTGGTGGGAAATAATGGTGGTTCAGCTTTTGTAATAGTATATTTGTTTTTGACTATTGGGGTAGCTTTTGTGATTTTTTTAGCTGAACTTAGCATAGGAAAATTAAGCGAAAAAGATCCTGTAAATGCTTATCATTCTTTAGCACCAAAATATAAAAAAGTATGGTCTTGGGCTGGTTTTTTTATGTTAGGGGCTATTATTTTGGTTTCTTTTTATAGTGTTGTTATAGGGTGGATTGTAAATTATGCTTATTTAGGATTTTTCACACTTCCAAGCAGTACCGATGAAGCAGGAATTGCTTTTGGAAATTTACTTTCTAAAGATGTTTTGTCCCAATTTATATGTTTTACTTTCGTGTTTATAGTGATTTTTTATGTAGTATCCAAAGGTGTTAAAAGTGGTATAGAAAAACTTAATGTTTGGATGATGCCAAGTTTATTTATATTACTCATTTTAATGCTTGGATATTCTTTTAGCATGGATGGATTTTCTAAAGCAAGTGAATTTTTATTTTCACCAGATTTTTCAAAATTAAGCGTTTCTTCTATACTAGATGCTTTAGGACTTGCTTTTTTTAGTATGTCTTTAGGAGTATGTGTGATTTTAACCTATGCTGCAAGTTTGCCCGATAAAACAAATTTTATAAATAGTGCTTTTAATATTATTATCATTAACACTATCATCGGCGTTATGATGGGACTTATTGTATTTACTTTTATTTTTGAATTTGGTGCTGATCCTACCCAACAAGGTCCAGGATTGATTTTTATATCTTTAACAACTTTATTTGCAAAATTAGGACTTTTAGGAAATATCCTAGCAGTAGCATTTTTTATAGCTTTATTTTTTGCAGGCATTACCTCAGCAATTTCTATGATAGAGCCTTTTACTTTTTATCTCATCAATCGTTATCAAATTTCAAGAAAAAAAGCTTTAATGTATGTTGGCTTTATAGTGTATTTTCTAGGAAGTTTATCTATACTTTCTTTTTATGCTCCAAGTTCTGAAAGTTTAACCTTTTTTGGAAAAAGTTTTTTTGATATCTTAGACTTTTTTATACAAAATCTTTTGATGCCAATTTCTGCTTTAATCACGGCATTCTTTGTAGGTTTTGTGCTTAAAAAAGAAACTTTACAAAATTTATTTAATCCTTATATGAAAGGAATATTTTTTGAAATTTGGTATGTCTTTTTGAGATTTATTTCACCTTTGGCAGTAATTGTGATTATGGCAAGACAAATTTTTTTCTAAGGATTAAAAGTGAATGATAAATTTTCTAAAATAGGATTTGTACTAGCAGTAGCAGGTGGTGCTATAGGGCTTGGAAATGCTTGGAAATTCCCAACCTTGGTAGGACAAAATGGAGGCTTTGCTTTTGTGTTGTTATATTTACTTTTAACCATAAGTATAGGATTTTGCATATTTTTAGCTGAAATTGCTATGGGAAAACTTAGTCAAAAAGATCCTGTGAATGCTTATAAAAGTCTAGCTTTAAAATACCCTCAAAAATGGAAATTTGCTGGATTTTTTATGCTAGGTGGTGTTTTTGTTTTGTCATTTTATTTGGTGATTATGGGTTGGGTTTTAAAATACATGGTCACTTCAATCTATCATTTACCAAGCAATACCGATGAGGCAGGAGTTTTATTTGGAGCTTTGATACAAAATAGTATTTTAGAAAGTAGTATGTATTTTTTGATTGCTTTTTTTCTTACTTTATTTGTGGTATCAAAAGGTGTTAAAAGCGGTATAGAAAAATTAAATATTTGGATTATGCCAAGTTTATTTATCATGCTTGTTTTATTGCTTGGATATTGCTTTTTTCAAAATGGTTTTAAAGAAGCTTTTGTTTATCTTTTTTATCCTGATTTTTCTAAAATCAGCTTAAATTCTATACTTACAGCTTTAGGACTTGCATTTTTTACTTTATGTTTAGGCATAGGTTGTATCACGACTTATGCAGCTTCTTTAAAAGATGATGCTAATTTGATTACAAGTTCTATTGTTATAGTGATTTTAAATATTTGTATAGGTCTTATGATGGGGCTTATAGTATTTACTTTTATATTTAAATTTAATGCAAATCCAGCTGAAGGAGCCGGGCTTGTATTTATTTCACTTACCACTTTATTTTCAAATTTGGGTGGTTATTTTGGCAACTTCTTAGCTTTTTATTTTTTCTTAGCTTTATTTTTTGCAGGTATTACTTCAGCAGTTTCTATGATAGAACCTTTTACTTTTTATCTTGTTAATGAATATCAAATTTCTAGATTTAAAGCTTTGGTGTTTATTGGTATCGTTGTGTTTATTTTGGGATTGGGTTGTATTTTATCTTTTAGTAGTGCTTATGGAGAATATTTTAACTTTTTTGGGTTGAGTTTATTTGATGTTTTGGATAAATTAACTTCTAATTTTATGTTGCCACTAGGTGCATTAGCTAGTGCAATATTTGTTGGATTTTTTGTAGATAAAGAAAGTATTTATAAAGTATTTTCTAAATTTATGAACAAGATGGTATTTGAAATTTGGTATTTTTTGTTGAAATTTATTGCTCCATTGGCAATCGTTATCATTATGTTAAATCAAATTTTATAAAGTTTATATTTAAGAAAATTGGAGTTATAATTATTAATATTTAAGGAAAAATGATGGCTAAAAAATTGATTGATGTAATGGATACTACTTTTAGAGATGGATTTCAGTCTGTTTATGGCGCTAGGGTTTTAATGGAAGATTTTTTTCCTGCTTTAGAGGTGGCTAAAGAAGCTGGAATTACTCATTTTGAATTTGGTGGTGGGGCAAGATTTCAAAGTTTGTTTTTTTATCTTAATGAAAATGCATTTGATATGATGGATAAATTTAGAGCCATTGTAGGCAAAGATGCAAACTTACAAACCTTAGCTAGAGGTGTAAATACAGTTACTTTAGATACTGGTAGCAGAGAAATTATAGATTTGCATGCAAAAATGTTTGCAAAACACGGCACGACTACGATAAGAAATTTTGATGCATTAAATGATGTAAATAATTTGAAATTTAGTGGAGAATGTATAGTAAAACATGGTTTAAAACATGAAATTACCATTACTTTGATGGATTTACCACCAAAATGTAAAGGCGCTCATGATGTGCCTTTTTATGAAAAAATTTTAAAAGAAATTTTAAAAGCACAAATTCCATTTGATAGTATTTGTTTTAAAGATGCTAGTGGAACTTCTAATCCAAATAAAATTTATGAAATCATTAAAATGGCAAGAAAAAATTTACCTCAAAATATGCATATAAGATTGCATACTCATGAAACAGCAGGGGTTAGTATAGCTTGTTATTTAGCTGCTTTAGAAGCAGGTGTTGATGGTATAGATTTAGCTGCAGCTCCTGTTAGTGGTGGCACAAGTCAGCCTGATATTTTAACTATGATACATGCTTTAAAAGGTAAAGATTTTGACTTAGGATTAGATGGTGAAAAAATTTTAAAATATGAAGAGGTGTTGAAAGATTGCTTAAAAGATTATTTTTTACCACCTGAAGCAACTGCTGTAAATCCTGTAATTCCTTTTTCTCCTATGCCAGGTGGAGCATTAACTGCTAATACTCAAATGATGAGAGATAATAATATCTTAGATAAATTTCCAGCTGTGATTAAAGCTATGCAAGAAGTAGTTGAAAAAGGTGGTTATGGTACTTCTGTAACTCCTGTTTCACAATTTTATTTTCAACAAGCTTTTAATAATGTTATGTTTGGACCATGGAAAAAAATTGCAGAAGGCTATGGTAAGATGGTTTTGGGATATTTTGGTAAAACCCCAATTACCCCTGATGAAGGGGTGATTAAACTTGCTAGTGAGCAACTTAAATTACAACCTACAACTAAAAATGCAGTAGATATTGCTGATGAGGATAAAACAAAAAGTTTAGCATATGTAAAATCTTTATTAGAAAAAGAAAATATAACAACAAGTGAAGAAAATATTTTTATAGTTGCAGCTTGCAAAGAAAAAGGTTTAGCATTTTTAAAAGGTGAAGCTAAGGTCAATGTAAGAAAAAATGAAAAAACTAAACCTTTAAATTTAAGCAATGAAAATCAATTTACTGTGTCAGTTAATGGTAATAAATATCATGTAGAAGTTAGTGCTGGTTTTGATAAAGATGTTAATGTAAAAAGTGCTGTTAATGTTAAAAATGATAAAGTAGAAGTTAAACCTAAAAATATTGCTTCTAATGAAGCCAATGCCATTGTGGCTAGTATGAATGCTAATGTATTTAAAATTTTAGTTAAAGCAGGTGATGTGGTAAAAGAAGGACAAGTAGTTGTAATACTTGAAGCAATGAAAATGGAAATTGAAATTAATGCCACAAAAGATGGGGAATTGTCTGAAATTTTTGTAAATGCAGGTGATAGTGTAAGTGAAGGTCAAATTTTAATAAGCTATAAATAAGGAGGAATAATGAAAGGTTTAGAAAATTTAGATTTAGAAAATATCGGACAAGTTTTTTATAATCTTAATTATGATGAGCTTTTAAAACATGAAATACAAAATAAAGAAGGAATTTGTACAAAAAATGGAACTTTTAGTATAGATACTGGAATTTTTACAGGAAGAAGTCCTAAAGATAAGTATTTTGTAAAACAAGATCCCTCGCAAAAATATATAGCATGGGGCAATATTAATCAAGCTATTAGTGAAGAGTTGTTTGAAAAGCTTTTGACTAAAGCTAAAAAACAGCTTAGTAATAGTGATATTTATATACAAGATGTATATTGTGGTGCTTCTTTAAAAAGCCGTAAAGCTGTGCGTTTTGTGACACAACTTGCTTGGCAAGCACATTTTGTAAAAAATATGTTTATCCGTCCAAATGAAAAAGAATTAAATGATTTTATCCCAGATTTTATAGTATATAATGCTTGTAAATGTGTGAATGAAGACTATAAAACAGATGGGTTAAATTCAGAAGTTTTTGTCATTTTTAATATAGAAAAAAATATAGCAGTTATTGGTGGCACTTGGTATGGCGGGGAGATGAAAAAAGGTATTTTTTCTATGATGAATTATTGGTTGCCTTTAGAAAACAAACTTCCTATGCATTGTAGTGCTAATGTTGGAGAAAAAGGTGATGTAGCTTTATTTTTTGGGCTTAGTGGCACAGGAAAAACAACTCTTTCAACTGATCCAAAAAGAAAATTAATCGGAGATGACGAACATGGATGGGATGATGAGGGAGTGTTTAATTTTGAAGGAGGTTGTTATGCAAAATGCATCAATCTTAATTCAAACAATGAGCCAGAAATTTATGGTGCTATAAAACAAAATGCACTTTTAGAAAATGTAGTTTTAAAAGAAGACTTAAGCGTAGATTTTAATGATGGTTCAAAAACAGAAAATACTAGAGTATCTTATCCAATAGAACATATTATAAACCATGAAAAAAGTTTAAGTGCAACCCATCCTAGTAATATTATATTTTTATCAGCTGATGCTTTTGGAGTTTTACCTCCTGTTAGTAAACTTAGTAAAGAACAGGCA
This sequence comes from Campylobacter volucris, assembly GCF_008011665.1. Lineage (GTDB taxonomy): Bacteria > Campylobacterota > Campylobacteria > Campylobacterales > Campylobacteraceae > Campylobacter_D > Campylobacter_D volucris_A. The sequence goes on from NZ_VOWJ01000014.1 coordinate 45,689, forward strand.
ATGTATTATTTTTTAAGTGGTTATACAGCAAAAGTTGCAGGAACCGAAAGAGGAGTTACCGAGCCTATTGCAACTTTTTCAGCTTGTTTTGGAGAAGTATTTTTACCACTTCATCCAACTGTGTATGCAAAACTTTTAGGTGAAAAAATTACAAAACATAATGTTAATGTTTATTTAGTCAATACTGGCTGGAGCGGTGGTGCTTACGGTGTTGGAAAAAGAATGAGTATTAAAGCTACTAGAGCTTGTATCAATGCGATTTTAGATGGTAGTATTTTAAATTGCGAATTTGAAAATTATGATTTATTTAATCTTGCTGTACCAAAAACCTTAGAGGGTGTTGAAGATAAATTGTTAAATCCCATTAATACTTGGGAAGATAAACAAGCTTATGCTCAAACAAAACTTAAACTTGCAAAAATGTTTATAGAAAATTTCAAACGCTATGAAGATGTTCCTGAAGGAAGTGAATTTAAATTAGCAGGACCTGCTATCTAAAAGAGTCTTTAGCTCTTTTAGAATAAAGATTGAGGGTTGATTTGTTTTTCTTTGTCTTTAGGAAGTTCAAATCCACCCAACATATGAAAATGCAAATGAAATACTTCTTGGCCGCTGTTTTTACCACAATTTGTTATTAGTTTATATCCGCTTTTATCAAGCCCTAATAACACTGCTAATTCTTGGATAAATTTAGTCATTTCGCTCATAAGTTCAGGATTTAGTTCTTGAAAATTTTCAAAATGTTCTTTAGGAATGATTAAAATATGTATAGGGGCTTTTGGATTGATATCATGAAAAGCTAAAAATTTTTCACTTTCTAAGACTTTATTTGCGGGAATTTTTCCTTCTACTATTAACTCAAATACCGTTTTTTCTCTCATAGCTAATCCTTTTTTGGTTTGTTTTTGCTAATTTTAAATAATTTTACATTAGAATGTTTTTAAAAAAATATTTGGAGTAAAAATTGCAAAATATGATATCGCAAGTTGATTCTGCAAATACTTTAGCAGAGCTTGAAAATATAAAAGTAAATTTTTTAGGAAAAAAAGGTGTTTTGACTTTAGAATTTGCTAAATTAAAAGATTTGCAAGGTGAAGAAAAAAAAGAATTTGCTAATACTTTAAACAAAACAAGAGATGAGTTTAATCAAGTTTATCAGGTAAAATTAAAAGAATTAGAAGAAAAAGCTTTAAATGAAAAAATGAAACAAAATGTGCAAGATTTTAGCTTTTTTGATGAAACTTCTAATGCAGGGGCATTACACCCTATAGCTGCTACGATGGATAAAATTATAGAATATTTTAATTCTTTAAATTTTAGTATTGAAAAAGGTCCGCTTATAGAAGATGATTTTCATAATTTTGAAGCTTTGAATTTACCACAAAATCATCCTGCAAGAGATATGCAAGATACTTTTTATTTTGAAAATAAAACCTTGCTTAGATCTCAAACTTCTCCAGTGCAAATTAGAACTATGCTTTCTCAAAAACCTCCTATTAGGATGATAGCTCCTGGAGCAGTTTTTAGAAGAGATTTTGATATTACCCATACTCCTATGTTCCATCAAGTTGAAGGTCTTGTGGTTGAAGAAGGAGGTAAAGTTAATTTTGCAAATTTAAAAGATATGCTTGAAAATTTTTTAAAATATATGTTTGGAGATGTAAAAGTGCGTTTTAGACCAAGCTTTTTTCCTTTTACAGAGCCTTCAGCTGAAGTTGATATTTCATGTGTTTTTTGTAAAGGTTGTGGTTGTAGGGTTTGTAAGCAAACAGGATGGCTTGAAGTTTTAGGATGTGGAGTGGTTGATCCTAATGTTTATAATTTTGTAGGCTATAAAAATGTTAGCGGTTATGCTTTTGGATTGGGCGTGGAAAGATTTGCAATGCTTTTACATAAAATTCCTGATTTGCGTTCTATGTTTGAAGGTGATTTAAGATTATTGGAGCAGTTTAGATGATTATTAGTAAAAATTGGTTAAATGAGTGGATTGATTTAAGTGATATTTCTACAAATACTATTGTTCAAACTTTAAATTCCATAGGCTTAGAAGTTGATAATTTTAAAAGTGTCAAAGCTCCTGATAAGGTTGTAATTGGAAAAGTATTAGATAAAATTAAACATGAAAATTCAGATAAATTAAATATTTGCAAAGTTGATATAGGCAGCGAAATTTTACAAATTGTGTGCGGTGCTAAAAATGTTGATAAAGATCAAATTGTAGCTGTTGCATTAGTAGGTGCAATTTTACCTAATGATTTAAAAATAAAACCAGCAAAACTTAGAGGTGTGGATTCTATGGGTATGATTTGCTCTTCTAGTGAGCTTGGTTTTGGTAAAAGTAACGAAGGTATCATGGTTTTAGATGAAAGTATGGGAGAGTTGATTCTTGGAAAAGCTCTTAATGAATATGATTTATTTAATGACGAGCTTATTGAAATAGATTTAACACCAAATCGTGGAGATTGTTTAAGTTTATACGGAGTTGCAAGAGATTTAAGTGCAGCTTTGGATTTAAATTTAAAAGAACTTCCTAGTGTAAAAGAAAGTGAAAATAGTGTTGGCATAGGAAGAATTTTAAGTGTTAAAAATCATACAGAATTAAACGGATTTTTCGCATATAAAGCCTTAGAAGTTAAAGATAATTTTAAATTAAATATAGTCGCACAAATTCGTTTAGTGCTAATCCAAGAATATAAAAATAATAACATAGAAAATCTTTTATCTTATACCATGCATGCAACAGGTGTGGTATTTTTTGCTTATGATTTTCATAAACTTTGTCAAGAATGTCAAATTGATGAAAAAATTATTTTAGAGATAAATTCTTTAGAGCATGGTGAATATGGAGTGTATTATAAAAATAATTTAATTGCTCTAGCAGGAATTGAGCAAAAAGATAATTTTAAAATAAATGAAAATAGTAAAATTGTTGTAATTGAAGCAAGTTATACTCATCCACAAATTATAGCTAATGCTATGGCAGTGCATAAAAAGAAAAATGATATTAGTTATCGTAGTTTAAGAGGGAGTGAGCCTAAGCTTTCTTTGGGAATGGATTATTTGCTAAAAGAATGTTTAAAAATAGATAATTTAGCAGTATTTTCAGGAACTCAGCAAGTATTTGGTCAAATAGAAGATAAAATCATAGGAATTTTTACTGCAGATATAGATAAAATCATTGGTATGTCTATAGATAAAAATGTTTTAGTAAAGATTTTAAAAAAATTAGGATTTGACATTATTGTAGTAAATGATGAGCAAATTAATGTAAAAATTCCTTTGCATCGCAGTGATATTAATAATATTGCTGATATAAGCGAGGAAATTTTAAGGATTATAGGTATTGATAATATACCTTCAAAAGCTTTAGAATTTAAAGAAAAAAATCGTTTAAATCAAGTATATTTTGACTATCAAGAGCTTAAAAATTTAAGATTTAAAGCTAGTTGTAATGGATATTTTGAAAGTATTCATTATGTTTTAGACAATGAAGAAGAATTAATTTCTTTAGGCTTTAAATGTATCAAAAATAAACTAATCAATCCGATTACTAAAGAACTTGACACCTTAAGAAGCACTTTGATCAACCATCTTTTAAATGCAGTAAAATTAAATTTAAGAAATTCTAAGAAAAAAGTGAAACTTTTTGAGTGTGGTAGTGTTTTTGATGAATTTTCAAATGAACATACTAAATTTGCAATGATTTTTAGTGGTTTTAAAGAAGAGCCAAAAATTTCTAATAAAGCAAAACCAACTTTGGTTGATTTTTATACTTTTTTGGCTGAACTTAAAAGCATTATAGGCGAATTTAGCATGCAAAAATCAAATCATACTTTTTTAAGTCCATATGAACAAGCAAATGTTTATAAAAATGGTAAATATATAGGTTTTGTAGGTAGAGTTCATTTATCCATTGAAAATCAAAGAGATTTAATAAAAACTTATATTTGTGAGCTTGATATAAGTGGTTTAAAACAAGAATTTAAAACCGCAAAGCATTATTCTAAATTTCCTTCTATAAGTAGAGATTTGAGTATTATGATTCCTAAGGGATTTGAATATGAAAAAATTAAAAATTCAATTATTAAGCTAGATATTGATATCTTAGAGAGCTTTAGAGTTGTAGATTTATATACTGATGAGTCTTTAGGAGAATTTTATAGTTTGACTATTAATTTTATTTTTAGAGATTTTGAAAAGACTTTAGAAGATAGCGTTGTTATAGAGCAAACAGATAAAATTTTAAAAACTTTAAATGAAGAATTTGGATTAAAGCTTCGATGAAAATTTATGCTTTAAATTCTTTTAATGCAACTCTTGAGAATATAGCTTCTGATAAGTCTATTTCTCATCGTCTTGTTATTTTTTCTTTATTAACTAAAGATACTTGCAAGATAAAAAATTACTTAAAAGCTCAAGATACATTACATACTCTAAAAGCCATTGTTTTATTAGGAGCTGAGGTTAAGGAAGAATCAGGATGTATTTATATTACAGCGCCAAATAAAATCCACTCTCCAAATCAAATACTTGATTGTGGTAATTCAGGAACTTTGATGAGATTGTTAATTGGCTTTTTAAGTTCTATTGAAGATGGATTTTTTGTTTTGAGTGGAGATTGTTATTTAAACGCTAGGCCTATGAAAAGAATTAGCCAACCTTTGCAAAACATAAATGCTAAAATTTATGGTAGAAATGATGCAAATTTAGCCCCTATTTGTATAGAAGGTGCTAAATTAGAAGGGTTTAATTATAAAAGCAATATCGCTTCAGCTCAAGTAAAAACAGCTATGATTTTAGCAGCTTTAAATGCTAAAAGTGAAAGTTTTTTTGAAGAAATAGAGCTTTCAAGAAATCATAGTGAAATAATACTTACCAAAATGGGTGCAAAAATAGAAAAACTCAATAATCTTGCCACTAAATTTAAAATTTCACCTTTAAAGGAAAAACTTAAAGCTTTTGATATTTGCGTCCCAAATGATCCGTCTTCGGCATTTTATTTTGCAGTTGCAGCTTGTATTTTACCAAATTCTAAAGTGGTTTTAAAAAATGTTTTATTAAATAAAACACGCATAGAAGCTTTTAAAATTTTAGAAAAAATGGGAGCTAAAATTTCTTATATTCAAACTAATAATGATTATGAAAGTATAGGAGAAATTTGTGTAGAAAGCTCTACTTTGCAAGCAATTAGCGTGAGTGAAAATATTGCTTGGTTGATTGATGAAGTGCCAGCTTTAGCTATAGCCTTTGCGTGTGCAAAAGGAACAAGCGCGATTAAAAATGCTAAAGAATTGCGAGTAAAGGAAAGCGATAGAATTAAAGCTGTGGTAGAAAATTTGCAAAAATGTAATATAGCAGCAAGAGAATTTGAAGATGGTTTTGAAGTTGATGGAGGGATAGCAAATAGTGCTAAAATTGAAAGTTTTGGAGATCATCGTATAGCGATGAGCTTTTTAATTTTAGGTTTAAGATGTGGAATGGAAATAGATGATAGTGAGTGTATAAAAACTTCTTTTCCAAATTTTATTGATATTTTAAAGCAAATAGGAGCTAAGATTGGAGATTGAATTAGCTAAAAGTTATGGTTTTTGTTTTGGTGTGAAAAGAGCTATTAAAAAGGCAGAGCAAATTAAAGATGCAGCTACTATTGGCCCATTGATTCATAATAATGAAGAAATTACTCGTCTTTGGAAAAATTATAATGTTAAAACTTTAGAAAGTATCGATGAGCTAAAAGATGAAAAAAAAGCTATCATTAGAACCCATGGTATTACTAAACAAGATTTGGAAGATTTAAAAAGAAAAAATATAGAAATTTTTGATGCGACTTGTCCTTTTGTAACTAAACCTCAAAAAATTTGCGAACAAATGAGCAATGAAGGCTATGAAGTGGTAATTTTTGGAGATGAAAATCATCCTGAGGTTAAAGGTGTGAGAAGTTATGTCAGTACAAAAGCTTATGTGGTGCTAGATGAAAAAGAATTGCTTGACATTAAGTTGCCCTCCAAGATAGCTGTGGTATCACAAACTACAAAAAAAGTTGAAAAATTTATGGAAATTGTGAATTTTTTAATGCTTAAAGTTAAAGAAGTTAGAGTTTTTAACACAATTTGTGATGCTACTTTTAAAAATCAAGAAGCTATCAATGAACTTGCTAAAAAAAGTGATGTAATGGTGATAGTTGGAGGAAAAAATTCAGCCAATACTAAGCAATTATTTTTAATTGCTAAAAATTATTGCCAAGATAGTTATCTTATAGAAAATGAAAAAGAGATTCAAAAAGAATGGTTTAAAGGTAAAGAAAAATGCGGAATTAGTGCAGGTGCTTCAACCCCTGATTGGGTTATTAATTTAGTGCTTGAAAAAATCAAGGAATATGCTTAAAATTAACCAAGTTTAAAGAAAACAATATTATAATCTAAAATTAAAATTTAAAATAAAGGACCACGATGAGCGAGGCGAACAAAAAAGTTCAAAATAGACTAGAGGATATAGTCATAGAAGAAGATTTTGAGCAAATGCTTGAGGAATCTTTTAGAGTCGATGAAGAAGCAATCACACAGGGTGTTATCGTTGAGATTAAAGATGGCGAAGTATTTGTTAATATAGGTCAAAAATCTGAAGGAATTTTAATATTAGAAGAAATTCAAGATGACAAAGGTGGATTAATCTTCAATGAAGGAGATACTCTAGAAGTCGCTATAATAGGTTCTCGCAGTGGCAGATCTTTACTTTCTCATAAAAAAGCTTTAAGAAAACAGAAAGTTAAAGAATTTATAGAAAATTATAAAGAAGATGATAGTATTTTTGATGTAAAAATTATCGGTAAAAATAAGGGTGGTTTTGTAGCTATTGATGAAAATGGGGTTGAATTTTTTCTTCCGCGATCACAAAGTAATTTCAAAGATACTAATAATATCATCAATAAAACTTTTAAAGTTAAAATTATCAAAATAGATAAAGACGCTCAAAGTATTGTTGTTTCAAGAAAAAAAATTGTTGATGAAGAAAGAAGAAAACGCAAAGAAATTATATCTAATGTGATTAATCAAGAAGAGATTATTGAAGGTGTGGTTAAAAAAATCACGACTTATGGAATGTTTGTAGATGTGGGTGGTGTTGATGGTTTGGTTCATTATAGTGAAATTTCATACAAAGGTCCAGTAAATCCTAGCTCTTTATATAACGAAGGAGATAAAGTTCCTGTAAAAGTCATCAAATATGATAAAGAAAAAAAACATCTTTCTTTATCTATAAAATTAGCTATGCCAGATCCTTGGGAAGAAATCAAAGATGGACTAGAGCTTGGTGATACTATTAAAGTAACCGTTTCTAATATAGAGCCATATGGAGCTTTTGTAGATTTAGGTAATGATATAGAAGGATTTTTACATATTAGTGAGATTTCTTGGGATAAAAATGCTAAAAATCCAAAAGATTATATTAGTGAGGGTCAAGAGCTTGATGTGGAAGTTATTGAGATTAATGCCAAAGAAAGAAGACTTAGAGTATCTTTAAAAAATTTGCTCGTTAAACCTTTTGATGAATTTTTGAAAAAACATAAAGTAGGTGATATTGTAAAAGGAGTGGTAACTTCAGTAACAAATTTTGGTGCTTTTGTTAAAATTTCAAATATGGAAGGTTTGTTACATAATGAAGATGCATCTTGGGATAGAAATGATAAATGTAAAGATTTGTATAAAGTTGGTGATGAAATAGAAGTAAAGATCATCAAACTTGATAAAGATACTCAAAAAATATCTTTAAGTATGAAAGAATTGCAAAAAAGTCCTGTTCAAATTTATGCTCAAAATCATCATGTAAATGAGATTGTTAATGGTAGGATTAAGGATATTAAAGATTTTGGTTTATTTGTAGAATTACAAGAAAGCGTAGATGCATTGATTCACAAAGAAGATTTAGGAAAGATAGATCTTTCTAGTTTAAATATTGGTGATAGTATAGAAGCTTTGATAGTCTTTATTGATGAAAAGAGAAATAGAATTCGTTTAAGTGTAAAAAGTCTTGCTAGAATGAAAGAACGAGAAGCATTAAATGAAATCAATGATAATGATAAAGTTACTTTAGGTGATATCATCAAAGATCAACTTTCATAATAAAAAAATGAAAACATATACCCTATATGGTATTTTAGGCTTTTTAAGTTTAATTTTATTAATAACTTTTATTTTTATGGTGAGATATGTAGATATAGGAGATTTGCGTATCTCACAAAATGCAAAATATTCTTTTGATCAGTTAAAAAAAGAACTTCCGCAAACTTGGCAAAATAAATTATCAGAGCTTAAAATGAATGATTATTACCCAGCGGCAAATGAATTTTATATGAATTTTAATATGGATGATTCTGTGGTAAAACCTAAGCAGAAATTTTATTTACTTGATGTAAATAAAAATGATATGTATTCTATGTTTTGTTTAAAACAAATCTTGCAAGCTTTTTTTGTAAAATATACTTTAACTCAAAGCAAGAATGAAGTAAAAATTTATCTTGATACAGACAATGAAAAAGTATTAAAAACTTTAATAGAACAATTAAAAATTTATGATATCAATGCAAAATTAAAGGAGGTTTGGTTATGAAGAAAAAAATTATAATTTGTGATGCAATTTTAGATAGAGGAATTGAACTTTTAAAAAATACTGATGATATAGATTTAATCCAAGCTGCGCATTTATCAAAAGATGAACTTTTAAAAGAGCTTAGTGATGTTGATGTTGCAATTACTAGAAGCTCTACTGATGTAGATTTAAATTTTTTAAACTCTTGTAAAAATCTAAAAGCCTTGATTAGAGCTGGTGTTGGGGTTGATAATGTAGATATTAATGAGTGCTCTAAAAGAGGTATTATAGTGATGAATGTTCCAACCGCAAATACCATAGCAGCTGTAGAACTTACTATGAATCATTTGCTTTGTTCAGCTAGATCTTTTGTAAATGCTCATAATTTTTTGAAAATTGAAAAAAAATGGGAAAGAGAAAAATGGTATGGCATTGAACTTATGTATAAAACTTTAGGGATTATAGGATTTGGCAATATAGGTTCAAGAGTAGCTTCAAGAGCAAAAGCTTTTGGTATGAAAGTAATTGCTTATGATCCTTATATATCATCATCAAAAATGACAGATTTAGGAGTAACATGTGTTGAAACTTTAGATGAAATTTTAATCCAGAGTGATTTTATAAGCATACATACTCCAAAAACAAAAGAAACAGATAATATGATTTCTTTTGATGAAATTTCTAAAATGAAAGATGGTGTAAGATTAATTAATTGTGCAAGAGGTGGTCTTTATAATGAACAAGCTTTATGTGAAGGGTTAAAAAATGGTAAAATAGCTTGGCTTGGTATCGATGTTTTTGAAAAAGAACCAGCTACCAATCATCCATTTTTAGAATTTGAAAATGTTTCAGTCACTTCGCATTTGGGCGCAAACACTTTAGAAAGTCAGGAAAATATTTCTATACAAGCATGTGAGCAAGCATTAAGTGCTGCTAGAGAAATTGCTTATCCTAATGCTTTAAATTTACCTATTAAAACAGAAGATTTGCCAAAATTTGTAGCTCCTTATATAGAATTAATTTCAAAAATGGGATTTTTAGCAGCTCAGCTTGATAAAACTCCTATTAAAGCCATTAAGTTAGAAAGCGAAGGAGAAATTAGCAAATACAATGAATCCTTACTTACTTTTGCTGTAGTTAGTGTTTTAAAAAAAGTTTTTGGAGAAAAAATCAATTATATTAATGCTAAATTTGTTGCTAAAGATAAAGATATAGAACTTTCTTGTAATATTTTACCAAGTAGTGGTTATAATAATAAAATTACTATAAAAATTATTAGTGAAAAAACTAGTCTTTCTATATCAGGGACTATTTTTAGCGAGAATGAACAAAGAATTGTTGAACTTAATGGTTTTGATATTGATTTTAAACCCAAAGGAAAAATGATTATTTTAAATAATAAAGACATACCAGGGGTTATTGCAAATGTTAGTGGTATTTTAGCAAGAAATAATGTCAATATCGCAGATTTTAGACTTGGAAGAGATGGATTTGGCAAAGCTTTAGCTGTGATTTTATTAGATGAGAAAATATCAAAAACATTACTTGAAGAATTAAGAATGATAGATGCTTGTATTTTTGCAGAATATGCAGAAATTTAAGGCTTTTTATAAGTCTTGATTGTTACAATTAAAAACTAATTTTAAGACTAAGGAAAATATATGGCTTCTTATGGAATGGGAGATTTGAAAAAAGGTTTAAAGATTGAAATTGATGGAATTCCTTTTAAGATTGTAGAATATCAACATGTAAAGCCAGGTAAAGGACCTGCTTTTGTTCGTATTAAAATTAAATCTTTTATTGATGGTAAGGTTTTAGAAAAAACTTTCCATGCAGGAGATAAATGCGAATCTCCAAATTTAGAAGAAAAACAAATGCAATATTTATACGATGATGGTGAAAATTGTCAGTTTATGGACACTCAAACTTATGAGCAAGTAGCTATTAGCGAAGAAGATGTGGGTGAAGCTAAAAAATGGATGCTTGATGGAACTATGGTGGATGTTTTATTTCATAATGGAAAAGCAATTGGTGTTGAGGTTCCACAAGTGATGGAATTAAAAATCATCGAAACAGCTCCAAATTTTAAAGGTGACACTCAAGGATCAAATAAAAAACCAGCTACTTTAGAAACAGGAGCAGTGGTTCAAATTCCTTTTCATGTTTTAGAAGGAGAGCTTATACGTGTAGATACTGTGCGTGGAGAATATATAGAAAGAGTAAATAAATAATAATTTTCCTTAAATTTTTTGTTTAAGGAAAATTATAAAGTTTTTAATTTATTGATTTCATCTCTAATCATTGCTGCTTTTTCAAATTCTAAATTTTTAGCAGCTTCTAGCATTTGTTTTCTTAGTTCTTTAATTATTTTTGCGCGTTCTTTAGCAGGCATTTTTTCTAATTCTTTACCTTTGCGATAAATTTCACTTTGATCAAAATCTTGTTTTAAACTTTCTTCTATATCTCTTTTTACTGAAGTTGGTGTGATTTTATGCTTTTTATTATAAGCTTCTTGTAAAGCCCTTCTTTCATTGGTTATATCTATGGCTTCTTGCATGGATTTTGTGATTTTTTGAGCAAAAAGTAGTACTTTTCCATTTATATTTCTAGCAGCCCTTCCCATAGTTTGAATGAGTGCTGTGGTGCTTCTTAAAAAGCCTTCTTTGTCTGCATCCATAATGGCTATTAAAGAAACTTCAGGTAAATCAAGTCCTTCTCTTAAAAGATTAATTCCTATTAAAATATCAAAAGCACCATTTCTTAATCCTATGATAATTTCATTACGCTCTATAGCATCAATTTCTGAGTGCATGTATTTTACTTTTAAGCCAAGTTCTAGATAATATTTACTAAGCTCTTCAGCCATTTTTTTTGTTAAAACTGTGATTAAAACTCTTTCACCACGCTCTATAACTTTTTTAGCCTCATCGTATAAAATTTCTACTTGATTAGAGTTATCTTTGATTTCTATTTTTGGGTCTAAAAGTCCTGTTGGACGCATGATTTGATAAAAAACATTTTCTTTGCTAAGTTCAAGTTCAAGGGGAGCTGGAGTTGCTGAAACAAATAAAAATTTACAATTTTTATTAATAAATTCATCAAACATCAAAGGACGATTATCTAAAGCGCTAGGCAAACGAAAACCATAATCAACCAAAACTTGCTTTCTACTTCTATCCCCTGCAAACATACCACGAAATTGTGGCAAAGATACGTGGCTTTCATCTACAATCACCAAAAAATCTTGATTTTTAATAGCAAAATAATCAAAAAGCGTATAAGGAGTATCACCGCTTTTAAGCCCTGTTAAATGTAGTGCGTAATTTTCTATACCTTTGCACATTCCAGTGCTTTCTAGCATTTCAATATCAAATTCAACTCTTTGTTTTAATCTTTGATATTCTACTAATTTATTTTCATTTTCAAAATATGCTAAGCGTTTGTTAAGTTCAGCTTTAATGCCTTTAATAGCTTCTTTTAGCCTAGTTTGTGTGACACTAAATTGACTTGTAGGATAAAGTATAAATTTTTTTAAATCCCTACCTTTTTTATTTTCTAATACATTGTAATGATACATAGCCTCAAGCTCATCGCCAAAAAATTCAAGTCTAATTGCCTCATCTTCATAATAGGCTGGATATATATCAACTATATCTCCATTTACTCTAAAATCAGCCCTATCAAAGAAATTATCATTGCGTTTATAACCCATATCTACAAGTTTTTTTAGGAGTTCTTTTTGTGAAATTTGCATATTTAATTCTAAAATCAAAACCATACCTACATACTCGCTAGGATTACCCAAGCCATAATTTGCTGAAACACTAGCTATGCATATTACATCATCATAGCTTAACAATGAAGCACTAGCGCTAAGTCTTAATCTTTCTAAGTCTTCATTAGTAGAGCTATCTTTTTCTATAAAAATATCAGTTCTTGGTATGTAAGCTTCTGGTTGATAATAATCATAATAGCTTATAAAATATTCCACATGATTTTTTGAAAAAAATCCTTTAAATTCACTAAAAAGTTGAGCACATAAGCTTTTATTATGACTCATTATCAAAGTAGGCATATTTAAATTTTTAATTATATTTGCCATGCTAAAAGTTTTTCCACTTCCTGTAACACCTAGCAAGGTTTGATATTTATTTCCATTTTTGATACTTTTTACTATGCCATCTATGGCTTGTTGTTGATCAGGACTTGGCTTAAAATTACTTGTAAGTTCAAACATATAATTTCCTAAGAATATTTTCATAAATTTTATACAAAATTTTTTGTAAAAATTTGAATTTTAAAAGAAAAAGCTATGCAAAATTAAATTTTTTTTTGTTACAATTAAACATTTAAAATACTCTTATAATTAAAATCAAAAAGGCAAAATTATGTATGATGAAAAAATTATCAATACTATGACAGACAAGGTAAATGAGTTGATTGAAAAATACAATGAAGTGTGTGAAGCAAATGAAAATTTAAGAAATGAATTAGTTAGCGTAAAAGCACAAAATGAAGCAAAAAGTAATCAAATCGCTCGCTTAGAAGAAGAATTAAAATCACGCAATGCTCAAAGTGAAGATATCTTCAAAAAAATAGAGGCTGTTCTTGGCAAATAATAACCAAAGAAAAGTTACAATCAATGTCTATGCTAAAGATTTTGTCGTAACTTGCAGTAATGAATTTGCTAATCATCTTGAAGATGAAATAGCTCTGATTTCAGGAGGAACTGGGAAAATAGAGCTGGCAAATTTCATAAATGCTTTTATAAAACTTAGTTATGAAAACTATATTGTAAAAAAAGAATTAAATAAAATTATTACCACTATAGATAAAGAAATCAAAGAAAATGCAATATAAAAAAGCTTTTACTTTAATAGAGCTTATTTTTTGCATGATTATTATAGCTATTTTATCAGCACTAGCTTATCCTTATTTTTCATTTAACAAAATGGATGCGAAAATTATTCGTTTAAAAAGTGAAATTCAAATGATAAATTCATCTTTGGCGGTATTAAAAAATCAATTTGTATTTAATAAAAATGTGAATTTTCCAAAAGTTTTAGATGAAGCTTTGCCTAATATAGAAAATCAAAAACTTTTTTCTTGCTCTAATGAGCAAATTCAAGCATGTCTTAGTGGAAATTGTTGCTCTTATAGTGTTTTAGAACAAGCCATTGTTTCTAGTAAAAAAACATGGATGAAAATTGCAAATACCAAATATAGATATTTTATCGATGCGAAAAAATATGTGGATTTTTCTTATGATAATCAAAAGGTATTTTTAGAGTGTGTTAGTTCAAATTGTAAGGATTATGGGCTTTGAGATATTATGAGCTTGCTATAAAGGGGTATTATCTTGATACTTTAATCTATGAAAGTGATGAAAAAATTGAGCCTTTAAGCGAGGTTATAGTTGATCTTGCTAGAAAAAAAAATCTCAAAGCCATAATCTTAAAAGAATGTACAAAGCCAAATTTTAACACCCAAAAGATTAAAGAATTAACACTTAATAAAATTACTAATTTACAATATGAGCTTGCTAAATTTATAGCTTATTATTATGCGAGTAAAATCGCTTTTGTCTTGGGAATGTTTGAAAGTACTACTTTTTATACTCAAACTAAAAAAATACACATAGAAAATTGTCCCAATTTAAATGCCAAGCAAAAACAAGCCTTAGAATTTATAAAAGATCATCAAAGTTCATTATTGTTTGGTGATACAGGTTGTGGAAAAACAGAAATTTATATATCTTTGATAAAAGAGTATTTAGAAAAAGGCAAACAAGTCTTGCTTTTAATGCCAGAAATTGCCCTAACTCCGCAAATGGAAAAAAGATTAAAAGTATATTTTGAAGATAGTTTTTTCTTATGGCATTCTAAAATTTCTAAAAACAAAAAACAAGAGTGTTTAAAAAATTTAGCAAATTCTAAAGCTCTTTTGGTAGCAGGAGCTAGATCTGCTTTGTTTTTGCCATTTGAGAATTTAGGGCTTATTATAGTTGATGAAGAACATGATAATTCTTATAAAGCCAGTAATAATCCAAGAATTAATGCAAGAGATTTAGCGCTATTTTTAGCAAAGAAAAATGATATTAAAATACTTTTAGGTTCTGCCACCCCTAGTGTTTCTAGTTTTTATAAACATCCAGTTTATAGACTAAAAGGGACATTTTTTGAAAGTAAAAAAGAGTTTTTATATGATGAAAGTGAGCTTAGTGTATCTTCTAAATTGCTTTTAGAGCTAAGAAGCACTTTGAAAGAAAAAAAACAAGCAGTTGTATTTTTGCCTACAAGGGCAAATTTTAGGCAAATTTTATGTAAAGATTGTGCTAATACCATTAAATGTCCATTTTGTTCTGTTGCGCTAAGTTTGCATAAAAATAAAAATGCTTTGAAATGTCATTATTGTAATTTTACAAAAGAGATTGATAAATATTGTCCAACTTGTAAAGGCAATATGTTAGAAGCTAGGAAAATGGGAACAGCACAGCTTCGTGAATATTTGCAAGAGCAATTAAGTGAATTTAATGCTGTAATTAGGCAATTTGATAGTGATGAAATTAGTAGTGTAAAAAAGCTAAATACTATTTTAAAAGAATTTAATCAGCAAAAAATAGATATTTTAGTAGGCACTTCTATGCTTGCTAAAGGGCATGATTATCATAATGTAAATTTAAGTGTGATTTTGGGTTTGGATGAGTATTTATTTAGACCAAATTTCAAAGCTTTGGAAGAAACCTTAGCTTTAGCTATGCAAGTAGCAGGAAGATCTGGTAGAAAAGGGTGTGGAAAAGTTCTTTTGCAAACTAAAAATAAAGTCTTTTTTGAAAAATATATACAAGATTATGATAGTTTTTTAGAAGATGAATTAAACGCAAGGAAGCGGCTTTATCCGCCGTTTAAAAGGCTTTTAAGATTAATAATTGAAGATGAACATCAAGTCAATGCGATACAAATTTGTGAAAAAATGCTTGAATTTTGCCAAATGAATGAGGTTGAAATAGTAGGAAGCGGTGCTTGTGCTATTGAAATGCTTCATAAAAAATGGAGATTTTATGTATTAGTGCGAAGTAAAGATTATTTTAATTTAGTCAAAATAGAACATTTTGCACTAAATTTTAAAAATATAATTTGCGATATAGATCCAATTGATTTTAGTTAAAAAAATTTTTAAATTCTTGGTAATAACTCCAAGATTTTACTATATCAGGGCGCACTTTTTTGATATGGATTAATTCTTTATCTAGTATATCTTTAAGTTTATTTTTGGCTTTTTCATTGTTTTTAAGATAATCTAGCACTTCCTCTTCTTTCATTAAATTTGCTTCTGTGTAATCTACAACTTCTTTAATAGCATCTAAAAAATTGGATAAATATTGTTTGATATTTTTATAATTTTTGTGATTTAACAATTGATCTATTTTGGTTTTGTCAATATAAATTCCAATGTTATTTTTAAGGTCATTGTTGCTGATATGTGAGAAAATGTTTATTTGTTCATTATTGTTATGGTATCTATTGATAGTTAAATTAATTTTATCATCTACTTTAAAATTTAAAGGAAGTAAATATCTAATATAACCTCTAAATTCTTTTCTTTCAAGAATATTTTTATCATTATGGGGGGGGGTAAAATGAAATTGATTTGCTAATTTGGTCAAAGTGTTATAAACTTTATTTGTTTTGAGATCTTGCATATCTATATAGACAATTTTGCTTGTATCGATTTTATCAAGCAAGGCGTGCATTATAAAAGTATTTTCCAATAAAGTTTCAAAATTATCCTTCATATAAGTTTTATTTGGTTTTAAAAAATCAATATATTCTTGGAAATTAAAATTTAAATCAAAATTTGGGTTATAATTTCTTTGAACTTTACTCCAATCTCTTCCATAAGAATGTCTTAATAAAGATATAGGATCTCTTGTTTGGATTAATATTGGTATATCGGGATTTATTAAATTTAAATATTTATCTAGGTTTAAGACATTAGTTTCAGATATATTAATAGCAACTTGAGAATATGTAAGCAAAGATATAAAATTTAAACTATATCTATAGCATCCATCATTTGGAAGCACCCAAGATGCAGGACAATACACATTGCACAACTCATTAAGCAAAGTTAAAAAAGCAGCAGCACCAACACCATGAGGTGATATATAAACAAATTTTGCATTTTCTAAAGGGATATTTAAGTTCCAAGCTAAATTGGCGCAATACTCACTAGGTTCTATATCTATATTTTTAGGATTTATTAATGGTGGATAAGGATTATTTTTATATTGTTTAAATTCATTGCAATTAAGCCAAGTTACAATATGAGTGATGTTGTCTAAGATAAATTTTTGAAAAGTTTCACTTTGATTATTTTTTAAGGTGTTTAATAACAAATTTGCTTTTTTACTATCTAAGTTAGTAGATAAAAAATTAAGTAAATTTTGCATATTAAATCCTTAGTGTTTTTTGATTTTAAATAAAATATTATAAAATTATATAAAAATATTATTAGAGTAAGTTATGAAAAGATACAAAACAAGACAAATCAAAGTAGGTGATGTTTTAATAGGTGGTGATGCACCAATTTCTGTGCAATCTATGCTTTTTACAAAAACAAGAGATATTGAAGGTTCTTTAGAGCAGTTAAATAGACTTTATTTTGCTGGAGCTAATATAGTTCGCTTGGCATGTTTAGACATGGCCGATGCAAGAGCTTTAAAAGAGATAAAAGCACAAAGCCCATTGCCTTTGATAGTCGATATACATTTTAATCATAAATTAGCTATATATTGTGCTGAATTTATAGATGGTATTAGAATAAACCCAGGTAATATAGGCTCTAAAGAAAATATAAAAGAAGTGGTTAATGCTTGTAAGCAAAGACAAATTCCAATACGCATAGGTATAAACCATGGTTCTATAGAAAAGCAATTTTCTGATAAATATGGTTACAATATAGAAGCCATGCTAGAAAGTGCAAAATATAATATAAAATTATTAGAAGATTTTAACTTTTTTGATATAAAAATTTCTATGAAAACTTCAGATACTCAAAAAACCATAGAAGCTTATGAAAGACTTCGCCCGCTTTGTGATTATCCTTTTCATTTAGGGGTAACTGAAGCTGGAACTAAATTTCATAGTACTATAAAAAGTTCTATAGCGCTTGGAAATTTACTTTTAAAAGGTATAGGTGATACTATGAGAGTTTCCATGACAGGAGAACTTGAAGAAGAAATTCGTGTAGCAAGAGCTATTTTACAAGATAGTGGAGTTCAAAAAAGTGGAGTAAATATCATATCTTGTCCAACCTGTGGAAGAATACAAAGTGATTTAATAAAAGCTATAAAAATAGTAGAAGAAAAAACAAAGCATATAAAAGAGCCATTAAATATTAGTGTTATGGGTTGTGTGGTAAATGCATTGGGTGAAGCAAAAGGAGCTGATGTGGCTATAGCTTTTGGCAAAAATCAAGGTTTGGTTATAAGACATGGAGAAGTGGTGGCAAAGCTTAAAGAAGGTGAGCTTGTAGATAGATTTTTACTTGAAGTAGAAGATGAAGTTAAAATAAGATCTAAAGGCTAAATTAAAGTTAAATTCTTTTTTAACTCTTGTAGTTTTTTTGAAATTTTTACTTTGTAAGTGCTTGGATTTTTTAATCTTTTATGTGAAGATTTCAAACTTTGAATATTTTTTTTATAAAAATTTTGTATAAAAGATAAATTAGGAATTTTATATATTAATTGTCCATTTTTAAAAATCATTTTCAGCATATTTTTAGCTTGTAAATTTTTATATTGAGTTATTTGTTCATCGTGATTATATAATTTATCAAATTCCATTTTTTCATTTTTATAATATCGTATCAATTTTTTAAACGAAGGTAGGGTGGTTTTGTTTGAATGTTCGCTAATTTTTATTTTAGGGATAATGTGTTGATTTTTTTCTACAGCTACTAATTTATAAACAGCTCCAAAAACAGGACAACTTGCAGAAGTGATAAGTCTTTCTCCAACGCCAAAGCCATCGATTGGAGCTTTGTTTTTTAGAAGTTGTGCAATTTTATTTTCATCTAAAGCATTACTTACAAATATCTTACAATTTTTTAAATTATTTTGATCAAGCATTTTTCTTGCTAATTTAGAAAGTTTTAATAAATCCCCAGAATCAATGCGTATAGCATAATTTTTTAAAGTTTTTTTAGCTTGTAATTCTTTAAAAATTAAAATAGCATTATTTATACCATTGATACAATCATAGGTATCTACTAAAAGTGTGATATTGTCTTTATAAATTTTGCAATAAGATCTAAAAGCATCAAGTTCATTATCATGCATTTGCACCCACGCATGAGACATGGTGCCACTTAAAGGGATATTGAATTTTTTTGCAGCTAGGGTGCAAGAAGTGGCGTTAAATCCACCTATAAAAGCAGCTCTTGCTCCATTTATAGCAGCATTTGCTCCATGAGCTCTGCGAGAGCCAAATTCTAAAAGTATTTTTTCTTTTGCAATTTGAAAAATTCTATTTGCTTTTGTTGTGATTAAACATTGATGATTTAGTGTTAAAAGTATAAAAGTTTCTAATAATAAAGCCTCTATAATAGGTGCTTTAACATAAAATATAGGCTCATTAGCAAATATACATTCACCTTCTTGTATGCTATAAATATCACCACTAAATTTTAAATTAGCTAGGTAATTTAAAAAATCTTCACTAAAAGAATCGGTATTTTGTAAAAATTCAATATCTTCTTTTGTAAAAGAAAAATTTTGTATATATTGGATAATTTGTTCTAAACCAGCAAAAATAGTATATTTTGCATTATCAGGAGCTTGTCTAAAAAAAACTTCAAAATAGACTATTTGTTTATGCTTATTTTGTTTAAAATAAGCATAAGCCATAGTTAATTCATAAAAATCACATAATAAAGTATGATTCATAAATGGATTAAATTAATCCATTTGGCGACGCAAAAATGCTGGTACATCAAGTTGAGAAATAACTTCCTCATCAAAACCACCGCTAGCTTTGCGTAAATTTATATATGAATTTTTTTTGCTTTCTTCTTGCTCTTTGGCTTGAACTTCATTTTTATCTTCAAAACCTGTAGCTATGATGGTTACTTCTACGCGATCTCCCATACTCTCATCAGCAGTAACACCAAAAATTACTTTAGCATTTTCATCCGATTCATCACTAATACTTTGTGTAGCTTGTGAAATTTCAAGAAGTGAGCATTCAGGCCCTACTTTATAATGTATAATTACGCCTTTAGCACCTTTCATAGTCATACCATCAAGTAATGGTGATTCTATAGCACTTTCTAATGCTTCCATGATAGCATTTTCACCTTCTCCTTGACCTACGCCCATTAATGCTAAACCCCTGTGGCTCATAACTGTTCTAACATCGGCAAAGTCTACATTGATATCGCCATCTTCTAAAAGTATAGAAACCATTCCTCTTACAGCTCTTGTAAGAATATCATCAACTAATTTAAATGCTTCTTTGATACCAGCTTTTTTAGGGAGTATGCTAAGTAATTTTTCATTTTGAATTACAATGATGGAGTCGCTTTCTTTTTTTAATTCTGCCAAACCTGCTTCAGCAAGTTTTTTTCTTTGTTTTCCTTCAAAAGCAAAAGGCATAGTAACCACTGAAACTGTTAAAGCTCCAGCTTCTTTAGCTGCTTGAGCTACTACAGGGGCCGCACCTGTTCCCGTTCCGCCACCAAGTCCAGCTGATATAAACACAATATCACTTTGGCTTAATGCAGCTTTTATTTCTTCAAAACTTTCTCTAGCGCTTTCTGCACCTATTTCAGGTTGCATGCCAGCCCCAAGACCTTTGGTCTTTTTTTCTCCAAGTTGAATTTTTGTTTTAGCTTGAGATTTAGCTATTGCTTGCGCATCAGTATTTGCTGAAATAAGATCAAGATCATGTAGGCCCATATTGACCATATGATCAATCATATTTCCGCCGCCTCCACCGCAGCCAATAACTTTTATCTTTGCACCTTTTGCGTGTTGCATTTCTTCTACCAAAAATTCACTCATTTGTATTCTCCTAATTAGAACTGGTTTATAATTTTATTCCAAATTTTAGAAAAAGAACTAGGTTTTTTCTCTTTTTTCACTTCAACTTTTTTTATTTCTTCTTTCTCTTCATCAAAAATTTGTCTATCTTGAAAAATTTCTTCTAATTTTTCTTCTTTTTCTTCATATTCTTCTATGACAAAATTTTGTTTAATTTGTTTATTTATAATTTCAGGTTCGCCTTTATACCTTAATTTCTCGTTAGAATCTAACTCATAAGGGGTGAAATAACCACCACCATATAAACAAAGTCCTATTGCACAACTATTTTCTGGATCATCAAATATTTCTTTAAAGCCATCCATAGTGTCTTTTTTTGCACTTGCTATTCTAACAGCTTTATTATCAAAGTAAGCTGAAGCAAGTTTATCAAGTCCTGCAAATTTTGTCATACCTCCGGTTAAGACTATACCAGCTCCTGCTTGATTTGCACTTGCATTATCACTTAGCATTTTTGCTAAAATGATAATAGTTTCTTCTATTCTTGCATAAATTACATTGGAAATAACTTCGATAGAAACCTCATTTTTTCTTTTTTCATCTCCCATGTATGGAATTTGTATTAAAGAATTTTCATTTTGTGCTAAAGAAGCATAATTTAGTTTTAATTTTTCAGCTTCTTTTGGAGGCGTGTGTAAAGCTATGGATAAATCATTAGTAATATTAACTGAGCCAATTTGCAAACACTCATTATATCTTACAGAATTTCCTGCATGTATGACCATATCGCATACTGCTCCACCCATATCGATTAAGACAGCACCTAATTCTTTTTCGCTATCATCAAAACAAGCAATTGATGAAGCATAGCCTGATAAAACAATATTATCTACTCTAAGATCTGCAAGTTCGACTGCTTTTTTTAAATTTTTTATATGAACTTCTTGAGAAATGACAATATGTGTAGAAACTTCTAAGCGATTTCCACTCATTCCCAAAGGATCTTCTACATGCTCAAGATCATTAACTTTAAAATTATAAGGCAATACATGGATGATTTCATATCCACTTGGTATGTTAGCTGTATGTTTAGCCGTGCTAACGGCTCTGTGGATTTCTTTAATTCCTATTTCTTGATTTGGAATATTTACAACACCTATGCTATCTACGCTTTTTGCGTATGCTCCAGATATAGAAACAATTACTTTATCATAATGTACTCCTGACATCATTTGTGCATCTGCTACTGCTTCTTCTATAGACTTTGAAGCTAATTCTATATTAGTAATTGCTCCTTTTTTTATACCGCTAGATTTTGATTTACCAAAACCTATAATTTTTAATCCTTCTTCACTTTTTTGAGCTAAGATTGCACAAGTCTGTACAGAGCCTAAATCAATTCCTAAGATGTTCAATTTGCATTTCCTTTATAGTATCTTTTGATTGAATAAAGTTCGATTAATTTTTTTAATAATTCTTCTTTTAAAAGTGCTTGTTTTGTTTGTCTTGCACTTTGTTCTATAATAAATTTATAAATTTGTTCCTTTTCTTTATTTTGTAGTTTTTGTTCGATAATTTCATAAACTATAGCTTTATCATCAAATAAAACATAAGATTTTTGTTTATTAGTATCAAAAACTTGTGCTAAAAATTCGCTAAATTCGGTATTGTTCATAATACTATCACTCACTTTATTATTTTTACTAGAATCTCTGCTGTAAGTTCCTATGTCGATACCATGGAAATTTTCCAATGCATTTTTAGCTTTTTCTTCTAATATTTGTTTTGTTTTTTCTTTGATATATAGTTTTTTAACTTCATTTTTTGCTTGTTCAAAAGTTTGAGTTTGTATAGGATTGATCTTTAAAATTTGAGCAATCATATAACCATCTTTAAATTTAAATGGCTTGATAAAATCTTTTTCTTTACTTTTTTGTATAGCTTCTAAAGGATAGTAAATATCTGTATTTTCAATAGTAATATTTGTATCAAAATTTAACTCACCCTTTCTTAGTGCCACATAGCTTTCATTTGCTTTAAGTTTTAATTTTGCAAGATTAAGATCTTTTAGAACTTTTTCTTTACTTTGTTCTAGGCTTAGTATTTTTCCATTAAAATCTTTGTAATCATTTTTATTTTCTTCATAAAATTTTGCTAGCTCTTTTTCATCAATTTGTGTTAAATCTGGCTTTAAAAAATAAGTTGCTAATTCATAGCTTGGTTCGCTTTTGTATAATTGTTTATTTTTTTCCCAAGTTTGATAGAGCTCTTTTTCGTCTATAACAATATCTTTTTCATTGACATAAATTGCTTGGATTTTTAATTTATCTTGCATCAAAAAACTTGCCGCAAACATATCTATTTCATCTTCTTTTAAAGGGATATTAAAAATAACATTGATTTTTTTAAGTAAAAGCTCATCGTGAATCATTTTTTCATAAGTTTTTGGAGTGTAATTGTTTCTTGAAAGAATATTATAGTAAAGATTTTTATCAAATACACCTGATTCGTTGTGAAAAACCTTTTGATGAGCAAGATCATAGGCAATTTCTTCTTCGCTTACGCTTAGTCCTAAAGTCTTTGCATAAGATAGAAGTAATTTTTCTTGTATTAGTTCGTTAATTGCTTGAGTATCTAAACCATCTTTTAAAGCTTGTTCTTGAGTATAGTTTCCATCGTTAAGTTGAGAATAATATGCAAATAATTGAGAATATTTAAGATTAAATTCATCATAGCTAATTTTTTCATCGCCAACTTTAGCAACAGCATTAGAACGATCGGTATTAAAATCGTAACTTCCCCAACCAACAAAACCTGCACCTACAAAGGCAACAACGCTAATCCAGATTGTTATAACTAAATATTTTTTATGATGCTGCATCCAAGTGAGCATTTTTTCCCCAATCAAACTTAATTATGAATTAAATTACAAATTATAGATAAATTGTGATTAATCAAAAATTAATTTTTTAAAATCATGATAAATTAGTTTCAGCTAAATAAATGATTTTACAAGAATTTTCAATCAAATCTATGATTTTTCCAAGTTCATAGCTTGTTCTACCATAAGCAAAAATGCCATATCCTTTAACCACCACAAAATTTTGTTTTTGCTCTAACATATAGCGATAAATTTCTGTTTGAGATCTATCTTCCCAATCTTCGTAATTTTTGGGATTATAAATGCGAATTTCTTCTAAAAAAATTTCGCCAAAATAATCTTGAGGGGTAATAAAATCATGATTTAAACTCATAGAAAGGGTGTAAGATGGACAAGCAAAGCATATAAATTTGGCTTCAGGGATATTTTCATAAATGCTTTTGTGTATTTCGCAATCGCTATTTGCTTCATTCCAGCTATAATCTTTGCTAAATTTTAAAACACTAAGATTTTTTTCATTAATTTGGTTTAAAAAAGCGTCATTTTTATTGATGATAAAAGAGCTTGGAGAAAGTTTTGCTGAAATTGATCCATGGGAGATTCCAAAAAAATTTTTTTTAAACATAGATGAAGAAAGCATTTGAATTTGAGAAATAATATTGTCTTTATTCACTAAAAAGCCTTTTTTTTAAACTTAATTGAGATATTATACTAAAAAATAAAAAGGTTTGATTTGAAAAGTCTGCATATACCAGTTTTATTGCAAGAAGTTTTAGATGTTTTTAAAGATTTAGATCAAGGAGATTTTTTAGATTGCACATTAGGGTATGGAGGACATAGTAGTGCTATTTTAAAAGCTCATCCAAATTTAAATTTAATTGCTTGCGATAAAGATATAGAAGCTTTAAATTTTTCAAAAGCCTTTTTAAATGAATTTTCAAATAGAATTTCTTTTTATCATCTTGGTTTTAAAAATATACTAGATAAAATTTTTACACAAAATTTAAGAGGAG
Source organism: Campylobacter volucris (assembly GCF_008011665.1). GTDB lineage: Bacteria > Campylobacterota > Campylobacteria > Campylobacterales > Campylobacteraceae > Campylobacter_D > Campylobacter_D volucris_A. Next base: position 70,209 of record NZ_VOWJ01000014.1, read on the forward strand.
TTTTAGCAGATATTGGAGTATCTTCTTTGCAGCTTGATAAAAATGATAGAGGTTTTTCTTTGAATTCAGATTTTTTAGATATGAGAATGGATCAAAATGCAAGTTTGAGTGCTAAAGAGCTTGTAAATTCATACTCTGAAGAAGAATTAGAGCAAATTTTTAGAGAAAATGGAGATTTAGGTTCTATCTCAAAAAAATTAGCTTCAAAAATTATACAAGCAAGAAATCACAAAGAAATCACAAGTGCAAAAGAATTAGCCAAAATTATAGGTGATGCTAAATTTCATGGTCGTAATGTAAGTTTAGCTTTGCTTGTGTTTCAAGCTTTGCGTATAGAAGTTAATGATGAGTTAGGTGAACTTAAAAGATTACTTGATAGTATTGAAAAGGCTAAGTTAAAAGATTGCAAAGTCGCGATAATTTGCTTTCATTCCTTAGAAGATAGATTAGTTAAAAATACTTTTAAAAGATGGGAAAAAGATTGTATTTGTGATGAAAAAGCTTTTAGATGCGAGTGTGGAAAAAACCATAGTCTTGGAAAGATTCTTAGTAAAAAAGCTATAAGTGCTTCCAAAGAAGAAGTTAGATACAATAGTAGATCAAGTTGTGCAAAGATGCGAATTTTTCATTTTAGGTAAATTATGACTAATGATGATTTTTTAAAAGAAAAACAAAATATACGAGAAAAAATGCTCAAATACTCAAGAGCCATAAAAGAGGGTAGAGTATATGAGAATCATTATGAATTAAACGAAAATGATCGGATATTAAAAAGTAGGATTAATCGTAAAAAAAGACCTAAATTTACAGATTTTGATGAAGAATATGAAGAAAAACCGAAAAAACAATCTTCAATTTATTTAAAAGAAGATTTAATTAATGTGAAATTAGAAGAAAGAAAACCTTTTTCAATTAAGCTAAATTTTTTCAAAAAAAACAAGCAAAAAGCAAATAAAAATATAAATTCAAAAAAACCAATAGCAAAAGAAAAAAGTGTCAATTCTAACGAAAAACTTGAAAATAAATCTTTTCAATTTGAGCAAATTTCTAAAATAGTAACAAAAGGCAATGCTTATGTTTCTTTGAAAATTCAAAATATAAAAGAAAATCAAAAACAAAAAGCAAAACTCAAACAAGAAATAAAAGAAAAGAAAAAACTTGAAAAAGAGAAATGGCAAAAACAAGAGCAACTCGAAAAAGAAAAACTAGAAAAAGAAAAACAAATTCAAGAAGAAGTAAGATTGCAAGAACAAAAAGCACAAGAGCAATTAGAATACAGCATAGAAGATAAATATGAACTTTTAGATAGTATAAAAACAGAAGAAAATAAAAATTTAAGTTTAAAACATTTATCGTATGCGGGTGTTATTTTGATTTTTGCTTTACTTGTGTTTTTTCCTCAAATTTATATAAGAAATCAAATTTATTATATTAGTAGAGATATAGCTGATTTACGCTCGCAGGAGTGGGTTTTGGATGAGGAAAATAAAGAGTTGCAAAGACAACTTGAAGCAATTTATTTTCAAAATCAAGTTTTAGATTATCTAGATTAATTATTTGTTTGTTTGGATGATTTTTTCTAATACATATTGTTCTAGTTGGTTTTTGGGAATTTCTTCTTTGATAGCTTGATTGTAAATATTTTCAGCAATTTTAGAGTATTTTTCATATGCAAAATATGGAAAATGTAAAACCCAAGCTTTTTTAATTAATTTTTTACTAATAATTTTTCTTGTGTAAATTTTAAATATATCATATCCTATAAAAATACAAGCTGTAACTAAAACAGAACTTAAGATACTAATATGAAAATTAACAATAGTTAAAAAATAATGAGTAATTAATAACAAAGGTATCAAAATTAAGGCGCATAAAATAGCGTATATGAGATAAGAGTTTAAGATTTTAAATTTATAATTTAATTTAGCAGGATCTACTAACATACCTTCATTTAATAAAGCATTGGCTTCCAAAAGATCCTTTAGGTTGACAGGTTGATTTGAAATCTTAAAAATGGAATTTAAAATTAATTCTTTAATTTTCATCGCTCCAATCCAGAATAAAGTGATTTAATATAGTATTTTAACATATTTTTATTTTTGATAAAATTAATGGTAATTATTTTGTATTATAATGAGTGTTAATAACTATACTGTTTTATAAAATTTAAGGAAAAAATATGGAAGAAAAAGAAATAGTTTTTTTAAATGGTGAATTTGTAAAATCAAATGAGGCTAAAATAAGTGTGTTTGATAGAGGATTTATCTTTGGAGATGGAATTTATGAAGTAGTTCCTATAGTCAATTTTAAAATAGCAGATAAGGAGGAATTTTGGGAGCGTTTTGAACGAAGTTTGGCTCAAATTAATCTAAAATTATCTTTTTCTAAAGAAGAAATGGAAGAATTTTTTAAAAAATTAATTGAAAAAAATTCTTTAAAAGAGGGCGGAATTTATATACAAGTTACTAGAGGTGTAGCAAGTAGAAACTTTGCTCTTTTAGAAGGATTAAAACCTACTATCATGGCTTTTGCTTTTGAGTGTAATGTGATTGAGCATGAATTTGCTAAAGGTGGTATTAATGTGATTTCAACAGCGGATTTAAGATGGAAAAGAAGAGATATTAAGTCAATTTCTTTACTTGCTCAGTGTCTTGCAAAACAAGAAGCCATAAAAGCTAAAGCTTTTGAAGCTTTCATGGTAGAAAATGCTTTGGTAACAGAGGGTTCAAGTAGTTCAGCTTTTATTATAAAAAATAATATTTTAATTACTAAACCTTTTTCTAATGAAATTTTACCAGGTATAAGACGCAAAAATATTTTAAAATTTGCAAAAGAATTAGGACTTAAAGTAGATCAAAGAGCCTTTAGTATGAAAGAAGTTTATGAAGCAGATGAAGTGTTTATTTCCGCTGCTACTTTTTTAATTTTAGGTGTAATTAAAGCAGATAGTAAAGTGATTAAAGATGGAAAAGTTGGCTTTTATACTCAAAAACTACGAGAAAAATATATCGAAAAAATTTTAAAAGAAACTGTTTGATTATAATAAAGCTTGATAAATTAGTTTATCAGGCTAATATTGGTTTTATTAAATTTAATTTTTATGAAATAAATAATGATAATGTTTATCTTAAATTAAGAATCCAAGTATTATACTTTTATTTACTTTGTTTAAAAATATATTTTTATTGGAGATAAAAAGTGTTGCAAAAATTTCTTTGTTTTATAATTTTATTTTTTTCATTTGTTTTTGCAAGAGAAATTGATTATAAAGGAGAAAGTCAAGCCATTAAACAAGCTTTAGAACAAAGTATATTATTGTATAAAGAAAATCATTTTTTACAAGCTAAAAAGAAAGTTGAAGATGCATATTTTCAACATTTTGAAAATATGGAAGGTTCTATAGGGCGAAATATAGGCAGAAAAGTCATTACTATGGAGCGAAAATTTAATAATCTTAGAAAAATGTATAAAGATAAAGAAGAAATTTCTAAAATTGAAGCTTTAATTGCTAGTTTAAAATTTGATTTAGATGAAATTGTGCCAATTTTAGAAAAAGGCTTACAATTGAAAGCCGAAGCTAGCGATGTAAATTATGATGATGCATTTATTCAAAATGCTTCTTTAGAAGCTGAGAAAAAAAGACAACAAGAAGCTGCTAAGATGTTTTCAACTTTACTTGGAGAAGAAGTAAAAGATCAAAATATATCCATAAATCAAAATTTAGATCAAAATTTATCAAATCTTCAAAAAACTTCGAATTTAGATGCAAGATTGCAATTTTTAATTGATGAGATGAGTTCTAAATTAGATCAAGCTGTTTTAGCTTTTACCAATAAAAACTATCAAAAAGCAAAAGATCTCATTCAAGCTGCTTTGTTTGAAAATTATAGAAATTCAAAAGTAGAAATTTTAGTTGCAAGATACACTAAAGCTGGTATGGATAAAAAAATTCAAACTAAACTAAGATCTATCATTAGACAAATTAATAATAATACTTTAGATGAAAAAATGATGAGAGAAGAAGTTTCAAATATTTTAGATCTATTATATGAAGCGTTTCTAACCTTACCAAAAGAAGAATTATCTTTACTTGAAATTAAAGGCTTTGATGATCAAGAATTAAATTTAAAAGATTATTCTAAAGTATATGATGATATTAAGATTGCTTTGAATGAGCTTTTACAAAATTACGAAGGGTTTAGTTTAAATAGTATAGATTCTTTACAAAATATTTATTTAGATATTTTTGAAGCAAGTGGTATGGAAAGCAAAATAGGAGCAGTTGATAGTGCTTTGAAATTAAAAATTGAAAGCTATTTTTCAAAAGGTGTAGCTTTAATTAAAGCAAGTGCTTCTAAAGAAGAATTAAAACAAAATTTTGATGAACTTGAAAAATTAATAGAACAATCATTAGATAAAATTCAAGAATCTTCCCCGATTTCATTATTTATATGGGCTTTGGGAATTATTTTAAGAGAGGGATTGGAAGCTTTGATTATTATTGTGGCTATAGTATCCTATCTTGTGCAAAGTGGCAATAAAAAGCGTTTAAATATAGTATATTCAGCTTTTTGGAGCGGGGTATTTTTAAGTTTTGTAAGTGCATTTTTAATTTCTTGGTTTTTTAAAGAACAAGCTGGACAAAGTAGAGAACTTTTAGAAGGTATCACCATGCTTGTTGCAGTAGTATTGCTTTTTTATGTAGGATTTTGGCTTTTATCCAATGCTCACAATAAAAAATGGATTAATTTTGTTAAAACTCAAGCAGTAGAAGCTATTTCTAATAATTCAGCTAAAGCTTTGTGGTTTAGTGTGTTTTTGGCTGTTTTTAGAGAAGGAGCAGAAACTATACTTTTTTATCAGGCTTTATTATTTGATGCAAAAACAAATTTAGACTATAGTTTTATTTTAGCAGGTTTAGCTAGTGGGTTAATTATTTTAAGTATTTTATATTATTTATTAAAAATTGGTGCTCTAAAGATTCCATTAAAACAATTTTTTTATATCACTTCATACATTATTTTTTATATGGTTTTTGTTTTTATGGGCAAGGGTATAGGCGAGCTTATAGAGGCTAAAGTCATTACTCCAAGTTTAGTTCCTTTTGATTTTGATGGAATTTTGTGGCTTGGAATTTACCCTTATTATGAGAGCATCATACCTCAATTTATGGTTTTAATCTTACTCGTTGTGGGTATTTTTATAACAAAACAAATTTCAAACAGAAAGGAAAAAATATGAAAAAAACTTTATTAAGCTTAAGTGCAGCAATGAGTATTTTTGCTAGTTCTATTTTTGCTGCAGAAGTGCCAATTGGCGATCCTTATGAATTAAATGGTATGGAGATAGCAGCAGTTTATTTACAACCTATCGAAATGGAGCCAAGAGGAATTGATCTTGCAGCTAGTTTGGCTGATATTCATCTTGAAGCAGACATACATGCTTTAAAGGGCAATAAAAATGGTTTTCCAGAGGGCTTTTGGATCCCATATTTAACCGTAGCTTATAAACTTACTAATCTTGATAATGGAAAAGTCAAAACAGGAACTTTAATGCCTATGGTAGCAGATGATGGCCCTCACTATGGAGCAAATCTTAAAATGGATACAGGCATAGGAAATTATGAGTTAGTTTTTTTGATAGATAATCCAGAAAAACAAGGCTTTGGAAGACATGTAGATAAAGAAACAGGTGTTGGTAAATGGTTTGAGCCATTTTCAGTAAAGTATAATTTTAAATATACTGGTGCACCAAAATAATTATCCTAGCATTAGCTAGGATTTATGTATGAAATTCAAGATTTTTTACATAAATTTTATCTAAGAGTTTAACAATGTCAATTTATTTTATACATTTTTTTACAGCAGTTTTTCCTTATGCATTTTTGAGTGCATTGGCCTTTTATAAATTAAATAAATTTTTTGTTTTTAAGCTTAGTTTTGTGGGATTTGTATTTGCATATTTTGCATTTTTTATTAGTGCAAAAAATTTAGCCTATGATGTGCTAAATTTTTTTAATGCAATTTTATTAGCATTTGCAAGTTTGGCAATATGTTTTTTGTTTTTTATAAAGAATATCTTTAATAAAAAAGCAATACAAAGCGTTTTGATTTTGCTTTTATCTTTCGTATTTAGTGTAAAATATTTTTCAAATTCTGTAGATTTTCCTTTATTTAGCTCTAGTTTGATAGACTCTTTGGCGATTAATTCTTTTTCTTTGATTTTACTTGCTTTGATTTTATGTATTGGTTTTTATCTTTTTATATGTTGGGCGAGGGAATTTAATTTTAAAATTTTAAATGTATTCTTGATAGTAATTTGTATTTTTTATTTTAATGAATCTTTGGCAAAAATTTTACTTTACCTAATGAGAACAGGCGTTATAGAAACGCAAAGTTTGTATCTGACTTATGTAGCAAAGAGTGTGTATTATGTACATTTTTATTCTTATATTTTGTTAGGTTTTATTTTAGTGAGTATGATTTTAGCTTTTAAGAAGAAAAACGATAGTTTTTTTAAAACTAAAGATTTTGATATTAAATTTCGTAAAATTCAAGCAAAAAATTTTCAAATTACTAATTTTTGCGTGAGTGTATTTTGCACAGGTGTTTTAAGTTTTGGAATTTTATCATTTTATGATTTGCACGCTTCAAAACCTATAAGTATAGATAAACCAACTTATGTAGAACCAAATGAAAATGATGAATTTGTATTTGATGTAGAAATTTTAAGAGACAATAAACTTCATCGATTTGCCTATATTAGCGATGAGGGAAAAGTTGTGAGATTTTTTCTTATTAACAAACGAGAAGATAAAGATTCTCCTGTTGCGGTATTTGATGCTTGTAGTATTTGTGGAGATATGGGCTATATCAAAAAAGATGGAGAATTAATTTGCATTTCTTGCAATGTGCGAATTTTTTTACCAAGTGTTGGAAAAGCTGGAGGGTGTAATCCTATCCCTATGCAGTATAAATTTGAAAATGGTAAGGTTATCATTCCTTTTTCTGAAATTTTAAATGGAGTAAATTTTTTTACTCAAATAGTAGAAAAAAAAGTATATGATCCAATCGATAATACTGAACTTATCAATCTAAAAGCATACAAAAGTTATATATATAAAGGAAGAACTTATTTTTTTGCTAATGAAAAAAATTATGAAGAATTTAAAAATAATCCACAAAAATATACAAACATCAATAAAAGCTCTAAATATAGAATCCATAATTTTTTAGGAAATGATTATGCAAGTTAAGATTGTCAAAAATTCTATTTTTCAAAATAAAATTCAAAAATTTCTAGCGATTTTTACTATTTTTTTAGCTACTTTGTTAATTTCTACCATGCTTAATATCACTTTAGGTATAGGTAACGAGCTTGCTAAAGAATTAAGAAGTTATGGTTCTAATATTTTAGTTTTACCAAAAGGAGCAAGTTTAAGCGTAGAGGTTGGAAATAAAATTTATGAGCCTTTGAAAAATCAAAATTTTTTAGAAGAAAATAAACTTCACACGATTAAAGAAATATTTTGGCGCAATAACATCAATGCATTTTCACCATTTTTAAATTCTCAAATTACTTTGAAAACTAAAGAAAATTCTTTTAATGATGTTGCATTATTAGGGACATATTTTAACAAATCCATTAAAATTGAAGATGATGATTTTTATGCAGGAATAGAAGAATTATACAAATTTGCTAAAATAGACGGAAGATACCCAAAAGATGATAGTTTAGATGAAATTATCATAGGTAAAGACTTAGCTCAAAAATATCATTTAAGTTTAAATGACGAAGTTGAGTTGGTAAAAAACGATAAAATCTTTAAGGTTAAAATAGTTGGTATTATAGATTTAGTGAATGAATTTTCTAATAAAATCATCACTTCTTTGCTTTTATCTCAAAAAATTTTAGATAAAGTAGGTTTATTTGCAAAAGCTGAAGTATCAGCTTTGACTATACCTGAAAATGACTTAGCTCAAAAAGCAAGACGCGATGTTGATAGTCTTGATCAGCTTGAGTATGATCAGTGGTATTGCACAGCTTATGTTAGTTCTATTGCTTATCAAATAGCAGAGGATTTTAAAGGTGCTAGCACAAAGGTAATTAGTGCTGTATCAGATGCTGAAAGTTTAATTGTAAATAAAATTCAATCTTTAATGGCAGTAGTTAGCGTTATATGTTTGATTGTAGCTTCTATAGCGATTTCATCTTTAATGAGTGCAGATATTTTTAGAAGAAAAGGCGAAATAGGGCTTTTAAAAGCACTTGGTGCAAGTACTTTGCAAATTTATATGATTTTTGTATTAGAAGGTATAGTGATAGCTTTTATAGGAGCTATTTTTGGTTTTATTTTTGGCGTGATTATTTCAGAATTTATAGCTTTGAGTATTTTTTCGCATACTATTGTGATTTCTTGGGTGATTTTGCCACTTTGTGTATTTTTTGCAGTGCTTATAGTGCTTTTAGGATGTTTGTTTTCAATCAAAGAAATTTCAAAACTTTCAACTTCAGAGGTTTTATATGGCAAATAATTTTTTTATACAAGAAGTTTTTAAATCACTCGTTTTTTCTTATAAACGAGTGAGCGTTATATTTATAGCTATTTTTATTGGAGCTATGGTTAGTTCTTCGTTTTTTAATATTTATTTTGATATAGATACTAAATTATCCAAAGAATTAAAAGCTTATGGGGCTAATTTTATCATCACTCCTAAAAATGATGAATTTTTAAGTATGCAAGAATTCATGCAAATAAAAGAAAATTTAAAAGCAAAAGCTCTTACACCATTTTTATATGGTTTTTATAATCTTGAAAGCTCAAGTGCAGTAGTTTTGGGAACTGATTTTTCAAATTTAAAACTAACTAAGCCTTTTATAGAAGTTTTAAAAGGAAGTTTTTCTTTGAGCGATTTTGGTGAAGATAGTGCTTTTGTAGGTATTGATTTAGCAAAGCAATTAGAGCTTAAAATAGGACAAGAATTACAAATTTATAATCCTGAAATTTCTAAAGTTGTTAAGGTAAAAATTAAAGCGATTTTAAGAAGCAATGATGAGCAAGATGGAGTTTTAATCATATCTTTAAAAAAAGCTCAAGAATTAGCCTCTAAAGAAGTGATTAATTATGCTCAAGCTGTAGTTTTTGGAGATTATGAGTATTTAAACCAAAGGGCAAAAGAACTTAGTGTAGGAAAGATTGAAGCTAAGCCCATTTCATCTATTTCTATAAGTGAAGGCTTGGTTTTAGATAAAATGAAAGCTTTGATGGCTTTAATTAGTATAGTGATTTTACTCATTAGCTCTTTGAGCGTAAATACCACTCTTAGTGCAGTGATTTTTTCAAGAAAAAAAGAAATAGCTTTGCATTTGGCATTAGGGGCAAAGCAAAATCAAATTTTAAAACTTTTTGGAGTAGAAGTTTTGATTTTAAGTTTGGGTGCTAGTTTTATCGGTGCTTTTAGTGGGTATTTTTTAGCAAATATTTTTGGATATTTAATTTTTAATGCAAGTATAGATTTTAGGTTTATTTCTGTACTTTTTGCTATGGTGGTTTCTTTGATTTTTGCATTTTTTGCAAGTTTTTTACCACTAAAAAAAGCATTAAAAATCAATGTATGTGAAAATTTAAAAGGTGAATGATGAAAAATATTATAAAAATTTCAAATTTAAATCGTAATTTTAACGAAGTCAAGGCTTTGCAAAATATAAATTTAGAAGTAAAACAAGGAGAATGGCTTGCTATTATGGGTCCATCAGGATCTGGAAAATCAACACTTTTAAATATACTTTCTTTGATGGATACTCAAAGTAGTGGAGAATATCTTTTAGATGGTAAAGAAATGTTGGATTTAAACGAAGAGGAAAAAAGCATCATAAGAAGAGAAAAAATAGGATTAATCTTTCAACAATTTCATCTTATACCTTATTTAAATGCTTTAGAAAATGTAATGTTAGCTCAATATTACCATTCTTGTGTGGAAAAAAATGATGCTATAATAGCTTTAGAAAAGGTCGGACTTTCACATAGACTTTCTCATTTACCAAGTCAATTAAGCGGAGGAGAGCAACAAAGGCTTTGCATAGCTAGGGCTTTAGTAAATGATCCTGAAATTTTATTAGCAGATGAGCCTACGGGAAATTTAGATGAGGCAAATGAAAAAAATATTATAGAACTATTTCGTAAATTAAAGCAAGATGGTAAAACTATAATTTTAATTACTCATAATATAGATGTAGCTAAATTTGCTGATAGGACTATTATATTAAGTCATGGAGTGATGAAAAATGAAAATTAAAGCTATATTTTTAGCATTATTTTGCACATTTTTTTTAAGTGCATGTTTGGAAAATAGCAACACAAATGGAGGCAAAACAGGGTTAAAAACTCCAGAAATTTCTGCTAAAACCATAGAAGGTAAAAAAGTAAAAATTGCTGATTTTGATAATTTAGTTGTTTTAACTTTTGTAGAGCAAGGATGTGCTTCTTGTTTGAAAGATTTGCCATTGTTGGAAAAATTAGCTAGTGAATATCCTCAAAAAATCACTATTTTAGCCGTAGATTCTATAGATAAAGGTGAAGAATTTAAAAAATTTGTAACAAAATTTAATTATCAAAATATTATTTTTTTAGAAGATGATTTAGATATTTCATGGCAAAGATTTAGCATTTTTGCTGTTCCTACTACTTTTATTATTAAAGATGATATTGTGCAAGATAAGATTATAGGAGAAAAGCCATGGTCGTATTTAAAAGCTTCTATTTCTTCTTGGCTTTGATTTTATTAAGTGCTTGTAATAATGATTTTAAAACTTTAAATTCAAATGTAAATTATGCTTTTGAGTATGATGGCTTTAAAAAGACTTTAAATATTAAAGATTTCAATACTCCTTATGCTTTGTTTTTCTTTACGCAAGATTGTGGAGTTTGCAAGATTGAAATTCCCATACTCAATGAGCTTTATAAAGAAAGAAATTTTCATTTTATAGCTGTTTTAAACGGAGCAAAAACTTTACAAGAAGCTCAAAAAATTGCTAAAGATAAAAATTTGCAATTACCGCTTTTATATGAACTTAAAGCAAGTGATTTTTTATCTAAAGCAAGTGGTGGAATTTTTGGAGTGCCTGTGATTGTTTTTTATGATGAAAATGGTAATTTAAATGAAAAATTTATAGGACTTACTCCAAAAAATATTTTGGAAAATAAAATTAAATCTTTGCAAAAATTATAATTTTAAAATCCAAAGAAAATTTCAGGTTTTAATTTTAACATCAAGCAAAAAGCAGCTAAGCAGGCTTGCTCTCTTGTATAGTTTCTATTGCCTTGTATATGGATACATTCTTGCAAAAATGTCCCATCTTTATACATAGCTCCTATGTAAATGGTGCCAGCTTTGGTGTTTTTATCATTATTTTCCCCAGCTACTCCACTAATTGCTAGGGCAAAATCAGGATTTGCTGTTTTAAATACACCTTTTAGCATAAAATACACACATCTATCAGAATACTCACTTATGCTTTCTAAAGTATCATTGCTTACCCCAAGCCATGAATTTTTTAAACGATTAGAATAAGTTATCAAAGAGCCTTCAAAAATGCTTGAAATTCCATCAAATTGGGCTAATTTTGAAGCACATAATCCTGCTGTGCAACTTTCAGCAAAAGAAATTTTTAGATTTTTTTCTAAAAGTTTTTTTGTGATAAATTTGATAGGATCATTTCCTAAAAATACTTTTGTATTAAAAAGTTTAAAAACCCCTTTTAAAAAGCCTTCTAATTTTCCATATTGACTAGCACTTGCGCGAATACATATTAAATTTTCAAGCAAAGCACTAGAATTAGTTTGAATTTCAAAAGATTTTGTCAAAGTATCAAGTAAAAGATTTGCACTCATTTCATCGATATCTAAAAGACAAAAGTGAGCATAATTTAACTCAGGTTTATTTAAAATTTGAGGCAATTTTGAAGTGATATTTGCATTAAGTAAATTGATAGAGCAGTTATCTATAGTGATTAAAAAGCTATTTGTGATATTGTTTGATTTAGATGGAACTAGGGTATCATTTTCTAAAATAAGTGTATCATCGCTAAGAGTGGCCAAAATTTTTGCTATGGTAGCATAGTGTTCATTGATACAAAATATACTGATGTAGCTGTATTCTTGAGCAAGATTTTGTAGTAAAAAAGGAAGTTCTTTATCAGGTTTGTTGATAAATTTGATTTCATGAAGTTCTAAAAATTGCTTTTTGTATTCTTCATAGATATAACGCATGTAATTTTCATTAATGATTAATTCATTGCCAATTACAATGATTAAATGTTTCATAAAATTCCTTTTTTATTATGATTATAACAAAAAAATAAGTGCAAATTAAAAGTATTTTAAGTAGAATTTACCATTTTTATTATTTTAAGGTGAATATATGGATTATAAAGATACGCTTTTATTGCCTAATACGACTTTTGCTATGCGTGCAAATTTAGCAGAGCTTGAACCTAAGCGTTTTAACAAATGGTTTGAAAATAATTATGCCTATGAAAAAATGAAACAAAAAAGGCAAAATGCTAGTGAGAGTTTTACCCTACATGATGGTCCTCCTTATGCAAATGGACACTTACATATCGGTCATGCTTTAAATAAAATTTTAAAAGATATCATCATTAAAATGCATTATTTTCAAGGTAAAAAAGTGCGTTTTACTCCAGGCTGGGATTGTCATGGCTTGCCAATTGAGCAACAAGTTGAAATGAAATTAAAAGATAAAAAACAAAATTTAAGCAAAAAAGAAATTCGTGAATTTTGTAGAGAACATGCTAAAGAATTTGTAAATATCCAAAAAGATGAATTTAAATCTTTAGGAGTGATTGCAGATTGGGATAATCCATATTTAACTATGAAAAATGCTTTTGAAGCAGATATTTATAAAGCTTTATGCGAGATTGCTAAAAAAGGACTTTTGCTTGAAAGAAGCAAACCTGTGTTTTGGAGTTGGGCTGCTAAGAGTGCTTTGGCTGAAGCTGAAGTAGAGTATGAAGATAAAGAAGATTATTCTATATTTGTAGCTTTTGCTTTAGATGAGCCTTCTTGCCAAAAACTTGGCGTTAAAAATGCAAAAGCAGTTATTTGGACTACTACTCCATGGACTTTACCTGCAAATCAAGCTATATCTTTAAATCCAAATGAAAAATATGTCATCACTCAAGAAGGTTTTATTTTTGCTAAGGCTTTACTTGAAACTATGGTAAATAAAGGCTTTAGTGAAGGAAAAATTCAAAAAGAGCTTTTAGGGGCTGAATTTGAAAATTTAAGTGCCATTAATCCGCTTAATCAAAGAAAATCTACTTTGATTTTAGGTGATCATGTATTAATGGATGGTGGAACAGGGCTTGTGCATACTGCTCCAGGGCATGGGGAAGATGATTATTATGTGTGTTTAAAATATGATATTGAAGTGATTATGCCTGTGGATGATGGTGGATGTTATGATGAAACATTAAGAGCTAAAGGGCTTTTACCAGAGCATTTACTAAATGAATTTATAGGACTTCATATTTTTAAAGCTAATGAGCGTATTTTAGAACTTTTAGGGGATTCTTTGCTTGAAAGTTCAAAATTTACTCATTCTTATCCATTTTGTTGGAGAACCCATAAACCTATTATTTATAGGGCAACCAAGCAATGGTTTGTTTTAATGGATGAGAAAAAACTTGACTCAAAATCTTTAAGAGAATTAGCATTAGAGCAGTTAAATAGTGTTAAATTTTATCCAGAAAGCGGTGTAAAAAGACTTAGTTCCATGATAGAAAATCGTCCTGATTGGTGTATCTCAAGACAAAGAGATTGGGGGGTTCCTATAGCATTCTTTAGAGATAAAAAATCTCAAGAAGTGATTTTTGATACAGAAATTTTAGATCATTTAGTGAGCATTTTTGAAGAAAAAGGGGCTGATGCTTGGTGGGATTTAGAAATTAAAGATTTACTACCAAATTCTTGCAAATATAATCCTGATGATTTAGAAAAAGTTTATGATATTTTAGATGTTTGGTTTGATAGTGGAAGTACTTGGGAAGCAGTGCTAAATTCAAACAGATACGACGCAGGAGAATACCAAGCTTCTATGTATCTTGAAGGAAGCGATCAGCATCGTGGATGGTTTCAAAGCTCTCTTTTAATCTCCACTGCAATCAATCATAAAACTCCATATAAAAATATACTCACTCATGGTTTTACCGTAGATGAAAAAGGTCAAAAAATGAGTAAATCTAAAGGCAATATCATCTTGCCTCAAAATGTTGCTAAAAATTATGGAGTAGAGATTTTAAGACTTTGGATTATGCTGAGTGATTATTCAAGCGATCTTAAAATTTCAGATAATATCTTAAAACAAGTAAGCGAGCAGTATAGAAAGATAAGAAATACCATAAGATTTTTACTTGCAAATACCAATGACATAGAATTTGTAGAAACTAAAAATTTCACTCTTTTAGATAAGTGGATTTTAATGCGTGCGAAAAATGCTTTTGAAATTTGTGAAAATGCTTTTGAAAAATATGAGTTTGCAAAAGGCTTTAGCGTGCTTTTAAATTTTTTAAGTTCGGATTTAAGTGGAATTTATCTTGATATTTGCAAAGATAGATTGTATTGTAATGCTAAAGATGATGCCAAAAGAGTAAGCGCACAAAGTGCGATGGTGTTAATAGCTAGAAAACTTTTTACACTTTTAGCTCCAAGTTTAACTTATACCATAGATGAAGCTTTAGAGCATGCAAATATAGCTATAAAAGAAAATGCTAAAGATGTTTTTGACTTAATATTAAAAAATGGTTTTGAATATGAATTTAAAATTGAAGATGAATTGTTTATCAAATCAAGAGAGAAATTTTTTGAAATTATCGATGGATTAAAAAAAGAAAAACTTATAAAATCGACATTAGAGTTAAATTTACAAACTAGTGCAAATGAGCTTTTAAGTGAAGATTTAGAAGAAATTTCAGATTGGTTTATGGTGAGTTTGGTTGAAAATCTTGATGACAAAGAAGCTTTAGCTGAATTTAAAGTAGATAATGTCAGCTTTAGGATAGTTAAATCTTCATTGTATAAATGTCCAAGATGTTGGAAATTTTTAGCAAAAGAAGTAGAATGTTTGTGTCCAAGATGTAGTGGGGTGGAAAAAGAAAAAAATGTTTGAACAAGCTTTGCCTTTTAGCGTGGTGGTTATTACTGTAGTATGTTTTTTACTTGCTATATTGGTTTTATTTTATGTAGTTAAAAAATTGAAGGATAAATAATGGTAACTTTAAAAGAGGCTTTAAAATTTTCACAAGAAGAGTTAGAAAATTTAAAAAAAGAATTAAATCAAAAAGCATTAGAGCAAAAACATTTAGGTGCTTATGTGGAGCAATTTTTGGGTAAAGATTTAACAAATTCAGGCTCAGGAGTGCCTATAGCAATTAAAGATAATATTAGCGTGAAAGATTGGGAATTAACTTGTGCTTCTAAAATTTTACAAGGTTATGTTGCTCCTTATGATGCTAGTGTAATTACTAGTCTAAGAAAGCATAATTTTTCTCCTTTTGGAAGATGTAATATGGACGAATTTGCCATGGGTAGCACTAGTGCATCTTCATTTTATGGTAAAACATTAAATCCACTCGATCACACAAAAGTTCCTGGTGGAAGTAGTGGTGGAAGTGCGGCTGCTGTAGCTGCAGGTATAGCCTTAGCAAGCTTGGGTTCAGACACAGGAGGCTCTGTAAGACAACCTGCTGCTTTTTGTGGATGTGTAGGGTTTAAACCAAGCTATGGAAGAGTAAGTAGATACGGCTTAGCAGCATATTCTTCGAGCCTTGATCAAATAGGAGTTTTAACGCAAAATGTAGAAGATGCGGCTATTTTATATGATGTTATAGCTGGATATGATGAAAAAGATAGTACTAGTGCTAATATAGCTTTTGAGCCAACTACGCCAAAATTAAATGCCAATAGAAAATTAAAAATTACTGTTATTAAAAATTACATAGAGCAAACTAATGATGATGTGAAAGAAGCTTTGTTAAGCACTATTGATATGTTAAAAGCAAATAATCATGAGATAGTTTATAAAGATTTGATGGATTCTAAATTTGATGTTGCTACTTATTATATCATTGCAGCAGCTGAAGCAAGTGCAAATTTAAGTCGTTATGATGGAGTTCGTTATGGACACAGAAGTCAAGATTGTGAAAATTTAAATGATTTATATGTTAAGAGTAGAAGTGAAGGATTTGGAGAGGAAGTAAAAAGAAGAATACTACTTGGAACTTTTGTTTTAAGCAGTGGTTATTATGATGCTTGTTATGTGAAAGCTCAAAAAGCTAGGAGATTTATTAAACAAAAATATGAAGAGATTTTAAGTGATTGTGATTTGATTTTTATGCCTGTAACTCCTAGTGTGGCTTTTGATTTTGGAGCTTGTAAGAGTCCAGTTCAAATGTATTTAGAAGATGTATTTACAATTTCGGTGAATTTAGCCGGTCTTGGTGGTATTAGTGTGCCAATTGCTACTAATAAAGATGGTTTAAATATTTCAGCTCAATTTGTATGTAAGGCTTATGATGAGCAAACCTTACTAGATGGTGCTTTAAATTTAGAAATGTTAGTCAAAAATAAAGGATAATTATGAGAATTCTTAAACGCGCTTTAACTTTTGAAGATGTTTTATTAGTCCCTCAATATTCAGAAGTATTACCAAAAGAAGTAGATATTAAAACCAAATTAACTAAAAATATTACTTTAAATATGCCTTTGATTTCAGCAGCAATGGATACAGTAACCGAACATAGAGCTGCTATCATGATGGCTAGACTTGGTGGCATAGGAGTTATCCATAAAAATATGGATATAGCTTCTCAAGTTAGGGAAGTAAAAAGAGTTAAAAAAAGCGAAAGCGGGGTGATTATAGATCCTATTTACATCGATGCTAAAGCAAGTGTAAAAGAAGTATTAGAGCTCATGGCAGAATATAGAATTTCTGGAGTTCCTGTGGTGGATGAAAATAAAATTTTAATAGGAATTTTAACCAATCGTGATTTAAGATTTGAAACCAATTTTGATAATTTAGTTGAAAATGTAATGACAAAAATACCTTTAATCACTGCTAAAAAAGGCTCTACTTTAGATGATGCTGAAAGAATTTTTTCAACTAATAAAGTCGAAAAACTTCCTATTGTCGATGAAAATAATCGTTTAGAGGGATTAATTACCATAAAAGATCTTAAAAAACGCAAAGAATACCCTGACTCAAACAAGGATTCTTATGGAAGATTAAGAGTAGCAGCAGCAGTTGGTGTAGGGCAAATTGATCGTGTGAGAGCTTTAGTAGAAGCTGAAGTGGATGTGATAGTAATGGATAGTGCTCATGGACATTCTAAAGGCATTATTGATACTTTAAAAGCTATTAAGGCTGAATTTGAAGTAGATGTGATTGTAGGGAATGTTGCCAGTGCAAAAGCTGTAAAAGACTTATGCGAAGCAGGTGCTGATGCAATAAAAATCGGTATAGGGCCAGGTAGTATTTGCACTACACGCATTGTATCAGGCGTAGGTGTGCCTCAAATTTCAGCTATTGATGAGTGTGCTATAGAGGCTAATAAATATGGAGTGCCAGTAATCGCTGATGGAGGTATAAAGTATTCAGGTGATATAGCAAAAGCTATCGCAGCAGGTGCAAGCAGTGTGATGATAGGTTCGCTTTTAGCAGGAACAGATGAGAGTCCAGGAGAACTTTTTACCTATCAAGGAAGACAATATAAATCTTATCGTGGTATGGGAAGTTTAGGTGCTATGCAAAAAGGAAGTTCAGATAGATATTTTCAAGAAGGCACAGCACAAGATAAACTAGTTCCAGAGGGTATTGAAGGAAGAGTTCCTTATGTAGGGAGTATGAAAAATGTTATCCATCAACTTTTAGGTGGTCTTAGATCTTCTATGGGTTATGTAGGCGCTCCAAGTATTAAAGATTTCCAAGAAAAGGCTGAATTTGTAGAAATTACCGCAGCAGGTTTAAAGGAAAGTCATGTGCATGATGTTACAATTACTGCTGAAGCACCAAATTACAAAGTGAGTAATTGATGGAATTTGAAGATTATATCAAACAAGCTGAAGAATCTTTAGAAAAACTTAATGATAAAGATTTAAAACTTCAAACTTGTGTAGAAATTTACAAAGATGGTTTAAAGAATATCCAAGCAGCAAGAGAGCTTTTAGAAAAAGCTAAATTAGAAATAGAGCAAATTGATGAGTAATGTGGTTGCTTTACAATTTCCTACTTTAGCTTTAAGCGAATCAAGATTAGATTATTATTTAAAAGCAGCCAAGGAAAGCGGTGCAAATTTGGTTGTTTTAGGTGAGTATGTTTTAAATAGTTTTTTTATAGAACTACAAAGCATGCCAAAAAGCATGATTAAAGAACAAAGCGAGAGTAAAAAAGAAAGCTTAATTAAACTTTCTAAAAAATATGACTTAACTATTATAGCACCCTTTATAAGCGTTGAAAATAATGGTTTAAAAAAGCTTTGCTTAAAAGTAAGCCCTCAAAGCGTAAAATCGTATGAGCAACAAATTTTAATGCCTTATACACATTGGAATGAGGATAAATTTTTTAACAACAAAAAGAGCGAGAAATTAAAACTTTTTACTTTTATGCATGAAAAATTAAAATGTGCTTTACTTTTTGGCTTTGAGGCACATTTTGATGTATTTTGGCAAATGATTATGAAAAAAAAGATTGATTTGGTTATCATTCCTACAGCTAGCACTTTTGAGAGTAATCAAAGATGGCTAGAACTATTAAAAACTAGAGCTTTTTTAAATTCTACTAATATTTTAAGAGTAAATCGCATAGGAAATTTAAAACAAGAAAATGAGTGGAAATTTTATGGCGATAGCTTTTTTATCGATGCTTTTGGACAGCTACAAGAGCAATTAGGTGATAAAGAAGAAATGCTAGTAGTACAAGTAACCAAAGCAAACGAAGCTAGAGCTTTATGGGCTTTTGATAAGATAATTAAAAATTTTGAAAATTAAAATATTTATTATTTTTTCATTTTTGCTATAAATTATTTTTTAAGGAAAAATACATGAGAAAAATTTTATTACAAATTCTTTCTTTTAGTCTTATTTTTATGGGAATTTTTACTTTTGTTAGATTTTTTATGGTGAAAAATTTGACTAATGAAAGTGAAAATTCTTTTATGGTGTATATTTATGGTTTAGGCCATGATATGAGAACTTTTAGCACACTTTTGTTGCCTTTGTTTTTATGCGGTTTTCTTTCTTATATAGGTTTTGTTTTCAAAAATAAATATAGCATCACGGGGGGGGGTAATCGCTAAATTTTATTTTTACTTTTCTAGTTTTTATATAGCTTTTTTAGCTTTTATTGTTTTAATTTCTGCTTTTATACATTATTATTACTTCCAATTTTATATAAGTAAGATTGATATTTTTATTTTTGGACTAAAAGATGATAATACCAAAGCTATATTGTCTATTATTTTGTCTGATTATCCTATTATCAAAGTTTTGTTTATAGCTATATTTTTTAGTGGGTTTTGTTTTTGGCTTAATACTAAGATTCTTAATCTAAATTTAAAATATATACGGATAAATACGATATTTTTTATTTTGTTAAATATTTTATTGGTTTATGCTTATATTGTGGCATTAAGAGGACATTTTACTTATAATGCATTAAGAGCTTCAAATTATGAATTTAGTACTATAAAAGCTTTTAATGAAATTTCTACCAATCCTTTAATGGCTTTTTCTTGGGCTTATAAAGAGTATAAAAATCAACAAGAATTCAAAAATGTAGATATAAATCAATTAAAACATTTAGAAGAAACGCTTTTTCCTATGTTTGATACCACTTTAACAAACAAATATCATGCAAAAAATCATATTTATTTAAATATTATGGAAAGTTTTGGTTTAAATTTACTTGATTTTAGTAACGAAAAACATAATTTTTTAGGAAATTTGGAAAAACATTTTAAGCAAGATTATGTATTTAAAAGATTTTTATCAGGAGCAAATAATACTATAGAAAGTTTTAATCGTTTGGTATTTTTAAGCCCATATACTATTTCCAATGGTAAATACCAAAAAGAAATTTTATCTTACACTCCTTTGCAAATTTACAAAAACGCAGGATATAAAATAATCTTTGTTTATAGTGGAAATTCTTCTTGGTATAATCTTGGAAATTATTTTATAAATCAAGGAGCGGATGAAATTATAGATGAAAATACACTAATGCAAGATTTCCCACAAGCTAAAAAAACAAAGCATAAATACGGCATAGCCGATGAATTTATGTATAAAAAAATATATTCTATTTTTGAAAACGCTAAAAATCCTACTTTTGTTATATCTCTTAGTATTTCTACTCATAGGCCTTATATACATAAAAGCAAAAAAGAATTATTTAGCGAAACAACTTTAGATGAAAAATTCTTAAATCAATTTATTATTGATAATCCTATAGATGCTTTAAATGCTTATGCGTATGCAAATGATGAATTTGGAACTTTTTTAGATCGCATAAAAGAAAGTAAATTTAAAGAAAATATTGTTATTGCTGCTACAGGTGATCATAGATTTAGAGATATTAATATAGATATGAATTTTCAAAAAGCTTTTGCTTATAGTGTCCCTTTTTATTTGTATATTCCTGATCATCTAAAAAATGATATCTATTATGATAAATATCGTGTAGGTTCTCATAAAGATATCTTCCCAACGCTTTATAATCTTACTCTTAGTGATACAAAATATTTAAGCTTAGGTGGAAGAAATATGTTAGCATCTATCAAAGATGAGAGATTAGAATTTGGCTTTAATGAGCTTGTATGGATAGATAAAAATGGAGTGTATGATGGAGTTAATGGCTATTATTTTAAAAATAATACTAGTTTGAAAGACGCAAACAAAGCTTTTAAAATAGATGAGTATCATAAAAATTTTTCAAAACTTTATAAAGAATTTTTTCAAAAACAATTCAATTATAGACTTGTTAATTTAAAAACTCAAAATAATGATTAGATTTACCTTTGAAAGCTTTTTATATTTTAATTTTAGTAAATAAATGATAAAATTCTTGCCTTATTATTGAACACTTGAGGCAAGAATGCAAAAAATTCATTTCATAGGTATAGGTGGTATAGGTATTTCAGCATTGGCTAGATTTTTAAAAGAGCAAGGCTTTGAAATTAGCGGTTCTGATATAAAAGAAAGCAAAACCACAAAAGAATTAGAAAAAGAAGGGATAAGTATAAAAATTCCACATCATAAAGATAATGTTGAAAATGTAGATTTAGTGGTGTATTCAGCAGCTATTAAAGAAGATAATGAAGAATTATTAAGCGCAAAAGAACAAAACATTTCTACCCTGTCAAGAAAAGAAGCTTTGCCTATGATTTTAAAAGATAAAAGAGTTTTTGCAGTTGCAGGAGCCCATGGTAAAAGCACTACTTCAAGTATTTTAGCAAGTTTAATAGAAGCTTCAGTGATTATTGGTGCAGTTTTAAAAGAAAGTGGCACCAATATGCTTTATAAAGAAAGCCAAAATATCATTTTTGAAGCCGATGAGAGTGATAGCTCTTTTTTAAATTCAAATCCTTACTTGGCTATCGTAACCAATGTCGAAGCAGAACATTTAGATCATTATGGAAATGATCTTGCTAGATTACACAAAGCTTATGAGGATTTTTTAAATTTATCTAAAATTCAAGTTATCAATGCTGAAGATGAATTTTTAGCAAAATTGAATTTGTCTAATTGTAAAAAATTATATCCAAGCAAAGACATTAAAAATATCCGTATGAGTGTAGAAAATTTTAAGCCTAAAATTCATTTTGAGTTAAAAGATTTTGGAGAATTTGGTGTTTGTGGTATGGGAGAGCATGTAGCACTTGATGCTTCTTTGGCCATTTTAGCTGCAAGTGAATTTTTAAACATGGATCAAATTCGAACCAATTTGCAAAATTATCAAGGTATTAAAAAAAGATTTGATATTTTATTTGCCAACGAAAAGATGGCTTTAATAGATGATTATGGTCATCATCCAACAGAAATTAAAACCACGCTAAAAGCAGCTAAAGAATATGCAAATTTAGCTGGATATAAAAAACTTATAGCTATTTTTGAGCCACATCGTTATACGCGTTTGAGTGCAAATGTGGAGTATTTCAGTCAAGTGTTATCTTGCGTTGATGAGTTATATATCTTACCTGTATATGCAGCAGGTGAAACCAAAATAGATATAAATATGCAAAAATATTTTCCAAATGCACATTTTATAAAAGATATCAAAAGAGAGCAAAATGCCATTTATCTTGATGAAATTTTGTTAGATAGTGGCTTATTGATTGGTTTTGGCGCAGGAGATATTAGCGTAAAACTTAGAGGTAAATATGTTTAAAATTTTTTTATATATATTAGCTTTTTTTATGATTTTACTTTTTTTTGCATTTTTGAGAAAAAAAATTGGAAAAATTAGTAATTATCTTTTAGCTATAGTATTGATTTTAGCTATAGTTTTTGCTGTTAAATTTGAGCTTAGTGCTACAAGGAGTGGGATTGCTAAAAAAGAAATGTTAAATGCTTTTTTGCAAGGTCAAATTTTAAAATGCCAAGATATGAATGTAAGCAAAGAATTTTTTAATTTTGAACATGGTACGCAAAGCTTTGTTTCCAATGGCAAAAATAAAGATTTTAAAGCTTTGGTTTTTGATATTAAAGATTGCAATCTACAATGACACAGGAGCTTTTTAAAAAATTAGATTTAGATTCTTATATAGTTGAATTTAAAAATTTTTTCGCAAGAGATAAAGATGTTTTTTTGCAAGGTGATAGCAAATTGCATTTCAAAAGGATTAATGAGCTTTGTAAGATTGATTTTACTTCACCACCTAGTATAAGTAATTTAAACACAGCTTTAACTCATCTTAGCAAACAAGGGATTTTGCATTTAGATCAAAGTTTTGAATTGATTAAAATTTGTATGTATTTTAGGTATTTAAAGGGTTTAAAATTTGAAGAAAGTTTAAAAGAATGGCTTTTAAAGATAGAAATTCCACAAGTTATCGCAGAGCTTTTTGAATATTTTGATGAAAAAGGGCAAATAAAAGAAAGTATTGATGAAAGACTTATAAATTTAAATCTTTCTTTAAAGCTCAAAAAAGAAAGTTTAACAGCTGAGTTTAAAAAATTCACTTATACTAAAAATTTAACTCCTTATCTTATAGATACACAAATTCATTTGATAAATGGTATGGAAGCTTTGCTTGTGCGTGGAGGATTTAACCATGTATTAAAAGCTAAGATTATAGGTAGAAGTAGCGGTGGTGGCTTTTATGTAGTGCCTTTGAGTGTAGAAAAAATTCAAAGTCAAATTGATGAGATTGAAAATACCAAAGAAGAAATTTACTATGAGTATGCTAAAAAAATTAGTTTAATTTTTCATAAAAATTTATTGTTTTTAAAATTTATAAACAATGCTTTTGATTTGTTTGATCATTATAGTGCTAGAGTTTTAATGGCTAAAAAAAATGATTATGAGTTTATTTTAGCGGATAATTCTACAAATTTAAATTTATATGATTTTGCCCATCCTGCTTTAAAAAACGCAAAAAGTGTAAGTTTGGAATTTAATAAAAAAGTTTTGATTATCACAGGGGTAAATGCAGGCGGAAAGTCTATGCTTTTAAAAGGAATTTTAAGCGCATCTTTGCTCGCTAAGTATCTTCTTCCGATGAAAATTAATTCTCAAAAAAGTCAAATAGGAAATTTTAAAGAATTTGATGCGATTTTAGAAGATCCGCAAAATGTAAAAAATGATATTTCTACTTTTGCAGGAAGAATGCTACATTTTTCTAAACTTTTAGGCAAAAAATATCTCTTACTAGGCATAGATGAAATAGAACTTGGGACAGATTTTGAAGAAGCAGCGTGTTTATATAATGAATTGATTACAAAACTTTTAGAGCAAGATAATAAGATCATCATCACTACTCATCATAAACGCCTTGCGATGCTTTTAGCAAAAAATGAGCAAGTTGAGCTTATAGCAGCTTTGTATGATGAAGAGTTTTCTCGTCCAAAATATGAATTTTTAAAAGGCACCATAGGAAAATCTTATGCTTTTGAAACAGCTTTAAGATACGGTATAAGTGCAAATTTAGTTCAAAATGCGAAAAAACTTTATGGAGAAGATAAAGAAAATTTAGAAGAAATGGTAAGTAAAAATATCAATCTTGAGCTTAGTTTGCGTAAAAAAAATGAAGAACTTGAAAAAAAAGAAGAAAAAGTAGATGAAATTTTAAATTCTTTAAAAGATCAAAAAGAAAAAAATGAGCAAGAATTTAAAAAAATCATTTCTAATTTGGAATTTAAATATCACAAAGCCATAGAAGAAGCCAAAAAAACCATTAATCTTAAAGATATCAAAGAAAAGCAAAGAAGCTTAAATAAGGCTAATGAGCTTAAAAAAAGCATTATTTTGCCAAGTATGGAGCAAAATGATGAGCTTAGGGTTGGAGACTTTGTAAAATATGAAAAAATCAAAGGTAAAATCACAGCTATTTCTAAAAATGATGCGATCATTCAAAGCGATGGTTTAAATTTGCGTGTGCCGCTAAAGCTACTTAAAAAAACTAATCAAGCCCATACGCAAAAACCAAAATCAAGCATTAATATCACTAGACCAAGTGCTTTGAGCATGACTTTGGATTTACATGGTCTTAGAAGTGATGAAGCGCTAGATAGACTTGATAAATTTATTTCTGATGCTTTAATAGCTGGTTTTGATGAGGTGATAATCTATCATGGCATAGGCACAGGAAAACTTGCTTTTGCGGTAAAAGAATTTTTAAAAGCCCACAAAAGCGTAAGAAGCTTTAATGATGCTCCAATTAATCAAGGTGGCTTTGGAGCTAAGGTGGTGAGGTTATAATTTGTTTATTCTATCTTGATCACTATCTCCTTTAAAAAAAGCATAGTTTTTATCTTCGCATTTATAAGCAAAATAAATATCTTGATTTTCTTTGATAAATGGTTCAAAATAATTAGTGATTATTTCTTTGTTTTTTTCTATAAAACCCATATTTGTAATTTTTGAAAAATCATTCACATAGCATAAAAAATCTATATATTCATAATCATTTTGTATTAAAAACTCTTGTAATAAAGTATAAATATTTTCTGTAAAATCTCCTATAAAATCAACTATTCTAACACACTTGCTATTATAAATTGAAACTTCTCTTATAACAAAGATACATTTTAGTGTGGATTTTTCAAAGATACCTAAAAATAGATATTTGTAAAAAGGATTTTTATAATATCTATTGATAAAATATTGCTTAGATTTATATGGGATAAAGTTAAATTTTATATTTGATTTTTCAAACTCATCTAGGCTCAAAATTTTATATTTAAAATCTATATTTTTTATACTATGTATATTTGGAGAAATTGTAAAATCTGCTATGTGAAAATTATCTTTTTTATCATTTTTTATGTAAAAATGTTTGAGCGGTTCGACTTTATCATAAGAAAAAAGTTTATAATATTTTATGCCATGTTTAGATAAACCAGCATTTCCTATTGAATTTGGCTTGATAGTTTCTAATAAAAATTTTATCAAAACCAAACCAAAAGTGGGTTTGATACTTTTCCAAATTCCAAACCACAAATCTTTGTTATTTTGAAGTTTGCAATCATATTGACTAAGTAAGGTAAAACCTAAAATAGATTGAATTTTATTATCTTCAATTCCTAGAACAATATTATATCGTTGATAATAATGATCTAAATATTGAAAATCAAGAGCTTTTTTGCTATGGGCAAATACATGATTTTCATTCCAATGATTTTTTACAAATTCCATAATTTTGTTAGTTTCTTCTAATCTTGCAAAACGAATTTCAGCCATAACTAGCCTTTCCATGAATAAATTCATTACAATCATATCTATGAAGTGAGAAACGATTGTTAATCAAATCTTTATAATTAATATCTTTTGATGGTATAGAGCTAAAAGCAAAATCAAAATTATATTTTTTAAGCCACCTTTTTGCATAGGATGTATCTTCACCATAAGGATAAGAAAATATTTGTATAGATGGTATTACAAAAGAATTTAAAAACTTTATAGAATTATGGAGTTCGTGTTTTTGCTCATTGATGCTCAATGTTTTAAAGCTCAAGTGATTAAAACTATGGCTAGCTATTATCATGCCATTATCACTCATAGTTTTTAAGTCATTTTTATTTAAATATAAATTTTTAAAAATTTCTTCATCGTTCCAAAAATTAGCAACAATTTGATCTAAAATTTTTTCTTTGTATTTTGGTTTTACAAAATAGTTAAACAAAAGTTTAAATTCTTTAACATTTTTATCATCATCTAACTCTTGATAGTAGTTTTTAAAAAGTTTTAATGAGGATTTTTTTAACATATATGGTTTCACACTCTTATGGGTAAAATTTAAAATACCCCCCCCCATCTTACCTAATAGATAATGCACCCTATGAACATCCAAAGCTTTATTTTGTTTAAATATACGAGTTGGGACAAAAAATATACCAAAAATTTTTCTTTTTAAAAGCTCATTAAAGGCATAAACATAATGATCCTTTAGTCCATCATCAAAAGTAAGTAAAATTTTATTTTTTAATTTGTTACAAAATAAAGGATTGTCTTTCAAGTACAAAAATTCATCATAACTTACAAAGCCAAATTCTTTTTCAAAAAAATCCAATTGTTTTTTAAAATTTTCAATGTGTAAGTATCTAAAATAAGGTAAATTTTTCAAACTTTCTCTTATATAATGATACATGATTATTTTCATTGATTTTCTTTCATTTTTTAAATAATTTTAATTTTATTGTAACATTTTTATATTTATAAAAAAACTACAATGACTTTTAAAACTTAAATTTAAATACTTTTTGTTAGTCTTTTTAAAAAAATTAGGCTAAGAAAATGTTAGAGATTATTTTAAATGGTATTGTTTTAGGAATGGCGGTATCAGTTCCTTTTGGGCCTGTAAATATATTGATTTTAAATACTGCTTTATCTTCTTTTAAAAGTTCTTTTTGTATAGGAATTGGAGCGTTAAGCGCTGATATATTATTTTTAATTTTAATCAATTTTGGTATTTTAGGTTTTGCAAATAATGAAATTTTTTATAAAATACTAGCTGTTTTTGGTTTTTTCTTTTTAAGTTATATGGTATTTTTAATGCTTAAAAAAACTAAAAAAGTCAATTTAAGCCAAATTCATAGCATTCATCCTATAAAGGGTTTTATAAAAGGATTTTTTTTAAATTTAACAAATCCTTATGTGATAGGATTTTGGGTGAGTGTAGCTGGACTTAGTGCTCAAAGTAAAAATTCCTTTGCCTTGCTTTTTGGTTTGGTAGGGTTTATTGTATTTTGGATTTTTGCTTTGTCATTTTTTGTATATAAATTTAAGTCTTTTGTAAAAAATAAACATATTTTTTATATCAATCTTTGTTCGGCAATTATTTTAGAGTATTTTGCTCTTTCTTTGCTGTATAGAGCTTTTATAGGATAAAACATGCAAGTAGTAGATTTTTTTAAAGAATTATGTAAATTTAAATCCATCACTCCAGATGATGATGGAGCTTTAAATTATATTGCGGTTGAGCTTAGTGATTTTGAAGCGTTTTTCATAGAAAAAGAAGGCGTTAAAAATTTATTATTGACTAAAAAATTTAGCGAAGATGGCGTGCATTTAGCTTTTGGTGGGCATATAGATGTAGTTCCATCAGGCGATGGATGGAGTAGCGATCCATTTAATCCTTTGGAAAAAGATAGTTTTATTTATGCAAGAGGTGCTCAAGATATGAAAAGCGGCTTAACTGCTTTTATATGTGCTGCAAAAGAGGTAGAAAATTTTCAAGGTAGAATCTCGCTTATTTTAACAAGCGATGAAGAAGGTGAAGCAAAGTATGGCACACTTGAAGTGCTTAAATTTATGCAAGAAAAAGATATTTTGCCTGATTTTGCAATAGTAGCTGAACCAACTTGTGATAAAAAATTTGGAGATAGTATCAAAATAGGGCGTCGCGGTTCTATCAATGGGAAATTGCTTATAAAAGGAAAGCAAGGGCATGTAGCTTATCCGCAAAAATGTATTAATCCTATACATAATTTTGCTCCTGTTTTGAAATTTTTAGCAGGTTTTGATCTTGATCCAGGAGATGAGGCTTTTTCTCCTTCAAAGATAGTCATCACCGATATAAGAGGTGGTATGGAGGTTAGCAATGTGACTCCAAATGATTTAAAAATGATGTTTAATGTTAGAAATTCACCACAAACTACCCTTGAAGATGTACAAAAATATGTAGAAAAAATTTGCGAAGGACTTGATTATGAGCTTAGCTTAACTCAAAGTTCAAAGCCTTTTTTAACAAATATAAATTCTAAAATAGTGCAAATTTTAAATCAAAGCGTGCAAAAAATCACTCAAATAGTTCCTGAGCTTAACACTAAAGGCGGCACTAGTGATGCAAGATATTTTGCTGAGTTTGGCGTTAAAGTAGTAGAATTTGGGGTTTGCAATGACACGATTCACGCAATAGATGAAAGAGTTAGTATAGAAGAGCTTGAAAAATTATATTTAGTTTTTAAAGATTTGATAGAAAATTTTAATTAGGAAAAATATGCAAGAAATTAAAAAATATCAACACGATATTAAAGAAATTTGCAAAAGTAAAAAATACAACGAGCATACTTTTAGAACTTCTTTTGAAATTTTATTTAATGCTTTAAAACCAAAAGATATAAAAATAATCCACGAGCCAAAAAGCGAAAAAGGACAAGGCTCTATAAGACCTGATTTTAAGGTTTATAAACTTGTAGATAAAGAAAAAGAATTAAGTTATAATCATCTAATAGGCTTTATAGAGTGTAAAAATTTAGATATTGATTTAAGCGATGGTTTAAAGAGTAATCAAATCAATAAATATTTGCAAATTTCTCCAAATATAATTTTTACAAATTACAAGCGTTTTGTGCTTTTTTCTTTTGAAAAAATTATCATTGATGTAAATTTATTAGACGATGATTTAAATTTAATAGAAAAAAATGTAGATGTATTTAAAAATCTTGTAAAAACCTTTTTTGATGATAATAGCACTACTATAAAAACTAAACAAGAACTAGTAAAAGTTTTAAGCTCGCAAAGTTTTTATCTTAGTAGCGCTTTAAAAATTTCTTTTAATAAAAGTGATGTAAATTCTTCCTTTAGAAGATTTTTTCAAAAAACAAAAGACACCTTTGAAAATATAGAGAAGATAAATTTAAAAGATGAAGAATTTTGCGATATCTTAGCTCAAGCTATAGTGTATGGAATTTTTGTTTCTTATATAGAAAATGATGGTTATGATTTAGAAAAAATTCCTGTAGAAAATTTTATATCATTTTTACCTAGCACTTTTAGGACATTAAGTGAGTTTGTTTATTTTGCTATACCTTCTTTTTCTTTGCCGCAAGATATTAAATATACCTTAGAAAATATCAAAAAAACCCTATCTTTGATAGATAAAATTTCTCTTTGTGAAATTTTAAATCAAGACTTAGAAAGTATAAGTATATATTTATATGAAGACTTTTTAAAAGCTTATGATGATTTAAGAGCGACACAAAAACGCAAAGAAGGCGGTGTTTTTTATACCCCAAAAAGTGTTGTAGATATGATAGTTTCATCATTAGATGAGCTTTTAAAAACTAAATTTGACAAAAACAAAGGCTTTAATGATGAAAGTGTGAAAGTGCTTGATTTTGCTACAGGTACAGGGAGTTTTTTAGCTAGTGTTTTTGAAAAGATTATTTCTAAAGAAAGTGAAGTTTTTAAAAACGAAACCATTAAAAATAAATTTTTAAAAGACATTTATGGTTTTGAGCTTTCTTTTGTGCCTTATATAGTAGCTAGATTAAAATTAGGACAAATTTTAAGAAAAAATGGTTTTAAGGATTTTAGCGAAGCTGATTTTCAAATTTTTCTTAACAATACTTTAGACTTAGAAAAAATTGCAAATTTTGATATGTTTATGCCTTTGGAAAATTTAGATACAGAATGGAAAAAAGCAAGAGATGTAAAACATAGCCAAAATTTACTAGTTATCTTGGGAAATCCTCCTTATAATGCAAAAAGTAAAAACAAAGGTAAAGAGATACTAGAGCTTTTGCAAACTTACAAACAAGGTTTAAACGAAACAAAAATCAACTTAGATGATGATTATATAAAATTTATGCGTTTTGCGCAGTGGAAATTACTAGAGCAAAAACAAGCCAATATCTTTGAAAACAATACAGGCTTAATGGGGTTTATCACTAATAATTCTTTTTTAAATGGCAAAACTCATAGAAAAATGAGAGAAAGTTTATACAAGAGCTTTGATGAAATTTATATACTAAATTT
Organism: Campylobacter volucris; assembly: GCF_008011665.1. Lineage (GTDB taxonomy): Bacteria > Campylobacterota > Campylobacteria > Campylobacterales > Campylobacteraceae > Campylobacter_D > Campylobacter_D volucris_A. Next base: position 100,697 of record NZ_VOWJ01000014.1, read on the forward strand.
ACACGGAAGCGATAAAGATGCTAAGAATGATGAAAATGTTTTCGATATCAAAATAGGCGTTTGTATAAGTTTGTTTGTAAAAAATAAGAGTGAATCAAGCGATGGTGCTAAGGTTTATTACTATTCTACGAGTGAAAATAATATCTTTTCAAGAAAAGAAAAATTTGCTCTTTTAGATGATATAAAGCAAAATGGTTTAAATGCCATAAAATGGCAAGAGTTAGCATTAAATGGGTCTTATTATTACTTTGTATCAAAAAATTTTGAAAATGAAGAATATGAAGATTTTTGGGCACTAGCAAGCGATAAGGCTTTAGGGGATAAAAAGGCTATATTTTTAAATTATGGTAGTGGAATTCAAACAGATAGAGATAATTTAGTTATAGATATAAATAAAGAAAAATTACAAGATAAAATGCAAATAGCTTTTAGTGGTAACTATGATGATGGCTTTAAAGAAGTGTATGCGATAAAAAATTCTAGTTCTTACGCTTTTGAATATAAACTAAAAAATATGAGTTATGATAATTCTTGTATTTATAGATGCAATTATCGACCATTTGATAAAAGATTTATATATTATAAATTAGGCTTTACAAGTCGCCCTGCTTATGAAACAATGCAACATTTTTTAGATAAAGAAAATTTAGGACTTTGCTTTTCTAAGGTGTTAAATAGTGATTATTTTGCACATGCTTTTATTTTAAATGATATAGCAGAAAGGGGTATTATAAGTTCTAAAACAAGTGAAAATGCCTATATAGCTCCACTTTATCTTTATGAAAATGATGAAAAAATTCCAAATTTCACAAATGAATTTTTAGAATATAAAAAAAATCACAACATCTTAAAAGACAAAACTCCTGAAGAAATTTTGTATTTTATCTATGCAAATTTATATAGTCTAAAATATAGAGAAAAATATTTAGAGTATTTAAAAACAGGCTTTGCTAGGGTAAATTTTGAAGTAGATGAAAAGACTTTTGCTAAATTTGTTAAATTTGGAAAAGAGCTTGTGAATTTGCATTTGTTTAAAGAAAATTTAGATGATGATATTGATTTTATATTTTTAAAAGACGATAAAAAAAGCAATTTTGTCTTAAAAAATTTAAGAGAAAAAGATCGTTTTATAGATAACAAAATCATATTAAATGAAGATTTGGCTATAAAAAATATAAATGATGAAATTTGGAGCTATACTATAGGTGGATATCAAGTCATAAAACAATGGTTAAAATACAGAAAAGACTATCAATGTTCTAAAGAAGAATTAGAGTATTTGTTAAAAATATGTAAGATTATAAAACAAACTATAAAAATTCAAAAGGCCTTAGATGATTATTAACGGAGAAAAGTTTGAATTTAAAGAGTTGAAATTTATGGATTTTTTAAATGAAAAAGGCTACAAGGTGGAATTTATAGCTTTAGAGTTAAATGGAGAAATTATCCCAAGGGATAAATTTGAAAATTTAGTTTTAAAAGAAAATGATAAAGTAGAGATTGTAACTTTTGTGGGTGGTGGTTGATGGATATAAAATTTAATGGTAAAAAAATAAATACAAATTTTGATAATACTTTGGATTTTTTTCAAAGTGTAAGTAAAAATGAAAACGATGTGTGGATAGTCAATGGTTTTGCTACTAAAGAAAAGCTAAATTTAAATGACAATGATGAGCTTTTTTGTATAGAAAAAAATACAATGCCTCCTTATGAAGCGTTAGATGCTATGATGAGGGCAAGGCATACTCCAAAATTACACGATAGTTTGAAAAAAGCTAGTGTGGCAATTTGTGGTCTTGGTGGTCTTGGATCTCATATAGCTATAATGCTAGCTCGTAGTGGTGTAGGAAGACTTCATTTGATAGATTTTGATGTAGTAGAGCCTAGTAATCTTAATCGTCAAGCTTATATGGTAGATGATTTGGGTAAATTTAAAAGCCAAGCTTTGAAAGAGCAAATTTCTAAAATAAATCCTTTTATAAAAGTTTTTTCTCAAAATTTAAAAATAGAAAAAGAAAATATCAAAGATTTGTTTATAGATGATGATATAGTTTGTGAGGCTTTTGATAGTGCTAAATATAAAGCTATTTTGGCTCAAAATTTTCATAAATTTTATCCACAAAAAATTTTAATATGTGGTTCTGGTTTAGCAGGATATGGAAATAGTAATGAAATACAAACTAGAAAAATAGCAAATAATTTTTATGTTTGTGGTGATTTAAAAAATGAAGCAAAAGTAGGAAATGGACTTATGGCACCGCGTGTAAATATATGTGCGGCTCATCAAGCAAATTTAGTTTTAGAGCTTTTAGCGAGTAAAAATAATGGATAAATTAAAAATAGGAAAATATGAATTTAATTCGCGTTTTATTTTAGGTTCGGGAAAATTTTCTTTAGAACTTATAAGTTCAGCTGTAAATGAAGCAAAAGTAGAGCTTATTACTCTTGCTTTAAGAAGAGCTATGTCAAAAAGTGAAAATATACTTGATTTTATACCAAAAAATGTCAAGCTTTTACCAAATACTTCAGGTGCTAGAAATGCTAATGAGGCTCTTCGTATAGCAAAGCTTTCAAGAGAGCTTGGGTGCGGTGACATGATAAAGCTTGAAATTATTAATGATAGTAAATATTTATTGCCTGATAATTATGAAAGTATCAAAGCTGTAGAACTTTTAGTAAAGGAAAATTTTAATCCTTTGGTTTATATGTATCCTGATTTATATGCAGCAAGAGCATTGGAACAAGTTGGTGCTGCTGCTATAATGCCACTTGGTGCTCCTATAGGAAGTAATAAGGGTTTATTAACTAAAGAATTTATACAAATTTTATTAAATGAAATTTCGCTACCTATAATAGTAGATGCTGGCATAGGAACTCCATCTCAAGCTTGTGAGGCTATGCAAATGGGAGTAAGTGCTATTATGGCAAATACTGCTATAGCTGAAGCTAATGATATAGCTAAGATGGCAAAGGCATTTTCTTTAGCCATAAAGGCTGGAAGGAATGCATATTTAGCTGGTATTGCTAGTATAAGTGATGCAAAAGCAAGCTCGCCTTTGACGGGATTTTTAAGAGATTGAAGTTGAGACAATTTACACATTTAAAAGATATACAAAGTGAAATTTTACAAACTCTTTTAGGTGAAATTAGCATTTATGAACAAAGTCGATTTGGTGCTAAAGAAGTTAAAAAAGCTTTAGATAATGAGTATTGCACTTTAGATGATTTTAAAGCTTTACTTTCAAGTGCTGCAGAAAATTTTATAGAGGAAATAGCACAAAAAGCTCAAAAGCTCACACAAAAACATTTTGGAAATTCTATTAATCTTTTTACACCTTTGTATCTTTCAAATTATTGTAATAGTAAATGTACTTATTGTGGGTTTCAAAAAGGCAATAAAATCAAAAGAGCAAAACTAAATGAAGATGAAATTCACAAAGAAATGCAAGAGATTAGAAAAAGTGGTTTAGAAGAAATTTTGCTTTTAACAGGTGAAGGTAGGGAGTATGCTAGTGTAGAGTATATAGCTAAAGCTTGCAGTATAGCAAAAGAGTATTTTCAAGTGGTTGGGGTTGAAATTTATCCTATGAATGAGCAAGAATATGTTTTATTACATGAGAATGCTTGTGAGTATGTAAGTATTTACCAAGAAACTTATAATCTAAAAAAATATTCTAAAATTCACTTAGAAGGTGAAAAAAGTATTTTTGAGTATAGATTTAATGCTCAAGAAAGAGCATTAAAAGCTGGTATGAGAGGAGTTGCTTTTGGATCTTTGCTTGGTATAGATGATTTTAGAAAAGATGCTTATGCTACTGCCTTGCATGCTTATTTTTTACAGAAAAAATATCCACACGCTGAAATTTCTTTATCGGTTCCAAGGCTTCGTCCTATAATAAATAATAAAAAAATTAATCCCAATGATGTAAATGACAAAAGACTCTTGCAGGTAATGTGTGCGTATAGGATATTTTTACCTTTTGCAAGTATTACTATTTCAACGCGAGAAAAAGCTAGTTTTAGAAATGCGGTAGTTAAAATAGTTGCTAATAAAATGAGCGCTGGAGTTAGCGTAGGGGTTGGCGGGCATAAAGGCGAGAAAAAAGGTGATGATCAATTTGAAATCTCTGATTTAAGAAGTGTAAAAGAAATTTTAAAAATGCTTAAAGAGCAAAATTTGCAAGCCATAATGAGTAATAATATTTATGTCGGGTAAAAAAATCATTGCAATTAGTGATAGCCAAAATACACAAGGTGATTTTTTAAATTTTATTGAAAAATTAAGTAAAAGCTCTATTGATGCGTTGGTTCTTAGGGAAAAACATTTAAATCCGAGAGAATATTGTGAGCTTGCTAAAGAGGTTCTTAGAATTTTTAATAAAAATAAAAAAATTTGTTTTTTGCATTTTTACTATGATGTGTGTTTGTATTTAAATCATCAATATTTTCACTCTCCTTTGCAAATTCTTAAAAACGAAAAAAATATTTGTAAGAAAATTAAGCATATTGGAGTTTCTATACACTCTAAGGAAGAACTAGAGCAAAGTTATCAATATAATGTTAATTATGCTTTTTATGGCCATATTTTTCCTAGCTCGTGTAAGCAAGATTTGACCCCAAAAGGTATTTTAAATTTAAAAGAAATTTTAATTCAATCTAAAATTCCAATTTATGCTATAGGTGGAATTAATATACAAACTATAGATTTTTTAAAAGATTTAAATTTAGCTGGAGTTTGTATGAGAGAAGCTTTATGTAAAAGTATAAATTTAAATAGATATTTAAAAAAATGCAGAAAAATATTACATTAATTTTTTAGTCCAAAAAGGACTAAAAAATTAAAGCCAAAAGAAATAAGCAATAATAGCTATGCTAATTGAGCAAAATATATTAAGTATAATTCCAACTTTAACCATTTCTTGTTGTTTTATATGTCCTGTCCCAAAAACTATAGCATTTGGTGGTGTTGCAACTGGTAACATAAATGCACAAGAAGCTCCTATAGCTATGATTAAGGCAAGCCCTAAAGCCGGTACTCCTAAAGTTTCTGCAATAGAAATAAACAATGGTATTAAAAGAGCAGCTGAAGCAGTATTGGAAGTAAATTCAGTTAAAAATACTATAAAAAATGCTACGACTAATCCTATGATAAACAAATGTCCATCTTCTATAAATGAAATAATTGTATCAGCCATGACTTTGCTAGCACCTGAATCTTTTAAAATAACACTTAAGGTAATTCCACCACCAAAAAGTAGCAAAACTCCCCAATCGGTATTTTTTTGGATACTTTTCCAATCAATTACTTTAAAAACACATACTAAAACAGCAGCAAGCAAGGCAATAACAGCATCAAGATTAGCTATTTTGTGACCAAAAGTTGCTTCTATATAAGGAGAAATTTTTCCGCTAAAAATCCAAGCTAATGCCACGACTAAGAATATAACCAAAGTAGTAATTCTTGGTTTAGTAAATTCTACATAATCAGTATGAAGATCAATTTTAGCATTGAATTTAGGCTTAAATACACAATATAAAATGAAAATCATAGTTGGTAAAAAAACCAAAACCATAGGAATTCCATATTGTAGCCATTGTGCAAAAGTAATGTTAAGTTGAGTAGCAGCGATAGCATTTGGCGGTGTTCCAATTATAGTTCCTATACCACCGATACTTGCACTAAATGCGATACCTAAAAGAACAAAAACATAAGTATTTCTGTCTTTTTCTGGATCTAAAGTAGCTAGCATCCCGATAGCTAAAGGTAGCATCATAGCTGCTGTTGCGGTATTGCTCATCCACATAGATAAAAAAGCAGTGGTGATGAAAATATATAAACTTGATAGCCCTAAGTGTCCTTTTGCTAAAGAAAGGATCTTATGCGCGATCATTTTGTCTAATTTTTGATGATGCATTGCAGCAGCTAATGCAAATCCGCCAAAAAATAAGAATATATTTGAATCTGCAAATCCACTTAAAGCTTTTGGTGTAGGTAATAAACCCAAGATAATGGCTAAGATAGGGATTAAAATAGCCGTAATTGTAACATGTAAAGCTTCGCTAAGCCAAAGTATAGCGATAAATACAAGTAAAGATAAGCCTTGATTTACTTTTGTTTCTCCAAAAGGTGAAAAATAAAGCAAAGCTATGAAAAGCACTAAATCTGCTATAACAATTAGTGTCTTTGTATTTAGTTTCATTCTAAAAAGCTCCTTTTAAAAAAATGTAGTTTTGTAACATATTATAAATGAATTTTGTTTTAAAATTTGATATTTTTGTAGGTTTAAAATGTTAATGTGTAAAAAAGTAGTCTAATAAGCATGTTATTTTTGGTATAATTCTTGCTAAATACATCAAATATCAAAGAAGTTAATTTTAAGGAAAAAAAATGGTAAAAAATATATTTTTTCTAGCATTTGTTTTGTTTTTTAGTGCTTGTGCTGTTAAGCCTAAAATTCAAAATATAGCAAGGATTAATGAGACAATTAAAATTCAAGCTCAATGTTATAATCCTTCAGATCCTAAAGCTTATGAGGCTAAAATTCAAGGTTTGACCTATATTAGTGATGTGGGGCTTAAATATTGTGTTAATAAAAGAACTATAGATAAAAGTGTTGCTTTGAAAAAAGTTTATATACATAGAGTTTATGATTTGGATGAGAATTTGAAATTTTCAACTTCAAATAAAAATCGTTATTATATAGATGAAAATTTTAATTATTATTTTTATGTTTTCTTAAAAGAAGAATTAAAAAGTAGAGGTATTATGGTGGTTAATAGCACCCAAGATTCGCCTTATATTTTAAAAGTTGATTTGGGTTTTACTGATTTTTATTCAAAATTTGATTCTCACTCGCTTTTTTCTGTTATAGCTAGCCAATTAGAAATTAAAAATATCAATACTAATAAAAAAATTAATATAAAAACAAAACAGGAAGTGAAAGGTTTTAGTAAAATCAATGATTTGCCTTTTTACACTCAACTTCTTATAAGGCAAGTAGCAAATAAAGCTGCTGATATAATTAGTGCTTTGTGAGATGTTATAATTGTTATAAATTTTCCCTAACAAGTTTTTGTGCTCATTGTAAAGAAGAATTGCAAGATTATTCTTTGGGTGTAAGAAAACTTGAAGGGGGACTGAAGGTTTATTATTTTTATCATTATGATGATATAAAGCATTTATTATACGCTAAGCATCATTTTTATGGATATTTTATTTTTCATGCACTAGCAAGACTAAGCTTTGCTAAATTTAGAAATTTTTTTAATCCACCATGTTTTATCAATGTCATTGCCTTAGATGATGAAACTTATGGTAATTATTCTCATACTGCTATTTTAGCAAAATATTTAAAAACAAATTTTATTAAGCCGATGTTTTATACTTTGCAAGCAAAGTCACAAGTAAAATATAGTGGCAAAAGTTTGCATTTTAGAAAAACAAATAAAAGATTATATGAGCTTAAAAAAATTCCAAAATATCCTGTTATTTTAATTGATGATGTGGTTACTACGGGATTAAGTTTGCTTGAAGCAAAAGAAATTTTAGAAAAAAATAATATAGAGATACTTTTTGCTTTAGTTTTGGCTAATGCAAAATTTGATACACTATAAGCTTTAGTTTTAAGGAATTTTATGGAAAATATTTTTACTAAAGATCTAGATATTGAAGATATAGACATAGAAAGCTCGATAAAAAGTAGCTATTTGGATTATTCTATGAGTGTTATTATTGGGCGTGCCTTGCCTGATGCTAGAGATGGACTTAAGCCAGTTCATAGAAGAATTTTATATGCCATGAATGATTTGGGAGTTGGAAGCCGTAGTGCGTATAAAAAATCAGCTCGTATAGTAGGGGATGTTATAGGTAAGTATCATCCGCATGGAGATGTTGCTGTATATGATGCTTTAGTAAGAATGGCCCAAGATTTTTCTATGCGTTATCCAAGCGTTGATGGGCAAGGAAATTTTGGTTCTATCGATGGAGATGGTGCTGCTGCTATGCGTTATACTGAAGCTAGAATGACTATTTTAGCTGAAGAGTTGTTGCGTGATATTGATAAAGATACGGTTGATTTTGTTCCAAACTATGATGATTCTATGAGTGAACCAGATGTTTTACCTGCTAGAGTTCCAAATTTATTACTTAATGGTTCTAGTGGTATAGCCGTAGGTATGGCTACAAATATTCCTCCGCATAGTTTAAATGAACTTATAGATGGTCTTTTATATTTGATTGATAATAAAGAATGCTCACTAGAAGAAATTATGCAATTTATTAAAGGTCCTGATTTTCCAACTGGTGGAATTATATATGGTAAAAAAGGCATAATAGAAGCTTATCGCACTGGTAGAGGCAGGGTTAAAGTTAGAGCTAAAACCCATATAGAAAAAAGAGCAAATAAAGATATAATAGTTATTGATGAGCTTCCTTATCAAACCAATAAAGCAAGACTTATAGAGCAAATTGCTGATTTAGCCAAAGAAAAACAAATTGAAGGTATTGCTGAAGTAAGAGATGAGAGTGATAGAGAAGGTATAAGAGTAGTTATAGAATTAAAACGCGATGCTATGAGTGAGATTATTTTAAATAATTTATTTAAATCAACTACGATGGAAAATACTTTTGGTGTGATAATGCTTGCCATACATAATAAAGAACCAAAAATATTTTCTTTAATAGAGCTCTTAAATTTATTCTTAAATCACAGAAAAACGGTTATTATAAGAAGGACTATATATGAACTTCAAAAAGCTAGAGCTAGAGCTCATATATTAGAAGGCTTAAAAATAGCTTTAGATAATATAGATGAAGTTATAGCTTTGATAAAAAATTCGCCTGATAATCCTACTGCAAAAAATTTACTGATGGAAAAATTTGGCCTTAGTGAGCTCCAATCAAATGCTATATTAGATATGAAATTAGGTCGTTTAACAGGACTTGAAAGAGAAAAAATTGATAATGAACTAAAAGAATTATTAGCTGAAATTCAAAGACTTGATCAAATTTTAAAAAGTGAAACTTTGCTTGAAAATTTAATTAAAGATGAGTTAAAAGAAATAAAAGCTAAATTTGATGTTCCAAGAATCACTCAAATAGAAGATGATTACGATGATATAGATGTTGAAGATTTAATACCAAATGAAAATATGGTAGTAACCATAACTCATCGTGGCTATATAAAACGCGTTCCAAGTAAGCAATATGAAAAACAAAAACGCGGCGGCAAAGGTAAGGTAGCAGTCACTACATACGATGATGACTTTATAGAAAATTTCTTTACAGCAAATACTCATGATACTTTGATGTTTGTAACAGATCGCGGACAGCTTTATTGGCTAAAAGTATATAAAATTCCAGAAGGAAGTAGAATGGCTAAAGGTAAAGCTGTGGTAAATCTTATCAATTTACAAGCTGATGAAAAGATTATGGCAATTATTCCTACGACAGATTTTGATGAAAATAAATCTTTATGCTTTTTTACAAAAAATGGAATCGTAAAACGCACAAATTTAAGTGAATATCAAAATATTAGAAGCGTAGGCGTAAGAGCTATAAATTTAGACGAAAATGATGAATTAGTAACTGCTATAATAGTCACACGAGATGAAAATGAAATACTAAATTCTCAAACCGATGAAAATGAGATGTTAGATGATGAGAATATAGAAGAAAATACAAAAGGTAAAATGCTTTTTGCTGTAACCAAAAAAGGTATGTGTATCAAATTCCCACTAGCTAAAGTAAGAGAGATAGGCCGTGTTAGTCGAGGTGTAACGGCTATTAAATTTAAAGAAAAAAATGATGAATTAGTAGGTGCAGTTGTCATAGAAAATGATGAACAAGAAATTTTAAGTGTTAGCGCAAAGGGTATAGGAAAACGCACTAATGCAGGCGAATATAGACTCCAAAGTAGAGGTGGAAAAGGCGTTATTTGTATGAAGCTTACGCCAAAAACTAAAGAGCTAATTAGTGTTGTTATTGTTGATGAAAGTATGGATTTAATGGCTTTAACAACTAGTGGAAAAATGATACGAGTTGATATGCAAAGTATTAGAAAGGCAGGAAGAAATACTAGTGGAGTTATAGTGGTAAATGTTGAAAATGATGAGGTTGTAAGTATTGCTAAGTGTCCTAAAGAAGAAGAGGATGACTTTGAAAATGATACTAATGTAGATTTAAATTTAGAATAGTAAAATTCTTGGAATGCTTTTTGCTGTTTTGATAAAATCAATATAAATTGAAGGTGTTAAAATGAAAAAAATTGTTTTTATGTTTTGTTTGGTCTTAGGTTTTAGTGCATGTGCTCTAGATCAGAGAGCTTTAAATGCTAATCAGACTCAAGCTAGTACTGCTTCTAATGATGTTGTAGTACAAAAGGTTGATAAAGAGGATGTTCGTAGTATCATTAGGGAAGAAAAGATGCTTGCAAATGATACAAACACAGACAATGATTTAACTTTTACTGCAGTAGGAGAAGGTATAGCTCCACTTAACACTGTTTCAGTTGGACAAGCTTTGGCATTAGCTAAAAGAGCAGCGATTACAGATGCTTATAGACAATTAGCGAGTAAGTTGTATGGTGTGAGAGTTAATGGTAAAGACACGGTAAAAGATGCTATGCTTAAAAGTTCAACCATTACAGCTCAAGTAAATGGTTTGATTAAAAACGCTAGCGTGGTTGATCAAGATTTTAAAGATGGACTTTATAGAGTAAATGTAGAATTAAAAATTGATTCAGACAAGTGGAAAGAATTATTTGCTTATTAATTTTTTTAGCTTTTAAGGTTTTTGCTCAAGATGAATTTATATTTTGGGCAGAACTTTCTAATAAAAATTTTATCCTTTTTCATCAAAATGAAACCATCTCTATTGCTATGACTAAGAGCAAAAAAAAACAATTAGAATACGCATGTGAAATTCCTTATAATGATAAAGATTTTGCATTATTACCTCGTGATAATTTTGGCAATATTGATGAAGATAAAATGAGTAAGATGGATAAATTTAATTTTTTAAATTCAAGAAAAAGTGATTTGATTGATTGTTTTTTAAATTTTAAAATTGATGTGAAAGATTTTACCCAAACTAATTTAGCTATGATCCATAGTGAAACTTATGTTAGAATTTTACCCTTAAGATTTATAGTAGAATTTCATAATAATAGTTTTTTTATATATTATCTAAAATAACACAAAGTTAAAATTTATCACTTTAAAGATAAAATAAATAAAAACAAAGTTGTAAAATGAATAAAAGTATTCCTAGATATTTATTATTTAAATATTTGCGTTTTGACAAAGATCAGCCATTTATAATGTTATCAAAAATTTTGGCTTTTTTGGGTGTAAGTATAGGTTTGTGCGTTCTTTTGGTTGCTATGACTATTATGAATGGTTTTGATAAAGAGTTTGAAAGAAAACTTTTTACTATGAATTATCCAATATCGATTTTACCTCGTTTTGGAGCTAGCGTTGATGAGAAATTATTGCAAGATTTAAAAAATAAATTTCCAAATTTGTTATTTAGTCCTTATATTAGCACTCAAGTGATTGCTAGAAATGATTTTAAGTTAGAAGGTGGAGTGCTTTTTGGAGTCAATTTTGATGATGAGAAAAAAATCAATGATGTGATAAATCAAGCATTACAAAATAAAAATCTTCAAAAATTTGATATATTAATTGGCAGTGGTTTAAAAAATGAATTTGATCTTACATTTGATGATAAAATAACATTAATTTTTTCTAATTTAAATGCAAGTGGTTTATCTTTAATCCCACAAGTAAAGCGTTTTGATGTTAAAGCATCTTTTTCTTCTGGTTTGCTTGCTTATGATAAAGCTTATATGTATGTAGATATTAACTCTTTAGCAAAAATTTTATCATATCCAAAAGGTGTATATGATGGATTGCATGTATTTTCAAAAAAGCCTTTTGAAGATATTAAAGCTATAGAAGAATTTTTAGGAGCTAAATATCTAAGTGTAGGTTGGTGGGAGCAAAATGGCAATTTTTTTGCTGCTTTGGCTTTGGAAAAAAGAGCACTTTTTATAGTTTTGATGCTCATTATCTTAGTTGCAAGTTTAAATATAGTTAGTTCTTTATTGATGATAGTTATGAATAGACGCTCTGAGATAGCATTATTGCTTTCTTTAGGGGTAAGTAAAAATGAAATCAAAAAAACCTTTTTTTCTTTAGGATTTTTAATTGGGGGAAGTGGAATTATAGCAGGAATGATTTTAGCAGCAATTGTTTTATATGTGCTTGGAAATTTTGATATTATTTCTTTACCTAGTGATGTATATGGTATGAGTAAATTACCGCTAGAATTATCTTTGATTGATTTTCTATCAACGATTTTTGGTGCGATTTTTATAATTGTCTTATCGTCTTATTATCCAGCTAAAAAAGCAACCCAAGTAAATATTTTAGAAACTTTGAGAAATGAATAATCATTTCTCATTTAAAAATTTTTTAATCTCATTATAAAAATTTTCATAACTAATGTCACTAATTTTTTTTACAAATTTTCCATTTTCATCTAAAAGATAAAATTCGCCACTATGAGCAATGGAATATTGCATAGCAGAATTTGGAAGAGGTATTTTTTCATAAACAACCCCATAATTTTTTGTGATATTTTGAAATTCATTCTCATTTTTTGCAACTAAAGCAGTAGAATTTGGGTAAAAATATTTTACCCATTGATTAGTTTGAGTGATGTTGCTGTCTCTATTTGGATCTAATGAGATAAATAAAACATGTGCATTTTTTGCATCCATTTTAGTTAAAATATCTCCAATTAAAGCTAGCTCTGTTGGACATATATCAGGACAATAAGTATAGCCAAAATACACAATTAGCTTTTTACCGGCAAAATCTTTAAGACTTAACAAGCCTTTTTCAGAATTTAGATTAAAATTATATTTGTTATTTTGAAAATATTGATTTGAGATAAAAAAAACTCCGATTGTGATAAAAATAAGTAAGAAAAATTTCATTTTTTTCATTTTTTACCTTTTTACATCAAAATCAAAATAAAAATTGAGTGGTTTTTCATCATCAAAAAGTTCAATTCTAAAACGCATTGTATCAAGAGTGCATGAACTTAAGACCAATTTGGTATGATAGGAATTATTTATTTTTTTAAAATTTGGTACTATATCTCCCATATACATATTAAGCCCATAGACTCTAGCGTTGAGTTTGTCAAAATCACCAAGATTGCTGATGTTTAAATCAAGCTCGCTCATAGAAGTAATTGGTTTTGGATTTAAAGATATTAAAATCTTTTTCCCGTTGAAATTATATTCACACTCTTGTATGTTTAAATCACATTGTAATGGTGTGAGTGTAGTGATTAATTCCCTTTTTTTGTAAAGATTATTTGTTGGATTATTGTAAAAATAAGCTCCAGCTATCGCTAAAATAATAGCTAGGGCAAATACAATTAAATTTTTCATTATTTTTTAGGGCTTATATCCTTCAATTTTATGGTTGTATTATCATCAAAATAAAGAGTTAGGTTAGCTTTTGTGTTTTCTGTGATATCTTGTTTAAGATTTAAGGCCATAATATGCATACCACCTGGTTTTAAAATGGCACTAGAATTTGCTTTGATGGTTATTTGAGGAATTTGCACCATCATCTTTTTACCATTTTCCATAATATGATCATGAATTTCAGTAGTATCACTTAGTGAGCTATCAGCTTTTATAAGTTTTATATCCTTGTTGGATTTGTTTTGAAGTTCTAAAAAAAATGCAGTTGTTTTGGCATTTGGTGGAGTTTGTTTTACATAAGGATTGTTTATTACAATATCGCTTGCAAACAAAAATGAGCTAAATATACAAAGTGCTAAAATTTTTTTCATGCTATTTTTTCCTTTATTTTTTTAGTGTTTAGAAACATTATACACGAATAAATTTAAAAATATATTTATTGTAAAGATATTATAATGATAGCTTTAAATTTATAAATCAAAGAAAGGTTAAAGTTGTTTTTGAGAGTTTTATTTTCATTGTTATTTTTCATTATATTTGCAAATGCAAGTAATCTTGCAAAAATTTATCTTAATGAAGGTTTGGAGGCTGTAGAAAAGGTTTTAGAACAAGAGCTAGCATCAAAAGAATTTTGGACTAAAGAATTAAAAGATAAAAATATTAGCTTAGGTTACTATGATGATAATATAGCTATAGTTTTGACCAATAAAAGTGATAAAATCATCAGAGTATTTTACTATGATGATGGAAAATTAGAGAGAAAATTTATACAAAAGGATGTTTTAACAGGTTTAGCAGGGGATAAAGAAATAGAAGGAGATTTAAAAACACCTATAGGTTTTTATGAACTAGGAAAGAAATTTTATCCTGGAGATTCATATTATGGCCCTTTTGCCTTTGCTACAACCTATCCTAATGTTTTAGATAAGACTTTGGGTAAAACAGGTAGTGGAATATGGATACATGGTTATCCTTTAGATGGAACTCGCATCGATACATATAAAACTAGGGGTTGTATAGCAATCCATAATGAGTTATTAGAAGATTTTAATAAACTTATAGCAGATAGAAAAACTTATGCTATGACTGAAGAAAAAGATAAAGTAACAACTAATATTGATGAAGTTTCTACTTTGCTTGCAAATTTGTTTGCATGGAAAGAAAGTTGGCAAAATAATGATATAAAAAAATATTTATCATTTTACGATCAAAAAGTTTTTAAATACAACAATAAACATAAATTTGAACAATTTGCAAAAACAAAAGAGAGAATTTTTTCAAAAAATGAAAAAAAAGTGATTAAATTTTCAGATTTAAGTATCAGTCCTTATCCAAATGTAAAAAATGAAAAAATCTTTAGAATAGGTTTTTATGAAGATTATAGTGCTAAAAATTATAAATTTAAAGGAAATAAAGTCATTTATGTAAGATTGCAAGATGATAAAATGCAAATTTTAGCTGAACAATAATGGCTTATATAAAATTAGATCGTAAAGCTTATGAATTTAATCTTGACTTGATTGCCACAAAAGCGGGATCTTATGATAAAATAATATGTGTTTTTAAAGATAATGCTTATGGGCATGGAGCTAAAATTTTAGCTCCTATTGCAAGATCTAAAGGTATTAACTTTATAGCGGTAAAAAATGAAAATGAAGCTTTGGAGTTGCAAGATTTTTTTGACAATATTTTAATTTTATCCCATATTCCAAATTGGAATGAAAATAAAAAATTTATTTATGCTTTAAATGATAAAAATGATATAGCTAAATTTAAACCAAATACGAAAATTCATTTAGTAGTTGATACTAATATGCATCGAAATGGTATTTTAATGCATGAGTTAGAAGAGGTTTTATTTAAAATAGAACAGAATAACTTATGCTTACAAGGTGTTATGATGCATTTTGCTGGGAGTGATGAATTTGATGCGAGTTATTATGTGCAAAAACAAAATTTTCAAATTGTCAAAGAAAAGATAAAAAATATATTGCAAGAAAAATCTAAGAATATAATTTTTCATTCCCATAATTCTGAAGCTTTATTTAGAAGCACGAAATTAGCTGAAGATGAGTATTGTAGAGTAGGACTTGTGCAATTTGGCTATGCTTATTTTAATCAAAATTTAAAAAAAGTTTTAAGTTTATGGGCAAATAAAATTAGCCAAAGAAAACTAAAAAAATTTCAAGGTGTTGGCTATGGTGGAATGTTTGTTGCAAAAGAAGAAATGGATATTGCTACATATGATTTAGGTTATGGAGATGGCCTGTTTCGATATAATGGAAAAAAAGACTTTTTTTTGCCAAATGGAAAAAAAATTCTTGGAAAAATGTCTATGGATAATTTTTCTTGTGAAGATTGTGGTGATGAGATTTGTGTAATTAAAAATGCAAATGACATGGCACAATTTTTTAATACCATTAATTATGAAATTTTAGTTAAACTTTCACCTTTTTTACAAAGAATTGTAATTTAAGTTAAATTATATTAACATATTTTAAAGGATATAAAATGGAATTTTTAAGTTGGTTTATTTTAATTTTATTTTTATTCATAGTATTTTTACTGATAAATCGTTATGAAAAAAAACTTAAAATGTTGCATCAAAATATAGAAATACTCAAAAATGAATGCAAAAAAAATGGTGAAGATATAGAAAAAAATAGAATATTAATAGAAAAAAATAGATTTAATATAGAAGATATTAAAACCAAAGATTAGTTTTCTAAAATTTGGGCTATTAACTCTAAAGGATGTAAAAATTTAGTATCAATTTTTTCATGTTCTAAAGAATTTGAAATTTGCATTCTGCAAGCTGAACACTCAGCGCTTATGATTTTAACATCAACTCTTTTTATATTTTTAGCTTTTTGTATGCCAACTTGCAGAGCTTTATCGTAATTTTCTATCTGCATACTTACACCACCAAAGCCACAGCATTCATTTGAATTAGGCAATTCTTTAAAAATATAATTATTTTTAAGCAAAGCTCTTGGTTCTTTAAAAACACCTTGCATTTTTCTAGCGTGGCATGGATCATGATAGGTGATGCTGATATTTGTATTTTTTTGATTTTTTAATATTTCTTCTAAATTGGTATGCTTGTAAAAATATTTTGTTGCAAGTAAAATTTTTGATGATACTATTTTAGCTCTTTTTGTCCATTCTTGATTATTAATTGTGTTAAAAAAATGCTCATAATCAACATTTAACATTGCCGAACAAGTAGCTTCTGGAACGATGATATAATCTAGAGTTTTTAATTTTTCTTCAAAATATAAGATATTTTTTTTAGCCAGTTTCTCAACACTTTTAAAATCTCCCGTAAAATAATGTGGTGCTCCACAACATTGCTGATTTTTTAATAAATCTACATTGATTTTTAGATGTTTGCATATTTTTAGCAAAGCCAAACCTGTGTTAGTGTAAGAATAATTAGCCAAACATCCTATAAAAACTCCTATGTTTTGCGTCCCTTGATTATCTATAAAATCATCATGTGAATTTAAAAAGCTTTTTTTATTTAAAGATGGCAATAATCTATCTTTCTTGATGAGAGGGAAATTAAATTTAGCTTTCATTCCTACATTTAAATGATTTATCTTAAAAGCACAACTTTGAAAGATATATCCAAATTTAGCAAGTAAATCTAAAATTTTTCTTTTTCTTAGAAGAAAAAAAAGTATTTTTTTATACCAAGCTATACCAAATTTTTGAGCTATATCATAACGAGCTTTTTCTATAGCACTATCTACTCTTAAATGACTTGGGCAAACTTCGACACAATTGGTACATAAAAAGCATGATTCTAAAGTTTTTTTAAGATTTTCATCTAAATTTAATTCTTTATTATTATAAGCATTGATTAGATCTAAAAATCCTCTTGGAGATGTACTTTCATCGGGATTTATTTGGTGTATAGTGCAAGTTGGTATGCATTTGCCACATTTTACACAAGCATTTGAAATTTCATCAATATTTAGCATTTTAAACCGTTTTTGAAAATACTTTTTTATCTTCGCTTATTTTTTTTAGATATTTATCAAAACACATTGCGATATTTCTAATCAATAAAATTCCTGTCTCATTAACTTTAATATGCTTAGAGTCTATACTTACAAATTGTTCTAAATCTTTAAGTTGCTCTAAATCTTCTTTGAAATATTCAAAAAAATTAATTTTAAAATTTTGTTCGATTTTTTCTATATTTAGCGTAAAATTACTCATAAGTTCCATAATTACTGCTTTTCTTAAGACATCATCCTCATCAAGCATTACACCTCTTTCACAAGGTAATCGTCCTTCATCAATAGCTTTTTCATAATCTTTCATATTTTTAAAATTTTGCATATAGTGATTTTTCCCTTCACCAATGCTAGTTAAACCAATACCAATTAAATCAGTTCCACCTTTTGTGGTATAACCTTGGAAATTTCTATGTAAGGTTTGATTCTCCAAAGCTTTAAAAAGCTCATCTTGGGGTTTTGCAAAATGATCCATACCTATCATTTTATAACCATTTTGAGTTAAAAAGTTTTCACAAAATTCTAAAATTTGAAGTTTTATATCAGGAGTTGGTAAAGTTGCTTCATCGAATTTTCTCATATTTTTTTTAAGCCAAGGCACATGAGCGTAATTAAAAATAGCAAGTCTATCAGGATTGATTATAAGAGCTTTTTGCAAGGTTTGCTCAAAGCTTTCTAAATTTTGATAAGGCAAACCATAAATTAAATCCATATTAACAGAATTAACCCCCTTTTTTCTTACCATATCTACAGCATTTTTGGTAAGTTCAAAGGGTTGAATTCTATGGATTTCTTTTTGAACTTTCTCATTAAAATCTTGTACTCCAAAACTAATACGATTAAAACCATTGCTAATTAAAACATCAGCTTGTTCTTCATTTAAAAATCGTGGATCTATCTCACAACTTATTTCGCTAGTTTTGCTAAAATTGGAAAATATGCTTTTAATTTTTAAAATTAATTTTTCAAGTTGCGTGGCTGAAAAAAATGTTGGAGTTCCACCACCAAAATGCATTTGTTCGACTATTCTATTAGTATTTAAAATGGTAGCTAACAAATCAAGCTCTTTAAAAAGATATTCTAAATATCTTTCTTTACTTTCTTCTTTTGCTGTATAAATTACATTACATCCACAAAAATAACAAGCACTTCTACAAAAAGGTAGATGAAAATACAAAGACAAAGGTGCTTGTTGATTTTTTAAAATTTGTAAATATTCATTATAATTAAAATTAGTATTAAATTCCACAGCAGTCGGATATGAAGTATATCTTGGTCCAGCTTTAGAGTATTTTACAAAATTTTTATAATCTTTCATGAGTTTTTGCCTTTTGTATCATTTCTTTCATATTTAAAAATAAATTTGGGTGCTTAAGATGTATATCTTTGATGAGTTGATCTAAATCTATATTTGCTTCTTTTACACCATTTTCAACTTGTTTGCGTATTTCATCCATAGCCACAACCCATACATCGTGAAAATCTATAGGAATTTTTTGATAAATAGCTTTTTCTAATCTTAATTCAAAATTGAGTTTTTGAATTTCTTTGGCTTTTTGAAAAAAATCAATCAAAGTTTGAACCGAAAATACCGTTTTAACTTCATCATTATCATCGATTATAAACCAAGGTTCTAAATTTTGCTCACAATTGTTTTGTAATGTTAGTTTTTTTTCTTTATCGTTGATATTTTGAAGATGAAATATGGTTTGTTTACATTTTTCTATACCAAGTTGTTTTGATAAATCATCGATAATTTCTTGAGAGCTTTTTTTAATTAAATTATTCAATTTTTTCCTTTATTTTTGACTCAAAATTTTTGCAATTTCTTTTGCATGATAAGTGATGATAAGTTTTGCACCAGCTCTTTTAAAAGCAAGCATGGTTTCAAAAATCATTTTTTCATAATCAACCACTCCAGCTTTTTGCCCAGCTTTTAATAATGCATATTCTCCGCTTACATTATATACGCAAATTGGAAGTTTTGAATTTTGTGAAAGTTCTTTTACTACATCCAAATACGCAAGTGCAGGTTTTACCATCAAAATATCTGCGCCTTGTTTTTCATCTTCTAAGCTTTCACATAATGCTTCTTTAGCATTAGCAAAATCCATTTGATAAGTTTTCCTATCTCCATAGCTTGGAGTAGATTTTGCCACCTCTCTAAATGGTCCATAATAAGCAGAAGCAAATTTGGTAGAATAAGCCATAATTGGTAAATTTTCATAACCATTTTCATCCAAAGTCTTTCTTAAAGTATAAACAATGCCATCCATCATACCGCTTGGTGCAATCATATCAGCACCATTTTTAGCATGGATTAAAGCTTGTTTGGCTGAAATTTCTAAAGTTAAATCATTATCCACGCTTGTGGTTTTTGGATTTATAATCCCACAATGTCCATGGTCTGTATATTCACAAAAGCAAAGATCGGTAATGATGATTAAATTTGGAAATTTTGCTTTGATTTTTCTTAGGCTTCTTGCAATCAATCCATCATCGCTTAAAGCATCACTTCCACAGCTATCTTTTTTATCATCTTCTAAAACACCAAATAAAATAATTGCCTTTATACCTAGCAAAACCAATTCTTCGCATTCTTTTAAAATTTCATCTAAGCTCATTTGAAAAACATCAGGCATGGAAGAAATTTCTTTTTTGATATTTTTTCCATCAACAACAAAAAGTGGATAGATTAAATCATTTATATTTAAGGTATTTTCTCTGACTAAAGCTCTAATATTTTCATTTGATCTTAATCTTCTAAAGCGTTTAAACATAAATTTCCTTTTTGTTTGTTAAAATTCTTCTGATTTTAACATATTTTTTATAAAAAAAGGTAAGTGATAATGACTATACAAATTTCTGATATAGCTAAACTTCCTACACATTTTGGTGAATTTTTTATTCAAAGTTTTAAAGAAAATGATAAAGAGCATATTTGTATTTTTAAAGGTAGTTTTGATAAAGAAGTAAATATTAGAATTCATTCAGAATGTCTTACAGGGGATGTGCTAAAAAGTTTAAAATGTGATTGTGGAGAGCAACTTGAATTTTCTTTAAAGTATATACAAGAGCATGGAGGAATGATTATTTATTTAAGGCAAGAAGGCAGGGGCATAGGATTGTTTAATAAAATCAATGCTTACGCTTTGCAAGATAAGGGTTTTGATACTATAAAGGCAAATCATCAATTAGGCTTTAAAGCAGATGAGCGTAGTTATGAAATAGTCGATTTTATACTAGATCATTATAAAATTACTAAGGTAAATTTATTAACCAATAATCCTCAAAAAATTGATTCTTTAAAAGACAAGCTTAATATAAGAGTGCCAATACTCATTGATGCAAATCGTTTTAATAAAGAATATTTACAAATCAAACACACTCAAATGGGGCATTTAAATTGAATGAGTATAAGCAAAGATTAAATTTTTTAAAAGAAAAATCTTATGATGATTTTTTTTATACAATTAAACAATATAAACAAATTTTGCAAAAATTTAATTGCATCCATAATTTAACTCATTTTGCAAATATCGATGAAAACATTATAGATAGTGTTAAAATTTTAGATTTTTATGATTTACACTTTGCAAAAAAAATCATCGATGTTGGTAGTGGAGCAGGTTTTCCAGCTGTATTTTTGGCGTGTATATTAAATGAGAGTGAGTTTTTTTTATTTGAACCAAGTGCAAAAAAGGCTTCATTTTTAAGAGTGGTTAAAACTGAACTTGGTTTGTTAAATTTAAACATCATCAAAGAAAAATTACAAAATTACCCTAAATTTAAAGTTGATCTTATTTGCTCTAGAGCATTAATGGATATTGCTCCTTTAATAGGTCTTTGCGAAGGTTTTTATGATGAAAATACTACTTTTTTGCTTTACAAAGGTAGTCAAGTCTATGAGGAATTAGGACAAATTAAAAATTATAAAATTTTTAATGATAATTTTAGAAATTATTGTATATTGAAAATGAAAGGGTGATATGCTTATATTTGGATATGAACTAATTAATATGCAAAAATTTTTTCATTACAAAGAAGGTAATTTTGTAGAAAATGGTATTAATTGTTTTAAATTTGATAAAGAAAATATAAAAAAAGCAAAAAAAGAAAATATTGAATTTGCAATTTTTGTACAAAATGAAGATGAGTTAATACTTTCAAATGCCCTAGAGGCAAAATATGCTTTGATTGAAGATAAAAATCTTGCTAAAATAGCTTCAAAATTAGCTGAATTTTATATGTTTGATATGAAAATTTTATTTTTAGTAGATGAGATTAAAAACTTAAACCAATACTACAAATTAAAAATAGATGGCATATGTTTAAAAACATATATAGTTTAAATGTAATTAGTTAAGCTA
>NZ_VOWJ01000033.1 GCF_008011665.1 Campylobacter volucris
AAAACATCGTATTCTTTGGGCAGTCTCGAATAATCTATATCTTTCAAACTAGGTCCATTGCCGCAGATTATAGCATTGCTAATATGTAAATTATCTTTCACTTGTATTATCTTTTTTTTGACTTATCAAAACACCTTCTATGATTTTTTTAATATCTCCATCTAATATATTATCAACTTGTGAGTAAGCTTCATTTGAGCGAGTATCTTTTACTTGCTGATAAGGAAAAAGCACATAAGATCTTATTTGATGACCCCAGCCTATTTCACTTTTTTCATTAGAATTTGCTTCATCTTGTTGTTTTATGAGTTCAAGTTCATAAAGTCTCGATTTTAGCATTTTAAAAGCCGTGGCTTTATTTTTATGTTGACTTCTATCATTTTGACATTGCACTACTATACCACTTGGCATATGAGTTATACGCACTGCTGATTCTGTTTTATTTACATGCTGACCACCAGCTCCACTAGCTCTATAATAATCTATCCTTATATCTTTTTCTTCTATTTCTATTTCTATATCATCATCAAGTTCAGGACTCACCATAACACTTGAAAAGCTAGTATGACGACGCCCGGCGCTATCAAAAGGAGAAGTTCTTACAAGGCGATGAATTCCATTTTCAGCCTTTAAATACCCATAAGCATTTTCACCTTTAACTAAAAAACTTACATCTTTTAATCCCGCTTCTTCGCCTTCTTGAAAATCAAGTGTTTCTACTTTAAAACCTTCTCTTTCGCAAAATCTTAAATACATTCTATAAAGCATACTAGCCCAGTCATTACTTTCTGTTCCACCAGCTCCAGGATGGATAGAAACTATGGCGTTTTTATTATCATTTTCACCGCTTAAAAGCATAGAAATTTCAAGACTTACTATAAGCTCTTCTAAATTTGAAGCATCATTAAATAAAGCTTCTATAGTTTCTAAATCATTTTCACTATTTGCAAGATCAAAAAGCTCGCTTGCGTCATTTAATGCATTATTTGCATTATCATAATTTTTAAGTAAATTTGAAATTTTAGTTTTTTCTTTTCCTATAATACCAGCTTGTTTTACATCACTCCAAAAAGAAGGTGAATTTTCAAGGCTTTCTATCTCTTGTAATCTTTCTTTAATTTCTTCAGGTTTTATGATAGAAGCAATGTTGCCTACTTTATTTTTAAGTTTTTTTAAAAGTTCGCTATATTCGTAATTATCCATTAAAAATTCTTTCTAGTTTTTGTTATAATTATATCAAATTTCAAACCATTCAAAGTGAGAAAAATGCCAAAACTTTTTTTAATGTCTTTAGGGTGTAATAAAAATTTAGTAGATAGTGAGATAATGCTTGGAAGATTAAGCAATTATGAAATTTGCGATGAGCCAAACATTGCTGATGTCTTGATAGTTAATACTTGTGGTTTTATAGAAAGTGCCAAAAAAGAAAGTATAGAAGCTATCTTAAATTTACATGAGCAAAGAAAAAAAGATTCTTTATTAGTGGTAACTGGTTGTTTGATGCAGCGTTACAAAGAAGAATTGATGAAAGAATTGCCTGAAGTAGATTTGTTTAGTGGTGTGGGTGATTATGAAAAAATTGATGAGATGATACTTAAAAAAACTAATGCTTTTTCAAATTCTACTTATTTGCAAGATGCAAACGCAAAGCGTGTTATAACAGGATCAAATTATCATGCGTTTATAAAAATATCTGAAGGCTGTAATCAAAAATGCTCATTTTGTGCCATACCAACCTTTAAAGGCAAATTAAAATCTAGATCCTTAGAAAGTATAGTAAATGAGGTTAAAACTCTTGTTGATAAAGGCTATAAAGATTTTTCTTTTATAGCACAAGATAGTAGCTCTTATATGCTTGATCTTGGTATTAAAGATGGGCTTATAAAGCTCATAGATGCTATTGAAAATATCAAAGGTATAAAAGCAGCTAGAATTTTGTATCTTTATCCAACTAGCACCACCAAAGCCTTGATAGAAAAGATTATCAATTCTAAAATTTTTGTAAATTATTTTGATATGCCATTGCAGCATATAAGCGATAAAATGCTCAAAATCATGAAAAGAGGGAGTGACAAAAAAAGACTTTTAGAGCTTTTAAATTTAATGAAAAATGCAAAAGATTCTTTTTTAAGAACAGGTTTTATAGTGGGTCATCCCAATGAAAGCGATGAGGATTTTAATGAACTTTGTGAGTTTTTAAAAGAATTTAAATTTGATAGAATTAGTGTTTTTGCTTACTCTAAAGAAGAAGATACAGCTGCTTTTGATATGGAACAAGTTCCAAATAAGATTATAAATTCTAGATTAAAAATTATAGAAAAAATAGTAGATGAAACTATAGAGCAAAGTTTAAATAAACAAATAGGTAAAAAAATTAACGCATTTTGCGAAGGCCAAAGTAGTGAAGGAGAATTTTTTATAGCAGCTAAGGATATTTGCTGGGATAGAAATATAGACGGAGAAATTCTCATAAATGAAAGTGAATGTGGTGATTTAATAATGGGTGAACTTTATGAGTGTGAAGTGCTTGAAAGTGTAGATAAAAAGCTTATTGCTAAGGCTTTGAAAAGGAAATAATTATGAAAGAAAAAGATAAAAAATATATAGAAGAAAGAAAAATTGTACAAAAGGCTATAAAATTAGCTAAAAAAGAGATTAAAAAACCTGAAGTATTAGCAGTTTTTAAAAGACTAAAAGATAAATGAGATATTTAAATTTAGAAGAAGTTATTTTAATACATGATATTATCATAGAAGAAACGGGCGGACTTAAAGGGTTTAATAATTGTTCTATTGGATATTTAGAATCAGCATTAGAGCAAATTGAAATAGACGATTTTTATCAAAGCTTTGAAGATAAATTAGCTCATTTAATGTTTGCATGTATAAAATTTCATCCATTTAATGATGCAAATAAAAGAAGTTCTATTTATATAGGAATGCATTTTTTGCTAATAAACGACAAAAGTATAGAAAATTTTGCAATCACAATGGAAGAAGTCGTTGTTTTGGTAGCTGAAGATAAAATTAGCAAAAATGAGTTAAAAAATATTATAAAAGATTTTTAAATAATGGATAAATACTTTTCTATTTTAAAAAATGAAAAAAATTTACTAGCTTTTTCTCATGGAAGTGATTCTAGTGCTTTGTTTTTTATGCTTTTAGAACAAAGTATAGAATTTGATCTTGCTTTGATAAATTATAAAACTCGTTTAAATAGCGATATAGAAGAGCAAAGTGCTAAAGAATTGGCAAAAAAATATAATAAAAAAATTTATATAAAAATAGCGCCTAAAATAGAAAAAAATTTTGAAGCAAATGCAAGAGTTGTGCGTTATGAATTTTTTGATGAAATTTGTTTTAAATATGGATATAAAAATTTGATTTTGGCGCATAATTTAAATGATAAATTTGAGTGGTTTTTAATGCAATTTAGCAAAGGTGCTGGACTTTTTGAGCTTTTAGGTTTTAATGATATCGAAAAAAGGAAAAATTTTACTATAGTTAGACCTTTAATAGAAACTTCAAAAAAAGAAATTTTAAAATTTTTAGATGATAAAAAAATCAAATATTTTCACGATGAAAGCAATGATAATGAGAAATATTTTAGAAATCATATAAGAATTAATTATACAAATGACTTTTTGCTTGAATTTGAAAAAGGTGTAAAAAATAGTTTTAAATATCTACAAAATGATTTATCGTTTTTTGATGATAATTTTAAAATCTTTCATGGAATTTACATATGTTTAAAACAAGAAAATATCATTGCTAAATGTTTTAAACATTTAGGGATACTTTTAAGTGCTAAACAACGCCAAGAAGCTTTAAAACACGATGGAGTAATTTCTCATAAAATAGCCATAGTTTATATGTATGATAAGGCTTTAATTTTTCCTTTTATTAAGTGTGAAAAAATTCCAAAAGAATTTAGAGAAAATTGCAGAAAAATAAAAATTCCAAAATTACTAAGAGCATTTTGCTTTTTAAAAGATATTAATTTAAAAGAATTAAACCAAGCGTTGGATTCATTTTAATTCTTCATTATTATCTTGAGTTGCATAAACAAGTTCTTTAAAGCATTTTTTGCATTTATATAATGCATTAAGATATTTAATTTTAATATGTATTCCATAATCTACTTTATGAATGAAATTTTCACATCCACACACATAATCAAATATTTTTTCTTCGACAATATTTTTCTTTTCTTCTATTTTTAAATTACTTTTTTTCCATATATTTATCATCATGTCATGTTCTACAATATGTTCTAGTAACCATATTGAAACTATTTCATATAATCTTTCTTTTAAATCATTAGTAGTATTGCATTCATTTAGCAAAGCACTCATTTCTTTAATAATTTTTTTATGCATAGCTTTGTGTTCTAGTAAATATGGATAATTTATAGAAGACATATAATCTTCCTCATCTTTAAAGTGTATTTTCATATAATCAAAAAATTCAGTTAGTAATTCTTTAATCTCTATTTTATATATATGTCTATTTAGTAATTTAGCTGCTTTATTTGCTAGGTCAAAAAGAGTTTGATGTTGTAAATCTATATTGGGTTCATCTATGCTAAATTTATCACTCCATATAGGAAATGTATCCATCCTACAACTCTACCAATTCTTTTTTACATATTTTGCAAATATATTTCTTTCCATTGCATATATTTAAATGTATATGATAAGGTAATTTATGTTTCTTACAATTACAAATATAAAAAAATAAATCTTTTTTCATATTTACTGTATCATCCATTACCAATTGATAGCTTCGATTTTCCTCTTCGTATTTATGATATTTCATATCTTCTGTCAAAATATGCTCTACAAGCCATTTTTCAATAATAATATTTAATTTTTCTTTTAAATCATTAATTGTTTTTATATTTTTAACCAAATCAATCAAAGAAGAAGTGATTTCTTTATGAATTTTTTTATGCTGAGTTAAATCTGGATAGCCTATTGCTTCCATATATTCTTCTTCGTATTTAAAATGAATTTTTATATACTCAAAAAGCTCAATTAAAACAAGTTTTATATCAGATACACTTACATGGCGATCTACTATAAAATAAGCTTTTTGTGCAATCTCAAATAAATTCTTATGTTGCTTATCTATAGTTTCATTATCAACACTATATTCGTTTGACCACTTTATCATAAAAAATTCTTTTAATAATAATATTTTATTATCTATTAGTTTAAATAATAAAATTGTATTATATGAATTTTTATATAAAAAAATTTTTAAATATTTATTTAATTAATATTATTCTAAATTCAAAATTTCATAAAATAATTCTTTTGCCTTTGTTTCTAAAAAATCTTTAAATTCTAAAGTCGTAGCTTCACTTCGTATGATAAGATACGGGCTTGTATTTGAAGCACGCAAAAGCACCCATCCATCTTTAAAAATAATTCTTATTCCATCAATTTCATTGCACTCAAGCACATTCTCAAAAGCATTGGTTTTTACTTTTTCTTTAAATTTTTCTATGATTTTAAATTTATTTTCTTCACTTACTTTTAGTTTTATTTCTTCACTAGAATATAATTTTGGCAATTGATTAAGCATTGCTTGAAAATTATAATTTTTAGCTAAAAGTTCTAAAGCTCTTAAAAATGCATAAATTCCATCATCATAACCAAAATATCTATCTTTAAAGAAAATATGCCCACTAAGTTCTGCTGCTAAGTCAATATTATATTCTTTCATCATTGCTTTGATGTTAGAATGTCCTGTTTTACCCATCATAATAAAACCAAATTTAGCTACCTCATCAAAAAGATTTTTAGAGCATTTAACCTCTCCCAAAACCCTAGGATTGTCAATATTTTTAGCAAATAAATAACAAAGCTCATCTCCTTTAAACACATAATCTTTACTAGCTACTACCAAACGATCTCCATCTCCATCAAAAGCAAAGCCCATCTTGGCATTTTCATCTTCTTTTAAAGCATTTTGTAGTGCGTGTAAATTTTCAATTTCTGTTGGATCAGGAGCATGATTTG
This sequence comes from Campylobacter volucris, assembly GCF_008011665.1. Taxonomy (GTDB): domain Bacteria; phylum Campylobacterota; class Campylobacteria; order Campylobacterales; family Campylobacteraceae; genus Campylobacter_D; species Campylobacter_D volucris_A. The sequence continues at coordinate 6,026 of NZ_VOWJ01000033.1, forward strand.
GGAAATTTCCATCTGGATTTTCAAACAAAATTTGTGCATTTAAACCTAATTTTTCCACTAAAGGCTTTATAATCACACCAGTAGCTCCATTAGCACAATCTATGATGATTTTTTCTTTATAGTTTTTCAAATGATCAAATTGCTTAGCCAAAAAATCTATATACAAATTTTTTACATCATATTTTTCGCATGTAAAATTATCTTCTATTGTTAAATTTAAATATTCTTGCACTTTCTTAGAAAGAACTTTTAAATTCTCTCCAAAAAAACTTTGTTTTTGTATGGTAATTTTAAAACCATTATATTCTTTAGGATTATGAGAACCTGTTATCATGATATTTGCATCAAAAATCTCATCAAAAAACAAGCTAAAATATCCAACAGGAGTTGGCGCCAAACCTATGTCAAAAATTTGCAAATTAGCCTTGTTTAATCCACTTACTAAATAATTAAAAAGTTCATTGGCGCTATATCTTGCATCATATCCTATGCTAACTTTTTTGCAATTTTTCTCTTTCATAACTAAACCTAAAGCATAGCCTATAGCCTTAACACTTTTTTCATTTAATTCACTTGGAAAAAGCCCTCTGATGTCGTATTCTCTAAAAATTAAATCTAACATTTTATTTCCTTTATTTTTGTTTTTTTAATTCTAATTTGGCTTGTTTGATAGAATTTTCTATATTATCATTTTCATTGGATAAACAAAGTTTGATTTCTAACTTAGCGCGTTGTTCTTTGAATTCAAAATCATATTTTTGCATAAAATTTTCAAGCATTTGTAATTTACTTTGTATAAAAGCTACATTTTCATTTTCAAACACGATGATAAAATAATCCTTATCATCTTTAAAAATTCTAGTATGTAGTGCTTTTTTTAAAATTTTTGCAAAAGAATGCAAAATATATTCTTGCACAAAAATGCCATTTTGATGATAAATTTCATTAAGATTTTTAAGTTCAATCACTGCTAAATGAAAATTTTCAAGTCCTTGAGAATATCTTCTTAACGCTTTTAAATTAGGTAAATTTGTAAGAGTGTCAAAAAAAGCTATTTTATAAGCTTTATAAGCTAAAAATACTATAAAAACCAAAGAAGCAAATTCATAATATCCCAAATCAATATTATTATAAAATAAAAACTGCACACTTAAGCCCATATAAGCTAGTAAAAAATGAAAATCATTGTTTTTCAAATAAGAAAACAATAAAAACAAAAACCCTACCCAAAAAACACAAAAACTAAGCTCGCTAATAGGTTTAAAAAAATACGAAGGAAAATTGAAAATTTCACTTGCTATATTTGCGTTAAAATTTGTATTTGTACTAAGTAAAAAAGCAAGCAAAATCATAAAAACTATATAAGCAATTTTAACCAAATTTATCTTTTCAAATACAAGTTTGCTATCTTGTAAAAAGACAAAAAGCACAAAAGAAAATGGTAAAAATATAGAAATAAACAAATGTGCTTGGTATTCACTAGCTACCAAAGATAAAGCCCTAGCACATAAAATCAACAAAAGCAAGAAAAAAATTTTATTTTGCTTGAAAAAATAAGCTAAAAATAAAGCTAAAATTTCAAAAGCAAAACTAAATGAAGATAAAAAAGAAAGTAAAAACAAATTCAAAGAAAAAACCTTATAATATAAAAAATATTTTTTTTAAATTATACAATAATTTCAAATTATTTTTTTAACACATGTTTTTGTGCACCTTTTTGAATTAATAAAAGTTTTTCATAATGCTCTTTGCTTTCCTTAACGGCTTCTTCAAAAGCCAAGCCTTGCATAATAACACGGTAAAGATTTGGACGAGTTTTTTGCCAATTACGCAATGTTTGCACATCAACTCCTAAAAAGCCTGCTATATCTCGTTTTGTCATATTTAAATTCTTCTTTGTAAAAATTAATATTTTTGAGCATACTTGAAAATTATTTAAAAGCAAACAGCATAATATTTATTCTATTTATAAAAAAATAAATAAATATTATGTTTTTTAAGATTTATTTAATACTTATTTTTTTAATTTCAATAAAATTATTCACAGATAGGAGGATTTTATGGAATATATTTTTTTAGTAAATTCTTTAACTAAAAAACTTCCAAAAGAATCAAAAGAGTTGATAATAACAGAAATTGAAAAACTCAATGAGAATCAAAAAAATAGCGTTTTAAACAAATTATCAACACTTCATTTAAAAAATCCAGCATTGGTATTTTGGATAGGAAATTTCTTATTTGGAAGTTTCGGAATTGCTCGTTTTATGATTGGAGATATTAAACTTGGATTAATAAGATTAATTTTAGCTTTTACATCCTTACTAATATTTTCCATGGCAGATGAAGGCAGTATCGACAAGGGTAGCTTTTTTGCTATAGTAGGAGGGGTTGTCTATATATTAAATTCTTGGGTTTGGTATATTATAGACTTATTCTTAGTGGGTAAAAAACTTAGAAAACAAAATTTAGAAAAAGTTTTAAATGCACTAAATAAATATAAGGAGAATCAATGAAGAAAATTATTAAATTAATTTTATTATCACCTTTGGTAATATTATTTATAGCATGCGGAAAATCTAATATTCCAAAATGTAACGATGAAACTGTTCAAGAAATTTTAACATCTATTATTTTAGACAATAGATTTCAAAATCTATCCAAAATAGAACAAAAAAAGCTTAAATTTACATATAGTGCTTTTATAACCCAATTAAGTGACCAAGAAGGGAAAACTAATTATTGCAAAGCACAAGTAAAAATTTTTGGAACAAATTTTAAAGATGAAGCGTGGATAGAATTTACAACTCAATTTACAGATGATAAAAAAGAAATCTATGTGGAACTTGAAAATTACAAAAGATAACTCACGATCAATCAAAGAGAATGACAACTTCTCTTTGATTTTTAATATTTATCATAAAAAATAAAATATATTCTCATATATGCAAAAAGTATTATACAATATTTTGTAAAATTATAACAAAATATTCAAGGATATTAATGGTAGAAGTTAAAAATCTTACGATGCGTTTTGCAAATCAACTTTTATTTGAAGATGTAAATTTAAAATTAAATCGTGGTGAAAGATATGGACTTATAGGAGCAAATGGAGCTGGTAAATCAACCTTTTTAAAAATTCTCTCAGGCCAAATAGAATCAAGCAGTGGAGAAATTTGCATAGATCCGAATTTAAAAATCGCTGTTTTAGGTCAAGATCAATTTGCCTTTGAAAACTACACTATAAAAGATGCGGTAATGTGTGCAAATAAAAGACTATACGATGCACTAAAAGAAAAAGAAAAACTTTATATGAGCGAAGAATTTACCGATGAAATTAATGATAGATTAAGCGAACTTGAAATTATCACAGCAGAAGAAGATCCAAACTATGATTGTGAGCTTAGATGTGAAAAAATTTTAAGCTCTTTAAATATCAAAGATTTTAACGCCTTAATGAGTACCTTACAAAGTGCTGATAAATTTAAGGTATTACTAGCTCAAGTTTTATTTTTAGGTGCGGATATTTTATTTTTAGATGAACCTACAAATAACCTTGATTTAGAAGCAATTTCTTGGCTTGAAAATGAACTTTTAAGACATGAAGGAACTTTAGTAGTAATCAGCCACGATAGGCATTTTTTAAATAAAGTTTGCACAAGAATTTTAGATGTGGATTTTAAACAAATACGCGATTTTGCAGGAAATTATGATGATTGGTATATGGCCTCAACCTTGCTTGCTAAACAAGCTGAACTCAAACGCGATAAAACCCTAAAAGAAAGAGAAGAGCTAGAAAATTTCATACGCCGTTTTAGCGCAAACGCATCAAAGGCTAAACAAGCTACAAGTAGAGCTAAAGCTTTGGAAAAACTTGAACTTGAAGAGATTAAAACCTCTAGCAGACGCGATCCTAGTATAGTTTTTAGAACCAATAGAGAAATAGGGAATGAAATTTTAGAATTAAAGGGTATCAGTAAAACTTATGATAAAGTTTTGTTTGAAAATTTAAATTTAAAACTTGAAAAAGGAGATAAAATAGCATTAATTGGAGCAAATGGTGTAGGCAAAAGCACTTTAGCCAAAATCATTGCTTCAAAATTAGAACCTGATAATGGTCATATACATTTAGGTGCTACCATAGAAATGGGATATTTTGCCCAAGATACTACTAATTTAATCAATGAAGATTTAAAGCTTTATGAGTGGCTAATGAGTGAAAAATTTAAAGATTTAGATGAAATTCGTAAATGTCTTGGAAGAATGCTTTTTAGTGGAAGTGATCAAGAAAAAAAAGCTTTAAGTTTAAGTGGGGGTGAAAAACACCGCTTAATGCTTTCAAAACTTATGCTAGAGCGTGGGAATTTCTTGCTTTTAGATGAACCAAATAACCATTTAGACTTAGAAAGTATTATAGCACTAGGTGAAGCTTTGTATAATTTTAAAGGTTGTGTGATTTGCATAAGTCACGATAGAGAATTAATCAGTGCTTTTGCAAATAGAATTTGGCTTTTAGAAGATGGAAAATTGATAGACTTTAAAGGAAGTTATGATGAATTTTTAGGAGGTTTAGAATGAATTCATTTAAAATAAAATACGCAGCAGGTTTTGGACATTTTACACAAAATCATAAAGGATTTGGACCTACAATTTATATTGAAGAAAGTATTGATTTTCAAAGCGAGAAAGATTATTTTGACTATATAGAATTTTATGAAAAATTTAGCAAAGAAGATGATACATATTTTCATATTTCTTTTTTAGAAGATCGTCCTCTAAATGAAAAAGAGTTAGAAAGTAGAAATGCTTATAGAAAACTAAGAGATGAACGATGTCAAAAAGCAAAGGAAGAATTTATTAAAAACAATGAAATAGATGCCGAATATTATCCAACACATGGTGATTAAGGAATGATTTTTGCTTGTTTTTCTTTGCAATATTTTTGAAAAGGAGAATACATGCAAGTTAATCATGACAATGTATCGGTTAGAGAATATGGTTATAGTCAAAATAGTAACTATAAAAGCACTCAAGGTACTAGCGAGGATTTTACATCCTTACTTCATCAAAAAACAAATGAAAACCTTGATGGGCAAAATGCTAATTTTGATGAGTTTTTTTCAAAAGCTATAAGTCAAGATCAATTTAGCAGTAGTGGAATTTATAGTTCTAATATGTCAAATATTTACAATTATCGCTTTAGAGCTCAAAACAATGAAATACCTTCTCAAGCAAATACTCAAACAGCAACTAAAGATGATTCAAAAGATATAGTAAAAGATCTTTTAAATTCTTTATAATAGAGAGTAAGCCAAAAGGCTTACTTTAAGATAATATCTCTAAATTCATACTCTTTCATAAAAGTTTTAAATTCTTTTTCTTCTTTTTCATTAAGCCAAATTTTTAACGCAACTTGATGAGTAAATTCTTTTTCAAAAATAATATTATTTTTATTTAAAAAATACTCAAATCTAGCATATAATGCAAAAGGTATTTCTATATGGGTAACTTTTTTTAATTCAAATTCTATAAGTTGTGCATTTAAAATAGCTAAATTTGTAGCTTCACTATAAGCTCTTACTAATCCTCCAACACCGAGTTTAATCCCGCCAAAATATCTTACCACTATAATAGCACTATTTATAAGCAAAACTCCTCTTAAGACATTCAAACAAGGCATAGCAGAACTTCCTTTTGGTTCGCCATCATCGCTTTTATCTTCAACTATTTGATTAAATTCATTTAAATATCTATATGCATATACAAAATGCACTGCCTTTGGATGATCATTTTTTAATTCTTTTAATAAAATCTTAAAATTGTCAAATGGACACAAAAAAGCTAAAAAATTTGATTTTTTAATCTCAACTTTTGCATGATAAATTCGATCAATTGTTTTCATTTTTGCCTTATAAATTTGCTATAATTATTAATAAAATTATAATCAAAACAACTTATAAAATTTTAAGGAATTTATATGCTTCAAACTTGTATTTTCCCAGCTGCTGGCTATGGAACTAGATTTTTACCTGCTACTAAAACTTTGCCCAAAGAATTATTGCCGATTTTAACTAAACCTTTAATTCACTATGGAGTTGATGAGGCTTTAGAAGCTGGTATGGAAACAATGGGCTTTGTAACAGGTAGGGGCAAAAGAGCTTTGGAAGATTATTTTGATATATCCTATGAACTTGAGCATCAAATCGCAGGTACTAAAAAAGAATATCTTTTAAGCGAAATTAGAACACTAATTAATCGTTGCACCTTTACTTTTACAAGACAAAATGAAATGAAAGGCCTAGGCGATGCTGTATTAAAAGCAAAACCTTTAGTGCAAGATGAAGCTTTTGGAGTAATTTTAGCTGATGATTTATGTGTAAATGAAGATGGTATTAATGTGATGGCTCAAATGGTAAAAATTTATGAAAAATATCGCTGCTCAGTTGTTGCTGTTATGGAAGTGGAATATGATCAAGTGCAAAATTATGGAGTAATTGCGGGAAATAGTGTTGAAGATGATTTAATCATGGTAAATTCTATGGTAGAAAAGCCAGATCCTAAAGATGCACCAAGTAATTTAGCTATCATAGGAAGGTATATTTTAACACCCGATATCTTTGGTATATTAGAAAATACAAAAGCAGGTAAAAATGGAGAAATTCAACTTACTGATGCATTATTAGCACAAGCTACAAATAATATGGTCTTAGCGTATAAATTCAAAGGAAAAAGATTTGATTGTGGTAGCGTGGAAGGTTTTGTAGAGGCAACGAATTATTTTTATAAGAAAAATCAATGTTAAATAATACTTTATTTTTCAAAACCCAAAATTTACAAAACATTAGTGCTTATGCAAATAGAATGAATGACGAGCTAGAAAATGGAGATATAGGATATTATCATCTTGTAAATACTAGTTTTGATTTAATTTCACAAAGTAAAGAATTTATCAAAGATAAGACACAGATTAAAAGCATTGTTTTAATTGGCATGGGTGGATCAAGCTGTGGAGTAAAAGCTTTAAAAGAACTTTTATTTGATCATGAAGAAGAAAAAGAACTTTTCATTCTTGATAACACTTCTTCTCATACTTTTACTAATATCATGAAAAAACTTGATATTAAAAAAACTTTATTTATCATCGCGAGTAAATCAGGTGCTACCATAGAAGTTATTTCTTTATTTAAGCTTATCATAGCTTATTTTAATTTAGAGCAAAAAAAACTAAGCGAAAATTTTATTTTCATTACAGATTTAAATTCAAAACTCCACAAACTTGGCGATGAGTTAAATATAAAATGTTTTTTTATTCCTCAAAATGTTGGCGGTAGATTTAGTGTTTTATCAGCTATTGGTATAGTGCCTTTAACTTTTTGTAATTATAATACAAAAGCATTGTTAGAGGGAGCAAGAGCTTGTTTTGTTGATTTCTTTGAAAAAAAAGAAACTCATATTTTACAAAAAGCATATCATTATTGCACTCATAAAAATGCTCATATTAATGTATTATTTTCTTACGGAGATGCTTTTAAAGCTTTTAATGAATGGTATGTGCAGTTAATTGCTGAAAGTTTGGGTAAAAAACAAGGTTTTAAACGCATAGGATTAACTCCTATTGCTCTTATTGGTGCTAGGGATCAACATAGCTTTTTACAGCTTATTATGGATGGACCTAAAGATAAAACAATCACTTTTTTAAAAATAAAAGATAATCAAAAATCACCTAGCATTCCAAATATAAGTTTAAATCACTTACAAAGTTGTGATTTTACCAATAACATTAATTTGCACGATCTTTTAAATGCACAATGTGATGCTACAGCTCAAGCTTTAATCTCTGAAAATTTAAGCGTAGATATCATTGAGTTAGAAAAATTAGATGCTTGGCATTGTGGATATTTGATGTATTATTATGAACTTTTTACCTCAGCTTGTGGAATAATGCTTGGCATCAATACCTATGATCAACCCGGAGTTGAAGTGGGAAAACTTATACTAAAAAATATGCTTAGCAAATAAATTTGCATTATTTTAAAAAAAGAGTATAATGAAACAATGATAATTTGTAATATAATGTTATTAATTAATAATAATTATTAATTATAAATTTTATGTTATAATTTTCAAAAACTAAAAAAGGAGAGAACATGTCAGTTAGCAAACAATTATTGCAATTACAAGCAGATGCTCATAGTCTATGGATTAAATTCCATAATTATCATTGGAATGTAAAAGGACTTCAATTTTTTTCTATCCATGAATATACCGAAAAAGCCTATGAAGAAATGGCTGAATTATTTGATAACTGCGCAGAAAGAGTTTTACAGCTTGGAGAAAAAGCTATAGTCTGCCCAGAAAAATTACTAAATGAAACTAAAGCACCAAAAATTCAAAAAGATTGCTTTACTCCGGTAGAAGTATTAGAATTAATAAAAGAAGATTATAAATATCTTTTGAGTGAATTTAAAAAATTAAATGAAACAGCTGAAAAAGCTAGCGATACTACCACAGCAGCCTTTGCTCAAGAAAATATCGCAAAATATGAAAAAACACTTTGGATGTTAAATTCAACCATTCAAAACACTTGCTCCATGTAAGGATTTTACAATGTTTTTTGACTTACAAAGCTTCATCGCTTTAAGTCAAAAAACAAATTTAAACTCTCAAGAAAAATTACTTTTATTTGCATTGCAAAATCATTTTGAAAAAAATATTGATTTATTACAAAAATTATATGATTATAGCTTGGTAGCTTGTTGTGCTAATGTATTTTTAAACCAAAATTTGCAAAAAGAAGGTTTTCAAAAACGCAAAGCCATCTTAAAAGCTTTAACCAATCCTTTTTATAAACATGAAAAAATTCCAGTAGGCGGTTTAAATAATGCTTTTTTTAGCTTTAAAATTTGTAAAAAATTATGAAATACTTGAGCATATCAATGAAAAACATCCACAATCTAAAATGGGCTTTAGAGCCAGTTTTATTTATGATAAAAAAAGAAAAAACTACATTTTAGCTTTCGCAGGAAGTGATTTAAATCCTTTATGTTTTGATGCTAAAGACTTTTATAGTGATTTTTTAATTTTGCTTAACAAAAAACCTAAAGGTCAAATTCAATCTATGCATCATTTTTACAATAACTTAAAACAAAAATACACTATTAATGAAAATCTCATAATCATAGGACATTCTTTAGGCGGATATTTATGCAAGAACTTTTCCTAAAGCAATACAAGAAGTCTATGCCTTTCAAACACCTGGTTTAAAACAAAATTTTCAAACTCATTCTTATATAAATTTTCATATAAACACTACTCATAATTTAAATTTTAACACTTACAAGTGGTGGAATTTTAATTTTATACAAAAACTTTATGAAAAAGATAGTGAAGAAATTTTATTGCATATAGGAAGTATCAAACATCATCCTAGCGTTTGCATTTACAAACTAGATGAATTTTTTAAAATTCTTAACCCATAAGAAGGGCTAAGAATTAATGCAAATCTTCATTAAGTTTTATAGCCTTTTTATTAAAAGCTACTATCATTGCTCCGCTAATAGAATCTTGTCTAAAATGAAGCCCATTTAAACCAGCTAACTCTAAACCTTTATATATGTCTTTATCAAATTTAAATTCAGGATTAATTTTTTGCAATTCTTCTTTGTTTTCCAATGCAAACTTCGTTCCCTCTAAAACAGCTATACCAGCATCTACTATACAATTATCTCCTAAAGGAATTCCAGTAACTGAATTAGCACCTAAAAGACAAGCTTTACCTATACTAATAGCATTTCCACTTGTACCACTTAAAACTCCAAGTATAGAAGCACCACCCCCTACATCACTACCCTCACCTACAACAGCTGAAGAACTAATACGCCCTTCTACCATACAAGCTCCAGTTGTTCCTGCATTAAAATTCACATAAGCAGCTCCAGGCATTATAGTAGTTCCAGCGGCTAATACTGCGCCCATCCTAACTTTTGAGCTTTCTAAAATTCTAGTATTATCCTCAGGTATAATATGAGCTAAAAATCTTGGAAATTTATCCACATAATCAATTTTAGGATATTTTTTGCTCATTTTTAAAATAATTTCATTTTCTCTTAAAAAATCTAAATCGATTGGATTATTATCACTCCAAGCAATATTTGGCAAAAGTCCAAAAGCTCCTGTTAAATTTAAACTTCTCAAAGGTACTTTTTTGCTTGAAAGTAAATAAAGCTTTAAATACACATTTTCTAAAGTTTTTGGTGCTTGATCTTCAAACATAGCTACAAACACAAATTCATTTTCTTTAAAATTTTCTCTTGCGGCTTTAATTACATCAATATTTTTATGACCTTGTTCTTCTACAAATGGTGCAAAACATTCTAATGCAAAGTCTAAATCTTCTTTTATTAGCGTAGCTACAAATTCACTATCATTAAAATCAACTTCTATACCTCTTCTAAAAAAAGCTTCTAGCATAATGGCTGCTGCTGCATAATTTTGCTCATAATTTACAAAAGCAAAAGAAGTTTGAAGTTTTTTACTAGGATCTATTTGACTTAAATCAAGTCTTGCTATACCAAAAGCTTTTGGTTTTTTATAATTAAGTCTTTGCTCGATTTGTTTAACTAAATCTAAAAATTCTTCCTTATTTTCAATCATTTTTTCCTCCTTTATTATGAGCAAGCACTCTTACCATTCATTATAGGTTGTATAGCTGCATTATCAACTTTACCTTCTTGATTAACCCTTTCTATAAATTCCCAAATTTTTTCAGCAGCTTGCAAGTATCTTTTCGAGCTAAGGCTTTCAGGTAAATAAAAACTCACAGGTTTTCCATTATCCCCACCTTCTCTAACACTCATTTCTATAGGAATTTGAGCTAAAACTTCGCACTTATATGCTTTTGCCATTTCTTCAGTGGTACCTTTGCCAAAAATATCATATTCTTTATTATTATCAGGACATAAAAATCCGCTCATATTTTCTATAATTCCTGCTATTGGAATATGTAATTTTTCAAACATATCAAGCGCTCTTTTACTATCATCTAAAGATACCACTTGTGGAGTACTTACACATACTCCTGCACTAACGGGCACACTTTGAGCTAAAGTGATTTGCGCATCACCTGTTCCTGGTGGCATATCAAGTAATAAAACATCAAGTTCAGGCCATAATACATCAGCTAACAACTGCTCTATAGCTTTCATTATCATAGCTCCACGCCACATCAAGCCTTTTCCTTCCTCTATCAATACGCCCATACTCATCATATAAACCCCATGTGATAAAATAGGACGAATTTTTTGTCCTACAATTTCAGGCTTACTTTTATTTTCTCCTAGCATTCTTGGTATATTTGGTCCATAAATATCAGCATCTAAGAGCCCAACACTTTTACCCATTTTAGCTAAAGAAATTGCTAAATTTAAAGTAGTAGTGCTTTTACCAACTCCGCCTTTACCGCTAGAAATCATAATAAAATTCTTAATTTGCGGGGTAATATTTTTACCACTTCTTGAATTGCTTTTTTCTTCAGGAGCTTTTGGCTGGATAATTTCTAAATCAAGTTCTAAATTTAAATCTTTTAAAACATTGGTGATATTTAGTTTTAATTCTTGTGCAATTTGAGCATTAGCTGAAACAATCTCAACCACAATATGTACTTTTTGAGCATTAACTTCAATTTGCTTTACAAAATTAAAACTGACAATATCTTTTTTAAAACCTGGATATATAACTTGCTTTAATCTTTCTTCTATTTTTTCTTTCACAATTTTCTCCTTAATTGTTTAAAAAATAATTCTACTAGTATAAATATTAATTTTGGCTTTTATGATGTATAATATCGTAACATTGATAAAAATTAAGGTGTAACAAATGTTAGATATTTCCTTGATTATGCTGTCTGCTGGAGAATCAACAAGGTTTAATCTTCCCGTAAAAAAACAATTTTTAAGATTAGGCGATCTACCTTTATGGTTATATACAACCAAAAATATTAGCTCTTTTTACCCTTTTAAAAAAATAATTGTTACTTCTGGTAATATTTCTCATATGAAAAAATTTGCTCCAGAATATAAATTTGTTCAAGGTGGTGATACAAGAGCTAAATCTTTACTTAATGCTTTAGATTTGATCCAAAGTGAATATGTTTTAGTTAGTGATGTTGCTAGAGTTTTAATTAGTAAAAATTTATTTAACAATCTTCTTGAAAACTACGATAAGGCAGATTGTATAAGCCCTGTATTAAAAGTAAGTGATACTACTATTTATGAAGAAAATTACATCCAAAGAGATAAAATCAAACTCATACAAACTCCTCAACTTTCTAAAACAAGTATGCTTAAAAAAGCATTGCAAACAAATTTAAATTTTACTGATGATAGCACAGCTATTCAATCGCTTAATGGTAAAATATGGTATATCCAAGGAGATGAAAAAGCCAAAAAAATCACTTATAAAGAAGACTTATTAAGCTTAGATCTTCCAAAACCTTCACAAGATATATTTAATGGTAATGGTTTTGATGTACATGAATTTGGAGAAGAAAGAGTATTGCTTTTAGGTGGGATTAAAATTCATCCTAACATGGGACTTAAAGCTCATTCTGATGGAGATGTATTAGCTCATGCGTTAATCGATGCACTTTTAGGAGCTGCTGGGCTTGGGGATATCGGAGAACTTTTCCCAGATAATGACATACAATATAAAAATGCAGATTCTATGCTTTTATTGCAAAATGCTTATAATATGGTGCAAAATTATGGATTTGAGCTTGTAAATGCTGATATAACCATCATAGCTCAAACTCCAAAAATGAAAGAATTTAAAGATGATATTGCTTTCAATATCGCTAAATTTTTAAAAACCACGCCAAATAAAATCAATATCAAAGCTACCACCACTGAACATTTAGGTTTTATAGGCAGAAAAGAAGGTATAGCTGTATTAGCTAGTGCAAATTTAAAATATTATGATTGGACAAAGTAATGAAAGTATTAATCGTAGAAAATGAATTTTATTTAGCTCAAAGCATAGGATCAAAGCTAAATTCCATAGGATATGAATGTGATATTATCACTAGTGTGCATGAGCTTTCAAATCATGATTATGAAATTATTTTACTATCAACTAGTATTGCAAATTTTGAACATATAGTCGAAATTTTTAAACACAAAATAATAATACTATTGATTTCCTACATAAGCTCAGATACTGTTTTATCACCACTCAAAGCAGGAGCGAGCGATTATATACAAAAACCTTTTATGATAGAAGAATTAACAAGAAAGATTAAACATTTTCAAGATTTTAAAAAAATGAGTATTTTAAATCATACTTATAAATCATACTTAAAACATAAATTTGAAACTATAAAACTTCCTAATTTTGATTATAAAAAAATAAAACTACCGCTTATTTTAAAAACCAATAATCAAAACTATGCAGATTGTTTTGTGTTTAACTTTTCTAATGAAAATAATATTGCTAGCATATATTTAGATCTGTCTCATCCACAAAATATTGATAAAATTCTACAAAATGATGCTTTGTATTATCTAGTTAATTTTCAAAATTTAAAATCATCAGAAAAAGAAAAAGTTTTAAATTTAGCAATGAAAAAACCCATTATCATACATACAAATACAAGCTTAGAATATAAAGAAATCCCGATTTTAGAACTTGAAAATGAAGAAAAAAGTTTTGAGGCTAGTGGAATTTTAACTATCGATGATTATGTTAAACATATTATAGTAAGTTATCAAAATATCTTTCCAGATACTGATTTGTCTAAAAAGTTAGGAATTTCAAGAAAATCTTTATGGGAAAAAAGGAAAAAATATGGCATCAGTAAGAAAAAATAGCATCATAATTACAGAAGAAGAATACGAAGTTTTATGCTTTATTAAAGAAGGAATTTTTGGATCTTTTACCAAGTTGATGAATGAAAAACAAAGAGATGAATTTTTAAAAACAAAAATGGTAAATCAACATAAAATTCCTTACGCTTTAACCTTTGCTCCATCTAGCATAAATAAAAAAACTCTAGAACATACAAAAACTCAAGATAAACTAGAATTTATTTGCAATGATCAAGTAGTAGGACACATCATACTAGAGAGTAAATTTGAAAATGACAAAAATACTAATGATATTTTTAGACCCAATACTTGCTTAATTGAAGATTTTGGTGAAATTTGTATTAGTGGTGAATTTGAAATTTATCAAAACCGCATTAAAACTCTCAAAGAAAATTTTGAAAAAATCAAAAAAAGACTCAATCCTTCTAATATTACAGCCATAGTTTCAAGCTTTGATCCTTTCCATAGAGCACATGAGAGAATTTTAAGATGGGCTATAGAACAATCTGACTTAGTCATCATTTTTCTCATAGAATCTTATGAAAATAATGGTTTGAGTTTAAATTTGAAAAAGCGTTGTTTTGATGTATTTGCTCAAAATTATTTACCTTCTTCAAGAGTTTTGCTCATACCTTTACATAATATAAAAATTTTTGCTTCTCATTTAAATCCTATTTTAGAATGTGCTTTAGCCAAAAGTTTTAATTGTAATAAACTTTTTGTAGGGCAAAATCACGCTGGACTTGGAATGTTTTTTAATCAAAATAGAGCCTTTACTGTGCTTGATGATTTTGCCAAAGATTATAATATAGAAGTAACCATACTTCCTGAATTTGTATTTTGCGATGAGTGTAAAATGATAGTAAGCTCTAAATCTTGTCCGCATGGAGCTCATCATCATATGAAATACCACGGGGATTCTTTAAAAAATTTACTAAGACTTGGTATTATTCCACCAGCAGTTTTTATAAGAAGGGAAATTTCTGCCCTGATTTTATCAGAGCTTTTTCCAAATCGCTTTCATAATAAACAAAATATCTATAGCAATTTATTTCCAACACATGGAATTTTAGAATACAGAAGTGATAAAGAATTTTATGAACAACTTATAAAACTCCATCAAATGTCTTATATGGTGTAAAAATGCAAAAATTATTTTTAACTTTTTTTTACTCAGGTAGTATAAACAAAGCTCCTGGGACTTTTGGAACTATTGCAGCACTTATCCCTGCTTTTTTTATACTAAGATATCTTGGCATAGAAACTTTGATTTTACTTGCGATTTTACTTTTTTTAATTTCAATTAAAATCATCGATCAATATGAAAAACAAACAGGTAAGCACGATGATAAACATATAGTTATAGATGAAGTTGTAGGAGTATTTTTGGCCTTAGCAATTTGCGGGCAAAGTATTTTTACATTTTTGCTTTCTTTTGTTTTATTTAGATTTTTTGATATCACAAAACCTTCTATCATTGGTAAAATTGACAAAAAAATCAAAGGCGGTTTAGGCGTAATGCTAGATGATGTTTTAGCAGGGATTTTCGCAGGATTATTTAGTGCAGTCATTTATGGAATTTTACTTAAATTTGATCTTTTATGGTTTGATATAAGCATTATGGAGATACTATAGAATTAAATACATTATAATACCATCCAAAAAACTATCAAGTCACTGCTAAAACATAAAAAAGTAATAATAAAAATAGCTAATTTTCACTTATTTAAGAATAGTTTTATACAATATAATTGGTATTTGAATGTAAAATCGGCTTATTTAAACGACACCAAAAAACCAAATATTAGTCCAAGTATTACACCCCAAACAAGTAATTTAAAGATAATCTCTCCGATTTCATCTTTATACTCATAAATTAAACCAATTGCACCCATAACAACAATAATACCTATAATTACAGCCCAAATTTCCCAAAATTTAACCAGTAATATGATAAAAATCATAATTAATATTATACCAATCAAACCAATAAGTTGCATTTTAACCCTTAGAATTTCAAAATACTACAATATAATGTCTTTATATGATTTTTCAATTTTTTTATTATTAAAACTAATCTTAACGAAATTAAGATTAGTCTATTTTCTATATATTCTCTTTTTCAAAGAATATTGCCTTATCTAGCACTTGAAAAAACGAATGATAAATTTCTGGATCTTCTACCAGAGTTGGAATTTGCATATTAGATCCATATTGGGCATTAGCTCTAATAGTTGATTTTTTATCTCCTTTTTCTCTTATAACCAATGTTATACGCATTGTTGCACCTTTTGATAATTTCGTTGCAGTAACTGTTCCTGTTTGCAAATCCGCTTTATCAATTACAAAACCAAGATCTTGTAATGTAAAAACACCAGCTTTTGCAACAATTTTTTTAGGATAATCATATTCTTTTGTTTGATATGTTCTAACTTGAAGCTGCTGAGTATTTTCAATAACCATTTGTCTAGAATTCGTACCACACCCAACAAAATACAAAGTCATTATAAATAATAATATTTTTTTCATAGTTCGTTTGCCTCCAAAAACACTGATTTTGATAATTTTTCATAAAATTGTTGGTAAATTTCTGCTTCTCTTATACTTCCAACTTCATTAACAGAACCCTCTTGATTTCTTACAATTCTTTGCATTGTAAACCTTACAAAAGTCTTTTTGATTTTATTATTTGTAGAGATAACCACACTTGCCTTAATTTCTTGCGTATGATCTGAATGTTTTGAAGCAGTCATAGCTGCACCCGGAGATAAAAGCACCAAGACAATAATCCCAGCTTGAGTAGAAACTTCTCTAGCATCTCTTGTTTTAGATGCACTTACTATTCCAAAATCTCTATTAATTTCATCTATATTGAATCCAAGATCTTGCAATGTTGCAATACTAGATGATAAAATTTTATTTGTATCAACAGTATTAAAACTTTTAGTCTGCAATTGCCTTTCTTGTGCTGTAGATGTTTCAATCTTCATCATCTCTTTAACACTAGTTGTTGCACAACCACTAAAAATAAGTAAAAAAATAGGTATTATAAACTTCATATTTAATACCTTAAAAACTTGAAGTGTGATATGCCACATCTCTAACTTTTTGGTTATTATCAAATTTTATAATAACAGTTAAAGTTCGTTGTGTACCAACATTACTACCACTATTTCCAGCAACTCCGGCAAAAATAATACTTATACCACCAGATGAATTTTGATAAGCTCTTTGGGTGCTAATCTTATCATATACCCAAACTTCTCTTCTTTGCTCATCAGTTGATATAATATTTGGAGATCCCATTATTTCTATGATTTCAGATGAGCTCATACCAATTTTTATATCTTTTTGAGCTTTTGCTACTGTTATTTTTTCATCCACTTGCGGATTATATAAAGTTTTATTACATGCAATGAATGATAAAGCAATGATAAAAAGCAATGAAACTTTACGCATTAAATCTCCTTTAATTTATCCTATAGGATATATTTAAAAAAATTATATCTTTTTAATCCTATAGGATAAAAAATGGAAGAGAACTTTAGCAATTCTAGCGAAGAAGAAATTCTAAATTTTTATAAAAAAGTATCATTAAATATAAGAAATTTCAGAGAAAAAAAAGGAATTTCTCAGCTGGAACTAGCTCTAGATATAGGTATAAAATCTGTTGCATTTTATTCAAATTGTGAGTGCAATCGATATGGTAAGCATTTTAATTTAGAACACTTATAAAATTTCTAAAAGTTTAGAAGTTCCATTAAAAGATTTATTAGATTAATCTACAGCACCAAAAAAGGGTGCCATTATTTTATAAATCCACTTGCAAGCACTAAATCTTTATCGTAAAATACAGCCATTTGACCACTAGCAACGCCATAAATTGCTTCTTTTAATTCTACTTTGATCTTATCATCTTCAATGGTAAGAATACAAGGAGTCATTTTACTTCTATAGCGAATTTTTACACCACATTCAATTTGTTTTTGTTCGACAAATAAATTAATATTTTTTAACTCAAAACTGCTTACTTTAAGTTCTTCTTTTTTGCCTACTATGATTTCATTTTTACTAGGATCAATTTTTAGTACAAAATGTGGCTCATGTGCACCCTTTACTTCAAAACCTCGTCTTTTTCCTATGGTATAGTGCATATATCCTTCGTGTTTTCCTACTTCTTTACCACTACTATCTCTAACAATTCCAGGAATTTTAGTATCCATAAATTGATCTAAAACTTGCACATAGGTATCTTCCACAAAACAAATTTCAGAACTTTCTTTTTGAGTAGCAAAAGATTTTAGTACTTCTATAGTAGAAGCAAATTTTTTAACATCTTCTTTCTTCATATCTCCAAGTGGAAATATCAAATATTTTAAAGCATCTTTATCAGCACTTGCTAAAAAATAACTTTGATCTTTACTTTCATCAAAAGCACATCTAATTAAATTATTTTCTATCCTTGCATAATGACCTGTAGCTAATTTTTCACAACCTAAACTTTTAGCAAATTCTAACAATTTTCCAAGTTTTATAAAACGATTACACAAAGCACAAGGATTTGGAGTTTTTCCTTCTTTATAAGTATCCACAAAAGGCATATAAACTTGCTTTTTAAAATCTTCTTGCAAGTCTAAAATATGATATTTAATACCCAAAAAATTAGCAACTTTTTCAACTTTTTTGATATTTTCTTCATGATAATTTGGCTTACCATGAAGTTTCATATAACAACCTTGCACCTCATGACCAGCTTGTTTTAATTTATAAGCAGTAACAGTACTATCTACACCCCCGCTCATCGCAACAAGAATTTTCATCATTGTCCTTTATTGTTTTTATAACTTCACTCAAATCATCACTTATGCTATATTTTAACTCATCGTTTTTAGATATAACATTAAGCTCCAACAAAGAAGTTTTAATAAATTTATCAAGAGGTTGCCAAAATTTTTGCCCGACTAAAATAATAGGAACATTTTTCTTAAATTCAAGCTGTTTAAGGGTAAGAATTTCAAAAAATTCATCTAATGTTCCAAAGCCGCCTGGGAAAATCACAAAAGCAAAACTCTTTTGAATAAGAGCCATTTTGCGAATGGCTAAGCTCTTAAAAGTTATATTATACTCTAAAAACTCATTTGCTTTTTGCTCAAATGGTAAATGTATATTAAATCCTATAGATTTTAAATGAGAATTGTTACTTTGCATTGCACCATAATTAGCAGCTTGCATAATCCCTGCTCCACCACCACTAACAATACAATATCCTAAATTTGCTAATTCTTGAGCTAATTTAGAAGCAAGAATGCTATATTCATTATCTTGAGCTAACCTTGCTGAACCAAAAAAAGTTACAGCTTTTGATAAATTTTTTAACTCATCAAAATACTTTATATCTTCGATAATTTCTTTCATCTTAATTGTTCTAATCTTTCTTTTTTAGAGCCAATCTCTGTAATTTGCACTCCAAAATTCCCGTCTACAATCACAACTTCACCGTAAGCAATTTTTTTATCACCTACTAAAATTTCCAAAGGATCATTTGCAAGCTGATCAAGCTCTATAACAGAACCAATATCCATAGTTAAAACATCTTTTAAAAGCATTTTTTTACTACCTATGCGCACTCTTATAGGCAAACGCACATCCATAATCAAACCGATGTTTTTTAATTCTTCTACATTAGCTAAAACTTTATGATTTTGCACCTCATCGTTAGGATTAGATAAATTTGCAACCACTTCTTCTAAATCTGCTTTAGTTAAAACTTTGTAAATTTTTTCATCAAATACAAGAGAAACTTTTTCTTCTAAATCTGCAATTTTTACATTGTATAAATATAATTTATGAAAACCGCCAAGTTCTAAACTATCTGCCACAAATTCGCAATTTTCTAAGTTAAATTCCATTTTAGGAATTTCTTTTTGAGCACCTAAAGTAGTAGAAAATGCTGAGATAATATTTTGCATGGCTTCTTTTGCTGCATCCATTTCATCTTCGTTTAATTCACTGTTTTTAGAAATTTCTTCTTCGCCCATCATCCATTCACCAATGGCACTCATTAAAACAGCACTTGCTAAAACTTTGATTTTCATATCATCATTTACTACAAAAGTAGCACTAACTAAAGGAGGAGTCATAGAATCTTGAGCACTTACATCATACTCATAATACTCGCTAAATTCAGCACTTTTGCCTGTCAAACCTTCAATAGTGCTGATGCATTCATTTACAAATATACTTAAAAAATTATTAATCATCTTCATCCTCCTCTACTTCTTCATTCTCATCATAAGAATTTGCTTTTGCTCTTCTTTCGTCTTCATATCTTTCAAGCATTTCTTTGATCTCATCCTTATCTGTTTTGATAAGCTCTAGAATTTTAATTGATTTTCTAAACCTATGAAGACCAACTTGAGCCAAAAACACTTCTTTTTTATCTATGGCGACCAAAGCTTTATCATCTGCGCTTCTATCAAGTTTTAAAATATCACCTTGTTTTAACTCTAAAAATTCACTCACATTGATAAAAGTTTTGCCCAGCATCGCTTCATATATAACTTCTGCACGACCTATTAAGGTTTTTAATTCTTTGTTTCTTGATTTTTTAGCACTTGTTTCACCCATCATTATATCACGATTAGCAAGACGGCTTAAAATACTTTCTAAATGCACAACAGGATAACAAATATTTACCATACCACTTGAATTTCCTATGATAATTTCCATTACCACCATAATAACAATTTCATTTTGTGAAACAATTTGCACAACATTTGGGCTTGATTCTTTTGCTTCTACACTTGGATAAATTTCACTTACATTCATCCAACTTTCTTTAAGTCTTTGCATAATAATACGCAAAATAGAATCAAGTAAATTAAGCTCAATTTCTGTCAATTCCCGTAAAGTATCAAAGCTATCACCTTGCCCACCTAAAAGTCTATCTATCATAGGAAAGGCTATGCTTGGATTGATCTCTAATACGCAGTTTCCATCAAGAGGTTTTATGGAGAAAACATTAAAGCTAGTTGGAGATGGCAAAGACATTAAAAATTCACCATAAGTCATCTGATCTACCGAGTGAAGTTTGATTTCAACAATACTTCTCATCATAGAAGAAATTT
This sequence comes from Campylobacter volucris, assembly GCF_008011665.1. Classification (GTDB taxonomy): domain Bacteria; phylum Campylobacterota; class Campylobacteria; order Campylobacterales; family Campylobacteraceae; genus Campylobacter_D; species Campylobacter_D volucris_A. Next base: position 27,009 of record NZ_VOWJ01000033.1, read on the forward strand.
GAGAAGCTAAATTTCTTGCAAGTTTATCATGTATGCCTTTGATAGAGCGAAGTTGTTCTTTTGAGACCCTATTAGGACGCTTAAAATCATAAACAACTATATCTCTTTTATCTTCTAATTCTTCAAGTTTAGAAGAAGCAGCACTATCATCGCTATCATCATCAACAACTTCCAATAAAGCATCAATTTCTTCCTGGGAAAGTATTTCAGCCATCTAAGCTAACCTCTCACGAATTTTCTTTAATAAGCGTTTGTGAATTTGTGAAATTCTAGACTCACTAATCTCCAACACCTCAGCAATTTCTTTTAAATTTAATTCTTCATAATAATAAAGCTGTATAACTAATTTTTCTCTTTCTTTAAATTCTTCCAAAACAGCATTGATTTTTTCTATTAATTCTTCTTTTTCAATTTGTTCTATGATATTACTATCATTAAAACAATTTAATTGCTCATCTAAAGGCATTACAAGTGAAATTGCGTGTGCAGCTCTTGCTTCTTTGACTTTATCCACCTCTAAATTAAGCCTTTGTGCTAAATACTCATCATCTGGTTCTTTTTCATTTTCTTGATAAAATTCATCAATTATAGCATCAATTTCTTTGATAATTTTTCTATTACTTCGACTCATTACATCAAGGCTTCTTAGATAATCAAGCATAGCTCCATTAACTCTTTTTCTTGCAAAACCCCAAAAATTATCATTTTGCTCTTTATCATAACGACGTGAAAGTTTAATCATCTCTTCAACACCAATGCTAATTAAATCATTTACATCAATATTTGCTGGCAAACGCTCTTTTAATCTAAATGCCATAGCTCTTAAAGCAGGCATATAAGAGATTACTAAATCATCTTGTTCTTTTTTTAATGCCGAAGCATAGGCATTATGCGGCTGCATGTTTGACACTTTTTCGTTTGTTAGAGGTTTCAAGCTTTTTCAAATCTTCTCTTTCTTCTTGAAGTTTTTCTAATAAATAATCCATTTTCTTTTCTCTAGCAGCTAACTCTGCAATGAATTTATTATTTTCTGTTTCATACTTTTCTTTATTAAAATGCCTACCACCAATTTTATGAATATCTACAAATACCATAATAACAATATGTATCAAAACATAAAAAACAAAGGTAATCAAACAAGTATATACTACTATTTCTACAGCATCATTTATATTAACTATAGTAAACATTAAACCTATAAAAAAACCACAAACTGTAAAAAAAGCTACAAAATTGTCTGGTCTCATAAATTTCCTTCAATCTCAAAAACGATCCAAAAGCTTTTTGAAAAAACTCATAATGCTTTTATCACCTACATTTTTAAGCACTTTTTGTTCCAACCTATACAAAAGTTTAGAAGCTATAGCTTTAAGCTCATCGCTTGCATTAGTATCTTCATCACTAAATAAAGTTCGTTTTTTAATACTTGAGCTTATATCCTTACTTTGAGCTAAAAAGCCTAAAAATTCTAAATCCAAATTATGTTTTATATTGATATTTGCTACTTTTTTAATATTATCAAAAATTCTTAAAGCTTCACTTTCATTTTTGACTACATTAAACACCATTAATAAATTTTCTTTAGTTTTTGAAGTGGTTTTTATAGTCGCATAAGCATCAGTAATAGCAGCAGGATCAGGAACGGTAATCACTATAACCTCATCTGACATTTCTAAAAAATTACCTATATTTCCACCAATACCTGCTCCTGTATCAATGATTAAAAAGTCTAAATCATCCAAAATACTAGTTTGGTTTAAAAATCTCTCATAAATATTTTTATCATTGTATTTTAAAATCTCATCTCCGCTTTCACCTGGAATAAGCCACAAATTTGGCTTTACTTCGATTAAAATATCTTCTAATGAACACTCGCCTTTTAAAACATGTAAAAGATTTTTTTCTACACGCACATTTAAAATCACATCTAAATTTGCAAGTCCAATATCTGCATCAAAAAGCCCTACTTTATAGCCATTTTTAGATAAAATATTTCCTAAATTTGCACTAAAAGTACTTTTTCCAACTCCACCTTTACCACTAGTTACAGCGATAAAATGAGTTTGCTTTGTATTAGTTTTTTCATCTTTTATTAAATCTTTTAATTTTTCTGCTTGATTACTCATTTTCATCCCTTTTAAAACCCTCTAATACACAACGCACTAAAAAGTCACTACTAGCCATTTCTATATCATCAGGAACTTCTTGCCCTATAGAAAAAAAGCTCATTGGAGTATTGGTTTCATATAATAATGAAAAAACATTTCCAAAAACTTTTGTTTCATCAAATTTAGTAATGATTAAAGTATCTATATTTAAAAATGAAAAATTATTATAAGTTTCTAGTAAATCTTCATATTTTGTATTGGCTGAAAGAACCAAATTTACATCAATTTGTGCATTAGAATGAGATAAAAATTCTTTAGTTTTTTCAAGTTTTGCTTTATCATATTGAGAATTTCCTGTTGTATCTACTAAAATTACCTCACAAGTATTTAAACTTTTTATAGCATCATCTAAATCAGATGGCTCAATGCTATCAATAATAGGTAATTTCATCATCTTAGCATATTGAAAAAGTTGCTCTACTGCACCAATTCTATAAGTATCTAGGGTAATAATCCCTGTTTTATAGCGTCTATCTCCATAAGCATAACGAAAAGCTAACTTTGCCAAAGTAGTTGTTTTTCCCACTCCTGTTGGTCCCACTAACATCATAATTTTTTGTTTTTTTATTTCATTTTCTAAACGACAAGGAAGCATATTTCTTAAAAGTGAGTAAAAATACCTTTGAACTGCTTCTTGGTTTGCTTTCATAGTACTTGGCATATTTTCAATAGTAGCTTTCATAATCGCTTCCAAATGAGCTTCTTGCATACCACTTGCTTTAGCTTGTTTATAAATACTTGCAAATTCAGGTGGTATGACAAGTTCTTTACGCAAATCTGCTTTATCATCCCACATCATATCTACAAGCAAATTCATTTTATCATTAAGTTTATTCATTTGTTTTTCAAATGCTTCAATCTTTTTATCATAATTTACATTATTTGGCATAGAAAAATCTTGATAATTAGAAACCTTACTAATTTCTGAACTAACTTGAGAAAGTTTATTTTTTAAATTTAAAAAATTATCATCTTTTTTGTTGCTACTAGTGTAAGAATTGATAGGTTTTTGTTTTGCTTTTGAAGAAAAATCTAGCACTACATCTTCTTCTTTTTTCTCATTTTCTTGTAAAGGAGCTTGAATTTTTGCCTCAGGGAAATTCGCTATACTTGGTTTTTTCTTAGATGGTAAAGGTTTATTGTTTTGTCTTAAGTGTTCTTCGTAATCAGCTTCTTCTATCGCCACAATCACTTCATATAAAGGCTTTTGATTAATTGTCTTTGGTCTAATTTGCTTGTTAGTTACAATTAAAGCTTTATCACCATAATCTTGTTTTACCTTAGGTATGATCTCATCTGTGCTTTCAACCGTAAAAGTATGAATTAATTGTCCCATGTTTTTCCTTATCTTAACAAGCCCAAAGGCAAAGTTACACTAATTCTATCATTTACCCCTATATGAGGCACTGTGCAATACTCATCTTTTCTTGCTTTCTTTGAAAAATATAACAAATCCAAATCCAGCGTTCTAGGAGCATTTTTAAAAGTTCTTTTTCTTTTGAATTTAAACTCATAAAAAAACAAAACTTTTAAAAGTGCTCTTGCATGCAAGCTAGTGCTTACTATCATCACAGCATTGGTAAAATCTTTTTGATTTTCAAATCCAAAAGCTTTGTTGATCAAAAAAGGTGAAGTTTGCAATATCTGCAAACGCCTATCTTGCATCAAAATCCTAAAAAGGGCCAAAAAGCGTTTTTTTTCATCTTCTATGTTGCTTCCCAAACCTATAATAGCTATATATTTTCCTCTTTTGCCATTGCTTGAATAAAAAGGAAAAAAACGATTTTTTTCTATCCTTCTAGCTCCTTTAATTAACAAATTACAATACCACCGCCTTTTCTTTAGTCAGATAAACCATATCTTCAATTCTAACTCCTAATTTATCTTGAATATAAATTCCAGGCTCGATAGTAAAAACCATTCCTTCTTTTAACTCTAAATCACTTCTTGGGCTAATGTTTGGAAGTTCATGTATATCAAGCCCTACTCCATGACCTAAACTATGTATAAATTCTTTTTCAAAGCCTGCATTTTTTATAACTTCTCTAGCTATAAAATCAAGCTCACTTGCCTTCATACCAACACGCACTTTTTCTATAGCTTTAAGTTGAGCTTGTTTGACTACTTCATAAATTTGTGCTATTTCCTTGTCTTTAAAATTAGGTTTATTTTTATCAAAAATTATTCCATTCTCATCAAAACAAGCTGTTCTAGTACGATCAGAACAATACCTTTGATACACTACTCCCGCATCAACTAATAATAAATCCCCAAATTCTAATTTTTTCTCGCTTGGTAAAGCATGGGCCTTAGCTGCATTTTCATTAATCGCCACAATAGGAGAAAACGAAAGTCCTAATTTTCCTTTTTTTTGAAAAATTTCACATGCTTTAAACCAAAGCTCTCTTTCACTTTTACCATGCCCTTCTTTGCTAATAAATTTAGCAAATTCATCAAAGCATTCTTTCCCAAAATTCACGCTCTTTTGTAAAATTTCTAATTCTTGAACAGTTTTTATAATACGTTTGTTTTTACTTAAATCTAATTTTTCTTCAAATTCTATAGTGCTATCTTTACTAAGCTCTTTAAAATCAAAACAAGTGAAATCTTTTGGATCAAAACTTATTTTTTTAATAGCATTATCTGCGAGTAATTCTCTTGCCTTAGCAAATAAATCTTGAGCTAATATAATTTGAGCATTTTTTATACATTCTTTTGCTTCAAATATATATCTAGCATCAGTAATAAAAAATGCTTCATTTTCTAAATTCAAAAACAAAGCATTATCACAAGAATATCCACATTCATAAAAAAGTGCATTCTCGTTTTTTAAAATATAATTCATTGATTTTGTTGAGCTTGTACTGCTTTATGAGCATTAATTCTTTCAAAAATTTGAAAAAGTCCCATTAATGCCATATGATAACCAAAAGGACCAAAACCTACAATACTACCTGCACAAACTGGTGCTATCATGCTTTTTTGTCTAAATTCTTCTCTTCTATAAGTATTGCTAATATGCACTTCAACTACAGGCAAATTAATCGCTGCAATTGCATCACGAATCGCTATAGAAGTGTGTGAGTAAGCAGCTGCATTGATGATTATACCATCAACACTTCCTATACATTCTTGAATTTTATCTACCAATTCTCCTTCAAAATTGCTTTGAAAAAATTCAATTTCAACATTGGATTGCTGTGCAGCCATTTTCATTTGTTCATGGATATCGTCCATTTTCATATTGCCATAAATATGAGTTTCTCTAATGCCTAACATATTTACATTTGGACCTTGTATAACCATAACTTTCATTACTTTAACCTTTTTTAGCAAAATTTACTATATTATAACATTTTAAAGCTAAATTTTAGCTACAATTTACCTTTCACTAAGGATAATGCATGTATATAATAGCTCCTAAAATTATTTTTGTCTGCGATGATGATTTTAGTATATTAAAAGATCAAGCTTTGCTTTTTGATGAAAAAATTTTACAAATAGATACTTTAGAAAATTTACAAAAAAATTATCCTCAAGCAAGGCTTATTGATATAGATAAAAACTCTATTCTCTTACCTGCTTTTATCAATCCTCACACGCATTTAGAATATAGTGCAAATAATGGAAATTTAGCATTTGGAGATTTTTTAGCTTGGCTAGAAAGTATTTTTACAAATCGCTTTGATTTAAGCCAAAAAGCTAAAGAAAATTTAATCTTAAAAAATATCCAACAAATGTTAAAAAGTGGTACAAGTACTATAGGAGAAATATCAAGTTTTGGCACCGATTTAACATCTTGTGCGAAATCTCAAGCAAGAATCATATTTTTTAATGAAATTTTAGGATCAAATGAAACTTTTATAAAAGAAAAAAAAGAAGAATTTTTAAAAAGATACAACGATAGCTTAAAATTTAAAAGCTCTAAATTTATCCCTGCTATATCTATACATTCTCCATATTCTACGCATCCTAAACTTGCTCAATTTGCGCTCAATATCGCTAAAAAAAATAAACACTTAATTTGTACTCATTTTCTAGAAAGTAATCATGAAAACAATTGGCTACGCTTTCAAAAAGGAAAATTTAAAAAAAGCTTAGTCAAATTCACCAAAAATCCAAAGCCTTTTTATACTCCTGCAAATTTTTTAAAACTTTTTGAAGGTCAAAAAACTTTATTTACCCATTGTGTATATTTAAAAGAATTTGAAAATTTAGATAAAAATTTACACTCAATCACTCATTGTGCGATGTCAAATAGACTATTAAGCAAAAAAACATTTAATTTAAAACAAAATTTAAAAAAAGGTATTAATATACACCTTGGAAGCGATGGCTTAAGCTCAAATGTATCACTAAGTATGCTAGATGAAATGCGAGCAAATTTATTAATCCATGGTGATTTTGAGTTAGAAAAATTTGCTAAAATATTACTTTTAATGGCAACAAATAAAGCCGCCAAAGCTTTAGATTTAAATTTAGGAGAAATCAAAAAAGGTAAAATTGCTGATTTTAGTATTTTTAAACTACCAAATAGTGCTAATTTAGAGCAACTTCCTTTGCAATTTATCCTACAAAGTAAAGAAGTTTCAAAAATATTTATCGAAGGAAAAGAATGCAAATTATAAAATCATTTTTTAAAGGCATAGGTAAAATTATCTCTTTTATAAACACTTATTTTAAGACTTTTGTATTTTTATTTATAGTTTTTTTAATCCTTTCTCCAAGCTCTGAAAATACAAAACTTTCTAATGCCAATTTAGCTCAAATCAACTTAAAAGGCGAAATTAGCGATGCGAGTAATCTTTTAGAGCAAATTTATAAACTTAAAGATAATGAAGCCATAAAAGGAGTATTATTTTACATCGATAGTCCTGGTGGGGCATTTGCTCCAAGTATGGAAATAGCCTTAGCTATACAAGATTTAAAAGCTAAAAAACCTGTCATAGCATATGCTGGTGGAACTATAGCTAGTGGGAGTTATTTAAGTGCTGTAGGAGCTAATGCTATCATTGCTAATCCTGCTAGTTTTGTAGGGTCTATTGGGGTGATTATGCAAGGTTTTAATGCAAGTGAGTTAGCTCAAAAAATAGGCATAAGTGATCAAACCATAAAAGCTGGAGCATACAAAGAAGCTGGAACTTTCATGCGACAATGGAGTGAAAAAGAAAAAGAATTTTTACAAAATTTAGCTGATCAAAGCTATATACTATTTACAAATTTTGTAGCTAAAAATCGCGATTTAGATCTAAATCAAACACAAATTTGGGCTGATGCAAAAGTATTTTTAGCCGATGAAGCTTTAAAATTAAAATTAATTGATAAAGTGGGAAACTATGAACTTGCTAAAAAAGAATTAGAAAAATTAGCCAAAGTAAAAAATCCTATCTGGCAAAAAGAAGATGCTATAGATAAATTCTTAAAAAGATTAGAAGAACGAAGTGCAAGTTTTTTTACAAACACCTTAACGCAAATTTTCACCCAACTAAACTCGCAAAAAATTTACTAAAACCAAAAAAAAGGTTTTAGTATTTTTCATAAATTCCATAAGTATCATTTTCCAAAAAGCCTTTGTATAAAGGTTTTAATTTCATATCTAGTTTGACATTTTCAAAAGTATTTAAATTTGAACTTGAAAAAATCAAAAACATATCCATTTCATCTTTGAAAGCTTTTAAAAAATTCTCTCCACCTTCATACATAATAAATTTAGCATCACTAGGAATGCTTGAAAAAATCTTTCTATTTGGAACACTAAATAAAGGTATAGTTTTATCAAACTCATCTATATTTTGATGGCTTAATATACATAAATTAGGTGCTTTAGCCTGAACTAATCTTACATCTAAAATAGGCCTATCATACCTTATGGTTTCACCGCCCACTACCAATAAATCAAGCTTTGAACGCACGGCATGAACATAGCTTCTACTTGCATTAGAACTTACTATTTTTCCATATGCTGAACCATTTAGCGAAAGAGCAAGTTTAAAAAATTTAAAACTTGATTTTTGCCATTTTAAAAAAGGTTTTAAAAGATCTTTAGCCCTTTGTTTGCATATACCTATTTGAACTTCTATGCCATTTTGTTTTAAAAACTTTGCTCCCCCACTTGCTATTTGGTGTTCATCTTCTATGGCAATAAAAACTTTTTTAAATCCAAGCTCACTAAAAAGTTTTGCACAAGGTGGAGTTTTTCCTTGATGATTGCAAGGTTCTAAACTCACATAAGCAATGGCATCTTTTAATAAATTTTGATGATTTTTGCAAATAAATTCATGCAAATCATTTAGATTTTTTGGTAGATTTAAATTTGAATTTAGTTTTTGTAAAGCTATGCTTATAGCCCCAAGTTCTGCATGAGCATTACCTGCTTCTTTGTGTGCTTCTATGCTTAAAATTTTACCATTTTTATCCAAAATCACACAGCCCACAGCAGGGTTTGGATAAGTTAAAAATTGATATTTCCAAGCCTCATCAATAGCCAAATTCATATAAAACTCGTGAGTCATACTACCTTCTCATCTATAAATAAGATAATTTCTAATGCCTAATTTATAGTCAATATTATATAATAGATATTTTAATTATCTTTGATTACGGATTATACGATTAAAACATGTTTGACAATACAAAAAAATTAGAAACTATTGATTTATTTGCTGGAATTGGTGGAATACGAATTAGTTTTGAAAATATATTTAAAGAAAAAATGAAAGTTGTTTTTTCCTCAGAAATAGACAAATTTGCTCGTCAAACTTATTTTGATAATTTTAACGAACTCCCACATGGAGATATAACACAAATAAATGAAAATGATATTCCTAAACATAACATATTATTAGCAGGGTTTCCATGTCAGGCCTTTTCTATTGCTGGACATAGAAAAGGCTTTAATGATACTAGAGGAACATTATTTTTTGATGTTGCACGCATAGTAAAAAAACATAAACCCGAAGTTATTTTTCTAGAAAATGTTAAAGGTTTTAAAAATCACGATAAAGGAAGAACTTTTAATATCGTAAAAAATACTTTAGAAAATATGGGTTATGATGTTTTTTCAGAAGTATTAAATGCTAGAAACTTTGGAATACCACAAAATAGAGAAAGAATATATATTGTAGCTTTTCTAAAAAATAAATTTAAAAAAATATCATTTAATTTTAATGAGTTAAAAAATATTACAATAAAATCTAAACTAGGAGACATTTTAGAGAAAAATGTAGATGAAAAATATACTATTTCAGATAAGCTATGGGCTGGTCATCAACGTAGAAAATTAGAGCATAAAAAAAGGTAATGGGTTTGGTTATTCTTTATTTAATCATAACTCAGATTATACTAGCACTATTAGTGCTAGATATTATAAAGATGGGTCTGAAATATTAATTGAACAAAAAAATAAAAATCCTAGAAAACTTACTCCAAGAGAAGCAGCTAGATTGCAAGGTTTTCCTAATAGTTTTAAAATAACAGCAAGCGATAATCAAAGTTATAAACAATTTGGTAATAGTGTAGCTATTCCCGTAATTGAAAATATTGCTAAATTAATTTATAAGGAGTTATATAATGTCAATAGATGATAAAAAATTTGATATCAATTTAAAATTTTATTTTTTTATGAAATATCTAGTTAAAATTAATTTTTCAGACACACAAATGATAAAAATTTTATACGATATATCAAAAAATGAAAATTCTTTACATAAACTTAAACAATATATAAATTTAAATACTAAAAATGGTTTAAACCAGTGGAATTATTTAGAACAAATTATTTACGAAATTAGAAATAATATAGATTTTGATATATTTATATTTTCTTTAAAAATTTATTCAATTAAAAATTTACTACTAGAATTAGCTAAAATAAAACAAATCAGCAATGCCGAGTTATTATTAAAATTAGATCCATTATCTTTAGAATACGATAAAATAACAATATATAATCCATACTCAACTAGAGTTAATGGAGCTTTGTTGGCATTAACATTTTTTAATCATATAGACAACAATCAATTCTTTCATGATGACATGAATAAAGAATATTTTTTAAGCATTTGCCACCTTTCTCAAGAATTAAAAAAACATGGCTTGGAACCAAATCAAATTTTTATGCTTATTTTCAATGAAAGTATTAATCAATCTATCATAAGTTATAGTGGTAATAATTATGAAAATAGAATACTACAAAAATTACAATCTATAGGAATAAATCAGGAAACAATAGCCAAAAAGCATGATGAAAACGATAGCTCTACAGAATTTGATTTCTTTTTTAATTTCAATGGAAAATCTTATGGAATAGGAGCAAAAAGAACTTTAAGAGAAAGATATAAGCAATTTATAAAAACAAGTCAAATGAGCAAAATAGATGTTATGATTGAAATAACTTTAGGATTAGATTTAAGTGAAGAAAAAGCAAAAGCTATTCGTAATCATGGAGTATATTTAATTGTGTCCGATGAAATATATAAACAAAACGAATATTTACAAAATATGAAAGGGATAAGTTCATCACAACTCACATTAGAATTATTACAAAATTTATAAATTTTTTCAAAAAGGTAAAGGTGCAAAAAATATTTGCACTTTTATATCACATTTTTGATCTTCAAAATGCAAATGCTTATTTGCATTAAATTCTAACTCTTTTATTATAGTTTTTAACTCATTTGTTCTTTCACAAAGTGGATAAACAAGCTTTATATTATTTATCTTAAATTTACAAGCATAAGCAAACATCTGATACAAATCACTCTGTGCTATGCCATGCTTTTTATCTTCGCTATTTTGATCGGGAATTTTCCATTTAGTATCTAAAATCATTTCATTTTCTATATACAAATCAGGCTTTAGCATAAAACATTTTTCATCATTTTTATTTGCTAGATATTTTCCACTACTTTGAGTTTTGATATTTTTATTTGGATTTGTAAATTTAAGCATATAAGCTACATAATCTTCAAAAATTTTCTCCATAGGAAAAAGCAAAGCAAAAGCTTCTTTTTGACCTTTATAAGGTGCAAAGCTTTGATTTTGTAAAAAAATCTTGCACCAAGAAAGTATATTTTCATAATAATCAAAATGTCTTGAAATTTTATAATCAAAATCTTTTGCATAATTTGTAGAAAATTCTACCCCATCTAGCATTTGCAAAGCTTTTGTGATTTTAAATTTATACATAGTTGTTTTTGATTTTAAAAATTTTAGTGTTGATTTTATCAAACGATTTGGAGCTACATCTAAAATAAATTCATCACTTTGAGTGAAAAATCTTTCTTTATGAACTAAATTTTGTTTGATATTTTCATTAAAAAGTAATTTTCCTTTCAAAAAAGCTCTATTTTCTTCAATACTTACATAATCTCTTTTTAAACCTTTTGTAATAACACTATCAAATTCATCTAAAAACATCTTAATAAAAATTTCAAACAAAGGCATTTTAGAAATTTGCAAAGATGAAATTTGAGATTTTTTAAATGGAGAATTTTTTAAAGTTTTTAGCATATTGATTAAAAGAATTTTAGGATTAAATTTAAAATTTTCTCCATAAAAATCATAATTTTTAGATGTATTATCCAATTTGTAGTATTTTTTTAGTTTTTCTTTATCGTGAGTTGAAGAATCATCTTCTTTATAACTATCTAAATCCGTGCATTTTGGTAAAATTTCTAAAACACCACTTTTTGTTTGTATAATACCCACATAATTTTTAGCTTTTAAGGTATTTTTATTTTTAAATCCTAAAAAATCTTCATTATCTTTGGCAAAATTTTCTAATTCTCCATAGAAAACTTCAGCCTTTTCTTTGAAAATCTCTTTTAAATCTTTTTTGGAAAAAGCTTGGTGTTCTATGATAGAAAAGGTATTACTTGTTTTCATTATTCATATATTTTTTTAAAAGTATTTTCATCCCATTTTTGACTATCGCTAAATTTATAAATAATCTTATCACTTTCTATAAATTCTGTCATATTTTTTAAATAATCGTTATTTATATCTTGTTTTTCTAATATACCATTTTTATTTAAAACCGCATCCATTAATGCATAATCATTGTAAAAATACTCTTGCAAAAGCGGAATAATTTTATTTTGAAAAACATTTTTTAAATCATTCAAATTTTCAACACCTATAAAAAACGCGTGTCCTATAGTTTTTTCTCTATCTAGCAAGTATTCTATACGCGTATTTATAGCTTTTAATAATTCTTGTAAATTAACACCTCCGCAATCTGTAGATAACTCGCTTACATCAGGCATCATCTCGACAAATTCAAAGCGTCTTCGCAAAGCTGTATCAAGTGAAGTGATGCTTCTATCGGCTGTATTCATAGTCCCTATGATATAAACATTTTTAGGCACCCCAAATTCTTCACCACTATAAGGCAATCTCACTTTTAACCCTTCTGGCTCACCTATCCTTTTACTAGGCTCTATCAAGGTTATAAGCTCACCAAAAATCTTACTTACATTACCACGATTGATCTCATCTATGATGATTATGTAAGGTAAATTTGTTTTTTCATCTTTTTCTTCATAATCTCTTAAACCTTGCGATTTTAAATAATGTAATATAGCTCTAACATACGCTGAATTGTATATTTCATCTACACTAGAAGTTTTATATAATTTTTCTATATTATCTATATTTACAGGATAATCTTTATGATTTTTACTCATATCATCAAATTTAATTCTAAATGTTTTTCCACCCCTATATTGAATAGAATATTTTGTATTTGGTAGTTTGAAATATTTTTCTGGATTATTACCATCTTCTTTCGCTTTTTCTTTTAAATCATTTATATGAAAATTAAAACTTTTTATATTATCTCTATTTTCCAAAGCTTTTTTACAAAGCTTTTTAAAAATCCCATCTTTTATATCATATTTTACTTCTTGAGAATTTTCATCATTATCTATTATAGGTTTTATGCCTTCTACAAATTCTTCATATCCATAGCTTTGATGAAAAGTGGTAAAAACTATTTGTCCATTTTTTACATACTCATCAAATTTCGCTTTTTTATCATCTCTATTTTCTAAATTTTCACCTAAAATTTCTAAAGCTTTATCTATGGTATGATAAGTCTTTCCTGTCCCTGGAGGTCCATAAAGAATTTGGTTTAAAGGTGGATTTTCTACATTTAATCCTTTATTTGTTTCTTTATTATTATAAAACTCTTCATCGGAAGAATTAATCAGAAAATCTCTATAATATTTTATAGCACTCGAATATCTATTTTTATTTGTAGAATTCTGATCTAAATATTTTTTATTATTTTCTAATTCTTTACATTTAAGATCAAATTGTTTTATATCACATTTATATAGATTTACATTCAAATATTTGGCAGAAATTCGAGAAATATCTTTTATATAATTTTCTTTAGTTCCTTCACTTAGTTTGCTACCATCTTTTTTAGTAACTTTATTTAAGTATATAGAAAAATTAATTTTATTTTGTTCGATTGCATTATTACTCGAATTTGAATAACACTCCCATAATGGAACCGAAACTTCATTTCTCATACTATCGAGTGTATAAATTTTATCTTTTAACAGCTTTTTATGTAATTCATAAATTTCTAAATTGCTTTTAAATTCATTTTTACATATTGCCTCTAATATATCTTTTTTAAATATATTAACAATTTTAATATCATTTGGATTTTGATAATGAAACGCTATCTTCCATTTTAAACCAAAAGGTAAAATTTCATTTAAAACTTCTTTATCAATACATTTTAAATTATTATTTTGCGAATATTCTATAACTTTAACTATTTCTTTTTTTACTTTTTCAAAAACTTCATCTTTAGTATTTCCAAGATTTTTTCTCCAAGCATATCTATTATCATATAAATAATCATCTTTTTTAGGTGGTTTTTTATAGCGATAAATTCCAAATTTTCCAGCATCATTTCCTCCAAATCCTGCATATTCTTTTAATAAAACATCTAACCAATAACAATAATAATTTGGGTTTTCATGTTTAAGATTTGTATATTCTTCAAGACTCATACTTTTAACTTTTTCTAAAGTCCAATTTTTTTGAAATTCTAAAAATTTATTACTTTCTTTTTGTTTTTCATCTAAAATAATATTCATATCTAAATCCTATTTTATTTTATAATAAATTACAAAATAATGTATTTAACTTTAATTATATAAAAGATAAGTAAAAATTTAGAATTCTAAAATTTTACCACTGCACAAAAGTTTTAGCTTTTTTTATATCATTGAAATTTATAGTAGTTTTTTCTTGGGTTTTTAAATTTTCTAAAGTGATATTTCCATCATTTACACTTATGATTTTTGCCTCGATTTTTTCTTTTTCATTTGTAGTGATTTTTACGAGTTCATTTATACTTTTTGCAAAATGATCTAATTTACTTAACTTTCTCTCAAGCCCACAGCTTGAAACTTCTAAAAAATATTCTCCATTTACAGGCGGTTCTACATCAAAAATAGGTGATAAAATTTCACTTAACTTAGCACAATCATCAAGCCTTACACCACCTTCTTTTTGCACATAAATTCTATAAATTTTTTTACCATTTTCACTTACTAACTCATCATCATAAAAACTAAGTCCGACTTCTTTACACAAAGCTTCAAGATTCATTTCTTTCCTTTTTTATCTTTTCAAAAAGTGCATCCATATGGTTTTGATACTCTAATCTATCATCAAATTTAAAATGAAAATTCGGACATCTATACCATCCTTGCTCACTCATACAGTAATTTTGCAAAGCTTTTGAAGCTTTTTTAAGCTGATTGAGTATGATTTCTTGTTCGTGAGTATTAAAAAACATCTTGTCTAAATATACAAAAGCATCATATCTACCTTTTTTACACTCTACATCAACAACGCATAAATTTTTTAAATTTGCATTATCTAAATTTGATAGAGCTTCAGGTATAAGCTCTTTTAAAATGCTTTCTGTGCGAAGTTTTTTAATCTCTGATGGATTCATAAGCTTACTTTTTCCTCAACTTCTTTATAACTTTCTATATAATCACCCACTCTCATATCATTGCATCCTTCTATACCTACACCACATTCATAGCCTTTTGCTACTTCTTTTACATCATCTTTAAAGCGTTTAAGTGAGCTTACATTGCCCTCATATACTACAACACCTTCTCTAATAAGTCTTATCTTAGCTCCGCGATTTATAATACCTTCTGTTACCATGCACCCTGCTATTTGACCTAATTTTGGCACATTTATAACTTGACGAATTTCAGCTTGGCCAAGTTGCTCTTCTGAAATAATAGGACTCATCATACCACCAAGTAAAGCTTTAACATCGTCTAATAAATTATAAATTACATTATAAGTTTTTATTTCTACACCTTTATCTTTAGCACGCTCTTTAATCTCTCCGGTTGGGCGTATATTAAAACCTATGATAATAGAATTTTCACTAGCACTTGCAAGCTCTATATCACTTTGCGTTATACCACCTACTCCACTATGTATGATATTTACTTTAATTTCATCATTTCTAAGTTTTTCTAAACTAGCCTTAAGTGCCTCTAAAGATCCTTGCACATCGGCTTTTAAAATTACAGGCAATGCTTTTAAACTTCCTTCTTTAATCTTATCTCCAAGTTCATCTATGCTTACTTTTGTTGATTTGCTAAGTTCTTTTTGGCGATTATACTCATGGCGTTTATTTGCGTATTCTCTTGCTTGTTTATCACTATCTACAACTATTAAAGTTTCACCAGCATCAGCTACTTCACTAAGTCCTATGATAACGCCACATTCACCCGGTTTTATTTCTTTTAAAGGTTTTCCTTGATCATCACTCATGGCACGAACTTTACCATAAGCAACACCTGCTACCATTGTATCTCCAACTTTTAAAGTTCCATTTTGAACTATTATAGTAGCTACAGGACCTCTACCTTTTTGCACTGAAGATTCTATAATACTAGCTTTTGCTTTAGTTTTAGGATTTGCTTTTAGTTCTAAAATATCAGCTTGAAGTAAAACTATCTCAAGCAAATCTTCTATACCATCGCCTTTTTTAGCTGAAACAGGGACAAATTCATAAGATCCACCCCATTCTACTGGCATTATTTCCATTTCTGCAAGTTGAGTTTTTACCATATCTGGATTTGCATTTTCTTTATCCATTTTATTTATTGCTATGATTATAGGCACATTAGCAGCTTTTGCGTGATTTATAGCTTCTTTGGTTTGTGGTTTTACTCCATCATCAGCTGCAACAACTATAATAACAATATCTGTTATACTAGCTCCTCTTGCACGCATAGCTGTAAAAGCTTCATGGCCTGGAGTATCTATAAAGGTTATTTTTCTTCCATTTTTTTCTACCATATAAGCACCAACATGCTGAGTTATGCCACCTGCTTCACCACTTGCGATACGAGATTTTCTTATAAAATCAAGTAAAGAAGTTTTACCATGATCAACATGCCCCATTATAGTGATAACTGGCGCTCTTTGGCTTAAATTTTCTTCTACTTGATTTTCATCATAATCTTTTACATAGTCAAATTCATTTGCTTCGTCTATTATGTTAATCTCTATACCAAATTCTTCAGCTAAAATTTCTATAGCCGTTTCATCTAAAAAGTCATTTTTGGTAGTCATCATACCAAGCATAAAAAGCTTTGAGATAATTTCACCTGTATTTTTGCCTATTTTATCAGCAAATTCATAAACACGAATTTCTTTAGGTATATTAACACTTGTTATGGCTTCACTTTCTTTTTTTTCTATCTTTTTAGGTGGTTTTTTACGACTTCTTCTTTGAATTCCACCTTCGCCAAAAGGATTAATGGAATTATTTAAAGATTGTCTTAAAACGCTTGGTTGTTTTTTGTTTAAATTTGCACTTGGTTTTTGTTGCTCTTGAACACTAAAGTCAGGCAAAACCACTTCATCTTCATTCTCTAATGAAATTTCAGCAAAATCTTTATCACCTAAAAGATCCATTTTGGTAGTATTTTCTTTTTTACTTGCAACTGGATGATGAGGTTTTTTTTCTTTTTTCTTTTTCTTTAAATTCTCATCAGAATTAGAAAAAATCATACTCAAACTGAAACCTTGAGTATTTTGAGTTGATTTTTCTTCCTTTTGAGCTAAATTTTCTTTTGCTTCTTCTTTTTTCTTTTTGACAATCACCAAACCTCTTCGTTTAGCTAAATTCAAATTTGAACCTAATTTTTCTTCTAATTTAATTTCTTCTTTTTCTTTTTGGGTAATTTCTTCTTTAATAGGATTTGTAATTGTTGCTACTTTTTCTTCTTTTATTTGAGGGATTTTAGTGCTAGTTTTGGGTTCTTTTTTGTTAATTTTTTTCTCTTGTTTTTTGGGTTCTTCTTCTTTTTTGATGGTTTTTTTTGTAGTGCTTTCTTTTTTAGGTTTTTGCATTTTTTTAACCACATCTAAAATTTTACCAGATTGAACATACTCATATATAGCTACTGCTATTTCAGAAGATACTTTCTTATTGGGTGATTTTATATCTTCTAAGCCCATCTCAACTGCTTTTTCTATGATCTCTTTACTTGAGTATCCTAATTCTTGAGCTATCTCGCTAATCTTTACATCTGCCATTAAAAAATATCTCCTTTAATTCCTGCTGTTTTACACTGCCACCAAAACTACCCTTGCTAACTTTTAAAAAGGTTTTTTGTAAGGTCTTATCGTCTTTATTTAAACACAAATTACAAATATACAAACTTCTTCCAAATTCTACTTTTGTAATAATTTGAGAGTTTTTAATTTGAAATTGGTATAAACTTTGTTTCTCGAAACGACCTTTGCATGCAATGCACATTCTAATGGGTATATGATTTTTCAAAATTATATCTTTTTTTTTAAATTTTTAGCAAATTTTAAAGCCTTCATTGTCAAAATCTAAAAGCTTAACTCGAAAGTTACCAAATTTATTTTTAAGCTTTTCTTGAATATTTTTTGCATCATCATTATAAGCTAAGGTAAAAAAGCTTGAGCCTGAACCTGAAAGTGTGCTCATAAGAGCATTATTTTGCAAAGAAATTTTTTGCACTTCAAATAAATCTGGCAAAATTTTCATTCTTTGTTCTTGATGAAGCTTATCCAAACTAGCATATTTTAATAAATCATATTTTTTTTCTAAAAAACATGCGGTTAAAAATGAAGAATGACAAAGATTAAAAACCCCATCACTAAAATTGATTTTTTTTGCTAAAACTGATCTTGATTTTTGAGTATTCATAGGCACATTTGGTATGGTAATGATAGCTTTTAAATCTTTATCTATATTTTTTTTAATGGCTAAAACTTTATCATTTTGCACTATAGAACATACAAAACCACCAAGTGTAGCTGGGGCTATATTATCTGGATGATTTTCAAATTTTAAAGCTTCATTTAAAATAGTATTTTTATCTATCTTGAAACCACTCATACCATAAGCACAAGCAATAGCTGCTACAATAACAGCAGAAGAACTCCCCATACCTCTTGATAAAGGAATTTTATTGTAAAAAATAAAACGAAAATTTTCTTTTTTACCGCTTAATCTTTGATAAATTTCATTAAAAATATTTATAAAAGTATTGTTTTTTTTAAGGTACATATTATTTTCACCTTCTCCATGCACGCTAATACTAAAAAATTTTGATTTTTCTACTATGGTTTGATTGTAATATCTTAAACTTAAACCTAGACAATCAAACCCTGGGCCTAAATTGGCACTTGTAGCAGGAACTAAAATTTTCATTTAAACCTCAATTAATCGCATCTAAGACATAAAAAGGAGTATGATCCTCACTCAAATTTAAATTTTTCAAACTTTGTGGCATAAAAAATTTCCCAGCTTGTGCTTTTTGTAAGCAAATATCACCTTTTTCATTTTTTACAAAACACAAATGTTTATTAGCTGGTATTGGCTCGTTATTATTTAACTCAAAAGCATTTATGGCTAACAAAGGTATGTTTTTAACAATAGCTAAAGTTTTAAACGATACATAGCTAATCTTAATACCCATATATGAACCTGGTCCATGAACATAAATTAATTTTTCAAGCTCATACTTAAAAAGTATTTCTTGCATTATTTTGGGTAAAATTTCACTTACTTTTAAATCATTTTCAATAAGCTCTAATAAATTCTCATTTTCATAAATTCCAAGCATTAAAGGCTTAGAAATAGCATTTAAAAGCAAAGTAATCTTTTTTATGCAAAAACCTTTTCATAGACTTTTTGAGTACTTTTTTCTAAGCTTACCACCTCATATGCACTAGAATCTTTTAATAATTCTTTTGTTAAAAGATGATTAAGTTTATGCGAACCCGCATAAGAAGTATAATTTCCAAAAACTCTATACCCAAGCAAAGTCAAATCCCCAATAGCATCTAAAATTTTATGACGCACAAACTCGTCTTTAAAGCGCAAACCTTCAGGATTTAAAATACGATTATCATCAATTACTACTGCATTCTCCAAGCTTCCACCAAGACCTAAATTCATAGCTCTTAGTGCTTGAACATCTTTTAAAAAGCCAAAAGTCCTAGCCCTTGCTATTTGCTCGATATAGTTTTGCTTACTAAATTCAAAACAATAATTTTGTTTTCCGATGATAGGATTATCAAATTCTATAGTATAGTTTATAATAGGCATATCTGTAGGACTTAAGCGAACAAATTTATTACCTTCTTTAACTTCAATAGTTTTTTTAATCACTAAAATTTTCTTTACCTCATCAAGCTCTTTTAAACCTGCTTCATCAAGCATCATACAAAAACCTATACTACTACCATCCATAACAGGAGCCTCATTAGCGCTTAATACGATACGAATATTATCTATACCATAAGCATTAATAGCACTCATTAAATGCTCTATAGTTGAGATATATCCTCTTTGATCTCCTATTACTGTGGCCATTTTTGTGTCAATGACATTTTGAGGCTTGGCTTCATAAGAAATTCCAAGATCACTTCTATAAAAAACTATGCCACTATTTGCCTCTAATGGTTCTAATTGGATACTAATTGGTTCTCCTTTATGCAAGCCTATACCTACACCTTTTACAATCTTTTCTATAGTTGTTTGATTCATCTTATTCACTCAAAATTTTTTTCTTACTTGAATTTAAAACATTATATATATTATCTTTTATCCATTTTGCATCCTGCCATTGTTCAGGACGCACCTCAATTCCTTGAACCAATACTCCAAAATGCACATGATCTCCAAGTGCCAAGCCTGTAGTTCCGGTAGTGCCTATGATTTCTCCTGCTTTAACTTTATCTCCTACATTTACTTTTGCATCAGTACAATGCCCATAAAGAGTATAAATTCCAAAGCCATGATAAATAATAATATTTAATCCATAAATTCCATTTTCTTGGACAAGGACAACTTCACCATCATTATTACTAATAATAGGAGCTTCTTTAACACTAGCCAAATCAAGTCCCATATGATAAGAACTACTCAAAGGTTCATTATTATAAGAATAAAATCTATGATCAGCATAATCAGCAACTTTTTGACCATTTTTTAAAGGTGCAAAAAGATTTATCTTAAAATTGTTGATAATATCATCTGGAACCTTACTCGTAATCTCATGTATCAATGCTTCATTAGAATTTCTTAAATCTTCATTGACAAATTTAAATTTTTCAAGTCTAGTTAATTCTCGACCCTTTGGAGCATATGTTTTAGCTAAAAATTCAATTTTACCATCTATAAATTTATCATTTAATTTTATATTAGATACTCGGTATTTTTTATTAGCAAAATAGTATCTAATTCTTTGTTTATTAATATTTCCTGCTTTATCTTTAGCTACAATATAAGCTCTAAAATTTTCATCTTTAACATCCCAAGGAATCAATGCTGCGTAGTATCCTTTTTTAACAAAAGGAATTGCTTTAAATACTCTATCTTTATCAGTTATTATATACACATCTTCTAAATTTTCATCATTTGCTTTAAATACTACACTACCTACTCCACCTTGTTCTATTTGATAAGAATTATTTATAATATCTACTGCAGGATTTTTTGTATCTACTATAATTTTTACCTCTTTAGAAGCAATATTTCCTAAGAAAAGATTCCAAAAGCTACTATCACTAGCTTCGATTAAAAGCTTATATGAATTTATTTTTTCTTTATAAGCTAATTTCGGAAGTTTTAAATCAAAGCGTATATTTTTCTTTTTTCCTTGAACTTTTTCATTGACTAAAATTTGGCCATTTAGCTCATTGTCTTTAAATAAAGTTACTTTTACATCTTTTAGAGTAATTTTATCATCAATTTCTATAGTAATTGGATTATTTAAATTGCTATATATAACTTCTGCTTTAGTTTTAATAATAGGAACTCCTCTTTCAAACCATCCTGTATTTAAAACAAAAGCGGCTATGATGATTAATACCAAAAATACTAAGAAAAACCATTTTTTATTTGATCTTTTACGAGCAAAAACCATTTCTACCTTCAATCTTAAAAATTTAATTTTGTTATACAATATATTATTCTATAGCAAATTAAGAGTAAATTAATAGATAAAAATTACAAAATTTCTCTCAAATTTCTTTGTATCTTTAAAATATAGATAAAAATCTTTTATGTGAATCAAATCTAACTATTCCAACTTTTATAATTTTGCATTAAAAACTATTGATTAAAAATATTTTGCTATCATAATGCTTTTGTATATAAAATTTTAGGTAATTGCTAATGAGAAAATGGTTTATATTTTTTGCGCTATCAAGCTCACTTTGTGCATCTACTATTAAAGAAATTAAATTTGAAGGTTTGTCTCAACTTTCCAAAGAAAGTGCTTTAGCTATTTCAAAGCTAAAAATTGGACAAAAAATTAACCTTGCAAATATAGACACAGCTGTTAAAAATCTTTTTAGTAGAAACTATTTTAAAGACATAGTGGTAGAAGAAAATAATGGAGTGATTATTTTTAAAGTAGTTGAAAAACCTTCCATTGGAAAAATAGATATACAAGGTATCGCAAGTAATGATAGAAAACAAATAGAAAATCTTGTAGGATTAAAACCTGGTCTTTTATATGATGAAAATTCTATTAAAGAATCCATAGAAAAAATAAAGCTTTTCTATCAAGCAAAAGGCTTTTACGACACTGTAGTAGAAGTAAAAAGTGAGAAACTTAGTAACTCTAGCGCTTTAAAAGTTACCTTTATCGTCAATCGCGGTGAAAATATTATTATAGAAAATGTCCATTTAAGTGGGGCTAAAAAATTAGATTATTCAGATATAGAACCAGCTATTGCTAATAAACAAAGAGAACTATTGGGTTGGATGTGGGGCTTTAATGATGGAAAACTTAAAATTTTTGATTTAGAAAGTGATAGCTCAAGAATCTCTGATGTGTATTTAAAAAAAGGTTATTTGGATGTTAGCGTATCTCCAGCATTTTTAAAAACTTACATGGATACTTACCAAGCTGATTTAACTTATTTTATCAATGAAGGTGAAATTTATAAAGTCAAAGATATTCAAATTTATAATCCTGTTTTTAGCGAGGAAGAAAATAAAAAATTAGTAAAAGATCTTGAATTAAGCATAGGAAAAAAAGTCAATATAGAAAAATTAAGAAAAGATATAAAAACCATAGAAACAAAAACTGCTGATTTAGGTTATGCTTATACCCAAGTTATACCAGATATTCAAAAAGATAAAGAAAAGCATGAAGCTGTGATAATATTTAAAGTCATACCAAATGAAAAAGTTTATATAAGAAATGTTGAAATTTCAGGTAATACAAAAACAGTCGATAGAGTCATTCGTAGAGAGCTTTACCTAACCGAAGGAAACCTTTACAACCGAACAGATTTGATAGATTCGCGCAACGCATTAAGAAGAACTGCCTATTTTGAAAATGTAGATATAAAAGAACAAAGAGTTGATGATACCCATATGGACTTGATAGTTGAAGTCAAAGAAGCTTCAACTGGAGCTATATCAGGCGGTATTGGCTATGGCACAAGTGATGGAATCTTGCTTAGCGCTTCTTTATCGGATGCAAATATTTTAGGTTCTGGTATGAAAGGTAGTGTTAATATCGATAAAGGCGATGAAACTTTATCAGGAAGAGTAACTTTAAAAAATCCAAGGGTAAATGATAGTGAGTATTCACTTGGTGGATCTTTATATTCTGATCGTTTTGAATGGAATAGCTATGATGAAAGAAATCATGGTTTTGACATTAGCGTAGGTAAATCTTTAGGAAGATACACTAGTGTAGATCTTACTTACAATCTTGAACAAAGTGATATTTATCATTTGAGCGATCGTTTGATTAATCAAGGCTATAAATTAGGAAAAAGCTATAAAAGTTCTATTGCTCCATCTATTGTATTTAATAATACAGATGATTATTATTTACC
Source organism: Campylobacter volucris (assembly GCF_008011665.1). Lineage (GTDB taxonomy): Bacteria > Campylobacterota > Campylobacteria > Campylobacterales > Campylobacteraceae > Campylobacter_D > Campylobacter_D volucris_A. The sequence goes on from NZ_VOWJ01000033.1 coordinate 50,588, forward strand.
AAGAACTGGGTTTATCGCTTCTACTACTTTAGAATATGCAGGATTAGGTGGGGATCAAAAATTTATTAGCTCAACTAGTAAATTTAATTATTATCAAGGTTTGGAAGATTACATAGGCTGGGATTTAATTTATCGTTATAAGGCAAGTTTTTATAAGGTATGGGATCAAGGATATTTACCAATTAATGAAAAATTATACCTAGGTGGTATAGGAACGATTCGAGGTTTTGATAGAAGAAGTGTTAGTCCTAAAAATGCATGGGGAGATGAGACTGGAGGAACTATAGCATTTGCAAATTCTGTAGAGCTTAGTTTTCCTATATTTGATAGAATCAAACTTAGAGGAAGTGTCTTTTTTGATTATGGCACTATAGGAGAAAGTTCAATCACTCAAATTCAAAGATGGAGCACTGGGGTGGGTTTTGAATGGCTAACACCGCTTGGGGCTTTGAATTTAGTTTTTGCTAAACCATTTAATACTAGATCAACTGATGATTTAAGCAAATTTGAATTTATGTTAGGCGCAAGATTTTAAAATCTTGTTATAATTTTGAAATTTTATTTTAGGTAGAGATGATGAATTTTTTAGATATTTTTTCTAGTATAAGACGCAAACAAGCAACCCCAAATGAAGCACCAAATCACTGGGTAAAATGTAATTCTTGTCATGCACTAATGTACTACAAAGAAATAGAAACTTCTTATAATGTTTGCCCAAAATGCAATTTTCACATGAGACTTTCTCCATTAAAACGCATAGAATTATTAAGTGATGAAAACTCTTTTATAGAAATGGATAAAGATCTACACGCTATAGATCCTTTAAAATTTGTTGATAGTAAATCTTATAAAAAAAGATTAGCAGAAAATGAAGAAAAAACAGGTAGAAAAAGTGCTCTTATAAGTGGAGAATGTACTATAGATGGAACAAAAACTCAACTTGTTGTTTTTGATTTTTCTTTTATGGGTGGAAGTTTAGGTTCGGTTGAGGGTGAAAAAATTGTAAGAGCGATAGAAAGAGCGATAGAAAAAAAGACTCCTGTAGTAATTGTAAGTGCTAGTGGTGGTGCTAGAATGCAAGAAAGTACTTATTCTTTAATGCAAATGAGCAAAACAAGTGCGGCATTAAAACTTTTAGCTGAAGAAAAATTACCCTTTATTTCAGTATTAACCGATCCTACTATGGGTGGAGTAAGTGCATCTTTTGCATGGCTTGGAGATATTATCATAGCTGAACCTGGAGCATTAGTAGGCTTTGCTGGCGCAAGAGTTATCAAGCAGACTATAGGAGCTGATTTACCTGAAGGTTTCCAAAGAGCTGAATTTTTACTTGAACACGGCTTAATTGATGCTATAGTAGAAAGAAATGATCATAAAAAATTTATTGGTGATTTTTTAAGATTTTTTTCTAAAAATTAAAAATGCAAATTCAAATCATTAGCATACAAAAAAATAACAATGATGAATTTTATAAGCTTAATGAATACTATATCAAGCTTATAAAAAAATTTGCAAATTTTAATCAAATATGTGTTTTTAATAATAAAATAGCTAACGCACAAAATATTAATACCAATGAAGCAAAAAAAGCTTATACTCAAGCTTTAAATCCCTACAAGAAAGGTTTTTGTATAGCCTTGGATGAAAAAGGAAAAGAATTTACAAGTATTGAATTTGCTTCGTTTTTACAAGATAAAAATGAAATTTCTTTTTTCATAGGTGGAGCATATGGCTTTGAAAAAACTTTTCTTGAACAAATGGATATAAATTTAGCTTTAAGTAAAATGACTTTAGCCCATAAATTTGCAAAAACAATGCTTTTAGAACAAATTTATCGAGCATTTTGCATTAATACAAACCATCCATACCACAAATAGGAGCATTTATGCAAGAATTACAACTTGAAGAATTTAAACTTATTCTTGAAAAAAGACAAGAAGAAATTTTACAAGAGCTTCAAGGTAATATAACTAATATCAAGAATCTCCACAGTAGCGAACCACGCGATGAAGTAGATATACAACAAATTGATAATAGCTCACACATTGATTTTACGATAAATGAAAATTTAAAAAAAGAATTAAATGAAATTAAGCTTTCATTAAGTAAAATAGATAACAACACCTACGGAATTTGCGAATATTGTGAGGAATACATTCACCCTGAAAGATTGAAAGTCAAACCTCATGCAAAATATTGCATTAATTGTCGTGAAAATTTAGAAAAAAGGAAAGAAATATGAAAGTAAAATTATTTTTCTTTGCAAGTTTGATTTATCTTTTAATCATCGCTGCTTTAGTTTATAATTTAAATTTAGGTGATTATACTTTCACTCTTTCTACTTTTGAACTTACTTTGCCTATTAGCATATGGATCATTCTGCCTGCTTTTATTTTAATGATATTAGCACTTTTACATATGAGTTTTTATGGATTTTTAAAACATTTACAATTTAAAAATCTTATAAAAGATAGTAAAAACTATGAAAATTTAATCGAAAATTTATTACTCAAAAAAAATGTTAAAGTTAAATTTAAAACCCAAGAATTCCAAGATATAGAAAAAATTACCAAAAGTTTGGTATTTAAAGAAAAAGTGCAAAATGAAAAAATTGATATTATTATTGATATTTTAGATGAAATTTATAATGGATCTTTTGTAGATCTTAAAAAATATAAATTAGATTATAATAATGAAATTTTCATACTCAATGAGAAAAATCACTTCAGTAAAGACTATGATTATGCATTTTCATACTTAAAAAATAAAGAAAAATTAAACAATGATCTAGATATTAGTGCTTATAAAGCAATTTTAAAACAAGCCCCTTATAACAAAATAAAAAGCTTAAAAATTCAAAAATCTCAAGAAGATATTTTAACTCTTTTCCAACGCTATGAATTAGAAAATTTAGAACTTTCACTTGCTGAAATAGAAATTTTACTAAGTATAAATGAAATCAATGAGCAAATATTTTTACAAAGTGCAAAAATTCTTTGTAAAAAAATAGAACCTCAAAATTTAATAGTTTTATTTAAAAAGATCAAAGATACTCATACACAAGCTTTTAGAGCATATTGCTATATTTTGGTTGAATTTGGTATGTATGAAGAATTAATGAGCGAATTAGGCAATGATCAACAAGAATTTAAAGATTTTAGACTTATATTGTTTTTAAAAGAACATAATAAAAAATTTGATTTAGATAAAATGATACAATGATTGATTTTAAGCAAAAACCTTTATTTTTAGCTCCTATGGCTGGATTTTCTGACTTACCTTTGCGTAATTTAGTAAAACAATTTGGAGCTGATGTTACAATTAGCGAGATGATCAGTTCTAATGCTTTAGTGTATGAAAGTGAAAAAACCTTAAAAATGCTACAAAAAGCCGAACTTGAAAATCCTTATATAGTTCAAATTGCAGGATCAGATGAAAAAATCATCAAACAAGCTGTAGAAATCTTAAATCGTTTTGATTTTATAGATGGAATTGATTTTAATTGTGGTTGCCCTGTAAATAAGGTCATAAAACAATGCTCAGGAAGTGCTCTTTTGCAAGATCTTGATAAATTACAAAAAATTTTAGAACTCATTAAAAAAACAAGCAAGAAAAAAACAACAAGTGTTAAAGTAAGATTAGGATATGATAAAAAAGATCCTATCTGTATAGCAAAAGCTTGTGAAAATGCTGGGGTTGATTTTATCAGCATGCATGGTCGAACAAGAAAGCAAATGTATAGTGGAAATGCTGATTATGAAGCCATAGCACTAGCTAAAGAAAATATCAAAATTCCTTTAGTTGCAAATGGCGATATAAATGCTTTAAATGCTCAAGAAGTATTTAATAAAACTAAATGCGATGCATTAATGATAGGAAGAGCTAGTATAGGTAAACCTTGGATTTTTTATGAAATCAAGCAAGGTATAAAAATAGATAAAAAAACTAAAAATGAAATCATTTTTGCTCATTTTGAAGAAATGTTAAAACATTACAAAGAACAAGGTGTTAGTATTTTTAGAAAGCATTTGCATGAATACTCCAAAGGACTTGAAGATGCTTCAAATTTTAGAGATCAAGTAAATCGCATTAACGATCCTCAAATTATGCGAGATTGTATGAGAGAATTTTTCAATAAGGAATGATTTTTGCTTGTTTAGCAATAAGCAATATAATGAAGAGATACCATAAAACAAGGAAGGTTAATGGGAGCTCATATTAGTTCAAAAGGAATTTGTAAAGTAGTAGAAGGGATTAGAACAAGTGCAAATAACCTTGCAGCACATGCTTCAAAACTCAACAATCAAACTTTAAATTTTGAACAAATTTTACAAGAACAAAATCCAAAATGCATTAGTTCTTGCATCCAAGATTCACAACATCAACTTAGCAAGTTGCTAAAAAGTATAGAAAATAGCAAGGAAGATATTTTCAAAGATGCTTGTGTTAATAATGTTGATATTATCGCAAGATTAAGACAAGAGGCGATTACAATGTATGATATTACTCTTAAAACCCCTCTTTAATAATCTTATATAATTTATCAATTTCTTCATCGCACATATGCGATGAATTTTGTTTTTCATAAAAATGGCATAAATGTCTAGGATTAAATTCGTAACCAAATACACACTTGCTATGAGCTGGTAAAAAAGCTCTAATTAAAACTACATCTTGCATTATCTGCTCATCACAAGCAAAACAGACAAATTCTTTATGTAAACGACCTTCATAATTTAAAATTTTCAAATACGCATCTACTATTACTCTTTTACAATCTTGCTTTTCAAAGCGTTTAGCACACTCATCTAAAAGCTCAAAATAAAAAGAGTCTAAATTTTCTACATCTTTTAAATGCCAATAAAAAAGTCTAATAAATTCTTGCCAAAAAAACATTTTTTCTCTATCTAAAATCCAAGAAAAACCAATATGCAAAACATCTTTTAATCTAGGCAAAAATCTTGAGCTTTCTTCTAATTCAAAATCTATCTTATAGCCATTTAAAATATTTGAATGTCTCATTCCATAAAAACGATAAGATTTAACCACTTGTTTAAGACTTAATATATTTACAATTAAATCTTCATCTTTTACACTTTGAGTGTGTAAAATATATCCTTGCATTATACAATCTTCACACCATAAGCTCTTAAAATTTCAAAAGCACTTTGTTCTAATTTTTCATCAAAACTTGCACAAGCTTTTTGATGTAATAAAATTTCAGAATTACAACTAGCACTTTGAGCTAAAATAATATTGCTAAAAACGCAAATATGTGAAACTAAGCCACAAAATTCAATACTTTCATAAAAATTAACTCTTAAAAAATTCGCAAATTCTAAACTTCCAAAAGTATTTTTATAAAAAATGTGTTTGGCATGTTTTAAATATATATCAAATTCTTTTGGCATATTCCAGCCATTTGTATCTTTTAAACAATGATAAACAGGGATATTTTTACCTTCTTGAGTGTCTAAATAATCTTTTTCGTGTGTATCGAAAGTAAAAACTATATCACCTTGGTGATTTTGCAAAAGAAAGAGTATGTTTTCTTTGATTTTAGTAGCTTGAGCAAAACCCAAACTACCATCTATAAAATCATTTTGATAATCTACTACAACTAAAAGCTTACTCATTCATAAAAAAACTATTTAAATGTATATTACTAAATGCAGTTTTTAAACTAGTAAATAATTTTGGATTTTCTTTTTCTAAATTTGCTAAAAGCTGTTTTGCTTCTTCTCTAGCATGTGGAAATTTAACATTTTTTTCACTAAGTTTCATACCAGGACAAAACTCATTTCCTATAACTTCTAACTCATTATTTATAGCATTTTCCCTAAGTTGTCTTTCTCTTGCAAATATTAAAGGCCTAATCACCTCTATACCTCTTTTACTTTTGTATTTTGGAGCCAAACTTCTTAAAGATCCATTATAAATAAAATTCATAAAAAAACTTTCCACTGCATCATCTAAATGATGAGCTATAGCAAGTTTATTGTATCCATTTTCTAATGCATAAGTATATAAAGCACCTCTTCGCATCCTAGAAAAATAACTACAAAAACTAGAATTTTTTCTTATAGTATCACCAGAAATTTCATATATATTAGAATCAATCACTTCGTGATCTATACCATGCTCTTTACAATGATTATGTAATTTAGTATAGTCTTCTCCCATACCATAGCTTAAAGTTACAGCTTTAAGTTCAAATTTAAAAGGAGCGTGTTTTTGCATACGCGATAAAAGATGGACTAAAGCTAAAGAATCTTTACCCCCGCTAAGCCCTAATAAAACTTTATCTTTATCTTCTATAAGAGAAAATTTAGCATTAGCCTTAGCTACTTCTCTGATAAGTCTTTTGCTAAGATTTATCATAATTTATCGCACATTTTTAATACAAAATTAGCTGAAATTCTTGCTGATTTTTCTACAAATTCATCAAAATCAAATTCAGCCTTTTCACCAGCTTTATCGCTCATTGATCTTAATATAAGACAAGGAATTTTTAAAGCATCACAAACTAAAGCCACACTAGCTCCTTCCATTTCACAAGCATCAGCATTAAAAATATCTCTTATTTTTGCTTTTTTGTTTTCATCGCAAATAAATTCATCTCCAGTAGCTATAACACCTGATTGAATTTTGATATTTAATTCTTTTGCAACTTCTAAAGCTAGATTATTTAACCTCTCATCAGTTTTTATAAAAATTTCATTACCAGGAACATATCCCAATGGATGCCCAAAAGCAGTTATATCTAAATCATATTGAGCTAACTTTGTAGCATAGATTAAATCACCTATGTCTAAATTTGGATTAAACGCACCTGCAACCCCAGTAAAAAGTAAAATTTCTGCTTTAAATTTTTCTATCATTATACTAGCACTAAGAGTGGAATTTACTTTACCTATCTTAGAATAAGCAATAACCAAATCATGATTTTTATACTTTGCTAAATAATAAGCATTATTAGCATAATTTATAGTTTCATAATCTTTTAAAGTTTCCAATAAAGGGGTAATCTCTTCTGGCATAGCGCCTAAAATTGCAATTTTCATTTTAAAACCTTTAATACTTCATCTATATCTTGCATTTTGCTTAAAGCATATGTTTCTTTTTGGCTAATTTTTTTATTTAATCCCTTTAAAACACTAGCACCAAATTCTATATAAAAATCAATCTTTTCATCTATGTTTTGTATGCTTTGTTTATAAAGCACAGGTTTAATCAGTTGATCGCTTAATAATTGCAAAGCTTGATCTTTATTAGTATAAATTGTTGCATTTACATTAGAAACAACTTGATTAAAATCAGATTTTAAAATACTTTTTAATTCTTGTGTTAATTTTAATGAAGCTTCTTTTAAAAGCGGACAATGGCTTGCTACACTCATATTTAAAAGCATAGCTCGTTTAGCTCCAGCTTCTTTAAATTCTGCCTCAGCTAGAATCAAATCAGGCTTTAATCCTGCAACTACAATTTGCCCTTGGCAATTATAATTAGCTGCGTATATTTTTTTACCATTTTGCTGAGCTTTATAACAAATTTCTTCTACCACTTCATCTTTTAAGCCTAAAACCACCATCATACCAGCTTCTATTTTAGAGCAATCTTCTTGCATAAAAATTCCGCGTTTATTAACCAAAGAAATCACTTCTAAAAAATCAAATGCACCTTGCACCGCTAAAGCACTAAATTCACCCAAAGAATGCCCTAAAGCATAATTAGTTTTTAATGCAATATTTTCATTTAAGGCTTCATATGCCATTAAAGAATTTAAAACTATAGCCATTTGAGTAAATTCGCTTTTATTTAAATCATCGTTTTCTGTAAAAAGCAAATTTTTAAAATCAATTTTACAAAAATCACTAGCATTATCTAATAATTCTTTAGCTTTTTTAGAATTTTCATAAAAACTAAGTCCCATGCCAAAGCTTTGAGAGCCTTGACCAGGAAATATAAATGCGCTATTCATTAGTGATGATGTCCTCCACAGCATCCACCACCGCCACCATGGCCATGGCCACCACCGCAGCATCCACCACCATGGTGGTGATCATGATGTCCTCTGCTAGCACATCCACAACTTCTACTACCTGCAACAATACCTGTTAAGATTTCATCTTCAGTAGCAGGTCTTACATCAACTATATTTAAAGAAAATAACAAATCTTTACCTGCATAAGCATGGTTATAATCAATAGTTACTTCATTATCAGTAATTTCTCTTACTATCACTCTTACGGTTGCACCATCTTCACCTTCTCCAAAAAGCTCCATACCAACTTGCAAATCAATTCCTGCAAATTGTTCTTTCGGTAAAGTTTGTAAAGCATTTGCATCATACTCACCTAAAGCTTGTTCTTTTTTAATAACAATATCTGCATTACAAGGAGCATCTAATTTTTGAATTTCTTCTTCAAGGCCTTCTAAAATTTGACCTTTACCTAAAATAAAAGATATAGGTTCTGCGTGAATATTTGATTCTAAAATCTCATTTGTATTTGCATCTTTTAATTCATAAAACATAGAAACTACACTATTTTTTTCTATAGCCATTTTTACTCCTTTGTTTATTTTCTATCTGGTGAAGCTTTTGCCTCGGGACTATCTGGATAAGCCGTTTTTAAAGCTTTATAAAATTTATTTGCCGATTTTGTATCTCCAACTTTATCTAAACTAATTGCCGTATGATAAAGTAATTTTGGCACATAATCACCTTTAGTGCTTATAGCTGAACTCTTTTTATAAAACCCTAATGCACCCGCATAATCTTGCTGTTTGTATTGAATTTCACCCAACCAAAAAGTAGATCTAGCAGGTTTATAATGGATGCTTATTAAGTACTCAAATTTTTCTTTTGCATCATCAAATTGATTTTTATTTACTTCATCAATTGCTTTCTTTAAAATTTCATTTGATTGTAATTTTTTCCAATTATCATCTTTGATTTTAACTACTTCTTGAGTTGCATTATCATCAGTAGTGTTTAATTCTTGATTTATCTGAGTTTTGTTGTTATCATTGATAATCAATGGTTTTAAAGATGTTTTATTGTCTTGTTGGACTTTTGAAATTTCAGACTGAAAAAACATTATACTTTGATTCATATCACTTTGAGAAACATAATCTGCATTGATTTTATTTACCACTGCAGTCATTTCGCTTAAAATTTTTTGAATTTCTTGATAATTTTTTTCTTGAATTTTTCTACTTTCTTCTATATAAGCTCTTAAATTTTGTATCTCTTGAGTGACATTAGAATCTAAATTTTGATGACTTTCTTCTAAAGAAAGCAATCTAGTATTTGCTTTAGAATACTGAGCATTTAAGCCTTCAGTAACACTTTGTAAGCCTTCTATATTTTCCGCTGCTGTATTAAGCTTGTTGGTTAAATTTGTATAATACTCGTTTAATACTCTTAAGCGTTCTTGGTTTTCATATTGAAGCTTTTCATTTTGAGTTAAACCATAAGGTGTTTTGCTATCTACTTTTCCTGCGTCAAAAGCTGAAATTTCAGCATGTAAAAAAGTAGCTCCTAAAAGAGCTACTGAAAATAATTTAAATTTCATATTTTGATTAAAAAATTATTTTGCTATTTTAAATTCAGCACGACGATTTTGAGCGTCGCAAGCTTTTGTTCTTTCAGTACATACAGGATTGGTTTCTCCATAGCTTTTAACACTAATTCTATCAGCATTAACACCTTGAGCTACTAAAGATTCTTTTACAGCTTTTGCTCTTTTTAATCCAAGAGCTTGATTATATTCATCAGTACCCCACTCATCGCAGTTTCCTTCAACAACGATAGCAGAATTTATAGCCTCGCTATTAAAAATTTTAGCATTATTTACTACAACTTTTTGCATATCACTTCTAACATTAAATTTATCAAAATCAAAATAAACATTAGAAATGGAATTTAAAGACTCTAAACTTTCAAATCTATCCGATCCACCGCTTCCCTTAGAACCATCTACACTACTTGAACTGCTTACAGTTGTATTTTTTGTAGCACATCCACTTACAATTACAGCAAAAGCAGTGATTGAAGCAAAAATGATTTTTTTCATTACCTCTCCTTATTTAATAAAATCTTGCTAATTATAACAAAAAAAATATCATTTTGATATTTTACCAATCAATTGATTGAATTTTACCAACTTTTAACCCGTAATAAAAAGCTTTATTAGCTTTAATTCTTATCACACCTAAAGCACTTTGAGAACCCAAATACTTTATAAAAACTATACTTTCACCATCACTTGAAAATCTAGGAAATAAATTTTTTCCATTTGCCGTAAGTTGGCGTATATAATCACTTTGAGTTGACATTAAATAAAGATTAAAAACTCCGCTTTGATTTGCCTCTCTGCTAGAATAAACTATATAATTTTTATAAGTAGAAACTGAAGAATTATTTTTTCCGTGAAACACAACTTGCTCTGTAATATTTGTCCCTAAATCTTGCATAAAAATATTTGGATAACCTAAACGATCTGATATAAATACTATTTTTTGATCTCCATCGACAAAATTTCCATTTACATCTATACCAGAATAATTTGTAAGCTGATGATAATTTTTTGTATTTGTATCATATAAATACACATCAGGTTGATCTTTTGGAGCCATAGTAAGAAGAATTTTTTTACCATCATCACTTACATCAGAAGCTACTATCATGCCTTTACTTGCTATGATTTTTGTAGTACTTTTATTTTTCATATTATATTTATATAAAGTTGGAATTTCATCATCATATGCAGTAAAATAAAATGCATCTTGCTCTTTATTTGCCCATTTAGGAAATAAATTTAAGCCTTTAGATATCAAAACCTTTTGATAGGTTAATGTATAATCTGCAAGCAAAATATCACTTTGTTTGCTACCTTGAGTTCTCGCTATTAAAATTTTATGATCCATCCAATCAACAGGAGAAAAACCTAGTTTTTTATTCATTTGAGCGATACTCTTATGTGCTAAAAATGGATACTCTTCTATTGATAAAATTTGTTCATAAAATCTTGCTTTACTTTCTTTTCCAGCTAAAACTTCAACATCAATATCTAAAAGCTTTCCATTTTTATTTAAAATGTAAGAAAATACATAATCTCCTTTAGCCTCTTCTTCGACTACTTCAAAATTTGCACTCACTTTAATATCATTTACAAGCATATTATAAAAACTTTTTTTAAGATCTAAATCTGTTAAACTAGACTGATCTTTAATATAAATTTTTGGTAATTGCATACCTTTATTGATAACAGATATAGTTGCATCTTCTCCAAATAAAATAGTGCAAAAAAATAAAAAAACTAATATCTTTTTCATTATTTCTCCGTATTAAATTCAATTACATCACTAAGTTTCATTTTAATTTGTCGTATTTTACCATTTGGAGGTAAAGTTATATATTTTCCTTCTAAATTTTTTAAAAATTCTTGTGCTTTTGTGTCAAAATTTTCGCTAAATGATTTAGAAGAATTAACCAGATGAAAACATCCATTATTATCGATAATAAATTCAACATCTATACTTAAATTTCCACTTGGATTATATACTCTCCATCTTTCTTCAAGATATTTTCTAACAGCTCCTAAAAACTGATCATAAATTCCAACTTTTTGCTCTATTAAAGACTGACCCAATTCTTGATTATTCTGTAAGCTTTTATTAAGTTGTTTAGAAAAATCTGAAATTTGCTCTCTTTTAGAAAATACAGGTTGTTTCGAAGGCATTGAAGATTGAACTTTAGTTGTTTTTTCTTCTTGATAATCTTCTAAATCTCCGAATAATTCATTAAATTTACTTGCTTGTTGCTCTACATCTTGGGTTTTAACATTTTTATTAGTAGTATATTTTTGTACTATATTTTTTTCAAAAAGATCTTGCAAAGATTCTTTTTGCGCTTCTTGTAGTGTTGATAAAGGATTTGTATTAACATTATCTCCTAATTCTATATTGATAAAACTATTTGGATCATCAGTATATTCCAAAGCTTGTGGCTTGTATTGTACTATTTTAAAAAATACTAAAAAAACAACACTAAAATAAATCAAAATAGCATAAATTAAAGATCTAGTAGTGTATTCAGAATGCTCTTGCATATTTTACTCAGTTTGTAATGCAACCTTATGAAAACCTATATGTTTCATAGTTCTTAAAACACTCATCACATCATCATATTTTAAATTCTTATCTGCTCTTATAAATACTATTTCATTAGTATCATACTGAGCTTTTAAGGCATTAATATTATCAGCAAAACTCAAAAAATCAAATTTATTGTTACCAATAAAAATTTCTTTTTTAGCATTGATGGTAATAATTAAACTTTTTAAATTTGGAGCACTAGAATTTTTTTGAGAACCTTGAGGAAGTTGAACTTTTTCCTCATAAGTCACACTCGGTGCAGTAACCATAAGTATAGCAAGTAAAACAAGCATAATATCCACCAAAGGAGTGATATTTAATTCAGGTTTTTCTTCTAAAAATTTCACCTTAAGCCTTTGTACTAACTAATAACTTAATCTCACTATCTAATATATTTATCAATTCGTAGGCTTTACGCTTAATTATTAAATGAAAACTATAAGCAGGAATAGCCACTAAAATTCCACATCCAGTCGCCACTAAAGCTTCACTAATTTTTGGCGCAATAATACTTAAAGAATTTTGAACTTCTAATCCTCCAAAGGTCTCAAGTATAGAAATGACTGTTCCAAAAAGACCTATAAAAGGAGAGGTAGAAGCTACAATACTAAGCCATGTTAAACCTATAGAAGCTTTTTTTTCTAAAGAATTTTTATAAATATTCATTTTAGCTTCATCTATTTCAATACATTTTTTTAAAATAGAGGCACTTTGACTTAAATCTTTTTCACCTCCCATCAAAGCTTTAAGTGCTTGAGACTCATTTTGTATCCAATTATTTATAGTCATTAATCTTGAAAACAAAATAGTAAAACTAAGTATAAAATACACAGAAAGCCAAGCTAATACTATATAAGTAATTAAGCTTGTGTTTCCAAAAAAATGAAAAATTGCTTGAAAATCCACTATTTTTGCCTTACATTATTATCCATTTTAGCAAAAGTAGAAGCTAAAGCTGCATTATCACTACTCATTGATTTAATGAGTTCTTTTGCTTCATTAAGTTTTTTTGCTATTTCGCTATCGCTATTTCCACCAACCCAAACAGCACCTTTAGCAAGAACACTTACTTTTGTTTCAGAAACTTTAACATGTCCTGAGTCAATCGCAATTAATTCATGGGTAGAATTTGCCGTTTCAACATCTATAACACCTGCTTTTAAAGATGATATTAAAGAAGCGTGTCCTTTTAATACTCCAAATTCTCCTTCACTTCCTGGCAAAACAACGAGCTTTACTTCATCTTTATAAATTACCCCAACAGGAGTAACTATTTCTAAAGATATTAGATCTTTCATAAATTAACCTTTTTTAGCCTTATCTACTTTGCAATTATCCAAGCAAACATCTTTTCTGCTAACTTCTTTTAAAGTTTCAGCCTTTGCTATGACTTCATCTATATTTCCAACCATATAGAATGCATTTTCTGGTACATCATCATATTTACCTTCTAAAATACCTTTAAAACCTGCTATTGTATCTTCTAAAGTGATATATTTACCTGGACTTCCCGTAAATACTTCAGCGACAAAGAATGGTTGAGATAAGAATTTTTCTATTTTTCTAGCTCTTTCAACTATTAGCTTATCTTCTTCACTTAGTTCATCCATACCTAAAATAGCTATAATATCTTGTAAATCTTTATATTTTTGAAGCACTGATTGAACACCGCGTGCTACTTTGTAATGTTCTTCTCCTATGATTTGAGGATCAAGCATTCTTGAAGTAGAATCAAGTGGATCAACAGCAGGATAAATACCTTTTTCAGCTATAGATCTATTTAAAACAGTTGTAGCATCTAAATGCGCAAAAACAGTAGCAGGAGCAGGGTCTGTTAAGTCATCTGCTGGAACATAAACTGCTTGAACTGAAGTTATAGAACCTTTTTTTGTAGAAGTAATTCTTTCTTGGAATTTACCCATTTCGCTAGCTAAAGTTGGTTGATAACCAACAGCTGAAGGAATTCTACCTAAAAGCGCTGACATTTCTGAACCTGATTGAGAAAATCTAAATATATTGTCTATAAACATCAATACATCAAGACCCATCTCATCTCTAAAATATTCAGCCATAGTCAAACCTGTTAAAGCTATACGATTTCTAGCCCCTGGTGGTTCATTCATCTGTCCATAACATAAAGCAACTTTATCTAAAACATTACTTTCTTTCATTTCATTATAAAGGTCATTTCCTTCACGAGTTCTTTCGCCAACTCCTGCAAATACAGAATATCCACTATGTTTAAAAGCGACATTGTGTATCAATTCCATTATAATAACGGTTTTACCAACACCTGCACCACCAAATAAACCTACTTTACCACCCTTAGCATAAGGTGCTAATAAATCCACAACCTTAATACCTGTTTCAAAAATTTCACTTTTTGTGCTTTGCTCTTCAAATGGAGGAGGATCTCTATGAATTGACCAATGTTTGTCAAAATTTACAGCTTCACCCTCATCTATTAAATCACCTGTAACATTAAAAATTCTACCTAAAACTTTTTCTCCAACCGGAACACTAATTGGGTTTCCTGTTGCTTGTGCTGATAATCCTCTTACTAAACCATCTGTCATATCCATAGCAATAGCTCTTACTTTGTTATCGCCTAAATGTGCAGCCACTTCAAGAATTAACTTGCACTCTTTTCCTTCTAACTCATAATTTACAATAATAGCCTCATTGATTTGAGGTAAATAATCTTTAAATTCTACATCAACAACCGGTCCTAAAACCTGAGAAATAAAACCTTGCATTATCACTCCTAAATTTATTTCATCGATTCAACACCACTGATAATTTCTATCAGTTCAGTGGTAATAGATTCTTGTCTAGCCTTGTTATAAGCTAAATTAAGCTGTTTTACCCTAGCTTTGGCATTATTAGTAGCATTATCCATTGCTTGCATTCTTGCACTATGTTCAGCAGCTAAAGAATCTACTAAAGCAAAATACATATTATATTCAAAATATGTTTTTAATAAATCATTTAAAATCTCACCATCTTCTGGCTCCAACTCAAGCAATGAATCTGACTTTTCTTCTTCTTTAGTTACGATAGCTGTAACTGGTAATAATTCATTTATTTGAAGTTCTTGAGAAATCATATTTTTATAACCATTATGAACGATCACTACCTTATCACTTAAACCTTGTACAAAATCTTCAACGGCACTATGGATAATAGCACATGCTTTATCATAATCTGGACTAGAACTTGTATCCAAATATTTTTCTAAAATTTCTATATTTTGAAAATTAAAATATTCTATACCTGTTTTTCCAATGGCTCTTAGTCTTACTTTTATTTTTTTAATCTTACATTCTTCAAGCATCTCATTAACTGCTTTAATAGTTTTTACATTAAAACCACCACAAAGACCCTTATCAGCAGTTACAAATATAATATCCATTTTTTCTACATTATCTTTTTTTCTAAAAAATGGAAGTTTATCATCAAGATCTTGATATTGATTTATTTTAAAAGCTATTTCAGACAAAACTTCATCAATTTTTTGAGCAAATACCTTTGACTTTTTAGCTGCTTCTTCTGCCTTTCTAAGCTTGGCAGTAGAAACAAGCTTCATCGCATTGGTAGTTTTTTGAGTATTATGAACACTCTTAATTTTTCTTTTTATTTCTTTCAAATTAGACATCAAAAGACCTTATATATGGTTTGCTTTAAACTCACTCAACGCTTTAGCCAATTTTTCTTCTAAATCTTTATCTAAAGCTTTTTTAGTTCTAATTTGCTCAAATATTTCTGGATATTTAGCTTCAATAAAGGGATACAACGCTGCTTCAAATTCCCCAATCTTTGAAACTGCTACATCATCCAAATAACCTTTAGTGCCAGCATAAATTATCACTACTTGATTTTCTGCAGAAAGTGGTGAATATGGAGGTTGTTTTAAAACTTCAACCATTCTTTGGCCGCGCTCAAGTTGTTTTCTACTTGCTTCATCCAAATCACTTGCAAACTGTGCAAAAGCTTGTAATTCTCTATATTGAGCCAAATCAAGTCTTAATGTACCAGAAACTTGCTTAGTAGCTTTAATTTGAGCTGCACCTCCAACACGAGATACAGATAAACCCACATTAATAGCTGGACGAATACCTGAATTAAATAAATCAGTTTCTAAGAAAATTTGACCATCGGTGATAGAGATAACATTTGTAGGAATATAAGCTGAAACATCTCCTGCTTGAGTTTCTATAATAGGCAATGCTGTTAAACTTCCTGCACCCAATTCATCACTTAATTTGCTAGCTCTTTCTAGTAATCTTGAGTGAAGATAAAAAACATCACCTGGATATGCTTCACGACCTGGAGGACGGCGTAAAATTAAAGACATTTCACGATATGCTACAGCATGTTTGCTTAAATCATCATAAACAATCAATGCATGTCTTGAATTATCTCTAAAATATTCCCCCATGGTTACACCAGTGTATGGAGCTAAATATTGCAATGCTGCAGGATCAGATGCACCAGCATTTACTACTATACTATATTCCATAGCACCATATTCTTCAAGTTTTTTAACAACTTGAGCAACAGTGCTTTGTTTTTGACCTATTGCTACATAAATACAAATAACATCTTTACCTTTTTGACTAATAATTGTATCAATAGCAACCGTTGTTTTGCCAGTTTGTCTATCGCCTATGATTAGCTCTCTTTGACCTCTTCCAATTGGCACTAAAGCATCTATAGCTTTAATACCAGTTTGCAATGGCTCATGAACACTTTTTCTAGCCATAATACCTTTTGCTTTTTCTTCTACAAAACGATATTCACTAGCTTCGATAACTCCTTTTGCATCAATTGGTTCACCTAAAGCATTTACAACACGACCAATCAAAGCATCACCAACAGGTACTTTTAAAAGCTTTTTAAGTCTTTTAACTGAACTACCTTCTTTAAGCCCTAAACCTTTTCCTAAAACAACAATACCCACGCTTGATTCTTCAAGATTAAGAACCATACCTTTTTCGCCATTTTCAAATTCAACCATTTCTCCAGCCATAGCATTTTTAAGGCCATAAACCTTAGCAACACCATCTGCTACCGAAATGATTTTACCAGTTTCTTCTATTTCTAAATTAAAGTCAAATTTTTCTATTCTTTCTTTGATAATAGAACTAATTTCATCTGCTTTAAATTTCATCAACTCTCCTTAAATTGCTTTTAATATATATTCACTCATTTTAACTTTTAAATTTTGCATTGAGAATGAAATCTCATAACCCAAACCTTCTAAGCTAATCTTTACACCATCATTAATTCCTATTTTACTTTCTAATCTAATCTTTGCATTAAATCTTTGACTTAATTTATCTTCTAAATTTTTAATCTCATCTTCGGTCAAAATTTCTTTAGAATGAATACAACCTAAAAACATATTTTCTTTTAAAGCCTTTTGTTTGCTCAATTCTTCTACTATATTAGGAATTAAATTTTCTCTAGAATTAATTACAACTAATGCTATAAAATTTTTAAATTCTTGACTAGGATTATCCAACAAAGAAAGTAAAAATTCTAATTTTTGTTCTTGTTTTATATCATACGAATTTAAAATATCAACAAATTTTGACACCCCAAAAGCAGAGGCAAGATCTAATAAATTAGAATAAAATTCATCAAAATCACCTCTATCTAAAATAGCTTTAGCA
This sequence comes from Campylobacter volucris, assembly GCF_008011665.1. Taxonomy (GTDB): domain Bacteria; phylum Campylobacterota; class Campylobacteria; order Campylobacterales; family Campylobacteraceae; genus Campylobacter_D; species Campylobacter_D volucris_A. The sequence goes on from NZ_VOWJ01000033.1 coordinate 68,425, forward strand.
TAAATTTTTGCTATAGTATTATCCATTAAGATACCTTTTTCATCATAATGTTAAGAATTTCTTTTTGTTGCAAATGTAATTTTTCATCCTTGAAAATTTCATCTAAAACTGAGCTCGCAACACTTTGTTCCATTTTTCTCATTTCATATTCTTTATGTTCTTGAAATGATTTTTCTAAAACTTCAATTTCTGCTTTAGTTTCTATTTCAATTTTTCTAACCAATATCTCCGCCTCTTTTTTTGCTAATGCAAGTGCATTAGCAGATTCTTGTTTAGCTAAATCTAATTTTTTCATCATTTCTAATTTTAAATTTTTACTTGCGATAAGCTTTTCTTGAATTTCATTCATTTTAGAAGAAATTTTATAAATTCTATCATTATAAAATTTTTTCAAGGGAGTAGCAATAAAATAATACAATATAGCCGCAAATAAAATAAAATTTACTGTTCTTGGCAAAATATCATAATCCCCACTCCCACTTTCAGCACCAAAAACATAAAAAGGAAGGACAAGCAATAAAGTTTTTTTCATTAAAATCCTTTAAATTTTACTCAAACTATTTTGAAAACTTTGTTTAAATTCAGGCATTTTTAAACGCATCTCTTCTTTAAGCTCTTTTTCTTTTTCTTTTAAGCTTTTTAAAAAAACACCCATTTGCTCTTCTATTTCTTTCTTTTTATTTGTAATTTCTTTTTCTTGTTTTAGTTTTGCTTCTTCTATAGCTTTTTGTTTTATTTGATTAATTTCATCTCTAGTTTGATTATGAATTTTTTCAAGTTCGAATTCTACATTGGATACATCATCGGAATTTTTTTTCATTTTTTCTTCATTGCTTTTAATCTCTAAATCTCTAGAGTCCATAAAAGCAATCAAAGGCTTATAAAGTATTGAATTTAAAATTACTATCATAAGTAAAAAAATTACTCCTGTAGCAATCATAATAGAAAAATGGACATCATCAAACATTAATACTCCTAAAATTCTCTAAATAAAAGTCGTAATTATATCAAATAAATCCTAAAAACATATTTAATCTAGGATTTGCAATAACTTTTTAATCTTTGCCTCATCATCAAAACTAATAATAATTTTTGAATTTTTGATACAAGATTTAAAGCCAAGAGATAAAAATTTAGTATGTAGATTTTGAAGCATTGGATTTATTTGAGATAAATTTTTTTCAGATTTTTCATTAAAATTGGAATTTTTAAAATTTTTAATTAATTTTTCAGTATCTCTTACATTTAATTTTTGACCAATGATAGTATCTACAATAGTTTTTTCATCTTCTTTATCAAGTCCTACTAAAACCTTTGCATGACCTTGTGAAAGCTTACCTTCTATGATAAGATTTTGCGTATTATCATTTAAATTTAATAATCTTAAAGTATTGGCAATTTGCGATCTTGATTTATGGATGATATCTGAAAGTTTTTCTTGGGTAATATTATGAATATCTAAAAGTTCTTTATAAGAATGAGCTAATTCGATAGGGTTTAAATTTTCTCTTTGTATGTTTTCTATCAGAGCTAATTCTCTCAATTTAATATCCTCAACATTAAGAATAATTGCTCTAATCTCTCCTTTATTTAAAAGCTTACAAGCTCTATATCTTCTCTCACCAGCGATCAATACATAAGAAAATTCATCTTTTTTTAATACCACAATAGGTTGTATTAAGCCATATTCTTTGATGGAATTTGCAAGTTCTTCTAAGGCTTGATTATCAAATTTTTTTCTTGGTTGGTATGGATTTGGAGTAATAAGATCTATATCTATTTCTTCTATTTTATTATCGCTTGAGCCAAGTTCTTTTTCATAAACCTCATCAATATCTGCTAAAATACTACTTAAACCTCTACCTAAAGCACTTTTTTTTGCCATAAATTATCCTAATATTGATTGAGCTAAATTTTGATAAGCCAAAGAACCTGGTGATTTTATATCATAAAGTATGATAGGCTTACCATAGCTTGGACTTTCAGCTAATTTAACATTTCTTGGAATAATGATAAAATCATCTTCTTTTTCACCAATTTTAAATAGTTTTTGTTTAAAATTTTGCTTTAAATCTTCAACAGTGTCTTTTGAAAGATTATTTTGAGAGCTATACATTGTAGGTAGAAAACCTTTGATTTTTAGCTTAGGATTAATGGTTTTTTTTACAAATTTAATGGTATTTAAAACCATAGCAACACCTTCTAATGCATAAAATTCACATTGTATAGGGATGATAACACTATCACTAGCGGCAAAAGCATTTACAGTAATACTTCCAAGAGCTGGAGGAGAATCTATAATGATAAAATCATATTCACTAGAAATCTCTTTTAATTTTTCTCTTAAAATGGTTCTATATTCTCCATTTTCTTTTACAACTTCTTGTTCTATCCCAACTAAAGAAATATTTGAAGGAGCTAAAAAAAGCTGAGATAATTCTGTTTTCAAAATAATTTCTGAAAGTTTTTTTCTACCTATAAAAACATGATAAATATTATATTCATAATTGCTTCTATTAAAACCAAGTCCTGTAGTGGCATTAGCTTGTGGATCAATGTCTATTAAAAGTACTTTTTTTTCAGCTACGGCTAATGAAGCTGCTAAATTTATAGCTGTTGTCGTTTTACCAACTCCACCTTTTTGATTTGCTATAGTTATTATCTCACTCATCTTAAACTATATATCCTTTTATTATCTAATAATATCGAACCATCTTTATACAATAAAGCATCATCTAAAGATAAAATTTTACCATCATAATGTATAAAAAATTTCCTTGATTTTTCAAATTCTAACATATACTTGCTAAAAATATTCTTCCATGATTGGTTCTTTTGTATAGATGTAAAATATTCTTTTAAAAGTTCTGTAATATCTACTTTAATATCTAATACTTGTGCTTTACAAGGTGCATAAACTAAATTAAGTCCTAATCCTACTACTAAAAAATCATTTATTTTAGAACTCATCAATCCACCAATTTTTTTACCATCTATATAAAAATCATTTGGCCATTTAAGCCAAATTTTAGAGCCATTTTTGCTTAAAATTTCTTTCATTAAAAAAGCAAAATAAATACTACAAGATGCCAAAGGCAAGTCTTTTGGCAAATCATCTATTTTTAAACAAAAAGAAAAATGCAAATTTCCTTCCTTGCTCTGCCAAGAATTTTCTCTACTTCCTATACCATTTGTTTGTTTGTTTGCTATTATTACTGTGTTTGTATTTATTTCATTATTTTTTATTTTTTCACATAAATATTTTTGAGTAGATTCTAATTCTTCAAAATAAACTATCTCCAATTTTTAACCTTTTGCCATTTAAATAAGTTTTACCATCTAGTGCTTTTTTTCCACTTTCTTGTAAAATTTTTATCTTTAAAACACCCTTATTACAAGCTAATAAAAATCCATCATTTTCTATATTTAAAATTTTTCCACTTTCTTGTAAGCTATCTTTATCAAAAAGTTCAATATCTAAAAATTTCAATCCATTTTTTAAAAAAATTCCTGGCCAAGGATAAAAAGCTAAAAATTTTTGATAAACAACACTTGCTTCATTAAGTGCTATAAGACCATCTTCTTTTTTTATTTTTTTGCAAAAACTGACTTTGCTTTCATCTTGAATTTTAGGAGTTATTTTAAAAAAATTATTTAAAGTACTAACACAAAGTCTTGCTGCTAAATTTGAAAAAATATCAAAAATTTCATTTGATTTTTTACCTTCTATATTAAATTCTACACTTTCTAAAACAGCTCCGCTATCAAGCCCTTCTTCCATAAGCATAGAACAAACCCCACTAATCTTATCTGCATTTAAAATAGCACTTTGTATAGGAGAAGCACCACGATACTTAGGAAGCAAAGAAGCATGTAAATTTATGCAAGGAGCAATATCTAAAATTTCTTTTGGTAAAATTTTACCATAAGCAGCAACAACTATAAAGTCAGGTTTTAAGCTTTTTATTCCATTGATTATATTTTCATCTTTTAAGCTTTTTGGAGTGAAAATTTCTATATGTAAATTATTTTCTAAAACAAATTTTTTAGTATCACTTGGGGTTAAAATTTGTTTTCTACCAACAGGTTTATCACTTTGAGTAAATAAAGCTTGTATATTAAAACCTTCTTTTATCAACTCTTTTAAAATACAAGTAGCATAAGAAGGAGTTCCCATAAAAATAATATTTTTCACAATATCATCATCCTTTTTTGGTAAGTTTTTATAGCTTTTTGATATGAAAGCTCAAGATAATCTTTGAAAATTTCAAAATTTTTTCTAGAAGGGTTATTAATACAAATATATCCCATATAAGCATAAATTGGATGAGGCATAATAAAATCAAGTTTAGAAAAATCATAATTTAAATTAACAATCTCACCCTTTAAAGCTTTTTTAGGTTTTTGACCAAAAAGTTTTTGATAGTCTTGATCACAAAGAGAACAACTTAAACGAAACACACCTTCTCTATTTAAATTTGAAGCTTTATCATTTATGCCATCATTTTCTTTAATAGTACAAAAATAAACTCCATTTTTTAAAACTTTATCGGGATTATAAAAAAAGCTATGTTCTTTATAAGTAAATTTATATACCAAGCCTTTAAAATTAGACTTGATATATTCTTGGATAAAATCTATACTTAAATTTTCTTTCATTGGAATTAATTATTTTGACTTCTGATCTTTTTAACTTCTTCCAAAAGCATAAATTTAAGCTCTTTTAAGCCTGTTTTTTCAAGACTCGAAACCTTAATGAAAAAGCTTTGAGGATTATTAAGTTCATTTAAATACGAAGTAAGTTTATTAAATTCATCTTCAATTTTTTTTGCAAATTCTTCGCCTAAATTTACACTATCGCTTTTTGAAAGCATTATTCCAAAATTTCTTGCATAAAGTTTGTTTGAAAATTTTTCCAATTCCTTTCTTAAAATGCAAAATTGTTCTTTCAAGCTCATTTCCCTTAAAGGATCTAAAACAAAAAGTAAAAATGAAGTTCTTTCTATATGTCTTAAAAACTCAAGTCCTAAGCCTTTTCCACCACTTGCTCCTTCTATAATACCTGGAATATCAGCCATCACAAAAGAATTATAATCATCAACTTCGACCATACCAAGTTTTGGAGTTAAAGTAGTAAATTCATAATTAGCTATTTCAGGACGAGCATTAGATACTACACTTATGAGTGTGGATTTTCCTACATTTGGAAAACCAACCAAACCAACATCGGCTATAAGTTTTAATTCTAAACACACATTGATAGTTTTACCTGCTACACCTGGCTGAGCATAGTCTGGACGTTGATTGGTTGAATTTTTAAAATGGGTATTGCCAAGACCGCCTTTGCCACCTTTTAAAAATAATTCTTTTTGCCCCTCTACAAGCATATCAAGCAAAACTTCTCCACTTTGAGCATCAATAACTTGAGTACCTTGTGGGACTATAAGTTCTAAATTTTCTCCACGTTTGCCATTTTTATTACGCCCAAGTCCTGGGTAACCATTTTGAGCTTTTAATTCTTTTTTGCCTTTAAAATGTGCTAATGTATGAGTATTGTTATCACATATAAAATAAACACTCCCACCATCTCCACCATCTCCACCATCAGGACCACCGAGCGGGACATGTTTTTCACGGCGAAAACTAACAGCACCTTTGCCACCATTTCCTGAACTCAAAATCAATTTAACATTATCTATAAACATATTTTCACCAAATTTAATTTTTTAAAAATGATATTATATTTTTTTAATATATGAGGTTTAAGAAGAAAGGCTACAAAGTAGCCTTGAAATTATGCAGGATAAACAGAAACTTTTTTTCTATTTTTATCTTTTCTTTCGAATTTTACAAAACCATCAATTAAAGCAAAAATTGTATGATCTTTTCCTATACCTACATTATTTCCAGCATGAGTTGCTGTTCCTCTTTGGCGGATGATTATATTTCCAGCACGAACAAATTCACCACCAAATTTTTTAACACCTAAACGACGACCTATAGAATCGCGATTATTCTGAGTTGAACCTTGACCTTTCTTGTGTGCCATTCTTTACTCCTTAAGCTTTAATATCTACTACTCTAACACGAGTAAATTGTCTTCTAAAACCGCGTTTTAATTTAGAATCTTTTCTGCGTCTTTTTTTATAAATCACAACTTTTTTGTCTTTTCCATGAACTATCACTTCCAAAACAACTTTTGCACCCGCAACAAAAGGCGCACCTACCTTTAATTCTTTATCGCATACAGCAAGAACTTCACTTACTTCAATGCTTGATTTTACTTCAGCTTCAAAACGATCTAGTTTAAGCTCATCACCTTGGCTTACTCTGTATTGTTTCCCGCTGTGTTTTATAATAGCATACATACAGCTATCCTTTCTAAAATATATTTTGGTAGCACCACAAAGCATTATGTATAAACATAAATTTAAAAAGCTCTAATGGTTAAAACTTGAGATTATACTCAAATAATTTTAAATTTAGGTTAATTACCAACCCAAATTTACCGTGCCATTTGGATTGACACTGTGCTGTTTTTCCATACCTTCACCATCATCACCCAAAGGCCTACAAATATCTCCTTTTTTAACATTTCCTTCTATAATGTTTGCATAGGAAATTTTTGGAGTAGAACGAATGATTTTTACAACACCTGTTTTAGTCTCAATTCTTCCTGTGTTTTCTTTGGTATATGCATCTTTTACCACCTCACCTAAAGAATAACACTCATAAGTATCATAAATGGTTAAAGTCTGTGAAAATACTACTTCATTTTGATGAATTTGTGATATTTTTAAAGGATAAATGGCATTTAAAATATCATCAGAAATTTTCTTTGCTATTTTTTCACTAACTTTTTCGCTAGCAACTAAAGAATCACCTTTAAAAGAAACTGACATACTTAAAGTATTTGAAAATTTAATTTGTCTTGTAGCAAATAATAATACTCTATAATCAATCACAATATCTGCTTTATTTTTAGAACCTTTTGTTTTAAAATCAATCCCGCTTACATTAAATAATAAAATATAATCTGTAGCCATTACATTTTTAAGCTTATAAATTTCATCTTCATGGGTATTGGATGAATTTATCAAAGCTTTTTCCATCTCATAATAGCCCTTAGAATCTCTATCTAAGACATTAAATTTCCTACTTTGAATCAAATCTGTGATAATTTTTTGCTGTAAAATACTACCAAGCTCTTGATGATTAGAAGAAGTGCTAAAAACCGTGATACTTCTTCTACTATCTGCATTTAATCCTGGTGCTTGGTATTTTTTACTAACATTAGTTTTAAAAACGGTTACATTTGCTATATATTTGTCTTTATCTTGCACTATATTATCAATCTCGTAAGTATCAACCTTACCTTTTGTAGCTTTTATGATTTGCTCTTCATAGATATCTTTAATATTGGTTTTTTTATCATCTGAATTAATGCCAACAAAAGATTGTTTAACCGAATCAATATTAACACCATTTAATTTTCCAACAGCTTCTATAATGGCATTGTTAATCGCTTCTTCTCTAGTAACGCCAACACCTTCTCCGCTGCTTGATTTTGTAGTGCTTGAAGTAATTACTTTTGCACTTAAAGTAAAATGCAAAAGTAAAGTTAAAATAAAAATACGCAAAATCTTCATAAAATTTTCCTAAAAATCATCTATATCATTAACAATATTAGAACTTCTTTGTATATTAGAAGACTTTTTAGGCTCAGCTTTTGGAGTGTTTGAATTTGATTTTAAAGCTTCATTAATATTAGCTACATTATCATAAGAATAAAATCTTACAACGCCCACATGTTCTATGCCATTTTCACTTTTATAGCTCCATTTTTTAAGCGTTCTTATACCTTTAATTTTTCCACTAGAATTTGCTTTTACTTTTGTATTGATTTTTTCTATAATATTTGTAAAATCTTGAATTTGTTCTTGGGTAGTGTTATCGTTAATATTTAAGCTTTGTTTGATGATTTCTTCATAACTTTCACCTGTAGTTTTTTCATCTTTTAAACTTAAATTTGTATTGATAAATTCAACAATAGCAGCATCAGCCATAGTTGCAGCTGTATCTTTTGCCCTATCTTCTAATATATTAGTTTTTTTAGCATTATTAGCATCAGCTATATAACCCCAATTTCCATAGCTTAAAATGACAGGTGAGCCTTTTTCATCATAAACTAAACGAATACCATATTCATTAAGAAAACCTTTTTCTTCTTTTGGTAAATACTCACTAATGTTTTTACCTTTACCTGTGATATTGCTTTTGCGCTCTAATGACATATCTTTAGCAAGTTGGCGTGTTTTTTTAGAAACAACTGCAATAACTCCTATATCATATTGACCTCTTCTTTGTGTAACTATGGTTTGTACAGGAATTAACCCACTCATTGAACCAACTGCACTTGTGATGGTTTTATTAAGAAATTCTTCTTTTAATAAAGTCTTCTTTCTTTCCTCTGTTAAACCTTCTACATTAATACCTAAATCTTTTAAAGCTTTGTCTAATTTTGCTCCACTTAATTGAGCAAGTTTGTCAAAAATTTGACTCATAATACTTCCTTTTGGAAGTTCTTCAAATTCTTTTGCATTAGTAGAATTATCAGCTTCATAATTTTGAATTTTATTTACCGCTATTCTTCCAAAAGCATCTTTAATAAATTCAGTTTGCAAATTTAACATAGCTTTTTGATAAGCATTTTGCAAAGCTTGAGCAAATTGTGGATCACTATCGTTTAGAGCAACTACACTTTTTCCGACATAAAAAGTTTTTCCATCTTTTGTAACACCATATTCTATATCAAAATTATCTGCAAATTCTTCAAAAAAATCATCTAAAGATTTTGGAGTAATATCTTTAGTACTAGCATCTGACATTTCATTTTGAGTTTTAATATCTTCTTGAGTGATTTCTACTTGTGGTGTTGCTTGTGCATAAAGAAAACTCGCTAAAGCCAAAGAACCAATAATAAACATTTTTTTCATTATATATCCTTTTAAATTTTATTCTTACCAGCTAACAGTTTTACTAGAACCTAATTTGTTGATTCTAGTAGTTTTTTGCCATACCACCAAACCACTAACTTTTTCAGCCAATTTCATCACAAAAAAGTATTCTACTTGAGTTTTACCATCGTTTAATTTTATATTTTTTTGATCAATTCTTCCTTGTAAAGTCAAAGAAGCACTAATTTGAGTACGATTTTTAAAAACTGTTGATTTATCGTATCTATCATCATCTTTATCGCTTATTAAATCATCCATATTATCTTGAGTAGCAATGTCATTGCCTTGAGTAGCTGAAGCTGCAAATTTACCTGAATTTATAAGCTCTTCCGCCATTAAATCTGTTAAATTTCTAGTGTCTATTCTTAAAGCTGTATTATTTACCACATCATAAACTGCCACTACAGCTTTACCTGAATTTCCTATTTTTTTGACAACATAAGCTGAATTAAATAAGCTATTTAGCATTTCCCTTGCAGTATTATCAAAATCTTCTCCGGTTAAACCCATGCTTAAAGAATCACCTTTTTTTACTTTTGCAGCAGTGCCATCTACATAGCTAGGCTGCTGCATACAAGCACTAAACAAAATACTAATAACTACAATACTTGTTAATATTTTTATTTTTTTCATTTCCACTCCTTATTTAATATATATTTTATATTTTTTAATTCTTTCATTTGTAGCAACTTTTTGAACAATATAATCTTGCCCGCTCAATAATCTTATATTTTGATAGTTTTCATCTATGGTATTTTTTACAGCAAAACCATCTTTATCAAACCATTCAATTTTATAAGAAATTTTTTTACTTACTGAGCTATAAAAAGTTATTTGAACTTCTAATAATCCTGCATCATTTATTCTTTCTTTGACACTTTTAACATTTGTGTGTTTAAATTGACTCACATCTTGAGAAAATAAACACATAAAACTTAATAATAAAATAATTATTTTTTTCATTTTTCTATCACATTAATACTTGGTGTGATATATGGCGCAAAAGAACGCACGATAATTAACACATTTTTCTTTGGATTAACTTGTTTTTTAAACAATTCTTCTCCATTAGGAGTTTTAATCAAAACCTTACCTGTATTTTTAACTGCTACTACTTCAATGCTTTGAGGCAACCCTCTCCAAGATCTAACATCTGCTTTAGTTGTGACTGCATTCATTATACCACTAGCTATGCTTAAAAATCCGCCCGTAGAGTCATTATTAGCAACTGCTGCATTCATAGTAGTTTTTAATATAGTAGAAGTAATAGCCTTTGTAATTATAGTTGGTAATTCAAATTTAAACTCGCTTGCAACCACATCATCTAAATTTACTAAAGTAGTAGTATTGGCATCATTTACACTAATATAATCAAAAGACTTGCTTCTTTTTTTCAAAGTTGGCAGTGCAATAGAAGCGGCAGTGACATTATCGCTTAAAATAAATGGTAAAGTCATTTTAAATTCATCTTTTATCACGCCAAAACCATTTTCATAAACGACAAAAACATATTTTGCATTCTTTTTAGCTCTGTTGATAATTTTATATTCTTTGGCTATTTCTTTATTTTTAGGATTTAAGATTTTAATCTCTCTAAATAAGCCTTTAGCCAAAGTATAATCTTTACTCATAAAATAAAACACAGAAGCTAAATAAGTAGCATAAGGATTTGTGAAATTTTTACTAGTTGAAAATTCTTCAAATAACTCATCATATTGAGCATTGATTTGTTTTCTAGAATCATTGAAATTTTTATCAAAATTTGGATCTTCTTTTTTAGCTTTTTCTAGCTTTTTTTTATTTTTAGCTATTTGAGCTTGAAAATAGTCCTTTGCTCGATCTTGGCGAAGCAATGCTCTTTTAAATTCAACTCTTGCATTGTTAAAATCATCTTGGCTCATAAAATTTAAGCCCTTATAAACATTTACCATGATTCTTTCATATAAAGAACCATCATAATCTAATATAGAATCATTTATCAACACAGCCGTTGTAGTTTTGGCAATTTTTTGAGCACCGCTTCTTAGATCAACATCTACTTGATAAGACTCTTCAACCTTATCAAAAAATTCATTGCTAATGTTAAAATCTCCACAATTTTTAGCAATCAAACCTGCATTTAATCCTATATATACCGGATCATCTTTTTGATTAACTTTGTTCATTTCCTGAGTAAAAAATTCATTCGAACAAAGTTTTTGTGTTAATTTTTGTTCAAAATCATTATTTACTTGCGCATGATTAGCACAAGCACTAAATAATAATCCAACAATTAATACAAAACCATAAAAAATAGTTTTCCCCATACACTCAATCCTCAAAAATTAAATAAAACTGAAATGAAATATACAAGAAAAAATAATAAAAATCAATAAAAAATTATCCCAAAGATAAAAAATTTCTTTGGGAATTACATTAAAGCTCTGGTTTTGGAGTTTTCTCAGTAGCTTTTGGAAATTGTGGATAAGTAATACTTGGTTTTTTACCTGTTAAAGTATGTAAAAATCTTTCTATAGAAGCTGCTTCTTTATCAGAAATTTCTATACCAAGTTGAACACTACCCATTTCTTTAATAGCATCTTTTAATGACCATATAGCACCATTATGAAAATACGGCGCAGTTTCAGCAATATTTCTTAAAGTAGGAGTTTTTACTAAACCATTTGCATCACCTTTAAAGTCTCCAATATTTGCAAATTTATATTTAGCTGCTACTTGGAAAGCTTGCATACTTCCACCTAAATTTACACCCGTATGACAAGCTGTACATCCTTTATCAATGAAAGTTTTTAAACCCTCTTGCTCTTTTTTATTTAAAGCTCTTGTATCACCTTCTAAGAATTTATCAAATTTAGATGGAGTTAAAAGCGTTCTTTCAAAAGTAGCTATAGCATCTGCAATATTGTCAAAAGTTACACCATCATTACCATAAATCTTTTTAAATTCTTTTACATATTCAGGCATAGAAGCAATCTTTTCAACAGCTAAACTTGCCGGAGTTGCCATTTCAGGTTCTGCTTCGATAGGTCCTTTTGCTTGATCAGCTAAAGTTTTTGCTCTTCCATCTCAAAATTGTGTTGAATTTAAAACAGAATTATATACAGTGGGAGAATTTAAATGATGAGGATTGGTTGTCCATTGATGACCCACAGCAGCTGCTATACCATCAGCTCCTCCCATGCCTAAGTTATGACAGGTATTACAAGAAATCAAGCCACTTTTAGACAGTCTTGGCTCAAAATACAGCTTTTTACCAAGATTAACTTTTTCTTTAGAAAATTTACTTGCTTTAACATCCATTTGCTCTAAAAGCTTTTCAACTTCTGCTTGATCTTTTGGCAAAGGTGCTAAACCTGCTGCTTTTGCTTCTTCAAGTAAAGATCTATCGGCAAATGCTGATGAAAATACCAACAAAGACAAAGCAATCAACAATGAAATTTTTTTCATAATACCACTCCTATAATAAGAATAAAGCTTATTTAAATAAACTTTATGAAAATATATACCAAATTTTCTTTAAATAAAATAAAAAATTAATTATAAAATAAAAATTATTATTTAGGATAATATACATCTTAAATAATAGTTTCAGCATTTATGCAATATTATTATAAAAATTATTTTATATTTTAATAGGATTCTATCAGTATGGAAAATTTAATCATCTATCTTCTAGCTTATCTTATAGGTGCTATTCCTTGTGGTTTAATACTAAGTCGTGTTTTTGCTAAGATTGATATCAAAAATGCAGGTAGTAAAAGTATAGGTGCTACTAATGTTTTAAGAGTGTTAAAAGAACACAATCCAAAATTAGCTAAAAAACTCGCCATCGCCACCGTAATTTTAGATGCCTTAAAAGGTGTAGTGCCTATATTAATAGCTAAATTTTTAGGATATGATGATAATATTTTATGGACTATGGCTGTTTTGGCTGTATTAGGGCATTGTTTTTCTCCATATTTAAAATTTGAAGGAGGTAAAGGAATTGCAACTGGAGCTGGGGTTTTAAGTATATTTTTACCATTAGAAATCCTTAGTGCTTTTATCGCTTGGTTTATTGTGGGAAAAGTTTTTAAAATCTCTAGCGTAGCTTCTTTGGTAGCTTTGATAGTTTTAATTTTTTCTTCCTTTATTTTTCATTATGATATGCCTGTAATTAACACTCATGCACCAATTTTCATCATAGCTTTTATAGTAGTATATAAACACATCCCAAACATTTTAAGACTTATAGGAAAAAAAGAGTGCAAAGTCATATAAAAATTAATCTAAAATTTAAATGTATTATAGGACTTTTAGATTTTGAAAGAATTCAAAAGCAGACTATTTTAATAGAACTAGAAGCTAAAAGTAAAAAATTTCTTGACTATGCTAAACTTTGTACTCGTATAAAAAAAATTTATAAAAAGAAAAAATTTAAAACCATAGAAAATTCTTTGAAGTATGTATGTAAAAATATAAAAACACATCATAAAAAAATTACATTTATAACTATAACTTGCTATAAACCCGATATCATCGAAAATGCCAAGGTTGGAGCTACTCTAACAAAAAAATATTAAAATATTTTTAAAGAACTTTGAATATTTGCTTAATTTGTGTTATACTTCTTTCCTAAAATTCTCCTTAAAGGAAAAGAATGCGTATTTTAGTTGTAGAAGATGAAATAGCTTTAAATAAAACGGTTTCAAATACTTTAAATGAATTTGGTTATCAAACAGATACTTCAGAAAATTTCAAAGATGCTGAATATTTTATAGGCATTAGACACTATGATTTAGTATTGACTAATTGGTTAATTGGTAGTAATGATGCTAGTGATTTAATCAACGTCATTAAACAAAAATCTCCAAGAACAGCTATCATAACACTTTGCTCTAAAACAGATAAAGAAAATGAAATCAAAGCTTTAAAAGCAGGTGCAGATGATTTTGTAAAAAAACCTTTAGACTATGATATTTTAATGGCTAGAATAGAAGCTAGACTTAGATTTGGCGGAACAAATGTAATCAAAATAGATGATTTAACTATAGATCCAGATGAAGAAAAAATCACTTATCAAGGAAAAGACATAGAATTAAAAGGAAAACCTTTTGAAGTCTTAACCCATCTAGCTAGACATTCTGATCAAATTGTATCAAAAGAACAACTTTTAGATGCTATTTGGGAAGAACCTGAACTTGTAACTCCAAATGTTATAGAAGTAGCTATCAATCAAATCAGACAAAAAATGGACAAACCTTTAAACATTTCTACTATAGAAACGGTGCGTCGTAGGGGATATCGCTTTTGTTTTCCTAAAAAATCAAATTGATCTTTAGGATGAAATCCTAAAGACATCTTAACTTTATTGGTTTAAATTACATATAAGTTTTTATATTGTATAAGATTTACACTCATCCAAAGGAAAAAAATGTCACTTTTAATCACTAAAGATTGTATATCGTGCGATGCTTGTAGAGAAGAATGCCCAGATGAAGCAATTTATGATAATGATCCAATCTATGTTATAGATCCTGATCTTTGTACTGAATGCGTCAATGAATTTTCTGAACCTGCTTGTATAGTAGCTTGTCCTGTTGATTGTATCATTCCTGACCCTGATAATGTTGAAAGCATTGAAGAGCTTCGTTTAAAACACAAAAATAAAGCTAATTAATGGCTAAAAAAACAGCAGTAATAGATCTTGGCTCAAATTCTATTCGCATGGTTGTTTTTGAGAGAACTTCAAGATATGGTTTTTATATTTGCAGTGAGTATAAAAAAAAAGTAAGACTTGGAGAAAACGCTTACAATAACAATAAAATTCTCCAAAATGAAGCTATGTATAAAGCCGAACAAACCTTGGCTTTTTTCAAAGAAAAAGCTTTAAAAGAAAAATGTGCAAAAATTATTGCTGTTGGAACTTCGGCTTTAAGAGATGCTCCCAATTCTAAAGAATTTATTAAAAGAATATCTCAAAATATAGCTTTAAATATAAGATGTATAAATGGCAAAACAGAGTCTTTTTTAGGCGGTCTTGCTGCTTTAAATTTACTATCAAACATCCAAAATGCTACCACTATTGATATAGGAGGTGGCTCTACAGAATTATGTCTAATTAAAGATGGAAAAATTATTGATTGTCTTTCTTTGGATATTGGCACGGTAAGACTTAAAGAGTTATTTTATGATCAGAAAAAATTTAATGCTTTAAATAATTTTATACAAGAAATTATTTTGCAAATACCTAAAAAATTTCAAAATGATAATATTATAGCTATAGGTGGAAGCTTGCGTGCTATTTCTAATTCTATAATGAAAAAAAATTCCTATCCTTTAAAAATGCTGCATAATTTTTGCTATGAAGTCGAAAAAGAAAAAAATCATATAGAAAAAATTTTAAATGCTAAAAATTTAATAGACTTTAGCATTAAAAAAGATCGTTTTGATACTATAAAAGAAGGTTGTGCAATCTTTCTTGCTTTGTTAAAAAATTTAAAAGCGAAACAAGTTATCACTTCTACAGTTGGGGTAAGAGAAGGTGTATTTTTATCCGATATTTTTAATAAACATGAAAAAATCAAAGAAAATACAAGCGATTTTACTAAATTTAATGCTAAATTTCCTCCTAATTTCAATCCAAGTTTAAAATCTTTACAAGATCGTTTTAATACAAACTATCCTAACAAATGTGCGTATTTTGCAAATAAAATTTTTGAAAGCTTAAAGCCTTTGCATAAAATAGAAAATTTATATAAAGCTAATTTACTTGATGCTGCAAAAATTTCACTCATAGGGGAAAAATTAAATTTTTATTTTTCAAATGAACATAGCTCATATATGGCCCTTAATGGATTAAATTTTGGCTACTCGCATAAAGATTTGACTTTGATTTCTACTTTACTTAAACTTAATGGTAAAAAATTTAATCCTTATAGCGTCGAACATTTTAAAAATTTATTACCTCATACTCATATAATTTCTTGGCTTAATTTTATATTCGCACTAGCCAAAAGACTTGCTAAAGATACAAACGAAAATCTTGAATTTGAGTTGAAAAACCATACTTTATATATTTATTGTGATAACAAAAATATTTATTTTTCAAAAGAAGAAATCAAAAAAATAGCAAAACCAAAACTCATAGTTTTAGCTTTTAATCAAAAGGCGCAATAATTATTGTTGCTTGAGTAATAAATTTTGCAATCTTTGTTTATTTTCTTCAAAATAAGAATTAAAATCTTTTTCTTTAGAATTAGTTTTTATAGGTTTTTCTTCGATCAAAACATCACTAGTTTCTAAAACAAGATTAGAATTACCTATAACCATAGTATAACGCTTTGCTCCATACTCAAACACTATAAGTTGATTATGTCTATCAAGAGATCTTTGAAAAATCAAATTAAAATTTCTATCTAAAGGGTATTTTGATTTTAAATAAATTTTTAAAATCCAAAGTCCTATAAGCAAAAGCAATAATACACTCATAACTAAAATATAATTAGTAAAATCGTAATTATCTTCTTGCTTGTTTGTTTGAAGATTTTCTTCAGATAGTATGGATGTTTGCTTTATAGAAGACAAAGATGCCGCCCCTTCTTTTTGTGCACGCAATCTAAGGCCAAATTTATCACCTACGCTATCGGCTTTTATTTCTACTTTTTCTCCAAGATTTAAAGCAATTAAAGTTTTTTCTCCTTGAGGAAAAATTTTTATTTTTTTAATGATATTTGAGTTTATCATTTGATCTTCTTCTTTGGAAGTTTTAGCATCCAAAGTTATAATTAAAACATTATCTTTTTTACTTTGACTTATACCACCATCATATGGAGTATCAAAAGAAAAGGTAAGATCGACCCTATCATCTCTTGGGTAGATATTATAATCAAGTATTTTTGCTCCAAAAAGAGGCAAAACCATGCAAAATAATAATAAAAATTTCATTGCAATTCTTTTTTAAAATACTGCAATACCGATTTAGAATCTAAAATCTCATTTATCCTAATGGCGAGATTTTTTTCATACACCATAACCTCACCTTTTCCAAAAATTCTCTTATTTAAATAAAGCTCAACACTCTCCCCAGCAGGCTTTTCAAGATCTATAACCGAACCCACTTCAAGCTTTAACAATTCTTTTACGCTCATATTGGTAGTACCAAGCTCACTAACAAAATCTACACTAATATCTAAAATTTCTTCATAAGATTGTAATAATCCTAAATGATCTTCAATCATAATTTTTTATACCCTATTCTAAAACGTGAATCTTTTAAAGTGTAGGTAAATTTTTCTTTTAGTTTTATAGAAGAAAGTTTTTCTATATGTCCAAGATATTCTGGCACGCCTAGTTTAAATTCATCTTTACCATTGGTATCATTGAGTAATTTTTTAGCATAACCTACTATTTGATTTGCAATTTCTTTTACTAAATCAGCCAAACCATCTTCTTTGAGCTCTTCATGTAATAAAACCAAAGCGATTTCATTTAAGGCTTTTTTTTGAAAAAATAAATAAAAACTGTATTCTTCATCTTTAAAATAAATCGGAATCGAAGCACCATAAAGCTCCCCTTTAATCGTGCTTGTTGGTTCGATTTTAAGCTTTAACACTTGCACGCAAAAATGATGAATGGAATACTCTAAAGTTTTATTCATAAGCAAATCCTTAAATAACTTAACATTAAACAAACATTTTACTAAATAAACCTTTAATCATAATTAATATTAAAATTATAAAATACTCAAAAATAATCATTACTTAGGAATATCATTGTGCTTATAGATAATTTTGATCTTAATAAAAAAGTTTTTATCATCGCTGAACTTTCAGCCAATCATGCAAATAGCTTAGAAACAGCACTACAAACCATAAAAGCAGCTAAATTAGCAGGTGCTGATGCCATAAAATTACAAACTTACACCCCAGATAGTTTGACACTAAATTCAGATAAAGATGATTTTATAATCAAAGATGGTTTATGGGAAAAAAGAAAACTTTATGAGCTCTACGAAGAAGCTAAAACACCATATGAATGGCACGAAAAACTTTTTGAATGTGCTAAAAATGAAGGACTTATATGTTTTTCTAGTCCATTTTCTAAAAAAGATTTAGAATTTTTAAAACAATTTAATCCACCAGCCTATAAAATCGCTTCTTTTGAAGCAAATGATTATAAATTTATAAGACTGGTTGCAAAAGAAAAAAAACCTACTTTGATTTCCACAGGCATTGCTTATGAAGAAGAATTAGAAGAAATTGTAAAAATTTTCAATCAAGAATCAAATTCTAATCTAATTTTGCTAAAATGTACTTCAGCTTATCCATCTTTAATACAAGATTTAAATTTAAACTTGATAAAAACTTTAAAAGCTAAATTCCAAACTACAATAGGCTTAAGTGATCATAGTGAAGGTTTTTTAGCTCCTGTTTTAGCTGTAGCGCTAGGCGCAAGAGTGATAGAAAAACACTTTATACTAGATAAAAATTTACAAAGCGCTGATGCTAAATTTAGCCTTGATTTTGATGAATTTAAGCAAATGTGTTTTATGGTGCGACAAAGTGAGCAAGCTTTAGGAGATAAAGAATTTAAAATAGATGAAAAGACTTTAAAAAATCGCCATTTTGCAAGAAGCTTATATGCTAGCAAAAATATAAAAAAAGGTGAAATATTTAGCGAAGAAAATATAGCTTGTATTAGACCGAATTTAGGATTGCATCCTAAATTTTTACCTATAATTTTAGGAAAAAAAGCAACTTCTAACATAGAATTTGCACAAGCTTTAAAAGAAGAAGATTTTGAAAAATAAGGAACTCCCATGCAAAAAGCTTTATTTGAAAAAAATATCCAAGCTTTACAAAATGTAAAACTAAAAGAAAAATTACAAAATTTTAAAAAGAATAATTTTAAAGCTATAATAGGAAATGATACATTAGATATTAATTTTATCCATAATGGGGGGGGGTATAGGCTTTATGAAGATGCACTTTTGCAATTAAATGAAAAATTAAATTTATACAATGATAAATATCTTTTATATCCCGTGCTTTATTTTTATGGATTTGGAAATGGAATTTTATATAAAGCTCTTTTACAAAATAAAAACAGACAAAATATTGTTGTTTTTGAAAAAGAATTAGAATTTATTTATTTAAGCTTTCATTATATAGACTTTAGTGAAGAATTAAAAAATGGTGCTTTGATTGTTTTAGATACTCAAGATCTTATTGATCTTGATTTTCAACTTTTATGCTCAAGTGCTCCTTTTTTTAATTTCTTGCGTGTGTATTTTTTAGATATTCATTGTGATTATTATGAAAAATACCAAGAAGATATTTTAAATACTAATTCTAATATGCAACTTCATATTAAACAAATCATCTTAAGCAAAGGAAATTCTTCCCAAGATGCCCTAATGGGAATAGAAAATTTTATCTATAATTTACCCAAAATTATTAGTAATTACTCTTTTAAACAATTATGTTTAAAAAGAAAAAAATTAAGTGAAGTAGCTATTATAGTTTCAACTGGACCTTCTTTGATTAAACAACTTCCTTTGTTAAAACAATACACTGATTATGCTAGTATATTTTGTGCTGATAGTGCTTATCCTATCTTAGCTAAAGAAGGTATAAAGCCTGATTATGTTTTATCTTTGGAAAGGACCAAAGCTACAAGTGAATTTTTTAATAATGATTTTAAAGAATTAGATAAGGATGTGTTGTTTGTATGTGCTAACGCTATACATCATAATACAACTCATTTCTTAGAAAAAAATCATAGGAAATTTATGTTTATGCAAATAGATTCTGGTTTTAGCAATTATTTAAAATTAAAAGATTTTGGGAAATTGCACTCATCTCCTAGTGTAGCACATATGGCTTATTTTCTAGCCATGCATTTAGAACACAAAAATATCATTTTTATAGGACAAGACTTAGCTTATGCAAAAGATGGTTCTTCTCATCCTAAAGAGTATCATTATAGTGCAAACTATGAAAGCACTAGTTATAAACATGAAGAAGTTTTAGCTTATGGTAGTGATGGTTTAGTTAAAACACATGAAATTTGGATGCTTTTTAAAAAAATGTTAGAATTTCTTATTTTTTCCACTCCACATATCACAACCTATAATTGCACCGAAGGTGGAGCTAGGATAGAAGGAACTATAGAAAAACCTTTCAAACAAATATGCGAACAATTACTAACAAAAAAACTTAAAAAACCTTTTGTAAAACTTGAAAAACTAAATCAAAATAAACAAAAAGAATTAATGTTAAAAGCATTTTATAAAGTTTATAAAAGTATAAATAAATGTGAAAAATTAGAATCTTATCTACAAAAGCTTTATTTACAATGCAATACAAGCTTAGAGAACAACAACAACCTTAATCATGTAATCCAAATTCTAGATAATTTAAAACACATGGTAGATGATTTAAAAACAATGCAAGATTTATATGAAATTTTATCCCCATCTTTACACCAATTTGAACTCAACTTAGCTCGAATTTATGTATTAAATCCTAAAACAAAAGAAGATGCTTTTAATAAAACTTTGCTTTGGATTAAAGAACATTTAGAATGGATTTTAATGTTAAATGATCATATAAAAGCATTAAAGATTACTTTAGAAAAAAATATTATCAATTTAGAAAAAGAACTTGAAAATCAAAATTTACATCAATATATTCAAAAAATAAAAAAGTTAAATTGTATTTTAAGGGTTTAGGTGAGGTTTAGAAAGTCCTTATACTTTGTTTGTTATAATACTCTTTAACCTTAGATAAGGACTTTTATGAATAAAGAATTATTTTTAAAAAACACTCAAGCTCTTTTTGAAGTAGATCAAATTTTAGCATATGAGCTTAGGAAAATCACCCAAACTTTGCGTTTTAAACTTATAAACAATCAAATTTTTGATGAACAAAATCAAATTTTTTTAGACAAACCCTACAATTTTGATACCGATAAATATGAGCTTTATCCGGTACTATTTTTTTATGGTTTTGCAGATGGTAGTTTTTTTAAAACTCTTTTACAAAATCCTCATTTAAAACACATTATAGTTTTTGAGCAAGAATTAGAAATTTTATATCTTGCTTTTCATTTGTTTGATTTTACTCATTTTATTAGAAAAGAAAAACTTATTTTATTTTACCCGCCAAATATCAATACAGCTCAACTTAAAGTTTTATTTAATTACCCTCATATCAAACATACACTAAAAATTTTTAATTTTCATTTTTATAATGACTTTTATGCTAATTTTTATGCTCAAAATGCCCATGATTTAATGCAAATTTTATTAAACATCATTAAAACACTTATGCTAAGTAGAGGAAATGATCCAAAAGATGCATTAATTGGGATTAAGCATAATGTTATCAATCTTGAAAAAATTATTTTTAGCCCACCTTTTCAAAATTTTTTAAAAGAAAGGAAAGCTAAAGCTAAAAATGCCATTATAGTTTCAACTGGACCTTCTTTAATGAAACAATTACCTTTGCTAAAACAATATCAAGAAAATGTTGTGGTTTTTTGTGCTGATAGTTCTTATCATATCTTAGCTCAAGTAGGAATAAAACCTGATTATGTATTTTCTTTAGAAAGAGAAGATTTAACAAGTGAATTTTTTAATAATGATTTTAAAGATTTTGATGACAATGTTTTATTTATCATATCTTCTTTAACCCATCCTAAAACCATAGAGTATTTAGAAAAAAATGGTAGAGAATATATGCTTGTTTTAAGGCCTTTATTTTTTGAAAGCAAGCTTGGATTAAAAGAATATGGCTTTTTAGGCAATGGATTAAGTGTTGCAAATATGGCTTATGAGTTAGCAGGTGCGCTAAGATTTGAAAATATCATCTTAATAGGGCAAGATCTAGCATATAGCGATGATGGCAAATCTCATCCTAAAGAGCATTTATATGGCGATCAAGGAGATGAAGAGATAGTTTATAAAAAAATTCCTGCTTATGGTGGATTAGGTGAAGTTAAAACTCAACTAACTTGGTATTTGTTTTTAAAAAGCTTTGAAAAAGATATTGCTTTAGCAAGAGATGTTTTAAAAATCACCACTTACAATGCCACTGAAGGTGGAGCTAGGATAGAAGGAACTATAGAAGAATCTTTTCAAAAATTGTGCGAGACTTTATTAAAAGATAAAATTAACAAAAGTTTTGTTTTATCAAGACCAAAAAATCCTAGCAAAAAACTCAAACAATGCAAGGAAAAATTGCAAAAACAAATCAAACAAAGTGAGCTTTTTATCAAAGAATGTCAAAAAGCTTTAAAAGAACAAAATTTAGAAAAACTTAAAAAATTAAGAATCAAACTACCAAAAAGTGAATTTTTCTCAGATATTTTACAAGCTAGATGTTTTCAAAATGAATGTGAAGTTTTAAGATATAAGATTAGTAAAGATTTAGATAAAGAGTATTTTTTAAATTCTCAACTAGCTTTTTTCGAAGAAGTTCTTCTTTATTTAGAAAAATACAACCAAACCATAAAAGAAAATTTAAAGGTCTAAAATGGATAAAACTCTTTTTAAAAAAAATATTTCTGCTTTAAATGAAAATTTTCAAACTATTTTTAAAAATATTAAAAAAACAAAATATAAAATTTTACAGGGCAAGGATTCTTTGGATATTAATATTATCGATGAAAGAGGAGAGATGGTCTATAAAAATGCTTTGATAGAACTAAACTCTAAATTGAATTTTTACCATCAAAATTATAGACTTTATCCGGTGCTTTATTTTTACGGATTTGGAAATGGCATTTTATACAAAGCTCTTTTGCAAAATCTTTATTTAAAACATATTGTAGTTTTTGAAAAAGATTTTGAGCTTATATATCTTTTATTTTTTTATATTGATTTTTCACAAGAATTAAAACAAGGCAAGCTAATCATTGCTGAAGAAAATCTGCAAAATAGTGCTTTGCTTGCTTTAATGTCTAAAAATCCATTTAGAGAATTTATACGAACTTATTTTTTAGAACCTCATTGTCAATATTATGAGCAATTTGAGCAAAGCATTTTAAATTTAAATCAAAAAATGCTATCTAATATCAGATCTATTAGCATACAAAAAGGGACATCAACACAAGATACATTACAAGGAGTAAATCAATTTATACAAAATATCCCTACTATGCTATCAAAACCTTGTTTGAAAGAATTACTAAATAAAAGAAAGGCTAAAGCAAAAAATGCCATTATAGTTTCAACTGGACCATCTTTGAGTAAACAACTTCCTTTACTTAAACAATATCAAAACAATGTTGTTATTTTTTGCGCTGATAGCGCTTATAGTATTTTACAACTTGAAAATATTAAACCTGATTATGTTTTTATGGTAGAAAGAAGTAATTTTACAGCTGAATTTTTTAATAATGATTTTAAAGATTTTGATGAAGATATTGTATTTATATTAGCATCTCTAGTCCATCCTAATGCTTTAAAATACCTAGAAAAAAATAATAGAAATTTCATGCTAATCTCAAAAGAAACCTTTGAAACATATTTTAAACTCAATGTTTTTGGTTATGTAGATTATGCAATTTCAGTAGCACATTTAGCTTTTATAGTTGCCAATTTATTGGAATTTGAAAATATCATTTTTATTGGACAAGATTTAGCATATAATGATTTAGGACATTCTCATCCAAAAAATTATAAACATAGCGCAACCTATGAAAGTCAGATGGATAAATTTAACACTATAGCTTATGGTGGAAAAGGTTTTGTTAAAACACATATTGCATGGGACATGTTTAGAGTAAATTTGGAATATCTTTTTACTCTCTCAAAAGCTAAAATTTATAATGCCACAGAAGGTGGAGCTAGAATAGAAGGAAGCGTAGAAAAATCTTTTAAAAAATTGTGTGAAACTTTATTAAAAGAAAAAATTGATAAAAAGTTTAAAAAATTAGAGAATTTTAAATATTCCAAAAAACAAGAATATCTTTTAAAAACTTACCATCAAATCAATTTGCTTTTAAAAGATATCACACATTATTTACAAAAATATGCTGATATGATTTTATTTATCAAAGATAATTTTCATGATTTTTCAAAAATTATCCAGTTTTTAGATAATTTTGATTTAGATGATTTTAAAAACAACGAACTGATTAAACTTTTACTTGCATGCTATTTAGATCAAATGCGTTTTGCTTTAGCTAAAATTTACATCATCATTCCAAATGATGAAAATACTCTTTTACAAAAAAATCAAGCTTGGATCAATTTACATTTAGAATATTTTCAATTGATATTAATTACCTTAGAAAGTTTAAAAACTCTCATCTTAAGAAATAAAAAAATTATTGAAAATGAACTTTTAAAAAATGATTTAGAAAAATATATCAAAAATTGACGATATTATGTTTTTAAATTAAACAAGGATGAAATTTACAATGAAAACAGAAATTTTTAAAAAAAATTTAAAATCCTTAAAAGGAAGTGAATATAAAAACTTAAAACAAAAACTAAGCAAAATCAAAGAAAGCAAAGATTATGCTTATGAATTTGGTAAAGATCCTTTACATTGTAATATCATTTTTCAAAATTCTAAACTTCTTTATAATAAAAACCCTTTAAATGAATTAGAAGAAAAACTAGCATTTTTTAATGAAAACTATGCAAGATATCCTATATTGTTTTTTTATGGATTGGGAAATGGCATTTTATACAAAAGCTTACTTACAAATAAAAAACATGAAAGAATTATAGTTTTTGAAAGAGATTTAGAATTAATGTTTTTGGTTTTAAGTATGATTGATTTTTCTAAAGAATTTGCTCAAGGTAGATTTATACTCATACATACTAAAGAAATGACCTATACTAAATCTGATATGCTATGTTCTTTTTTGGATTTATTTTTAAAAACTTACAATTTACATATCCATTGTGAATTTTATGAAGAACAAAAAGAAGAAATACGCTTTATTAATAATTTAAATTCTCAAGCTATAAAAAGTTTAGCCCTAAGAAGAGGTAATGACCCAATTGATGCTATGCAAGGCATTGAACAATTTGTATTAAATATACCTAAAATGCTAACCCACCCAAGCTTTAAAGAATTAAAAGAAAAAAGAAGCAATAAAAGTAAAAATGCTATTTTAGTAGCTACTGGTCCGTCTTTAAAAAAACAACTTCCCTTGCTCAAACAATACGCTAGTAAAGCTACTATATTTTGCGCTGACAGTGCTTATCCTATTTTAGCTAAAGAAGGTATAAAGCCTGATTATGTTTGTATGCTAGAAAGAGATGATTTTACATCTTCATGTTTTGATAATGATTTTAAAGATTTTGATAAAGATATTACTTTTATATTAGTTTCTTTAGTTCATAAAAATAGCATTAATTTTTTAGAAAAAAATAAAAGAAAATATATCTTGATTTCAAGATCTATGCCTTTCGCATATTCTTTAGGTTTGCATGATTTTGGCTATGTAAGCGGTGGTATGAGTGTGGCTCATTTAAATTATGAAATTGCAATAACACTAGGGCATGAAAATATCATTTTAATAGGACAAGATTTAGCATATAGCAATGATGGTAAAACTCATAGTGAAGGATTTTTACATGAAGATTACCATGAAGGGGACTTTGAAAGAGATAAGGATAAATATAAAATCAAAGCATATGGTGGAAAAGGCTTGGTGCAAAGCTCTGAAGTTTGGGTTTTATTTAAACAAGTATTTGAAAATTTAATACAAAGATACAAAAATGTAAAAATTTACAATGCTACTGAAGGCGGGGCTAGAATAGAAGGAACCATAGAAAAATCTTTTAAAAAATTGTGCGAAGATTTATTAACAAAAGATCTTAAAAAACCTTTCACAAAACTACATAATTTAAAACGAAAAGAAAGTGAAATTTTAATGCTTCAGGCATATAAACAAATTAAAAAAAATATTAAAGCTAGTCAAATTTTCCTAAAAGAATGTAATAAATTATTTAAGGCATTAAATTACAAAAGTAAAATACGCTATACTTTTGATGAATTAAATTTAAAAATAGACAGGTTAAAAGAAAAAATAGAAAGTCAACAATATATTTTTTTAAGAGATGCCATAAGTCCTTCTTTGTTTCATTTAGAAAGTACTTTTTCAAATATTTATGTTTATAATATGCACAATGAAAGTGATAGACAAAATAAACTTGTAGCTTGGATTGAAGCTCATAAAGCTTGGACGGAAGAAATAAGCGAATTAGTTTTAGTGCAAGAAAAAGCACTAAAAATAGCTATTATGCCTTTACAAGATATCTTAGAAAAAAGAAATTTAATTTAAAATATATATAAAAACTAAGTGGGAAAAACCCACTTAAAAAATTATTGTAAAAGTTTTAAAACATTTTGCTGCACAGCATTAGCCTGACTCATGGCATAAGATCCACTTTGAGCTAAAATATTGTATTTAGAAAAATTTGCACTTTCTGCAGCAAAATCCACATCTCTAATATTTGATTCAGCTGATTTGATATTTACTTGAGTTACACTAATATTATTAAGCGTAGCCGTGATTTGATTTTGCACTGAACCTATGTCAGCTCTGATAGCATCTAAATTTGCTGTAGCCGTTTCAACTATATCCATTACAGCCATAGCACCTTTAAGTGTAGTAACTCCTGGGGTTTGATCTTTAGCAGCTATACTCATAGAAGCTTTAAAATTTGCAAACTGGGATACTCCATCAGGGCTTACTCCAAAAGCAGAAGAGAAAGCTGTTATAAAAACAAGATTTCCTTCGTAAATTGCCGAATAATCATGACCACTACCTATAGAAAATCCTGTACCTTGGCTCATTCCACTTCCTTCGCTCATAAAAATTGACATCGATGATACTGTAACCATCATCTTGCCACCACCTTTATAAGCATTAAAACCCATAGCATCAGCCACATTGGTGTCGATCCTACCTTTAGATTCTCTTAAAGATACTGAAGCTTGAGAAATCATTTGAGTAGGTCCCATACCTATAGTACTGATACCAGTTCCAGAAACTAAAATATCTTTTCCATCATTTTTAACTAAAGATAAGCGACCATAATTTTCATAATGTTTTCTTAAAATACCAGAGCCACCGCCCATCTCACCTGTTATTTTAATACCCCTACCATCTCTTGAAGTTAAAAGTAATCTTCCATTCTCATCCTTAGCCGCTTCAACACCTGTAGTATCTTTAACCGAATTAATAGCAGCTACCAAAGCTCCATTTTTATCTCCATCTTCGTATTCTATTTTACCTATAGTTACCCCATTGATTTTAAAATCATCACTTGTAATACCCTTTTTTATAGCTCCTACACCTGTAGTTTGCACTAAAAAGCTAGCTCTAACTCCGGTTATATCAGCAGATTTATTAATCTCTTCTGCTAAAGCTCCAAGTCCTGTTCCAACCGAAGTTGAAATCACCACAGGTTCAAATTTAAAATCATCTACACCATTATAATTTTTAATAGTAAGTTGAGCTACACCTCCACCTGCTTCAGTAGCCAAAGATCCCGTTTCAAATCTAGTCAAACCTATCTTAGAGCTTTGAGTTGAACCAATACTTGCTTTAACTGATTGATTAGACTGGGCGCCCATTTGAAATTCTTGGTTGATAAATCCACCGCTTAAAAGTTGCTTACCATTAAATGAAGTAGTATTTGCTATAGCATCAAGCTCCTCCATTAAACGATTGATATCAGCTTGAAGCATATTTCTTGTTTTAGTGCTTTGTCCATCTTGAGCTGCTTGGGTAGCTTTAGTTTTAATAGTATCCAAAATTTTAAGTTGTTCATCCATAGCTTTATCAGCTGTTTGTAAAATACCTATAGCATCATTACCATTATTTATAGCTTGACCTAAAGTAGCAGCTTGTGATCTTAAACTATCAGCAATAGCCATACCTGAAGCATCATCTGCTGCTGAGTTGATTCTTAAACCTGAACTAAGCCTACTTAGAGATTTATCTAATTCCCTTGCTGTGATAGTTGAATTTGCATGTGCATTCATTGCACCTATATTGGTATTTATCCTAAAACCCATTTTAAATCCTTTCAATAAATTGCTTGAAAAGATTTAAAGCAAAAAGTATTCCAAAAAAATAAAAGAAAAAATGTCCTAAATATTTAGGACATTTTAGAAAGTTTAAACTATTGCAATAATCTCATAACATTTTGCTGCACAGCATTAGCCTGACTCATGGCATAAGATCCACTTTGAGCTAAAATATTGTATTTAGCAAAGTTTGCACTTTCTGCAGCAAAATCCACATCTCTAATATTTGATTCAGCTGATTTGATATTTACTTGAGTTACACTAATATTATTAAGCGTAGCCGTGATTTGATTTTGCACTGAACCTATGTCAGCTCTGATAGCATCTAAATTTGCTGTAGCCGTTTCAACTATATCCATTACAGCCATAGCACCTTTAAGTGTAGTAACTCCTGGGGTTTGATCTTTAGCAGCTATACTCATAGAAGCTTTAAAATTTGCAAACTGGGATACTCCATCAGGGCTTACTCCAAAAGCAGAAGAGAAAGCTGTTATAAAAACAAGATTTCCTTCGTAAATTGCCGAATAATCATGACCACTACCTATAGAAAATCCTGTACCTTGGCTCATTCCACTTCCTTCGCTCATAAAAATTGACATCGATGATACTGTAACCATCATCTTGCCACCACCTTTATAAGCATTAAAACCCATAGCATCAGCCACATTGGTGTCGATCCTACCTTTAGATTCTCTTAAAGATACTGAAGCTTGAGAAATCATTTGAGTAGGTCCCATACCTATAGTACTGATACCAGTTCCAGAAACTAAAATATCTTTTCCATCATTTTTAACTAAAGATAAGCGACCATAATTTTCATAATGTTTTCTTAAAATACCAGAGCCACCGCCCATCTCACCTGTTATTTTAATACCCCTACCATCTCTTGAAGTTAAAAGTAATCTTCCATTCTCATCCTTAGCCGCTTCAACACCTGTAGTATCTTTAACCGAATTAATAGCAGCTACCAAAGCTCCATTTTTATCTCCATCTTCGTATTCTATTTTACCTATAGTTACCCCATTGATTTTAAAATCATCACTTGTAATACCCTTTTTTATAGCTCCTACACCTGTAGTTTGCACTAAAAAGCTAGCTCTAACTCCGGTTATATCAGCAGATTTATTAATCTCTTCTGCTAAAGCTCCAAGTCCTGTTCCAACCGAAGTTGAAATCACCACAGGTTCAAATTTAAAATCATCGATACCATTATAATTTTTAATAGTAAGTTGAGCTACACCTCCACCTGCTTCAGTAGCCAAAGATCCCGTTTCAAATCTAGTCAAACCTATCTTAGAGCTTTGAGTTGAACCAATACTTGCTTTAACTGATTGATTAGACTGGGCGCCCATTTGAAATTCTTGGTTGATAAATCCACCGCTTAAAAGTTGCTTACCATTAAATGAAGTAGTATTTGCTATAGCATCAAGCTCCTCCATTAAACGATTGATATCAGCTTGAAGCATATTTCTTGTTTTAGTGCTTTGTCCATCTTGAGCTGCTTGGGTAGCTTTAGTTTTAATAGTATCCAAAATTTTAAGTTGTTCATCCATAGCTTTATCAGCTGTTTGTAAAATACCTATAGCATCATTACCATTATTTATAGCTTGACCTAAAGTACTAGCTTGTGATCTTAAACTATCAGCAATAGCCATACCTGAAGCATCATCTGCTGCTGAGTTGATTCTTAAACCTGAACTAAGCCTGCTTAGAGAATTATCCAAAGCTCTTGAATTTAGATTTGCATTAGTTTGAGCATTTAAAGATGCCACATTAGTATTTATACGAAATCCCATTTTAAATCCTTTTAAATAATTTTATCGCTTCCATGCGACTTACAAAGACCATATCGTAAAAATACAAAAAAATTTTATATTTTTAAGAAATTTTGTATTTTTGCATGGCTTGAGCACTAGCCTCAAGACTTAAATTACTAAATTCTATAAAAATTTTCAAAAAATCAATGTATTTATCCAAAGCATTTTGCGGATCTTGATATAAACTAGCATTAAAAAAACCTCTATGATAAAATAAAGGCTTATACATGAAACTTTGTAAAATTCTAGCCTCATCTAAAAAAGTATTAAATTTTAAAATCAAATCTAAAATAGTTTCAAATGCCAAATTAGCATTAGCTTCTTTACAATTTTGCAAAACACTTAAAAGCTTTATAGCATCATCATTTAAATTTTGTAATTCTAAAAAATCTTTTTGCAAAATTTCTAAAACTTTGTTTAGGTATTTTTTTTGCCTATTAATACTTAAAACATTAGGTAAAATAAAACCTTGTTTCTTGTCTTTTAATTTTTCTAAAATTTCTTTAAAAGTAATTTCTTTAGTATAATCTATAAAAGCTCCGCCTTCGGTAGCATTATAAAAATTTATATTAGGATGAGATAAAAACAAAACTTCTAATCGTTTTCTAAATTCATCCCAACCTATATAGGTTTGAACAAACCCTAATTTACCATAAGCCAAAATTTCAATTTTGCTCTCATTTTCAAAATATCCTTCATATAAAAATCCTTCATGGTGTGTTTTTCCATCACTATTAAAAGCTAAATCTTGTCCTATCATAATGACATTAACAAACCCTAAAGCGATAGCAAAGGAGTAAGCAAAATGAGCTACATTGATGCCTATATCTAAATATCCAAATTCATTTAGATTAAATTTTTGTTGATAATCTAAATTTTTTAAAATAAAAATTTTGTTCTCTTTTTTTTCTAAAATTTTCATTAAAGATTGATCTACAGCAGAACTTACAATGTAAATTGGTTCTTTTTTATTTAATGGCAAATTTTCATAAAAACTTGCACATTCTTCATAAATATCCATAGAAAAAACAAAATCTGGATAAATTTCATTTTTAAGTAAAGTCTTATAAGTAGCATCCAAAGAAAAAATCACATAATCATCTTGATAAGCTTTTAAAAGTTCAAGTTGTTTGTTTAAAGAAGGTCCTGCGCAAACTACAATAACACTTTTATTTTTAGCTTTATTTTCATAAATAAATCTTTGAAAAGGTATATTCTCAAGAATACTAGGAATATTAGCTAAAAATTGTTTATAAATTTTAGCATCCATAGCAAAGCTTATATCGACATTTCCAACCACTCTTTTTATCACACTCAAGCACATATTATAAACAAAATAAAACATAGCATTTTGCTCATAAAATTCACTATAAGATAAAAGTTTAAAAAGACCTAAATATTCAAAACAATCCTTCTGATAAAAAAGCAAACAAAGTTGCTCTTCTAGTCTTTTTTCCTCTACATCACAAAGATAAATTTTCCCGCTTGAAAGCTCCATACTTAAATCAATCTTACTTAAAACATTAGCAAAAAATTCAGCTTTATCGAAAATAAAAATATGTTTATTAATCAATTTTTTCAAAAAAAGCCCTTCGCCTATGCCGCAAAAAAATATATTTGGCATGCTTAGATCTTGTTTTGATGGCACAAAAGGCGTTTGACTAGAAAAAATATCGATAAATTCTTCTTTTTTGAAGCTTAAAATTTTTTCTTTTAAGGGTTTATTGGTAAATTCTAAAGCATTGAGATTGTTTTGTAAAATCATTTTTTCCTCATATTTTAAAATAAATTAAATTATATCATTATTTATTGTTTAAATTTACAATCTATGCTTATAAGCAAAAAATTTATATTTTTTTTATAAACTTTTGGCAATTTATATTTTTAAGGCAATAAATGAAAAATTTAATCATCGTAGAATCACCCGCTAAAGCAAAAACCATAGGAAATTTCTTAGGAAAAAACTATGAAGTTATAGCCTCTAAAGGTCATATTAGAGATTTACCTAAAACAAGCTTTGGCATAAAAATAGAAGATGAAAATTTTAAACCAGAATATAGAATTTCAAGCGATCATACTGCTTTAGTCAAAGAATTAAAAGAAAAGGCAAAAAATGCAAAACAAGTCTATCTTGCAACCGATGAAGATAGAGAAGGTGAAGCCATAGCCTATCACATAGCAAAGGCTATTAATAAAGATGAAAATTCTTTACCTAGAATAGTTTTTCATGAAATCACAAAAAATGCTATAGAGCATGCTTTAAGCAATCCAAGAATTTTAGATATAAACAGCGTTAATGCTCAACAAGCTAGGCGTTTGCTTGATCGTATTGTAGGTTATAAATTAAGTCCTTTATTAAATCAAAAAATTCAAAAAGGTCTTAGTGCAGGTAGAGTTCAAAGCGCGGCATTGAAAATCATAGTAGATAGAGAAAGAGAAATCAAAGCTTTTATTCCTTTAAAATATTTTAGTATAGATATGATTTTTGATAAAGACTTGGAAGCCGAGTTAATCGAATTTCAAAATACAAAAATAGAAAAACTCACTATAACCAATGAAGATAGAGCAAAATTGATCTTTGAAAATTGCAAAAATGCTAAATTCAAAGTAAGCAACATAGAAAGTAAAGATAGAAAAATCACTCCACCACCACCTTTTATGACTTCTACTTTACAACAAAGTGCTAGTAACCGCTTAGGATTTAACCCTAAAAAAACCATGATGATAGCACAAAAACTTTATGAAGGTGTCAAAACTCATGAGGGCATTATGGGGGTGATTACTTATATGAGAACAGATAGCTTAAATATAGCCAAAGAAGCATTAGACCAAGTAAGAAAACTCATAAAAGATGAATTTGGTAAAGAATATTTACCAAGCAAAGCAAATATTTATACGACCAAAACCAAAGGTGCCCAAGAAGCACATGAGGCTATAAGACCTACAAATTTAAGCTTTACTCCTAAACTTGCAAATGAATTTTTAGAAAAAGATGAAGCAAAACTTTATACGCTAATTTATAATCGCTTCGTAGCTAGTCAAATGCAAGCTGCTATCTCTCAAACTCAAAATGTCTTTGTAAATTCTAAAGATGCTAGCTTTAAAATCAGCGGTAGA
This sequence comes from Campylobacter volucris, assembly GCF_008011665.1. Lineage (GTDB taxonomy): Bacteria > Campylobacterota > Campylobacteria > Campylobacterales > Campylobacteraceae > Campylobacter_D > Campylobacter_D volucris_A. Next base: position 101,419 of record NZ_VOWJ01000033.1, read on the forward strand.
AAAATTTTATTTGATGGACACTATAAAATCTATGGAGATATGGATAAAGATAAAATCTTGCCTAATTTAAACATCAATGATACTTTAAATATCCAAAATATAGAGCTAAATTCTCATTTTACAGAACCACCTTCTAGGTATTCTGAAGCTGGACTTGTTAAAAAATTAGAAAATTTAGGCATAGGGCGTCCTTCAACCTATGCTCCAACCATATCACTTTTAAGTGCTAGAACCTATGTAAGCATTGATAAAAAACAACTCATTCCTAATGAAATAGCCTTTAGTGTAATAAAAATTTTAGAGCAAAATTTTAGCGACATTGTTGATAGTGCTTTTACTTCTAAAATGGAAGAAGAATTAGATGCTATAGCAGAAGGAAAGCTAGACTGGCAAGAGTTGTTGAAAGAATTTTATTTTCCATTTATGAGAAAAATTGAAGCAGGTAAAAAAAATATAAAAAGTTTAAAAACTTTTACTAAACTTGATGAAAACTGCCCACAATGTGGTGGTGAACTTGCTATACGCAAAGGAAGATATGGAGAATTTGTAGCTTGTTTAAATTTCCCAAAATGCAAATACTCAAGAAATTTAAATCAAGAAAATCAAAAACAAAAAAAAGCACCTTTAAGCTCTACAGGTATTAAATGCCCCTCTTGCAATGAAGGTATGATTATAGAGCGTTTTTCAAAGCGTGGTAAATTTTATGGATGCAGCGCTTATCCAAAATGTAATTTTATTAGCAAATACAAACCAAGCGAAGAAAAATGCGAAGAATGTAATGAAAATATGGTAATTAAAGAATTAAAAAAAGGCACATTTTTAGAGTGTTTAAAATGTAAAATTAAAAAGGAAATTGAATGCAAATAATGCTTTGTGCTATATCAAATATAGCTAGTGGTGGTTGTAGTGAAGATTGTAAATACTGCACGCAAAGTGCTCATGTAAAAACAAATATCCCAAAATACAAAAAAAAAGATATTGAACAAATCGTAAAAGAAGCAAAATTGGCTAAAAAAAATGAAGCCTTAGGGTTTTGTTTAGTTACTGCTGGACTTGGCTTAGATGATGAAAAATTAGAATATGTTTGCAAAGCTGCTCATGCAGTAAAAAAAGAAGAGCCTGATTTATTGCTAATAGCATGCAATGGACAAGCAAATTTAGAGCAACTAAAAGAATTAAAAAAAGTTGGAATTTTTTCATACAATCATAATCTTGAAAGCTCAAAAGAATTTTTCCCACGAATTTGCTCTACTCATACTTGGGAAGAAAGATTTCAAACTAATCTTTATGCTAAAGAAGCAGGATTAATGCTTTGCTGTGGTGGGATTTATGGACTTGGTGAAAGTTATGATGATAGAATAAGTCTTAGAAAAAGCTTACAAGAGCTTCAACCTTTTTCTTCTCCTATAAATTTTTTTATACCCAATGAGAATTTAAATTTAAAACAGCCTTTATTAAGTGCTGATGAAGCTTTACAGATTATCAAAGATAGTGTTAAAGCTTTACCACAAACTGTTATCATGGTAGCAGGTGGTAGAGAAGTAGTGCTAAAAGAAAGACAATATGAAATTTTTGATGCAGGTGCTAGAGCCATTGTTGTAGGGGATTATTTAACCACAAAAGGTGAAGAACCTAGTAAAGATATACAAAAATTAAAACAAATGGGATTTAGCTTTGCTACACAATGTCATTGACGCTCAAGCTGCAACAGATTTACAAATTTTACTTGTTGTAGCAAGCTGTTTGCTAACTTCTCCTTATATAGCTAAATTTTTAAAACTACCTTTATCAGCAACTGAGATCATACTTGGTTCGCTTATAGGATTTATAGGATTTATAGGAGAAAGTGAGAATTTCAAACTCTTAGCTAATGCTGGATTTTATTATTTAATGTTTATCGCTGGTATGGAAATTAATCTTAAAACCTTTTTAAATACTGAAAGAACTTTGCTAAATAAAGCATTCATTTATATAGCAAGCTTATATTTGCTTAGTATTATTGCTGTTGAAAGTATAGAAATTTCTTATGTATTTGTTATCATCATACCTATAATGAGCGTGGGTTTGCTTTCTACTTTATATAAGGATTTTGGGAAAAATTGCGATTGGTTAAATATTTCCATGATAGTTGCAACCTTAGCAGAAGTTGTAAGCATAGTTTTACTAACCATTACAGCAGCTTTTTTAGGACAAGGAACAGATCTTTTTTCTCTCACTCAAAATTTATTGTATTTAGTAGGATTTTTAGCTCTTTGTATATTTAGTTTTAAATTTTTAGAGGTGCTTTTTTGGTGGTATCCGCAGTTAAAAACCATACTTATGCCTTGGCAAGATCATAATGAAAAAGATATAAGATTTTGCATGGCAATTTTTATAGCTATTGTAGCGATTATGATTTATTTTAAACTTGAAGTAGCATTAGGAGCTTTTATAGCAGGTTCATTTATAGCAACATTTTTTGATCACAAAAAAGATTTAGAACACAAACTTTCAAGTTTTGGATATGGTTTTTTAATTCCTATATTTTTTATTTATATAGGATCAAGTTTTAAACTCGAAAAACTTTTAAATCCTGAAGTTTTGATTATAGCCTTTTCGCTAACTGCTTTTATGATATTTGTAAGAATTGCATCTGCTATGGTTTTTTTAAAAAATTTAGGCTTAACAAATACTTTTTTATTTGGACTTAGTCATTCTATGCCACTAACTTTACTCATTGCTATAGCGACTTTATCACTTGGTGCTAAAATCATATCTGAAGAAATTTATTCAGGATTAGTTCTTACTGCATTACTTGAAGCAATTTTAGCTATAAGTTTGATTAAATTTATTAATAATTTTAAAAGATTATGATTTTACTTTAGTTTTATATGTTATACTTTGATTATGAAAAATTTAGACACACTTTTACAATTAAGCTTAAAAGCAGGCAAAGAAGCTGCAAAAATTTTACTAGAATATAAAAATAAAAATGAAATTTGGATCAAAGATGATAGCTCTCCTGTTGGCTTAGCAGATATAAAATCTAACAAAGTCATTAGTGAAATTTTAGCTTCAAGTGACATAGCTATATGTTCAGAAGAAAATATACTCTCTTATGAAACTAGACAAAATTTAGAATATTTTTGGCTAATAGATCCTTTAGATGGAACTAAATCTTATGCTAAAAATGACAAAGAATATTGTGTTTTAATAGCTCTAATCCATAAAAATCGCCCCATTCTTTCACTTATAGTAGATGTAGAAAATGATGCATATTATTATGCTCATGCTCATACTAAAGTATATAAAAACGATAATTTGCTTAACATTAGCAATGAAGCTTATGAAAAAGTACAAAATATTGCTTTATATTCGAAAAATCACGACAACAATGAAGAATTTTTTATCCAAAATAAACTAGAAGGTATAAAAGTATCTTCTGCTTTAAAATTTGTATATTTACTTGAAGCTAAAGCTGGAATTTATCCTCGTTTTGGTGGGCCAAAAGCTTGGGATATAGCTGCGGGTGATTTTTTAATCATTCAAAATGGTGGAATAATGCAAGATTTTGATAAAAAATTATTAGATTATAACACTAAAGATCTTTCTTTGCCAAGTTTTATAGCCTTTGCTAAAAAAGAATACAAACTCAAAGATTTTTAGTGAAATTTTTTGTTGTATTTTTGTGTTTAGTTAATGCTATTTTTGCGAATTCATTTGAAAACAAAAAAATCATAAAATTAGGTACTAAAGATGAATTTAGCATCATTGATTTAAATCAAAATATTAATTATGAAAAACTTTCTAATATCACTACTATAGCTTTAATTCCAAGCTATGAAAAAGAATATAATTTCTATTTTTCAGATTTAAAAATCAATGCTTATAAAATGGCTAAAGATACCTTGATAGCCTTAAACCACACTATCAATGAAAAAAATAATTTTATTTTGCTAAGTCAAAAAGAAAACCAAAACTATATTGATTCTCAAAACATCATATATCCACAAAAAAGTTTCATCAATGCTAGTGACTTTTTAGAATTTAATCGTTTTAAAAAAGCTAATTTTATTATTTTGATTGATCTAAAAAACATAAAAGCCACTCAAAGAAATTTTTTCTTCTTTTCAAATTTTGATGTTTTAGTTAATATAGAATATAAAATATATAATGCCAAATCAAACAAACTAAAAGATCATAAAATACTACAAATTCAAAGTCAATTTAGCACAAATAATAAACAAAAATCTTATCAAGAATTAGTGCAAAACATAGCTAATGAGATTTACAACGACTTGCAAAATTCTATATAATCACCACTTCTTCTTCTAAATTTATACCAAATTGTTCAAACACCTTTGTTTTGGCTAGATTGATTAAATACATTGCATCATCAAAACTTGCATGTTTTTTATTGATTAAAAAATTTGCATGTTCTTCACTAAACATAGCATCGTTTTTATTAAAACCCTTTAAACCTACCGCTTCTATAAGTCTTCCTGCGTGATCTTGAGGTGGATTTTTAAATACTGAACCAAAACTTGCTCCTTTTGGTTGATTTTTTCTAGCATTTTTTAAACACTCATCTTTATTGGTATCAAAGCCGTATTCTAAAAAAAACTTAGCGCTAAACATTATTTGCGCAATAGGGTTAAATCTATAATCAAAAGCTATGTCTTGTTTTGAAATTTCTTTATCAAAAATTCTAATACTAAGCAAATTTTTGCTGATATTTTCATCTTTTAAACCTGCATTCATTTTCAAAATACCACCCAAAGTTCCTGGGATATTTCGTAAAAATTCAAAACCTTTAAGATTGTTTTTTTTAGCAAAATTGTATATATTAATCGCTTTGCTTGCACATCCTATTTCTAAAAAATAACCTTTTTCATTTTGATCTAAAATTTCAATATAGTCAAATTTTTTTCCCAAAATCGCAAGATTTTTAGGCTTAGAAGACACCAAAAGATTATTTGCTCCACCTATTAAAATTCCATCAAATTGGCAAAGTTCTTCTAAAACTTGAACTTCAAAACTTTGCCCTATTCGCACAGAAGAATATTTTGAAAAATCAATAATCATCGTATAAAACTTGGAATATGATTGAGCATATTAATAGTAAAATCCATCATAGAACTTATCATCCAAGGCATTAAAAACACTATCACAACAACAACAAGTAAAATTTTTGGCACAAAAGAAAGAGTAGCTTCGTTAATTTGAGTAACAGCTTGAAAAATGCTTATAATCAAACCCGCTATCAGCCCAGCTAGCAACATAGGCAAAGAAAGCATAAGAGTGATTTTAAAAGTTTGTACGCCTAAAGACACTAAAGCACTTTCCATTGCTTTTCTCCTTGTATTTAAAATTGAAATTTTACCAAATTTTTTAAGAATTTCTAAATTCTTCATACTCACTAGGTATAAGATAAGCCCTACTTTTAATCAACACATCATAAAATTTATGCTCATATCCTAGCTCAAAAAGTTTATCTATAGCATCAAATTGCTTATCATTCATATTGATTGAATTTTTATTTGCATATAAATTTAAATATGTGTCTAATTTTTGTGCATCAACGCGTATTAAATTTCTCTCCATTAACATGGGTGCTAAAATTTTTCTATTATCATTAGCTAATTGCACAGCCTTGATCAAATCTTTTTCAATAGAAATAGCATCATTTAAAGGTAAAGATCTTCTAAGAGCCATCCCACCTAGTGGCAAAGGCAAATCATCTTTTGCTAATTCTTGCCATATATCCCAAAGTTCAGCCTCTACGCATAAATTATTATCAAATTCTAAAATACTCTCATGTATTAATACCCCCGCATCCACTTCACCATCTAATACCGCCTTTTCAATCTCTAAAAAATTTTTATATACAATTTTAGCTTGTGGGTATTTAATGCGAAAAATCAAAGCATTGCTAGTATGAGCTCCACTTAAAGCTACTTTAAAATTTGTTTTTAAAGTTTTATTCTTTTTTTTGATAAGCTTTGGACCATAACCTTGCCCAAAACTCACAGCTGTTTTTAATAAAGCATATTCATTTGCTATCAAAGGATATAACGCAAAAGAAATAGCGCTAACATCATAAATATTTTCTAAAGCAAATTCATTTAAAGTTTGTATATCTAAAGCTATATTTTCATACTTATAAGCATTTCCAACCCAACCAAATTTTATAGCCATATACATAAAAATATCATCAGCATCAGGAGAGTGAGCAACACTAACTTTTTTCATATTATTCCTTGATCAATTAATAAAGATATTTTAACAAATTTAAAGAATAAAACTTACATTAAATTCTTTTTGATACAATTTTAAACTCAATTTAGCAAGGAAAATAATTCATGGATGATAATAAAAGAAAATCTTTAGATGCAGCTTTAAAAAGCTTGGATAAAACTTTTGGAAAAGGCACTATTTTAAGACTTGGAGATAAAGAAGTTGAAAAAATTGATTCTATTCCTACAGGATCAGTTGGGCTTGATCTAGCTTTGGGAATAGGCGGGGTTCCAAAAGGAAGAATTATAGAAATTTATGGACCTGAAAGTTCGGGCAAAACTACACTTACCTTGCATATCATTGCTGAATGCCAAAAAAAAGGCGGAGTTTGTGCTTTTATAGATGCTGAGCATGCTCTGGATGTAAAATATGCAAAAAATTTAGGAGTGGATACAGAAAATTTATATATTTCTCAACCGGACTTCGGAGAACAAGCTTTAGAAATCGTTGAAACCATAGCAAGAAGCGGGGCTATTGATTTAATAATAGTAGATAGTGTCGCTGCACTGACTCCAAAAGCAGAAATAGAAGGTGACATGGGAGATCAACATGTTGGTCTTCAGGCTAGATTAATGTCTCAAGCGTTAAGAAAATTAACTGGAATAGTTCATAAAATGAATACCACAGTAATTTTCATCAATCAAATTCGTATGAAAATAGGCATGATGGGCTACGGAACCCCAGAAACTACAACAGGTGGAAATGCGCTTAAATTTTACTCTTCAGTGCGTTTAGATGTTAGAAAAACCGCCACTTTAAAACAAAATGATGAGCCTATTGGAAATCGTGTAAAAGTAAAAGTAGCTAAAAATAAAGTAGCTCCTCCATTTAAACAAGCTGAATTTGATGTGATGTTTGGAGAAGGCATAAGCCGCGAAGGTGAGTTGATAGATTATGGTGTGAAACTTGATATTATTGATAAAAGCGGTGCTTGGTTTTCTTATAATGCTTCTAAACTTGGACAAGGTAGAGAAAATGCAAAAGCATTTTTAAAAGAAAATCCTACCATAGCCGATGAAATCACTCAAGCTATACAAAATTCTATCGGTATTGATAATGTTATTTTAGGTTCTAAAGACGACGAAGAAGGAGAAGAATAATGATAGTGATTGAAGATGTAAGGGCATTTGAAGTTTTAGATAGCAGAGGTAATCCCACTATAAAAGCTGAAATCATGCTAAGCGATGGAAGTATGGGCAGTGCTATAGTTCCAAGCGGAGCAAGCACAGGTAAAAAAGAAGCCTTAGAACTTAGAGACAATGATGAAAGATTTGGCGGTAAAGGAGTTTTAAAGGCTATAGAAAATATTAATGGTACCATAGCTGAAAATATTATAGGACTTGATGCTTTTAATCAAACTCAACTTGATTTTACTCTATTAGAACTTGATGGGACAAAAAATTACTCAAACCTAGGAGCTAACGCAACTTTAGGAATTTCTATGGCTACAGCTCGTGCAGCAGCCAATGCTCTTAAAATTCCATTATATCGTTACTTAGGTGGAGCTAATGCTAGTGTATTACCTGTACCAATGTGCAATATCATAAATGGCGGTGCTCATGCTAATAATAGCGTGGATTTTCAAGAATTTATGATTATGCCTTTTGGTTTTTCATCTTTCAAAGAAGGCTTAAGATCAGTGTGTGAAATCTATGCAGTATTAAAAAAAGAACTGACTAATTTAGGACACTCTACAGCTTTAGGAGACGAAGGTGGTTTTGCTCCAAATTTAGCAAACAACACTGAACCGCTTAATCTTTTAATGACTTGTATTAAAAAAGCTGGTTATGAAAATAAAATCAAGTTAGCTTTAGATGTAGCAAGTAGCGAACTTTATAAAGATGGAAAATACCACTTAGAAGGAAAAAGTTTTTCAAGCGAGGATTTAATAGCGCGTTATGAAGAGCTTTGCTCAAAATATCCAATTTATAGCATAGAAGATGGTTTAGCTGAAGATGACTATGAAGGATGGACAAAATTAACCCAAAAACTTGGTCATAAAATACAACTTGTTGGAGATGATTTGTTTGTAACCAATGAAGAAATTTTAAAAGATGGAATTTTAAAAAACATGGCCAATGCTGTATTAATCAAACCAAATCAAATAGGCACCATCACTCAAACCATGAGAACGGTTAGATTAGCTCATCGAAATAATTACAAATGCATTATGAGTCATAGAAGTGGTGAAAGTGAGGATGCGTTTATAGCTGATTTTGCAGTAGCACTAAATACAGGACAAATTAAAACTGGGGCTTTAGCAAGAGGTGAAAGGACTGCAAAATATAATCGTTTATTAGAAATTGAACTAGATAATGATGAATATTTAGGAGATAAGCTCTGAGCGAATTATTAAAAGAGTATGATGAGCATTCTAAGAAAAAAGAAGCTCGTCAAAATCTTATCAAAACTATTATGCTATCTTTTGTAGCAATAATTGTTGCTATATATTTTGGTAATATGTTTTTTGGTAAATCATCTTTAGATGTGTTATTAAGTTTAAAACAAGAACAAAGAAATTTAGAAAATAAAATTGATATTTTAAAAGCAAAAAATGCTCAAGCACAAAAAGAATACTTACAACTTTTACGACTCAAAGGAGCAAATGTTGAAAATTAAATTTTTTATATTTTTTGTATTATCTACAATACTTTTAAATGCAAAAGACAATCCTTTTGATAATAATATGGAGAAAAAAAATCTCGAATTTGCACAATTTAGTCCTTTTCAAAGACAAGATTTTAATTTTGATTCTAATGCAAGAATTTTAAAAAATATTACTATTACTTATATAAATCTTGATGGTTCAGAACAACAAATGACGCTAGATATCAACAAAAGCATAGATTGGCATGATAACTTTGCTTTTATAAAAAGTAAAGCACCTAATGCTACTCCCATCCTTGATGTATCAGTAACAGTTGATAAAAAATCTAGCAAAAAAGTTGAAGAAAATAACACTACTATAAACATAGAAACACCACTATTTACAGGAGATATTTATAATTTTCTTTCTCTTAGTTTTTATAATAATAAAATCAATATTAAAACACGAGATAAAATGCTAAGAAATTTATCTATTGGAGATCCTACAAAAATCATCGTTGATTTTGCAAAAAATCAAAACTTCAATACCAAAACACTGCAAGTTAATACGGCTAATGTAAAAAAAGTTGTATTTGGATCCCATAAAGGTTATTATAGACTAGTAATATACTTAGATGGAAAATATGACTATGAATATTCTAAAGGTAAAAATCTTCATGTATTTAATCTCATCTAAGTTTTATCTTAGATGAATTTATGATCATAAATAATCATTTGAAATCTTTGAGCAATCATTTGTGCTCTTTCTAGCATCATACTTCTTGGCTCATCTGTAAAAATTTCAGCCAAACTTTCATCAAACAATCCAAGCCAAATATCAAAAAATTCTCTTGGAAAAGGAGGTAAATCATGATGAGCTTTTAAAGGTGATCCATTATATCCACCTTCACCTAAAAACATGCCTTTCCAAAAACTAGCTATTTTTTCCCTATGCTTAATCCAACTCTCATCATCATTTCCTATTGCCCTGTTAAAAATAGGACCTAAATTTCCATCTTTTCTAACTTTGGCATAAAAAATATCCATTAGTTTATCAATACCTTCTTGGTTAATACTATCAAATTTCATTGATTTTTCCTTCAATTTGTTTTTATATATTTTAATCTATTTAAAAAATAAAAATATAAACATAAATCAATTTTTAGTATAATTTTATAAAAACAAAGAAAATTATAATGATCTATACCATTTTACCACCCAATCAATTTTTGGATGATTATATTTTAAATGTAGAATTTTATCATTTAGCAGGTATTTCTAAAAATGCTTTTAAATTTTGGAAAAATACTCAAGCTGCGAAATATCAAGGCGCTAGAGTAATCTTCTTGCATAAAAAAAATATCTTGCATAAATACCAACATATCATAGATCAATGCACCAACTTAAACGGCTTTGTCTTAGCTAGTGCATTTTGTTCTTTTACTACTTTAGCACCTTCTCATTTAGTTAAAAAAAATAATTCTCAAATTTATAAAATTTTGCAAATAAAAGAAATTCAAGGTATAAAATTTGTAAATTTAAAGGCATTTTACGATTTTTTAAAGCTAGATTATAGTTATAATATTTATATCGAAAAATGCCATTTTTTCAGCCCTACTCCCTTAGAAAAACGTATTAAAATCACTGAGAGTATGTGCGTTGGGTATTACTAAGATATTTAAATATCAAAGCAGAAGAAAGTGAAATTATAACCATAGCAAACATATAAAATCCCAAAGAAAAACGCATAATATTTTCTAAATTTTCCAAAGCAATAGTATGTAAAAACAAAACAAGCTGTGGAGTAAAACCACCAGCTAATGCATAAGCTATATTATATGAAAAACTAAGTCCTGAAAATTTAATCTTAGTATCAAATACTTCGCTCATCATCAAAGGACAAAAATTCATCACTCCAGCAAAAAAACAAGTACTTAAGTAATACATACTCACCAAGTTAAAATCAGGTGATTTTGTATAAAGAGCATCAAAATAAAACAAACAAACTAAGAAAAATCCTAATGAAAAAATAACACAAGCTTTTACTATACCTATCTTGTCGGCCAAAATTCCACTTAATATGCAACCAAATACAAGCATCATTATACCAAGCATTTGTATGTAAGTTTGAACACTTGCATCAATATTTAACATTTTTCCCATAAAAGAAGGTATGATTAAAATCATCACAATAATACAAGCAGTCAAAACCCAAGTTATCAACATAGAAAGTGCCACACCTAACTTAGCTTTCTTAAATACTTCCCTTAAAGGGAATTTTTCTAAAACTTTGTCTTTTTTCATTTGTTCAAAAATAGGAGTTTCTTGTAAAAATTTGCGCAAATAAGCAGAAATAATTCCAAAAATTCCTCCCAAGAAAAATGGAATTCTCCAAGCCCATTCATAAAGCTCTTCTTGTGTAAAAAGCTTGTTCATCATTAAAAATACAAAACTACCAAGCAAAATTCCACCCACCACAGAAGCTGTTAAAAATCCAAGATAAGTGCGTTTTTGTCCTTTTGGAGCATGCTCAAAGACAAAAACCCAAGCACCAGGCAATTCCCCACCTATAGCTATACCTTGACAAATCCTTATAAGTACTAAAAATATTATGCATAAATATCCTATACTTTCATAAGCAGGTATAAAAGCAAGCATAAAAGTTGGCACAACCATAAGCAAAATGCTAAGCATAAACATTTTTTTACGACCAAATTTATCACCAAAATGCGCCATGATTATACCGCCAAGTGGTCTAGCTAAATACCCTGCAGCAAAAATTCCATAAGTATTAAACATTTGCCAAAATGGACTTAAATTTTCAGGAAAAAAATTTTTAGAAATATAATTTGCAAAAAATACAAAAATAATAAAGTCATAAAATTCTAAAGTCCCTCCCAAAGAAGAAAGACTCAAGACTTTTATGTCTTTTTTACTAAGGTTTTTATTCACATTTACTCCATTTCATAAGTATCATCATCACTATAATCGTCATCATACTCATAATCATCCTCATCATAATTATATGCTCTTTGATTGTCAGTATAAGTATCATTTAAGTCTTCATAACTTTCATCTTCGTAATCTTCAAATTCATCTTCATATGCCATTAAAAATCCTTTAATATTTTTGTAGTATTTTACTATTTTTTAATATAAAAAATATATTTTGATATAATTTTTTAAATTTCAAGCAAGGAAAAAAATGAATTTAACACATTTAGATGAAAAAAATCATCCCAAAATGGTAGATGTTAGCTCAAAAAATATCACCACAAGAGAGGCAACAGCAAGTGGAAAAATTTATATGAGCAAAGAAGCTTTTGAAGTTATTATAGAAAATAAAGCAAAAAAAGGACCTGTGTTGCAAACTGCAATCATAGCAGCTATTATGGGAGCCAAACAAACTTCAAACCTTATACCAATGTGCCATCCTTTAATGATATCTAAAATCCAAACTCATTTGGAAGAAAATAAAGATGAATATTCTTTTAAACTCTTTGTAAGTGTTAAATGTGAAGGAAAAACAGGGGTTGAAATGGAAAGTTTAACAGGAGTAAGCATAGGACTTTTAACTATTTATGACATGATAAAAGCTATTGATAAAACTATGCAAATTACAGATATAGTATTAGAAAGCAAAGAAGGAGGAAAAAATGGTAAATATGTGCGAGCTCAATAAAGAGCCTATTATAAATTATCCTACTTTTTGGGATTATAAAGTAGTAGTAGAGGCAAATGTAGATATACTAGAAATTTTTAATGAAATTTTTAATGAAAGAGAATTCAAATATAAAATGTCAAATACTAGTAAAGAAGGTAAATATAAAAGTTATTTACTAAGCATATATGTGGATAGCAAAAACGATCGTTTGAATATTTTTAACCAATTAAAAAATAAAACTAAATTTGTACTTTAAGGATTAAAATGAAAAAATTATCATTGATTTTTGAAAACTCCATTTTAGCTGCTGAAAAAGAAAACATACCTGACTTAATTAGCGAACTAGCTTTTAGTTTAAGTTATAAAAAAATTTCAACAGAATATGTAAGCAACGAAACATTATTGGCAAATTTCATTAGTATTTTAGAAAAATTAGATCTTGCTAATGAAGAAAATATAACTAAACTTATCCAAGCCATTACTCAAGCAAGAGTAGAAGATGATAAAAAAATATTTTTCAACTATCTCAATGAGCTTGGAAAAATAAAAATTAAAATAGAAGAACAAAAAGATTCTATAAAAAACAAAATTTGTGAAAATTTTGTTGATTTAGAAAAATCTTTAGAGATATTAAATTTAAACCACTTTCACATCAGCATTAATGATGCGATGCTTTATGATATAGAAATTTTAGGACTCTTAAAAGAAACAGCCGAAAATGCTTTTATAACAACACTAGAAAAAGGCGAAGATGTAGAACTCACAAGCTGTGAAATAGCTAAAAATTTAGTATTTAACGCTATATGCGAAGGTGATTTTGAAACTAAAAGAATACTTGATATCTCAAAAGTTATTTTAAATGCTGCTTTTGAACTTGCTAATGAATCTAAAGCTTTTGCTTATGATTTGTGTATAGGTACTATATATGGAACGCAAGAAGGTATTTCTTTGGCTGTGGATAAATTTAAAGCTAATTTTGCTTATTCTATTTTAGAACAAGATTTAAAACAAAAAGAAAAAGAACTCATCGACATAGAACGCGACTTCATACAAATGTTAAAAAACATAAGTACTTCTATAGATAATCCTGTAAAAGATATATTAAAAGATTTACTTCATAACAAATTTGATACTTTATTTGCTAAATTTAAACGCCTTATACAAGAAAATAGAGAACAAATCTTAATAAAGATAAACGAATTAAAGCAAAACCCAAGGATTGATAATCTAAATAAATTTACTCAAAACAAATTAAATCTTTTAGCAAGAGAACTAAGTGAATTTGATAAAATAACTAATAAAAAATATCAAAAATTCAATAAAATTAATGCAAAAAAATTAGGAAAAAGAGTCTGGGAAAGAGCAAAAAAAATAATAAAAAAATAATTTTTTTAGTATAATGCAAATTTTTATTACAATAATTTTACAAGGAGTTTGTAGTGGGAATCAAACTAAAAATATCTTTAATAGCAAATTTTATTGCTATCATTTGTTTATTAGTTTTAGGCATAACAACTTTCTTTTTTGTTAAAAATGCCTTATTTGAAGAAATAACAGAAGCTGAAACAAATTATTTAAAATCAACAAAAAATTTAATGATAGATTTTAGACAAAATGCTTCTGATTCTGTAAAAAAATTATCTAAAATTGTTTTAGAACATCCTTATTCTGATCTTGAAAATGAAGCAAGTATGGTAAAAAGTTTAGGTGCCGAATTCAAAGCTTTTAGAGATGCCAGTGGATTTTTGGCTGTTTATATAGGAGCTCCAAATGGAGAGCTTATCACTAGCGATCCAAGAAGTGATGAAAAAAAACTTAATGCATATATATATGGCAAAGCTAACAATTATGATGCTACCACTAGAGGTTGGTATAAAGGTGCTAAAGAAAAAAATGGTATTTTTATTTCAGATATTTACATTGATGTAGCTACTAATCTTCCTTGCTTTACTTATGCTATGCCTTTATATAAAAATGGAAAATTTATAGGAATTTTGGGAATTGATATCTTATTAACAGATCTTCAAAACAAAATAGAACGCTTGCCTGGAACATCTTTTATCTTTGATAAATCAAATTATGTATTTGCTTCAGCAAATAAAGCTTTTTTAGGAAACAATACAAACATTCCAAATGTATTAAAAGGATTTTCAAGTGTTGGAGATTTTCAACCTTTCCATTATACAAGAATTCAAGGTGGTGAAAGATTTGCTATGTGCACCACAGAAGATGCTTATACCATTTGTATTTCCGAATCCTTAGATAAAATAGAAGAAGCTGTATATGATATTGCAACTATACAAAGTGTAATAGTTATTATTATAATAACAATTAGCATCATCCTACTCTACTTCATCATATCACGCTATTTATCACCTTTAGAAAAAATCCAATCAGGCCTTAACTC
>NZ_VOWJ01000016.1 GCF_008011665.1 Campylobacter volucris
ATGAAATTATATCTATATAAGCTTAAAGTTTTATTAGGTGGAAGAAAAGAGAAGGAGGATACAAATTAAAAAATAAAGAGTTACCTTAATAAAAATTAAATATATCATGGTGTAAAAATTATCAAAATATTTAGAAAATTAAAAGGTTCAAAAAGAAACGAAGAATTCAAAAGTGATTTTATAAAATATAGAATGTATTAAATAATATTTAATAAATAAAAAACACCTTAAAGTGTCAGAAAAACTTTTTAGATTATTACTTTAAAATATACATTAATAATTTAAAAAATCAAATATGGTTGCGAAGGGGAGATTTGAACTCCCGACCTTCGGGTTATGAGCCCGACGAGCTAACCACTGCTCTACTTCGCGACATTATTATTTAAAATAATTGTGGATGGGGTAAAGGGATTCGAACCCCTGAATGACAGGACCAAAACCTGTTGCCTTACCGCTTGGCGATACCCCAGTAATTAAAAATTGAGTTGAAATTATATACTTTTTTATATTCTTTGTCAAGGAAATAATGATATAATTTTATAAAATTTATCAAGGAATTAAAATTATGGGTTTTATAAGTATTCAACAAGCTATTAAAGAAATACAAGAAGGAAAAATGCTTGTAATGGTAGATGCAGAAGATAGGGAAAACGAAGGAGATTTGATATTTCCTGCACAATTTAGCACGCAAGAAAAAATAAATTTTACCATTACTCATGCAAAAGGTGTAGTTTGTGTTGCACTAAGTGAAGAACTTGCGAGTAAATTTAATTTGCCTTTGATGGTGCCTAATAACACATCAAACCATGAAACTGCTTTTACTGTTACAGTTGATGCTAAAAATGCTACAACTGGGGTAAGTGCCTTGGAAAGAAATATGACTATAAAAATTTTTGCAGATGAAAATGCAAGTGCTCAAGATTTTGTTAGACCTGGACATATTAACCCATTAATTGCTAAAAAAGGTGGGGTTTTAGAAAGAACCGGTCACACTGAAGGCACGGTTGATTTGTGTCGTTTAGCTGGTTTAAAAGAAGCATGTGTAATTTGTGAAATAGTCAAAGATAATGGAGATATGGCTAGAAGAATAGATTTAGAAGAATTTTGCAAAAAACACCAAATAAATATGATTACAATTTCTGATTTGATTGAATATCGTTTAAAAAATGAAAGTTTGATTGAGCTTATGCAAGAAGAAAAAAGTTCCCTAGCGGGGTTTGAAGCCACAAAGATGGTCTTTAAAGATCATAATTTAAACGAACATATTGTTTTTGTATTTGGCAAACCTAAACAACATGAAAATGTCAAATTTTATCTTAGCGGTAGTGATTTTGAGCTTTTAACTTCAAATAAATTTAATGAACTTTTAAAGCAAATCGAATTTTTAAGCAAAAAAGGTGGCATTATCATCTTTATGAATAATGAAAAAACAGAAGGATTGCAGTTTAAAAACTATGGCATTGGTGCTCAAATTTTAAGATTTTTAAATATTTCAAAAATCAAATTACTAAGTCAAAATAATGATAAAGAATTTATAGGTTTAAAAGGATTTGGTTTAGATATAACTAATAGCGATTTTAGAGTTTAAACTCTAAAAATTTAAATTTATCTCCAAAGTTAAAAATCAAATTTTGACTTTGTTTGAGAAAATTTTTATAAATTTTCTCATCTTTTTCTTTTGTTAAATTTAAAATCTCTTCTAAACCAAAGTCAAGCAAGGCTTGATTTTGGTTTTTAAACTCTAAAATAGTAAAATTTTCTTCTTGCAAATTTTGCATAAAATGTTCAAAATTCACATTATAAGTAATATCGCTTTTTCCAAAATATTCTTGCAAATTTACTTCTAAAATACCATATATTTGATGATTTTTATAAATTCTTGTGCTTATTTTTTCCTGTTTTTTAGCATAATCAAAACATAAAAATCTCATTTGTTTGCAACTATTTTTTAAATCTTTTAAAAAAGAATGATATTCTATGCAAAATTCAGAATTAGTTATATTATATTTGCGACATTTATTTAAAATATCTTCATTAGCTTTTTTAAAGCAAATTTGATATTTTTCATTAATATAAGCCATTTGATCATCTTTAATAAGCTCACAAGCAAAACAATCCAAAAGCTCATTAGCATAAAAAAAAGCATTTTTAAAATAATACTCTTTCAAAGAATTATGTATTTTAATATCTAAATCATAATTTGCAAATAAAGCTTTTTGTATATTTTGTAAATTCTTATGAGGTTCTATAATATGACATTCAATTTTTTCCAATACCTTAGTTCTTAAAGTATATAAAGCCTGTATAAAATCAAGCATCAAATACCCTTCGTTAGCTCCAATTTCGATAATATCAATAGGCAAGGATATCTTTTTACTATCAAGAAGTTTTAAAAAATGATTAGCTAGTAAAACGCCGAATAAATTTCCCACACTTACAGCTGTATAAAAATCTCCTTCTTTACCTACTTTAACAGCTTGAGAATAATATTTTTGGCTCCAATCTTTAAAAAATTGACTAAAAGTAATCATTAAAGTTTATTGAATTTATTGATAAAATCCAAAGGATCAACTTGCACACCATTTACTAAAACACCAAAATGCAAATGTGGCCCAGTGACCCTTCCACTAGCGCCACTAAGCCCAATAATGTCAGATTTTTTAACCCTTTGACCTTCTTTTACAAAAAGCTTAGATAAATGATAATATTGTGAATAAATTCCATATCCATGATCAATTACCACAGAATTACCAGCATAATATCTATTAGATGCTATCCTTACAATACCATCATTGCTTGCTTGAATTTTAGTGCCAGTATTTGCTCTAAAATCAGTGCCACTATGGTAACTTTTTAGCATGTCATTAAATACTCTTGCTTTTCCAAATTCACTTGTGATTTTAGTATCTAAAGGATAAATAAACTTTCCTTCAAACAATTGCTCGTTGGTATAAGTATTATAAATTTTCATCGCTATATCGTATTCTTTTTTAATACGATTTAACACATCTTTTGGAGGATTAACTTTTGAGGTTTCAACCTTTAAAGTTTCTTTTTTATAAGCTCCCTCAATGACTTTGATAAAAAATTTTTCTTCAGTATTATTTTTAAATTTAATCAACAATTCTCTATCTTTTGGATTTTTATAAGACATAGCAAGTGCTAATATGATTTTATCTTTATAAATAAAATATGGTAAATTCTTATCTTGTTCAATGGCTTGTGCGAAATTATTTTTATCAAATTCTAAAAAGATTGCTTGTCCGTTAGTGATTTGTATTTCTTTTGCACTAAGGGTTAAAAACAAAATTAATAAAATACAAATCTTTTTCATAGACTAATTTCTTTGATATCAGCAATTTGTAAAAATTCTTTGTAAATTTCATATACCAAAGCTTGGCGATTATTTTTAATAAATTCATTTTTATCATTAATCATGACCTTATCAAAAAATGAATCAATTTGTGGTTTTAACGCAAAAAGATTTTTCAAATAGATGCTAATATCATCTTTACATTCTTTACATTTTATAAACGCACTGTAAAGATCTTGCTCTTCTTGAGTATTAAAAAGAGTTGTATCAACTTTAACACCATTCTTAACGGCAATATTTGCAAGACGCTTAAAAGTTGCAAAATTTTGCTCAAATTTACCTTCATTAACAATTTCCATCAAAGCTTTTATAGATGAGTCAATATGCATAATATCATAATTTTTAGAATTTAAAACAGCCTTTATAAATGAAGCATTTACATCATAAAATGTATATAAACGCTCTAAGATAAAATCAAGTAAAATGTTTAAATCAAATTGTTTGTATCCTTGTGTAATATGATTTAAAAAATCTTTTATATTAAATTCTTTTTTCAAATTTAAAATAATTTTTAATACTCCATTTGCAGCTCTTCTTAGCGCGTAAGGATCTTTAGTTCCACTTGGAATTTTACCCATAGCAAAAAGCCCCATTAAGGTGTCAAATTTATTAACTAATGCTACTATGGATGAAATTTCATTACTTGGCAAATCAGAATCATCTCCATTTGGAAGATATTGCTCTTTTATAGCCAAAACTATTTCATCGCTCATACCCATAGCTTTTGCATAATATGAACCCATTACTCCTTGAAGATTCGTAAATTCATACACCATTTGCGTGCTAAGATCTGCTTTAGAATACTCAATAGCTTGTAAAATTTGCTCTTTATTGGAATTTGAAAATACTTCGCATAGTTTTTGTGCTATTTGCTTTTCTCTTTCAACTTTATCTTTTAAAGTTCCAAGGCCTTCAAGATAAACCATTTTACTAATTTTTTCATTGTTTAAGCCTTGTTCTAAATCATTTTTCCAAAAAAATTCAGCATCGCTCAATCTTGCTCTTAAAACTTTTTCATTACCATGTATAATCTTAGAATAATCCTCACAAACCGCATTAGAAACTACAACAAAATGATTGCTTAAAACACCATTTTTAAATACTGCAAAATAGCGTTGATTTTCTCTCATAGAAGTAATGATAACTTCACTTGGAATTTCTAAATATTGTTTTTCAAAACTTCCAAGTAAAGCTTTAGGAAATTCTGTGATAGCAACAACTTCAGCTAGCAACTCCTCATCTTCTGAAATCGTAATATTGTGTTTATCTTCAAGCTCTTTAAGTTGTTCTATAATAATTTTTCTTCTTAAATTTTGATCTAATACAATATAATTTTTTTCTAAAATTTTAAAATATTCATCAATACTCTCAAAATCGACTAAATCATAACTTATACTTCTATGGACAAAAGTACTCATAGCACTTTTGACACCATAACTTTCAAATTCAATTAATTTATCACCTAGCACACAAGATAAAGATCTAATAGCTCTAATAAATTCAAACTTACCATCGCCCCATCTCATAGTTTTACCAAAATTTAAACTTTTTAAAAACTCCTCTATCATTTTAGGTAAAACTTCTTTGCTTTCCAAGCCTTGTACTTGTTTTTGACAATATAAAACTTCTTTTCCTTTGATCTCTTTAAAGCTGATTTCGCTTTCACTTAAACCCGCTTTTTCCAAAAAACTTATCCCAGCTTGTGTTAATTTTCCATCTTTATAGGCTATATTTTTTGGAGCACCAATTAACTCTATAAAAGAATCTTCTTGTTTTGCTTTGAAATTTTTATGAATAAAAACCAATCTTCTAGGGGTGTAAAAAAAATTAAAATTAGAATTTAAATGATAATTACTTAATACATTTTGCCATTTTCTTGTAATATTTGGTAGTTCTTTAAGTAAAGGTATAGCAGGTAATTCTTCAATACCTATTTCGATTAATAACTTCATACAAACTCTTTAAGATTAAAAATTTTTAGAGTATTTTAGCAATTTTTTTTAAAAATCTTTCTTTCTTTTTTGTTTTTTCTCTCTTTGTTTAGCCTTTTCTTGCATTTGGCGATTAAAGCCAAGCACAAGAAAAGTTATAAAACACACAAAAAGAACAATTATAATAAAATCACTCATCAATCCCAACACTCTGCATTTTTAATGCCTAATTTTGAAGCACTAAACACAGGATCTCTTCCTTGCTTTTTTTGCTCACTAAAATCATTTAATACTTTTTTAACTATTTTGCCAAGCAATAAAATAGAAATGATATTAATTGTAGCCATAAAAGCCATAGTTGCATCAGCTAAATTCCATGCAAATTTTAAATCCATATTAGCGCCTATAAATATCATAAGCACCGCGCTAATTTTAAAAATATTTATGATAAAAGGATTTTGAGTTAAGTATTTAATGTTCGCTTGTGCATAATAATAATTACCTATCAATGAAGTAATAGCAAACAATACTATACTCACAGTAGTAAAATGCACTCCTAAATTTCCATAATATTCTTTCATAGATTCTTGAACCAAAGGTAAAGCTGTTAAAATTGGTTTGCCATCAACTCCAATATTATTTGCATAAGCTAAAGAAAATAAAACCAAAAATCCAGAACTCGTACAAATAATAACATCAATTAATACAGAAAATGCTTGTATAACACCTTGTTTTGCTGGATGTGTTGTAAGAGCTGCTGCTGCTGCATTTGGAGCTGAACCCATACCTGCTTCATTTGAAAATAAACCTCTTTTTATACCAATTACCAAAGCTGAACCTGCAAAACCACCAAAAATAGCTTCAAAATCAAATGCACTTTTAAATATCATAGAAAAAACTTCAGGAATTTTTTCATAATGCATCATCATAGCAATAATAGAAAGACCAATATAAATCATAGCCATTACTGGAACGATTATAGAGCTTACTTTACCAATCTTTGTATGATCTCCAAAAAACATAAAGGCAGCAAAAATAGCTAAAATTCCACCTATAACAATTGGCCACCAACTTTGAGCAAAACTCACTTCGCTCGCTTCAGCCATACCTTTGTAATAAAATTCAAAAGCTGAAGTCATAGTCTGGCTTTGAAGACCATTAAAACCATAAGCATAAGTAATGATTAAAATCACAGCAAAAATAGCTCCTAGCCATTTTAGATTCAAAGCTTTACTTATATAATAAGCTGGACCACCTTTAAAACCTTTTCCATCACGACTTTTATAAACTTGCGCTAAAGTGCTTTCTGCAAAAGCTGAAGCTCCGCCAAAAAACGCCATAGCCCACATCCAAAATAACGCACCTGGACCACCTAAAACTATAGCTACTGCTATACCTGCAATATTTCCTATACCCACTCTTGAAGCAGTTGAAATCATCAAAGCTTGAAAAGGCGATATATGATGTTTTTCATGCTTTTCTTGTTTTTCGGTTAAAATATCAAACACATAAGGCAACATACGAAATTGCACAAAACCTGTTACATAGCTATAGTAAAAGCCTGTAATGATAAGCAAAAACACTAAAATAGAATAATACCTATCATTAATCAAATCAATCAGTTGAGATATTAAATCCATAACCAACTCCTTATGTCATTTTTAAAGCAAATTAAATTTAACATAAAAAAATGAATTTGTCATCAAAAAATATAAATTTATTTTTATTTTATTTTTATTTTTATAGCTATGTATAAATTTAACTCAAAATATTCTTTATTTTTTATATACAAACTTACTTTTAAGTAAAAAGAAAACTTTATTTTTATACACTTATCAATTTTAACATTTTAAAAATAAGGTTATATTTTGAAACAAAATACGATGAAATTGTTTGTATTTTTTACAATTATTATTTTTTGGGCTTATTTTTCTTTTCCTATAGAAATTTTACAAATCAAAAATCAAAATGGCTTAGCCACCGGAGAGTTAGCATACACCATAGAAGCCCAAGCTTATGTTAAAAGTTATCTTACTACCTTAGGGCTTACTATAGGAGGTATTTGCATAGGTATAGTGCTTGGTTTTTTGATCGCCTTTTTAAGATTTTTAGAAATTAAAAGCCTAAATTTTATTATAGATGAATACATAGATATTATACGCGGGACACCTATACTTTTGCAATTGTTAATTTTTTCTGTTGTTATATTTGCTACTTGGAGTGATAATTTTTATGTCGCAATTATCGCTCTTGGACTAAATAGTTCAGCCTATGTAGCTGAAATCGTAAGAAGTGGAATTCAAAGCGTTGATAAAGGACAAATGGAAGCTGCTAGAGCTATGGGGCTTAGCTATTCTACTTCGATGAGAATGATCATTTTTCCTCAAGCTATTAAAAACATACTTCCTTCTTTAATGAATGAATTTATTTCTTTATTTAAAGAAACTTCTATAGTTGGATATATCAGCGTTATGGATATAACTATGCAAAGCAAAAGCTTACAAGCAATTTATTATAATCCAAAACCTATCATATTTACAGGACTTGTGTATTATGTTAGTGTTAAGATTTTTACTCTTTTTGCAAGAATCATAGAAGAAAGATTAAACAAACATGATTAAAATAGAAAATTTGGTAAAAAAATACGGAAATTTAGAAGTACTAAAAAATATCACTACAACTATAAATAAAGGGGATATTATAGCCATCATAGGTCCAAGCGGTGGTGGTAAAAGCACTTTTTTGCGTTGTTTAAACAAACTTGAAACTCCAGATAGTGGAAATATTTTTATAAATAATATTGATATACTTGACAAAAAAACAAATATCAATCAAATACGCCAAAAAGTTAGTATGGTATTTCAACATTTTAATCTTTTTAACAATAAAAATGTTTTAGAAAATTTATGTCTTGCTCCTGTGCAAACCAAGATAATGAGCAAAGAAGAAGCAGTAAAAAAAGCTAGAAATTTGTTAAAAAAAGTAGGTTTAAGCGATAAAGAAAATTATTTCCCGCACAAACTATCAGGCGGACAAAAACAACGCATCGCCATAGCAAGATCTTTAATGATGAATCCTGATGTGATTTTATTTGACGAGCCAACTTCAGCACTAGACCCTGAAATGATTGGTGAAGTTTTAAACATTATGAAAGAAGTAGCAAAAGAAGGTCTTACAATGCTTGTAGTAACTCACGAAATGGGGTTTGCTAAAAATGTAGCCAATAGAATCTTTTTTATGGACAAAGGAATTATAGCAGTAGATGAAAATCCTAAAACAGCCTTTGAAAATCCTAAAAACGAGCGTTTAAAAGAATTTTTAAATCAAGTTTTAAATCATTAATTCTTACTAAAAGAGTGAAAATTTTGCCTTAATGCTTCATAGCTTATAATACCCACGCTAGTAGCTAAATTTAAACTTCTACCGCAATCTTTCATAGGTATAGTGATAGCATTTTGCCAATTTTTTTGCATAAGTTGCTCTGGTAGACCAAAACTTTCACTTCCGAAAAACAAAAAATCACCTTTTTGGAATCGAACATCAAAATAAGCTTGATTTGTTTTTGTAGTTGCAAAGAAAAATCTATCTTGAAATTTTATATTTTCATTTAAAAAATCATCCAAACAATCCCAAGACATCGGATTTAATTTTTTCCAATAATCAAGCCCAGCTCTTCTTACGGCTTTTTCATCTATGTTAAACAAAGGATTGATAATATGCAAATTAAACCCTGAATTGTAGCACATCCTACCTATACTTCCAGTGTTTTGAGGAATACGAGGCTCAACTAAAACTATATGAAACATATTTTATCCTTAAAATGATATTTTTTACAATCTTCCTTTAAAAGCTCTATCTAGCAATGATTTTTTAAGCTCTTGTAAATTTTTTATCTGTGTTTGATAATTTTGCTTTAAATCTTTGATATTTAAAGAAAGCTTATCTAAATATGATGCGATTTGTTCTTGCTCTTGTAAAGGTGGTAGTGGGATTTGAATAGTTTTTAATCTACTAATAGCTAACTTGGGTTGAGCCACAATTCTTGTGGATTCTATTGCTTGATTTTTAAAACAAGATGAAGTTGTAAAATAATACATAAATTTATTATAAATATTATAATTTTTGTATTCCAACTTAATAGCATTTTCGGTTAAAATAGCACCATTTAATGATTTTGGTATAATACCGCTTTTACCAATAGTTCCAGCTATGCTTATATATAAATTTGTATTATCAATTTGATAATTACTTAAAATATTATAAGTCTTTTCATTAATGAATTTAATATTATGCAAATCTATTGTTCCATCATCTTGAAAATCTGATACTCTAATATATGGAAAAGGAGTTTTATAATCTAATAATTTTTCATCTTTTGGGAGTCTTTTACCACCCTTAATATTTGCAATATCATCCAAACTTTTCCATTCCCAATCCTGCGGAAGTTGATAATTTTCCTTAGTAGTGTCTTTTAAAGGATTGAAAGTCTTTTGTAAAGCACTTTGCATTAACTCATCTAAATTTAGCAAATCCTGCTCTAAATTTTTTATACTCTCATCTATATTTGCAAAACTCTCATCTAAAATTCCCACTATCCTTTTTTGCTCTTGTAAAGGTGGTAATGGGATTTGGATATTATGTATTTGTTCTGTACTTAAATTTGGTTGAGCAGCGCCAAAAGCATTTGTAAGATTTTTCTCACTATTGCAATATAAAAACCAAAAAATATATTTTCTTAAAATATTGTTATCAATTCTTAGCAAACCAATTCTTTGATTTAAATAAGCTTTATTATTTAAATTGTATAATCCTATTTTCCCAGTAGTAGCACCACTCATAGCTATTAGTATATCATTTTTAAATATTAAATAATTATCTAAATTATTTTTATAATCATTAGGATTACAAAAAACCAAATCATCCAAAATAATATTTTCATTTTGTATATTTTTAATTCTTATAATAGGAATTCCATCATTGCAAAATAAATTACTTTTAAATGCAAAACCATTTTTTAATTTAACAATATCACCAAGCTTTTTAACTTCCCAATCCTGCGGTAAATTTGTCATTTTGTTGTTTTGCATTGTTTTTTATTTCTAGGATTTTTAAATTTGAATCATTTATCAATAATTTTTTACTCAATTTATACTCAAATATCTATGGTGTCCCCAGCAAGGTTTGAACTTGCGACCTCAGAATTAGGAATTCTGTGCTCTATCCAGCTGAGCTATGAGGACAAAAATAAAAATTATAATTATTTAAACTAAAATTTATCTTATCGAGCTTATTTTTTAAGCTCGATGAAAAAACATTTTGGCTCACTATAAAATCCTAAAATCCCACCATGAGCGTCAATAATTTGTTTTGACAAAGAAAGTCCTAAGCCATTGCCTTTTAATTTAGTCGTTTTAAAGGCTTCAAAAACATTATTTTTATCTTTGATTTTAACCCCATTATCATATACTTTAATGGAAATTTTATCCTCATCCTCTTCGCATATGATTTTAATCTCACCATTTTCTTTGTCATCTTCTTCAATAGCATCAATAGCATTATAAATTAAATTTTGTAAAACCAAAGCCAATAAAGCCTTATCTGCATAAATTCTCACATCTAAAAATTTAAAAATAAATTCAATATTAACCAAATAATTATAAGCATTAATAGCTTGTTCGCATTCTTCTTTAAGATCTGTTAAATTAAAATAATTTAAATTTACATGTACTCCTTTTGTAAAAAGCAAAGTAGAATTTACTATACGCTCTACTCTAGAAATCGCCTTTTGAATTTCTAAAACAATATGCTTGTTTTTTAACTCACTTCTTTCAAATAAAGTTGAACTTAATAAAGAAATGGAACCAATTGGATTTCTTATCTCATGAGCTAAATGCGCCGCTATAGTTCCCATACTAGCAAGCCTTTCATTTCGCTTTTCATCGCTAATATCTGTTGCAGTGGCGATTAATTTATCAGCATGTGAAGTCACCTTTATAAGATAAAATTTATGTTCAAATTCTAACTCATAATGAGTTTTTGTAAGATCAATATTTTCTAAAAGCTGTGGTTGTTGCTTGGCTAGATTATTTTGAAGTGTGATTTTTTTATCAGTATCTAAAATCCACAAAGCCATAGGCAAAACTTCTATAACTTCATTCATAGTTTGCATTAAAGCTGTATAATTTTCATTTAATTGATTATAGGCATTTTCCACCACATAAGTTTGCTCTATGAGAAATTTTAATCCTTTTTGTAAATCTTCTTTTTCACTAGAATCCAAACTTTTTAAAATGTTCTCATCCATTTTTACCCTTTTGTTAAAAAAATAAAATCTTCTAAAGTATATAAAAGCAAATTATGCTCCTTATTTGTAATAATTTCTTTACTAAAGCCACTTTTTGAAAAAAGTACATATAAATTTGGTTTTATTTTTAGCTCTTTTGCTTTGTTTCTTAAAATATTTAATACATTTTTACATATTTTTCTATCTTTAAATTTAGCTTCTCCTATGACATAAAAATTACCTTCATTATAGTAAAGATCTAGCTCGCAATAATAATTCCAAAAACTAAAAACTTGCTCTACTTGTAATTTTTTTGCTAAAAATTCTTTACATACTAATTCAAAAGCAAATCCTTGATAATTTTCTAAATTTGAAAAAATTATTTTTAACAACTCTTCATATTTATTTTGATACACCAAAGCTAAATTTGGATAAATAAAGTAAAAGAAAAATCTCAAGCCTTGATTTTTAAAAATTAGCTTATCTTGGATGCTGTATTTTCTTAACTCTTTTTTGATTTTTTGTCTTTTATTTTTTATCAAAGGTTTTTCTTGACTTTTTTCTAAAATCAAAATTTCTTTTTCCAAAAGCTTATTGATGACACCTAGGGCTTTAAAATGCGGAATAAATTTATTAACAGAATATCTTTTTCTATCATTTTTGCTTAAAACATACAAAGCCTTTAAACAATGTTCGTTTAAATTTAATCGTTTTAATATAAAATCGCTTTGTTTGATGAAATTTTCTAAAATATTAAAGGATAAATCTTTATTAATATCAAAATTAAATTCATCAAAAACACTATAAAAATCAAATTTTTTAGCAATATCAAAACATGAACATTTTTTTGAAAAATCACTAAATTTTATACTCTATCCTTATTTTAAATTATTACTTATGCTATAATTTTAACAAATTTTTAGGGGATTTTTTTGGATATTGAAAAATTAAAAAAAGATATTATTTTAAAAAAAAATACATATTATTTTGATTTTACAGCTAGTGCTTTAGCATTAAAAAATATAGAAAAAGAAATTAAAAAAATTCTCTCAACCTATGCTAATACTCATTCAGATAGCTCCTTAAATTCTTTTGTAACTCAACAATATTATGAAAATGCAAGAGCAAATTTAAAAAAATATCTTTTACTTGATGAAAGTTTTGCATTAATTGGATGCGGGAGTGGTTCTTCAGCAGCTATTAAAAAATTTCAAGAATTATTAGGATTATACATTCCACCTCTTGTTAAAAAAAAATATTTTCAATCTATAGATAAATCTTTATTACCTTTAGTGATAGTAGGGCCATATGAACATCACTCTAATGAACTTTCTTTTAGAGAGGCCTTGTGTGAATGTTTGCGAGTGC
The DNA here is from genome assembly GCF_008011665.1 of Campylobacter volucris. Taxonomy (GTDB): domain Bacteria; phylum Campylobacterota; class Campylobacteria; order Campylobacterales; family Campylobacteraceae; genus Campylobacter_D; species Campylobacter_D volucris_A. The sequence continues at coordinate 12,956 of NZ_VOWJ01000016.1, forward strand.
CATTAAATTCTAACGGAGAAATTGATTTTATTTTTTTAGAAAATTGCCTTAAAAAATTCCAAAATAGACAAATTATTGCAAGTTTTAATGCAGCTTCTAATGTCACTGGCATCATTAGTGATTATAAAAAAATTTATACCTTAGTTAAAAAATATAATGGAATCGTTGCTTTTGATGTATCAACACTAGCTCCTTATGCAAATTTAGATCCTAATTTTTACGATGCAATATTTATTAGCCCGCATAAACTACTTGGTGGGGTTGGATCTTGTGGCTTATTAGCAATAAAAAAGCATTTATGCGGAGAAAAACCTAGTTTTGCAGCCGGAGGAACTGTGGAGTATGTTTCAAGAAGCTCTCAAGAATATCTTTGTGATGTTGAAAATTTAGAAGAAGGTGGAACCCCTGGCATAATCCAATTAATCAGAGCAAGTTTTGCTTTTAAAGTACGCGAAGATGTCGGATTTAGTTTTATACAAAAACAAGAAAAAATACTATGCGATTACTTTTTTCAAAAAGCACAAGAAATTCCAAATATAATCTTATACGCAAAAAATATCACTCAAAGATTACCTATATTTGCATTTAATATCAAAGGATTTTCTCCATTTGATTTAGCCTATAAATTAAGCAAAAATTATAAAATAGAAACAAGAGCAGGATGTGCCTGTGCTGGACCATATGGACATGATTTATTAAATTTAAAAGATAATCAAAAATTAGATTTTAAACCAGGTTGGTTAAGAGTAGGATTTCATTATACACATACAAAAGAAGATGTGGATTATTTTTTCAAAGCCTTGAAATCAAGTATCAAGGCTTTGAGCTAATTATTGTAAATCGTATTTTTCTATAAGTGTTTGGTAGGTACCATCTGCTTTAACTTTTTCTAAACCTGAGTTGATTTTTTGAACAAGTTCAGCATCTTTGCCTTTATCAAAAGCTATACAAAAACCTGAACTTCCATCATCTTCTTCTAAAAACGCTTCAAGCTCTTCATTAGTTTTTAAATAACCTTTACCGATATCTTTATCTGTTAAAACAACATCGACTTTACCAGCTTTTAAAGCTAAAATTGCGGCCAACATTTCTTCGCCAGCTACCACTTGAGCATTTGGTATAGCTTTAGCGGCATTTTCTTGTATAGTTCCAAGTTGAACACCTATTTTTTTACCTTCTAAGCTTTGTTTATCACTAATGCTAGAATCTGTTTTTAATTTTAAGTATAAATTTTTAGTATTAAAATAAGTATTGCTAAAATCCATGCTATTTAATCTTTGTGGGGTAGAACTCATAGCAGAAGCTATCATGTCTATTTTACCAGCTTTTAGTGCAGGAATTAAACCATCAAAACTCATATTTACCCATTCAAGTTTTAAATTTTCTCTTTTTGCAATTTCCTCTAACAAATCCACATCAAAACCTGTGATTTTTGTATCTTTTATAAAATCAAAAGGAGGATAATTAGCTGCTATACCTACTTTATAAACTTTTTCTTCAGAAACACTAGCTTGATTTTTTTCGCTTGAGCAAGCACCTAAAGCCAACATACTAAATAATGCTAAAACAAAATATAATATTTTTTTCATTTTTCTTTTCCTTTAAAATAATATTTTTTTCATTTTTATAAATTAAAATCTATTTAAACGCCTGTATTTTGCCATAATCTCTCCTTTGTATTAAAATTACGCAATTATATCAAAAAAATGTATTTTTCAAAGATAAAATAAAAAATATTTTATTTAAGATTATTTTTATATATTTTTATCAATATTTTTAAATTTTTACTTTTTTACTAATCATCAACACATAGCCTATGCCAATACAAACAGACCACATAGAACTACCACCATAACTTAAAAGCGGCACGGCAACGCCTTTTAAAGGAGTCAAAGAAATGATTCCAAAAGCATTCATAAAAAATGAAAACAATAGCAATAAAGCAACTCCGGAGCAAAACAAAAAATGAACTTTATTTTCACATCTTCCAGCTATTCTAAAAATTCTAAGTATTACAAGTAGATAAATAAGACAAATTATTCCTAAACCAAATAAGCCTATTTCTTCTGTTATGCCAGATAATACAAAATCTGTATGCACCTCACTTAAAAATCCTAATTTAAAAGTACCAAGCCCAAGCCCTTCTCCAAAAAAGCCTCCATGAGCGATAGCATTTAAACTATGTGAAATTTGATATGGCTCGCTATTATGCCCAACTCTTAAAACATTTGCTATCCAATCTGGAAATAAAGGTAAAAAGGCGTCTTGAATATTCCCCCACCAAGCTGCAATGCGTTGAATTCTCCTTTGGTTGCTTAAAATAACTAAAACACCAATCATCCCAACTATAACAATACCAAATGCAAAAAGTCTTTTGCTAGCTCCTGCAAAAAAAGCTAATGCAAATACCAAAAAAAATGAAATAACACTTTGTCCTAAATCATTTTGCGTCATATAAATATAACCAATAACAATACTAGCTAATATAAAATATGGAATAAGTATTAAAACCTCATGTTTAATAGCTTTTTTGCTATCATCAATCCTTCTAGTATAAGACCACGCAAGAAAATAAATCAAGCCTATTTTAAAAAATTCAACCGGAGAAATAGAAAGAGGTCCTAGTCTTATCCATCGTTTAGCACCACCTGCAGCAGTAGCTAAAAAATTTGGTAAAAAAGGTAAAATGGCAATACATATAAAGGAAATCAATAAAATGCTCATCATTAAATAATGAGCTTGCTTGCTATCAGGATTTAATCTTGAAATGCTATAAATAATACCAATACCACTAAGTCCAAAAAAAAGCTGGCGGATAAAAAAATGAAATTCATTGTATTCTAAATAAAGCACAGTAAAAGCACTTAAAGAATAAGAAAAAAGTATCCCTATAGTGATTAAAATACAACTTAAAAAAAACAATCTTCTATCAGCAACCAAATATTTTCCTAGAACTTAAAATAAAATTTAATTTTAATAAATTCCAACTTAAAATGATGTTATTTTACTTACTGATAAATATAAAAATGTTTTTTATAAATCATTTTTAGGTATTGTTTTTATATAAAGATTTTAAGCTCTCATAAGCAAGTTGAATTTTTTCAAATTCTTCTCTGCAATAGCCTTGTTCGATTTTGCTTTTACCTTGATGTCTATCAGGATGGTAAATTTTTACTAGATTAAGATAATTTTGTCTAATCGTTGAAAAATCATCATTACTATTACATCCTAAAGTTTGAAAATAATTTTCAAAAAGTTTTGCTAGGGAATTAAATTTCCAGTTATTATTGGTTTTGTTTTTCATTTTGTTTCTAAAATCTAAAAGCTGGACTTCATTAATAGTAAAATCAACACAATATTTTAAATGCTCATTAACACTAGCTAGAATTTCTAACAAATTTAAAGTATTATCATCTTTGTATTCTACTGAAAAAATACAATTTTTCTCATCGTACGAGCTTTTATGATCTTTAAAATATTGCTCTAAATATACAGCAAACAATTTTTCATTAGAACTTAAAGTAATTAAAATATTCTTTTGAGCAAAACCAATCTTTGCAAAAATCACAGGTCTTAAAGTATTTGCTTGAGCTAAATTTAATTTAAAGGTTTTATAATGAGCAAACGCAAGATTATCGATTTGATTTCCTGTATCTTTTTTATATTTATGATTTACAAGTTTTAAAAAATACCTTCTTTGAGGAATTTCATTTTCAACAAAAAAAGATAAAGTTTTATTTTTATTTCCTATAACTTTAGAAAAATTTTTACGGATAAGATCTTGGAAATATTTAAACATTAAAAAATCATCAGTATTAACACTAACTGATTCTAAGGTTTGAACAACTTGCATAAAATCCTCTCGATAAAATTAACGCCACAAAAATGCTTGTTCATTTAAAGCACTAGTGTATTCTAAAATTTCATTTGGACTATAATCGGCTTTATAAGATAAAGATTGACACTTCTTTACAAAATATCCCAAATAAATGTATTTTAATTTCTTAAGTTGAGCAAGTTTAATCTCTGTCAAAAGAGAGTATTTTCCAAGACTTAAATGCGAAAAATCAGGATCATAAAAACAATAAATACTAGAAATTCCATCATCTAAAATATCGATCAAATCCACACATACTAATTTATTATCCACATAAAAATCAAGTTCATAACCAAAATTTCGAGCATTATCTACATAAAGATTATAATATTTTCTAAAATTTAAATCATAAATTTTCCACGATCTTTTATTTTTTTGATGATGATGGTATTTTTCATAAAGCAATAAATGTTCATCACTTAATGATGGTTTTTGTAAAATGATTTTAGTTGCCATATTTTTTTTCAAAACCCTGCGATAGCTTTTACTAAAATGGAAATTTTGAGTTAAAATTCTTAAATTTTGACACTCATTGCAATCATTGCAAATAGGTCTTGAGAAATACGACCCAAAGCGTCTCCACCCCCTTGAAACTAACTCTTGATTTTGCTCTTTTGTAATCAATGGGATATAATTATACTCATTTCTACACATCCTATCTTTAAGATAAGGACATTCTTCTTCCAAGGTACAAAAACCTATAATATTCATTTTATCTTTTTAATATCACTGTTTTTTATAAAATCCATAAATTCATCCACAAGACGCTCTTGTTTTAAAAATATATTTTCAAATTCTTGATTTTGCTTTTTTTCTTCATTTTTTGATGATAATTCTTTTTTAAGCGAATTTAAATCAGCATTTTTCAAACTCACACCACTTTTGCTAGATTTTATTTTTTGTTTTTTATTTAAATTTTGCTCTTTTTGAAGCTCTTTTTTTATGTCTTTTAACTCATCTAAAAAACTCATTATTCTCTACTTTCTTTGATTTTTTGCAATGCTGCCGCAATAGCAGCTATAACTTCTTCTTTATTTTCTTGGTGTCTATCTTCTGTTTTTTCCAAAAGCTCTTCCATGTGTGTTTCTATAAATGAAGTATCAAAATACCCTCTTCTAAATTCTCTAATTTTAGTAATCGCAATCAAAAATGGAACCGTGGTTCTAATATCATCGATCACAAATTCTTTCAAAGCTCTTTCAAGTCTATTAACAGCACTATCATAACTTGATCCTTTAACAATAAGCTTAGCAAGTAAAGAATCATAAAAAGATGGAACGATATAATCTTTGTACAAATGACTATCTACTCTCACTGAAGGACCTAAAGCTGGGAAATACTCTGTGATTTTTCCAGGACTTGGAATGAAATTTTTCCACACATTTTCAGCCGTAATCCTTGCTTCAATCGCAAAGCCTCTTGGCTTAATATCACTTTGTTCAAGATCTAAAATTTCACCATTTGCTATACGGATTTGCCTTGTGATAAGATCAATTCCTGTAATTTCTTCTGTGATTGGGTGCTCTACTTGAATTCTTGTATTCATTTCCATAAAATAAAATTTATTATAATCATCAAGCAAAAACTCAACTGTCCCAACATTAGTATACCCAACAGCCTTAGCAGCAGCAACAGCAGTAACCCCTATAGTTTTTCTTAGTTTTTCAGAAATACTAGGGCATGGAGCTATTTCAATGATTTTTTGATGTCTTCTTTGTATAGAACAATCTCTTTCACAAAGATGGATGATATTACCATAATTATCTGCTAGAATTTGAAATTCAATATGTCTTGGGTTGATTACATATTTTTCCATAAAAACTTCATCATTTTTAAAAAAGCTAAGTGCTTCTCTTTTGCAAGCTTCAAAAGATTTTTCTAAATCTTCTTCTTTATGCACTACGCGGATACCTCTACCGCCACCACCACCACTTGCTTTTAAAATCACAGGATAGCCTATTTTTAATGCTTGAAGTTTTATTTCTTCTAAAGTGCAATGATTAAGTTTTTCAGTGCCTGGAACCACAGGAATTCCATTTTTTTTCATTAAATATCTTGCAATATTTTTATTTCCCATTTTGCGGATAACATCTGATTTTGGCCCTATGAAAATAATCCCTGCTTCTTCACATTCTTTTGCAAATTCATAATTTTCACTTAAAAATCCATATCCTGGATGTATAGCATCAGCCCCACAAGCTTTTGCAATCTCAACTATTCTCTTAGCATCCAAGTATCCTCTAATAGCATCAGTGCCTATCCTATAAGCTTCATCAGCTACTTTTACATGCAAACACTCATAATCAGGTTCAGTATAAACAGCCACGCTTTTTATATGTAAATCCCTACAAGCACGAATCACTCTAACTGCTATTTCACCTCTATTAGCTATTAAAATCTTATGTATCATTGCTTTACCTTATTTATAGTAATTTTATTTTAGAAAAGGTTAGCATAAAAATATAAAAATTCTCTAAAGTTTTTATTTTTGCTAAATTTAAGATTTTTTTGATAGAATTTCACTTCTTTATTTTTTGCGCCCATAGCTCAGCTGGATAGAGCATTTGATTGCGGTTCAAAAGGTCAGAGGTTCGAATCCTCTTGGGCGTACCACTACTTTTTATTTTTTCTAGTTTTAGTAGAAAATTCATCTAAATCTAATTCTTTTTTATCTTTAAATTGGTACCACAAAAACAAAATAAAAAATATCGTTAAAATTACACCTAAAATATAGTAAGTCCCATAGTCGTTTTCGGATAAAAATAAATTTTTTGTATTCATTCCAAAAAAACCAACAATTAAATTTAAAGGTAAAAAAATAGCAGACATAATACTTAGAAAATATATATTTTTGTTTATTTTTTCATTTCTTACTGTATTAATATAAGTATATATACTCTCAAGACGCGCAATATTCTCTTTGATATTTCTCTCTAAATTACCTAAATTTATAAGAATAGTTTTCAAATTCTTTTTTAAAAAATGCTGTTTACTATAGCATATTTTACAAGATTCTAAAATCGATGAAACAAAATTATGGCTTTTTCCTAATTTAACTTTTAACATAAAATATTTTACAAGAAAATTTTTGACTCTTTTGTTTTCTAAAATTAACATTTCTCGCTTTTCTATAGACAAATTAATAGAATTAATTTTATCTTTTTCAGCCTGTAAAACATTTTTCAAAACAGCTATAAAATCATTTTTTGAAAACAAAATCATTTCGCTATCTTTATAAGAGTAAATTTGCTCATTTTCAAAAACAAAAATATATTTAAAATCCTCATTATCAAGAATAAAAATATCGCTATCTTCAAATTCATAATAAGCATTGGAAATATTTATACTATTAATAAATTGTTTTAAAGCTTCATTTAGCATGTTCTTTGCCTATAAAATTCTCTTTTAAAATTTTCAAATTCATCTTTTATTATAGCTTGTCTCATTTGTTTTGCTAAATCTAAATAATAATGCAAGTTATGCAAACTTGCAAGTCTAAAAAAAGTAAGTTCTTTTGCTTTAAATAAATGATTTAAATAAGCTCTAGAAAAATTTTTGCAGGTATAGCAAGAACATTTTGGATCAATAGGTAAATTATCAGTAATAAATTCAGCTTTTTTGATGTTAAATTTACCAAAACTGGTAAATAATGTTCCATTTCTTGCATTTCTAGTTGGCATCACACAATCAAACATATCCACGCCTCTTGAAACATTTTCTACTAAATCTTCTGGTGTACCAACACCCATTAAATATCTTGGTCTATTCTCATCCACATAAGGCATCATAGCTTCAACCGTATCATACATAGCTTCATTTTCTTCACCTACACTTAAACCTCCAATAGCCAAGCCATCAAAGCTCATCTCGCAAAGTGCTTGAGCACAAATTTTTCTAGCTTCAAAATCTGTACCACCTTGTATAATGCCAAAAATATTTTGCTCTATACCTATACCTTGAGATTGTTTAAATTTATGATAATCAATAGCTTCTTTTGCCCATTTTATAGTTCTTTTTAAAGAAAGATCTATACGCTCTTTAGAAGCAGGCAAAGCAACCAAATCATCTAAAATCATCATAATATCTGAATTAAAATCATATTGAGCATCTAAAACACTTTTTGGAGTAAAATAATGCAAACTCCCATCAATATGGCTTTTGAATTTAATCCCTTCTTCATCAGGCTTAGAATTTGCACTCAAAGAAAAAGCTTGAAACCCTCCGCTATCTGTTAAAAAAGATCTATTAAATTTACTAAATCCATGTAAGCCACCCATTTGCTTAATAATCTTAGAACCTGGTCTTAAATACAAATGATATGTATTTGCTAGAATTATTTTTGCATCTAAAATTTCACTCATATCAATTGCATCTAAACTTTTAATAGCAGCTAAAGTCCCAACAGGCATAAAAACAGGGGTTAAAATTTCACTATGAGAAGTTTTAATACAGCAAGCTCTTGCATTGGAACTTTTATATTCAATTTTAAATTCCATTTAAATTCCTATATTTTTTACAAAATTATATCAAAAGCTTGCTTATTAAAAAATGTCTTTATTAAAGTGGTTTAATATCTTTTTACAAAATCAACAATTTTTTGACAACCTTCTTGGATATCTTTTTCATTAGTAGCATATGAAAGTCTAAAATATCCTTCCATACCAAATCCCATACCAGGAACTAAAGCAACTTTTTCTTCTTCTAGTAATCTTTTGCAAAATCTCATAGAATCTTGATCTACATCTTGACAAGAAATAAACAAATAAAAAGCCCCTTGAGGAATTTGCTCTAGTTTTAATTTAGAGCTTTGAGATAAAATCTCACAAGCTAATTCTCTACGTTTTAAAAATGCTTGTTTCATTATTTCGATATCTTCATTTGCTTTTCCTAATAGAGCAGGTAAAGCAGCATATTGAACTATAGAACAAATATTTGAAGTACTTTGGCCTTGAAGTTTTTTAATCGCTGTATTAAAATCACCCATTTTACTAGCCATATATCCAAAACGCCATCCTGGCATAGCTCCACACTTACTAAGCCCATTTATGCTTACTGTTCTACTTAAGGCATCTTCACTAACTTGCGCAAAAGCACAAAATTCTCCATCATATATTAATTTTTCATAAATTTCATCACTCAAAACAACAATCTTAGTTCCTTCTAAAACCTTAGCTAATGCAGAAATTTCATCTTTCGAATATATAGATCCTGTAGGGTTTGAAGGAGAATTAAACATCAAAACTTTAGTTTTTGGAGTAATCGCATTTTTTAATTGTTCTGGAGTGATTTTAAAACCATTTTTAGCTTCTCCCTCTACAAATACTGGGGCTCCACCTGCAAATTTTACCATTTCAGGGTAACTAACCCAATAAGGACTTGGGATAATCACCTCATCACCTTCTTCAACTAAACATTGTATCGCACTAAATAAAGAATGTTTTGCACCTACGCTAGTGATAATTTCACTAGAACTATAATCAAGATTATTGTCTGTTTTAAATTTATATTTAATAGCATCTATTACTTCTTTAATGCCTATAACAGGTGTATAAGCCCCACAACCATCTTCTATAGCTTTAATGGCTGCATCTTTTATAATCTTAGGAGTGTCAAAATCAGGCTCTCCTGCTGAAAAACTAATCACTTTTTCACCATTTGCTTTTAAATTTTTAGCAATATCAGTCATAACTAAAGTTAGAGATTCTCCAAGGTTTTGAGATCTTTGACTTAGCATTTTTTATCCTTTTTTATGTGTCTTTAAATTTTTCCTAGTAATTGTTACAGTTTGGAGCTTAAAAAAAATATATTAAGAAGTTCATAAAGAAGTATTTTTAAAAATTTGTGTAGAAACTATACATTTTTTTCTACACTAAAATATTTTGTTTCTTTAGGTAATCATTCTAAAGCATCCATATCGCTTTGGTTATGATGGATATATTTATCATCATTTTCCAAAGTACTTACCAAGCGTCCTATTCTTTCCCATCTTACTTTTTTATCCTCATCCCAAGAAAAATAAATAAACCAAGGTTGTCCAACAATATATTTATATTCAACACTTCCCCAAAATCTACTATCACTAGAATGATCGCGATTATCTCCCATCATGAAATATTCATTTTCAGGGACTTTAAAATAATATGCATTATATCCATAGATATTATTGGGTCCTAGTTCTTTAAAAGACATAGGCTTCATAGCAAATTGACCTAGTTGTAAATATTTAAAAAATGTACTTTCAATATCTACCCTACTATCATAATGAATACCTTTTTTAGCATAAGGCTCTTTCACATATATCTTACCATTAATGATTTTGGTTTTATTTGGGTAAAAATCTTTCATATATTCATCGCCTTCCACCATGCGAACATATAAGGTTTTATTGGCCACTACAACTTCATCACCACCTTTAGCAACACATCTTTTCACATAATGAATTCTAGGCTCATTAGGATATCTAAAAACAACTATATCACCTCTTTTTGGTCCTTCTGAACTAATTAAATGTCCATTTTTATTAAAATCAGGCAATAGCGGAATTTCAATCCAAGGCAGATGTGGAGTTGGAATACCATAAGAGAATTTCTTTACAAATAAAAAATCCCCCACAAGTAAAGTATTTTTCATGGATCCAGTTGGTATTGTGAAGCCTTGTATGAAAAAAAATATCACTAATAAAACTACAACCAAAGTTCCAGTCCAAGATTGAGTAAAATTATAAATTTTCTTTAAAAAATTCATAGTTGTATCCTATTTTTAGCAGATTTTATTGTATTTTCTAAAAGCATTGCTATAGTCATTGGTCCAACCCCTCCAGGCACAGGGGTGATAAAACTAGCTTTTTTACTGACATTTTCAAAATCAACATCTCCTATTATTTTACCATCTACCCTATTTATACCCACATCTATAATTACAGCACCTTCTTTAATCATATCTTCTTTGATAAGCTTAGGACAACCTGCAGCCACTATAACAATGTCTGCATTTTTTGTATAAGCTTTTAAATCCTTGGTATAAATATGACAAATACTCACACTAGCGTCTGCATTTAAAAGCATTGTAGCCATAGGACGACCAACTATATTTGAAGTGCCTATAACTACAACATCAGCTCCTTTTAGTTTAATATCATAAAAGTCTAAAATTTTCATTATTCCCAAGGGAGTGCAAGGTAAAAAACCTCCTTTTAAATTTAAGCTTAAATTTCCTACATTAAAAGGATGAAAACCATCAACATCTTTATTAAAATTAATACTTTCTAAAATGATATCTTTATTAATGTGCTTAGGAAGTGGAAGTTGAACTAAAATTCCATCCACGCTATCATCGTGGTTTAAAGTATTGATTAGAGCAAGTAATTCATTTTGAGTAGTATTTGTATCTAGTCGATAAACTAGCGATTTAATGCCACATTGCTCACAAGCTTTAGCCTTAGATGATACATAAGTAGCACTTGCACTATCTTCTCCGACTAAAATCACAGCCAAACAAGGTTCTATGCCTTTGTTTTTAAGCTTCAAAACCTCATCTTTTAAATTCTCTCTTATTTGACTACTTAATTTTTTACCATCTAAAAGTGTCATTTTTTTCCTTAAACTTTTATAGCTTTGTTTAACTTAAAAAATTGTATCATAACAAAACTTCTTTTTTGTTAAAGGTGCTTAATGAAATTTATATTTATTTTGCTTTTAATTGTGATAAATATTTTCGCAGAAGATTTTATCTCACCTAAAGAATACCAAGAATCCCTTTATCAAAATCCAAGAGGCATAAGCTGTGCAAAGTGTCATGGAAATGGCCAAAAGCAAATTTTAGGATATTACATTCAAAATGGACAAAAGGTTCCATTTATCGTGCCAAGCATTCAAGATATAAACTATACTCATTTTAAAAATGTCTTAAATCAAGAACAAGGCTCAAAAAGCATTATGCCCACTTATTCACTCACAGAAGATGAGATCAAATCACTTTATATATACATACAAAACAATAAAAAGGATAAATAATGAAAAATAACAAAAAAGCTTTCGAAGAAGCTTGTGAATTTATCGCAGGAGGAGTTGATTCCCCTGTTCGTGCCTTTGCAAGTGTAGGAACCAATCCTTTATTTATCAAACAAGGCAAAGGTGCTTATATTGCTGATATTGAAGATAATGTTTATATTGATTATGTTCAAAGTTGGGGTCCTTTGCTTTTTGGGCATTGTGACAAAGATATAGAAAAAGCTTGCAAAAAAGCTTTAAAAAACGGCTCTAGCTTTGGAGCACCAACACTAGCTGAAACCAAACTTGCAAAATTTATTTTACAAGATTGGGATCACTTAGACAAAATCCGTTTTGTAAGTAGCGGTACAGAAGCTACTATGAGTGCAATTCGTCTTGCAAGGGGCTATACTAAAAAAGATAAAATTATTAAATTTGAAGGATGTTATCATGGACATTCTGATTCATTATTGGTAAGTGCAGGAAGCGGAGCTGCTACTTTTAACACCCCAAGCTCACTTGGCGTCTTAGAAGATGTAGCTAAAAATACTCTTGTTGCAATTTATAATGATATTGATAGTGTTAAAAATTTAGTAGAAAAAGATACAAATATAGCTTGCATTATCATTGAGCCTATTGCAGGAAATATGGGTTTAGTTCCAGCTAAAATTGAATTTTTACAAGAATTAAGAAAAATTTGTGATCAATATGGAATTTTATTGATATTTGATGAAGTGATGAGTGGTTTTAGAGCTTCTTATCTTGGCTCCTTTGGTATAAATCAAATTAAAGCTGATATAGTAACTTTTGGCAAAGTTATAGGCGGAGGTATGCCTGCTGCTGCTTTTGCCGCAAGAGCTGAAATAATGGATTTATTAAGCCCATTAGGCGGAGTATATCAAGCAGGAACTTTAAGCGGAAATCCTTTGGCAATGGCAGCAGGATATGCAAATGTTAAAAAAGCAAGAGCTTATGAAAATTTATATGAAAATTTAGAAAAATTAGGATCTAGACTAATGCAAGGCTTTAAAGAAGCTGCTAATGAGTATGGTATTGCCTTGCAAGTAAATAGCATAGGTTCTATGTTTGGATTTTTCTTTTGTGAAAACCCTGTTTATAATTACCAAGATGCTTTAAAATCTGATACAAAATTGTTTGCAAAATTTCATACTCAAATGCTAAGTAAAGGAATTTATCTTGCTCCTTCTCAATTTGAAACAGGTTTTATTTGCGAATGTATGGATAAAAAAATCATAGACAAAACCATACAAGCAGCACATGAAAGTTTTAAAGCCCTATGAGAAAAAAAATCATACGCAAAAGCATAGAAGCAGCTGATGGGTTAAGCCTTGGAATTTCTATAGTTGTGGCTGTTTTAATCGGTATTGGAATTGGTTATTTTTTAAAAAAATCATTTGGAATTTCTTGGCTTTTTTGGATTGGAGTTTTTATAGGAGTGGCTGCAGCAATTTTAAATGTCTTTAAAGCCTATAAGGCTCAAGTTAAAAGCTATGAGGAATTTAAAGAAGAAAACCGCTATAAAGAATTTAAAAATGATACTAAAACCTAAAATTTTATTCTTGCTTTTACTAGGATTAAATTTAATTTTCCTAGCAGGAGTGTTAAGTTACAAGGATCCAAATTTAAGCACTTTTATAAGTTTTGAATTTGGCTTTTTGGCTCAAAATTTAATTATTTTTTTTTCTTTCATAAGTTATAATAAATTTATTTTTAAAAATGTAAAAACATATCAATTTACACAAAAACCTTTACAAATTTTTGTAAAAAAAATACATTTTTTTCCTAAAATTGTAAAATTTATAGCTTTAAAAGACGATTTGGAAAAAAGTAGATTTAAAAATATTTTTAAACATGCACTAGCTTTTTTTTCTATATTGAAGCTTTTAGCATATGTATTTTTAATCTTAGGATTTTTAGCTTTAGAGTTTCAAGGCTTACTAGATATTTTTGCCTTGTTTTGTGCGATGTTTATCACGCCTTTGGCGGTGTTAATTTATAATTTTTTAATAAGAAAATGCTAAGCTCAAAAAGAACTATACAATCACTAACTGCTTTGTTTTTAGGAATGATTTTTGTTTTTATAGGAAGCGCATTAACTGTTAATTCCATAGCTATCATTCTCAAACAAAATTATGTTAGTAATTTTTATATCGGACTTATAGGAAGTTGCTATTTTTTAGGGGCTATGGTTAGCACAATTAGTGCTCACAGAATCGTATCAAAAGTGGGCCACATAAGATCTTTTGGGATTTTTGCTATTATCTTTGGCATAGCAACCATGCTTCATAGTTTAAATTCGAATTTATATTTTTGGATGGTTTTAAGATTTCTACTAGGATTTTGTTATTATGCTCTTTTGATGGTTATTGAATCATGGCTAAATGAAAAGGCAAAAAATGCTATAAGATCAAGAGTTATAGCATTTTATGAAGTTGTGTTTTATTCTTCTTCTGGTTTTGGAATTTTATTAATATCATTTAATCTTCCAAGTCATACAATTTTTATACTTAGTGCTAGTTTTATTATGTTTGCTTCTATACCTTTATTTTTAATTAAAATTAAAGAGCCTGTTTTACCTCAAAAAACAAAAATTTCTATACCTAAGATTTTTGATATCGTTCCACTGGCTTTAGCTACAAGTTTTATAGCAGGGATGCTTTTAAATGGATTTTTTTCAATGGCTTCATTATTTGTGCTTATACAAGGTTTTGGAACAAAAGAAGCTTCTGTATTTATATTTTGCACCATGTTGGGAGGATTTATCTCTCAACTTTTTATTGGCACGCTTTCGGATAAAATCAGTAGAAAATTTGCCATTATTTTATGTGCTTTTACGGCCTTAAGTGCAATGATTTGTATATTATTTTTTGGACAAAATATCTATCTTAAATATCTTTTTGGATTTTTATTAGGTATGGGAATGTGTTGCTTATATGCACTTTCTCTTGCAAGAGCTAATGATATGTTAGATAATCCTAGCAAAAGAGTTGAGCTTGGTAGAGCAGTATTATTTACCTACTCTAGTGGAGCTTTATTTGCACCTGTTATATTAGGGACTTTGATGCATTATTTTGAGGCTTATGGGTTTATATATTTTTATATTTGCTTACTTGGAATTTTAATACTCTTTGCCATTGATAAACCTAAATTTAAAAACTTTACCAAATTCAAAAGAAAACCTGGAAATATGGTGATGTTAGATGATAACTAATATTATCAATCAAAACCAATTTGCTAAAAACGAAAGCACAAAAGATGCAAATAAAGAAAACAAAGAAAAACTAGACAAGAAAACATCTTTAAATGAGGCTTTAAAAAATCCTTTTCTTTCTAAAACTGAAGCTAAGCTTCCAAAAGACTATGTGAGCAAAGTAGATCAAAAACTACAAGAATTACTCAATAAACTTTTAGATCAAATCACAACTCAAAAAGATCCTAGTTTGGCAGTACTAAAAAATCACAAAAATTTAAATTTTGCACCCAATATTGCAAATGAATTAAAAAAACTCCAAACAGAACTTTCCAAGAATTCTGAATTTGAAAAATTTTTAAAAATTTTAGAAGAACTAATTAAACCGGCTAAAGAAGCAAATCCAAAAAATCTTTCTTCTTTGGTCAAAAATTCAGGAGTATTTTTAGAAGCAAAATTAAATTATTCTTTGAAAGAACAAAACCTTCCTCAAAGTTTTTTTAATCTTTTAAATAGCATAAAATCAACAAGTAATCAAAATTTAAAACAAGACATAGCTCAGTTAGATCTTAAAAATTTAGATGCGACAAGCACACTAAAAGAATTAATCCATATCCTGCAAAATCACAAGCAAGATAATAAAACATCGCTAGAAAATACCAATTATAAAACTCTATTTAAACTATTTGATAAAATTGAAAATTTTAAAAATTACTTGAGTAAAAATTCTCAAAATATCAACAAAGAAAAAATACAAAATTTAGCAGATAATTTCATTAAAGATTTAAATAAAAATCTTGGTTTGATGAACAAAGAACTAGCTAAGCCTGAAAACATTAAAATTCAAAATACTTACATCTTAAAAGAACTAAGTCAAAATATCAAAGAATTAATCCATTTTTTAAATAATATCAAAAATCAAACACAAAAAACAAAAGACATTAAAAAAGAACCACAAAAAGATAATCTAACAAATCAGCACACGCAAAATGATAAAAATCCTAATGAAGCTAAAAATGAAGATAAAATTCAAAATAATCCCAAAGAAGAATCTAAAAAACCTACAAATAAAGATTTATCCAAAAACGATATTAAAAATGAAAATAAAGAACAACATTTAACCAAAGACATTAAAAATAACACAAAAGAAGAAAATCACACAAAAAATGAAACTAAAACAGATATAAAAAATTCAGATATAAAAAATGATTCAAAACCTTTAGATACACAAAATACCAATAAAACTAATAATACATTTACAAGCAAAAATGAAACTAAAGCTAATATTGAAGATATTTTTAAACAAACTGTGAGTAAAAATCTTAATTTTTCTCAAAATTTACAAGAAGATCTTTTAAGTAATCTTAGTAAAGAACTAACCCAAACAAGTAAAAAACTTAATGAAATTTTAAAAGCTTTAGATCCTAAAAATTACGAAGCTAAAAATTCTTTAGATGATATTAAAAATATAGAAAAAAAACTAGAACTTTCCATTAAAGAATTAAACAAAATCACCCCAAAAGACTCAAATCAAATAAGCACAGATTTACAACAAGATATCAAATCTACTCTTTTACAAGTTTCTAATTTAGCTAAAAATTTAGACAATGAGAGTATTTTAAATCAAACCAATAGGCTTATAGCTCAACTTGAATTTAATCAACTTTTATCACTAGCTAACAATAGCATACATACTTTTTTACCATTTTTTTGGGATGATTTGGAAAAATCTAATGTAATATTTAAACGCGGAAAAAAAGATAAATTTTATGCACAAATTAATCTTGAATTTGAAAAATTAGGCAAAATTAATGTGTTTTTATCTTTAAGCAATGATAAATATATAGATATAAATATGATGATAGAAAATCTTGAATTTAGAAAAAAACTATATGAAAGAGCACATGAGCTAAAAAAAGCTTTAGTTAAAGTAGGACTTTTAAGCTCCAATTTTTTCATCAGTGATATAGCAAAAAGTAAATTTCAAAATCAAGATGAATACAATGATTTTAATATGGGTTTTGATACAAGAGCATAAATATGACTAAAAAGATTAAAAAAGCAGTTGCACTAGGCTATAACAAAGAAAAACAAAATGCACCGAAAATTTTAGCTAACGCTAAAGGTGAAAATGCTTCTAAAATCATTTCTTTAGCAAAAGAAAATGGCATACCCATAAAAGAAGATAAAGACTTAGTAGAGGTTTTAAGCAAACTTGATCTAGGTGATGAAATCCCGCCTAATATGTATAAAGCCGTAGCAGAAATCTTTGCATTTTTATACAAAGTAGCTAATGAAGGCACTACTAAAGAAAATCAGCCATCTTTTTAGCAAATTTGACACTTTCATAAGCTTTTTTTGTCCATTTTAATTTTCCTTTTTGTGCTATTAAAACTATAGTAGATCCAAGTTCAAAATTTCCAAGTTTTTGTCCTTTTTGCACAAAAAGATTTTCATAAGTATGGGTAAAATCAAAATTAGCAGCATTAGTTTGTATGCTAGTATCAAAGTCAAATTTCATTTTGCCTACATTTAACGCACCAACAAAAACCATCCAAAGTATAAATTGATTATCTATTAAAGCTTTTACAATCACTCTTTCATTTCTAACATATAAATTTGCTATCTTTGCTAATTTAGCCTCACTTACGCTAAATAAAGCCCCGCTTACATAAGTAGCACTCAAAATTTGCATATTACATGGAGCATGATAATGATGGTAATCTTTTGGAGAAAGATAAATATTTACATAATCAGCACCATTTTCTAACTCACAATTTGTTGCACAATCTTTTAAAAGTCCTTCTATACTATAACTTGTTCCTTTTATACTAAGAGCAATATTTTCTTTTAAATCATTTTGAAAACTAGAGCCAAGTTCTAAAATTTTTCCATCACAAGGACTTATAAAATCATCTTCTAATACTCTTTCATTTTGCAAAGTTCTTGTAAATAAAGCATTTAAACTCTCATATTCTTCATAATTTTTAAATTCACTCATATCTATATTAAAAGCATTGATATAAGCTTTATTGATATTTTTTTGTATCATTTTTGGAAATTTAAATCCAGCTATCATCCCAAAAATTTTTGATACATTATTGCTTAATGGCATTTATTCTCCTTTTAATTTTAAAAAAGCTATTTCACTAGGTGCTAAAAACCTTACAGCAGGACCCCAAAAACCAGCTCCACTACTTACATATAATAAAGCATTCTTACCAAGCTCATACAAACCATAAACAAAACCTTGTTCTAAAAAAACCAGCAAAGAAAAAGGAAAAATTTGTCCAGCATGAGTATGTCCTGATAAAATTAAATCAAATCCAGTTACATCATAAGTTTTTACATATTTTGGTTGATGGGTGATGAGTATGTTAAATTTTTCATTATTAATATGTTGTTTTACTTTATTAATATCACTAGCTTTATATCCTAAACGCTCAGCGCTAAGATCTAAAGTCCCACTAAGTGTAAAATTATCAAATTCTATACCTTCATCTTCTAAAATTTTAAAATTTTGTATTTTTTTTAATTTAGCACTAATTTCTTCCATACCATTGTAATACTCATGATTTCCATACACATAAAAAGTGCCATATTTAGATTTAAAATTTTGCAAAAGTTTTAAATAGTGTATTTTACTAATGTCTGTATCGATTAAATCTCCAGCTATGATAACCATATCAGCATTTAAGGCGTTGATTTTTTCAATCAAAGCTTTTAAAAATTCCTCTCCTAAATTTTTTCCCAAATGCACATCTGAAATCAAAACTATATTTAAATTTTCTTTAAGCTTATCAATTTTTAAATCAATTTCTTTAACCTTAGGCACACTAACAGCATTGACAAAACCTTTGAAAATCATACTTATGCTTAATATAATCAACCAAGAATCAAAAATAAGCTTAAGAAATTTTCTTCTTTGAGTGCTAAAAACTTGTTTTTTTGTCTTTTCATTAAAAAACGCCCAAGTGCCTAATTCAAAAATGACAGCAAACATCAGTAAAAAACAAGTAATGGTTGGAAAAACAGCAAGTATATAATATATTTTTTCACTTAGAAAGTCTTCTCGCATACTAATGAAAAAAAACATTTGCATACAAAAAATAAAAAACATAAAAAAAATTAAAAATTTTTTATATGGCTTTAAAAAATCAATCCTTTTTAAAAATCTTTTGTAAATATAAAAATTTGCTAATGCAAAAAAAAGTATCAATAAACCAAAAAATATAACAACTCTCATTGTGTAATTTTATTTAAGCAAAATTAATACTTTTTAAAGTAAAATCACAAAAAATTTTCAGGAATATCTTTGGCTTTAATAGATTTAATCGATGCAAATAAAAAATTTAATACAAAAATTATCTTAGAAAATGCAAATTTTAGCGCTAATTTAGGCGAAAAAATAGCCATCATTGGTAAAAATGGAGAAGGTAAATCAAGCTTTTTAAAAGCCTTGATGGGGACATTAAAACTAGATAGTGGAAGAATCATAAGACAAAACAACACAAGCATAGCTATGCTCTCTCAGCAAGTTAGCTTTGAAAGCTCTTTGAGCGTGATTGAAGCTATTAAAAAAGAATTAGAAGAAATTTACCAAGCTTTAAATGAATTTGAAAAATACAATGAAAAACTAGCAAAAGATCCAGAAAATAAAGAATATTTAAAAAAAATAGATGAGCTAAATTTACTCATTGATTCTAAAGACGCATGGAATTTAGATCAAAAAATTCAAAGAATACTAGAAGAATTCAACCTATTTGATTATAAAGATAGACCACTTTGCTCTTTAAGCGGGGGAGAGATTAGACGCGTAGGGCTTTGTACTTTGCTTTTAAAAAATCCTGATATTTTGCTTTTAGATGAACCTACCAATCACTTAGATGTTTATATGAGTAGCTTTTTAGAAGAAAGATTAAAAGCTACAAAAATGTGCGTGATTTTCATCTCTCATGATAGATATTTTATAGATGCTATAGCACAAAAATGCGTTGAAATAGAAGCAGGTAAGCTAAGTGTTTTTGAGGGAGCTTACACGCAGTATTTGGAGAAAAAAGCTGCTATTTTAGCATCTTTAGCTAAAAGTCATGAAACCTTACTTAAACAATTAAAAAGCGAAGAAGAATGGCTAAGAAGAGGTGTAAAAGCAAGACTTAAACGCAATGAAGGGCGTAAAGAGCGAATTTTTAAAATGCGTGAAGAAGCCAAAAAAAATCCAGGAGCCATTAAACGCTTAGAGCTTGAAATAAAAAGAGCAAGTAAAAATTTCAATCAAACTCAAAGCCAAAACCGCAAAAAAATGCTTTTTGAGCTTAAAAATATCACCAAAACTATCACAAATAAAACACTTTTTAAAGACTTTAATACACGAATTTTACAAGGTGAACGCATAGCTATAGTAGGAAAAAATGGCTGTGGAAAATCTACTTTTTTAAAAATTTTACTAGATCAAATTCCACTTGATAGTGGCGAGATTAAAAGAGGCGAGGTAAAAATAGGCTATTTTGATCAAAGTAGAAGTTTGCTAAATACCGATAAAAAACTTTTAGATATTTTTTGTCCAAATGGTGGCGATCATATCCAAGTGCGTGGTAAAAATATGCATGTTTATGGGTATTTAAAACAATTTTTATTTCCAAAAGAATTTTTAGATCAAAGTGTTAGTGTTTTAAGCGGTGGTGAAAAAAATAGAATCGCCCTAGCTTTACTTTTTACTCAAGAATATGATGTTTTGATTTTAGATGAACCTACGAATGATTTAGACATTGCTACAATTAATATTTTAGAAGAATACTTACTTGCTTTTGAAGGAGCTATTTTACTAGTTTCACACGATAGATATTTTGTAGATAAAATAGCCACAAAACTTTATGCATTTGAAGAAAATTCAACTATAAATATAGAAGCAATTTCATACAGTGAGTATTTAGAAATTCAAAAAGAATATCAAGAATTTAAAGAATTTTCTAAAAATTTGGAGCAAAATCAAACTCAAAACAAAAGCAAAGAAAAAACAAGCAAAAAATTAAGCTACAAAGAAAATGAAATTTTAAATTCACACCCTGATAAAATCGCCATTTTAGAGCAAGAAATTAAAGAAACCAAACTAGCTTTAAGTGATCATAAAATCTATCAAGAATTAGGGATCAATGTTTTATATGAAAAGCTAAATACATTAGAGAAAGAATTAACAATCTTAGAAGAAGAATACTTTAATGTTTTAGAAAAAACTCAAAACTTGTAAAACATTTACTTAAATTTAGTAAAAAATAAAAAATATCAAAAGGATTTATAATGACTTTAATAGCTATTTTATGTATTTATACGATTTTTATACTTTATATCTCTTATGAACAAATTAAATTTCTTAAAAAAGAAAAAGAACAAAAAGCTGTAATTTTAGATGAAAATGAGTATAAAAATGCTGCAGATATTGCCATAGAAAATGAAAAATATAAAATATTTTCAAATGTTTATAATCTCATTATCAATATAGCTTGGCTAAATTTTGGATTTTTATATTTAAAAGAATTTTGGATTAATGAAAATTCTACTTTAGAAAATACTTTATTTTTACTTTCATTTTTGCTTATCCTTAGTGTTTTAAATTTACCACTAGGATATTATGAAAGTTTTGTCAAAGACAAAAAACACGGCTTTTCTAATATGACTTTAGCCTTATTTATAAAAGATAGTCTAAAATCTTTAGTTTTGATGCTTATTTTTGGATTTTTGATTATTTATGCTTTAGTTTTTTGTTGTGAATTTTTTGGAGCTTATTGGTGGATTGTTGCATTTGCTTTAAGCTTTAGTATTATTATTGTTATTAATCTAATCTACCCTACTCTAATCGCACCTATTTTTAATAAAATGACAAAATTAGAAGATGAAAATTTATTAGAAAAAATCACAAATTTAATGCAAAAATGTGGTTTTAGCGCTAATGGAGTTTATATTATTGATGCAAGCAAAAGAGATAAGAGATTAAATGCTTATTTTGGAGGTTTGTTTAAAAGCAAAAGAGTGGTATTGTTTGATACATTATTAAAAGCTTTAAAAGAAAATGAACTCATAGCCGTTTTAGGCCATGAACTTGGACATTTTGTGCATAAAGATTTAATCAAAATGCTTATAGCAAGTGCTTTGATGCTCTTTGCTTTATTTTTTATTTTTGCACATTTGCCAAATTTATTTTATGAACAAAGTCATTTAGATGGCGTAAATGCTGGAGTTTTTGCTTTGTTGTTAATATTTGGAAATATTTTTACCTTTTTTATCTCTCCTTTGATTAACAAAATGAGTCAAAAAAATGAATTTAATGCTGATTTACACGGAGCCAAGCTTAGCTCTAAAGAAGATATGAAAAATGCTTTAATAGCTTTGGCAAGAGAAAATAAAGCCTTTGTTAAAACAAGCAAAATTTATGCATTTTTTCACCTAAGCCACCCTAGTATCGATGATAGAATTAAAGCTTTGCAATGATGCAAATTCAAAAAGCTTTAAACCTAGCTTACCAAAAAGATCCTTCTCAAAAAGAATATATTGTTTTTATACTTTGTGAGTTATTGCAAAAAGATAAAGCTTGGATTTTTTTAAATTCAGATTTTCTTATTGATGAAGGTATTTTCTTTGCTTTTGTTGATCGTTTTTTAGATGGAGAACCCTTTGAGTATATTTTTAAAAAAACAAATTTTTATGGTTTGGATTTTTTTGTTGAAAAAGGCGTGTTAATCCCTCGTTTTGATAGTGAAATTTTATTAGAACAATGTATAAAAATTTTAAATACAAATAATTTTAAAAATATATTAGAAATTGGCTTTGGAAGTGGAATTTTAAGTATTACTTTAGCAAAATTACAAAATATTTTTATCCAAGCTTGCGACATTAATCCTTTAGCTTTAGAGCTTGCTATTACAAATGCAAAATATCATAAAGTTTTAAAAAATATTGATTTTCAACTTTGTGATTTTCAAAATTTAAAAAACAATTATGATTTTATCTTTTCTAATCCTCCTTATATTAAAAATGACTATCCTTTAGATAAATGGGTAAAAAATGAACCACACAATGCCTTATATGGAGGAGAAAAAGGATGGGAAATTTTAGAAAAAATAATCATCTTTGCAAAAGAAAAACAATGTAAAATTTTAGCTTGTGAATTTGGTTTTGATCAAAAAGAAATTTTAAATCAAATTTTAAATTTTTATAAATTTAAGTGCGAATTTTTTACTGATTATAATGGTTTTGATAGAACTTTTGTTGCATATAATTTAGAATGTTAGATTATAATTTTATTTTGGAGAATTTTAGTATGAAAGCCGTATATTTATTTTTACTTGCAAGTTTAATTGGTATAGAAATTAGCATTGGTGCTTTTTTAGCTCCTACCATTTTTTATCCTGAAAAATTCATAGGAGAAGGGGTTTTAAGTCATTTTCAAAGTGGACTTTTAATGACAAATATTTTTGTGCAATTTGGTTATGTTTTGCTTGCAATCAGTGCTTTATCTTTGCTAATAGAAATATTTTCTTTTAAAGATAAAAATTTTACTTTTAAAATAAATTTTTCTAAATTTATGTTGTCTTTAATCATTTTGGCACTAAGTTTGCTTTTTGTTTTTTACTTTAGTGCTTATGTTTTACAAGCACAAGCTTTAGGAGAAGAAGCAACTCAAACCCAAGAATTTATAAAAATTCACGGAGCTAGCGAAATAGTGATGAAAATCATTATGTTTGCTCAAGTTGTTTTGTTTTTCCTAAATTTTAAAAAAACTATAGTATAATAATTTAAGTCTTTAAAAGGAGTCAAAGATGAAAATAAATGATATAGGATCGATTCAAGCAAATCAATATGCAAGTCAAGCTCAAAAAAATCAAGAAAAAGCTCTAGAAAACATAGCAGCGCTCCGTGCTCTTGATGGCACTGATGGAGCAAATTTAGCAATAGCTGATTCTTTAAGAAGTCAATCAAGCACTATAGATCAAGGTATTTTAAATGCTTATGATTCTATAGGTGTATTACAAATTGCAGATTCAGCACTCAATAACATTTCAGCAACAGCAGATAGACTCAATGAGCTTTCGGTGCGTTCAAATAGTGCTGCTTTAAATGAAAGACAAAAAAGCATGTTAAATACTGAAGCTACAAGATTAGTTGATTCTATAAATGATGCCTTTGCAGGTGCAACTTTTAATGGAAAAAATGTTTTCCAAAGCATGGATTTCGTTGTTGGATCTGGTGTTGAAAACATAAATTTAAACCAACCAAGCACTGCAAATTTAAATCTTGATGATCAAAGCGGAATTCGTAATTTTCTTGATCAAGTTGGAAGTTTGCGTGCAGATATAGGTGCAGGAATCAACGGGATCAACTCTAATATCAATTCATCTTTGCAAACTAGTATCAACACAAAAGAGGCAGAGAGTAAATTACAAAACAACGACTTAGCTAAAAATATAAATGATTTTAATGCAAATTATTTAAAGGAAAATGCATACTTATTTGCTAATGCTCACTCAAATGTAGTCTTACAAACAAAAATAGCAAGTTTGCTCCAATAATAAAAACTCCATAATGGAGTTTTTATCCGGTAAAAAATGCAAGAAAATATTTTACTTAAACAAGCTCAAATCCATCCGCTTTATCAAAAAATTCAAAACTTACACCATAAAATTTCAAACTCAACAATAAAGATTAACGATAGTTTTGATATATTTTGTGGTGAAAAATTTAATGAAGAAATTAAAAATATAGCCATAGAACTTAAACCTTGGCGTAAAGGACCTTTTAGAATTAATGATCTTTTTATAGACACAGAATGGAGAAGTTTTATAAAATTTAATATCTTAAAAGAATATATGCATTGCATTGAAAACAAAATAGTGGCAGATATTGGATGCAATAACGGCTATTATATGTTTAAAATGCTTGAATTTAATCCTGCTAAAATCATAGGTTTTGATCCATCTATAAAATATTTTTTGCAATTTTTATTGATTAATTCTTTGGCAAAAACCTCTATAAAATATGAATTATTAGGAGTGGCTGATGTGCCAAATTATCCTATAAAATTTGATGTTATTTTTTGTCTTGGAGTGATTTATCACAGAAGTGATCCTGTAATGATGCTTAAACAACTCAAACAATCATTAAACAAAAATGGTATAGTATTTTTAGACACTATGTATATAGAAGATGAAAGAGAAATTGCACTCATTCCTAAAAAAACTTACTCAAAAATACCAAATATTTTTTTCATTCCGTCGATATTAGGTTTAAGAAATTGGTGTCAAAGAGCTGGTTTTAGTGAATTTGAAATTTTAGCTACTAAACAAACAGATTTAGAAGAACAAAGAAAAACTCAATGGATTGATTCTTACTCTTTAGATCAGTTTTTAGATGAAAAAGATTCAAATTTAACTTGCGAAGGCTATCCTGCACCTAAAAGAGTTTATGTAAGATTAAAGGTTTAAAATGGCAAAAAGTACGAGTATAGTTAATATAGAAGAATTAATAGATCCTGAAGAATTAAATCGTATCAAAACTGAGCTCATTACTTGTCCAAATATTAATAACAACCTAGCAGGGAGCATATCTCATATAGAAAAAAATTTTGCCAAAGGTATATTAATTACCACTGGAGATATGGCTGTAGATGAACTTGGTTTAGTCCATAGTGGTTTTGTTTTTAATGCTGCAAACTACATTGCACAAGCTGCGATAAATAAAGAATTTAGTGTTTTAATAGGCTCAAGAAGTTTTTTTTATGCACCTTTAAAAGTTGGAGATATTTTAAATCTTGAAGCAAGCGCTTTATTTAGCGATGATTCTAAAAAAAGGGAAGTAAAGGTAGTAGGTTTTGTAAATGAAATTAAAATCTTTGATGCTTCATTTCAAGTGATTACCACTGAAGAGCATATTTTCAAACTAAAAACCCAAGTAAATTCAAACACCAATACACAACAAGCTCAAGAAAATTCTCAACAAGATGCTTCACAAACTGCAGAATTAAATGCCGTCCTTAAAAGCCTCGGGGGTTAATGGCAAATCAACCCAATTTTGCGGACATTCTTTATGATATGTCCCACTAGCATCATAGTATTCTTTGCAATCATCATAAAAACGATTTGAAATACCTCTTTCATTGACAAAACATCCGCTTAAAAACAACCCAATCACCACTAATAAACTTATTTTTAACATATCATTCCTGATTAAATCTTATTTGTTTGCGCCATTTATATGGCTCTATAGGATCTTTTTCTTCCCATAATCCTTTTTTAGCACTTTGGGCTAATTGCTGATCTTTAACATATAAATCACTATAATGCTCATACGCCCAAGCATAACCATTTGCAACCATAACTTGATTAATATCTTTATCATTAAGATAAACTATAGCTAAAATTCTACCATATTTATCTTCATCTTTGACATTCAAAACTATATCTTTATTTAAAACAATAGCGCTTAAAAATTTTTTTGACATTTGTCCATAAGCTTGATTTTTTTCTGGTGCATCTATACCAAATAATCTTACAATAGCTTCTTTATCATTCATTTTAACTTCAATGGTATCACCATCAACCACTCTAATCACTTTTGTATTTACATAAGAATTTGGATCATAATTTAACACATAAGCAAAAAGAATCAAAAAGCCTATGATTAAAATTTTTCTAGGATCTTTTGCCAAATCCAATATAAGTTTTAATTGTGTTTTTGAAATTCTCATTTTACACCTAAAATATGTCATAATACCAAAAAAGGAGAAAATATGACACAAATTATACAAAATTTTAAGCAAATCTCTAAAATACCACATTGTAGCTATGAAAACGAACAATTAAAAGATTTTTTAATTTCCTATGCAAAAGAGCAAAATTGCATTGTCAATGTAGATAAAGCAGGCAATATCCAAGCCTACAAAGGCAAACCAAAAATTTGTTTGCAAAGTCATTATGATATGGTTTGCATGGGTCAAGCTCCTAAAGTAGAAGTTTATGAAGATCAAGGATTTTTAAAAGCAAAAAATTCAAGTCTTGGAGCAGACAATGGCATAGGTGTAGCATTGATGATGCAAGCTTTGAAAGATTATGAAAATATAGAATGTCTTTTTACAAACGATGAGGAAGTTGGACTAAATGGAGCAAATAATTTAGAGTTAAAACTCCTTTCAAAAAAACTTTTAAATTTAGATCATGAAAACGATAGCGAGATTGTCATTTCCTGCGCTGGTGGAGTGGATATTTTTGCAAATTTAGCCATTATTTTTGACGAAAAAGAAGAAAATTGCTATGAGATTGAAGCGATTAATTTTAAAGGCGGGCATTCAGGAATTGATATAGTCAAAAATATAAAAAATTCCATAAAAGAAATGGCTAAATTTATTAGTCAAAACGATGGTGAAATTTGTGAATTTAATGGTGGAGAAAGAATTAATTCTATTCCAAAACATGCAAAAGCTGTTGTATTTTTTAAAAATCAACCACAAGAAAATGAGCACTTTAAAATCAAAAATTTAGGAAAAATCAAAAGAAAATACTACAAAAATTCAAAAGATATTCTAAATCTCATCAATGCTTTTTCACAAGGTGTTAGGAGTTTTAATTCTCAATTAAATTTAGTTCAAACTAGTATTAATCTTTCTTTAGCTTATGAAAAAGAAGATAAATTTCATTTTGAGCTTTTTGCAAGATCAAATAATCTTGAAGAATTAAAAAATATAGAATTTGAAACATTGGCTTATTTTAAAATGCAAAATTGTCAAATTAGTAGTGCAAATTTTTATCCTCCTTGGGAAAACACAGATACTAAATTCGCAGAAGAAATTTTAAAATGTTTTGAAGAAGAAAATGCTGTTGCCAAACTTTACTCTATCCACGCAGGTTTAGAATGTGGTATATTAAGTGCTAAACAACCTTTAGAATGCTGCTCCATAGGACCAAATATTTTTAGTCCTCATTCTACAGATGAAAAATGCGAAATAGCGTCAATTGAAAAGATCGATAAAATTCTAAAAAATATCCTAAAAAAATACCAATAACTTTTTTACCAATATTTATAATAAATATTGGTAAATATAGATATTTAAAATAATTTATATTTTATTTACTCTTAATATTTCTTGCATTATACTTTAATTCATTTCAAGTCAAGGAGTAAAAATGCAAGTGCTAACTAGTCTTAGCGAGGGTGTGCAATTTAGCATTCAACTAGCTGTTGTTTTGATTTGTCTTTTTTATGGAGCAAAAAAAGGCGGAATTGCTTTGGGTTTATTAGGCGGTATAGGGTTATTGATACTAAGCTTTTGTTTTGCTGTAGCACCAGGAAAACCTGCTATTGATGTAATGCTTACTATTTTAGCAGTAGTTGTCGCAAGTGCAACTTTACAAGCAAGCGGCGGTTTAGATGTAATGCTTCAAATAGCCGAAAAAGTTTTGAGAAAAAACCCAAAATTTTTGACTATCCTAGCACCATTTACCACTTGCTTTTTGACTATGCTTTGTGGAACAGGCCATGTAGTTTATACCATGATGCCAATCATTTATGATATAGCTATTAAAAACGGAATTCGCCCAGAAAGACCAACGGCAGCTTCAAGCATCTCAAGCCAACTTGGTATCATAGCAAGTCCAGTTTCAGTAGCAGTGGTTAGCTTAACAGCCCTACTTTTAAATCCAGAAATCAACAAACATCCTTTAGTAGGATTTGATGGATATGTGGATTTACTAGCCATTACCATACCTTCTACGCTAATTGGGGTTTTAGCTATTGGAATTTTTTCATGGTTTAGAGGAAAAGATTTAAACAAAGATCCAGAATTTTTAACCAAATTACAAAATCCAGAAATTAAAAAATACATCTATGGAGAAAGCAAAACTTTACTTGGAGAAAAATTGCCTAAAATTCAATGGCTTGCCATGTGGATATTTTTAGGTGCTATTGTTATAGTAGCTATTTTAGGTGCATTTCCAGAACTTAGACCACAATTTACAAACACAAAAGGCATTACTAAACCTATGAGTATGGTAACCACCATACAAATGTTTATGCTCTTAGCAGGTTCAGCCTTGATAATTTTTACAAAATTAGATCCTAGTAAAATCGCTAAAAATGAAATTTTCAAATCAGGTATGATAGCGCTTGTTGCGGTTTTTGGAATTTCATGGATGGCAGATACTATGTTTGCAGTGCATACACCTATGATGAAACAAACCCTAGGAGATATCGTAAAAGAGCACCCTTGGACTTATGCGTTGATGCTTTTACTTATATCTAAATTTGTAAATTCTCAAGCAGCGGCTATATCAGCTTTTGTGCCACTTGCTTTAGGTATTGGAGTAGATTCGGGAGTAATTGTGGCTTTTGCAGCAGCTTGCTATGGTTATTATATATTACCAACTTATCCAAGTGATCTAGCTACTATACAATTTGATAGATCAGGCACTACAAAAATAGGTAAATATGTCATCAATCATAGTTTTATATTACCAGGACTAATAGGAGTTATAACTTCTTGTATAGCAGGATATTTCTTAGCTTTAGGCGTAGGATATATAAATTAAAAAAGGGCTTTAAGCCCTTTAAATTATATGCTTATTATCCTAAAAATTTTAAAGTCAAAACTATAATCACAACCACCAAAGCACAAATTTTCGCTCTAGGTTGAAACAAAATGTACGAAAAAAACATCGCCCCTATCACAACCAAACACACTATAAAAATCAAAAGACAAAAAGTAGCCATATTTATAAATTCCGTATTTGGCATCAAATACCATCCATTGCTATACAATCCATCTTCAAATTTTGGCGGAGTGCCTATAAAAAATTTCTGCACAGCATTTAGATTATTATAAACTTCTTGTGGAACTACAGGCATATCCATACCACACTCACCCGTAGGTAAAAACCACCTAGGAGCCCATTCATATAATGGTAGATTAAAAGGATACACAGGCACTTCTTTGCATCCAACAATCCCAGAAAAAGGATTTTCAGAATGCACCGCATCATAAATACGATTTAAAACGATGCTATATTCAACCCCAAGCCATATACCCCAAAAAGCAAATACATAGGCAAATATTTTTAAAACATTATTCTTAGGGCTAATCATAGCTAAAATAGCACCAATAGCCACAATCAACATTGCAAATCTTATATAAACACATTGCTCACAAGGCTTCATATAAAGAAATTCTTGAAAGAAAAAATGCGCTATAAAAACCAAAACTATAAAAACAAAAGCTATTATGATCCATGGTGTAGTGGTATTTTGCCAAGTGGCTATTTTGTTTATAAATTTCATCAACCAACCAAAATCACATTTTGCTTAATTCTTGTGTAATTTTTATCAAATCTTCCAAAGAAGTGATATACTCAGGATTAATTTGATATTTTCCATTTACTACAAATGCAGGGGTGCCATAATTTTTAGCGATTTCATTTGCCAAAGCGTAAGCATTTAATTTTTCTTTAGCTTCTTGCGTTTGCAAAAACTCGTATAATTCTTGCTTACTCGCACTAATTGCATTCAAACCTAATTTATAAAAAAAATCCACATCGCTTAGATCTTGCTTTTGCTCAAAATGACTTACAAAATACACATCAGCCAAACTATGAGTCAAACTATCTTCACTGGCACTATCCTTACCCAAAGCTTTTTCTCGAGAAGAAGCCAAAGCAAGCATCTCATTTAAAGCCCATCCATTTTCACTCATAGAACTCACTGAAAATATCTCATACCTTAAATTTGGAAGAGCTTTTTTTACTTGAGCTAAAGTATTAAACTTATGATGAGTAAAACAATGAATACAACGATAAGAAAAAACTTCTATCAAAGAATTTTGTGCATTTGGTATAGGATTTTTTAGCACTATATATTCTTTACCTTCACTAAGTGCATGAGCACTCACACTAAAAACAAAAGCCAAAATCACGACAAACTTCAAACAAAATTTAAAATTTTTCATTGTTTTCCTTAATTTTAATGATTTAAATTATAATCTTAACATACACTTGTAAAAAATTGCACTATATTAAAAGTATTTACTATGTATTGTTTTATGATTTTCTTATAGCATTTTAGATAAAATATTTATTATTTAAATCAAGGAAAAATATGCATTTTAATCGTTTATCACCCAAAGAATTCATCGAAAAATACTCTATAAAAATTCCATCAAAAATCACCATAGAAAATTTTAAAACACAAATTTCAAATTTTTTAAGCAAAGCCTTAAAACAAACCCAAGAAGAGTATCAAAAAAATGAAATTTCAAATTTTTTAAAAAGCGTTTATCATTACGATTTAAACATTAAAAACAAAATAGACCTAGCCATATATGAAGATGAAAAAATAAATGTCATCTTTGAAGTAAAATCCACTATAAACAAAACTGAATTTCCAAAATCAAGCCAAAATTTACTCTCCAAAGCCTTTTGTGAAAGCATATTGTATTTTCTAAGAGAAAGAAAAATTTTAAAAAATAATTCCATCAAACACATCATCATTTGTAATGCTTGTGAATACTTCATCATAAACGCAAAAGAATTTGAAAAATTATTTACCAATGACAAAACCATCTTAACTTATTTTAAAAATTGCGAGCAAAAAGAAGGCACCAGCACCAAAACAAAAGAATTTTTTGACAAAACTTATGATTATCTAGCCACTTTAGACTCTAGTATAAACTACACTCATTTTATTTTAAAAGAAAATTTAGACGAAGAAAGCTTGTCTTATATTTATCAAATTTTATCACCCTTTACCTTGCTAAATCAAAAGCAAAACTACGACGCTAACGCACTTAATAAAAAATTTTACGAAGAATTACTCTACATCTTAGGTTTAGAAGAAAATGATAGAAAAATCATTCTTTCTAAAGAACCAAATACAATCAGTCACGCCATCAAAGAAAGCTACCCAGATATAAGCTTTGATGACATCTTTGCTCTTTTAATCGCGTGGAATAATAGAATTTTATTTCTAAGATTATTTGAATCCATGCTATTAAGTTTCAATCACATAAAAAAGCCTTTCTTAGATGAAGAAAAAATTCCAAATTTTGCTAAATTATCAGAACTTTTCTTTGAAGTTTTAGCCAAAAAAGAAGATCAAAGAAATATTAGCGATTTTGCTTTTGTGCCTTATTTAAATTCATCTTTGTTTGACAAAACACCACAAGAAGCCCAAGGTAAAGAAATCAAACTCTTAAATTCTAAGCCTTTAAAAATCTTTACCAATTCCATACTTAAAAAAGATCCTTTCTATAAAGACAAAAACTCCTTGCTGCTTTTAGAATATCTTTTTGCCTTTTTAAAAGCCTATGACTTTACCACCACAAACAAAGACATACAAGCAAATTTAAAAACAAACCACGACAAGCTTATAAATTCAAGCGTCCTAGGAAATGTCTTTGAAAAACTAAATGGCTATAAAGAAGGTTCTTTTTATACCCCAAGCTTTATCACTTCTTATATGTGCAAAGAAAGCATTAGCAAAGTAGTTTTAGACAAATTTGAAAAAATTTATGATTTTAAAGCCAAAAGCATACAAGAACTAAGAATGCTTATAGATAGAAATTTTTCTACCCAAAAACAAAAAGAGTATTTAGACACTATATTAAGTATAAAAATTTGCGATCCAGCTGTAGGAAGTGGGCATTTTTTAGTTTCAGCTTTAAATGAGCTTATGCTTATAGTGTATGAATTAGGATTAATCAATGCTCTACTTAGATCAAAAGCAAAACTTGAAAACGATGAATTTATAGTTTTTGTCAATGATAAAGAAATTTTTCACTACCAAAAGCCAAATTTTCAAAACGATCCTTTACACCAAATTCAACAAGAGCTTTTTGAGTGCAAAAAACTCATCATAGAAAATTGTCTTTTTGGAGTAGATATAAACCCAAATTCTTGTGAGATCACTAAGCTAAGATTATGGATAGAGCTTTTAAAATACAGCTTTTATATCTTTGAAAATGATACAAACACCAACTCACTCCAAACCCTACCAAACATCGATATAAACATAAAATGCGGAAATTCACTCATAAGCTATTTTAACACAAACAAAGATTTTACTAACTATCCAAACATCAAAGAAGGCATAAACCATTACAAACAAGTAGTAAAAGACTATAAAGAAGGATTTTATGAAGACAAAAGCAAACTTGCAAAACAAATACTCCATATCAAAGAAAGTTTTAAAAATTTCTGCCTAAAAGATACCTTTGCAAAAGAGATAAAAACTCTCACAAACAACGCAAATGAGTATTCTAAAAAATACGGCGACTACCTAGCACAAGATGAAAGCGATCTTAAATTTAAATCTTTATTTTCTAAAAATATATTTGAACTAGACTTTGACAAAAAACAAGCACAAAAAGAATTTAACGAGCTTAAAAAAACTTACGATAGCATCTTTAATCTCGAAAGCTCAAAGCCTTTTGAGTGGCGTTTTGAATTTCCTGAAGTGCTAGATGAGAGTGGAAATTTCAAAGGTTTTGATCTCATCATTGGCAATCCACCTTATATAAGACAAGAAGAGATAAAAGAGCTAAAAAACACTTTAAACAAAAACTATAAAGTCTATAAAGGCACAGCAGATATTTATACTTATTTTTACGAGCTAGGCTTTAATGTATTAAAAGAAAATGGAATTTTATCTTTCATCACTTCAAACAAATACACCCGTGCAGGTTATGGAGAACCTTTGCGTGAATTTTTGTTAAAAAATACTTGCATTTTAAAATACATCGACTTAAACGGCATAAAAGTCTTCGATAGTGCTACGGTAGATACTTCCATACTTAGCTTTGAAAAATCAAAAACCAAAGAAAATACCTTTAAATATCTAAGCTTAAACAACGAGCTTTTAAAAGACTATGACTTTGAAATTTCAGCTATAAAAGAATTTTTAAATATCTCTCAAAACTCACTTAGCAAAGAAAGCTTTACTTTCAATGATGAAAGCACAAATGCACTAAAAACCAAGATAGAAAAATTCGGCACTCCGCTTAAAGATTGGCACGGATTAAATATAAACTATGGCATTAAAACAGGTTTAAACGAAGCCTTCATCATCACTACCGAGAAAAAAGATGAAATTTTAGCTAATTGTAAAGACGAAGACGAAA
This sequence comes from Campylobacter volucris, assembly GCF_008011665.1. Classification (GTDB taxonomy): domain Bacteria; phylum Campylobacterota; class Campylobacteria; order Campylobacterales; family Campylobacteraceae; genus Campylobacter_D; species Campylobacter_D volucris_A. The sequence continues at coordinate 47,179 of NZ_VOWJ01000016.1, forward strand.
AAGAACGCACCGCAAAACTCATACGCAAAATGCTACGCGGACGAGATATAAAAAGATACAGCTATGAATGGGCAGGACTTTGGGTGATAGGAACTTTCCCTAGTTTAAAAATCGATATAGAGCAATATCCATCATTAAAATCTTATCTATCTAATTTTTTACCACGCATAGAGCAAAGTGGAGAAAAAGGCTGTCGTAAGAAAACAAGTAATAAATGGTTTGAAACTCAAGATAACATAGCTTATTATGAAGAATTTGAAAAGGAAAAGATTGTATATAGTGAAATAGTAAGAAAGCCACAATTTTATTTAGATATAAATTTAAATTTTTACGCAGAAGCTACTAGCTTTGTTTTAACGGGTGAAAATTTAAAATATTTAATAGCTTTTTTAAATAATGATTTTGTAGCTTTTATCTTTAAATCATTTTATGCGGGTGGAAATTTGGGTGAAAGTGGGTTTAGATATAAAAAAGCATTTTTAGAAAAACTTCCTATACCAAAAATAAATTCCAAAAATGAAAAATTAGCAAATGAGTTAGTAAGTTTAGTCGATGAAATTTTAAAAGCCAAAGAGCAAAATAAAAACGCAAACACCCAAGAACAAGAAAACAAAATAAACTCTATAGTTTATAAACTCTACAACCTAACCGAAGAAGAAATAAAAATCATTGAAGGAAAGTAATGGAAAAAAATAAAATAGAAGAACTAAAAAAAATTGGAATTTATATAGATGAAATAAATGATAATCCTATTATAAAAAAATACAAACTTAGCATAAAAAATTCTACTATAAAAAAAATTGACTTTGAAAAATTACAAACCACAATCAAAATAATTGAAATAAAAAATAGTGAAATTTCAAACATTCATTTTGCAAAAGAAAATAATATAAAAATTATTTTTTTAGATTGTATTTTTAAAAATCAATTAGCTGTTAGGGATTTATCTTTTAAAGAAAAAATTAAAATCATACATTGTATTTTTGAAAATATGATTGATTTTTCAAGAATAACATTTTACAAAATAGCAAATTTTTCTTGCTCAAGATTCAAATCTGAAATAAGATTTACACAAGTTAATTTTTTAGCACAAAGTATTTTTCAAGAAGTGTGTTTTAAAAGTGAATGTTATTTTTCTAAAGTTGAATTTAAAGGAAGAGTTAGTTTTTTTATTGCTAGATTTAGATGCGAAGCAAGATTTATACAAACTAAATTTTTAGCAGAGGCTGATATAAAAAATATAGAAGTAGAAAATAATTTTAAAGAAGCACATTTTGAAAGTGAATGTTATTTTTCCGAAGTTGAATTTAAGGGAAGAGTTAGTTTTTATATAGCCAAATTTAAAAATGAAGCAAGATTTATGCAAACTAAATTTTTAGCAAAAACTGATGTAAATAATACAGAAGTAAAAAATAACTTTATAGAAACACATTTTGAAAACAAATGTTATTTTTCTGAAGTTGAATTTGAAGGAAAGGTTAGTTTTGCTGTTTCAAGATTTAAGGGCGAAACATTATTTGCAAATATATTATCCATTAACAATATACTTGAATTTAATCAAGTAGAATTTAATAGAGTAAAATTTGTCAATACCGCTGAACGACTAAACTCTTATTATTTCTCAAATTCCACTTTTAAAAGTATTGCAAATTTTGAAAATTTAAATATTAATGATTTGATTTTTTATAATGTTGTGTTTGAAAATATTGTAACTTTTGATAAAGTTAATTTTAACAATAAACCAAATTTTGAAAACTGCACTTTTTCTAATCAATTTAATATAGAGCATAAATATATAGAATATAATTTTCAAGATTTACAAAATAGAACAAATAATATCACTGATAAATATAAAGCATTGCTTGATGCTAGAGATTTATTTAGAAAATTAAAAAGCAATCGTATAGCCCATCATAATCTAATCGACGCTTCAGAACTAAGAGCTCAAGAGCTTTACACTAGAGAATTAGAACTAAAACATAAAGAAAATAAAAGCTTAAAAGAAAAAATCGAGCGATGGCAACTTTTCTTTTATCGCAAACTTTGCGATCATCATACTGATATCTTACAAAGTTTAAATTCGCTCATTATTATCATAGGAATTTTTGGTATATTAAGCTTTTTAACGATTATTAGCATTAATCATTATCTTGGATATAAAATTAGCATAAATCATTTGTATTTTTCACTAGATTTTTATGATAAGCACATAAAATCTTTGATACAAAATCATTATCTATTTATATTTTTTACAAATTTGCTGATAATTTTTGCATATTTGTTTTTGGTTATTTTGGCGTTGTGCGTTAAATTTATGAGAAAGATTTTTATAGTTTTATCTTACCTAGTGATTGTTTGCATTATGATAATTTCTCCAAAAATTCTCATACAAGCAATAGGAATTTTCACAGACAAAAGGGCTTTGCTAGACCCACTAAGTGCGATTGGTGGAATTTATACTTTGCTTTTTGCTTTTGTTGTGTATTCTTTCATAAAAACGATTAGAAAAAATTCCATCGTGCCAAACTAAAAGGAAAATAATGCAAAATCACGAGCAAATCAAAGAAGAAATCGCACAAAAATTAAACATAGCTAAAAATGAAATTTCATATATAGAAAATTCTGATTTATATCAAATCACAAATTGTGCTATCAAAAAAACAAACATAGAAATTTTTGAAAAATATCATTTGTTTTTTTATAATTGTCAAATACAAAATTTCATTTTAGAAAACCCTATACACTTTATAGAATTTAAACTTTGCGAATTTAAAGATAGCTTTTTGATAAGGAAAAATTTCAGTGGTAGTGTAATCATAAAAGATAGTATATTTTACAAAGACTTTCAAATTTTATGGGTAGAAAAACCTTTACGTAAAATACACATCGGGCAAAATAACTTCCAAAATGTTTCTATATTTGAAAATCAATTTTTAAATTTTTGTTTTGAAGAAAATAAAGTAAAAAATACTAGCATTTACAACAATATCTTCAAAGAAAATGCCTATTTTGCAAAAAACAATTTTGAGAGAGAATGTGTATTTTTTAAAAATTCTTTTGAAAAATCTTTATCTTTTTATAATTGTATATTTTCACAATGCTTTGTTTTTTTCCAAAACAATATCAAAGAAAATTTAAACACCACAAATACTAATTTAGACTTTACCTTTGATAAGCTACAAGAAAATATTTATAATCAAAACAATATCCATTTAAATTCTAAAATCGAGTATAGAGCTAACGACTTTAGGGATTCTTTTAAAACCTTTAAAAATGCTCTCATAAAAGATAATAATCTTTTAGATGCTTCCAAATTTCACAAATACGAGCTTTATTGTAAAGAGATAGAGCTTTCAGCTAAAAAAAATAGGACTATAAAAGAAAAAATGGATAAATTCCAATTAATGTTTTATAGAAAACTTTGCGATCATCACACAGATTTACTAAAAGCATTTCACAATCTACTTATAATCTTTATGCTTTTTGGATTTTTTTCTTTTGCTATTAATCACTTTAAAATACCAAATTTCCAAGAACAAGCTAAATACAGCATTATAGATACGACATTTAATGAAAAATACATCATCAAAGATGCAAGTAAAATCACTTATAATTTTTTAGATTTTAATATAAAAAAAGATTTTACAAATTTAGAGCATATTTTACAAAATGAAACTTTTGTGAATTTTTTCATCATTAGTGCTTTGGTGGTTTTAATGCTTTTAATGCGATTTGATATTTTTGTAAAATTATTTTTATTTAGCAATGCTTCTTTTTTGTTATTTAAATGCTTTAATCTATCTAATTTATTTGCCCATATTTTTGTAATCAGTCTTTTGATAGCTTTTATTTTAACCTTTGCTATGCTAAATATCCAAAAAAATAAATTAGCAAGAATTTGTGTAGTAATAAGTGCTTATATTTCTTGTGTTTTAATTTTACTTGTCAAAGCCAGTATATTGATACCAATTTTAGGAAATTTATTAGAAAAAAATATCAAAGGAGACTATCCTTTAATGCTTAGTTTATCGGTAATATACTTTGCTTTTGTTATTTTAGTGCTTTTTTCATTGCAAAAAACTGCTAGAAAAAATACTATCATTCCAAAATAAAAGGAGTTTGTATGAAAATACGCATATATTATGAAGATACTGACGCGGGTGGAGTGGTATATCATAGTAATTATTTAAAATTTTGTGAGAGAGCTAGAAGTGAGATTTTTTTTCAAAACGATACGCAAATTTTTGACAAAGATTTGGGGCACTTTTTACTGACAAAGGCTAATTGTAATTTTTTAAAATCAGCTTTTTTAGGCGATATTTTAGAAGTAAAAACTCATCTTGTCAAACTAAAAAAAGCTTCTATGATCATCAAACAAGAAATTTACAAAAATGAAGACAAAATCTTCGAAGCTGAATTTACCCTTGCTTTTATCAAAGCTGGCAAAGTAGCTCCTATCGAAGATAAATTTATAAAAATTCTTACTACTTTTATAAAGGATTAAAACCTAATCCTTTTGAGCTAATGATTTTTACTTTGTAATCAAACTGATTTTCATTAAGCTTTTCTTCAAAAATACTTTGAGCATCTTTTTCTAAAAATTGTGTATAAAAATAATCAAGCCCTACACTAGTTGCATACGCTATCCAATTATAATTAATATTTTGCGAAAAAAGTTCATTTAGATAAGACAAGGTTTGATCTTCATTAGATATAGAATTAGCTAGCAAAAGTTTTTTTCTATCATTAATCTGTGTCAAACTTAATAACACAGGATTATAATTTATTTGAGTAGATAAAAGCACATAAGGCTCTAAATCATAGCTACGAATTTGAGAGCTGACCAAAGCTGTTTTAATCAAAGAAGTATTTAAAAATATACTTGCATTGTTAAAACTTTGATTTTTATGCAATACACTTCTAAAATCAAATTTTGCAGTATTTATAGTATAAATTTTTTCATTACCATTGCCCATATTTAAAATTTCTTTATCAAGGCGATTTGCAAGGCTAGTACCATCAGAAAAAATAATATTTCTACCATTAGAATACTCTAAAAGTTTTTGAATTTGTTTTTGATAATCTATGCTTCCATAATACACATTTTCTTTTTGTGCATCAAAGTGTTTTTTATGGGTTGTAGGGATGAAAAATTTGACACTTGATGGCAAATCTTGTTTAAGCAAGATATCTGTTCCTTTTTCTGTAAAACCTGCGATGACATAATTAAATTTTTCACTTTGAATGTCATTTAAAGCTTTTGCAATTTTTTTATCTTCTTCAGTGCCTATTAAAAATACTTTAACTTTAATCTGTGCTCTTTGTCTTAAAAGATAAGCTATACTTGAATTTATAATGGTATTTGAATAGCTTTTTATAGTTTGTTCAGGTATGATAATAGCAAGCTTTATGCTTGCATTTTTTTGTATCTTTTTTTCAAAATCAACGATAGAATTTAAAAGCTTAGCATAGATATTTACCAAAAGTTCATTGCTAATTTGTGGATTAAATCTTGATAAAAAATTAAAATAAAATCCCGATTCTAAAAGAGTAAATAAGCACTCATTGTCACAATTTTGAAATTCCAAATTTGGATAAAACGCCTCGCTTGGTTCCACAAAAGAAAGCTTTTGTTCTTTTGAAAAAACATTTAAAACTAGCGTAAAACTCACCATCATACAAAGAAAAATTCTTTTCATAAACAACCTTTAATTTTCTTAACATCTTCTATAAAATTAGCATACAAGCTAGGATTTTTACTCAAATAATTTAAATCATAATGTGGCATGATAAAATATTGATTAAATCTAAGCCATTGGCCAATATGCACTTTAAAATTTTCAAATCCTAAGCTTAAAAAAGCTTCTTCACCTAAACAAAAAATCATCTTAGGATTTACAATTTCAAGCTCGCTATAAAAATATGGCAAACAAAATTTCACAGCATTTTCATCAAATTTAAAATTACTAAAGCATTTTAACATATAAGAAAAATAAATTTCTTCTTCTTTTAAGTTTAAAATTCCTTGAAAATTATGCAAAAAATCCTGTTTTAACTTAGAAGCAAAAAGTTTTCCACTTTCATTTTCTTCTTTATCGGCATAATTTTGAAAAATCAAAATTTTAGCCTTTTTAGCTTCTTCTTCCATTAAAGAATGTTTTCTTAATTTTGAAAAATTACAAAGAGTGCAGTTTTTCACCACATTTTGCAATTGTTTGAAACTTAAATTTAATCTTTTAACATCTTTAATTTCTTCTATATACTCAAAGCCAAAAGCTTTAAGATAATGTAAATTTCTTTTATCCATCAAAACAAAGCTTCTAGATTTTTTCCTTCTAAACGATAAGTTCTCCACTGGCTCATATGTCTGGCATTTAAAGCTGTGTAAAAATTTATACCTAAATCATTATCATTTAAACATACCCATTCTAAGCGTTTGAGATTTTTTTCTTTACAAATTTTTGCAAGATACTTAAATACAGCTTTTGCATAGCCTTTATTTCTATAATCTTTTTGTATATAAATATCCTCTAAATACAATCCACCCAAACCCCAAAAAGATGAAAAAGTATAAAAATACATCGCATAGCCTATGATTTTTCCATCTACTTTTAAACTTAAAGCCTTTGCATAGTTATTTTCAAAAAAAGACTGCTCTAAATCTTTTACACTACACTTTACATCTTCAAGCATATTTTCATGGATTGCAAGTTCTTTAATCAGCTCTAAAATTTGTTCTAAATCTTCTTTTTTGCTTTCACAAATTTCAAATCCCATTTTTAAAACCTCCAAAAAATAAACGCAAAAATTTATCAAAAACTTTTAAAAACAACTCTTAATTAAAAGCAGATTTAAGTAAGAATTTGATAGCATATGAGCTTTATTATTTGTTTTTAATTTAAGTTTAAGGAAAAAATATGAAAAGAACATACCAACCGCACAATACTCCTAAAAAAAGAACTCACGGCTTTCGTGTGCGTATGAAAACAAAAAATGGACGCAAAGTTATCAATGCTAGACGCGCTAAAGGTAGAAAAAAATTAGCTGTATAAAAAATTTTCTAAGCATAAATAGTTTAGGTGAATTTTCAGCGATTTATAAAGATGGTAAAAAATGGCATTGCGAAGGTGTAATTATATTTTATACACCTAGCCTAGAAAAAAAATTTGCTGTAGTAGCTAGTAAAAAAGTTGGAAAAGCTGTGGTAAGAAATAGAGCTAAAAGACTGCTAAGATCAGCTTTTTTTCAGCTTAGAAATCAAGTTGAAAACGGAAAATACATACTTGTTGCCAAAATAGGTATTAATGAGATTTCTTTTTCAAAATTAGAAAAAAATTTAAAATGGGGTTTTAAAAAAATAGGATGCATAAAATAATTTGTATTAAACTCATCAGATTTTATCAACTCTTCATAAGCCCTTTAAAACCAAGATGTTGTAGGTATTATCCTAGTTGCTCTGAATATGCTTTATGGCAATTTAAAAAAAATAATATCTTTAAAGCTTTTGGTGCAGTTTGTTTAAGAATCTTAAAATGCAATCCATTTTTTAAAGGTGGCATTGATTATCCAAAAATTAACAAACACTTTGACTCAGGTATTTGCTTTAAACCTAAAATCAATGCCTTAAAACAACTAAAATATTTATATATCCCTTGTAAGGATAATCAATTTTTTCTCATTAAGATTATATTTTCAAAGGACAATCCGTGTCAGATAATTTATCTCAACAAAAACGCATATTAATTGCTGTCGTTTTATCATTTTTATTTTTTGTAGTTTATGATTATTTTTTTATTCCAAAAGCTCCTATCGTAGAACAAAATATAACGCAAATAGAACAAAACAATTCAGCTCCACAAATTTCAGTTAGTACCAACACCAAACAAGCACTAAAAACAGAATTAAGTATCAATCAAAAAGAACAAATAGCTGTTGTTAAAAGTGAGCATTTTGAAGCGCATATTGATTCTTTAGGTAGAATTTCTAAATTTTATTTAAGTGATGAAAAATACAAAGATGAAAATGGAAACAATATCAATCTAGTAGATACTTCTTTATCGCCACTACCATTAGAAATAAGATTTAGCGATAGCAAGATCAACCAAGAAGCTTTTAACACTTCTTATACAGCAAATCAAAAACAAATACAAGTAAGCGACGAAAATAGCACTCTTATACTAACTCAGCATTTAAACGATGTAATAATCACCAAAAAACTTACATTTTATAAATATGGAAATTATGATATAGAAGTGCAATTAAGCAAAGAAATACCATATTTTATAACCCCTGGTTATCGCCCAAATATAGCAGTAGATAGCTACACCGTCCATGGTGCTTTAATCCTTAATAAAGAAGATAAAATAACCATTTTAGAAGATGGTGATGTAGAAAATGATGAGAGTTTTTCAAATGTTACTTTAATGTCAGCTTTTGATCGCTATTATGCTGCTTTATTTTATAATTTTGAAAACCCACTCAATGCAGTAGCAACAAAAGATACTAATGAGAATTCTATCATTTTTGCAAGTGCTAATGGAAATTTCAAAGCGAGTGGTTACATAGGTTCAAAAGAACATGATGTTTTAAGAAATATTAATCCAAATTTAGATGATGTAGTTGAATATGGTTGGTTTACCTTTATAGCAAAACCTATGTTTGAATTTTTAAATTTCTTACATGGATATATGGGAAATTGGGGTTGGGCTATTGTAGTTATGACTTTAATTGTGCGTATTATTCTTTTCCCATTAACTTACAAATCAATGATATCTATGAATAAGCTCAAAGATTTAGCTCCAAAAATGAAAGAAATTAGAGAACGCTATAAAGGCGATCCTCAAAAAATGAATTTACATATGATGGAACTATATAAAAAACATGGTGCTAATCCTATGAGTGGATGCTTACCTATACTCATACAAATTCCAATATTTTTTGCTATTTATAGAGTTTTACTTAATGCTATAGAGCTAAAGGCTGCTCCTTGGGCTTTTTGGATTACAGATTTATCAGTGATGGATCCTTGGTTTATATTACCAATTTTTATGGGACTTACAATGTTCTTACAACAACTCATAACTCCAATGGCTATACAAGATCCTATGCAAGAAAAAATTATGAAATTTTTACCTTTGATTTTCACATTTTTCTTTTTAACTTTCCCTGCTGGATTAACACTATATTGGTGTGTAAATAATATTTGCTCTTTAATCCAACAAGTAATTGTTAATAAACTTTTTAAAAATCACAAGCAAGAGGGAATAACTAAACATGAACATAGAAGCTAAAGATTTACAAACAGCACTTATAGAAGCATCTAAACACTTTGAGTGCTCTGTCATAGATTTAGAATATGAAGTAATTCAGCATTCTAAAATTGGATTTTTTGGCTTATTTAAAAAAAATGCAGTGATTTTTGTCAAAGGTCGCAAAAAAAATCCTTCGCAAGACTATAATAATAAGAAAAATTCTAATGAAAAAACTAAACATACCCACAATAAAAATTATGAAAAAAATGAAATAAAAAAAGAATACAAAGAAACTATTTCTACAAAACCTCATCAAACTCCACAAAAAGAGTATTATAAAGTTAAAGACGATGCTATCTTTACTTCTTTTCACAAAGAAGCCAATGAAAAAAAAGATATATCTTTGTATATTTATGAGATAAAAATTTCACTCGAAAAATTACTTTCTACTTTTGATTTTGATATTAAAGTGATACAAGTGAGTGTTTGGGATGAAAATTGTGTTTTGATAAAACTAGATGGACAAGATGCAGCTTTGCTTATAGGTAAAGAAGCTCATAGGTATAAAGCTTTTTCTTATTTGCTTTATAATTGGCTAAATTTAAAATACAAAATTCAACCAAGACTTGAAATTGCACAATTTTTAGAAAATCAAACCCAAGCTATAGAAAATTACTTAAAAATTCTTATAGAAAAAGTAGAAAACACAGGAAGAGTTCAAACAAAACCACTTGAAGGAATTTGGTTAAAACTTATATTAGAAAAACTTAGAGAGCACTTCCCTGACAAGTATGTGGCGATTAAAAATAACGATGATCAAAGATACATCATTGTTAATGATTTTCTGAAGAAAAATGAATGAATGAAACCATAGCAGCCATAGCTACAGCACATGGCTTAGGGTCTATTAGTATAATTAGAGTAAGCGGGCAAAGAGCATTAGAAATTGCTCTTGCATTTACTCATAAAAAAGAACTCACTCCGCGTTATGCACACTTATGTAAAATCTACAAAAATAATGGCGAATTCTTAGATGAAGCTTTAGTATTTTATTTCAAAGCTCCTTTTTCTTTTACAGGCGAAGATGTAGTAGAATTTCATCTACATGGTGGTTTTGCATTGAGTGAAATTTTACTAGATGAGCTAATTAGCTCAAACATCCGTTTAGCACAACCTGGAGAATTTAGTAAAAGAGCTTGTCTAAATGGAAAAATGGATCTTTTAAAAGCTATTAGCATACAAGAACTTATCATGTCAAAATCAGCAAGTGCTGCTAGTATTATCGCAAAAAATTTAAAAGGTGATTTGCATAAATTTTTAAATACTATAAGAGTTGATTTAGTTAAAACTTTAGCATTTGTAGAAACTAGCATTGATTATGCAGATGATGATTTACCTCAAGATTTATTAGATCAAATCATCTTAATGTGTGAAAAAAATTCAACACTTTTAAGTGAAATTGTAGATATTTCCTTGCGAAAAAAAGGCCTGGTTGAAGGTTTTAAAGTAGCAATCATTGGAAAACCCAATGCAGGAAAAAGCTCTTTGTTAAATTCATTATTAGCTTATGATAGAGCCATAGTCTCAAACATAGCAGGAACCACAAGAGATCGCATAGAAGAAAATTTAAAAATCGGTTCTCATTTAATCAAAATAATTGACACAGCAGGTATTAGAAACACTTGCGATGAGATAGAAAAAATAGGCGTAAATTTAAGCTATGAAAGCATTAATGAAGCAGATATTATCATAGTAGTTTTTGATGGATCAAGAGCATTTGATGATGAAGATGAGCAAATTTTAAAAGTTTTAAAAAATACTGATAAAAAAATTCTTTATGTTTTAAATAAAAACGATTTAGAATATAAATTTGATCATGAAATTAAAAATTCATGTATAAAAATTTGTGCAAAACAATCAAGCTCAGCTATAAAAGATGCTTTAAATGATTATCTAAATACTTTAGATGGAGATGGTATGCTAATAAGCAACACCTTGATCTTAAATGCTTGCAAAAACGCAAGTGAAGCAATCTTACGAGCTAAAAATTTACTCATAGAAAGTTCTTTGGAACTTTTTGCGTTTGAGTTAAATTTGGCCATAGAAGAAATGTCCAAATTTACAACCAAATTTGAAAGAGATGAAATTTTAGAAGAAATGTTTAGCAATTTTTGCCTAGGTAAATAAAAAAAGGAAAAGCATGGACAAAGAAATTATCGCCCAACATAAACTTAGCGATGAAGAATATGAACAAATCTTAAATATCTTAGGAAGAGAACCAAATTTGCTCGAACTTGGGGTTATTTCTGCTATGTGGAGTGAGCATTGCTCTTATAAATCAAGTAAAAAATACCTAAATGGTTTTCCTACAAAAGCTCCTTGGGTAGTGCAAGGACCTGGAGAAAATGCAGGGGTTATTGACATAGGTAAAGGTATGGGGGCAGTTTTTAAAATAGAAAGCCATAACCATCCAAGTTTTATCGAACCTTTTGCAGGAGCTGCAACAGGTGTGGGTGGAATTTTGCGTGATGTTTTTACTATGGGTGCAAGGGTTGTACTAGGACTTAATTCTTTAAAATTTGGAAATATCCATGATGAAAAAATTGCCAAACATCAAAAATACTTAGTCAAAGGTGTGGTAAAAGGAATTTCACACTATGGAAACTGCATGGGAGTGCCGACCATAGGCGGAGAATGTGCTTTTGATGAATGCTTTAATGGTAATATTTTAGTCAATGCTTTTGCGCTTGGTACTTGCAAAATAAAAGATATATTTTATGCAAAAGCTCAAGGCGTGGGAAATCCTGTAATTTATGTAGGCTCAAAAACCGGTAGAGATGGACTTGGTGGAGCTGTGATGGCTAGTGATAGTTTCAATCAAGCTAATAAAAATTTAAGACCTACAGTACAAATTGGCGATCCTTTTACTCAAAAACTTTTAATGGAATCTTGTTTAGAGCTTTTTAAAACTGATTATATTATAGGTATTCAAGATATGGGTGCAGCTGGGCTTACCTCAAGTTCTTTTGAAATGGCAGGACGCACAGGTAGTGGAATGAGACTTTTCTTAGATAAAACCCCTATGAGAGAAGAAGGAATGACTCCATATGAGCTCATGCTAAGCGAATCTCAAGAAAGAATGCTAATTTGTGCAAAAAAAGGTTGCGAAGAAAAAGTTATTGAAATTTTTAAAAAATGGGAGCTTGATGCAGCTATTATAGGAGAAGTTAGCGACACAGGGAAAATGGAGCTTTTTTGGCATGGAAATTTAGTAGGATTAATACCGATTGAACCTTTAAGTCAAAAAGTACCTGTATTAAATAGACCTATTGTCAAACCAAAATATTTAGAAGAAATTCAAAATTATCAATTTAAATTAAAAATTCCCACACAAGAAGCTTTTGAAAAACTACTTGCTAATGAAAATGTAAGCGATAAGGCTTATATTTATGAGCAATTTGACTCTAGTGTGCAAACAAATACCCTAAAAAGCGATGGAGCGCTTGGGGCAAGCTGCATAAGAGTAAAAGAAAATGGATGTTTGCTTTCAGTAGCAATTGAGTGTAATTCAAGATTAAACTATGTTGATCCTAAAATAGGAGCTTCAATGGCCGTAGCAAGCGCTGGTAGAAAAGTAGCATGTTCAGGTGCAAAGCCTTTAGCAATTAGTGATTGTTTAAATTATGGTAATCCGCAAAATCCCGAAGTCATGTGGCAATTTGCAATGGGCTGTGAAGGTATAAAACAAGCTTGCGCAAAGCTTAACACTCCTGTTGTAAGTGGTAATGTATCTTTATATAATGAAACTGATAAAATTAGTATTTTTCCTAGTCCAACTATAGCTTGTGTTGGGATTAATGAAAATGCTAATAAAGTTTTAAAATCATTTTTTAGTAAAAGCACTCAAGCAATTTATCTCATAGGTGATACTAAGGGTAATTTTAGTGGTTCTTTAATCGCAAAAGTTTTAGATCAAAAAGTAGCAGGCAAACTTGATGAAATTGATTTTGATAAAGAATTAACTTTATGGGATTTTTTATTTAAAGCTAATGAATTGAATTTATTAGATTGTGCTAATAGTGTTGGTATAGGTGGCATTGCTATAACTTTAGCCAAAATGAGTGCAAAAGCAAACTTGGGTATCAAAGCAAAAAGCTATTTTAATGATGAAAGTTTTATTTTTGAAGAAAGTCCAACTCGTGTGATAGTGGGTGTAAAAAATGAAGTGCAATTTTTAGAATTTATAAAACATTTCAATCTTAAAATAAATAAACTCGGAAATATCAACGAAAAAGAATTTATTTTAGATAATATAAAAATTTCTTTAGATAAACTACAAGAAATTTATTTTAAAAAATTTGAAGAGTATTTAGGATAAAAAATGATTTTTGTGATTTTAGTTTTAGCAATTTTGGTGTTTTATTGGTATTATAAAACTTGGGGTAAGCAAGATTTTTTAAATTCAGCAAGTCGTGGAGCAAAGGGTTTTGCAAAAGGTTTTGTTCGCGGTATGATGGAAGAAAGAATAGAAGAAATTAAAAGAAAAATGAATTATTATACCATAGCGCTTTTGGCTAAAATAGCTAAAAGCGATGGACGCGTTAGCGAAGAAGAAGCTGATATGATCAGTCAAATTTTAGATGCAAATGCCAAAGATGATAGAGAAAGAAAATTTTTAAAAATTAGCTTTAATGAACACAAAGAAAATTTAAACGATGCTTTTTATGTAGCAAAAGATTTTATAAAAGAAGTTCCACTTCCAAAAAGTGAAAGATTTAATGTGCTTAGGGTGCTTGTTTTTATGGCATTAATCGATGGAGAATTAACTCCAAAAAAACAAGAAATTTTAGAACAAATCGCCAAAGCTTTTGACATAGCAAAAACCGAGCTTATCTCTTTTATACAAAATTTATCCAACTTAAAATCTTCAAAAAAAGAAATGAGTCTTGATGAGGCTTTTGGTATTTTAGAGCTTTCAAATACTGCTGATTTAAATGCGGTTAAAAAACAATATAGATTATTAGCCAAAAAATACCATCCTGATATATTAAATGCAAACAATGTCAGCGAAGAAGAAATAAAACAAGGCGTAGAAAAATTTCAAAAAATAAACAAAGCGTATGAAAAAATTAAAAAATACCTCGAAAAAGGATGATTATGAGAGCATTGCTAAGTGTAAGCGAAAAAGAAGGTATAGTCGAATTTGCTAAAGAACTTCAAAATTTAGGCTTTGAAATTCTCTCAACAGGTGGAACTTTTCAACTTTTAAAAGACAATGGTATTTTAACCACCGAAGTTAGTGATTTTACAAAAAGTCCTGAGCTTTTTGAAGGACGCGTAAAAACTTTACATCCAAAAATTCATGGAGCAATCTTACACAAAAGAAGCAATAAAAATCATATCCAACAAGCTAAAGAACACGATATTTTAAGCATAGACTTAGTATGTGTAAATTTATATCCTTTTAAAAAAACCACTATAATAAGCGATGATTTTGACACAATCATTGAAAACATCGATATTGGTGGTCCTGCTATGATTAGAAGCGCTGCTAAAAATTACAAAGATGTGATAGTCGTGTGTGATCCAAATGATTATGAACATATAATTTTAGCCTTAAAAGAACACAAAAATAATGAACAATTTCGCTTAAATTTGATGATAAAAGCTTATGAGCATACAGCAAACTATGATGCTTATATAGCAAATTATATGAATGAACGATTTAACAATGGCTTTGGAAATCATAAATTTATAGCAGGATATAAAGTTTTTGATACCAAATATGGTGAAAATCCTCATCAAAATGGAGCTTTATACGAATTTGATGATTTTTTTACCAATAATTTCATCGCTTTAAAAGGCGAAGCAAGTTTTAATAATCTAACCGATATCAATGCAGCATTAAATTTAGCAAGTGCTTTTGATCAAGCTCCAGCTGTTGCTATTATAAAACATGGTAATCCTTGTGGTTTTGCTATAAAAGAAAATTTATTACAAAGCTATATTGAAGCCTTAAAATGCGATAATGTAAGTGCTTATGGAGGAGTAGTAGCCATTAATGGGATATTAGACGAAGAACTTGCAAAAAAAATTAATGAAATTTATATTGAAGTCATCATAGCAGCTAATGTCGATGAGCAAGCTTTAGAGGTTTTTAAAGACAAAAAGCGTATAAAAATTTTCACTCAAAAATCTCCATTTTTAATTAAAGCTTATGATAAATATGATTTTAAGCATATCAATGGAGGCTTTGTTTATCAAAATAGCGATGAAATTAGTGATGTAGAAATTAAAAATTTAGCACTAAAAAGTCAAAAACAAGCTAGCAAAGAAGAATTACAAGATCTTAAAATCGCTTTAAAAATAGCAGCTTTTACCAAATCAAACAATGTTGTTTATGTTAAAAATAAAGCTATGGTTGCAATTGGCATGGGCATGACAAGTCGCATTGATGCTGCTAAAGCCGCTATTGCTAAAGCTAAAGAAATGAAGATTGATTTGCAAGGTTGTGTTTTAGCAAGTGAAGCTTTTTTTCCTTTTAGAGACAGCATAGATGAAGCAAGCAAAATAGGAGTAAAAGCTATCGTGCAACCTGGGGGAAGCATTAGAGATGATGAGGTAATAAAAGCTGCAAATGAACACAATATAGCACTTTATTTTAGCGGCATAAGACATTTTCTACATTAAGGAGTTAAGGATGTTTAAAAGTATTGGTGCAAAAATATCACTAGCAATGATTTTAACTTTATTAATAAGTTTTATCATAATGCAAATGATATTGCAAAAAGATTCTCAAGATACAACCAATAAAATTAGTCGGGCAAATTTAAATACGCTTAGTACTTCTATTTTCCAAACACTGAGAATGGCTATGAATTTAGGCGATCCAAGCGTAATAGAGACTACAATCAAAGAAGCTGGGCAACTGCAAGGAGTTAAAAGTATAAAAATTTATCCATCTAATAAAACCATAGAACTTTTTGAGATTAAAGAATTTGCAAAAAGCGATGAGCAAATTATACTTGAACAATTTTTAAATCCAAGCATAAAAACATTAGAAATTACTGACACAAATGGTCACCATTTAAGACTAATTAGGCCTTTAGTGGCTGATCAATCTTGTCTTGCATGTCATGCTAATGCAAAAGAAGGTGATGTTTTAGGGGTTATGGATATGTATAATGACTTAAAACACATTGATGATGACTTAAGAAATTCTGCTAAAACTTATATTGTGATATTTACCATTGCATTGATTTTTACCGTTTTGGCAGTGCTTTATATATTAAAATTAGTCGTTGGAACCCCTGTTAATAATCTTTTAAAACACGCAAAAGAACTAGCAAGTGGCGATGGAGATTTACGAGCAAGAATTAATATAAAAAACAAAGATGAGATAGGTCAAGCTTGTGGATATATCAATCATTTTATCGAAAAAATTCAAAATACCGTTATTGCTACGAATTCTAATTCTAAAATGGTTGATTCACAAGCAAAGCTTCTTAACGATAATGCTCTAAATTTAGCAAATAGAACCAAAGAAGGTCATATAAAAACAGATGAATCATATCGCTTAAGTGAGCAAATTCACACCGAACTTGATGAACTAGCTACACTTTCAAATGATGCAAACATAGCTAATGTAAAATCATTTGAAGTGTTAAATACCATGCTTGATTCTTTACACCAAGTAGTAGAAAAGGTAAAATATGCCGCACAAAATGAAGATGTTTTATCTAGCAAAGTAGAAATAATGGAAAAACAAGCAGAAGAGATTAAAAAAGCTTCTGATATGATGGGAGAAATTGCTGATAAAACCAATCTTTTATCTTTAAACGCTGGTATAGAAGCTGCTCGAGCTGGAGAATTTGGCAGGGGTTTTTCAGTAATTGCTGATGATATTAGAAATTTAGCCCAAAACTCAGAAGAATTTTTAAAAAATATTGCTGATGTCACAAAGCAATTAGTAGGAAGCATTAACGAAGTAGCCAAAGAATTAAAACACAATGCTCAAGAAATAAATTCTTTAAACAAAGATGCAGAAAAACTTGTAGAAGGCACAAATGAAGTAAAAATTTGTAATGAAAATGCAAGAGATTTAGCCAATGCTTGTATGCAGAAAATATCAAGCACACAAAACACCTTACAATATTTGTTAAATAAAATGCAAGAAACCGTTGAATTAAGCGACAAAAATGAAGAAATTTCTAAAATTTTACTCGATGTTGCTTATGAGTTAAATGTGGTATGTAAGAATTTAGAAAGCGAATTAAAACATTTTCATGTTTAAAAGGAGAATTAATGAAAAAAACATATTTATTAGGAGTAGCAGCTTTGATTTTTAGTGCTTGTTCGGTAGCGACTTTGAGTGTAAATGAGTTGCAAAATAAAGAATTTACCATTACCCATTTTGAAGTTAATGGCAAAACCTACACTATACCAAAAAACACACAAGCAAATATTAGTTTTGACAATAGAGACAAAAGAGTATTTGGAAATGCAGCTTGCAATAGATTTTTTGGAACCTACACAGAAGATGGCAATACTATAAAAATAGACAATAGTCTTGCTTCTACAAAAATGCTTTGTGATAATGAATCTATGAATTTTGAAGACAATTTCTTAAAAAATTTCAGCGGAGATTTTCAAATCCAAAATAACAATAACGAAGGTATTATTTTAGATAACAAAAAAATCAAGATATATCTCAAATAAGCCTCAAAGGCTTATTTAATATCAGCTAAAATATCTTCACAAATCTTTCTAGGATTTTGTGCTTTATATATAGGTCTTCCAATTACTATAAAATCAGATAGATTTTCCTTTATGCATTGCAAATTGGCTACTCTTTTTTGATCATCTAAATTTTCTTCAAAAGGACGGATTCCAGGAGTTAGCGTAATAAAATTTTTACAAGTGCTTTCTTTTATCAACAAGCTTTCATAAACCGAACACACCATACCATCAAGACCACTTTCATAGCTTATTTTAGAAAAATTACACACAGCATTTTTAATATCTTGATTATATAAAGTTTTAAATTCATCCTCATCAAAACTAGTCAAAGCAGAAACAGCAAGCACCAAAGGTCTTTTGCTTAACTTGTTTAATCGCTCCATTATACTCATCATAGCTCTTTGACCTGCACTTGCATGGATATTAATCATATCAACATCTAATCTAGCAAGTTCTTCACAAGCATCTGCCATGGTATTTGGTATATCATAAAGTTTAAGATCTAAAAAAATTTTAAAATCATCAATTTTTTTAATTTCTTCTAAAAGTCTCACTCCATCTCTAAGATAAGATCTAAGCCCTATTTTCACCCAAAGATCTAAACCTTTTAGCTCTTTAGCCAAATTCATACACTCATCAAAACTAGAAAGATCAAATGCCACACAAAGCTTCATTTTATTTCCTTGCAAATCTTATCCAAAACTCCATTGATAAATTTTGGCGCATTATCTCCAGCCATTTCCTTAGCAAGTTCGATTGCTTCATTGATAATAATAGCTTTTTGTGTTTGAGTGAATAAAATTTCATAAGCACCCAAACGCAAAATAGCTTTTTCTATATTTGCTACCCCATCAAGCTTGTATTCTTTTAAACATGCATTAATTTTCTCATCTAAAATTTCTAATTTTTCATTGATACCTTGATATAAATCAAGAGTAAATTTTCTTTGATCATTACGAATTTTTTTCTCATTTAAAAACTCATCGATAAATTCTTGATTTTCTTGATTTAACTGCGCAGCATATAATAATGAAACAATGCTTTGTCTTACTTGATGTCTTGTAGCCATTATTAAGCCTTGATTTTGTTGATTAAATTTAGCATTTCAATGATGGTAAGCATAGCTTCAAATCCTTTATTTCCTGCTTTGCTTCCTGCTCTTTCTATGGCTTGTTCAATAGTATCAGTGGTTAATACTCCAAAACTTACAGGTATATTAGCATTTAAGCTCACACTTGCAATACCCTTAGTAGTTTCAGCTGCTACATAATCAAAATGTGGAGTACTTCCTCTTATAACAGCACCCAAACAACACACTCCATCAAATTTTTTACTCTCTAGGGCTTGCTTTAACGCAAAAGGAATTTCAAAAGCACCAGGAACTAATAAAAGACTTAAATTTTCTTCTTTACCCCCATGTCTTAAAAAAGCATCTTTTGCACCTTCAACCAAACGATCGGTGATGATATGGTTAAATCTAGCATTAATAATTGCTATTTTTTCTTTACCGCTTAAATTTAAATTTCCTTCTATGATTTTCATTGTTTTCCTTTTTTAAATATTTTCTTGAATTTTTAAAAGTGTATCTACACATTTTTTAAGTCTTGAAATATCAAGCATATTTGGACCATCACATAAAGCCTCGCAAGGATTTAAATGTGTTTCAAAGAAAAACCCATCCACCCCAACTGCAGCTGCAGCCCTTGCTAATGGCTCTACAAATTCACTTTTACCGCCACTACTTCCATTATTAGCTCCAGGCATTTGCACACTATGAGTTGCATCAAAAATAACAGGGGCGTATTTTCTCATTATAATCAAACTTCGCATATCAACAACCAAATTTCCATAACCAAAGCTTGAGCCTCTTTCTGCTACAAACACTCCATTTTCTTTAGCTACTTCATAACCTTCTGCGTTAATACCTCTAGTTTGTAAAATTTTACTCACGCTAAATTTAATATCATCAGGATTTAAAAATTGGCCTTTTTTGATATTAACCTTAGTTTTAGTTTGTGCTGCGGCTACTAAAAGATCAGTTTGTCTGCATAAAAACGCAGGAATTTGCAATACATCTACAACCTCAGCGGCAATTTTGGCTTGAGAACTCTCATGAATATCAGTTAAAATTTGCATACCAAATTTATTTTTAACTTTTTGTAAAATTTCCAAGCCTTTTTCTATACCGGGACCTCTAAAACTACTGATGCTAGTTCTATTTGCCTTATCAAAACTTGATTTAAAATAAAAATCAATCCTATCATCTTTTAAAAAACATTCAAGCTCTTGTGCGACTTTAAAAACAAGCTCTTCACTTTCTATCACACAAGGACCTGCAAGTAATATCATTTTTTGCATTTTGTTTCCTTATCTTTTTCGTATTTTACTTTATTTTTCTTTGATTTTCTTCAATTGGAAAGATAAAATTTAAAATAATAGCTGTAATTGCACCTGCTGCTATTCCTGAAGAAAATAAAGTTTTAAACCATGATGGCATAAAATTTAAAATATCAGGGTTGTTAGAAACTCCAAGTCCTATGCCCAAACTCATAGCAATTATAATAATAGACCTACGATTTAAATTTTCTTTAGAAATAATCCTAACTCCAGTAGCTGCAATAGTTCCAAACATCACTAAGGTTGCTCCGCCTAAAACAGGTTCAGGAATTTGTAGTGCAATATCAGCAACAATTGGAAACAATCCTAAAATCATTAACATAAAAGCTACAATAAATCCAACATATCTGCTTGCAACACCCGTTAAAGCTATCACTCCATTGTTTTGTCCAAAACAAGAATTTGGAAAAGTATTAAACAAGGCTGAAACAAAAGAATTTAAGCCATTTGCTAAAACTCCACCCTTTAATCTTTTTGTATAAATTTCACCTTTTAATGGCTGATTTGAAACTTCACTTGTTGCACTAATATCGCCAATAGTCTCAAGAGAAGTTACCATAAAAACTAAAATCAAGGGTAAAATCAAATTATAATCAATGCTTAAACCATAATGCACAGGATTTGGTAAAAATATCATAGGTAAATTTTCATTTAATTTAAAGCTAAAATTTTCAAAAAACATAGCAACCAAAACCCCAATGATCATAGCCACAAATAAAGATGAAATTCTAATATAAGCATTACGAAAAAGATTTAAAATTATAATGCATAAAATCACAATACCAGCTAGAAATAAATTATGCAAAGAACCAAATTCCCCATTTGCTTTAGCACTAAAACCCCCACCTGCACTAACAAGACCAACATTAATCAAAGTAAGACCTATAATCAAAACAACAATACCAGAAACCAAAGGAGAGATAATCTTTTTTACAAAAGGTAAAATTTGAGAAATTATCATTTCTGTAGTTGAGCATAACATTAAAGTACCAAAAATAGCTCCAAGCATAGCTTCTTGAGATAAGCCATCGTTTTTTAAAGCAAGGCCGCCTAAAATCAAAGGAGAAACAAAATTAAAACTAGTTCCTTGTATAGATAATAACCCACTACCTACAATTCCCCAAGTTTTAATTTGCAAAAGCGAAGCTATACCTGAAGCAAATAATGACATACAAATAATTCTTGTAGTATTTTCATTATCAACACCAAGTCCTTTGCATATAAGTAAAGCTGGGGTAATCACAGCTACAAACATAGCCATTAAATGTACTAAAGCTACAAAAAAAGCTTTTATAAACGGAGGTTTATCTTCTAAACCATAAATCAAATTTACTTTATTTTCTACCATTTTTATTCCTTAACGCTGCTTCATAACCAAAATCAATCCACCAAAAACTATGCTACAAATTCCAATTATCACTAAGATGCTAGGAAAATTATCTCCCAATAAAATCCCTAAGAATAAAGTAAAAACAACATCCATATAACTAACCCCTGCTACAACTCCAGCCTTTTTAGCTACCCCATAAGCTTTAGTAATATGAATTTGATACATTGCTCCAAATATACCCATACAAATTATGATAATCCAAGCTTTAAAACTAGGCATTACAAAAGGAGCGATCAAAAAATCAAGTTCTTTAATGTGGCAAAAAGACCCTATAATCATAGAAAACATAGGCATTAAGGTGCCGATCAATACAAAAGATAAAGCTATAAAAGGCGCTGGATAAGATTTTTTAAGCTCTCTTACACTAGTTAAAGCCAAAGCCGCACAAAATCCACTTAAAATTCCTAAAATACTATTTTTCAAATCAAACCCTGAATGATTTGCTTCATCAACAAAAGGCTGACAAATCAACAAAACCCCGATAAAAGCTACAAAAATTCCAAAAATAGCATTTAATCCTAATTTTTCTTTAAACAAGAAAAAAGCAATCAAAGCTATAAAAATAGGAGATGTTTTTTGAAAGGCAAAAGCTCCACCTAAAGAGATATTTGCAACATTATAAAAGAAAAGATATAAAGCTATAGTTCCTATAACTCCTCTAAAAATTAACAAGGCAAAGTGACCACCATTTTTATGAAATTTAATTTTAGAAAGCAAATAAATCATAAAAATAGTCCCAATAATATTTCTAAAAAACATAATTTCAATTGATGATATTTCTTCGCTTAAAATTTTCGCACAAGCTCCAACTAATGCAAATTCCATCGAAGCTATAATCATAAAATATATACCTAAATTTTTCTTGACTATTCTCAACATATGATTTCCATAAAAAATTGCCATAATTTTAGTCTTTTTTGCTTAATTTTAAGGCAAATTTTATATAATCACGAATAAAAATCTCAACGGATATAAATGCAAAGTATTATTTTAATAGGAAAACCTAATGTAGGTAAATCAAGTCTTTTTAATAGACTTGCAAGAAAACGCATAGCCATTACTAGTGATATAAGTGGCACCACAAGAGATACCAATAAAGTAGAAATTCAAATAGATGGCAAAAAAGCTTTATTGATAGATAGTGGTGGACTTGATGAGAGCAATGAGCTTTTTAAAAATGTAAAAGCAAATTCTTTAAAAGCTGCTAAAAATAGCGATATCATTTTTTACATGGTAGATGGAAAATTTTTACCAGGTGATGAAGATAAAGCATTCTTTTATGAAATGAAAAAACTTAACAAGCCCATAGCCTTAATCATCAACAAAATAGATAACAAAAAAGATGAAGAAAGATCTTGGGAATTTTCTAGCTTTGGAGTAAAAGAAATTTTTAATATCTCCGTTACGCACAATATAGGCATAGATGAGCTTTGTATGTGGGCAGGAAAATTTTTAAATGAGAATTTTTTAAGCCAAGATGAAGAAGAGGATTTTGATGCGTATTTAGAAAATTTTGATGAAAATAGTGGTGATTTTAAACTTAAAAATATTGATGAAAATCATATTAAAGTTGGAATTATCGGTAGAGTAAATGTAGGTAAATCAAGTCTTTTAAATGCTTTAGTTAAAGAAGAAAGAAGTGTAGTTAGCGATATAGCAGGTACAACCATAGATCCTGTTAATGAATGTATTATGCATAAAGATAAAATCATTGAATTTGTAGATACTGCAGGAATTAGAAAAAGAGGTAAAATTCAAGGCTTAGAACGCTATGCGCTAAATAGAACCGAATATGCTTTAGCTAATGCACAAATTGCACTTTTAGTCCTTGATGCTTCAGAAGGCTTTAATGAACTTGATGAAAGAATTGCAGGGCTTGCTGCAAAACATTATTTAGGGGTGATTATAGTTTTAAATAAATGGGATAAAAGCGAGCTTGATTTTGATAAAACTTTAAAAGAATTAAAGCTAGATCGCTTTAAATTTTTAGCTTATGCTCCAGTTATTAGCGTATCAGCTTTAAGCGGAAAAAGAGTGCATGTACTTTTAGATAAAATTTTAGAAATTTTTGCAAATTTTACTCAAAAAATTCCAACTGCTAAACTAAATACTTTAATAGAAGAAGCTACAAGAACCCATCCTTTACCACATGATTATGGAAAATTGGTAAAAATTTATTATGCAGTTCAATATGATCTTGCACCTCCAAAAATCGCTTTAATTATGAATAGACCAAAAGCTTTGCATTTTTCCTATAAGCGTTATTTGCAAAATCAAATTAGAAAGAAATTTAATTTTGAAGGTGTTCCTTTAATCATAGCTTCAAGAAAAAAAGGAAGTAAAGATGAACAAGAAGGATAATCTCCTTTTTGTTGGCTTTATGGGTTGTGGAAAAAGCACCATAGCTAAAGCATATGCTAAAAAATATGATAAATTCTTCCTAGATACTGATGAGCTAATAAAACAAAAATTTGATCTTGAAATTCATAAAATATTTTCTTTATACGGGGAAGATTTTTTTAGAAATGAAGAAAAAAAACTCATTTATTTTTTAAAAAACCTTAAAAATGCTTCTATTGCAAGTGGCGGGGGTTTTATCAAACATAAAAAGATTAAAAAAATTGGTACCATAGTGTATCTAAAGTCAAGTTTTGATTATATTTTAAACAGATTAGATGAAACACAAATTCTTTCAAGACCCCTACTTTCAAACTTAGCTAATGCCAAAATACTTTTTGATCAAAGAATTCAAAAATATGAAAAAAAAGCTGATTTTATCATAGATATCGAAGATAAAAACATAGATCAAATCATCACACAAATAAAAAAAGAGGTAAAATGAGAGTTATAACAGGATTGCAACCTAGCGGGGATTTACATATAGGAAATTATTTTGGCTCTATCAAACAAATGCTTGATTTGCAAGAACAAAATCAAATGTATATTTTTATAGCTAATTATCATGCTATGACATCCAATCAAAATGGTGAATTTTTAAAGCAAAACTCACTCAAAGCAGCTGCTGCATTTTTAAGCTTAGGAATTGATCCTCAAAAAAGTATTTTTTGGCTACAAAGTGATGTAAAAGAAGTTTTGGAGCTTTATTGGATTTTGTCACAATTTACCCCAATGGGACTTTTAGAAAGAGCTCATTCTTATAAAGATAAAATCGCAAAAGGATTAAATTCAAACCATGGGCTTTTTTCTTATCCTGTTTTAATGGCTGCTGATATTTTACTTTTTAACCCTAATATCGTTCCAGTTGGTAAAGATCAAATTCAACATGTAGAAATCGCAAGAGATATAGCATTAAAAGTAAATAACGAATGGGGAGAAATTTTTACTCTACCAAGTGCAAAAGTGAGTGAAGAAGTAGCAGTAGTCCCAGGTACTGATGGAGCTAAGATGAGCAAATCTTATCAAAATACTATTGATATTTTTGGTTCTGCTAAAATTTTAAAAAAGCAAGTTTCTTCTATTGTAACCGATAGCACTGCTTTAGAAGATCCAAAAGATTATACAACTTGCAATATTTTTAACATAGCGAAACTTTTTCTTGATGAAAACGAGCAAGAAAAATTAAAAGCTAGATATCAAAAAGGCGGGGAAGGTTATGGACATTTTAAGGTGTATTTAAATGATATAATTAATGATTATTTTGCCCATGCTAAAAATGAATATGAAAATTTATTACAAAATCCATCTAAAATTAAAGAAATCTTAGAATTTGGTGCAAAAAAAGCTAAAAAAACAGCCCAAGAAACAATGGAAAAAATTTATGCTAAAATAGGACTATGATTAAGGAGTAAATATGTTAGATCTTAGACTTTTACAAAATAATTTTGAAGAAATCTCACCAAAATTAAAAGCAAAAAAAGTAGATGAAAATACGCTAAAACAATTACAGCAATTATTTATCGAGCTAAAAAAAGAAAAAGCTATTTTAGAAGAACTCCAAGCCTTTCAAAATAAATTTAGCAAAGAACTAACTAGTGCTGCTGATAAAGAAAGTTTAAAAATTCAATTAAGTCAAAACAAAGAAAAAATCAATACTCAATCAAAAATAGTTGCTAATTTTGAAGAAAAACTTGAAGAAATTGCAATTGCTATTCCAAATATACCTGATGATTGCGTTCCTATTGGTGAAGATGAAAATGAAAACATAGAATTAAAAAAAGTTCTAACTCCTCCTCAATTTGATTTTGAAATCAAAGAACATCATGATTTAGGAGAAAATTTAAATTGGCTTGATTTTGCAAGAGGGGTAAAAATTTCTCAAAGTCGCTTTTGTGTATTAAAAAATGAAGGAGCTTTGCTAAGTAGAGCTTTAGTAAATTATATGATTGATTTTAATAGAAGCAAGGGTTTTGATTTGGTGAATGTCCCATTTTTAGTTAATAGTGCTACTATGTATGGAACAGGACAGCTTCCAAAATTCAAAGATGACATGTATAAAATAGACAATGAGGATTTATATCTCATCTCAACTTCTGAAATTCCAGTAACCAATCTTTACTCAAATGAAATTTTAACAAGCGAATCTTTACCTATAAAAATGACTTGCTATAGTGCTTGTTTTAGAAAAGAAGCAGGAAGTGCTGGGCGAGATACAAGAGGAATTATAAGACAACATCAATTTGAAAAAGTAGAGCTTGTTAGCATAACAAAACCTGAGCAAAGCGATATAGTTTTTGAAGAAATGGTAGCTTGTGCTAGTGATTTATTAAGCTCTTTAGGACTTGCTCACAGACACTTAATGCTTTGTACAGGGGATTTAGGATTTTCTGCTGCAAAAACTATCGATTTAGAAGTTTGGCTACCTTCTCAAAATAAATACAGAGAAATTTCTTCAGTATCAAATTGTAAAGATTTTCAAGCAAGAAGAGCAAAAATTCGCTATAAAAATGAAAAAGGCAAAAACGAATTAGTTCATACTTTAAATGGCTCATCTTTAGCCGTAGGACGCACTTTGATAGCTATAATGGAAAACTATCAAGATAAAAATGGCAAAATAACAATACCTGATGTTTTAAGAAAATATTTTTAAGAATAAAAAATGGCAGAAGAAGTAACACTAAAAGAACAAGACAACCAAGAAAATACCAATAATCTTGAAGAAAATTTAGAACCTGAAATTCCACCTGGAACTATTCCACCAGAATTAGAAGAAGAAAGTACTTTCCAAAGAGTAGAAGAAGAGTCTCAAGAGCCGCAAAAAGAAGAAAATAAAAAACTTTTTGATAAAAAATTTCTCATCATAATAGGCGCTCTTGGAGGTCTTATTTTAATTTTAACTATAATTTTAATTTTACTAATATTTTTTAAAAAAGAACCACACAAAATTGCGACAAATGAAGCAATAAAAGAAAATAACGCTTCGGTAGAAATTACAAAAATTCAACAATCTGCACTTGATTTGATTATCCAAAAAGCAAATTTATTATATGAAAAAGGTGATGTTAAAGGCGCATTAGAGCTTTATGATAGTGTTAATATTTTTAATGAATCATTGTCAAGTTATAATCTTGGTGTAGCTCAGATGAAACAACAAGATTATAAAAGCGCGATAACAAATTTTAAACAATCTTTGGATTTAGAAAAACATAAAGTAGCGGCTGCTATAAATATCGCTGTATGTTATTTTTATCTTAATGATAAAGAAAAATTTAAATACTATCTTGATTTAGCCAAAATTCATTTACCTCAAAATGCTGATTCTGTTTTATATAATTATTATTTGGGTTTAATTGAATATTATCAAGGATTTTATCCAGAAGCCTTACAAATGTTTGCTCACTCCAATAATATTTCAAACTATAAAGATGAAGCACATTATCTTGGAGCTAAAATTTATTCTCTTTTACAAGCTGATAAAGACGCAATTAATTTTTTACTAAAACAAGAAAATTATGAAGCAAGCTTACCTCTTGGATTATTATATGCTAAGATAGGAGAATATGCCAAAGCAAAAGAATACTTAGCAAGAGCTACAAAAATTGATTCTCAAAAATCAAGAAGCTCTATGGCTTTAGCTTTAGTAGAACTTAAAACCGGACAATACAACAAAGGTGCACAAATTTTACAAAGCTTATTTGCTGCAGATAAAGACATAGCTACTAAATATTATGGTATAAAAACTAGATTAAAGAAAAATTTATATAGCATTGATATAGCACAAAAAGATTTTGCTAAAGAATTAATTAATTCAAAACAACAAATTTACGATCTATTATTTTATTTTTCCCCGTATAGAATTTTTGATGTCAAACAAAGCATAGAGCTTATAACCAAAGCCGATCTAGAGAGTTTTGCACAAGCTTACAAATACGAAAGCAAACTATTACTTGAAAGCAAAATGCTATCTGGGGTAAATATTGAGCTTTCGCGTGCAATCAATCTAGCTTTTAACTTACACTTAAGAGAAGCAAATCAAGAATTACAAAAAATCAATCAAAACTACAGCTCGCATGATGTAATCCACTATAATCTTGCTCTAACTTATGCACAATTACAAGATTACAATAAAGCAGCTAATCATTTTTCAACAGCCTATCATCTTAACCCTAAAAATCATTTAGCGGGTATTTTTGCTATATTTTGCATGGACTTGATTAAAAAAGATTATACAAAACTCCAAAATGAAGTAGTAGAAAATTTACAAGCTGATACAAATTTAAATATCAATAATATCTATAAATATCTACTTTATATTCCAAATAAAGATTATACAGCAATGCTCCCTTATCTTGATGATTTTAATCTTGATAAAAAAAGTCCTTTAGAATTGATGTTTGCGATTATTGCTGCTAATGGAAATAATTTACTTGAAGTAAGAAACGAAGCCGTAATAGCCTTAAAAAAGCTACTTAACAAAGATATTATTAGTAATATTTTGTATTTTAATGCTAAAAATATGAATTTAGATATCAAAGCTTATGCTAAACAGGCTCAAATTTATTTTCAAAACACAAAACTTGATTACAATTCTTTATTTGGTGGAGCAGGTATTGTTAAAGATAGTTTTGTAAGTTTAATGCAAATTACAGGCTTAATCAATCATGTAAGAAACGACATCAAGAAAAAATTAGCAACTAGTGATAAAAACTCAATAGGATTGATTTTTGCTCTGGCATATATTGATATTTTTGCACAAGAATACCAAGAAGCATATACACTTTATAATATGCTCATAGATGATTATAAAATAAAAGATGCTCAAACTCTATTTTTAGCGGCAGTCTCGGCGATTGGTTCAAATAACCCAAATTCAGCTATAGCTCTTCTAGAACTTGCAAGATTAGAAAATGAAGAAACCTTAGAAGCACGCCTTGCTCTGG
The DNA here is from genome assembly GCF_008011665.1 of Campylobacter volucris. Classification (GTDB taxonomy): domain Bacteria; phylum Campylobacterota; class Campylobacteria; order Campylobacterales; family Campylobacteraceae; genus Campylobacter_D; species Campylobacter_D volucris_A. Next base: position 76,293 of record NZ_VOWJ01000016.1, read on the forward strand.
GTTTGCTATATCATGAAGTTCAAAATTTAGAACCAGCTATATTTCAATATGAAAAAGTAGGAGATGGTTTTGAGAGTAAATTTTTTACTTTTGATATAAAAAATTAATATTTTCTATAAAAATATAGAAAATATTAAAACTAAATTATAATTAGACTAACAATAAAAAAATAATTGATTGAAAAATGTAAGTGGCTCCGGATGTAGGATTCGAACCTACGACCAATCGGTTAACAGCCGACTACTCTACCGCTGAGCTAATCCGGAACATTTTGTAAAAAAGAAATGGTATTATATATAAAAAAAATATATTTGTCAAGTATTTTGTAAAGTTTTGTAAAATTTCACACCTGATAAATTTTTAATCATAATCTTTTTTTCTTTAAGCAATTTAGCAAGATTGTCTTTACTAAGCTGGCTAAAATTATTTTCTATATCAAATTCACTTTGAGCTCTTAATTGTAACATTTTCAAAAGATCTTTTTCGCTAAAATCATTTTTAATACCATCGCAATTATGTTTAGCTAAAACCACTGGTATGCTAGTAATATATAAACTAAGCTCTTGCAGTTTTTTAAAATCAATTGCTTTGACCGGATATGCAGGAGGTCTATCTATAGTGCTAAAATCAACTCTAAGTGGATTAATATTAGCAAAAGCTTGATTTAGAGCAAGCATTTCGTCTTTTGTATCATTGATTCCTTTTACTATTAGAGTTTCCATGATCAAATCACCTTTAAAATCTTTACTAAAAGCTATCATTTTTTCAATTAAATCATAAATTTTTATTTGCTTTAAAGCTTTATCAATTCTATAAAATGTTTTTTCTATAGCACTATCAAGGCTAAATTTAACCACATCTATACCAAGTAAAGCTTTATATGCTTTTGCATTTAAAACTGCACTTCCATTGCTTAATATCAAAAGTTTTTTATTATTTTTAATTTGGTTAAGTTTTATTACAAGCTCATCTAAAAAAGGATATAAACTTGGCTCTCCATTAGCGGTTAAAGTGATAAAATCAATATTTTTATAGCGTATCAAAGCTTGACTGAGTTCTTTTATAATATCTTCAACACTAGGATAAATCAAAGATTTCTCTTGGGGTTTGGCAGCTTTTAACTCACAATATACACAATCAAAATTGCATTGTTTTTGATCAGGACTTAAATCAACTCCTAAAGATATTCCAAATCTTCTTGAGTTGATAGGACCAAAAACAATCTTACTCAAATTCTTGAGCTCTCTTGTACTAATTTAATAAAATATTTTGCATTCTCAACAGGAATATCAGGTAAAATTCCATGACCAAGATTAAAAATATGCGGTGCATTTTGCATTATATTTAAGATATTTTCAACACCTATTTTAATAGCTTTTTGATCATACAATCTACATGGTTCCATATTACCTTGTAAAGTATATTTATGAGATAATTTTTCTTTTGCTAAATTTAAAGGTGTGCTCCAATCAACACCAAAAACATCAAAATTTCCATCAATTTTATCTAAAAATCCACTTATACCTTTAGGAAAGATTATCACAGGAATATGCGGGTATTTTGTTTTGATATAATCAGAAATTTCTAGCATATATTTAAAAGAAAATTCAAAAAAAACATTTTGCTCCAAAACATTCGCCCAGCTATCAAAAATTTGAACAGCATTAGCCCCTGCTTTGATTTGTTCTTCTAAATATAATTTTAATGCTTGGGTTAGTTTTGATAAAATTTTATGCAAAAATTCAGGATTTTGATAAAGGATTTTTTTACTTTTTGCATAATTTTTACTGCTTCCACCTTCTATCATATATGTAGCTATAGTCCAAGGACTTCCGCAAAATCCTATCAAAGCTTTATCTTGTGGTAATTTTTCTCTAGTTAATTTTAAAGCATCATAGACATAAGAAAGATTTTTAATGCTTTTATTTACATCCAAAATGTTCAAATCCTCTTCATTTTTAATAGGATTTGCAAAAATGGGACCTTCACCTTTTTCGAATTTAAGTTCCATTCCCATTTCCAAAGGAACTACTAAAATATCTGAAAAAATAATAGCTGCATCAACACCCAAAATATCAACAGGTTGCAAACTCACTTCACTTGCTTTTTTATAATCTTTGCACAAAGATAAAAAATCTCCAGCTTGAGTTCGTACTTTCATATACTCTGGCAAATATCTTCCCGCTTGTCGCATCATCCACACAGGGGTATAAGGAGTAGTTTTTTTAAAACATGCATCAATAAAAATCATAAAAAACCTTTTAAATTAATGATCACTTTTATGTAGAAAATACAAACCTATACAAAGTGCTAAAATCGAACCTGCAAGATAAGTCATATCTAAAACTGTATTAAATTGCATTTGCAAAATTCTTTGAAAGAAATTTACAATCAAAACCATAATAATAACTTTGGCAAGCTTATCTTTTAGCTGATCCAAACTATGCACTTCTAGAACTTTTGATTGTTTGATTTTTTTAAAATCTTCTATTTCACTAATAAATAATTCATAAATTCCAAAAGAAAATATAAATAAAACTAAAGCCATTAAATACAAATCCACAGCTCCAATAATCAACCCCACAACTTCTTCATGTAAATCAACGCTGAAATTTGCAAGAGTAAAATATTCAAATACATGTATTAAAACTTTAATCACATCATAGCTAGCTATAAAAAACAAAACAAAAGCTCCAATGAGTCCAAAAATTACAGGTAAAATTGTAACCCAACGGCTCTTAACTAATAAAATTTCAAAAAATTTTTCAAACATTTTTTTCCTTTTTAGACCATCTCTAGCCATTTTTGAGCAATACGCACAGCATTAGTTGCAGCTCCAACACGAATTTGATCGGCTACACACCATAAATGTATGATATTTTTATGATTAATATCTTGTCTTATCCTACCAACATAAGTTTCATTTGTATCACTTGCAAAAAGAGGCATAGGGTATTTTTTATTTTCAATATCATCTACCATTACAACGCTTGGAGCTTTAGATAAAATTTCTCTTACTTTAGTAAGATCAACATCTTTTTCAAAATGTATAGTAATAGATTCGCTATGACTTCTAAGCACTGGAACTCTAACACAAGTTGCCGAAATTTCTATTTTTTTGTGCAAAATCTTTTGGGTTTCATTAATCATTTTTAATTCTTCTTTGGTATAACCATTTTCACAAAATTGATCAATTTGAGGGATTAAATTTAGTGCTAAAGTATATGGAAAAGTTTTTGCTTCAAATTCGTCCAATTTAAAAGCAAAAAAACTTTGTAAACCTTGAACTAGCTCTTCCATTCCTTCTTTCCCAGCTCCACTTGCAGCCTGATATGTGCTAACATCTACTCTTTTTAAATTAAAAACATCATCGAGGGGTTTTAAAATATGAACCATTTGTATGGTGGAGCAATTTGGATTGGCAATGATTCCTGTTTTCTCCCAATCTTTAATATCTTCACTATTGCACTCAGGAACAACCAAAGGAACATCTTCATTCATTCTAAAATGACTTGTATTATCAATCACAACTGCACCACATTCTACTGCATATTTAGCATATTGCTCGCTAATACTACCACCTGCGCTAAAAAATGCAATATCTACAGGATTTTCTTGAAAAACCGTCTCGGTAAGCTCTTGAACTTTGTAAGTTTTACCCCTAAATTCCACACTAGATCCTACACTTTTGGCACTAGCCAAAGGCAAAATATTCTCAACTGGAAAATTTAATTCATCTAAAACATTTAAAAGTTCTTCGCCAACTGCTCCTGTTGCTCCAATTATAGCTATTTTTTTCATCCGACTTTCCTTTAGTTAATATTATATTTTTTCATTTTTTCACAAAAAATTTGCTCACTCATGCCTATTAGTTTAGCTGCTTGAGTAATATCACTTGAATTTTTTAATGCTTCTAAGATTAATTCTTTTTCTAAATTTTTTATATCTTTACTTTTTCTACTTTCTAAAAATAAATCTTGCTCGCTAATTTCATCGCTTTCGCTCAAAATACAAGCTCTCTGTATAATAGAAATAAGCTCTCTAATATTACCTGGAAAATCATAAGATAATAAAGCATCTTGAGCTTGCCTACTTAATCTTTTTTCTGTAAATTCATATTCTTTGCAAGTATCTAGTAATACTTTTTGTGCAATTTGTAAAATTTCATCTTGTCTTTGTCTAAGTGGTGGAATATTAATAGGAATAGTGTTTAATCTATAATACAAATCTTGTCTAAATTCATTATTTTCAATCTTTTTTTCTATATTTGCATTTGTTGCACTGACTATTCTAACATCTATCTTAACGCTCTTAGTTCCACCTAATCTAGTGATTTCTTTTTCTTGCAATGCTCTTAACAATTTTGCTTGTATCTCATAAGGCATCTCACCAATCTCATCCAAAAATAAAGTCCCTTCATTGGCTAACTCAAAAAGTCCTATTTTGGTAGCATTAGCATCTGTAAAAGCACCTTTTTCAAAACCAAACAACTCGCTTTCAATTAAGTTAGCAGGAATAGCTGCCATATTAATAGCTATAAATGACTTGGAAGCTCTTTTTGAATTTTTATGTATATAATTAGCAAAAACTTCCTTTCCTACGCCACTTTCTCCGAACAATAAAACACTAGCATCAGTTTTGGCTGCTTTACTTGCCAAATTTAAGCAATGCTCTAAAGCTTGAGATTTTCCAAAAAAATCTTCTTTAGCTTCTTGTTTTTCAGTTTTTTTTGTGCTTTTTTTAGAAGTTTTTTCTTGTATAATTTTAGCTCTTTTAATAGCAGTAACTAAAGTATTAATATCAAAAGGCTTAACCAAAAAATCTTTAACGCCTAGTCTTACTGCTTCTATAGCACGATTTAAAGTTGCATTTCCTGTAATGATAATGAAATCATATTTATTCTCACAAGCTTGAACAAATTCTATTCCATCAATCCCTGGCATATTAATATCTGTAATAATTAAATCAACATCATTGTTTAATTTTTTTAAAGCTTCTGTGGCTGATTTATAAGATTTTATTTTAAATTCTTCATACTCGCTCAATGCTATTTCAAGCGATTTTCTCATATTAATATCATCTTCAACTATTACCAAATTCATCCATAAACCTTATGCTAAAATGCCTTTTTTTGGCCCACTTTTGCCATGACAATCTTTATATTTTTTCCCACTTTTACAAGGACATAGGGAATTTCTTGGAACTTTCTTAATTTCTATATTTCCATCTTCATCTACACCACTTTCTGTAGTACTAGCAATAATTTTTTCATTTTGCTCATGCGATTTTTCTTCAAAATTTTTAGCTTCTTGTTGTGTAAATACTACATTAAATAGCAATTTTAAGCTATCAAATTTTATGCGTTCTACAAGCTCCATAAAAAGATTATAACTTTCTTTTTTATATTCAACTAATGGATCTTTTTGGTTATAACTTCTCAAACCTATACCTGTTTTTAAAATATCCATTTGATATAAATGTTCTCTCCAAAGATTGTCTAAAATTTGAAGATACAAAATTCTCTCAATTTTTCTAGCCTCTTTTTCAACGATAATACTCATTTTTTCTTTATAAGCATTTTCTAAAATTTCACTAAGCTTATTTTCGGCTTCAATTTCATTTAAATCTTTAAAATCTTCTTCTTTTAATTCTATATTACACTCATAATTTATCTTTTGTTTTAAGGCATCAAAATGCTTTGCATTTTCTTCAATCCCTGAATTGATATAAATTTGACTTACTATGTGATTACTATACTCGCTAATATTTTTTAAAATTTTCTCTTGAAGATTATAATTTTCATCTAATAATTCATTCCTATAATTATAAATTGTTTTTCTTTGTTCATTGGCTACATCATCATACTCAAGCAAATGTTTTCTACTTTCAAAATGCAAACTTTCAACCTTTTTTTGAGCATTTTCTACAGCCTTGGTTACGATACGACTTTCTATATGCTCACCTTCTTCTATACCTAATCTATCCATAATATGCTTAATACGATCGCCACCAAAAATCCTTAAAAGATTATCTTCAAGGCTTAAATAAAATCTACTCACTCCAGGATCACCTTGTCTTCCTGCACGACCACGAAGTTGATTATCTATTCTTCTACTTTCATGGCGTTCTGTTCCTATTATATAAAGCCCACCCAATGCTCTTACTTCATCATCTATTTTGATATCTACACCACGACCTGCCATATTAGTAGCAATAGTAACCGCACCTTTTTTGCCAGCATCTTGGATAATCAAAGCTTCTTGTTCGTGATTTTTAGCATTAAGTACATGATGAGGAATGCGTTCTTTTACAAGCATACTATGAAAAACTTCACTTCGTTCTATACTTGCAGTTCCAACTAAGACAGGCTGACCTTTAGCATTAGCTTTTTTGATTTCTTCAATCACTGCTTTAAATTTTTCATTTTGTGTTTTATAAATTAAATCATCTTTATCTATCCTTGCAACAGGTATATTTGTAGGAATAGATACGACATCTAAATTATAAATTTGTGAAAATTCTGTAGCTTCAGTTTGTGCAGTTCCTGTCATACCAGCTATTTTTTTATACATTCTAAAATAATTTTGAAAAGTAATATCTGCTAAGGTTTGACTTTCTTCTTGAATTTTTACCCCTTCTTTTGCTTCAAGTGCTTGATGCAAACCATCACTAAAGCGTCTTCCTTCACTCAAACGACCCGTAAATTCATCCACTATAATAACTTCTTTTTCTCTTACAACATAATGCACATCTTTTTCAAAGAGATTATGCGCTTTTAAAGCCTGATCTAGTTGATGAGCCAAAATAGCATTATCAAGACTATATAAATTTTCTACACCAAATAGCTTTTCAGCTTTTGAAATTCCAGCTTCTGTTAGCATTATAGTTCTATTTTTTTCATCAACCACAAAATCTCCACTTGGTAGTTCTTGAGGAGTAGCTGCTGCTTGACCTTTTTGCATTTTTTTAGCTACATCATTTGCCTTAATATAACCATCTAAAGTTCTATTAGTAGGGCCGCTTATGATAAGCGGAGTTCTTGCTTCATCAATTAAAATACTATCTACTTCATCAACGATTACAAAATTATGTTCTCTTTGAACCTTTTCTAAATTAGAAAATTTCATATTATCACGCAAATAATCAAAACCAAATTCATTATTTGTGCCATAAGTTATATCACACTCATAAGCTTTTTTATGAGCTTCATCGCTATTTTGCTCAGAAAGAATTACACCTACACTAAAACCCAAAAAGTTATATATGGCACTCATCTGTTCTGCATCTCTTTTTGCTAAATAATCATTAACAGTAACTACATGTACACCTTTTTTACTCATAGCATTTAAAACAACAGGTAAAGTTGCTACTAAAGTTTTACCCTCACCTGTTTTCATTTCAGCTATTTTACCCTCGTGCAATACCATACCGCCTATAAGTTGCACATCAAAATGACGCATATTTAAAGTTCTTTTGCTTACTTCTCTTACAATTGCAAATATATCATTTAAAATTTGATCTAGAGTAGTTTGTCCATTTTGAATTTGAAATTGAAAACTTTCAAAAGCTTTTTTCAAATCCTCATCATTTAATTTTTGATATTTTGTCTCTAAAGCATTGATTTGAGCTACTCTTTTTAAATATTTTTTTATTTCTCTATCGTTTTTAGTTCCAAATACTGCTTTAAATATATTAGAAAACATTTTTTGCCCTTTTGTAAGAATAAAAAACATTATATCTTATTTTAATTAGAACTATATAAAAGTCTTTATTTATGCAAATTTTATATAATTTTAAAAATAAAATTAAGGTTTGATATATGAAATATATTTTGGTATTGTTTTTTACATTTTTACAACTCTTGGCTTTTGATATCAATTTTGAAAATTTTAGTAGTGATTTTGTACAAAAAGTTTATAGCAATAAATCTTCACTAGAGTATAAAGGAAATTTTATTATCACTCAAAATAAAGCATTTTGGAATTATATCTATCCTATTTCAAAACAAATTTATATCAATAAACATGAAATAACAATCATTGAACCACAACTAGAACAAGTAATTTTTACAAAAATACAAAATTTACCAAACCTACAAAAAATTTTTAAACAAGCTAAAAAAATCTCCCAAGATATCTATGAAGCAACTTATGAAAATACCCAATATAAAATCAAATTAAAAAATGATACTTTAATGGATATTTCTTACAAAGATGAGCTTCAAAATACTATTATTATTGAATTTTTTAATCAAAAATTTAATCAAAATATAAATGAAAACATATTTATACCAAACATTCCAAATCACTACGATATCGTGCGTTAATCAAAAAGGTAATTCTTTAAATAACTCTTCATTTTTACTTGGAGCAAGCATTTGCATTTGAGAATTTTCCATAGTTTTTAAAATCATATCCATAGCTTCTTTACTAATATTTGCTTCCTTATCTATAGTAGTATTAAAATCCGAATTTATTTCTTCACCACTGGTGTTTAAATCTTGAATTTTAGTGCTATTATACTCTTCTCTTATTGGCTTTTCTTCCTTTATAGATTTTTCTTCTTTTACTAGATTTTGTGATTTTGTGATTTTTTCCTCTTTAGAATCTAATTCTTGTAAGAATTTTTTCAATTCTTCTACATCAAATTCTTTTACAGAATTAACTTTTAAAATATAAATATTTTTAATTTGAGTTTTATATTTTTTATTGCTAAATTTAAGCAATGTTTCTTTAAAGTTAGTTTTACCAATCTCGGTGAACAAATCTTCATAAAAATAACTAGAAATAATAGTATTTAAAGCATCTACAATCTTTTTTTCTTCTAAATTTTCTCCTTCAAATTCTAAATTTAATTCTATAGTTTTTAATATATTATTTCCAGTTTTTGAATACAAATCGGTTTTAAAATTTTCAATACTTAAAGTATTTGCAAAGATATTTGCAACTATTACAAAACTAAATATTATCCATTTCATTTGAATTTTCCTCTTCTAAGTTAATAAAATGTGTATTTAAATACAATTCTTTAACTTTTTTATCAAATTTTAAAATTTTTAAAAAATAATCCTCGAAAGAAAATCTATAATCGTATGTAATTTTTAAATTATTAGGATCAATGGCTCTTGATAAACAAACATATAATTGTCCTTTTTCAAAAATCCCATCTATATCACAAATTAATTTATCTATACTCATTCCTTGTGATTTATGTATAGTTATAGCATATGCTAATTTTATAGGATATTGTATAAATTTAGCCTTTATTTTAACTTCTATTTTATTCTCACTATCCAATTCATAATCTTCCAAAAGACATTCATATGGTTTTAGTTTTAGTATTTCACCATTGCTTTTTTCTATTACAATAAAATACTCATCATTTTCATATAAAATATCTTTAACTTTTCCTTGTTCTCCATTATAATAATTTTCTTCTTTATTATTGACACAAAAAATTATCTTAGCACCGATTTTTATTTTTAAATTTTGCACCAAATTTAAACCATCAATCCACTGCTTAAAACTTTTATCATCTAAATTTAAATCTATTTTTTCATATATAGCATTAAAAATATATTCTTTTGTTTTTAAATTTTTTAATTTTATTTCATTGATAAAATTTGTTTTTTTATTAGTTGCACATAATAAAGTATAATCATCTTCATAAGAAAGTAATTCATTTTTACTCACTAACTTAGATTTAAAATATTTTATAATCTCATCATTTATTTGACCTAATCTAACATAAAACAAATGCTCATAAAAATTATTATCACTAGTTCTTTTGGATAAAGTAAGTTTGACATTTATAAAATTAAATTCATTCCAAGCATTCGATGCAAAGGCATAATAGCTATCTTGAAATAATGAATTTTGCTGTTCTTTTCGCACAACAGGTGGAAGCTGAAAAAAATCTCCAACAACGACTAATTTACCATTAAATTCAAGTCGAGTGAGTCTATAATAAATCATATCCATAATCAAAGCACTAACCATAGAAATTTCATCTATAATTAATAAATCGCATTGTTTTAAAATTCTTTTTAATTTTTCTATTTTATCCTTTTGCTTTCTATCTTCATAATATAACTCATCATGACTTACACACCTACCAAATCTAAAAAAACTATGTAGTGTAACTCCGCCTATATTAAATGCACTAATTCCTGTTGAACCCAAAGCTATGACTATTTTACTATTTTTCCTATATTCTTTTATCAACCTATAAATTAAAAAAGATTTTCCTACTCCGGCTCCACCACTTAAAAAAACATTACCATTATTAAGGCATTCTATCAATTTTATTAAAACCATTTTAAAATTATAATCATATTTTTATATAATATTTATAAACATAAGGAGCAATAGTTATAAATATAGTAATTTTTAGTACTAGAAGTATAAGATAAAAAAAACAGCTAAAAAATATTATTGAAAAATCAATTATATGATAATATATGGCTGGGATAGGTATAGCATAACCTTTATTGACAATAATTCCAAATCTTAGAATATCACACTAAATATATCAATAAACAATAAAATTTCATTTTTAAAATAAAAAATCCAAATGAAATTAAAAATATGGATTTTTATAAACTAATCTTATCTTCGATAATATATTATGACGACACTACTAAGAAAATCGAGATTATAATATATCTTTCATTAAGGTAGATGATAGTGAAGCAAAACTTCATACACTTCAGTGTAGATTTTTCCTAAAAAATTTTGCAAAATTGTATGATAATATAGAAGGAAATATGACTGAAGTTGAAGTATTTAGAGGACAATTTACAAAAAAATCAATAAATATTTTCCAAGTAAAAAATTATATTATTTGATACATTTGAAGGATTTTGATGAGAGAGGTTTACAGAAAGAATAAAATAAAAATAACAATTTTACAAACACATCTATAAAACTTGTTTTAAATAAAAAGCCAAATAAAGAAAAAGTTGTCATAAAAAAGGATATTTTCCAGAAAGTATTCAAAATAATGAAAATTAAAAAATGAAAAATTTTACTTTGTCATCCTTTGCAAATAAAAACCAACAAACGGGTTCATAAACAACCTTCCCACATCCTACACCCAAAGCTTTAAATATATTTATATTGCTCAAACCATTATCTACATCTTGTTCAAATTTAACACTTCTTTAAGTAGTCTTTCAATAAATTTTTCCATGCTTCACCTTACACAACTTTACACTTTTATAATCATCACTTCAAAGTTATCTTACAAATTTAAAAAACATAATTTATTATAATAAATATTTTCTAATTTTTTCATATCATAAAAATCATCAATAATCTCACATCATATATGAAATAAATTATCTAATTTACATTTTTTAATCTAATACTAGATAATTTTTTACTACAACCCTTTTTTTCAATAACACAAACCAAAAAAACAAAAATCTTTAAATAAATAAAACAACCAACAACCCATCCAAAAAATACCTTAATTATAATCTTTATCATTTCTATATAAAAACCATACATCCTAATAAAAAACTAAAACTATAATCTATAAGCTTTTTTATTTTTCACCCGCCAAACTAATTCAAACTAATTCAAACTTA
>NZ_VOWJ01000002.1 GCF_008011665.1 Campylobacter volucris
CTACCTTTTTTCAAAAAAAAGGAAATGAAATTATATCTATATAAGCTTAAAGTTTTATTAGGTGGAAGAAAAGAGAAAGTGGGAGGTGGGTAGTAACAAAAAAATAATAAAAACTTTCAGTATTAATTCACAGTTTATAGATATTCAAACAATATCAATTATTTTTCTGTATTTTAATTGCTATAGAAAAAGTATAATGATATCTTTTGTATTATTTTAACTTATAACATTTAAAACTATGTTTTGGAATTCTTTGATTTTCTGGTGGTAGTTTCATATAGTCACCATAATATTTTTTAAATGTTCATCATAACCGTTCATACAAGAATATTTTTTGTTTTCAAAATAAAGCTCAACTACACCACTAAAATACTTTTTATGCATAATAGAATTATCCCATCCTGAACATTCACTTATAAACAAAGCAATATTTTCACAATTTTTACTTGTATATTTTAAACGCCAATTTTTTAATATTTTATCAATTTGTCTATCAAGACAATCGGAACAATAAAGACAAATTTTCTTCATAAAAGCAAATTCTTCTGAGCGTTTAATAAAAGATCTAGTAAGTTTTCTTAAAAATTTTATTTTTTTGCAGTTTTACGAATTAGATCAATGTCATTTGGTACAAAGTCATATATAAAAATATCTAAAAAAAGAGGACATCTTTTATAATCACGATCTTCAATTAAATAATCCTTATTATAAATCTTTGCAAGAAAATAAAAATATTTACAATTTTTATCATAAAGATTTTCTAAGTAAATATTTTCAGTATTTTTCCAATATCTTACAAATTTTTCATATTCATCATAATACATATAAATATCGATATCATCATCCCAAGGGATAAATCCTTTATGTCTTGCGGCTCCGATAAGAGTTCCACCACCTAGAGAATAAACAATGTTATATTTTTTACAAAAATCATCAAAACACTCAAGTAATTTTACTAAAGATTTTTTCTGTTCATCTAAACTTATTTCTTGCATTTATTTAAAATCTCCTCATATTCTTTCAAAGTATCCATTTCATAACAATTTCGAACCTCTTTTGCTTGTATTTTAAGATTTAAAATCGAATCTGAAACTATATTATCCCAATACAATTTTTATCTAATAAATAAATGGGTTGCAAAATTTTTTTTAAATTTTCTTTTATTTTGACACAGTCATTTAAACAAAAATAAGAAATTCCAAGTAAAGCAAGTCCATTTGATATAGAAGTATCAATATGTGTGATCAAATTATCTTTGCATGTAACATACCATTCACCCTTAGTATTTCTTGGAATACAATAATATGTACTTAATATTTGTTTTTCTAAAAAAATATTCTCATTTAAAACTACATCACAATCAATTACAAAACTATCGCTAAAAAAATCACTTGCCTTATAAAAATCATAATTCTCATTAAAAATCAATTGCACACCATATTTTTTCCAAATATTTAAATTGTTCCTTTAAATATCCCACCACTATATAAATTTCATTAATTCCAGCTTCTTTGAGATAAACAATAGTTCGTTCTATATTTGGAACACTGCAAACTTTAAGCATGGCCTTGTGAGTTGTTTTTGTTAATTCTTGAAATCTACTGCTAAAACCAGCAACTAAAATAATAGCATTCAATTTTTCTCCTTTTTTGACCATAAAACCAAATTTATTCCTATAAAAATCAAAACAACTAAAATAATTTGTTTCAAATTAAATTCTTTTTGTATCAATGTAATTCATATTATATAAGAAATATTTAGCATCATAGCTTTTATTATGCCAATATTTGCGATGGTAAAATAATACAAAAAGTAAGATAGTGACCAAGCAAAAATAAGAAAAGATAATAAAATAAAAAAAATCAAATGAAGTTGATTCTAAAGAAACAAAAATCAAATTTTGAGTTAAAATTAGCATTGCATATCCAAAACCAGCGCCTGTTTGTCTTGCATAATAAACACTTATAGTTGGCAAACTCTTCAAAGCAACAGAGCTCAAGATTAATTCTACTCCCCATGAAAGAGCACATAAAAAAGCTGAAATAAACCCTAGAAAATTAAGATTAAATTGGTCAAAATACAAAAAAACAATGCACAAAAAGCTAAAAATATACCAAAAAACCTAATAAATTTGGTTTTTCTTTTAAAAATATAAATGCCAATAAAGTTGCAATCACAGGATATAAACTCGTAATAGAAGAACTAATACTTAATCCTATTATAGAAATTGCATTAATATGGCAATACATAGCTATAGGTCCTGCAAAAAATGGCAATATAAGTTTTTTGTCAAAACTAAAATATTTGTTTAAAAAAAGATAGAAAACTCAAAAACAACCAAGGAATAAATTCTATACAAAAAAAGCAAAACAAAAACTATGTGAGAAGAGTTTGTAAATTTATTTGCAACTTCTATATAAAAAAGACCAGCAAGTGCCCAAAAAAAGCCTGATAAAATTCCTGAAATAAAACCTATTTTATTCATTTAAAAATTTAATTTGATTAATTTTTCATAGGCTCGATTGATTCTTATAAAGCCATAATCTCCATAAAACTCACCATTTTCTTCTTTTAAGGCCGTCCAAAGAGTCCATAAAACATCGCAACAAAAAGCATAAAATCCAAATGTTTCTTTTCTTTTTGAGTAACACTACGATTAAAATAATTTCTAAAAATACTTTTGCTAATTCATCATTTAACCTACTTTCTGTTATAAAATTTGCAAGCTCCCACAATGGATCATTTTTTCCTGAATATTCCCAATCAATAAAATATATTTTATCTTTAACCAAAATATTTTCAGGAACAAGATCATTATGGCAAGGATAAAAACGGATTGGTTGTTTTTGAAAATATAGGGCAATTGTATTGAAAGCTTCTAAAATATAATTCATTTTTTCATGATACTTATAAAAAATATCTTTTTCTTTTAATAAAGAAAAATATTCTTCATAAATATTAAAAATATTTTTAAATTCCAATTTACTCTCGTGAAATTCTTTAAGCTTTAAAGCAATTTGCCTTAAAATATCTTTATTTGCTATGCTTCCAAGATTAAGCGCATATGAGTCATTTAAAAATTTAGTGATTTTAACTCCAGTTATCTCATCAAAATAAACACTTTCTACACTAAATTTATTTTTACTTACCAAATTATCATTATATTTTTCATAACTTCTATTAACAAGTCGATTTGTTTTTAAGTTTGCTAATCTTAAACAATATAGCTCTAAATTAACTTCATGGATAATGATTATAAGATAATTTTGATTCGTCATCACACCAATTTTTTCTATACTATAAATTTTTATCTCTTGGGATGTTAAAAATTTCAATCAAAATATTTTCTATTTTTTTCATATATTTGCCTATATTTCACACCAATATTAATTTTATTTACTATAAAAAATGTTTTTGAAAACAAAAATTTTATCAAAATATTTTAAAAACCTGTAACTATACAGATTATACTACTTATTTTAAAAATTAAACTTTTATAAATATTATATGAACTGTTTTTAATTTTATATAATTTTTTCATTTAAATTATAATAATTTTTTTATATAAAAAACATATTAGACTGAAGTAAAAATATGGTGCGGATGAAAGGACTTGAACCTTCACGCATTGCTGCACCAGATCCTAAGTCTGGCGTGTCTGCCAATTTCACCACATCCGCTAAAGTGGTACGCTCAAGAGGATTCGAACCTCTGACCTACGGCTTAGAAGGCCGTTGCTCTATCCAGCTGAGCTATGAGCGCATAATAATGAAGTATATCAGGCAATGTGGTGCGCCCGATAGGAATCGAACCCATAACCTACAGATCCGAAGTCTGTCGCTCTATCCAGTTGAGCTACGAGCGCTGATGGGGTGAGTGATGGGAATCGAACCCACGACCCTCAGGACCACAATCTGATGCTCTAACCGACTGAGCTACACTCACCATTTATATAAATGGTCGGGGTGAAAGGATTCGAACCTTCGGCCCCTTGGTCCCAAACCAAGTGCGCTAACCAGACTGCGCTACACCCCGATGTATTAAAAATAAAAGCGATATTCTACATAAAAAAAATTTAAAAGTCAAGATAATCTTGATGTCAAAAAGACATCAAGGTATTAAGATTTTGCTTTTTTTGAAGCAATGATATTTAAAATTTCAACCACGAGTGAAAAAGCCATCGCTGTATAAATATAAGCTTTGTCTATATGTATGTCAAAACTTTCGCAAACTAAAACAGCACCAATTAACACTAAAAATACTAATGCTAAAATTTTTATACTTGGATATTTTTCAACAAAATCAGAAATTGGCTTAGACGCAAAGAGCATAACCATCACTGCTATAATCACTGCTATAATCATTATTTCTATATCTTGAGCAATTCCTACAGCTGTAATAACACTATCTAGTGAAAATACTATATCTATAATAGCAATCTCTGCTACTACTATCCAAAGCTTATTGCTTATTTTGACATTAGCGTGATTTTCTTCTTTATGAGAAATATGCTCTTTAATTTCTTTGATTGATTTAAAAATCAAAAACAATCCACCAAGCAATAAAACCAAATCTCTACCAGAAATTTCATTACCCAATACACTAAATAAAGGCGTAACAAGCTTCATTACCCAAAATAACGAAAATAGTAACAATATCCTAGTAATCATCGCAAAAGCAAGACCTAAAATCCTACCTTTATCTCTATATTCAGGTGGTAATTTGCTTACTAAAATAGCTAAAAAGATGATATTGTCTATACCTAAAACAATCTCTAAAGCTGTTAAGGTAAATAAAACAATCCAAGCATCAATGCTAAAAATCCATTCAAACATTTATCTCCCTTGAAAATAAAAATTGTAATTATAGTAATGAAAAATTAATCATTTTCAAAAATTTTTCTAATCGCTAAAGGCAAAAGCTCAAATTCTAAAGAATGAATTTTTTCTTCAAATTCTTTTAAAGTCAAATCATTTTTTTCAAAAGCTTTTTGCGCTATTATAATGCCACCATCAAGTTCTTCATTTACCCAATGAACGCTTACTCCAGCTACTTTCATATCGCTTTCATAGCTTTCTTTAATAGCATTAGCACCCTTAAATAAAGGCAGTAAAGATGGATGAAGGTTTATGGCTTTAATTTGCTGAGTAAATACAGGGCTTAAAATTCTCATAAAACCCGCTAAAATAGTCAAATCAATATCATATTTTTGAATTTCTTCTACTAAAATTTTATCAAAATCTTCTCTAAATTTAAAATTTTTATGCTCAATAATAGTTGTTTTAATACCATATTTCAAAGCTCTTTGTATACCAAAGGCATCTTTTTTATTGCATATACAAAGTGCGACTTCAAAAGTTTTATCTTTAAATGTTTTTTTGTGTAGTTTTTTTAAAATATTTTCTAAATTACTTCCATTACCACTAAAAAGCACAGCAAGTTTTATAAGCATTTTAGTCCCTTAATAAGCTTTAAAGCATCAAAACTATTAAGATTAAATTTATACTTTTTAGCAACTAAAGCATGAGCTAAGACAGAATTTCTTGCTGCACTTAAAGCATCAAATTTTGCACCAAGTAAAGCTGCTATCATACCACTTAAAACATCTCCACTCCCAGCTTTTGCTAAAGCTGCATTAGCACAATTTACCACATAAAGCTTTTCTTTTTGAGTTATGATAGTATTAGCACCCTTTAATACTAAAACACAATCACAACAAGCGCTAAATTTTTTAGCATAATAAAAACGATTTTTTTGTATCTCTTGTGTTGAAATATCTTCACCAAAACACATTTTTAAAAGATAGGCAAATTCTTTAGGATGTGGAGTTATAATGACATCTTTTCGGTTTAAATGTAAAAGTATATGATGACTTTGAAAGCAATTTGCATCTAAAACCAAGGGGATATTGTTTAAAATTTCATCTTGTAAAATATCTAAATTGTCAAGCCCCATACCTAAGGCGATAGCGTTTGCTTTTGAACTTATGCTTGATTTTACCATCAACAAAGGCGAAAAACTATCCTTAGCTACTAAAGAAACAAGTCCAGCACCAAATTCCAAAGCTCCAAGACCAGCCAAAGTACCAGCACTTTTACTTGCTAATATATAAATATGACCAAAATTTCCTTTATGAGAATTAATTTTTCTATCTATAAGCTTTAAATCTTTTTTTTCAAGTAAAAAATTTTGAACTTTTGATTTTAAATTTAAGCCTAAATTTAAACATTTAATTTTACCAACATAAGTTTTAGTAAAATCTTCTAAAAGCTTTTCTTTAACTACTCCCATACACAAAGTAAAATCAGCTTTAAAACACTCACCAAATCCAAGTCCGCTAGGCGTATCACAAGCTATCTTTAAAGCTTTACTTTTGTTAATTTTTATAAAAATTTTTTGCAGATTTTCATCTAAAGCCTTGTTTAAACCGCTGCCAAAAATACAATCAACTATAATGTCATAATACTTAAATTTAGGCTCTTTTTTTAAAAATTTAAAGCCTGCATTTTCTAAAATGCTTTTTTGTTTTTTAAATAAAAAACTTTGCTTATAATCAAAACAATAAGCTTTACATTTTTTAAGATGTCTTATGGCTACAAGCCCATCTGCTCCATTTCCTCCACCGCCAAGCAAAAATAAAATTTTAGCGTTTTTAATTTTTTTACTTTGTTTTTTAATAAATTTTGCAAGATTAATGCCCGCATTTTCCATCATAACAAGCTCATCTAAGCCTTTATCACAAAGCTCTTTTTCAAAAAGGGTGTTATCTTTACATATTGCTTTCATCATTGATCTCATATTTCATAAATTTTTGAGTTTTTGCGCCAAGTTCTTTTAGCTTAACCACCCTTGAAGCTATATTTCCACTACCATGAGTTAGTTTATTTTGCATGCTATCTATATTGGTATTTAATTTTTTAACTCCATCTTTAATTTTTTCAAAATCATCCAAAACCCCTACAAATTTATCATGAAATTTTCCAAGCTCATCAAAAGCCTTTAAAATATTTTCATTGCTTTGGATATTTTTCCATGAAATGTTAATGGTATTTAAAGCCATAAAAAGCGTATTAGGAGTTGTAAGATAGACTTTTTTCTTATAAGCATACTGATAAATTTCAAGATCTACACTAATAACCAAATCTAAAATATTTTGATAAGGTATAAAAAGCAAAACAAATTCATAAGTATGTTTGTCAAATTGCGCATATGGCTTTTTAGCAAGCTCGTCTATTCTAGATTTTAAATTATAAACTAACTCTTTGATAGTATTTTGGCTAAGCTCTTCAAAATTAAAATCATTTGGCAAAGAAAATTTAGCATCTATAATAATACTTTTTTTATTATCTAAAAATACTACTGCATCAGGGATGTAAGTTTTATCTTCATTTTCAAATTTTTCTTGAAGTTTATATTGAACTCCTTGTATTAAACCGCTATTTTCAAGGACTGATTTAAGCTGTAATTCTGCAAAATTACCGCGAATTTTTTTATCGCCTTTTAAAATTTTAGCAAGTTTATCAGCATTTTCTCCCATATTTTGGCTAAATTTAAACATATTGTCTATGTTTGTTTTTAAGCTTATTTCATTTTGCGAAAGTTTTTCACTATATTCTTTAACACTTTTTTTAACAGGTATAAAAATTTCTTCTAAAATTTTTTTAGCATCTTCGTTAAACATAAGCTTATTTTGATTTAAAATATTTACATTTTGTCTTTGTAAATTTTGCTCAAATTCTCGTTTTAACTCAAATAAATTTTGCTTATACTTTTTTTCAAGCTGATCAAGATTTTGCGTGTATTCTTCTTTTAGATTATTGCGTTCTTGCAAATGCGTATTTAATAGTTCTTTTTGGCGTTGTTCTTTTTCTTCTAATCTTGCTTTAATTGCTTCGTATTGAGATAAAATTACTATTTTTTCTTCATTAAGATGAGAAATTTTTTGTAAATTTTCTTTTTTTTCTTGCTCTAAAAGTGTGTTTTGATTTTGCATTAAAGTGTAATTTTGATCTAAAATTTCAATTTTATTTTTTTGATGTTGGTATTTAAATAAAAGCCATATTAAAGATAAAATCAATACACTCAAAAAGGCTATTAAAATATTTTCCATATTAAATCCTTTAGACTTTTTCTAAAAAATAAATATTTTTTTCATTAGCTTCTTTAAACTGCTTCATTTTTGGCAAGAATTCTTTAACCAAGGCTCTAAAATTTTTAAAACCAAAATTTTGCGGGGTGAAATTAGCGTGTTTTCTGTTCATATTAGTTCTTATTTGAGCATATTCAGCACGGCCTTTTTCTTCTATGAGAACTTCTGTGATATTAATTAAATCTTTGATGTATTCTTTAGTACTTAATACTTTTTCATTAGACTCATCTTGATCTAAATAAAAAAATTCACTAAAGGAATTCACATAGGATTTTACAGCTTGTTTTAAACCCATACCTATAACTTGTTTTTTATTTTCTTTAAGCTTTTGTATCAAGCTAGTATAGTCACTATCGCTTGATACTATCACAAAAATATCAATATCTTTTTCATAAAACACACTCATAATTTCTGTGATTAAATACATATCACTTGAATTTTTATTGGCTATAAAATTAAATTGTTGCATAGCAATGATAGAATATTGTGCGATTTGCTCTTTCCAATTTTGTATATTTTTTTGAGTCCAATCTCCATAAATTCTTTTTATAACAATTTCACCATAATCAGAAGCTATATCAAAAATTGATTTTGCATATTTTGAAGGAATATTTTCTGCATCAATAAAAATAGCCACACTTTTATTTTCCATACTTTTCTCCTATATACTTCTCATCCTAAAACTCAAAGCTTTTAGCAAATGGCTTTTTAAAATGTATTTTTCTTGCTCTAAATCCGCAATAGTTCTTGCAACTTTTAAAGTTTTGTCAATACCTCTTTGGGAAAAACCATATGAATTTATAGCTTTGTTTAAAATTTCTTGAGCATTTTTATCTAAAATGCAATACTTTTTAACTTGTTCTTCGTTTAATTTAGCATTAAATTCATCTTGATTTCTTTGTTTTTGAAACAAAAATCCTTCAAAAACCTTTTGACTCATTTGTTTAGAACTTAAACTAGAGGTGTCTTCATATGAAATTTCATCCATGGCAACATAAAGATCGATTCTATCGAGTATAGGAGAAGATATTTTATTTTTATATTTTTTAATTTCACTTTCAGAACATCTACAAGCTTGATGTTTTGAAAACAAATTTCCACAAGGACAAGGATTTTGCGCACACACAAATAAAAATTTAGTCTCATAGACGACTTTATTATTTACTCTAGAAATTAAAATTTTATAATCTTCCAAAGGCTCTCTTAAACTTTCTATAATTTGTCTTGAAAAATGAGGAAATTCATCAAAAAACAATACTCCACCATTTGCTAATGCCACTTCTCCTATTTTTGCACTTTTAGTTCCACCACCAAAAATACTTGCTTTAGTGCTTGTATGATGAGGACTTCTAAAAATTCTACTTGCACTAAAATCATCATCTAAAGAATTTAAGGATTTATAGGCATTTTGAGATAACACTTCTTTTAAACTTTGAGGCGGCATAATGTATGCAATTCTTTTAGCGCACATACTCTTGCCACAACCTGGACTACCTTCAAATAAAATATTATGCATTCCAAGCGCAGCCACCATACAAGCAAATTTAGCATTTTCTTGACCTTTGATATCTTTAAAATCATGGATAAAATTTTCATTTTTAATGTATTTTTGACCATTAATTTCTAAAGCATTCAAAAATAAAGGATGGGCATTGCAAATTCTATAAGCTTGGTAATTTTTTTCCTTAAAAAAATCTACCGCTTGGTTTAAATTTTCTAAAGCATAAATTTCTAAATTGGGTATCATAGAAGCTTTTAGTGCGATATTTTTTGGCACCACAACTTTTGCATATTCAAGCTTTGAACTCAAAAAAAGCAAAAGCGAGAACATACTAGCAGTGCTCTTAATACTTCCATCTAACCCAAGCTCTCCAAATACAAAAAAATCATCTAAATTTTCTTTTTGAAATAAAATCAAAATAGCAATAGCCAAATCAAAATGAGATCCATTTTTAGGTATATCTGAAGGACTTAAATTGATAGTGATTTTTTGTGCTGGGAAAGTAAAATTTTGACTTAATAATGTTGCCTTAACTCTTTCTGTGCTTTCTTTTATGGCACAATTTGGCAAACCTACTATATTAAAACCTGGCAAACCTCTTGTGAAAGTTGATTCTACATCTATGATATCAAGCTCTGTAGAAAAACTCGCACATTTTAGTTTTTTCATTTGATTTTTTTAGTTTTTTTCTTAAATTCTTTATCAAATTTTTTGCGTTTTAAAAAAGAAAGTTTTTCTATAAATAAATGCCCATCAAGATGATCTACCTCATGCTGAATGGCTACTGCTAAAAAATCATGTGCTATTAAAGTCTGTGCTTTTCCAAAGCGATCTTGGTAATCAAGCTTTATATTTTTATAACGCATTACATCTTCATAGTACCCTGGTATGCTTAAGCATCCTTCATTACAAGATATTTTCTCATCATCTAAAGGGATAATAATAGGATTTATAATTTCTATAAGCGTTTGCTTGTCTTTTTGTTCGCCCTCTTCATCTCCAATATCTACCAATAAAGCTCTCAAAGACACATCAACTTGTATAGCAGCTAAACCCACGCCTTTGTTTGCTATCATAGTTTCATACATATCATCTAACAACATATGTAAATTTTCATCAAAATGTTCAACTTTTTGCGATTGCAAAAATAGTCTTGGATTAGGATAAGTTATAATTTCTCTTAACATAATTATCTTTCTATCACCACAAATGGCTCTAAATCTTTACCAGTATTTTTTAAAGCATCGATGCATTTATTTACTAAATCTTGGCTTTTACTATCTTTATTTACCACACCAATTACAAGCTCAATATTAATTTGAATTTCTTTATCTGCTAAGAAAAAATTTGAATTTTCTAATGATTCTAAAAATTTATTACTTAGCTCTTGTGCTTTTTCTAAATTTGTATGCGACATTAGAGCTATAAAGATATTATTACCATAATGAGCTATCAAGTCACTTGAAGAAATATTTTTAGCAAGTATCTTACATACACTTTTTAAAAATGCAATTTTTTCTTTTTGAGTATTAGCTTGCTCTAAAGTTTCATCTTTAACTTTAAAAAATAACAAAGTAGTATGATAGCTGTATTTTAAATTACTCTCTATACTTTTTTCTAAAATTTCTAAAAAATGCTTTTTGTTATATACTCCAAATTTAGAATCAAAATCACTTTGCTCTTCTAAATGTTTATAAATTTGCCTTACTTCATCAAAATTTTCTTTAATTTCATCAGAATATCGTTCTAAAATACTTGAAAACCTTAAAAGATCATTTTCTAAAGCATGAGTAACATTAGAAACTGCCAAATTTCCTGTACTTACAGCAAGCTCTGAATTTCTTTTTTTAAGCATATCTTTCATAGTTTCAAGGTGTTTATATATCATTGCTATATACTGAACTAAAGCTGAAGTCGAACTAAAACTTTTTTTAATATCTTGCTCAATATTTGCGCGTTTTATGCCTTCATCATTTTGTTCAAATTCCGTAATTTCAGTAATTTTTTTCTTAAATGCCAAAGGACGATCATTTAACATTTTTTGAAAATATACCCCATAATTTGTAGGAGTTGGGGGTACATTATCTTTAACAAGTTCAGACAAAATAGATTTTGCAAATTTCTCAAATTCACCGCCGCTAATTTTTTGGATCTTTGGTACGTCTTTTGTTGCAGAAGCTGAATCCGTATTTAAGTCTAACTCAGCAAATAAATCATCATCTAGCATTGCTATTTCCTATTTAAAACTTTTCTCTAAAACCTTATCGATTAAACCATACTCTTTAGCTTCAGCTGCACTCATAAAAAAGTCTCTATCTGTATCTTTTTCGATTTTAGAAAGTTTTTGCTTAGTGTTTTTAGCCAAAATATCATTTAAAATTGATTTTAATCTCAAAATTTCTTTAACTTGAATTTCTATATCAGTTGCTTGACCTCTTGCTCCGCCTAATGGTTGATGTATCATTATTCTAGAATTTGGTAAAGCAAAACGCTTTCCTGGTGTTCCACAACTTAACAAAAAAGCTCCCATAGAAGCAGCTTGACCTATACAAATAGTGCATACATCAGGCTTTATATAGTTCATAGTATCATATATACTAAATCCACTTGTTACAACTCCACCTGGCGAATTGATATAAAGATAGATATCTTTTTGCGGATCTTCTGCTTCTAAAAATAAAAATTGCGCAACGATAGAAGCAGCAAGATCATCATGTATCTCGCCACTTAGCATAATGATTCTATCTTTTAATAATCTTGAGTATATATCATAACTTCTTTCACCTCTACTTGTTTTTTCAACCACATAAGGGATATAAGAACTCATTATTTTTCACTTTCTTTATCAGTTTTTTTCTTATCATTTTTTTTAAATATATCAGCAAAAAGTTTTTCTTCTATCAAAGCCATTTTAATCGCAGGTAAAGCACCTTGTTTTTTATAATTATCCAAATGCTCTTGAGGATTAAAACCATATCTATAAGCTTCAAAATACACTGCTTGTATAAGCTCTTGATCACTTACTTGGATATTTCTAATTTTTGCTAATTCATCAATGATAAAAGTAAGTTTTACACTTTTTTGTGCATCTTCTTTAAAACTTTCTCTTTTTTCTTTATATTTTGCTTCATCTTTAAATTCTTTTAATTCTTCCTCTTTAAGATTTCTTAAAGAATTTCTAAATTGCATATCTGTTTCTTGCTCTACTATATTTTGTGGTAAAGTAAAATCATATTTATTTACTAAAGCTTCTGCAAATTGATTTTTTAGCTCATCATTGATTAATTTAAAAAGTTTTTCATTTTTTATTTGCTCTTTAATTTTAGTATCAAGTTTTTCAGCGCTTAAGTCTTTTTCACCTGGAAGTAAGCTTTTTAAAATTTCTTCATTAATTTCTGGTATTTTAAGTTCTTGAATTTCATGAATTTTTACTTTAAATACTGCATCTTTTCCCGCTAAATGAGTTGCGCCGTATTCTTTTGGGAAAGTAACATTAATATCTTTTTCCTCATCTTTTTTAAGACCTATCATGCCATCTTCAAAACCTGGTATAAATTGTTTTGATCCAATCTCTAGCACATAATTTTGAGCTTTACCTCCATCAAAAGCTTTGCCATCAACAAAACCTTCAAAGTCAAATTTAACAAAATCTTCCTCTTTTATAGCTCTATCTTCTTTTATAGCTTCAGGAGTTGCAAATCTTTTTAAAAGCTCTTCTTTTTTAGCATCAATTTCTTTTTGAGTTACTTTTGGAGTATTATAAGTTGGAATTAATTCTTCATAACCTTCAATTTTTACTTCTGGTTTAAAAGATAAAACCATAGTAGCATCAATACCACCATCTTTTCTCTCAAATTTTTCAAAATACGGCTCACCCACTAAATCTTTAGAATCTTTTTTGATTTCTTTTAAAGCACTATCTACAGCATTTCTTAAAAGATCTTGCTCTGCATCTTTTGTAAGTTCTTTTTCGTATCTTTTAAGCACCGCAGCTACAGGAACTTTTCCTGCTCTAAAACCATCCATTTTAACGCTTTTAGATGCTTTTTTAGCTAATTTCTCAATCTCAGCTTTAATAGCTTCTTGAGTAATTTTTATAGTAGCATTTGCATTTGCAAAATCAAGTAATTTTGCTGTAACTTCCATAATATCTTTCCTCTTTTTTATAAAATAAATTTTTGACAATATACCAAAATTTTCCTTATCACTATCATATAAAAATAAAAATATGTTAAAATTTTCATTTTTATGGAGAAAAAATGCAAGAAAAATTTGAAAATTCAGTAAAAAATATGTTAGAAATTATAGGTGAAAATCCTCAAAGAGAAGGCCTTTTAAAAACTCCTACTAGAGTATTTAAAGCATTTGATTTTTTAACAAGTGGTTATAAGCAAGATCCTAAAAAAATTTTAAACGATGCTTTGTTTGAAAGCTCAAACAACGAAATGGTTTTAGTAAGAGATATAGAATTTTATAGTCTTTGTGAGCATCATTTATTGCCTTTTTTTGGAAGAGTGCATGTAGCTTATATACCTGATAAAAAAGTAGTCGGTCTTTCTAAAATTCCTCGCCTTGTGGAAGTTTTTGCAAGACGCTTGCAAATTCAAGAACAACTCACCGAGCAAATAGCAGAATCTTTAATGAAGCATGTTGGCGCAAAAGGAGTAGGAGTAGTAATAGAAGCAAGACATATGTGCGTTGAAATGCGTGGAGTGCAAAAAGCAAATTCTACTACTAGCACTTCAGCCTTAAGAGGAAGTTTTTTAAAAAGTGAAAAAACTAGACGAGAGTTTTTTTCTTTGATCAATTCATCCAAACAGGTACGATTTTAAATGGGTTTAGAAAAACTTAGAAATAAAATTTCTTCACAAAATCTTTCTAGTGTTTTTGGACAAATTACTAAAATTTCAAGTACTAGTATAGAAATTAATGGTTTAAAAACTAGCATAGGTGATATCATAAAAATAGTCTCTAGCGAAAATGAAAGCAAAGAAGCTATGGCTATGGTTGTAGAAGTAGATGAAAATTTAAGCTATTTAAGCCCATTTGGCTTTGTTGAAGGCTTTAAAATAGGAGATCGTGCATTTATAAATGATGCAGGGATGCAAATAGGAGTAAGTGATGCATTATTAGGGCGCGTGGTAGATCCTTTTATGCATCCAAAAGATGGTAAAGGACCTATAGAGGCAAGTAAATTTATGCCTATTATGCGAGCTCCTATAGATGCTATGAAAAGAGGTTTGATAGAAGAGGTTTTTCCGGTTGGAGTTAAGACTATAGATGCACTTTTAACTTGCGGAGTAGGACAAAAGCTTGGAATTTTTGCAGGCAGCGGGGTTGGAAAATCAACCTTAATGGGCATGATAGTAAAAAATTCAAAAGCTCCTATAAAAGTTATAGCCCTAATAGGCGAACGCGGCAGAGAAATCCCTGAATTTATACAAAAAAATTTAGGTGGAAAACTTGATGATACTGTTATCATAGTGGCTACAAGCGATGATAGTGCATTGATGAGAAAATATGGTGCATTTTGTGCTATGAGTGTGGCTGAATATTTTAAAGAACAAGGCAAAGATGTACTTTTTATAATGGATAGTGTAACGCGTTTTGCTATGGCTCAAAGAGAAATAGGACTTGCTTTAGGTGAACCTCCAACTACTAAAGGATACCCACCTAGTGTTTTAAGTCTTTTACCTCAACTAATGGAACGAGCGGGTAAAGAAGAAGGTAAAGGAACTATAACAGCTTTTTTTACAGTGCTTGTAGATGGTGATGATATGAGCGATCCAATAGCCGATCAAAGCAGATCCATACTTGATGGGCACATAGTTTTAAGCAGAGAACTTACTGATTTTGGAATTTATCCTCCTATAAATATACAAAATTCAGCTTCTAGGGTTATGGGAGATATAATCACCCATGAACACAAAATGAGTGCTAGAAGATTTAAACGCTTGAATTCTTTATTAAAAGAAAATGAAGTTTTATTAAGAATTGGAGCTTATCAAAAAGGTAGCGACAAAGAACTTGATCAAGCTATAGCTAAAAAAGATTTTATGCAACAATTTCTTAGTCAAAATCCAGAAGAAAGTTTTGAATTTGAAGAGACTATCAATATGTTAAAAATGATTGATTCTTAATTATTTGGAATGATTCTTGCTCTTTATCATAAGCAAATTCAAAGTCATGAATAAAAGGATGAATCATGTCAAATACAACTATTTTAGATTTTCAAACCAATTTAAGTTTAAACTATATAGATATTTGTCAAAATATATTTGAAAGAGAAATTTATACTCAAATGTTTCTTGAATGTATTAGCTTTAATCTTACCGAAAACAAAGCCAAATTAAAATACATGAAAATTATTGCATCAAATGATGATTTTATAGTAGAATTTAAAATCAACAATCAAAAAAGATCATTTATTCTTAACGATAAAAGAATGATCAATGAAGAATTTAGATCTCATAGACTAACCCGAGAAGAATACCAAAAAGAAATTGCAAGATTTTATCAAATAGAAAGATATCTTAAATCCCAAAACAATCTTGAAAATTTTTCTCAAGAACTTTTTGCTCATATGAAAAATTTATTTAAAAATATGGATGAGTTTAAAAATTACATTGACATTTTAGAAGAAAAAGAAACAACTCACAACAATTATCTTTCAAAAATTTACAATATCGCTTAATATTAACAAAACTTTGCCGATAATACTTAAGAATCCAAACAAAAGGAGTAAGTTATGGGCGAAGTTACCAACAATCAGGCAAGCTTAATGCTTAATATAGCTACCACTGTAATGAAAAAAACTATGGAAGCAAAAGAAAATGCTGTAATGCAAGCACTCGAAGGCGTAAATGCAAGCACTGCTCCAACTACTACTCCTGCTAATAGTTCAGGATCACTTAACATTTACGCTTAATTTTTTCTCTTCAATTTAAAAATATTGGCATAGCTTTTGCTTAAATTGAGCTAAGCAATATTTTTAAAGAGAAGAGTTATGTTTATTAGTTCAAATATCAATCCATATCAAAATTTTGCAAATTCTACTTTTGTAAAATTAGAAAATTTAGAATCTAAAAAAGATACTACTAGTAATACCACCCAAAATGATCTTACAAAATCCAAGAATGACAATTTTAATGATGATTATAAAACAACCTATGCAAGCGAATTTGGTTTTAGAATAGACGAAAAAGGGTTTTTCGAAAAAGACTTAAATAAAAGTGCCAAAATTCCTTTTGATTATGATATAAACATTAAAAGTCTTAGAGAAATTTCAAAACAACTAATTAAATTGGATGAAAATTTAAATTACAACAAGATTGATTTGCCAAAACTTTTAAATTCATACCATAATACTTTAAAAACTATCAATCCTGAATTTGAAAATAATGATAATTCTTTTCTTAATAGAAGTGCTATTTTAAATTTAAATCAAGGATATAGTTATACTTATAATGGAACAATTTTAAAAGTCTATGAAAATTCTAAAGAACTTCAAGAAGCAAAAGATACCAATAAAAATTTAAATATCCTAATGCTTGATAATAAAATTGGAGATTTTGCTTTTAATTCTAGCGTTGAAAACACTTCAAATAATCCTATAATCAAACCTTATTTAAGTAAAAATGGTGAGGTTACAAAAAGTGGCTTGTTGCTTAATTATATTTATAATGATGTAAAAAGTCAAAATGAACAAAAAGCAAATTTTTTCATGTCTCCTATAGAACTTGATTTTTCCTCTAATGTAAAATTCCAAAAATTAATGAGAGGTGAATTAGATCTAAAAGATTATATCGATGAAAACAATAAGGAAAAAATGAGTTTTGATTTATATCTTTATATAAATGGAGTAAATAAAAACACTACCTCAGAAGACAAACTTTCTGTATTTTTTCAACAATACATTAACTATCAACATAGTATTAATATGGAAGAATTTGCAAATTCTAGTTCTATATATAGCCTTTATGTAGAACAAACTCAAAATACTTTTGAAAAACTCAAAAGCGACTTCAATCATAAAAGCGATCATATTGATCTTGAAAAAATAAACACCCAAAAAACACTTTTAGATACTCTATTTTTAGAAAACAGAAAAAGACAAGCCAATATTAATAAAATTTTACACTCTTATTTAAATGCAATGGCTTAACTTGTGTGTTAAAATATCAACCATATTTTATACAAGTTAAAAACTTGCTCAAAGTTTAAAGTTAAATTTAATATTTTAGTGTATATTACAAAAAAAGATAAAAATTATCCTAATTATAAGGAGTAAAATTTTGAAAGTATATTTAGACAATAATGCAACAACACAACTAGCTCCAGAAGCATACGAGCTTATGAAGCCTTTTTTTGAAGAAAACTATGGAAATCCAAATAGTCTTCATCAATGGGGTAGCGCAACACACCCTGCTTTAAAAGAAGCTATGGATAAGCTTTATGAAGGACTTGGGGCAAATGATTTAGATGATATTATCATCACTTCCTGTGCCACTGAGAGTATAAATTGGGTATTAAAAGGTATATATTTTGATCAAATTTTAAACAAAAATAAAAATGAAATCATAATTTCAAGTGTAGAACATCCTGCGGTAGCTGCAACAGCTATGTTTTTAAAAAATTTAGGTGTTAAGGTTATAGAACTTGGGGTTGATCACGAAGGAATTTCAAGTGTGCAGGATTTAAAAAATGCAATTTCAGATAAAACAGCTCTTGTAAGCATAATGTGGGCAAATAATGAAACAGGAATGATTTTCCCTATAGAAGAAATGACTCAAGTTGCTCACGAACATGGAGCATTATTTCACACAGATGCTACTCAAGCAGTAGGCAAAATAAAAGTAAATTTGACAAAAGCTGGAGTTGATTTTGCTTCATTTTCTGCACATAAATTCCATGGGCCAAAAGGGGTTGGAGGATTATTTATAAAAAAAGGTTTAAAACTTACTCCTTTATTGCACGGTGGAGAACATATGGGAGGCAGAAGAAGTGGAACTTTGAATGTTCCTTATATTGTCGCTATGGCAGAAGCGCTAAGAATAGCAAATAGTATGCTTGATTTTGAAAATTCTCATATTAGAAAATTAAGAGATAAATTAGAAGATTTAATTTTAACTATACCTGATACTAGCGTAGTAGGAGATAGATCAAGAAGAGTACCAAATACTATTTTAGCTAGTATAAAAGGTGTTGAAGGGGAAGCTATGCTTTGGGATTTAAATAAAAATGGCATAGCAGCAAGCACTGGTTCAGCCTGTGCTAGCGAGGCACTTGAAAGCAACCCTATCATGGAAGCAATTGGTGCAGAAAACGATCTAGCTCATACTGCTTTAAGACTTTCTTTATCAAGATTTAACACAGAAAAAGAGATCGATTATGCTGCTGATCAAATAAAAAAAGCAACACAAAGATTAAGACAAATTTCAAGTACTTATGCTTATAAGCCACAAAATAATTAAAGGATAAAAAATGGCAAAAAATAATTTAATTGGCGGATCAATTTGGGATGAATATTCAAATAAAGTTCAAGATAGAATGAATAATCCAAAACATATGGGTGAATTCACAGAAGAAGATGCAAAAAAAACAAATGCGAAATTAATCGTAGCTGATTTTGGAGCTGAAAGTTGTGGTGATGCTGTTAGGCTTTATTGGCTTGTAGATGAAAAAACAGATAAAATTATAGATGCCAAATTTAAAAGCTTTGGTTGTGGAACAGCCATAGCAAGTAGTGATACTATGGTTGAACTCTGCATAGGAAAAACAGTAGATGAGGCTGTTAAAATCACAAATTTAGATGTTGAATTTGCAATGAGAGACAACCCTGAAACTCCAGCTGTTCCACCTCAAAAAATGCATTGTTCTGTTATGGCTTATGATGTTATAAAACAAGCTGCAGCTCAATATAAAGGAATCAATCCTGAAGATTTTGAAGATCAAATTATAGTTTGTGAATGTGCTAGGGTAAGTCTTGGGACAATAAAAGAAGTTATAAGATTAAATGACTTAAAAAGCGTAGAAGAAATCACTCAATATACAAAAGCAGGAGCTTTTTGCAAATCCTGTGTAAAACCTGGCGGTCATGAAAAAAGAGAATACTATCTAGTGGATATACTAGCTCAAACTCGCGCTGAAATGGATAAAGAAAAATTAAAAGAGCAAAGCAAAGGCGATCTTGCTTTCGACGAAATGACCACAGTTGGACAATTAAAAGCCGTAGAAGCTATTTTAGACAATGATGTACGTCCTATGTTACATGGCGATGGTGGGGACTTAGAAGTAATTGATATCCAAAAAAGTGATAATAAAAATATAGACATATATATCCGCTATCTAGGGGCTTGTAGTGGTTGTTCAAGTGGAAGTGGTGCGACTTTATATGCTATTGAAAATATTCTACAAGAAGAATTAAGTCCAAATATACGCGTAATTCCAGTTTAAGTAGTCTTCTACTTAAACTTTTATATAAAAATAAATCTTTTATGATAAAATATTTATTTAATCTATATTAAAAGGTTATTTTTATGCAAAGACTTCAAACTCTTATCAAAAGCGAAACTTTTCCTGGAGTTTTATTAATATTTTTTACAGCACTTGCGCTGATTTTGCAAAATAGTTCATTAACTAATCAATATACAGATTTTTTAAATATTCCCTTTGGATTTCAAGCTGGAAGTTTAGAAATTTTCAAACCCTTATTATTATGGATAAATGATGGTTTGATTGCAATTTTTTTCTTTGCAATTGGACTTGAATTAAAATATGAAATTACAAGAGGGCAATTAAACAGCATAAAAGCTATGACTTTACCTATATTTGCAGCACTAGGGGGGATGATTATCCCTGCTTTAATTTTTGCATTTTTTAATTATAAAGATCCTTTTGCTTTACAAGGTTGGGCTATACCAACTGCGACTGATATAGCTTTTGCAATTGGAATTTTAATGCTTTTAGGAAAAAAAGTACCAATTGCTTTAAAATTATTTTTGCTTTCTTTAGCTATATTTGATGATTTAGGCGCAATTATAATAATAGCATTATTTTACACAAGTGAGCTTTCAGCAGTTGCAATGATTATAGCTTTAATTTGCATGTTAGCACTTTATATCTTAAATCATTTTCATGTGACTAAAAAATCTTTTTATATTATCGTAGCTATTATTTTTTGGATTAGCATGTTAAAAAGCGGAGTTCATGCTACTTTAGCGGGAGTTATCACTGCACTATTTATACCATTAAACACTAAAGATGGAAAATCTTTTTTAAAAGAAATAGAACATGATTTAACACCTTGGGTAAGTTATTTTATACTTCCTATTTTTGCTTTTGCAAACGCTGGAGTAGATTTAAAAAATATGGATGTTAATTTTATGTTTTCTTCTGTTAGTTTAGGGATTATACTAGGACTTTTTGTTGGAAAACAAATAGGGGTATTTTTATTTTCTTACATTAGCATCAGGTTTGGTCTTGCAAAACTTCCACAAAATGTAAATTTCAAACAACTTTATGGAGTGTGTATCCTAACAGGCATTGGCTTTACTATGAGCTTTTTTATCGATGGTTTAGCTTATCAAAATAGCGATATTTTTGCATATTCTGATAAGTTAGCTATCTTAATAGCATCATTTTTAAGCGCGGTGATAGGATATCTTTACTTAAAAATTATTTATCGTTCTTCAAAAACATGAACATAAAAAGATATTTTAATTTTATATCCATAGAAATTCTAGGAGGATTGTTGCTATTAGGTGCGACAATCTTGGCTTTGATATTAAAAAATAGTTCATATGGCAATAGCTATATGGAATTTCTTAGTGTCGAGATAGGTTTAAAGATAGGAAATTGGGAGCTTTTTAAACCTTCATTACTATGGATAAGTGATGGTTTGATTGCGATTTTTTTCTTTGCAATTGGACTTGAATTAAAAAAAGAATTCACGCAAGGAGAATTTAAAACTCTTAGCAATATTATATTACCATTAATAAGTTGGTATAGCGACTCCTATTTTAACGATACTTATACTTTAAAAAATGAGCTTACCTACTGATAATACTTTTACACTAGTGATATTAGCTATGTTAAAACAACGCACTCCAAGCTCATTAAAAGTATTTTTAATTTCACTTGCAATTTTTGATGATATATGGGCTATTTTAATCATAGTCATTTTTATACTAATGAATTTTATACTCCAGCTTTTTATTGCATGTGAAGCAAGGTATTTTATTTTGTAAATAATTTTGTAATTTTACTTGCTTCACTAGCTTTTGATGTGTTTAGTTATTTTTATGTGCGTTTTATCAAATAATTAATTTTTTTTTAAATTAAATTCAGATACAATTGCATATTTAAATTTGGCCCATTCGTCTAGCGGTTAGGACATCGCCCTTTCACGGCGGTAACACGAGTTCGAGTCTCGTATGGGTCACCACTTTTTTGTCATCTAAATAATTTTATAAAAATAAAGAATAGTTTTAATAACCAAAAATCAATAGTATTTTTACAACTAAAGCTACAATCATACAGAATGATTTTCACAGCAAAAAGATTTGCGTAAAAATTATAAATAATCTATATAGTTAAATGCAAAAATGTTTTAAAATAACCATTATAAACAATTTTGCCTATTCACGAAACCTATAATATTTTATAGTGGTATTTTTCTTAAATATAATATACACAATAAAACTTATCCGTTAAATTTTGTAAAATAAATTTTTGCTCTATTTATTCTCGCTATCTTTAAAAGAAAATATAGGCAAACTTAAACCATAATATATCGCTAAAAGTCTTGCTATAGTTCCTACAATCAACGAAGCAAGAATCACCCATAACTCATCAACACCTATCATATATAATATATAATACAAAGCCCCAGTTAAAATCGCTACACCTGCATAAATTTCTTTTTGAAAAACCAAAGGAATTCTAGCACATAAAATATCTCTTAATATCCCTCCAAAAACTCCAGTAATCACAGCAGCACTCACAGCTATTATAAAACCATATCCCATTTGTATTGCAATTTGTGCTCCCAAAACACTAAAAACCACCAAACCTATAGCATCTAACACTAAAAAAAGTTTTTCAAGTCTAATTACATATTTTGAAATTTTTGTTGTAATCATAGCTGCTATGCAAATTAAAATCACATATTCAGGAGTTTTTACCCAAGTTAAAGGATAATGATCAAGTAAAATATCCCTTATAGAACCGCCACCAATTGCAGTTACCAAAGCTATGAAAATTACGCCAAAAAGATCCATCTTATGACGCCCTGCAGCAATAGCTCCAGTCATCGCATCAACGGTGATACCTATAATGTAGAGTATGGTTAAAAGCATGGCGGAAAGACCCTTGAAAAAACAAGGGCTTAGTTATTACTTACGATGTTAATGATATTTTGAGCAACTTTTTTAGCAATAGGCTCAACAAATTCAGCAGGAGAAGTAAATCCTACACAAGAGCAATTAATCTCACCTAAAACATATTTATCTTTACCATTTTCATCTGTGTCTAAAATAAAATCTGCTGTCCAAATCAAAGGTATATCGTAATTTCCAAGTTTTGAACGAATTTCTGGCAAGGTTGCTAAAAACCAATCAACTAATTCTTGCCAATCTTTTGGTTCATCATATCTATACTTTGCACCTGAAAAAAGTGTAGCAGAAAACGCATCAGCACCTTCAGCAGGTTTTTTATGTACCACATAAATTGGAGTATGATAAAGCATTAAAATTCTAATTTCACCTTCTTTAATACGAGGTAAAAAAGTCATATCTACAAGCATACCATTATCGCCAACTATATATTGCTCACAAAAATCCATAAATTCGCCAAGTTCTCTTTCTTCTGTATGATTATCTTTGGCTTCTGTGCATTTGATTTTTGCATTTAATGGCACACTTGTCACTCCTACTGGTAGCTCATCTATCAATCTTACACGCCAAATACCCTCGCCAGTTGAACCACGATTTTGCTTTAAAACTCTCTCACCTTTTGCCAAAGTCTTAACAAAATTTTCTTTAAAAGTTTTAATATCATAGTATGCATAAGTATCTTCAGGTACTAAAGCAGTTTTATTTAGCTTAGTCAAAGCGTCTTTAGCTCCATAACCAATCATCGCATCAGGATGAGGCATACCTATAACACCATCATCACAAAGTTTTCTTAGCATGTCAAAATATTCATTTTCTTCTTTTAAATTTCCTGGATTAATCCTGGAAACATAAGCATCGGCATTATTTTTTACATATTCATAAATTTCATCTTTTTTTTCAAGCTCAAAAAATATCACCTCAGCATTCCATCCTTGATCTTTTAGAGCATTTACCATAGGCATAGTATCTTTTCTATGTCCATCTTCACCTTTGTCGCTTCCTCCTCTAACTTCAAAAAAAACAATATTTTTTTTCATATCAACCCCTTTTTATAAAATATAACAAAATAATAACCAAACAAGCATTAAACTTCATTGATGATTTTTTTTAAATTAGACAAATTTGAATTTGCATTTAACAACAATGCATCTGCCATGACAACTCTAGCCATAGCAGTTACTACTATAGATCCTCTTATACCTACACAAGGATCATGCCTGCCTTTTAACTCACATATGACATTATCACCTTTAATATTTTGAGTTTGCTGTGGCAAAAATATAGAAGGTGTTGGTTTAAAAAATGTTTTAAATTCTATAAAATTTCCATTTGAAATTCCCCCTAAAATTCCACCACTATGATTGCTTAAAAATTTATCATCTTTGATTTCATCATTATTTTGACTACCAAACATATAACTACTTTTGCATCCACTACCAATTTCTATAGCTTTAACTGCATTTATACTCATAATAGCATGAGCAAGCTTAGAATCAAGCTTATCATACAAAGGTTCTCCTAAATTTTTAAAAGGATTTATAATCTTAGTAAAAACTCTTGCTCCTATGCTATCTTTTGCTTTTTTAG
The DNA here is from genome assembly GCF_008011665.1 of Campylobacter volucris. GTDB lineage: Bacteria > Campylobacterota > Campylobacteria > Campylobacterales > Campylobacteraceae > Campylobacter_D > Campylobacter_D volucris_A. The sequence continues at coordinate 24,632 of NZ_VOWJ01000002.1, forward strand.
CTTTTAAAATCTCATCTTTAAAGCTTTGCTCTAAATCTACATCTAAAGCATAAATTTCGCTCTTTGATGCAAATTCAAAATCAAACTCATCATTTTTTAACTGACTCTCAATCTCCCCAACCCCATAAACACCACTCATAATTTCTATATCAAATTCTTTTAAAAGCATTTGTGCTACAGCTCCTGCTGCAACTCTAGCTATGCTTTCTCTAGCACTTGCTCTTCCACCACCTGCATAATCTCTAATGCCATATTTATGAAAATAAGTATAATCAGCATGAGCAGGTCTAAATAGCTCTTTTAAATTTTCATAATCTTTTGAATGTTGATTTTCATTAAAAACCATTATAGCTATAGGAGTTCCTGTGGTATAACCCTCAAAAACACCGCTTAAAATTTGAGCTTTATCATTTTCTTTACGCGGAGTAGAAAATTTATTTTGTCCTGGCTTTCTTTTATCAAGTTCGTTTTGTAAAAACTCTTCATCAAATTTAACACCAGCTGGCATACCATCTATAACACATCCTATTGCCCTGCCATGTGATTCCCCAAAGCTTGTAAATTTAAATTTTGTTCCAAAGGTATTCATAATTGTCCTAGCTTTTCCAAAGCTATTTTTGCACATTGTTGCTGGGCTTCTTTTTTACTACCTGCTATTGCTCTTGCAAATTCTGCACCTTGAATTTTTACAGCAATTTCAAATTGTTTTTTATGATCTGGACCAAAAGCTCTAATTACAATATATTCTGGAGTTACTGCCATATCTGCTTGAGTGATTTCTTGCAGTTTGGTTTTATAATCTTTAAACAAACTTTGTGTATCAATATGCGGATAAACTTCTTCTAATAATTTTAAAGCTATATGTTTAGTTTTTTCAAAACCTATCTCTAAATACAAAGCCCCCACTAAAGCTTCAAAAGCATCTGAAAGTATTGATGGTTTATTGCGGCCATCGTTGTTTTCTTCTGCAGCCGACATAAAAACGCACGCTCCAAGGTTTAATTTTTGAGCCAAATGTGCAAAAGATTTTTCATTTACCAAAGCAGCTCTTAATTTAGAAAGATTTCCTTCAGAATCTTTTTGAAATTTAAAAAATAAAAATTCCCCTACTACTAAATCCATAACCGCATCGCCCAAAAATTCTAATCTTTCATTATTATAAGGCTTTTTATAACTTTTATGAGTTAAAGCTTCAATTAATAATTTTTCATCTTTAAAAGTATAGTTTAAACACTCTTGAAGTTTTTTAAGCATTATTTAGCCTTTTTTCTTGAAGTTTTAAAGCTGCTTGCCTTGCTAATGTATCACAACGCTCGTTAAACTCATGCCCATTATGTGCTTTTACCCAAATAGCACAAATAGCATGATTTTTTGCCACTTTGATATATTCTTTCCATAAATCCACATTTTTTTTACCCTTAAAATCTTTTTTTATCCAATCTTTTAGCCATTGATTAATACTTTGAACCATTAAATTAGAATCAGTGTATAATTTTATCTCACAAGGTTCTTTTAAAGCTTCTAAAGCTTTGATAATAGCCATTAATTCCATACGATTATTAGTTGTATTTTCACAAGCACCACTATGCTCTTTCATATGATTTTTATAGCTTAATACATAAGCCCATCCACCAAAACCAGGATTATTCAAACATGAGCCATCGGTATAAATTTCAATGCTTTTCAAGTTCTAACCTCATAATAAATCTTGCATGTGTTAAATTCATAACATATTGGACAATGATAAAAAAACAACGGGTGTTGGTTTTTGCAATTATTACAAACATAAGTAAAAAAAAGTCGAGCTTTTATATCATTATCATTTAAAATTTTTAAAATTTTAAATTTTTCATTAGTCAATCTAATAGCTGTTTTTTCAATACCTTTAGCATAAAAAAATTCATGATATTTTAAATCTTTGATATTAAAAGCTTGCGTAAAATTATCAAGCAAATCAATGATATTTTCAAAGCTAGGCATTATTTGCATATCATCTTTATAATAAGCAAAACAAAGCCTTAAAACACTTTCATTATCTTTTGAAAGAGCTAAAATTTCTTGTTTTTTTTCATCTTCGCTTTTAGCACTTGCTTGAATTTTTAAAGCCTTGATTAAAGCTTTTTCAGTATAAATATTTTCTCCAAGCTCAAACAAACACTCTAAAACTTCTAAAACTCTATCATAATCTTTTAATTTCAAATAAACTATTTTTAAAAGTTTTAAGCTTTCTTTGTTGCGTGATTTAATTTTTAAAGCATTAATTAAAGCTTCTATACTTCTTTCTAAAAATCCTGCTTTTAAATACACACTAGCTAAAGAAAAAAAGATATATTCTTTTTGATTTGCGTCATTAGATTTTTGCAAGGCAATCAAATATATACCTACTGCTTTTTCAAATTCTCCGCTTTTAGTAAAAATTTGGGCTAAAAAATTTAAATTTTCTATGCTTAAATTTGCATTTTTTAAAAGTTTCTGATGAGTTGAGTTAATTTCAAATTTTTTGACAAAACGATCTAGTTTATTTTTTTGATCTTTGCTAGCAAACATACGCCATATATAATGCGAACTAGCCACACATAAAACCAAAGCAGTTAAAACAATTAGTCCAAACAAAGGATCTCTATATTCTACAAAGAAAAAATCCATCTAATCTCAACTTAAATTCATAAATTTATAACAATTATAGCTAAATGCTTATATAATTTTCTTTAAGGTTTAAAAATGATAGAACAAACTAGTATAGAGCAACTTTTACAAAAAACAGACATTGTTGATATCATAGCCCATTATGTAGAAGTAAAAAAACAAGGTTCAGGCTATGTATGCGTATGTCCTTTTCATGATGATAAAAATCCAAGTATGCATATTAACCCTATTAAAGGTTTTTATCATTGCTTTGCTTGCAAAGCTGGGGGAAATGTCTTTAAATTTGTAATGGATTATGAAAAATTAAACTTTGTTGAAGCAGTCGAAAAAGTCGCTTCATGGAGTAATTTTTCACTCACTTATACTTCGCAAAAACAAGATAATAAAAAATCTATTATGCATATATTGCCTAGTTTGAATGCCTTTTATAAACAAAATCTAAGTAAAAACAAAGAAGCCTTAGCTTATCTTTACAAAAGAGGCTTAAATGATGAAGATATTAGAAAATTTGAGTTAGGCTATGCTCCTAGTTCAAATGAAACTTTAAGATTATTACAAAATGAACAAATTAATATCCAAGAAGCCTTAGAAGCTGGAGCTATAAAGCAAAATGAAAGTGGAATTTATGCAAGCTTTATTAATCGCATCACTTTTAGCATTTATGATCATAAAAATTTACTCGTAGGCTTTGGAGGTAGAACCTTAGATGAAAGCAATATGGCTAAATATGTCAATTCTCCTCAAAGTAAATTATTTGACAAATCAAGAATTTTTTACGCATTGCATTTAGCAAAAGATGAAATTTACAAACAAAAAGAGATGATAATTTGCGAAGGTTATATGGATGCTATAGCTTTACATAAAGCTGGTTTTACCAATTCTGTAGCAGTTTTAGGCACAGCTTTGGGGGAAAATCATATTCCTTTGATTAAAAGATTACAAGCTAGAGTGATTTTATGTTTTGATAATGATAATGCAGGATTAAATGCTGCTCTTAGATCAGCTCATTTGCTAAGCTTAGCAAAAATTGATGGTAAAGTTGTCTTGATCGAAGGAGGTAAAGACCCTGCAGAACTTGTAGCAACACATCAAGAAAAGCTTTTATTTTCTATACTAGAAAAAGGCATAGAACTAGGCGAATTTTATATAAGAAATTTAATCACTCATTTTGATTTAAATTCGGCATTAAATAAACAACAAGCCTTAGAAGAAGTGCAAAAATACACTTTTTCGCTAGAATCTTTAATAGCAAATTCATATGTTAATTTGGTTGCAAATTTACTTGGAGTAAATCATCAAGACATTAAACTTAGCAAAAATACAAAAACTCAGAATACTTTTTTAAAATTACGCCCACAAAAGCAAAATTTTACCAACAATATAAGCGAATTAGAATTGTTAAAATTTTTACATGAAAATCCAAATTCTATATCTATTTTTAATGCTATAAGTTCGCAAGAATATTTTTTACACCAAGATATCATACAAGCTATTTTAACCCATCAAAATTTTGAAAATGCAAGTATAAGAGAACTTTATGAGTATAAAAATATCAAAGATTTGGCTAATTTGGAAGAATTTTTATATGCAATTTGTAAAATAAATTTAGCTTTTTTTAATAGATTAAAAAATCTTGATTTTACTCAAGCTTTAAAAAAACAAATTTTTAATTTGCTCAACCAAAATTTAGAAAAAATCAAAAAAATCTATCAAAATGAAGAAATTTTTCTTTCTCACTTAAATGAAATTTTAAAAACTATACAAACATTAAAAGACGATGAATTAGAACTTTTTTTTATAAATTTGCAAAGAAATATCAAAAACAAACAAGAGTTTTATGTTCATTATGATGAAACTTTTTAAATTTTAGAAAATAAATTAAAAATCTTTCAATAAAATTATGAAAAAAAATGAAAGGAAAAAATGAAAGCACTAGCACTTTTTAGTGGTGGGCTTGATTCTATGCTTGCTATAAAACTCATTACTTCTCAAGGCATAGAGGTTAAAGCTCTAAATATCAACATAGGATTTGGTGGAACAAGCGATAAAAGCGAGATCATGGCTAAACGCGCTGCTATGGCAGGAGCCAGCTTTGAAATGATAGATGTAAGAAATGCTTATTTACAAGAAGTTTTGTTTAATCCACAATATGGATATGGGAAACATTTTAATCCTTGCATAGATTGTCATGCTTTTATGTTTAAAACTGCTCTTTCTATGTTAAAAGATGAAAATGCTGATTTTATCATCACTGGAGAAGTTTTAGGCCAACGCCCTATGAGTCAAAGAAATGATGCTATGGCAAAGGTTAAAAAACTAGCACTTGATGAAGAAGATCTTATATTGCGTCCTATGTGTGCTAAAAATTTACCTTTAACCAAACCTGAGCGTGAGGGTTGGGTTGATAGGCAAAAACTAGAAAATATCAGCGGACGCAGCAGAAAAAGACAACTTGAACTAGCTGCCAAATTTGGATTTGAAGATTTCGAAAGCCCTGGTGGTGGCTGCTTGCTTACACTTGAAAGCTTTGCTAATAAAATTAAAGATTTCATAAAATTTGATAAAAATATGCAAGTAAATGATGCTCAACTTTTAAAATATGGTCGCCATTTAAGACTTCCAAATGGCTCTAAAATGATTATTGGAAGAAATGAATTAGAAAATCAATTTTTAAAAGAATTAAAAACTCAAAAATACGAAGAATTAAAACTTTTTGATTTAGTAGGAGCTTATTCTTTAGTGGATGAAAATATAAATGATGAGGATTTAAATTTAGCTCTTAGTATAGCACTAACCTATGCTAAAACTAGCCCAAATACTCCTTATAATATAGGCTTTAAAGATAAAATTTTCCAAAGCTTAGCTTTTGAAAGTAAAGATAAAATTCAAGAATTTTTCATCAACTAGCTCTACAAAGGTATTAAAATACCTTTGTATTTTCATTAATATATTAAAATTTGCAAAATGACTTAACTTGCTTTAGCTAAAAATATTTGAACTTTATAATAAGTAATTTTTGCTAGAAAAATTTTAAACAATAACTGAAAAATTAAATTAAAACCACTCTTGTTTTACTTAAAAGATTATATAATTTTATCGACAATTTAAAAGGAGAAAAAATGAAAAAGAAGATGATTACTTTTTTAGCAGTGTTAGGTTTTTCAAGTTTTGCTTGTGCATCAGATGGAATATATGGAACAATAATTGATATTAATGACAACACAAAAACAATTGTAGTAGATACCACTTATGGCCAAAAAATAAACATGAAAGTATTGCCAAATACAGAAATAGATATGGATGATTGTGGAATTTTTGGTATGGATAAAACTGGAACTTTTGCTGACTTAAAAGTGGGCAACTTTATAGAAGCTGAACCTTTCCATTCAAATACTCAACAACCCTTAGATCAAACGCAAAATATTACAGTTAAAGAAATCAAAATAGATTGTAAAAAAAGAGCTTACTAAGATTTTTGATGTAAAATAACTCCAAAAAAGGGGTTATTTTATGAAAATTTTCTTTATTTTATTATTTTTTACTAATTTTGTCTTTGCTTATAAAGTACAAGGTATTTTAAAAAATACCACTCAAAATACTCTTAGCTTGCAAACTAATTTTGATAACAATCTCATCATAACCATACTCCCTCAAACAACAATCAGTATTTATAGCTGTGGAATATTTGGAAATAACAAAAAACAAGGCAATATTCAAGATTTAAAAAGAGGAAGTATAGTAAAAATTAATGGGCAAAAAAATGGTAGTATCATCTTAGCTAAAGATATTTTAGTTGAATGCAAATAAGAGCTTACTAAAAAGCTCTTAAAAACTATTCTTTATTAATTTTTTCTATATATAGACTTTGTGATGGAAAAGCAAAGCTAAGGTTATTTTTTTCTACAATCTTCATAAATTCTAGTAAAATAGCCTGTCTTGCTTCTCTAAAACCTCTAGCATCTACTGCTTTAGTATAAAAATAAACTTCTATATCTATAGAACTTGCACCAAAACCATAGACACTCACATATGCAGCATTTTTGTAACCTTCTAAATCATTAACAGAAACTAAATTTTGTCTATATTTAGCACGACTTCCACCTTTTTTCAAAGCACTATCATCTACTTGAGCTATCAAAGGACTATTCGCTAGTAATTCTTTTATATCCTCAACACATTTTTCTAATTGTTCGGGTTTTGCATCATAAGTAACACCAATAAACATTTTTACATGCCTACCAATTTTTCTTTTACTCCAATTTTTAATATTAGTTCCCATAATGGTAGAATTTGGTAAAAATACCAAAGAATTATCAAAAGTTCTAATCGTAGTCTTTCTAAGACCTACCTCTACTATAGTTCCTTCTACACCAGAAATTTCGACCCAATCGCCTTGATTAAAACTATCGTCAAAAAGCAACAACACTGATGCAAAGAAATTTGCAATGATGTCTTTTGTGGCCAAAGCAACTGCTAAACCACCTATACCCAAAGAAGCAATTAATGCAGATATATTAAACCCTAAATGAGCCAAAATAAACAATACAGCTATAATAATAATAATAAAATATAAAATTTTAATGATTAAATTTACAACTTCTCTCTTACCACTTTTTTCTGCTAATTTTGCAACCACAACCATACCATAGCTATCAAAGATATTAATTGCAAGCCATGCTGTTAAAACTGCATAAACAATATATAAAACATTACTAATTCTAATATCTACAGGAGCTGGATAATAAATAATAGTGAAACAAATTCCTAAAGCATATATAAACAAAAACCATCCAACAGGTCCTTGTAGTTTTTCTAAAAAATGTGTTTTTATGTCAATATTATCCGAATTTTTACCAAACAATCTAATTAAGAAAAAATATAAAATTTTTGCAAGATAAAATTTTAAAGAATAAAAAAATGCTATCACGGCTATAGAAATAACAATTTTACCAAGATTTACACTTTCTACAGATGTTTGTTCATTGATATAATTAATTGCTTTTTGTAATCCCAATTCATTAAATAAAAAATTAGTTTCTAATAAACTAGCGTTATTTCTTAAATATACTAATATCTCATTATAAGATTTTAGAATATTTTTTAGATTGTTTTCGCTCGATTCTAAAGCTTTAAGTTGTTCTATATCAACAATTTTTTCTTTATCTAGGGAAAAATCAAAAGACACATCTTCTTTTAAAGAATCAATACTTTTATCAATCACACTTCTAATTTTATCACTTTGCGCTCCTTGTATAAAAATTGCTTCAAGTGCAAAAATAGAATGATAGAAATGCTCCCCTGATATCAAGGTTAATAGTTTAATTTTTTTATCAACATATTCATAATATCTTTTTTTAACTTCTGCGATTTTGATTTCGTGCTCAAGTTTTTGTTTCATACTTAAAAATTCATTTACTTCTTTATCATCAATCTTTTGAGACACCATTCTTAGTGGAATTTTAGTAAGGATGTTTTGTTTTTGTTTTTCTATCTCTTGAACATTATCCTTAAATTCACTAATATTAGAATCACCATTTTTAAAACTTTCCAACATCAAATTTAGCTCTATATAATTTTGAACTAAAGCAAAAATACTATTTTTATCTTTAAAAGTATGTTTATCTTCTGCATATGAAGCACCTACTAAAAAGATAAACAAAACAGCAATAAAAATTCTTTTCATTTTCCAGTCCTTTCTTGTATTAATGTAAAATTTTCTGATTTAAAACTATATTCATAAATTTCACCTGTTTCAATGATATAGTACCAAGCATGAAGCTCGATTTCATTGTTATTTAAAGCTTCTTCTACACCAGGATAAGTAAGTAAATTTTGCAAAGAATTAACTAAATTCATTTTTTCAGTCATCCAAGCTCTCATAGCTTGATCTTTTTTAGCTATTTTACCAACATCTTCTTTTATAGGCTCAAGCAAAGTGAGCCATTTTTTAACATTTGGAATTTTTTTTAATTCTTCTTCGCTAGCATATAAAGCTGCACACCCTCCACAATTGCTATGGCCACAAACTATAATATTTTTAATATGCAAAGAATTAAAAGCATATTCTATAGCAGAAGTTGTTGCTAAAAAATCATCCCCTACTCTATATGGAGGGACTATATTTCCAATATTTCTAATTACAAAAAGCTCTCCTGGACCTGTATTTGTAATCAAATTTGGTATAACCCTAGAATCAGCACAACCAATAAAAAGAGTATGTGGATTTTGTTTATTTTTTAAACTTTCAAATAACTGAGCATGTTCTTTAAAATCTTCTTGCATAAATTTTAAAGCACCATTAATCAAATTTTTCAAAAATTTCCTTTACAAAATATCATTGTAAAATTATACTAAATATTCCTATTTTGTTTATAAATAGATAAATTTATTTTTTGTTATATTTTTGTAAGATTTTAATCTTTTATTTATCTTTTTTTTGTAAATTTAGAATCTCAAAACTTAAATTTGGAGGAAATTAATGAGTCTTTATGACAGAGATTATTCAAACTCTAAAACCCAAGAATTTGAAAATTACACTAGAAGTGATTTGGGTATTTTTATAAAACAAACTTATCAGCTTTTTGCTGCTTCATTATTAGCTGCTACAGCTGGAGCATATGTAGGAATTTACGCATTAGCTCATCTTTTTGCACAATCTCAAGCAACTTTTTGGATTTTATTTATTGTTGAAATTGGTTTATTGTTTGCATTGCAATGGAAAAAAAGAGAAGCTCCTTTAAATCTTATATTACTTTTTGGATTTACATTTTGTTCTGGGCTTACTCTAACACCTCTTTTATATTCAGTATTAGCAATGCCAAGTGGGGCTGATATTATAGCTCAAGCTTTTGCTTTAACGACAGTGGCTTTTGGAGCACTAAGCGTATTTGCAATGAATACAAAAAAAGACTTTACTATGATGGGTAAAATGCTATTTGTAGCCTTAATAGTAATTGTAGTAGCTTCTTTAATCAATCTATTTTTTCAGAGCTCACTTTTAAGCTTAGCTATATCAGGAATTGGGGCAATATTATTTTCATTTTATATTCTTTATGATACACAAAATATCATAAGAGGAAATTATGAGACACCTATAGAAGGTGCTGTTGCTCTTTATCTTGATTTTGTTAATCTTTTTATTTCTCTTCTTAATATTCTAAGAAGCTTCAATAATAGATAAAATTTGCGAGATTTTTTCTCGCAAATTTATTTTCATCTTTTCAAGTTAATATCAAGCTTTTTAAGTTAAAATACCTTTTTTATAACACAAGGAAGATTTTATGACTACTCTTTTGATTATTTTACAATTTGCTATTGTTGTTATTATTTGTATTGCTGTTTTACTACAAAAAAGCTCTAGCATAGGACTTGGAGCATATAGTGGGAGCAATGAAAGTTTATTTGGGGCAAAAGGCCCTGCAGGATTTTTAGCTAAATTTACTTTTATTATGGGCATATTACTTATCGCAAACACTGTTGCTCTAAGCTATATGTATAACAATTCTAATTCAGATTCTTTGGCTATAAAAGCTGAACAAATTTTACCAAAAACCCCAGAAGTAAATGCAAGTGTGCCTATGGCGCCTATTACTCAAAAAGTAGAAACAAACACTAGCAAATAAAGGAAAAAACATGCTAAATGAGATTTATACTAAACAAAAACAACAATCAGACAAAAGCTTAGAAAGTTTAAAAAAAGACTTCACAACCATTAGAACTGGAAAAGTAAATATCAATATCTTAGATCACGTTCATGTTGATTATTATGGTAGCTTAACTCCTTTAAACCAAGTAGCAACAGTCTTAGCAACAGATGCTTCAACCATAAGCATCACTCCATGGGAGAAAACTATGCTAAAAACAATAGAAAGTGCAATTGCTGCTGCAAATATAGGGGTAAATCCAAATAATGATGGAGAGAGTGTAAAATTATTCTTTCCACCTATGACAAGAGAACAAAGAGAAGAAAATGCCAAAAATGCAAAAGCCATGGGAGAGAAAGCTAAAATAGCTATAAGAAATATCAGAAAAGATGCAAATGATAGCATCAAAAAGCTTGAAAAAGATAAAACAGTTTCCGAAGATGAAGCAAAAAAAGCTTATGACGAAGTTCAAAAATTAACCGACAATTACACTACTAAAATCGACGAATTAGTAAAAAATAAAGAAGCAGAGCTTTTAAAGGTCTAAAATGAATTTAGAGCAAATTTATAAAGATTGTGGTGCTTATTTACAAGGGCATTTTTTATTAAGTTCTGGTAAGCATTCTAAATTTTATCTTCAAAGCGCTAAAGTTTTAGAAGATCCAAAACTTGCCGGAAAATTATGTGATGAGTTAGCTAAAATCATTGCAAGCTACAACATTACTTTTGATACTATTTGCTCTCCTGCTCTTGGTGGAATTTTAGCAGGATACGAACTTGCAAGGGCTTGTAATAAACGCTTTATATTTACCGAACGCGTAGAAGGCATAATGACTCTTAGACGCGGATTTGAAGTAAAACAAGGTGAAAAATTTATAATTTGCGAAGATATTATAACCACAGGTGGTTCTGCATTAGAAAGTGCTAAGATTATTGAAAGTTTAGGTGGCAAAGTTGTCGGTTTTGCAGCATTAGCAAATCGTGGATTTTGTTCTGTTAAAAATTTAAATAACCCTAGAAAAGAAAATGCTAAATTACCTGATGATTTACCTCTTTTTGCGCTAGGAAATTTTGAATTTGAAATTTATGAAAGTAATAATTGCCCGCTATGTATAAACGGAAGTAAAGCTATCAAACCAGGTAGTCGTGGTAATTAATGAAAACAAAAGCAAAGATCGCTTCTCGTTTTTTAAGGTTTAAAGCCTTTTTGATAGATATATTTTTACTTTATGTACCTATTTTGTATTTATTTTATTTTGCTTTAGGCTCAAAAGAAGCTTTTTTAAACAATCAATTTGTTATATTTTTATGTCCTTTGCTTTTTGGACTTTTGCAAACTTTATTTTTAGCAAAATCAGCTCAAAGTCCTGGATTAAAAGCTTATGATTTATATTTAATTGATATAAAGACTGGGAAAAAGTTGAATTTTTCCCAAATCATTTTTAGATATATCATATTTATAATCAGTTTTGGCTTACTTATAGGATTTATAGTAAGTTTTTTAAGAAAAGACACGCTTGCTTTACATGATGTATTAAGCCAAAGCACTATTGTCGTAAAGGTAAAAAATGAATAGAAAAAGAATCTACAACCCAAAATCAAACGAAACACTAAATGATAGAAAAGTATTTAATGGTAATCCTCATGGAATTTTAAATTTCACCAAAGCAAAATATACTTGGGCATTAAAACTTTGGGATTTGATGGAAGCAAACACTTGGTTTCCAAAAGAAGTTGATACCACTAAAGATGCATTAGATTATCGCTGTAATCTCACCACTGCAGAAAAAAGAATGTATGATCTTGTATGGTCTCAGCTCATTTCTATGGATAGTTTTCAAACTAATAATCTAGCGGATAATATCAATCCTTACATAACCGCACCTGAAATCAACGCAGTTTTAGCAAGACAAGCATACGAAGAAGCTAATCACTCAAAATCTTACGCAGTAATGGTTGAGGCAATCTGTGAAAATACAGATTTAATTTATGAAATGGAAAAACATGATGAAACCTTAAGAGAAAAAAATGATTTCATTTCAAGCATTTATGAAGAATTGGCAGGTGAAGTAGATGATAATAAACTTTTACTAGCTATGGTGGCAAACCAAATTTTAGAAGGAGTGTATTTTTATAGTGGTTTTACAGCTATCTATGCTTTGGCTCGCGCAGGTAAAATGCTAGGTTCAGCTCAAATGATACGATTTATCCAAAGAGATGAAATTACTCATTTATTATTATTTCAACATATGATTAATTCAACTCACAAAGAAAGACCAGATTTATTTAACGATACTAATATCAATAAAATTTATGATATGTTTAAAAAAGCAGGAGAGCTTGAAATAAAATGGGGTAAATATATCACTCAAAATCAAATCATGGGATTTACTGATGATATTATAGAAGAATATATACATTATCTTGTAGATCAAAGACTTAGCGCAATCAATCTTGATAAAATTTATAATGCTAAACATCCTATTAAGTGGGTTGATGATTTTTCTAAATTTAATGATCAAAAAAGTAATTTCTTCGAAAGCAAAGTAACCAACTACTCCAAAGGTAGTTTAAGTTTTGATGATTTTTAAATCTCAAAGCTTAAACTATATAAATTAAATTTTTAGTTATTTTTTTATTAATATTTTATATTTATTTAATTTTTTAATATAAAATCACTTATTTTAATTAATTTCTTAGGAGATATTATGGAGTTTTTAGAACTTTTATTAATTCTAATTGCCATAATCTTAATGATAGTAAAACCAGAAAAAGAAAAATTGGCTTTTTCTATACTTGTAGTATCATGGGGTATTATGGTATTTGACTATTTAGGTCGAAAATCTGGCGCAATTTTGGGCTTAATGAATCTATAAGGTGGATAAAATGTGTGATATTAATAAAACTAAATTCTTTTATTTTTTAATGTGTTTAGCAGGATTTTTAATCATATTACTGCCTGTTGGGATTGCAAATTTAATTTTTGGCTATATTCTTGCTGATAGTCCTTGTACTTCTTGTTGGGGTCAAAGAGAATCTATGATTTTCATCGGTGTTGTTGCCTTATTTATAGTGCGTTATGGTTTAAAAGGTAAATTTTTAGCCTTTATGTTAATTGCAACCGCATTTGGCTTATGGCAATCATTTAATCATATTAGTTGGCATGCTCATCGCGATCTTGATCAAGGCTTTGGATTACCTATTTTTGGACTACATACCTATTTTTGGGCTGAAGTAGTATTTTGGGCTGTTGTTTTACTATTGGGCGTTATTTTTGCCTTTGCTCCGAAATTTGGATCTTTTGAAAAAGAAATAAATGGAGAAAAATTCAGAAAACTTACAAAATTTAACTTAGCTGCAATGTTTATTGTGGTATTTATTATAGCTTCAAATGTATTCCAAGCTTTTGTAAGTACTGGACCAATTCCATATAGCGGTCAAGGAGATCCTGTTAGATTTAGTCTTAATCCAAAATATATTATTTGGGATGATTCAGGGTGGAGTAAAAGTTGGAAAAGTGTTTCTTTCCTAGGAAAACGCGATGTTAAAGATCCTGACTTTGCATTTGCTCCAGCCAATGAAAAACTTGGAATCACTTTTGATAACAATATTAGCCACTCTCCCTTTGTAAAAATTGATGAAAATTTAAAAATCATCAATGAAACTAAATTAGACTTTAATAAACCTTTAAACACTATTGATTATATTAATGGTGAATATATAGCTAGTTCAAAATATGATGTATATTTTTTAGATGATAATTTTAGCATTAAAGAAGATTTTATTTTAGATCCATATTTTTCAGCTACCATAAATCCAATCATTGGAATCATTCCTTATCTAGAAGATAAATACATCTTAATGGGATCAAACAAAACATTTTTAAGATTTGCTAAAAATCCAAATGCCGACGATGCCTTACAATATGCTAATTTTATAAAAGGTTTTGATAAATTTGAAGGTCAAGGTAAAGACTTGGGTCGCGGAAGAATAGACACAATAAGGGCTAAATTTAATCATATAGCTAGTATGACAACAGATGGTAATTATATATACACTGCAACAGTTCCAAACAATAAAGATGCAAAAACATTTGTAATTTCTAAAATTTCACTAGCAGATAGAGTTCTTTCAGCAGAATTTACCCCGAAAGCAAAATTAAAAGATAAAGCTAGTTTAGGCGATCTTTATATTACTTCCATGACTTATAAAAATGGCAAACTTTATGCGATGAGTAAAAAATATAATACCATTGCCGTGATTGATCTTAACAAAGAAGAAGTAATTGAAACTTTATCTTTCCCAGAAAATATCACCAACGCAAGAAGCTTATTTTTTAAAGATGGTAAAATACATATTTTATCTTACCAAGATAATACAAATATTCTTTACATGCTAGATTAATTCTTAAGGCTATAAAGCCTTAAGAATTTAAGCTTTATAAATAAAAATTAAGATAAAATAACGCTTTTATTCAAGGGGTTGTTATTGAATCATATATTTGAACAAAAACAATGTCAAACCATGGCAGAAGAAATTAAAAAAAATACCTTTATCAATGAAGAATTATTTAAAGCATTTTGCTCTACACCTAGAGAAATTTTTTCTCCATTAAAAATACATGCTTATAGGCTTGATGCACTTCCTTTAATGGGAAATCAATGGATTAGCTCTCCGCTAACTGTAGCAAAAATGACTATGGCCTTAGAATTTAAAAACGCCGATAGTATATTAGAGATAGGCTGTGGAAGTGGTTATCAAGCTGCGATTTTGAGCAAGCTCATACGAAGAGTTTTTACTATAGAACGCATAGAAAAATTAGCAACTAGTGCTATAGAAAAATTTAAAAAATTAAATTATCAAAATATACATGTAAAATTTGATGATGGCCAAAATGGATGGAAAAATTATGCTCCCTATGATAGAATTTTACTTTCTGCTTATATAGAACATATTCCAGATATTTTATTTGATCAGCTTGAAGATAATGGGATCTTGGTTGCCCCAATGCTCATAGGAAACCAACAATTTATCACAAAATTTACAAAAAAAAATGATGAAATTAACAAAGAGATTTTGGAAGAATGTTTATTTGTACCTATTAAAGATGGCAAAGAGTAATTAAAGTGTTATTTTTAGAACAACAAAACCATATTTATCTATGTATTCATTCTCTTATGTAAATCCAAATTTTTTATAAAAACTATAGGCTTGTTTATTATCTTTATTTACTTTTAAATTTCAAATCATATTCATTTAAAGCTTTAGACATCAAAGTAGAATTAATACCTTGATAAAATATTAAGATTTTAAAAATAACATTTCGATTTTTTTCTCATCAAACACTAAAAAATCATTATTTCATTATAAAAATAATAAATTAACTATTTTTAGATCAAAAAATCTGCAAATCTGAAAGTTCTTTTTTATAGCATATTTGCCAATTTTTAGATAAAAAATAACGAGAATGCTTGATACTATCTTCCCATATAAGTATCAATTTGTTTTGTTTAGATAAATATAATTATTTTTACATAAACTTTCCATATGATATATTCTCCTATAATTACAAAAAAAAGATATGCAATGAGAATAAAATCTTATTTACAAATACTTTTTTCTAATCAGCATGCTTTTTACCTATAAATCTATTCCACAAAATACTCCTCATAGAAATTTTACCAATAAAGATAAATGGAAAAATTTATAAAATTGAGTATATTGCAAAAGTGGATTTAACTAATATTTTACAAATCTCGACACCAAAAATACTATCAATAAAAATCATTCTTTAGAGTTTAACTATCTTGATGATTCTTTTAATCAAATCAATGATAAATACTATAAAAATACATTTACTAGGAATGAAAGCGATTTTGCATTAAATAGAGTAAATTATCATTTATCCCATTTTTTCATAGTTTCTTCTAAAATTTTCTTTAAATAAACAATCTTATCATTTAAAAATTCATTTTAATCATGTTAATCAAAAATGTAACATATCAATAATAATTGTATTTTTCCAAAATAGATAAAGAAAATAGATTTTAGAAAAATTACTCATATTTGCGATAAATTTTAAATCAAAAAAATTACTACCAAACAATGCCAATTATTTTTATATATAAAAATAAACTCAATTAACATGCTACAGCCAAAAAATCACCTGGGTAGCATTAAAAGAAAATTTCAAATCTTCCAAAAAACAAATTTAAATCATAAAATCTTTAATGGGCAAAAATGAAAATCTCAAAATAATAAAAACAGAAAAAATAATTAAACAAACAAAACTTGTTTAATTATTTAAAAGAGTTTGAATTTTTTCTAAATTAACTCTAAAAAATTTGAAATTCAACTCGCTAGATATTTTTAGATCTACAAAAAAAGGATTTTTTAGACATGCTATAAGTAAAAAGTCATCTTTTTTTACTATTTTTTGTATAGAAAAATCTTTGTCTTTAACTTTTTCAAAAATATCATTTGTCGTCCCTATGTCTTGCTTTAAACTCTTGCTACAAAGCAAAATACCACAAAAGAAATTTCCAAATTCATCTTTAAATTTCACATCATACAAAGTAAAATTTTTAAAAACAAAAGAATTTTGAGAATGATAAGTTTTTAAAGCACAACCAAAACCAATTTTTTCAAAATCTTCTTGTTTAAAACCTTGTTTATCAAAACTAGCATTGTTTTGTTTTAAGAATTCTTCACACATTTTAAACACAAGTTCATTACGACCCCACATGAGTTTTTTTCCTAAAATTCTAAAAAACAAAACTCCGGTTAAACTTGCTCCAAACAAAGCAATAATAAAATCTTTGCTAAATTGAAATATCAAAAAAAATACAACCAAAGCTTCAGCAAATGCTAAAATTTGCAAAGCTTTGAGTCTTTTGTTTAAGGCTATTCGTATAGCTTCAAAGTCCATTAAGACTTAGCCTTTTCCATTCTTTTTCTTTGAGTAGGATCTAAATATCTTTTTCTAACCCTTATATTTTGAGGCGTAACTTCTACTAATTCATCTTCTTCTATCCACTCTAATGCTCTTTCAAGGCTTAATTTTCTAGGTGGGACTAATTTTATAGCATCATCGCTTCCACTTGCTCTAACATTGGTTAGATTTTTACCTTTGATAGGATTTACATCTAAATCATTTGGACGAGAATGCTCACCTATAATCATACCTGTATATACTTTTGTTTGAGGCTCTATAAATAACACCCCTCTATCTTGAAGATTAAATAAAGAATATCCCAAAGCTACTCCATTTTCCATAGATACTAAAGCGCCGTTATTTCTTTTTTCAACCGCTCCACTAAATGGACGAAATTCTAAAAAGCTGTGATTCATGACACCTTCGCCTTTAGTATCTGTTAAAAATTGCGATCTAAAGCCTATAAGCCCACGCGCTGGAATTTCAAATTCTAATCTTGTTTGACCATCTCCTGTTGGAGTCATAGTTTTCATTTCAGCTTTTCTTTTTCCAAGTTTTTCTATCACAACCCCTGTAAAATCATCAGGCACATCAATTACCAAATGCTCAAATGGTTCGGTTTTAACCCCATCTTCAACTTTTACTATAACCTCAGGTCTTCCCATGCAAAATTCAAAACCTTCTCTACGCATATTTTCAGCTAAAATAGTTATTTGAAGTTCCCCTCTCCCACTTACTTTAAATTTACCCTCACCCGTATTTTCATATTTCATAGCTATGTTTGTTTTCATTTCAGCTTCTAAGCGTTCTGCTATTTTATTTGATGTTACATGCTTTCCTTCTGTTCCTGCTAGCGGTCCATCATTTACTGAAAAAACTATACTTAAGGTAGGCTCTTCTATGTGCAAAGGATCAAGTGGCAAAATATTGTTTGGATCACATACACTATCTCCTACATCTAAAGCTTCAAAACCTGCTATTGCTACTATATCGCCACAATATGCTTCATCTATGTCCATTTTTTCTAAGCCCATAAAACCTATAAGTTTTGAAACTCTTCCATTTACTTTTGTTCCATCAGCCTTTGCCAAAGTAACGCTTTCATTTTTCTTTACTTTTCCATTAAAAATTCTAGCAATTCCTATTTTTCCTACGAAATTATCATATCCTAGAGTAAAAACTTGAAGCTGCAAAGGATTATCTATGCTTCCACTTGGTGCTGGAACGCGTTCTAATATGGTTTTAAATAATGGCTCCATATTATTGCTATCATCTTCTAAATTTAATTTTGCATAACCATTTTTAGCAGCTGCATATACCACAGCAAAGTCAAGTTGTTCATCGTTTGCTTCTAAAGCCACAAAAAGATCAAAAATTTCATTAATCACGCGTTCTGGGTCTGCTGCTGGTTTGTCTATTTTATTGATAACTACTATTGGTTTAAGTCCTAAAGATAAAGCCTTTTTAACTACAAATTTAGTTTGAGGCATTACTCCTTCTTGAGCATCAACTAAAAGTAAAACCCCATCTACCATTTTTAAAACACGCTCTACTTCACCACCAAAATCAGCATGGCCTGGAGTATCTATGATATTTATTTTAGTGCCTTTATAATCTATAGCCGTATTTTTAGAAAGTATGGTTATACCTCTTTCTTTTTCTATATCATTACTATCCATTACGCGTTCAGCTATTTGTTCGCGTTCGCTAAAAGTTCCTGATTGTTTTAAAAGTTCATCTACCATAGTAGTTTTACCATGATCAACATGCGCTATAACTGCTATATTTCTTATGTTATCCAAATTATTCTCCAAAACTTAAATTTAAAGTAAGATTATATATAAAAAATACTTAAAAATTAAATCTAAAAAATTGGAACACTTATTGCTTTTAGTGCAATAGTTATTATTTTTAAGGAGAAAAATATGTCAAACTTAGATACTCAAATCTTAAACACTAGTTTAGAAAAACAAGGAACTTCAGTTTTAAATAGTGTATATTTTATGGAACTTTTAAATTATTTAGAAGTTGTAAAATCAGAAGAAAAAGAATTAAATTATGCAAAACTATCAGGTCAGATGAGTGAAATTTTAGATGATGCTCACAATGAAAATGCTATCTTAAATGCTAAAAATATAGAAGAATTATTAGTTGTATTTAAAAATTTCAATCTTTCACATGAAAATCTTAAAGTTGATTGCGTAATGCAATTGCAAAATTTATTCCCGAATTTAGCAAAGAGTAATTTTATTATAGGTTAATTTATGTCAAATGTGCAAACAAGCGAGGCTTTAAATTTATTAAGCCTCACTCCAAAAAATGAAAATATCACAAAAGATCAAGAAAAAGGCGATGGAGAAGAATTTTTAAAATCTTTAATCCAAGCAATTGATGAAAAAAGCGCAAGCTTACCAAAAGATTACAAAACTCCAGAAAAAAAAGATGCTAAAGATATAGCTTTATCAAATGACACCAAAACTCTTGATGAAAAAGATGCTTTAAAATTATTTGAAAATGCGAATTTTATGCAGATTCTTTCTTTACTAGAAATATTACAAAGCAATAGTAAAGATATAAAATTAAATAAATTGGTCAAAGATAATTTTGCTTTATTAAGTGTTGAAAAAAACATTCACAAATTAAAAAGTATTAAAAATATTAATGAACTTTTAAATATAGCTAAAGATTTAGGTTTAAATATTAAAAATATAAAATTTGAGCAAATAAAAGATTTAAAAGAAGCTTTTCCGAATTTAGACAAAAAAGGATTTTTTGATATTCCTAAACAAAGCAATACAAATGTTTTTCAAGATTTAATTAATCAAAAGATTTCAAACTATTTAAAAGAAGATCCTGCTAAAAAAAATACTTTTAATAAAACCAAAGAAAACGATTCAATATCATTGCTATCATCAGCTTTAAAAAGCATAGACTTGTCTAAAAAAATTAAAGAGCTTGATAAAAAAGATGATATTAAAAAACTTGACTTAAAAGAACATATCGATGAAAAAATTCAACTTAACAATGAAAAAGAAACAAAAGATAAAAAAATTATCGATAATCCTTTAGAAGCAACCAAAACAAAGACTACTTCTAAATTAAATGATGTAGAAATTATCAATCTTGCTCAAAATTCCAATAAAGATTTAACTCAAGATAAGAAAAAAATTGATAAAAAAATAAACATAGAAGAATTAAAAACAACGGATAATGAAGAAAATTTTGCAAAAAAAATAAGCTCTGTTTTAGAAAATTCAAAAGAATTAAAAACTGAGCCTACCAATACAAAAAATCAAACTTCACAAGTTCAACAAGCTCAGCAAATTCAGCAAGAAAATAAAATAAATTTAGAAACTTTGTTAAATTCTCAAGATAAAACTTTAAAAACTCAAAAAAATGAGCAAAACTCTACCATATTTGATGATATATTTAAAAACACTCAAGAGCATACAAAAAATGATGAGCAAACACCGCAAGAAAATTTAAATTCTTTTGTAAAAGATGTGAATAGAGTATCAAATAATTTTATAAAAAATCAAA
Organism: Campylobacter volucris; assembly: GCF_008011665.1. Lineage (GTDB taxonomy): Bacteria > Campylobacterota > Campylobacteria > Campylobacterales > Campylobacteraceae > Campylobacter_D > Campylobacter_D volucris_A. The sequence goes on from NZ_VOWJ01000002.1 coordinate 45,395, forward strand.
ACATACCGATGAAAGAAACTTTTAATGATTTTGCTCAAGAATTTAAAGAAAAAGTAGAAAGTTATAAAGCACCTATTACTAGATTTAGCATTACTTTAAATCCTCATAATTTAGGAGAAGTTGAAGTAACATTGGTTCAAAGAGGATCTAATCTAAACATTAGTTTTAACTCAAACCAAAACACGCTAAATCTTTTCATACAACACCAAGCAGAATTTAAAAATGCTTTGGTGAATATGGGATTTACAAACCTGGAAATGAATTTTAGCGATCAAGGAAGAAAAGAACAAAATCAACAACAAAAGCACAAGCAAAGTAACAATCACAAAGAAGATCAGGTGAATTTTGAAAAAGAAATTCAAGAAAAACATAGTTTAGAGATGGTTTTGGCAAAATATTTCTAAATGGAATATTTTTTGCTTAAATAATTAAAAAACTATAAAAAAGGATTTTTATGTCAAATATTAACACTCAAAATTTGCAAAGTCTTTTAGATGCTAATGCAAGAAATATTCAAAGTCCTTTAGCTGCTAGTGCTAGCACAAGAAGTGCTCAAGATGCTTCAAACGATAACACGGATAATACAAGAGATTTAAAAAATACAAAAGATAATTCTCATATAGAAAAGGGCAATGATGGTATAGTAAGCAATCCTGGTGCAGAACTTGATAAAGATGCCTTTTTGAAACTTCTTTTAATAGAACTTCAACATCAAGATCCAACAGATCCTATGGATACAGAAAAAATGCTTACACAAACAGCCCAACTTTCGGCACTTGAAATGCAAGATAATACAAATAAAACCATGACACAATTAGTTTCAGCAATGACTAAACTACAAAATTCTATCGCAGCAAGTACCGGTATGAGTGCATTAGCCGCTGTTGGAAAACTTGCAACAGTTAAAGACAATTATCTCATAGTTGCAGATGATGATATACAATTTCAAATCAATATGTATTTGCCTAAAGAGCCTCAAAAAGGTAATAAAACAAATATTGATACCAAAGAATTTGAACTTAAGAAAAATGGTGAAGATAAGCTTGATATCACAGGTAAAGTAGATAAAGAAGTTGCAAAACCTGGAGATACTATCCATATTAAATTAAAAGATGATAAAGGTCAAGAAGAAACTATTCAAGCTGTAATAGGGGAAGATCAATCATTTAAAATATTAGGTTATAAACCAACTGTTGATATCAAAACCGCAAAAATTGATTCAGCATATAAATCAGATAACGCTCCTGTTACTTTTACAATTTATAACGAGGCCGGAGATCCTGTTAGAACTATGAGTGTTAAGGATATGAGTGCAGGTATGAAACAAATAGTATGGGATAGAACAGACGATAGTGGAAATCCTGTACCATCAGGAAAATACTATGTTAGAGCAAGTTATGTAGCAGATAGCGGAGAAACTGTTAATTCCACTTATGGTGCATATCCTATAACTGGTGTTAAATTTGAAGAAGGTGAAGCTTTAGTCGGTATGGGTGGTAGCTGGGTTAAATGGGAAGATATTAAAGAGATTACAGGATAAAATATGTTTACAGCATTTTATAATGGAGTAAATGGAGTAAAATCTCAAAGTTATAGTATAGACAATACTGCCCATAACATATCCAATGTCAATACTGTAGGTTTTAAATATTCAGATGTCGGATTTAAAGATGTGTTTTATAGTACTTTAACAACCCAATCTTACAATAATGGACAAGTAGGATATGGTTCTGCAGCAGCATCAGCAAATGATATCTTTGAACAAGGTCCTTTAGTAGCAACCGATCATGAATTTGATGTGGCTATAAACGGAAAAGGATTTTTTGGAGTATCAAATGGCAATGGAATTTACTATACTAGAAATGGAGCTTTTAGACCTGATGCTAATGGAAATTTAGTAGATGCTAATGGAAACTATGTCTTAGGAACTATGAATCCATCATTACAAGAAATTCAACTAAGCGATAGAGTTTCAAATATGTTTGGACAACAATTTGATCAAAAGGTTACTACAGCTATCACAGGAAAACCTGGGGAAAATTTCCAAATAGGAGGAGTTAATACCCAAGGTCCAATTTCTGTTCCTAAAAATCTTTATTTACCACCTCAACCAACCCAAAGTATAACTTGGAGTGGAAATTTAGACACAAGCACTAAAACTGAAGCTGTAAAAGTTGATATCAATATTGATAAGATTGCATTTAATAGAAATGAAGATGGTAGTATAAATATTTCAGGTAGCGTTAAAGATGATAAAATATTCGGATTAAAACCCGGCGATAGTATTTATTTTACCATAGCAGATGAAAATGGCTCTACTCAAACTCTAGAAGCTAAATTGGATGAAAATTTTGCTTTTACTTTAGAAAATAAAAAATTAGACAAAATTGATACTACAACTGCCAAGCTTCAAGAAGCACACTTAAGTGTTGAAAAAGAAGTAGCTGATAGCACTGAATTGTCTGCAAAATTAATAAATCCTGATGGTTCTACAAGCTGGGTAAAAGTTAAACTAGATAGAATTTTACCTCAAAATGGAACCAACTTAGAATACAAAGCCGTAGCACAAGTATATGATCAAGATGGAAACAAAACAGGTGGAACCACAGAAGGCTTAATAACTTTTAATGAATCAGGAGCTTTGGTTTCAAGCACATTAACTTCTATAGACAACAATGGAGTAAGAGTAAATATAAATCTTGGTTCATACTATGATCCAAATATACCAAATTCAGGATATGATGGCCTTCATGCATTAAAAAACAAACAACCTTCGGTACATACCAAAACAGATGGCCTTGGAGAAGGATTTTTAAACAATTATGCTATCAATACAGATGGAACTATTATCGCAACCTTTACAAATGGCGAGCAAATTCCTATAGCAAAACTGGCATTATTTAATTTTATGAATGAGCAAGGCTTGGAAAAGCTTGGTGAAAATTTATATGGACAAACTTCAAATAGTGGTGCTCCAACTTTTTTACTAAGCAACAATGGAACCTTTAGTACAGCATCATTTAAAGGTAGCTATTTAGAACAATCTAATGTAGATTTATCTATAGAATTTACCAATCTAATCACTTTACAAAAAGCATATGATTCAAGCAGTAAAAGCATTACTACTGCCGATCAGATGATACAAAAAGCCATTAATATGAAACGCTAATTTTATTTGACGTTTCTTTATTTTGATTTTTTTCTATAATATAACCTATTTCTTGTTCAAAAAATTCAATCACTCTTTGTTGAATCAAAGAATCTTCTTCGTTTTGTTCTAAAAAGAGTTTAAGTTTATCAAAATTTATCTTTTGAGCATAACGCGGATGGGTTTTTAAAAGAAAGGCTATGTTTTTAAGTAAAGAATCTAAACTCATAGCGTTTTTCAAAATTCTTTCTGTGTATTCTTTGGAAATTTGGACTAAAACAGCTTGCCTGCTTTTATCATTAGGATAAATATCTTTAGCCACTTGAGCTAAAACATCCCATATTTGTGGTTTTATATTTTTACTAGTTGCTATTACTGCTGCAAAAGATTTTGCTCTAAATTCTAAAGATAAATGACTTGGAACAAAAATTTCTCTAAATTTAGATAAAAAGTTTGCAAATAAATTCATCATTTTACACCTCAATGTTTTTTAAGATATTTTAAGCTATCATTTTGTTCGCCTTCTCTTAGACCTGTGCAATGCTATTTTTAAGCACCGCTTCAGGGTGGGAACACAGCAGAGCACTTGATCTTAGTGTGTGCCGCAGTCATCTGGGAGAGGGTTTTAAATTTTAAAATACTCTTGAATATTCTCGCATATCTTAAAGAAATTTACCCCATTAATTGTTGGATTTTCCTTAAAATTATCAAACATTCCATTAAAGCCGCTTTCTAATTCTTTAGACTTTACCCCATAACTTATAGATAAAGCTGCCTCTATAAATGCTGCAAGTTTATCACAATATTTTAAAGCCTTACCATCAATAGCTTTAAAATGATCTTCATTAACTGCATCCAAACTTCCACTATAAATGCTTGGCTTATTATTGAAAATACGATTTTCAAATTCATTCTTTATAAATACATTATCAGATTTTTCTCTAATACCTAATATATAGCTAAATTCTTCTTTTAAAGAATGTGGTATAAAAGGTAAAATCTTCTCATTTATAAGCTTCATCTCATATTCATTAATAATTTCATTTAAACCATCTATGCCATATTTCACAGGAGATATAATATCTCTTGTCAAACTCTCTGGCAAATCATGAAATAAAGCACAATAAAAATTACTTTCTAACCTACCATCGCAAGCATTTATTTTTAAAGAATAAAAATAACTTAAAATCGCCACTACAAGCATATGACCTAAAACTGCAGTTTCTGGAATCCTTGGAGTTTGAGCCCAACGCTTTTGAAAACGCAAACGCCCGCTTAAGTCAATGATTTTTGCTATTTTTTGATTTAGAGCAATTTTTCTAGCTCCAATTAACTCATAATAATCTTCTAATTCTTCTTCAACCTTAGTTTTAATCTCATCAATATCATGTAAAAAAGAACTAGTTTGATACACTATATTAAATTCCCATTTTGTAGCAAAATACGAAGCAGCCTTTAAAATAAGTCTTTCTTTTGCATGATCTTGCCCTTTTAAAAAATTTTCATATCTTGCTAAAAATTGACCATTTTCTATATCTTGTATCATAGGAGAAATTTTACTCAATACCCAAGCACTCATTTGCTCATTTTTAGCACGCATAATCTCATGATACACATCAGGACGGATGTCAGTTACTACAACTCTACTTAAAAATTCAAAAATCCCCGCTTCTATGATAAAACGCATATTAACATCTTTTTCCATCTTAGCCATAAAATATGCGATAATAAATTTATGCGCTTGTTTATCAAGCTCAACTAAATTTGTCATTCTAGGATAATCATTCCATCTTGAAATAGATGCAGCTTTAAAAATATGTTCTATTAACTCTACACTAATCATTATTTGCCTTTTTAATTGTGATTTTACTTTATTTTATATTCTTTAGCAAATTTTATTTGATTAAATTTCAGTGGCTTAATAATTTTAATTCGTAAAAATCACATTTCTATACTTTATATCCACTCTTTAGAATATTCTAAATATTTTTTATTTTTATTCAAAACCACCAAAGCTTCTTTAGCTCTTGTTAATGCAACATATGTTTTGAAATCATTTTGTATGTTATTTATATCTTCGCTTACAAAAATAATGATTTTATTTTCCATACCTTTAAAACTATTTATAGTAGATATTGTTATTTCATCATTATCTAATGAAAAATCTTCTTTGCTACTAAACATATCTTTCGTATTGATACCTTTATTGCTTAAAAAAAATTTTACATCATTGCCTATATTTTTATTTAACACTAAAATAGTTATATCTTTGGGTTTATATTTTTCATTTATAAAACTCTTGCAATAATATAAAATTTTTATATATAAATTATCTTTATTTATATTCTCCCAAATTAATGGTTGAAAATCTAATATATTCTCATTGATAGTAGTTTGTAAACTTAAAAAATCACCAAAATTTTTATCAGGATGCTCTATTAAATATTTTTTTAAAAACAACTCGAAGAAATTATTTGTTTTTTGAATTAAATTCGGCAAACGCCAAGATCTTTTTGATTCTTTTAAAATACCCCATATACCTTTAAATTGATATCCATATCCACCCATACTCTCTTTAATCCAAGAAACATCTCGATTGTATAAATTTTGTTTATCGTCTGCTACCAACAAAATTTCATTGTTTTCGCTTAAAAAATAAAGCAAAATATCAAACCATTCTTTTTTAAAGTCCTGAGCCTCATCGATTAAGATAGCGTCATATTTTCTATTTTTAACATTTTGACAATCATTTTGCAGTTTTAGCACTAATTCAATTAAATTTTTCTCATATTCTTCAAAGCTTCCATTAGATTTTACTTCTAGTCCATTTTCTTCTACAAATAATTTCGCAAAACCATGAAAATGATTATATTCTATAAGATTCCAATCAAAATCTTTAAATGTATTATTAAGTTGATCTTTTATATATCTTTTCAGTGTTTTATTAAAACAAACAATTAACACTTTTTTATCAGCATTTGCTATATTTACTGCCTTTTGCGCCACAACAAGAGTTTTTCCACTTCCAGCACTACCTTTTACCCTTCTCCATGAATTTGGTGTATGCTCTATAAGTCTTTTTTGCTGTTGTGTTAAATATATTTTTTCTCCTAATTCTTTTTTATGTTTCTCTGGCGATATAAAATTTTTTATTTGCTTGTAATGTTTTAACATGATATTTGGATAATTTGATACAAAAGCAACTAAGTCATTTTTCTTATCAAAACCAAAAATTTTAATCCCATCTTCACCTAAAAAATTAACCACATCTTGTGTAATGGAATGATGGAAATAATGAATACAAACAACAGGGGTTTGTTTAAAAATATTAAATTGCTCTTTGTATCTTTTTAATTGAGAATTTGGATTAGCTATCTCGATCTTTTTGTCTTTAAAATATTTATAGTATTTATCTTTTTCTTCATCTTTTTCATATCTTTCTATTTTCCAATCTTTGATTTCAATAATAAATATACCTTTATTTTTATGACAAAGAATAATATCTGGTCTATTACCATTTAAATTAGGTTGAATATAAATTTCAAAATCATCTGATAAATTTTCAACTAAAAAATTGATTAAAAATTTTTCACCATCTGTTGATATATATTTTAAATTTGCTACTATTTGCATTCTAGACCTTTAATGTTTATTCCCAATAATAAGCATCTTTTTAATCTTTTACACAATCGGTTGTAAAAATTTTGTTTAAAATAACTCAAGATAAATTTTTTCTCCTATAGTAATTTTTTCATTATGATAGATACTAAATTTATTTCCTTTTAAATCGAGTGCAATTTCATAAAATTCACCATAAAAATTACACTCTAAAACCAAAGCTTGCAATGAAGTTTGATTTTTAGAAATTTTAAGATCATTTGGACGCAAAATTCCATTTTTTTTCTTCAAATACTCTTTAAAAGCAAAATCACTAATTTTAGCCTTATCAATATAAAAAGCTTCTCCTAAAAATCTTGCACTTTCGATATTTTTAGGAAAATAATACAAATTGTAAGCATCATTATAATCTAAAATTTTCCCATCCTTAATCAGGGCTATATTATCAGATAAATAAAAAGCATCTTCTTTATCGTGTGTTACAAAAATCGCACTAAGCTTGTGAGTTTTTAAAATATTTTTGATTTCTTTACGCATTTTTACACTTAAAGTATGATTTAAATTTGAAAAAGGCTCATCAAAAAGTACTAGTTTTGGCCTTGCAACTATAGTCCTTGCTAAAGCTACTCTTTGAGCTTGTCCACCACTTAGCTCATTAGGATAGCGACACAAAAGCTCATTTAAATTTAAAATTTCCAAAAGTTCATCTAGTATTTTATTTTGTTCATTTTTATTTAAATGTGAAATTCCAAAACAAATATTTTCTTTTACATTTAAATGAGGGAATAAAGCATAATCTTGAAATAAAACCCCAACATCTCTTTGTTGAGGAGGTAAATATAAATTTTTTGAAGCAACTAGCTTATCTTTTATATAAATTTCTCCTTCATTAATTTCAAAAAATCCAGCTATACATCCAAGCAAAGAACTTTTTCCACAGCCACTCTCGCCCAAAATGCTTAAAATCTCACCTTCTTGCAAACTAAGAGAAATACCTTTTAACACACTTGTGTTTGAAAATGATTTGTGTAAATTTTCTATTTTTAACACTTGCACGAATTTTCCTTTTGGTTATTTTTATCTTGTAAATAATGCATCAAAAAAGTAGGAATGATTCCAAATATAACAATCACCAAAGAAGGTAAAGAAACATTGTAGATTAATTCTGTTTCACTATATGCAAAGACCAAAGAAGATAAGGTTTGAAAACCTGATGGTGAAAGTATGGTTGAAATAGGAAGTTCTTTTAAAATATCTACACAAATTATCACCACAGCCAAAGCCAAATAGTGCTTCATTAAAGGAAAATGAATTTGAGTAAAAATTCTAAATGGACTACTTTTTAATGTTAAATTAGCATAGTCTATGTTTTTAGAAATTCTTTCATATCCTGATTGAGTAGCAAATATACCAGAAGCTAAAAATCTCACAAAATATCCAAAAAATAAAACCAAAAATCCCCCACCAACTGCATACTTAAAAGATAAAAAATCAAAAAACGAATTTAAACCACCAAGTATCACTAAAATTCCAACAGCCACAACAGCTCCAGGTAAAGAATATCCAAGAGTAGTAACCCAAAGAACAAATTTTGAAATTTTATTATCATTTAATCTTGTAACAAAGCACAAATAAAAAGCTACAAAAACTATGCAAAATGAACTCACCAATGATACGCTTAAGCTGTAAAAAGCAGGAGTAAGGGTATTGTAAAAATTTTGTATAAAATCAAATTTAGCCCAATAAATTAGCCAAACTATAGGCACAACAAAAGCTAAAAATCCCAATACAAAACACCATAAAAAAGCTAAAAATGATTTAAAACCTTTAAGCTCATCTTTTGGAGTGGCTATAAAGACATTTTGGGTAAAAGTTTTTCTTCCTCTTTGAATTTTTTCTAACAACATCAACAAAGCTATAAAAACAAGCAATCCAACGCTTAAAGCCACAGCACTAATTTCATCGCCACCACTTCCCCAAGTCCTAAAAATTCCAGCGCTAAAAGTATCTACTCCAAAATACGCTACCAAACCATAATCACTCAAAGTTTCCATAGCTACTAAAAATAAAGCGCCGACTATACCTACTCTACAAAAAGGCAAAATAACTTTAAAGAATGTCTTTAAATTTGAAGCTTTAAGGGTTTTTGCACTTAAAATGATATTTCCAAGTCCATAAGAAAAGGTGTTCTTAGCAAAAAAATACACATAAGGATAAAGAGCAAATGATAAAATCACTACCACTCCATATGTATTCATAATATCTATACGCTTATTTACTCCTAGTATACTTGGTATAATGCCTTCAAATTCAAACAAGTCAATCCACACAAAACCCATTACATAAGAAGGGATAGCCAAAGGTAATATCAAAAACCATTCAAAAAATTTAGAACCAAAAAATTTATAAAACGATATCAAATACGCACTAATTAACCCAAGTATCAAACAAAGTGCCAAAGTACCAAATAAAATCAAAGCACTGCCATAAATATAACGAGGTAAAACATTTTTGCTTAGATGTTTTAAAGTATCAAGATCTATAAAAGGGATATGAAAGATGATAGCGATTATAGGTAATATTATAATTACACAGAAAAAAAAGGTGGCTAAAGACCACCTTAAACTTAAAAATTTCAAATTTTTAATTTTCCTTTATTTCCATTGAACTTCATCAAATATTTCTAAAGCCTCTTTGGCATTACCCCAATAAGCTTCAAAATTTGGTTTTTCTATTTTAAATTCGCCCCAAGATTGCAAAATTTTAGCAGGTTTTACTTCTTTATTTACTGGATACTCATAATTTTGATTTGTTAAAATCTCTTGTGCTTCTTTTGAAAGCATAAACTCTATAAATTTAATCGCAGCCTCTTGATTTTTAGAAGTTTTTAAAACACCTATACCACTTACATTTATATGAGTTCCCCTACCTTCTTGGTTTGGAAAAATCACTTTTACTGAATTAGCTGCTTCGATATCCTTTGGATTTTTAGAGTTTGCTAAATGTCCAAGATAATAACTATTAGACAAAGCGACATCACCTTCTTTTGCATAGATTGCACGGATTTGATCGCGATCTCCACCTTTTGGAATTCTAGCAAGATTTTCCGCTACACCTTTAGCCCATGCTTTTGCTTTTTCTTCTCCTAAAGTATCTATCATAGCACTTAGCAAGGAAATATTATAGACATTATTTGAGCTTCTTACTAAAACTCTACCTTTAAATTTTGGATTTGCCAAATCTTCATAAGTTTTAATTTCTCCATCTTTAATCCTATCTTTTGATGCAATGATAACTCTAGCTCTTGTAGTAAAAGCATACCATTCATTGTTTTTACCTCTTAGCTCTTTTGGAGAAAGTTTTTCCAAAGTAGGAGAACTAACAGAAATAAAAAGATTATTTGTGCGCACCTGCTCTAAATTTCCAGCATCTGCAGTCATAAACAAATCCGCTTTTGAATTTTTACCCTCAACCTCTAATCTTTTTGCAAGTTCATTAGCTTTTGCTTGTACTACATTGACACTAATACCAGTTTTTTCTTTAAAAAGTTTAAAAATACCTTTATCAGAATCATAGTGACGATGAGAATAAATCGTAAGTTCTTGAGCACTTAAACTCACAGCAGCCAACAAGGATAATAAAACTATTTTTGCTTTCATTATGAAATTTTCCTTTGTAATTTTTTGAAATTGATAAGAATTATTGTATTTATTTTGTCTTTATATTTACTTAAATTAACACGCATAATCATTTTTGTGTGTAATTTTATAAAATTAACATTAATCAAGATATTTTAACTCTTATTTTTATACAATTTTTCAGACATATTTCAAAATAAAAGGATTAAAAATGACTCAAGAACAAATTCAAATCATCAAAGATTGTGTGCCTATTTTGCAAAAAAATGGAGAAGATTTAACAAAAGAATTTTATAAAATCATGTTCGAAGAATATCCTCAAGTAAAACCTATGTTTAATATGGAAAAACAAGCTTCAGGTGAACAACCAAAAGCCTTAGCAATGGCTATTTTAACAGCTGCAAAAAATGTAGAAAATTTAGAAAATATGAGAGCTTTTGTAGATAAAGTTGCAATTACTCATACCAATTTAAATGTCAAAGAAGAACACTATCCTATAGTAGGTGCTTGTCTTTTAAAAGCTATTAAAGTAGTATTAAATGCAGATGAAGCTACTCTTAAAGCTTGGGAAGAAGCTTATAAAGTCATTGCTAAATTTTATATTGACATAGAAAAAGAAATTTATGCTAAAAATAAATAATTCTAGGCTTTGAAACCAAAGCCTCTTTTAAACATCTTTTTGGTTAAAACTATTTTATTTTTAAAATTTTTCAACCACTTCTTTAGCAATAGTTTTTATATCTCCTTTTAACTCTTGAATTTGTCCATTTTGCGCGAGTAAAATTCTATCGGCTATATCAAAATAAATATCATCATGAGTAATGGCAAATATAGTAATACCTTTTTGTTTTAAAAGCGGCAAAAGCTTAGTGTAGAAAAATTTTCTGAACATAGGATCTTGATCGGCTGCCCACTCATCAAGTATTAAAATGTCTTTTTTCTCAAGCAAAGCATTAAGCATGGCAAGACGCTTTTTTTGTCCAGCAGAAAGCTTTGTGGTACTAAATTTTTCTTCTACAATTTCAATCTTACTATCAAGCTCTAAAATTTTAAGCCAATAGTCTAAATCATCTTGTGAAAATTTCTCATCCTTTAAAATTTGTGTAAATAAATGAAAGTCGCTAAATATCGCACTAATTAATGCTCTATACTTATAAATATTTTCCGATGTTATTTGCTCATCATCAAGAAAAATTTTTCCTTTAAAATCTGCAAAAAGCCCAGCTAAAATCATAGAAAAAGTTGATTTTCCACTGCCATTTTTACCGATTAAAAAAACACATTCTCCTTTTTTTAACTCAAAATTTACAGGCCAGAGTGTAAATTTTTCATTATATGCAAAAGAAATATCTTTTAAGATTATTTTATTCCAGTGTATTTTATTTTCTATAAATTTAAAATCTGATTTATACTCTTGTAAATTTAAATTTAAAATTTTATCTAAAGCTATTTTTGCCATAAGCAAGGTTGGAAAGCTTCCTATCATCGATACTAATGGTGTTCTTAAAAATAACACACTTAAAGCAATAGTTGTAGCATTTTCAATACTAGTAAGATCATATGCCAAAGCCATATAAAATTCCACTCCAACTAAAGCAAGCATTGCACTATTACTCCAATTATTTGATAAAATGTGCAATGTATTGCCTATAGTTGAACTTTTTTTCTTTTTTAAAGCATTAGTTTGAAATTCATTTTCATAGTATTGTTTTGCTCTTAAAGGATTTAAAGTAAGCTCGTTGTGTCCTTGAAGTATATTTTGATAATTTTTTTGCAAAGCATCATCATTATCTCTTGCTCTTTTAAAGTACAAATAAACCTTACTCATTAAAAAATGATTGATAATAAATACACAAACTATCCATACCAAGCACAAAATGAAAAGCCCAAAAGAAAGATATGCTATATAAGCACTTGTGCAAAAAATTAAAATACTAGATTGCACAAATTCAGGAAAACGCAAAAGTCCAAAAGAAATACTTCTTACATCATTATTTAAAGATGCAAGTATTCTTGCTTTTGTTGTATTTAATATACTTAAAATATTAGTATCTAAAATTTGTTTTACAACTCTTTTTTGCATTTTAAAAATAAAATTTTGTCCAAAAGAACTAAGTGTAATTTCTACAAAAGAAGAACTCGCAAAAAACAAGCACAACAGCAATACGAAATATATAACAATATAAGGATTTTCAAGTTTTGATTTTAGTAAAAATTCATTGATAAATACTAAAGTAAAAACACCTATTAGACTCGTTAATATACTAAAAAACAAAAAAAGACAAATTTTGATTTTGCTTTCTTTAAATAAAGTTAAAATAAAATTCAAGTTAATTACCACCTAACACATATATTCTACTTGCCAAATCTTTAAATGATTTAGAATGGATTAAATTTTGACAAGATTTTGATTTAGAATTGCTTTTAAAATCCATATTTGCTAGTTCTTTTAAGGCGCTTTCAAGTTGATTTTTTACATTAGAATCTGTAGGATTTTTTAAAAGTTCATTTTTTAAATTTGCTATATTTTGAAAATTACTATTTGTTTGCGTACTAACTCCCAAAAGCAAAATACTTTCTTGATCAACAAAAACCACTTTAAAACATTCTTCATCATTACCAACACCAAAATAAAGCTCCTTGCTAGAATTTTGCAAAGAAGACAAATCTTCATTTTTGATATTTGCCACATTACTCATTAGAGTAATGCTCGAAAGTGCTTCATTTTTTAAGACATAATTACTCACATCATTGATAAATATTTTAAGATTACTTAGCGCTTGAGTAGCACTTGCTTCATCTTTGCTAGCACCAAGTTTTGGTAAAGCAATGGCTGCCAAAACTCCTAGTATAATCACCACAAAAACCAACTCCATAATAGTAAATGATTTTTTCATAGCACACCTTGTAGATTTTGTACTTTTGGATTGATAAGATCATCACAAATATCAACAAATTCATGTCTTTCATAAGCTTCACAAGCTGCTCTTGCTATCATTAAAGCATTGTCCGAACAATACTCAAGTGGAGCTAACAAAAGCTCACTTTCATAAATTTTACATAAATTTTCAATTTGCTCTCTTAAACTTAAATTAGCACTAGCACCACCTACTACACCAAAGCGTTTAAATTTATATTCTTTAAAAAGTTTTGATAATTTATCCATAATATGCGCTATAGCTGTTTTTTGAAATGCACTAGCAATCTCGTATTGTCTTTCTTTGGAAAGTTCTTGTTTTAAAATTTCTAATCTAACTTGATTTTTAAGCCCTGAAAAACTATAGCTTAACTCCTTAGAATGAAACAAAGGTATGCTAAATTCTAAAGAGTTATCTTTTGCTTGTTTAGCCAAATTTTCTATGATAGCCCCTCCAGGGTATCCCAAATTCATCATTTTAGCTACTTTATCAAAACTTTCACCAAAACTATCATCACTAGTTCTTATAAGCTCACTAATTTTACCTTTATTGTCAATAAAAAGCACCATAGTATGACCGCCACTTACAAGCAAAACTCCCATATCTAATTTAACACTTTGATCTAAAAACAAAGAATAAATATGACCTTTTAAATGATTTATCGCAATCAATGGTAATTTTAAACTAATAGCAAGCATCTTAGCCATAGCCACACCACCAACCAAACTCACACTAAGCCCAGGTTCATTAGTAACAGCTATGGCACATAATTTATCAAAATATTTTTTACATTGATCTAAAATTTGTGGTAAAGCTTGAGTGTGTAGTCTTGCAGCAAGCTCAGGCACCACTCCGCCATATTGATTGTGCTCATTTTCTTGAGATATTTTTTTATAAAAAATGCATTCATAAGTGTTTTTATCTATAATAGCAATAGAACTATCATCACAAGAACTTTCTATAGCTAAAATAAGATTTTTCATTCAAATTCCACTAAAATCATACCAAGAAATTTATCTTTTTGCTCTGCTTTTTCTATGAGATTATTTGAAATATCTACATTTTTGATTTCTTTTGTATGAGTGTTTTTGGTTAAAATTTGCTCGTTCAAATTTGCATTTTTCAGTTCATAAAATTCTACTCTATAAATTTTTCTTTTTTTATCTAAAGAATATCTACTTTGCATTTGATTTTTAGAAATTAATATCTCACTTTCATCTTTACCCCTATCAAACCCTATAACATTTACTCTCACACCAGAAATAGCAGGGATTTTGAAATTTTGTTTAACTATAATTTTTTTTGCAAATGGAGTTTGTATATTTTGACCATCCACTATTAATTCTACACTATCTAAAGCATTTGAAAATTCAAAATACTCAGGATAAATTCTAGTTTGCAAACGATTTCCATAATTAATCGAATATGAATTTTTTCCTGAAATTACAGCTGTGATTTCATTGCTTGCTTCATAGTTTAAAGTTTGATTTACAGGAAAAGGAAGAAATTTTATAGTTGGATTTGGGTAATCTAAATAAATTAAAATTTTATCATTAAACAATCTCACTTCCAAAGGTTTTTCTATGGCTTTATAAACACCATCTGGGGTTAATTCAAAAGTTCTAGTAAATTCTATATTTGCTTTTTTTAAATAATACTCTATTGCTAAAAGATGATAATACACTCTTAAATGAGTAGGTAAATTTTTACTTGCTTCGTTAGCAAAAGCTGCTTTGTGATTAGATACAACAAAATAAGTTAAAGCTTTAAGCATATCTTTATCATTTTTTTCTTGGGTTTTGGTATTTTTTAAATGATATTGATGTTCTTGAGTTACCAAAGCTTTATTAATATTTTCCACTGCTTCTTTAGCAATGTTTTCTAAATCAGCGTATTTGGTTGAATTAACCTCGCTTTGATCAATAATACTAGTATTGCCCCATCTATTTGGATTTTTATCTTTATTTTCATATTTTGGTCTATAAAATCCACTACCATCGTGTAGATTAATCACCATATTTATTTCAGGAGTTAAGATGAGTTCTTTTATACGCTCTATGGTATGATAGTCAGGATCATTTTTATCAATTTTTGCAAATTTTCTATTTAAATCTCCAAAATTACCCCTATTTCTAGCAATAATACTTTCAAAGGCTAAATTTGGTGCTACAATAATTTTACCTTTAGTAATATTATAATCACTCAACAGCAAGCTTGCAGCATGAAAACCACCTGGTTCATCTCCTTGTATGCCTCCAAGAATTAAAACTGTATTATTATCATCTAAGCTAACACCATTTTCTTTAACGCTAAAAGTCAAAGAAAATACTAAATTTATAAATATGCTCAAGCATATTAAAAACCTCATCTCATCCTCCTATCTAAATATATTTTAACTTGAGTATTATACTCAAAAACATCTTCTATACCATTGATTTTTGGCACCCCAAAATGCTCAAGTGCTTCAAAAATTCCTTTTGCTATATCTAAAAATCCAACCTTTTCTTCCAAAAATTTATATACCATATATTCATTTGCACTATTAATAATCACACCTAAATCAGGATTTTTTAAAAGCTCATCTTTTAATGCAAATATGGGATATTTTTTTAAACTAATCTTTTCAAATTTTAAATTTTGTATTTTTGTTAAATCAAGCGTTTGTATATAAGCTTTATTATGGTTTTGCAAAATAGCTTGTGCTATAGATAAACGCATATTAGCATGAGAAAAATACGCACTAATACCACCATCTTCAAATTCACACAAAGCATGTACTAAAGATTTTTTTTCTATCAAAGCATCAATATTCGTAAAACCATATAAATGATAAGCTTCTATGATTTCAAAAAGCTTATTACACATACTAGCACTATCTATAGTTATCTTAGCACCCATAGACCAATTAGGATGTTTTAAAGCTTGTTTTACACTTACATTTTTTAAATCTTTAACTTTATATTTATAAAAAGCTCCACCGCTTGCGGTAATAAAAAGTTTCTTAATGTTTTTTCTTTTTTCAACTAGACATTTTAATGCTGCATGCTCACTATCAATTGGCATAATTTTAGAAGTATCAAAAAATTTTCCTGCTACTACTAAGCTTTCTTTATTTGCTAAAGCTAAATTTTTTCCAAGTTTTTGCGCCATTAAACTAGAATTTAAACCTGCAAAACCCACAATAGCATTCACCACCAAAGAGCTTTTGCACTGACTAATCATCTCTTTTAAGCCCTCTTGAGCAACAAAAATTTTATTATGATTGACTAATTTTTTATCTTTAAAATCTTGTATGCAAACAAATTTGGGATTAAATTTGGCAATTTGCTCATTTAAAAGCTTTATATTTTTTCCACAAGATAAAGCCTCTATGGTAATATTATTTTTATGAGCTATATAAAGAGTATTTACACCAATACTTCCCGTGCTTCCAAGTACAATCATACCAATGCTGCCATTGCAAATGCTGCTATGATTATCGCATCAATTCTATCTAAAATTCCACCATGGCCTGGTATGAGATTTCCGCTATCTTTAATTCCTGCTTGTCTTTTAAAATAACTCTCAAACAAATCCCCAATTACAGCAAAAATTGCAACCACTAAAGAAATATAAATACTCTTTACAACACTAAATTCAAAAGTACCTATTATAGTTCCTAAAATTCCAGCACATACAATACCTCCAACAACACCTTCTAAAGTTTTATTAGGACTTGTAGGTGAAAACGCTCTTTCGCCTACCAATTTTCCTATAAAATACGCCCCGCTATCACAAGCAACTACTATAGCTATAAGCCAAAATAATACAAACATACCTTCATAGCTTAAAACTTGATATAGCATTAAAATAGGCAAGGTTGGATAAATATATGGCATTAATTCGTTTAAACTATCACTTTTTTTATAAACTAAATATCCTAAAATCAAAATCACACCTGCTAATCCTACATAAAAAGGCTTATCTAAAATCACAGCAATAATAAAAATACCTAAGGCTAAAAAAGTATTTGCGTATTTGGTTTTAAACATGGCTTTGGCTTCATTAAAAGCTAAAAAAAGTAAAATTCCAAAAAGTATAAAATTAATAAAAAAATTATCCAACAAAGCTATAACCAAAACAGCAATTATCATAATAATCGCACTTGCAATTCTCGTTTTCGAAAACATTTTTTTCCTTTAAATACTCAAATCAAGCAAATGAGAGCTTTTTTTAATCTCTTCTTCTTGTTCTTGCTCATCATCTTCTTCTTGAGCTTGCATGTTTTTTTTAGAAGAATGTTTTTTTTCTTCCTCTTGTCTTTCTTTTACTTCATCGCTTAGCCCATGAGATTGATTAACTTTTTCAAGCTTTTCTATGGTTTTTTCTTTAGCTTGAAATTCGCTCATATTTACTAAAGTAGCAAAAGAATCCTTTGCAAGATCATTGCTTGCTTGCGCTGAATGCACTGGTGCATTTTGATTGGCAAAATGTATGCCGCCTATTGGACTTATAGGCATATTTACTCCTTTAAAATGCTTAAAGTCTTGTAATTTGTATAATTTACAAAAGCCTTTTCTTTTATTTTAACAAATTTCTTACTAGTATAATCGACCAAATAAGTCCCAGAACTTAACTTTGAAAATTCCACGCAAATTTTTGCTGCAAATTCTAACACCATTTGACTTATTTTTAATTTATTTGAAGTGATGATAACATGAGCGCTTGGATAATCTTTCACATGAAACCACAAATCATCTTTTTTTGCTATTTTTAACAAATATTCATTGGCTTTTTCATTGCATCCTACGCTGATTTTAAACCCATCTATGTAAAAACTACTCACCCCTACATTTATTTCTTCTTTTTTCACTGCTTTAGTTTTTTTAGGCATTAAAATTTCAAGCTCATACAAAGAAAAACTTTTCACAATCATCGCTTTAAGATTAATCAAAAAATCTAATTTTTCAGTCAAAATTTCTCGTTCGATGTTGATATTTTTAGCCTTTTGCTTAAGTTTTTTTGCCATTTTATAAAATTCATTAGCACTGATTTTAGGAGTATTTTCCAAATTGAAACTAAGCTCATTACCTTCAAAATCTTGCAAAGTAAAATTTCTTTGAAAATTTTGCAAAGAATTTAAATTTGCAAATAAAATATCTGCTTTTTTGCTCAATAAATTTGCATTTTCTATTAAGATTTCTTCTTTTTCTAAATCATTGATATTTTGCTCTAAAGTTTTAATTTTTTTATCTATATTTAAAATCTTATTTTCTTTTATATTTTGCAATCTTTTTTGCTGAATTTCTTTAGATTTTTGTAAAAAATATGCATCAAAATCATCAATTTTTACAAATTCTTCTTTTATATCAAAAGCTTTTAAAGCTTCTAGTTTTTCTCCTATTTTTACCACTCGATAGCTTTTATCTATATGTCTTAGAGCTTCTATGATAAAATCTTTCATATCTGTTATGATTGCATTAGTATTTTTACCTGTAAATTCAAAGTAAATTCTTATATCATAACTTTTATATGATTTTTCAGATAAAACATCAAAACACAAAATTCTATTATTTTCTAAAACTTTTATATCCAAAATTTTTGCATTAGAAAAATATTTTTTAAGCATAAAATCAAATGGCGCATTATAATTTTTAGCTTGGATTTTATCTTTATAAATTGCACTATTGGCTCTAGTTAAATCCATGATAAAACTTTGATGATCTAAACTTAATTCTAAAATATTATCATCAAGTCTTTTTAGATAATTTAGTCTTTTAAAGGATAAAAAATAATCTTTTATTTGTATTAAATCTGTATATTTCATACAAAGTATTATAAAATATTTTAACCAATTTGTGAGGTTTTATGGAAAAAATTCCTTATCCGTGTGTGATTTTATGTGGTGGAAAATCTTCTCGTATGGGGCAAGATAAAAGCTTGTTAGAAGTGAATGGAAAAAATTTAACGCTTTATCAATATGAAAAATTTTCACAAATTTTTACTCAAGTTTTTATTAGTTCTAAAGACAATAAATTTCATCAAAAATTTCCATTGATTTTAGATGAAAATAATTCTTTTTACTCGCCACTTTTAGCTTTAAATTCTATATTTAAATATTTCCAAAATACTTATATATTTATCATTAGTGTAGATAGCCCAAATATAAGCGAAAAAAGTATTTATACACTATTTCATCATTTAAATTCACAAAATATACTTTTAGCTAGCACAAAAAATTATAGGCATTACTTATGTGGATTTTATCATAGTAAAAATTATGAAAAATCCTTGCAATTTTTAAAAGAAAACAATCACAAATTAGGCGTTTTTTGCTCTACAATGAAAGCTGAATTTATAGAATTTGAAAATGAAAATGAGTTTATCAATTTAAATTACTTTGATGATTATCAAAAATGGCAAAGAAGTCTTAAAGACTTCTAAATTTAAAGCAAGAAAAAAGCTATGATGCTACCTAAAACCAACAACGAGCCATTAAAAAATATAAAAGTAGGTATGCAAGTATCTTTTATATGATCGCCTTGCCCATCTGCGTTTAATCCTACGCTCACCCCCAAAGTAGTCTCACTAGCAGGAGATCCAGCATCCCCCAAAGCTCCGGCTACTCCTATGATAAAAATAATCGCAACAGGAGAAAAACCAAGCTGAAGACAAATTGGGCAAAATAAAGTAGCTATAATAGGAATAGTTCCAAATGAACTTCCTATACCTATGGTGATTAAAAGTCCTATAGCCAACATAATCAAAATAGCTAAAAAATGACTTTGATCCATAAAAGGCACACTTACTCTAACAAGCTCATCAATACCACCACTTTGCTTTAAAACTTCACTATATCCAGAAGCTACAAGCATTACAAATGCTATATAACCCATGATTTTAAGCCCATCATCAAATACTAAATTTACTTTATTGTATTCTACTCCACCTAAAAGCACCATCAAAACAAAACCCAAAAGACCTGATAATGGAAGATTGTGTGTTAAAATTTGCAAAAGTAAAGTCAGTCCAAGACCAGCTAAAACTCCCCATTCTTTTTTACCCATAGTCAAATTATCAAAATCCATTTTAGAAATTTGCTCTTCTTTATATTCTCTTGGTTTTGCATAAAACACAAACACGGCCAAAAATAATCCTACTAGCATACAAATTACAGCAAACATCATTGTATTAGAAACTTGATCAAGATTAATCAAAACACCATTTGAATTTAAATTATCCACTAATAGAGTTTGATAGATAAGCCCAAATCCTAGAGGAACCACCATATAAGGAGTAGTAAGTCCAAAAGTCAAAGCACAAGCTATAGCCCTACGATCGATTTTTAATTTATTAAAAATCATCAATAAAGGCGGTATGAGCAAAGGAACAAAAGCTACATGTATAGGAATTAAATTTTGTGAAAAACACGCAATTAAAGCCAAAGAAAGTATTAAAACATATTTTCTATGGGATATAAAATTCGATACAAGTTTTATCAAATACGCTGTAAGATTTGTCTTTGATATAGCAGCAGCAACTGCACCAAGTAAAATATAACTCAAAGCAGTTTGTAAATTTCCTTGCATACCATCAATCAAAATTTTCATAGAATCCATCATAGCTTGAGGTAATTGTGTAAAAAAACTTATAAAATCAAGATGTTCTAAATGCATATATTTTGACCAAACACCTACAAAAATACCACTAAGCAAAACACTAAGCAAAACATTAAACCTAAAAAAACACAACAGAGTCATTAAAATAACGCCCATAAAAACAGGATTAGTCAAAAGCATTCTTTTCCTTACAAAAAATAAAAATAAAAGATTTTACATTTTAAATAATTTTTTTAAATATTCTTTTAAGTTTAAAAAATTTAAGCAAAAATTGCAAAATAAAAACATAAAATGATTTTTTACTTTAAAAAAGGCTTATTGATGAGAAGTGATGCTATCAAAAATGGGCATTTAAAAGCACCAAACGCTCTTTGCTTAGAGCGTGTGGATTAAATGATGGTTTTATAAACCCTTCAACTAGATAGATATCATTATATACTCACAATTGCTTATGAAGCCAGTTAGCAAATATAACACATAAATAGCACTTTTCGCTAAAATATGACATGATTACAGATGGATATTTTAGTGGAGTCGCTATATTTAATATAGATCATATTTCTTCTGAAGCTACCAAAAATAAATTGATAACTCTTTTGTAAGAGAGAAGTGAAATTGAAATAGATGCGGATACTTTAGCATAAATACAAATTTAAGCAATGAAGAAATATCAAAAAAAGCTGAATTTAAGCCATTGCAAAAAGAAATAAATTCAAGATGGTTAAAAATGTATCAAAAAATAGTAAGCAATACTAACAAGGGTGCTGTTTTAAACATATAAAAGTGGCCGGGAGAAAGGGATTCGAACCCCTGGAGGTGTTACCCTCAACGGTTTTCAAGACCGCCGCTTTCGACCACTCAGCCATCTCCCGAAGATATAAAAATTCATATAATGATTGGAGGCGACATCCGGATTCGAACCGGAGATCAAGGCTTTGCAGGCCCATGCCTTACCGCTTGGCTATGTCGCCTTGAGTTACCCCAATAAATGTGGTGCCCGAGGCCGGACTTGAACCGGCACGGAAGAAAAATTCCGAGGGATTTTAAGTCCCTTGTGTCTACCAATTCCACCACCCGGGCGGGTGATAATGGAGCGGGAAACGAGATTCGAACTCGCGACCCCAACCTTGGCAAGGTTGTGCTCTACCCCTGAGCTATTCCCGCAATTTTAAAATCAAAATTATACAAAACTAAACTTAATCAAATATAAATATAGCATACAAATAATTAATTAAATTTTTATATTTATTCTAATATACTTTGAGTCTTAAAAACAACAAATATTACATTTTTTATAAACTAAAATGTAATACTAAACAAAATTAAAGTAAAAGGAGAAACAAGAAACAATGCCAAAACTAAATGTATCAGGAAAGTTAACCTTGATTGTAGGGTTTTTAATCATTATGATTTTAAGCGCAGTAAGTGTTTTAGGTTATTTTCAAACCAAAAGCAATACTTTTGAACTTATTAAAGATGTTCAACTAAAAACAATGGATGATGTAACTTTAGCTTTTAACAACTATGCATCAAGCAAAAGAAAAGCTGTTCAAATATTAGCTGAAGAATTAGCTAGAACTCCTTTAGAAGATAAAGAACAAATTTTATCTCTACTAAATTCTTTTCAAAAATCTTTTGATTTTCAATTGACTTTTTTTGGAATTGAAGATTTAAATGGAGTGTTTTTATCTAATGGACAATATTTAAACCAATCAAAAGGTTTTAATTTACAAAGTGCCACTTGGTACAACCTAACAAAACAAAACAAAAAAACAATTGTAACTGATCCATACAAATCGACAGTAGATGGCAGTATTACTCTAACATACGCAACACCTGTTTATAAAAATGGAAATTTTATAGGAGTTGTAGGTGGAGATTATACAGTTAATGCTTTTTCTAAAGATGTTTTAGCTTTTGGAAGCTCCTCTGCTACATATGCTGTAGTTTATAACAATGAAGGTGAAAATATGTTCCATCAAAGTCAAGATAAAATCTTGACAAAAGATCAACTTGGAACAAATATAGCTAAAACAATAAATACTAACAAAGCATTTTGGTTAGATCCGAATAATAGAGATTCTATGTTTGAAGCTAAAGATGAAAAAGGCATTAAATACCAAGTAATGTGTAATGCCACCATAAATCCAAATTACAATGTATGTACTATCACAGAAAACAGCGCCTATACAAATCCAGTAGAAAAAATTCTTTTTGCTCAAATTGTTGTAGGATTAATAGCGATAGTCATAGCCCTAATCGTAATCAGACTAGTAATCCAATACAATCTCTCTCCACTCCAAAAAATCCAATCAGGCCTTAACTCATTCTTTGACTTTATTAATCATAAAACCAAAGATTCTAAACTCATAGATGTA